>NZ_JAMWYX010000001.1 GCF_024305245.1 Erythrobacter sp.
GACAGGGTGGGGGAACCGGCCGGCTCCGGGGGGAAGGCTTACGCTGCGTCGACCAGCACCACTTCGCTGTCTTCCAGCGCGGTGATGGTGACGCTGTCCAGCGCCGTGATCGCTACGCCGTCACGGGCGTTCGCCTCGACGTCATCGATCCGGATCTTGCCGGTGGCGGGCACCAGATAGAGGTGACGGTCAGCACTGCGGGGCGTGTAGGTCACGCTCTCACCCGCCTTGATCGTTGCCCCCAGCACCCGCGCATCGGCACGGATCTTGAGCGCGTCGTTATCGTTCGCCACGCCGCTGGCGAGCGGGACGAAGGCGCCGTTGCGGCTGTCCTTGGGGAACTGGCGCGCGCCCCAGCTGGGTTCGCCGCCGCGCTCGTCGGGGATGATCCAGATCTGGAACAGCGTCGTGTCTGTGCCTTCGCGGTTGTATTCCGAATGGCGCACGCCGCTGCCCGCGCTAATCACCTGCACGTCGCCCGCTTCGGTGCGGCCTTCGTTGCCCATGCTGTCGCGGTGCGTGATCGCGCCGGTGCGGACATAGGTGATGATCTCCATGTCGCTGTGCGGATGGGTGGGGAAGCCGGTGCCCGCAGCGATCTTGTCATCGTTCCAGACCCGCAATGCGCCCCAGTGGACGCGGGCAGGATCGTGATAGCTGGCGAACGAGAAGTGGTGGCGCGCATCCAGCCAACCGTGGTCGGCGGCACCCAGCGTGTTGAAGGGACGAAGTTCGATCATGGCGTTTCTCCTTGTTTCGGAGTGGCCCGCAACTGGGCTCGCTCTGTTGCAACGGGAGATAGGCGGTATGGTTCAAACGGATAAGTGCGATAAAACTTGCCAAGATGTTCGGATTATTTGAACATGCAGCCCATGAAACTCGGTGAACCCACCCTCGATCAGTTGCGCATCTTCATCGCGGTCGCCGACCACGGCAGCTTCGGCGGCGCGGCCAAGGCGATGGGGCGCGCGGTTTCGGCAGTGTCCTACGGTATCGCCCAATTGGAGGCGCAGTTGGCGCTCACCCTGTTCGAGCGCGAAGGATCGCGCCGCCCGGTGCTGACTGCGGCGGGCGAGGGTCTGCTGGCGGAGGCGCGCAGCGTTGCCGACCGGGCCGATGCGCTGCTGGCGAAGGCGCGCTCGCTCCACGCGGGGCAGGAAGCGGCGATCACGCTGGTGGTCGATGTCATGGTGTCCGGCGAGGTGACGGCGCACGTGCTTGGCGCGTTCCGGCAGATGTTCCCCACCTGCGCGCTGACTTTGCGGATCGAAGGGCTGGGCGCGGTCGCGGCCTGCCTGATCGATGGCGAGGCCGATCTGGCCATCGGCGGCCCGGTGATCGGCGATCAGCCGGGGCTGGAGCGGCAGGCGGTGGGGGAAATCGACCTGATCCCCGTCGCCGCGCCGTCCCACCCGCTTTCGCAACCGGGCATCGCGCCGGGAGAAAGCCGCCGCCACCTGCAGCTGGTGCTGACCGACCGTTCTCCGATGACAGAGGGCCGCGAGTTCTCGGTTCTCAGCCCGCTGACGTGGCGGCTGGGGGACTTGGGTGCGAAGCATTCGTTGCTGCGCGAAGGGCTGGGCTGGGGCAACATGCCGCGCGCGATGGTGGCGGGCGATCTGGCGAGCGGCTCGCTGGTGGAACTCGACCTGCCGGAAAAGCCCGGCGCACATTATCGCCTGAGCGCCCTATGGCGACGCGACACGCGGCTCGGCCCTGCGGCAAGCTGGCTGGTCGATGCGTTTCGGGAGGGGTTGGGGTAGGGGAGGTGTGAGGGCGGCACGGTGAACGGTGATGGCCGAAACCTGCCGGGCGGCTTTCCCATGGGGCTGGAGAAAACCTGCCGTTCAGGAATCGACCCCGTTGCGGTCGTTTGCTGCGGGCAGCGACTTCCTGAAAGCGGCCACAAGTTTATAGGGCCCGGAACCGCTGTAATCGGAACTTTCTGCCAGTTCGGCCTATGTTGTTCAACGGCATAGCTCGCAATTCGCCGCTTGCTCTGATCTCCCACTGCCTCCACAAGCGTCCGCGAAACGATAGGGAGATAGAGATTGCTGTTCCACACAATGGTAGGGTCCAACGACATCGAGCGGTCGCGGCAGTTCTACAACGCGGTTCTGGGTGTTCTGGGAATGCCAGAACCGATGAACAATATTGCCGGAAGCGGGCATATGCGCCTCTTCTACCCGAACCCGGGCGGAACAAACTTCATCGTCACTCAGCCGATCAACGATGAACCGGCGACTGTGGCAAACGGGGCTACGGTTGCTTTCTCTTGCAATTCACCCGAACAAGTTCAGCAATTTCACGATGTGGCCGTCGCCAACGGCGGAACATCAATCGAAGACGCTCCCGGTCCGCGGGAGTCTGCGATGGGAACGATCCACCTGACCTACGTGCGCGACCCTGATGGTAACAAGCTGTGCGGAATTCACATCCCCGGATAAGCTTTTTTAATTCGTCCCCAGCCTGCACCGCCGGGGCAGTGACCAATGGGGAGCGGCCCTTCCGCTCTCCACCCACTAACGGTCATTTCCAGCAACCGAATGCAATCCCGAAATCCGCCAGCCAGATATACCGCTTCGGCGGCTGGACGTCTGCGTTCCCGTCTAGCGACTTGAATGGTCCTTACCGCTAGCGCCCCCCCGGGCTTGATCCGGGCGCTTTCTTCCTCCCCTCCCCGTGGGGAGGGGTTGGGGGTGGGCGTACGACATCAGCGTGCGTTGCACACCCATCCCTAGCCGTAGGCGCTGCGCGCCAGCTTCGCTTCCCCTCAAGGGAAGGGTGTCAGGAAAGCCCTAAACCTGTTCCAACGCCTCCAGCACTGTCCCCGCGGCGAGCCATGCCTGTTCGGAATCGGCCAGCGTATCGGCCGCCTTGGCGCGGGCGCTCAGCAGGCTTTGCAGCTTTGCGCTGTCCGCTCCGGGCTTGCCACTGCTTGCCGCGAGGATCTGCTGATCCAGCCGCTCGACCTCGGCAGTCGCGCGGGCCAGGGCCTTTTCCGCCTTGTCCAATTCGGACTGGGCAAAGCGCGCCTGCGCCATGGTCTTGGGCGCGTTCGGCTTGGCGCCCGCGCTGTTGCCCTTGATCGCATCGCCCTTCGGCTTCCGGCCGAGGATGAAGTCGATGTAATCATCCATGCTGCCGGCATATTCGCGTGCGGTCCCGCCATCGACCAGCACCAGCCGGTCAGCGGTCAGTTCGACCATGTGGCGATCGTGGCTGATCAGGATCACCGCGCCGGAATAGCTGTTGAGCGCCTGAATCAACGCCTCGCGCGCGTCGACATCCAAGTGGTTGGTCGGCTCGTCGAGGATCAGCAGATGCGGCGCGTCGCGGGTGATCAGCGCCAACGCCAGCCGCGCACGCTCCCCGCCCGAAAGCTTGTCGACCCGCTGGTTCGCGCGCGGACCGGAAAAGCCGAAGCGGCCCAGCTGCGCGCGAATGGCGCCCTGCGATTGCCCGTCCATCGCACGGTTCATCAGATCGAGCGGGGTGTCCTCGCCCGCCAGTTCCTCGACCTGATACTGCGTGAAATATCCCACCTTGAGCTTGCCGGGCGCATTCACCGCGCCTTCGGCAGGCGCAAGCTGCGAGGCGAGCAGGCGCGCCAGTGTGGTCTTGCCATTGCCGTTGCGGCCCAGCAGCGCGATCCGGTCATCGGCCTCGATCCGGAAGTTCAGCCGCTTCAGGATCGGCGGGGCTTCGCCGTAACCCACCGCCGCCTGTTCCAGCGTGATCATCGGCGATTTCATCTCCGCCGGATCGGGAAAATCGAAGCTCAGCGTCGGATCTTCCATCATCGCGGCGATGGGCTGCATCTTGGCGAGCATCTTGGCGCGCGATTGCGCCTGTTTGGCGGTGGAGGCGCGGGCCGAGTTGCGAGCGACGTAATCCTGCAGCCGCGCGCGCTGTGCATCCTGCGATGCCTTGGCAGAAGCCAACTGCGCCGCGCGTTCGGCGCGCTGCTTTTCGAAGGCATCATAGCCGCCGGGATAGAGCGTCAACTGCCCGCCCTGCAGGTGGAGGATGTGATCGACCACCTTGTTGAGCAGGTCGCGTTCGTGGCTGATCACCACCAGAGTGGCGGGGTAGGATTTGAGGAAGTTCTCCAGCCACAATGTCGCTTCGAGATCCAGGTGGTTCGAAGGCTCGTCCAGCAGCAGGATGTCAGGTTCGGAGAACAGCAATGCGCCCAGCGCGATGCGCATTTTCCAGCCGCCGGAAAAGCTGTCGACCGGGCGCTTCTGCATCTCTTCGTCAAACCCTAGGCCGTTGAGGATCTTGGCTGCGCGCGCCGGGGCTGAATAGGCGTCGATGGCGAGCAGGCGTTCGTGGACATCGCCCATGCGGTCCATGTCGGTGCAGGTTTCCAGCTCTTCCAGCAGGCTGGCGCGTTCGGTGGCGGAGGCGAGCACCACTTCCTCCGGCGTCATGCTGCCGCTGGGGGCTTCCTGCGCGATATAGCCGATCCGCGCACGCGAAGGCTTGCTGATTTCACCGTCGTCGGGTTCGATCTCGCCGATCAATGCCTTCATCAGCGTGGACTTGCCCGCGCCGTTGCGGCCGATGAGGCCGACGCGCGCGCCCACCGGCACGGTTGCGCTGGCGCGTTCAAGAATGGCCCGGCCGCCAAGCCGCACTGTGACACCGTCGATGGTAAGCATGGGCGGGCCTGTAACAGGCTATGGCCGCGCGCCCAAAGGAAATCCCGCATTGCAGCAAATGCAGCTACGGCCCGAACCGGATCGGCGGGTCTCCGGCCTGCCAGGGCGCGAATTTGGGCATGACAGCCTTGAACAGGTCCGAAGCAAGGTGCCGTTCGAGCCATTCCTGCACATGCGGCAATCCCTGCGCGTCGAACCAGTCGCGATCGGTGTTGGCGAACTGGCGGATAAACGGGAACAGCGCGATGTCGGCAAGGGTGGGGCGATCACCGCGCAGATACGCGCTCATGCCAAGCCGCGCATCCAGATCAAGCAGCACCGACAAGCCGTGGGTGCGATGATCGAGGCGGAATGTGGCCTCATCGCCGCCTGCCTCATCGGGATAGCGGTTCGGGTATTTGTAACGGTCGAGATGGTGCTTGAACGGCCCGTCATTGCGCGAAATCAGCGCCGGATCATCGCCCGCCAGCCAGCCTTCGGGGTCGTTCTGCGCCAGCGCCCAGCGCATGATCGCGAGGCTTTCATCCAGCACGGTGCCGTCCTCCAGCACCAGCACTGGCACGGTTGCCTTGGGCGAGGCTTCGGCAAGCTGCGGCGGCTTGGCGGCGAGCTTCACCTCGCGCAATTCCACTGCGACCCCCGCCGTCCACAGCGCCATCCGCGCCCGCATCGCATAGGGGCAGCGGCGGAAGGAGTAGAGGATCGGGAGGGCGGTCATGGCAGCGCCTTGCGTACTGCGCCGACGTGCAGTTCGCCGCGTGCCTTGGCAAGCGCCTCCTGCCGCTGGCGCTCGGCATAACCGGCGCGTTGTTCGGGCGTGCGTTCGTCGATGCAGGCGGGGCAGCTCACCCCGTCCTCGTAATCGGGATGGGCAAGGGCGGCGGCATCCAGCGGGCGGCGGCAGGCGCGGCACAGTTGGAAGGTGCCTTGTTCGAGCCCGTGGCGCACAGTCACCCGTTCATCGAAGACGAAGCACTCGCCTTGCCACAGGCTTTCGGTTTCAGGCACGTGTTCGAGATACTTCAGAATGCCGCCCTTGAGGTGATAGACCTCGTCGATCCCCTCGGCACGCAGGAAGCTCGTGGATTTCTCGCAGCGGATGCCGCCGGTACAGAACATCGCGACCTTCTTTTTGCCATCGAGCAGTTCGTCGCGATGCTCGCGGAACCAGGCGGGGAAATCGCGGAAGGATGGCGTCTGCGGATCGACCGCGCCCGCAAAGGTGCCGACCGCGACTTCGTAGTCGTTGCGGGTGTCGATCACGATGGTGTCCGGATCGGCGATCAGCGCGTTCCAGTCATGCGGATCGACATAGTGGCCCGCCGACAGCGTCGGGTCGATGTCGGGTTCGCCCATGGTCACGATCTCGCGCTTCACCCGCACCTTCATGCGGTGAAACGGCATTTCGGGCGCGTTGGAGTATTTAACGTCGAGGTCAGCGCACCCCGGCAACTTGCGGATATGGCCGAGCACCGATGCCAGCGCATTGTCGCTGCCCGCAATCGTGCCGTTGATCCCCTCGCGGGCGAGCAGCAGCGTGCCCTTGATCCCATGCGCCTCGCACGCGGCGAGCAGGGGCGCGCGCAACGCTTCGGGGTCGGGGAATGGCGTGAAGCGGTAGAGCGCAGCGACCTGGATCAAACCCGCATCACCCAGCCGTGCGTGTCGGCGATCCGGCCGGTCTGGATGCCGACCAGCCGCTCGCGCATCTTTTGCGCCATCTGGCCGATACCGCCGGTGCCGATGGTAAACTCCCCAGAGGGCGAGGCGACGGTGCCGACGGGAGTGACCACAGCAGCCGTGCCGCAGGCCAGGGTTTCCAGCAGCGTGCCGCTTTCCGCCTCTTCGCGCCATTGGTCGATCCCGTAGGGCTCCTCGCGCACTTCAAGCCCTTCCTCGCGCAGCATCGCGATAAGCGAATCGCGGGTGATGCCGGGCAGGATCGTACCGGTCAGCGGCGGGGTGATGACGCTGCCGTCAGACCGGATGAAGAACAGGTTCATACCGCCCAGCTCCTCGACCCAGCGGTGTTCGACCGCGTCGAGGAACACCACCTGATCGCAGCCTTGCGCCGTGGCCTCTGCCTGCGGGACCAGCGATGCGGCGTAGTTGCCGCCGGTCTTGGCCGCCCCGGTGCCGCCGGGTGCGGCGCGGACATAATCCTGACTCACCCAGATTTTGACCGGGTTCACGCCCTTCTTGAAGTAATTGCCCGCCGCGCTGATGATCACCACGAACTTGTACTGCTTGGCCGGGCGCACGCCGAGAAAGGCTTCGGACGCGAACATGAAGGGCCGGATATACAGCGATCCGCCCTCGATTGGCGGCAGCCATGCGGCGTCGGCAGCAACGATTTCGCGCACGGCGGCGAGGAAGGTTTCCTCCGGGATTTCCGGCATCGCCATGCGCCGCGCGCTGGCGTTGAACCGCTGTGCGTTGGCATCCGGACGGAACAGCGACAGCCCGCCATCGGCATGGGCGAAGGCTTTCATGCCTTCGAATATCTCCTGCGCATAGTGCAGCACGCTGGCCGCCGGATCGAGCGGGATGGGCCCGCGCGGGCCGATCGTCGGCGTCTGCCACCCACCGAGCGCCTCGTCGTAATCGATCACCACCATATGATCGGTGAACACCGTCCCGAAGCCGGGATCGGCAATCAGCGCATCGCGAGTGGCATCGGGCGTGGGCGCGGGGTGAGGCGTGCGGGTGAAGTGCATGATTTGCGCCTAATCCTGCGCGGGGATTTGGGCAAGACGCGTGTTGCGGGATCACCCTTGGTCGCCCCTCCACCATTCTTGCGGACGGCTCCCCTCCTTTAGAGGAGAGGGCCAGAATGGGCCAGAGGCCCGCAAGGGCGACCGCCCGCCCGCAGGGGCCCGTAGCGCAGCGAAGGAACAGCCCCGAGGACGAACCTGCGGAGGCAGGTTCGCAAAGCAAAGGCCTGAAGCACAAATGAAAAGGGCAGCTCCGCGCCCCGAAATAAGGGGTGCATGGAACTGCCCTTGACATGGTCAGCGGCCGGAAGTGCCGCTCACGAAGCCTTACTTGGCCAGATAATTACCGAGTATGCTCCGTAGGGATCTTCACCGACCTCGCTACTGAACCATGAGACATCGGATCACCTCCTTTCGCGCTTGTGAGCCAGACCCGCCGCATCACCGGGGGCCGAGAGCCGCGATCGCCGCTGGCCTCGGGATGCAATGTGAATCATGGAGGTGACAGTGACAAGTCTTGTAAAAAACTTTTCCCGCGTCATACTCTGCCCCCGCCGCAAGAAGCGCGCGGATCGAACGCCTGAGGGATGCCTCGGGCGTTTTGCGTTTCGGCGGCGCGTTGTGGACAGCCTGCGGACAAGCCTGTGGATATTAATGTATAGAATCGGGTGTTCCTGATTGCCGGGCCGCAGGCCCGCAAGGCCACGCGGCCGCCCCGCAGGCGCTCTGCCGCACAGCGGCAGAAGCAGCGCCGAGGACGAACCCGCGGAGGCGGGTTCGCACTACAAAATTACCGACAATCCTCGATCACCCGGCTCACTTCGGCCCAGGCAGGCAGGTAAAGCGACGGCTGGCCGCCCGCCTCGATAGCGAATCGTCCTTTGCTCAGCGCCATCGCGTCCAGCAGGGGGTCGCCGGGTGCCACCTGTGTGCGTGCGACCATCCCGCTGGGGCTGGCGATCTGGGTGCGGGTTGCCGTTTCGCTGCGGATCGTGATCGGCCCCGCGCCTGCGCCGTAGACGGCCACGAACACATCGCGGCCATAGGCGCACGATATCGCAGCCAGCCGTTCATTGCCCGGAGACAAGAATTCGGCGACGCTCGAACCGTCCTGTGCAACGTAGCGCCATGTCCCCGGCGTTGCGGGCGCGTCCATCCAGTTGTCGCTCACCGGTGCCTGCACCGGCGGCGGCGGCACAGGAGCGGGGGCAGGTGCCGGGCGAGCCACCGGGCTGGGCGCAGGCGCGGGTGCGGGCGCCGAGGCTGGCGCCTCGACCGAGGGCACGCAGGCGGCAAGGGCAAAGGTCAGTGCGACAGCACCGAGAGCGTGGCAGTAGATCGCTTTCATGCCGCCACTTTGCGCGCTACAGCCCGCGCCTGTCCACCCCGGAATGTCCATGTCTGAACACTCGCCTCGTCCCGCAAAACCGCAAAAGCGCCGCATCGATCAGCTTCTGGTCGAGCGCGGCTTGGCTGAAAGCCGTGCCCGCGCACAGGCGCTGGTGATGGCAGGTCTGGTGTTCGTGGGTGAGGCCAAGATCGACAAGCCCGGCCACCAGATCGCCGATGACACCCCGCTGGATGTGCGCGGGCGCGATCATCCCTGGGTCAGTCGCGGCGGGATCAAACTGGCGCACGCACTGGAGCATTTCGGGCTCGATCCGGCAGGCGCGGTGGCGATGGATATCGGCTCCTCCACCGGCGGGTTCACCGATGTGCTGCTGACGCATGGCGCGGCGCACGTGTTCGCGGTGGACAGCGGCACCAACCAGCTGGCGTGGCGCTTACGCGAAGACCCGCGCGTCACTGTGCTCGAGCAGACCTCTGCGCGCATTCTCACGCCTGAACACATCGACCGTCCGTGCGATTGGGTGGTCTGCGATGCGAGCTTCATCAGCCTTGCCAAGGTGCTCGACGTGCCGCTGCAACTGGCCGCGCCGCAGTGCCAGCTGGTTGCGCTGATCAAGCCGCAATTCGAAGTCGGGCGTGAAGAGGTCGGCAAGGGCGGAGTGGTGCGCGATCCCGCTTTGCATGCCCGCGTGTGCGACGAAGTGCGCGGCTGGATCGAAGGGCTGGGCTGGGACGTACAGGGCATTGTCGAAAGCCCGATCACCGGGCCGCAGGGCAATGTCGAATTCCTGATTGCCGCCCGGCGCGGCTAAGCTGAGGCCGGTTGCCAAACAAAAACCGGCGGCAACCCGTGGGTCACCGCCGGTCTTGTCTGTCCGCTGCCCGGTGGTTCACACCGGGACGGGCAAGCCCGAAGGCTTACTCGGCAGCAGGAGCTTCTTCAGCCACGGCTTCTTCGACCATCGCGTCGGCGCCTTCTTCGACCATTGCTTCGCCTTCGGCAGCCATCGCTTCGCCTTCGGCAGCCATTGCGTCGCCTTCGGCAGCCATTTCAGTGCCTTCAGCGGTCATTTCGGCACCTTCTTCGACGGTTTCTTCAGCCGGGGCCGAGCAGGCAGCGGTGACGAGAGCGAGGCTGGCGACGGCGATCAGCGCAGAAAACTTCTTCATGATAATTCCCCTGTAACAACCGGAAGCGCGTGGGTTCGGTAACTCCCCGCCGCCGCAACGCTTCCGAATCACGGCAGGAATGTGGCGGGTATTAGCAGACGGAAGCACGCCAGCCCAAGCGCTTACTTAGGTTAGGATCGGCACTGTCAGGATTTGGTGCACCATATCGGCGGGTCGGCGTCCGAAAGGATATGATTTTCCGAGTATGTTTGGCGCTGATGCGCGGCTCTGTTATCCAGCGCGAACACGGGCGGGCGCAGGAGAATCACCTTAGCCTCGGCACGGGGAGAGATAATGAACGTCCTTGCTTCCAAAAAACAATTGCGCGCCAGTTTCCTGCGCTGGGCGCTGTTTCTGGTGCCGCTGGTGCTGCTGATCGGCTTTGCCGCTGGTCAGTTGGGCGGGCCTGACACGCCGTGGTTCGCCGGGTTGGAAAAACCTGCGATCTATCCGCCGCCGGCTGCGTTCGGGATCGTCTGGACCATCCTGTTCGTGATGATCGGCCTGTCGCTGGCACTGGTCGCCAGCGCCTGGGGCGCATCGGGTCGCGGGCTGGCGCTGGTTGTGTTCGCGCTCCATTTCATCGGCACACAGGCGTGGACGGGGGTGTTCTTCGGCCTGCGGGACATGAACGCCGCCATGGCGGTTTTGGGCTATGGGGTGGTCAGCCTGGTGGTCGCTCTGGTGCTGATCTGGCGGGTGCGCCGCGCCGCCGGGCTGCTGCTGCTGCCCTATCTGGCGTGGCTGTGCTTTGCCAGCGCGCTCAATTACCAGTTCATTGTCGCCAACCCCGATGGCGGACAACGCGGCGCCAGCGGCGCGGAAACGCGGGTCGAATTGTAGGCATCCACGGCGGGCGCATGGCACGTTCCGGACGGCGCAGCACGTCCGCAAGCGCGACTGCGCGCCCGCAGCGAAGCGATCGTTAGATCGCGAGAGCGAGGAGGATGCTTGCACTTCGGTGCAAGCATCCCCAAAAAGAAAAAATGCAAAGCCAGAACCCGATCATCGCCGACCTCGTCAAACTCGCCAACAGCGCCGCCGGGACCATGGCGGGCATGACCCGCGAAGCCCGCGAAAGCGCGCGCGAACGCATGCGTGAAGCGATGGGCGGGATCGATTTCGTCAGCCGCGAGGAATTCGACACGGTCAAGGCGATGGCCCAGAAGGCCCGCGAACAGGCCGACGCGCTCGAAGCGAAGGTCGCTGCGCTGGAAGCCAAGCTCTCCAAGAAGTAATCGGACGGTGCGCGCGTGAACCTGCGCGCACCCGCCATTCTGCTCGCCAGCCGCCAACAGGGCGAAACCGGCGCGATTGCCCGTTTGCTGACGGCCGAACACGGCCTGGTCGCAGGCTATGTCGCCGGCGGACGCGGGCGGCAGATGCGTGCGGTGATGGTGCCGGGCAACCGCGTGGCGCTGGACCTTGCGACCCGCGCCGCCAGCCAGTTGCCGTTTGCCAAGCTGGAGCTCGAACATTCCCGCGCCGCACTGATGACAGAGCCGCTACCTGCCGCCGCGATCCAGTGGGTGTGCGGGCTGACGGCGGCAGCGCTGCCCGAACGCAATCCCTATCACGGCATCTTCGAGTCGCTCGACGGTCTGCTCGATGCGATTGCGCTTGCCCCGTCGGCGCGGGGGTGGGTCAGCGGATTGATCGCCTATGAAACGATGCTGCTGCGCGAGCTTGGATACGGCGGTGGGCGGCCCGACAATGCGGGGGATTTCCCCGCGCAAATGGCCGCGCTGGCGGCGCTGGAAAGGCCGCTGGCGCACTCCCTGCTTGCGGGCGCGAGGGGCGATGTTATGGCCGCGCGAAAGCTGCTGATCGAGCGGCTGCAACGCATGGCCTGAGAGACGAACACCGATGAAGATTGCAGTTCTGCCCGGCGACGGGATCGGCCCCGAAGTCACCGCCGAAGCCGTGCGCGTGCTCGAAAGCCTTTCGCTGCCGGGGCTGACCCTGTTCGAAGGCGATGTCGGCGGCATCGCCTACAAGCGCCACGGCCATCCACTTCCGGCAGAAACGCTCGACATGGCGCGCGCAGCCGATGCGATCCTGTTCGGCGCGGTGGGCGATCCCGATTGTGACGCGCTGGAACGCCACCTGCGGCCCGAGCAGGCGATTCTGGGCCTGCGCAAGGAACTCGGCCTGTTTGCCAACCTGCGGCCCGCCAAGGTGTTCGCCGGGCTTGAGCGCCTCTCCCCGCTGCGCGCCGATATCGCCGCCAGTCTCGACATGTTGATCGTGCGCGAATTGACCGGCGACGTCTATTTCGGCGCCAAGGGCCAGCGCGTGACCGACAGCGGAGAGCGCGAGGGTTGGGACGCGATGTCCTATGCCGAACACGAAGTGCGGCGCATTGCCCATGTCGCCTTCCGCGCGGCGGCGGCGGGCGGGCACAAGCTGACCAATGTGGACAAGGCCAATGTGCTGGAAACCAGTCAGTTGTGGCGCGATGTGGTGATCGAAGTCGCGGGCGAATATCCGGGCGTGCCGCTCGATCACATGTATGTCGATAATGCCGCAATGCAGGTGGTGAGCCACCCGAACCGCTTTGGCGTGGTGCTGACCGGCAACCTGTTCGGCGATATCCTGTCCGATCTGGCGAGCGCGGCGGTTGGCTCCATCGGCCTGCTGCCCAGCGCCTCGCTGGGTGAGCGCACGACTGCATTCGGCACCTTCGGCTTGTATGAACCGATTCACGGCAGCGCGCCCGATATCGCCGGTCAGGGCAAGGCCAACCCGATGGCGACGATCCTGTCGGCGGCGATGATGCTGCGCCATTCCTTCGGGCGTGAGGCGGAGGCGGCGCGGATCGAGAACGCGGTTGCAGCGGCGCTGGCTGACGGCATCCTTGGCGGCGATCTCGGCGGCAGCCACGGCACGGCGGCAATCGGCGAAGCGGTGCGCACGCGGCTCTGACGGCTGCGGGCCGGGGGACAATCAGCGATGCTCGACCTCGCCATCATCCTGCCGACTCTGAACGAGCGCGGCAACCTTGCCCCTCTGCTGGAGCGGATCGCGGCGGCGATGGGTGATGTGCGCTGGGAGGTCATCATCGTCGATGACGACAGCCATGACGGCACGGCGGACGAGGCGCGCACATTGGCGCTGGCCGATGCCCGCGTGCGGGTGATCCAGCGGATCGGGCGGCGCGGGTTGGCGAGCGCGGCGATCGAAGGATTCTGCGCCACGCCTGCTCCCTATGTGGCGGTCATGGACGCCGACCATCAGCACGATCCCGCGCTGCTGCCCGCGATGCTGGCGGCGTTGAAAGCGGGGGAGGCGGACATTGCCGTCGCCAGCCGCTTTGCCGAGGGGGCCAGCACCGACGACTGGGCCGCGCCCGAACGCGAGCGCCTGTCCGCTTTCGCCAACGGACTTGCCCGGCGGCTGACCGGTGTGGAGCTGACCGATCCGATGAGCGGGTACTTCATGCTCGAAACCGCGCGCGCCCGCGCATTGGTGCCGCGCCTGTCGGGGATCGGGTTCAAGATCCTGCTCGATCTGCTGGCGACTTCGGACACGCCGATGCGGGTCAAGGAATTCCCGCTGCAATTTGCCGCCCGCAGGGAAGGGACAAGCAAGTTGGACCGCGCCGTGTTGTTCGATTTTCTCGCTGGGCTTTATGACAAGACTTTGGGGCAGGTGATCCCGACCCGGTTCGCGCTGTTCGGCACGGTCGGCGGGCTGGGCGTAGTGGTGCATTTCGCCGTGCTCTCCGCGCTGCTGTTCCTTATCGGCGAAGGGTTCGCGCTGGCGCAGACCGCGGCGGTGCTGGTGGCGATGAGCTTCAACTTCTGGCTCAACAACTGGCTGACCTATCGGGATAAACGCCTGAAAGGTGCAAGCGCGGTGCTGCGCGGCTGGCTCGGCTTCTGCGCGACCTGCGCGGTCGGCGCCTTCGCCAACGTCGCGGTGGCGACCTTTCTGGACGGGCAGGGCGTGTTTTGGGCGCTAGCCGCGCTGGCAGGCATTCTGGTGGGATCGGTGTGGAACTACGCCCTGTCGAGCCGCTTCGTTTGGGGGAGGTTTTGAGTGAGCGTTAGCGAGATGACGCTATTCGGTCACGAAGCGATCGCAAGGCCGACCGGCCGCCCGCAGCGACGTGACCTTCAGGTCGCGTGAGCGAGGATTTCGCGCGCCGGAGGCGTGCGGAAAGCAAAATCACCTCCACCCCACCAACCACGCCCACTTGACGAAACTCGCCGCGCCTTCCAGCGGGGCGGCAGCCAGCACCTTGTAGAACAGCGCGAACAGCCCCGCCGATGCGGCCAGCGTGCCCCATGCCAGCCATGTGCCCCAACCCGCACGGCGCAGGTCCGACAGCGCCAGCGCCAGCGCGCCAAGCAGGAAGAAGCTCGGCACGAAATAGTGGTAATAGAACTGCACCGGCTTTGGCGCGATCAGCCACAGGCCGAGCGCGGCGGCATAGCCGATCACCACCCCCAGCCGCGCCCAGTCGCTGCGCCACGCGCCGATCACCAGACACCACGCCAGCGCGGGTAGGCCGAGGAGCATTGTGAGCGGATTGCCGATCAGCAGCACCCCGCGCTGCGCCCCGTCGACGACCTCGTACAGATACCAGATGCCGCGCGTGTTGAGCAGCCATTGCGGCCAGTTGCTCTGGTAATTATGCGGCGTGAGCACTTGCTGTTGCAGGCTCAGTATGTTGCCATGCAGCCCGATCAAACCCTGCTCGGCGAGCGGGGAGGGGCGTAGATATTCGCTCATCCAGTATCCGGGCACGAAGGTCAGCGCATAGGTGACCAGCGGCACGATGCCGAGCCACAGGAACGCCTCGACCAACGTAACCCCCGGCACCGGCGCGCCGCGGCGGGAGAAGAACAATCGCCGCCGCCCAGCTGAAATCCGCGCGGCAAAGAACACCAGTCCGGGCAGCACCGCGATCGGGATCGCGTTCCACTTCGCCCCCATGGCACAGCCCAGCGCAATGCCGGTCAGCGCCAGCCGCCACCGGCCCTTTTCGGGCTGCGCGCAGGCTCCGGCAAATTGCCATGCGGCGACGGCCAGAAAGCTTGCCATGAATACATCGAGCATGGCGATGCGCGAATGGACGAACAGGTGGAAGCCGGTTGCCAGCAGCACGCCGAAAGCCAGCGTCGCGAAGCGATCTTCGCTGGCGTGCCACAGCGCGCGCATCGACGCGAACAGCGCCAGTGTGCCGAACGCCAGCGGCATCAGTCGCCAGCCCAGCGGATTGTCGCCCGCCAGCATCATGCCTAGCGCGATCAGTTCCTTGCCCAGCAAGGGATGCTCTCGATTGCGGTATTCACCGAAACCCTGCTCGAACAGCGCGACGAATTCGCGCGCGGCGGGCACGTAATGCACCTCGTCGAAGAACGGAATCGAAGGGATCGCCAGCCGCCACCCGGCGAGCAGCGCATAAAGCCCGGTGATCGCCAGACACCACGCCAATGGATCGCGCGGATGAACCGGCGGGGCGGGATTTGCCAAGTCTGGTGAGCGCCCCTCGGCCATGGCCTGCCGCTTAGGCAGCGGCAGGCGCTTGGGCAAGGAGGATTATGCCGCCTCGCTCGCCGTCCGCTCCAGCCAGAACAGCCGCGCACACATCGCCAGCAGGCCGATGCTGGCGGTTGAGCCGACCAGCAGCGCCCATAGCGGGACATTCATGCCCTGCCGTCTGGCCCGCGGCGCGATGAAGAACAGCGCAATCATCGCGCACATGATCAGATCCCACCACACCTGCACCCCGGTCAGGTTCCGGGTGTGGTTGGTGAAAAAGCCGATCACCCCCTCCTGCGCGATCTGCACGGCGGTGAACGCGCCGAACCCGCCGCACAGCATCGCTGCAGCGACAGTGCTGCCGACCTCGCGCTTTGCGAACAGGATGGTAAGAAGGGCGATAAGCCCGCCTGCCAGTGCGGCGACCCAAATGATTTCGAGGGTGTTCATGAATGCCTCTCTGTCTATGTAGCGATTGCTACAACGCCAGTTAGCTTTATGTAGCGTTCGCTACAAGAGGAAAAATGCCGACCGTTCCACTGTCCCGCGAAACATTGCTGCCCGCGCTGGCTGCGCATGTGCTCGAACATGGGCTGGGCGGTGCAAGCCTGCGTCCGCTCGCGCGCGCGGCGGGCACCAGCGACCGGATGCTGATCTATCATTTCGGCAACAAGGAGACGCTGATTGCCGATCTGCTGGGCTATATCGCCGATATCTACTCGGCCGCGCTCGATGCGGCGCTCGGTCCGCAGCGGCCACAGACCCGGCAGGAATGTCTCGCGCGGATTCTGGCCGAGGGGCGCAAACCGGCGATGGCCGCGTTTCTGGTGCTGTGGTGGGACATTGTCGCCGGATCGGCACGCGGGCTTCCCGGCTATCGCGAAGCCGCGCAAGCGATGATGACCCGCCAGCTAGCGTGGCTGGAAGGGCAGATGCCCGAAGACGATCCCGACCCGGCGGGCGGCGCACGGTATCTGATGACGCTGATCGAAGGGGCGTTGATGCTCAGCGCCGTTGGCCACGGCGAAACCGCGCATGAAGGCCTGCTTGCGAGCGGGCTGTTGCGGCTCTAAGCAGCGCGCCATGAAAAAGACCACCGGAATGGACCGCGCCGCGACCGCAAACTGGCGCCCCGCCACCAAGGCGCTGCGCGGCGGCACCTGGCGCAGCGAACATGGCGAAACGAGCGAGGCGCTGTTCCTCACCTCGGGCTATACCTACGACGACGCCCAGACCGTCGCCGACCGGTTCGCGGGCGAGGCCGAGGGGATGACCTATTCGCGCCTGCAGAACCCCACCGTCGCGATGCTGGAAGAGCGCATTGCGCTGATGGAAGGCGCGGAAGCGTGCCGCACGCAGGCGACCGGGATGGCGGCGATGACGGCTGCTTTGCTGTGCCAGCTCAAGACCGGCGATCACGTGGTCGCCGCGCGCGCCGCGTTCGGAAGCTGCCGCTGGCTGTGCGATCAATTGCTGCCCAAATTCGGGATCGATGTCACCATCATCGACAGCGCCGATAACGCCGCGTGGGAGGCCGCGATCCGGCCCGAAACCCGCGTGTTCTTCTTCGAGACCCCGGCCAACCCGACGCTCGATATCGTCGATCTTGCCCACGTTTGCGGCCTCGCCCGCGCGCACGGGATCACCACCGTGGTCGACAATGCTTTCGCCTCGCCGGTGTTGCAGCGGCCGATGGAGTTCGGCGCGGATGTGGTGGCTTACAGCGCCACGAAGCTGATGGACGGGCAGGGCCGCGTGCTGGCGGGCGCGATCTGCGCCAACAAGCAGTGGATCGACGAAGTGCTGATGCCGTTCCAGCGCAACACCGGCCCGACGCTTTCGGCCTTCAATGCCTGGGTGGTGATGAAGGGGCTGGAAACGCTGCCCTTGCGCGCTTTCAAGCAAAGCGAGCAGGCAGTGGCGCTCGGCCAGTTTCTCGAACCGCGCGTGCAGGCGGCGGGCGGACATCTGCTCCACCCCGGCCTGCCGAGCCACCCGCGCCACGCGCTCGCCACCGCGCAGATGGACGCGACGGGGCCGATCTTCGCGCTGGACGTGGGCACCCGCGCGCGCGCCTTTGCGCTGCTCGATGCGCTGCAACTGATCGATATCTCCAACAATATCGGCGATGCGCGCAGCCTGATGTGCCACCCGGCCTCCAGCACCCACGCCAACATGGGCGACAAAGCACGCGCAGCGATGGGCGTGACCGAAGGCCTGCTGCGGATCAATGTCGGTCTGGAAGATATTGCCGATCTGACCGAGGACATGGATCAGGCGCTCGCCGCCGCCGGTATCTGAGAGGGTAATTCACATGACCAACCGCGTTGAACTGGTGTTCGATTTCGTTTCCCCCAACGCCTATCTGGTGTGGTGGCCGCTGCGCGAATTGGTGAACCGATACGAGGCGGAACTGGACGTGATCCCGGTGTTCCTCGGCGGAATGCACAAGCTGACCGGCAATGCCCCGCCGATGATCCGCGACGCTGACGTGAAGGGCAAGAACGAATACGCGATGCTGGAAATGCAGCGTTTTATCGACCGCCACGACCTGTCCGATTACCGGATGCACCCGCAGTTTCCGTTCAATTCGATCACCTTGCAACGGATGCTGACCGCCGCTGACGAGGACGGACGCGGGGTGCAATTTGCCGAATGCCTGCTGCGCGCGATCTGGGAGGAGGGGCTGGACATCACCTCACCCGAAGCCATCGGCGCGGCGGTGAGCGCGGGCGGTTTCGACGCCGCAGACCTGTTCGCCCGCGCGCAGACCGATGCGATCAAGCAGCGCCTTGCCGCCAACACCGACGCGGCCGTCGCGCGCGGCGCTTTCGGCATTCCGACGATCTGGGTGGGGCGGGGCGACGGTGATGCCGAGATTTTCTTCGGCAAGGAGCGGCTGGGCCAGATCGAGGAACTGCTGGCGCGGGGGTAAAGCCGGACGGCGTTGCAGCTTTGCAGCAACACGTATTTGCAGCAACACGTAGATTTCGACTTCGGCCGCCCCCAGGTGGATATACAATAACCCACCGGATGCGACAATATTTCGCAAATGCCAACCTATGATAGGCTCTCGGTTTGACCTTGGCGCCAAGCACTGCGAACGTGTTTAGCCGTAATCTGAACACATTCGAAGGAGTTCAATAGATGCGTAAATCGATAATCATGACGACCATTTCGGCTTTTGCTGTTCTTTCTCTCGGTGCCTGCGCCGAAAGCGAAGAGGAAGCCCGTGAAGATCTGGTCGAGCAGCAGTACGAATCGCAGGAAGATGTGATGGAAGAGCAGGCCGATCTTGCCGAGGCGCAAGGTAATGAGGCTCGCGAAGAAGTACTGGACGAGCAGGCTGACGCCATGGGCGAAGCTGGCGACCAGGCGGAAGACACGATGATGGTCGAATAATCTTCGGTCGGCTCTAGCCTCGACCAAATAAGTAGGGCGGCTCTGCCTAAGCGGAGCCGCCCTGTTTTATTCGTTCTTTCTGCGTGAACGACGACGCATCATGCGGTCATGGTGCCGACCTTCGGGCGATCGGGTTCGCTTCCCGATCAAGCTTGGCCGTTATGTATTAGCCGCCATGCTGCAGGCAGATTCAGGATCGGCCAGAACCCAGCGATCACCGCTGCGGGACAATTCGGCCGAATTTCGGCGGTATTCATCGTCGCCTAGCGCGAAATCGCACGAAAAGCCGTCCGCGCCCATCCCGCCTGCCTTGCACAATGCGCTGCCGACATCGGCTTCGGGCGCGTCGCACTGCTCAGACCAGGCGGCTCGAAATTCGGTTTCACCGGGCGGAGCGATAGCCCGCTCGGCGGGTTCCTGTATGGCCGGAGCCTCTGCTCGGTCGGGTGCCGGCGCTTCGCCGGACCCGCAAGCAGCGAGAGCCCCGAAAGCAGCAATCAGCAGGATGCGCATGATCCTTGCGTCCTCTCTTCATCGTGTTGATCGTGTGAGAGGGGGCGCGCCTGCCGGAGTGCCCCCTGCCGTGAAATTCAGCGGGATTGCGGCTGTCCGCCCATCGCTTCACGCACCTGTGCCATGGTCGCCCGAACGGTGACCTTGCCCTGATCGTTCAACGCCAGCGAAGCCTTGGGAAGCGTCATCGGCCCGTCGCTTCCCTGAACGGCAACCGCGTTGCCCGAGACGCTTTCGATAGTTCCGAGGCTCTGGTTATCGGCGGTCTGCACTGCCGCACCCTGCGTCAGTGCGGCGTCGAGTTCCGCCTGATAGGCGGCCACCTGCTGGTCGAATTGCGCCACCAGTTCGGCGCGGGTCACGGCAATCGCCGGTCCGGTCGCGCCCTGGCTGATCGCTGTGCGGGCGATCGGAACATTTCGCTCGCCGACCTTGAGCACAACGACATCGCCCTGTTCGCCTGCGACGGTGCCGATTTCCGCGCCGTCAGAACCATAAATCACGGCGCCGGGTTGAACTGTCGCGGCTTGCGGTGCGCCGGGCGCCATGCCCTGCTGTCCGCCCTGCTGTGCCGCTGCCGGGGCGGTTACGGCAAAAGTCATTGCTGCAGTGGCTGCGAGAAGTCGCTTCATGTCGTCGTCCTTTCGTGAGGTCTTCGCGGGAATTCGCCGTGGGACCTAAGCAGCGCAGGCAGGGCAGCAACCGAAGAAGGGACGATCCGTGCATGAGCCGCTACGTGCGGAACAAGCGGCACAGGGTGGCTAGCGACCCGAAAGACCCGCCAACCTCTGGCGCACGACTTCGGGGACAGGCTTGGTGTTCTCGTCAATCTGCTCGCGTGTGAACAATGCCACCAGCCGATTGTCGATGACGGCAAAATGATCCTGCTTGAGAGCGATGACGCCTTCGTTGCGAAGGATCACGACCGAGTCCGCTTCGCGCTCGATCGCCACGATCCGTCCGACCGGCTCGCTATCCACGCTCCGCACCAGTCGGCCCGGCGCGAGGAATTCGTCACGCCGGGCGGCTTCTTCCCGGCGTTGCCGGTCTATCATCTGGTCGATATCGTCCTTCGTCGCGTTGATCGTCAGACTTTCGCCAGCCCGCTCGATCGATCGTATGGTGATCAGCGCGCGGTGGTTTCCGGTATTCACGACAACCGCTTCACCCCGCGTCTCTTCCACGGTTCCGACCATTTCGCCATCAGCGCCCTGAACGGGAACGCCCGGGGCGATGAACGGATCATTGGCTGCAAGGCTGGCGGTGCCGCATAGAAGGGAAACGACCGAGGCCGCAGCACTGAGGTGAGGGGTGAGCTTCATGAAGAATCTTCCCGTTTGCGCCAGGGAGTCGACAGTTTTGTCGGCTTTGTGGGCGTATGACCTTCTAACCGATTAGGCTAACTCTGTGTCACCTTTCGGCGCAATGATGCTTCGTTCTGTCTCGCATGGCGCTCCCGCAACCGGGGCGGGTAGGCTTTGTTGGACGGATTGGGTGCATCGGAATTGCGCAAAACAGGTTCCGATTCGTGTTCCGACAAGCTGCCGCTGTTGTCTGTCAGGCAGAAAGCCGACGTGCAGGTATTCACCCGGCTTCAGCCATTCACCACGCCTCGCTGAAGGGGCGCAGGTCAAGTTTGTGGGCCCGCGTTGAGTGACACGGGGAGCCAGGAGTAACGCACATAGAAGGCATCTCAGCCCGCCGTTACTGCCTCCAGCGGCACATCCATGATCGGATAGCGTCGCCACTCGGCCCAATCGTAGTGCCACCATTCATTGGCGAGCGGGACGAAGCCCTCGGCTACCATCCAATCTTCCAGCATGCGGCTGGCTGCCAGCGCCTCGGCAGGTGCTGCGGTGTTGCTGCGATAGGCTGCGGGGGTGAAATCGTCATAGGGGCTGGGCATTTCCACCTCGATCCCGCCCCGGTGCAGGCTGAGATCGATCGAACAGCCGCGATTGTGGCGCGATCCGCTGGCCGGATCGGCGACGAATTCGCGTTTTGCGGGCGGGGTTGCGTCCCACATCATTTTTGTGATGCGCCAGGGGCGGTATGCATCGAAGATCAGCAGGCCATATCCCGCCGCCTCGGCGCGGGTCTGTACGCGGGATAGCGCTTCGGCAACGGGCCGCTGCGTCACTGCGCGGGGCAGGGGATAGAGCACGCGGCCCATGAAATTGGCGGGTGTGGCATAGCGGATATCCAGCCGCAGGCGCGGATCGAAGCGGGCGAGATCGACAAGATCGGGCGCCGCGTTCGCCGCAGGATCGGAAGGCATTCTGAGCGCGGGCGCGCGGGTAGCGCAGCCGCCCAGCACCGCCGTCAGCCCGCCCGCGCCGATCCCGTACAGCATCGCGCGGCGGGACAAGGGCAGGGCGCCGTGCAGCCGGTGGTCGATCATGTCCGTATCTCTCCCGAAAGGCGCGCGATTTGTGCCGCGCCCCGGCACCGCAGGCAAGCAAATCTCGGCGCATACGGGATACAGGGTGGATTAAGCGCGTTGCCCCTCTTGTGACCCTGAACAGAATCGTTACCTTGAGGCCCGACATGAAAGAGCTCTTCCAGCACGCTGCCACGACCGACGGGGTCACCGTCCGGGTTGCCGTAAACTACCTGCCCGAACAGTCTCATCCTGAGGCGGGCAAGTGGTTCTGGGTCTATCACATCCGGATCGAAAACGCCTCGCACGAGCCGTTGCGGCTGCACTCCCGCCACTGGCGCATTACCGACGGGCGCGGGATGGTGAACCATGTCGATGGCGAGGGCGTGGTGGGCGAACAGCCGCTGCTCGCGCCGGGGCAAAGCCACGACTATGTGTCGGGCTGCCCGCTGACCACGGCGTTCGGATCGATGGAGGGGTTCTACACCTTCCAGCGTGCCGATGGCGCGCCGTTCGAAGTGCGTATCCCGTTTTTCCCGCTCTCCGCGCCGGAGACCGCCGAAGGCCGCTCGCAGCGCTGATGCTTGCGGTGCGCTGCGCTCGGGCCTAATCGCGTCGGCGTGAAGCGCACCCATCTCCCCCTCAATGCCCTGCGCGTGTTCGACGCAGCGGCGCGGCACCTGTCGTTCACCCGCGCGGCGGACGAGCTAGCCGTGACCCCCGCCGCCGTCGGCCAGCAGATTCGCGCGCTGGAGGATGTGCTGGGCGTCGTCCTGTTCCGCCGCACGTCGAAGGGGCTGGAACTCACGCCCGAAGGCACAGCCGGGCTCGACCCGTTGCGCGAAGGCTTCCTCAGGTTCGAGGAAAGCGTCGACGCGATGCAGGCGGGGCAGGCGTCTGACCGATATACCATCGCCGTCCCGCGCGAATTCTACGCCGAATGGCTCGCCCCCCGGCTGGCGCGGTTCCAGGCGGGCACGCCGGGCGTCCAGTACATCCTCGCGCCTGACGAGCACGCCGATTTCACCGAGGCGAACCTCGACCTTGCGATCCGGCTGGTCGACGGGCCGGGCGAGCTGGAGGGGGTGCAACTGGCCCCCGCCATGCGCGTCACCGTCGCCGCGCCGGAGCACCGTGAGGCATGGATCGACTGGCCCGGCATGACCCTGCCGGAAGGCGTGAACCCCTGCATCCGCGCCGGCAGCCCCGGACAGGCGCTCGCCTCGGCGATGGCGGGGATGGGACGCACGATCCTGCCGCTGGCGCTGGCCGAGGCGGCGATCGCGCGCGGCAGCCTGACGGTGCTGGAAGGGCCGGAGCCTGCGCAGCGCGCCTACTGGCTGCTCGCCCCCCCGCCGCAATGGCGCGCCAAGAAGGTGCGGAGTCTTGTCGGGTTTTTGAGTAGCTGAGTTCAAGTTCAGCGGGATTTTGTGTTCCGGGAGTTTTTGTGTTCCGCACGCCATCCGGCGTGCGAAATCCTCGCTCATGCGGCCTGAAGGCCGCGTCGCTGCGGGCGGCCTTGCAGGTGTGCTTTGCACGTCTGCGCCTTCGGCTTCGACTCCGCCCTTGCGGGCCTTCGGCCCGTTCTTGCGCTAGTCTTCGGCGTAGTCCTTTTCCTCGCTCAAAACCTCTTCGCGGATGTGTTCGTAGAGCCAGTGGCCGGGGCCGACTTCGCGCGCATCGATATATTGTGTGTGGCGGTGGCGGATCACGAAGGCGAGCATCGAGTTGACGCGGGGATTGGAAAGCCCCTCGGCCAGCGCCCGCTCGATCGCGCAATCCTCCAGCCACAGCACCCCCCAGCCCAGCGCCTCGTCCCACGCGGCAGCAAATCCCTCTGCACCCGGGCGTGCGCGCAGCTTGTACAGCGCTTCCAGACTGCGCCCGATCCGGATTGCCGCCGCCTTGACGATGCCGGTCGCGGCGAGTTCGCGGACGAATGCGCGCTGGAGATCGGGCGTGATCGAATTGCGGCGCGGGCGGCTGTGAAGATAAGGCGGGAAGTCGAGCAGCGGATCGCTGTCGGAGACCACCGCCGGTTCGAATTCCCACGCGACTTCGGAAGTGGCATGGCGCGGGATCTTGCGCTTGTTGCGCTTGCTGGGGGCGGGGGTTTCGGCGGAGTGCATGGGGGAGGGGTGGCAGGTTGAGGGGGAGTAGGAAAACACTTCCCGTCATTGCGAGGAGCGAAGCGACGCGGCAATCCAGAGCGATCCGCATGCCGCTCTGGATTGCCGCGCTACGCTCGCAATGACGAGGGAAGGGGAAGCCACCAACGGCGCGTGTGGCACCCAACGGCGCGCAGCGCCGCAAGGCCGGAGTCCAAGCCGAAGGCGCAGACGTGCGAAGCACACCTGCGCGGCCGCCGCGCCTTATGGCGCGTAGCCAAGCAGCGCGGGAAGCGAAGTTGAACAGCCGAAGGCTGGTCACCCGCTGCGCCGAGCGCTTGAGGGCGTAAACAAACAAACTCGCGGAGGGGAGGGGGTGGCGTCCTTCCCCCCTTTTCGTCGCCCCGGGCTTGACCCGGGGCTAGGCTTCCTGCTGTTATACCTGCAACATTTGGGTGATACACCGCGCCATGGCATCTGATCCGACGATATCAGCCTACGAGATTGGCAAAGAGCTTGAGCGGATCGAGGAAGACTGTATTCATTCAGGTAAATCGCACTTCAATGCGCATGAGCGTTGGAGCAGATATCACTATTGGCTGGGGATACCTGCTGTTATCTTTAGCAGTATAGCGGGACTCGCTTTCTTTCAGGATTATCCTCAAGTCGGTGGTGCCCTTTCTGCGATCGTGGCTGTTCTCACTGCGCTCTCCACATTCTTGAAGCCCTATGAGCGGGCGGCAGGGCACAAGAGCTCAGGTGATCAGTATCTTTCACTACGAAACGATGCGCGCGTATTTCGTACTATTAGGCTCAGCAATGCTTGCGACACCCAGAGCGCATTTAACGGTTTGGATGAATTCACCAAACGCAGAAACGAGCTAAACCAAGCCAGCGCGCAGTTTTCGAAAAGAGACTTCGTCAAAGCTCGAGCTGGTATCGAAGCCGGCGAAGCAGCGCACGCAGTTGATAAACCCGCATGACGGTCAATTCGTATCTCGTGAACAGGGCCAGCAACGCGATATTATCAGGCCCAGAGCAGGCTTCTATAAATGTGTCCATAAGTTCTCTCAAATCCCGCCTAGACAAATACTTCGGCTCGGATTTAACTAGTCACTTCCGTTTTGGTTCATCGACACGCAGCACCATCTTGCCGAGGAAAATGGATGAGAGTTCCGATATCGACTACATGGTCGTGTTCGCAGACGGTGGATTTACACCGCAAACTTATCTGAACCGGCTGCGAAAATTCGTCGATGCCTATTACTCTTCATCCGAATTTAAGCAGTCTTCGCCGAGCATCACGCTTGAACTCAATCACATAAAGTTTGACTTAGTGCCAGCGGTGACCAGCATTTGGGGTGACGGTTATCAAATCCCTAGCGGCCAAACGACCTGGCAAGGGACAAATCCGAATAATTTCAATGCAACTCTGACTGCTAAGAATACGGCCAATCACTCGCTTATCAAACCCACCATTCGGCTAATGAAATTTTGGAATGCGGTGAGTGGATACGTTTTCGAATCCTACCCCTTAGAGAAGTGGGTTGTTGAGCAATCCTACTGGCTTACCTACACTCAGCGCGAATATCTTTTCCAAACTGTCGACAAGCTTCCGGTTCCGTCAGACGCTCAGTGGCGGCGGGAGAAGGTTGAGCGTGCGAAACGTATTGTTGCTGAGACGCGAGAACTTGAAGCCGGTGGCTTTCCCTATTTAGCGGAGGCAGAGATTAAAAAGCTGATTCCCGCATAGATGATCGTTCGATCATCGACTGTCGGCTTCTTGCCGTAGTCTCCCGGTCGTGGTGGCTAGGGCCTAGGTCGTGCATCGCGTAGTTCCGTTCTTGACCCCACCCCACGCCGCTATGACGAACGCCAGCCCACCGGCCCCGCGAGTCCTTTGTTTTCGCCCTCAAGCGCCGGGCGGCGGACGTCCGTCCGCCTTGGCTTACGCGCCATAAGGCGCGGCGCGCGGTCGCGCTTGCGGCGCTGCGCGCCGGTTCATCGCCATGGGTAGGGGAGGTGGCTCCGCGCCCACCCCGCTGCGACTAACCTCGCCTGCGGCTCGCCAAGTCTCGCGCCCCTCCCGCAGGCGGGAGGGGGGACTCGCGCTGATACTCCCCTCCCGCTGGCGGGAGGGGTTGGGGGTGGGCGCGGCGTAGGACTGCTCTCCCCCTCCAACACTCGCGCTTGACCCCCCACCCAAACCCGCCTAAGGGCGCGCTTCATCCGGGGTCATACCCGGACAGAGCTGAACATTGGCGGCCCCGTCTTTCCCTCGCGGAAGGGCAACCGTCAAAGTAACCCGGTGGCCGAAGGGCCGGATTTGCGGGTGGAGCGTTTCAGTCTCATTCGTCATCCCGGCGCAGGCCGGGATCTCATGCCGCAGGCGGTTTGCTTGCGGCTCTGGGCCCCGGCCTTCGCCGGGGTGACGGGTTGGGCTTGATCTCTCCTCCTACATCTCCGGCACCCGTTCCACCCTCGACTCGATCCCTTCAGGGAAAGTGGGAACCGGATTGGCCTTTGGCCAGCTTCGCTTCCCCGCCCGGAAGGGTCGACAAAAAGGTGAAGTGAGAACTAATGCCGACAATCAACCAGCTGGTCCGCAAGGGCCGCGTCCCGCAGAAGGCCAAGTCCAAGGTCCCTGCGATGGAGCAGAACCCGCAGAAGCGCGGCGTTTGCACCCGCGTCTACACGACGACCCCGAAGAAGCCGAACTCGGCGCTGCGCAAGGTGGCCAAGGTTCGCCTGACCAACCAGCGCGAAGTCATCAGCTACATCCCCGGCGAAGGCCACAACCTGCAGGAACACAGCGTTGTGCTGATCCGCGGCGGGCGTGTGCGCGATCTTCCCGGTGTGCGTTACCACGTCCTGCGCGGCGTGCTCGATACACAGGGTGTGAAGGACCGCAAGCAGAGCCGCTCGAAGTACGGCGCCAAGCGTCCGAAGTAAGGTTCTACGCGGCCTACCGGCTTTGGCCCGCTCCCCCTCCCGGCTACCCTACGGGTTAGCATCTGGGTGGCCGGGAGGGGGAGCGGGCCGGAGCCGCAAGCCCTGACGGAGGTCAGGGCGCATTCCGAAGGAATTAAAAACATGTCACGTCGTCGTCGTCCCGAAAAGCGGGTCATCCTGCCCGATCCCCAGTACGGGGATCAGATCCTGTCGAAGTTCATGAACAACCTGATGTATGACGGCAAGAAGGCCGTTGCTGAAGGTATCGTCTACAGCGCGCTGCAGACGGTCGAGGCCAAGGCCAAGGCCGATCCGATCCAGCTGTTCCACGATGCGCTCAACAATGTGAAGCCGCAGGTCGAAGTGCGCAGCCGCCGTGTTGGTGGTGCGACGTACCAGGTGCCGGTCGAGGTTCGCCCCGAGCGTGCCCAGGCGCTCGCGATCCGCTGGCTGATCACGGCTGCGCGCGGTCGTCCGGAAACCACGATGGCAGCGCGCCTTTCGGGCGAGCTGATGGATGCCGCCAACAACCGCGGCAATGCGGTGAAGAAGCGCGAAGACACCCACCGTATGGCTGACGCCAACCGGGCCTTCTCGCACTACCGTTGGTAACAGATTGTGGGTTGGTCTGAAGCGGCGTCTTCCGGCTGACACAATCGTCACTATATGGGGGCCGAACCGCTGACACGGCGGCCCCCGACAGACGCTTAAGGAAACAACTATGGCCCGCGAGTATCCGCTGGAGCGCTATCGCAATATCGGCATCATGGCCCACATCGATGCCGGCAAGACCACTACGACCGAGCGTATCCTCTATTACACCGGCAAATCCTACAAGATTGGCGAAGTGCACGATGGCGCTGCGACGATGGACTGGATGGAGCAGGAGCAGGAACGCGGGATCACCATCACCTCGGCGGCGACCACCACGTTCTGGACCGCCGAAGATGCGACCATGGATCCGATGTCGGACCCCGACGCACTGCGCGCGGACATGCCCAAGCACCGCATCAACATCATCGACACACCGGGCCACGTCGACTTCAC
The DNA here is from genome assembly GCF_024305245.1 of Erythrobacter sp. Taxonomy (GTDB): domain Bacteria; phylum Pseudomonadota; class Alphaproteobacteria; order Sphingomonadales; family Sphingomonadaceae; genus Erythrobacter. The sequence continues at coordinate 27,794 of NZ_JAMWYX010000001.1, forward strand.
GATCGAAGTCGAACGCAGCTTGCGCGTGTTGGATGGCGCGGTTGCAGTATTCGACGGCGTCGCCGGCGTGGAACCCCAGTCCGAAACCGTGTGGCGTCAGGCCGACAAGTACGGCGTCCCTCGTATGTGCTTCATCAATAAATTGGATCGCACCGGCGCGGACTTCTATTACTGCGTGCAGTCGATCATCGACCGTCTCGGCGCGAAGCCGTTGGTGCTCTATCTGCCGATCGGTGCGGAGAGCAGCCTTGAGGGCGTGGTCGACCTCGTCAACAACCGCGGGATCGTGTGGCGGGACGAAAGCCTCGGCGCGAAGTACGAATTCATCGAGATCCCCGCTGACCTCGCCGACAAGGCAGCCGAATATCGCGAACGCCTGATCGAGACCGCTGTCGAGCAGGACGACGACATCATGGAGTCGTATCTCGAAGGCAATATTCCGGACGCGGCGACGCTCAAGTCGCTGATCCGCAAGGGCACCATGGCGCGTGCCTTCGTGCCGGTGCTGTGCGGCTCGGCGTTCAAGAACAAGGGCGTGCAGCCGCTGCTCGATGCGGTGGTCGACTACATGCCTTCGCCGCTCGACGTACCCGCGATCAAGGGCATCCTGCCCGACAGCGAAGAAGAAGCCGAGCGCCCCTCGAGCGACGAAGCGCCGTTTGCCGCGCTGGCGTTCAAGATCATGAACGATCCGTTCGTCGGGTCGCTCACCTTCACCCGCATCTATTCGGGTCGTCTGGCCAAGGGTCAGGTGCTGAACTCGGTGAAGGACAAGAAGGAAAAGATCGGCCGCATGTTGCTCATGCACTCCAACAACCGCGAAGACATCGATGAGGCATTTGCCGGCGATATCGTGGCGCTGGCGGGCATGAAGGACACCACCACCGGTGACACCCTGTGCGACATGGCCCATCCCATTATCCTCGAGCGGATGGAGTTCCCCGAGCCGGTGATCGAACTGTCGGTGGAACCCAAGACCAAGGCCGACCAGGAAAAGATGGGCATCGCGCTCAATCGTCTGGCGCAGGAAGATCCCTCGTTCCGCGTATCGACCGACCACGAAAGCGGTCAGACGATCATCAAGGGCATGGGCGAACTGCATCTCGACATTCTGGTCGATCGCATGAAGCGCGAGTTCAAGGTCGAGGCCAACGTCGGCGCGCCGCAGGTGGCGTACCGTGAATACCTCGCCCGCGAAGTCGACGTCGATTACACTCACAAGAAGCAGTCGGGTGGCTCGGGCCAGTTCGGCCGCGTCAAGGTCACCGTAATCCCCGGTGAGCGCGGTCAGGGCGTGATCTTCGAAGATGTTATCAAGGGCGGCAACATTCCGCGCGAATACATCCCGGCGATCGAAAAGGGCTTCCGTGAACAGGCTGCCAGCGGGCACCTGGTCGGCTTCCCGATCATCGATTTCAGCATCAAGCTGACCGATGGTGCGTACCACGACGTCGACTCGAGCGCGATTGCGTTCGAAATCGCCGCACGCGGTGCGATGCGTGAAGTCGCGCAGAAGGCCGGGATCAAGCTGCTCGAGCCGATCATGAAGGTCGAAGTGGTGACTCCGGATGATTATCTGGGCGACGTCATCGGCGATCTCAACTCGCGGCGCGGGCAGATCCAGGGCACCGACACGCGGGGCAATGCCCAGGCGGTCGAGGCGTTCGTCCCGCTCGCCAACATGTTCGGCTACGTCAACGAACTGCGCTCGTTCACGCAAGGGCGCGCCAACTACTCAATGCAGTTCTCGCACTATGACGAGGTTCCGGCCAACGTCGCAGCCGAGGTCAAGGAGAAACTTGCCTAAGCCGACCGATCGGTTTAGGGGCGGCGCCTGATTCAGCGGGCCCGCCGTTTTTCCCGCGAACACATCGTTTCATTCAAGAAGGTACACCAGAGAAATGGCTAAGGAAAAATTCCAGCGGAACAAGCCGCACTGCAACATCGGCACCATCGGTCACGTTGACCATGGCAAGACCACGCTGACGGCGGCGATCACCAAGGTGATGGCTGAAGTCTACGGCGGCGCCGCGGTGGATTTCGCCAACATCGACAAGGCTCCCGAAGAGCGTGAGCGCGGGATCACCATCTCGACCGCACACGTCGAGTACGAATCGGCTGCGCGTCACTATGCGCACGTCGATTGCCCGGGCCACGCGGACTACGTGAAGAACATGATCACCGGTGCCGCCCAGATGGACGGCGCGATCCTGGTCGTGAACGCTGCCGACGGCCCGATGCCCCAGACCCGCGAGCACATCCTGCTCGCCCGTCAGGTCGGCGTGCCGGCGCTGGTCGTGTACATGAACAAGGTCGATCAGGTCGACGACGAGGAAATCCTCGAACTGGTCGAACTCGAAGTGCGCGAACTGCTTTCGTCGTACGACTTCGACGGTGACAACATTCCGATCGTCAAGGGTTCGGCTCTGGCCGCTCTCGAAGGCCGCGATGACAACATCGGCAAGGATTCGATCATTGCCCTGATCGAAGCCGTCGACAGCTTCATCCCGCAGCCCGATCGTCCGGTCGACAAGCCGTTCCTGATGCCGATCGAAGACGTGTTCTCGATCTCGGGTCGCGGCACCGTGGTGACCGGCCGTATCGAAACCGGCATCGTCAACGTTGGTGACGAAGTCGAAATCGTCGGCATCAAGGACACCCGCAAGACCACCGTGACCGGCGTTGAAATGTTCCGCAAGCTGCTCGATCGCGGTGAAGCTGGCGACAACGTCGGTGCCCTGATCCGCGGCGTCGGCCGTGAAGAGGTCGAGCGTGGCCAGGTGCTGTGCAAGCCCGGTTCGGTCAAGCCGCACACCGAGTTCGAAGCCGAAGTCTACGTTCTGTCGAAGGACGAAGGTGGCCGTCACACGCCGTTCTTCGCCAACTACCGTCCGCAGTTCTACTTCCGCACCACCGACGTGACCGGCGAAGTGATCCTTCCCGAAGGCACCGAAATGGTGATGCCGGGCGACAACGTTTCGATCGGCGTCAAGCTGATCGCACCGATCGCCATGGACGAAGGTCTGCGCTTCGCAATTCGCGAAGGCGGCCGCACCGTCGGCTCGGGCGTGGTTGCCAAGATCACCAAGTAAGGTTCTGCTCCCTCTGGGAGCGTGACTGAACGCAAAGCAGGCCCGGCCGCTCGGAAGAGCTGCCGGGCCTTTTTGTGAGCAGCGGGCAGGGCGGAGGCTGGCAGAACGGCGTGGTCGTTTCATTGTCACGCAATTTCCTTTCCAATGCCCCTTGCCAGAATCCTACACGCTCCGTATAGGCGCGCATCCGCAGACGAGATTCGTCCCGTTTGTCACAAGTTTTGAAGAAGGCCGCCCGCTCTCGGGAAACCGGAAAGTAGCGGGGCCGGCCTTTGTTTTTGGGAAATGCCGGTGTTCCGGCAGATCCTTGGCTCTTTCGCATCGGTACAGGACATGGAAGCTCAGAATATCCGCATTCGCCTCAAGGCGTTCGACCACCGCGTTCTGGATCAGGCCACCGGCGAAATCGCCGATACGGCCCGTCGGACCGGCGCTCTTATTCGTGGCCCCATTCCGCTGCCGACGCGTATCGAGAAGTTCACCGTGAACCGCGGTCCGCACGTCGACAAGAAGTCGCGTGAGCAGTTCGAGGTGCGCACCTACAAGCGGCTGCTCGACATCGTGCAGCCCAACGCCCAGACCGTCGACGCGCTGATGAAGCTCGATCTGGCAGCTGGCGTGAACGTTGAAATCAAGCTGGCGTAAGCCGGCCGAAATGCCCCCGCTTTAAGCAGGGGCCTCTATCGTTGGGGCCAAAGCGCCCCACCTGACGATAGGGTGGATACCGCCGGATATTTATCCGGGCTGCGTCCCCCGTCTCGCTCCAGCGGCCATTCCGGCCTGCCAGAGCACTCAGCCCGGACGGGGCGATGCATGACAATTTGGGCTGAATGGGGCTGCGGCGTTTTGCGTCGCGGTCTCACACGCACCTGCGGATGGTCTGCAGGTGCCTCTGTTGAGGAGTAACTGACGATGCGCACCGGCGTTATCGCAAAGAAAGTCGGGATGACCCGCCTCTTCCAGGAGGATGGACGGCACGTGCCCGTAACCGTTCTCGCGCTGGAAGATTGCCAGGTGGTTTCGCACCGCACCGCAGACCGCGATGGCTATTTCGCAGTCCAGCTCGGCGCGGGCGAAGCCAAGCAGAAGAACGTTGCCAAGCCGCAGCGTGAACATTTCGCAAAGGCCGATGTCGGCCTGAAGAAGCGCGTCGCTGAATTCCGGGTCGAAGATGCCGATGGCCTCGTGCCGGTCGGATCGACCATCAGCGCCGAGCATTTCATCGCCGGCCAGATGGTCGACATCACCGGGCACACGCAGGGCAAGGGCTTTGCCGGCGCCATGAAGCGTTGGGGCTTCGGCGGTATGCGCGCGACCCACGGCGTTTCGATCTCGCACCGTGCTCACGGTTCGACCGGTCAGCGCCAGGATCCCGGCAAGGTGTTCAAGGGCAAGAAGATGGCCGGCCACATGGGCGATCGTCAGCGCACCCAGCAGAACCTCGAAATCGTCCGCACGGATGCCGAGCGCGGTCTGCTGTTCGTCAAGGGCTCGGTGCCCGGCGCGAAGAATGGCTGGCTGCTGGTTCGTGACGCCGTGAAGCTGCCGCTTCCCGAAGGCGTGCCGTTCCCCGGCGCTGTGCTGTCGAAGCACGCTCCGCAGGCCGAAGAGACCCCCTCGGTTGCCGAAACGGCTGCTGAAGACGTGGTCGTGACCGAAGCCGTCGAGACCGACGCTCCGGCCACAGATGAAAACAAGGAAGGCTGAGCCATGAAGATTAAGGTTCAGAACATCGATGGCACGGCGCTGAAGGGCGCTGACATCGAGCTTTCGGATGACGTGTTCGGCATCGAGCCGCGCGCCGACATCCTGCACCGGGTCGTTACCTGGCAGCTCGAAAATCGCCGCGGCACCGCCCGCCCGACGCGTGAGCGTTCGGACGTGGCCCGCACCGGCAAGAAGTTCGGCAAGCAGAAGGGCGGCGGTACCGCCCGTCACGGCGACCGTGCAGCTCCGATCTTCATCGGCGGCGGCAAGGCCCACGGCGCGCGCAAGCGTGACTTCGAGCAGTCGCTCAACAAGAAGATCCGTGCGCTCGGCCTCAAGATGGCGCTGTCGTCCAAGGCGAAGGACGGTCTGGTGATCGTCGATAGCCTCGAACTGTCGGACGCCAAGACCAAGGTTCTCAAGGGCCACCTCGCCACTGCCGGACTTTCGGGCAAGGTGCTGGTGATCGACGGCGAACAGGTCGATGCCGGTTTCAAGAAGGCCGCTGGCAACCTGCCGGGCATCAACGTGATGCCGGCGATGGGTGCCAACGTCTATGACATCCTCAACCACGATACGCTGGTGCTGACCAAGGCCGCTGTCGAAAAGCTGGAGGCGCGCTTCAATGGCTAAGAAACAGACCGTCGATGCGCGTCACTACGACGTGATCCTCGCGCCCCACATCACTGAAAAGTCGACGCTCGCGTCGGAACACAATGCTGTGGTCTTCAAGGTTGCGGGCACCGCGACCAAGCCGCAGATCAAGGAGGCCATCGAGGCGATCTACGACAAGAAGGTCGTTTCGGTGAACACCCTGATCATGAAGGGCAAGACCAAGCGCTGGAAGGGCAAGCCCTACACTCGCTCCGACGTGAAGAAGGCCATCGTCACCCTCGCCGAGGGTGAAATGATCGACATCACCAGCGGTATCTGAGGCCAAGGGACAGGAAACGAACAATGGCACTCAAGAATTACAAGCCAACCAGTCCCGCCCGGCGCGGTCTGATCCTGGTCGACAAGACCGCCCTGTGGAAGGGCAAGCCTGTGAAGGCGCTTACCGAAGGCAAGCGCAAGACCGGCGGCCGCAACAACAAGGGCCATGTCACCTCGCGCGGCATCGCCGGTGGTCACAAGCAAAAGTACCGCTTCATCGACTTCAAGCGTCGCAAGTGGGACATGCCGGCTACTGTCGAGCGGATGGAATATGACCCGAACCGCACGGCCTTCATCGCGCTGGTGAAGTACGAGGACGGCGAACAGGCCTATATCCTCGCTCCGCAGCGCCTTGCTGTCGGCGATTCCGTGGTGGCGGGCGAAAAGGTCGACACCAAGCCGGGCAACGCGATGCTGCTGGGTCAGATGCCGGTCGGCACGATCTGCCACAACGTGGAGATGAAGCCGGGCAAGGGCGGTCAGATCGCCCGTTCGGCCGGCACTTATGTGCAGGTTGTCGGCCGTGACCGTGCGATGGTTATCGTTCGCCTCAACTCGGGCGAGCAGCGTTACCTTCGCGCCGACTGCATGGGTACGGTGGGCGCGGTGTCGAACCCCGACAACGCCAACCAGAACTTTGCCAAGGCCGGTCGCACCCGTTGGAAGGGCCGTCGCCCGCTGACGCGCGGCGTAGCGAAGAACCCGGTCGATCACCCGCACGGCGGTGGTGAAGGCCGGACCTCGGGCGGTCGCCATCCGGTGACCCCGTGGGGCAAGCCGACCAAGGGTGCTCGCACTCGCCACAACAAGCAGACGGACAAGATGATCATCCGTTCGCGTCACGCGAAGAAGAAGAGGTAAAAGACGATGGCACGTTCCGTCTGGAAAGGTCCGTTTGTCGAGCTGAGCCTTCTGAAGAAGGCTGAGAGCGCGCAGGAAGCGAGCAACACCAAACCGATCAAGACCTGGTCGCGTCGCTCCACTATTCTGCCGCAGTTCGTCGGGCTCACCTTCACTGTTTATAACGGGCACAAATTCATTCCCGTTTCGGTTTCGGAAGAAATGGTCGGTCACAAGCTCGGTGAATTTGCGCCTACGCGCACATTCCCCGGTCACGCTGCCGACAAGAAGGGCAAGCGCTAATGGGCAAGGCTAAGGCACCCCGCCGCGTGGGCGATAACGAGGCGCTGGCCGTCGGCACCACGATCCGTGGTTCGGCGCAGAAGCTCAACCTCGTTGCAGCCCTGATCCGCGGCAAGAAGGCAGAAGATGCGTTGAACATCCTCGCCTTTTCGAAGCGGGCAATGGCGCGCGATGCGAGCAAGGTGCTCGCTTCGGCGATCGCCAATGCCGAAAACAACCACAATCTCGATGTCGACGCACTGGTCGTGGCGGAAGCCTCGGTCGGCAAGTCGGTGACGATGAAGCGGTTCCACACCCGCGGTCGCGGCAAGTCGACCCGCATCCTCAAGCCGTTCTCACGGCTGCGGATCGTGGTTCGCGAAGCAGAAGAGGCGTAAGATGGGCCAGAAGAGCAATCCGATCGGTCTGCGCCTGCAGATCAACCGCACCTGGGACAGCCGCTGGTACGCCGAAGGGCGTGATTATGCGCAGCTGCTCAAGGAAGATCTCGCGATCCGCAAGTACGTGATGGAAAACCTGCCGCAGGCAGCGATTTCGAAGGTCGTGATCGAGCGCCCGGCCAAGCTGTGCCGCGTGTCGATCTATGCCGCACGTCCCGGTGTGATCATCGGCAAGAAGGGCGCAGACATCGAAAAGCTGCGTTCGAAGCTGGCAACCATGACGCCGAGCGAAGTGAAGCTGAACATCGTTGAAATCCGCAAGCCGGAAATCGATGCCAAGCTCGTTGCGCAGGGCATCGCCGATCAGCTGGTTCGCCGCGTGGCGTTCCGCCGGGCAATGAAGCGCGCGATGCAGTCGGCAATCCGGCTCGGCGCAGAGGGGATCAAGATCACCTGCGGCGGCCGTCTTGGCGGCGCTGAAATCGCGCGGGTTGAATCGTATCGTGAAGGCCGGGTTCCGGCGCACACCCTGCGTGCTAACATCGATTACGCTGATGCCGAGGCGCTGACCGCCTACGGGATCATCGGCATCAAGGTGTGGATCTTCAAGGGCGAGATTCTCGCGCATGATCCCACCGCGCAGGACCGCCTGATGATGGAAGCGCAGACTTCCGGCGTCCGGCCGGCTCGTTGAGGTAACAGACCATGCTGCAACCGAAAAAACACAAGTTCCGCAAGGCCTTCAAGGGCCGGATCAAGGGTGAAGCCAAGGGCGGCACCTCGCTCAACTTCGGCTCCTACGGCCTCAAGGCCATGGAACCCGAGCGGATTACCGCGCGCCAGATCGAAGCGGCTCGCCGCGCGATCACGCGTCACATCAAGCGTCAGGGCCGGCTCTGGATCCGCATCTTCCCCGATGTGCCAGTGTCGAAGAAGCCCGCCGAAGTCCGTCAGGGCAAGGGCAAGGGTTCGGTCGAATACTGGGCTGCGCGGGTGAAGCCGGGCCGTATTCTGTTCGAACTCGATGGCGTTGCGGGTCCGCTCGCTGCCGAAGCGTTCGAGCGTGCAGCGATGAAGCTGCCGATCAAGACCAAGGTTGTCGCCCGCCTGGGTGACACCAGCCACCTGGGAGGCGAATAATGGCCGACTTTGCGGACCTTCGCACCAAGACCGATGATCAGCTGACCGCCGAACTCACCGAGCTGAAGCGCGAGCAGTACAATCTGCGGTTCCAGGCTGCGACCAACCAGCTCGAAGCCCCGTCGCGTATCCGTCAGGTGCGCCGGAGCATTGCGCAGATCAAGACACTGCAAAACGAGCGTGCGGCGAAAGCCGCCGCCGTGAAGGCTTGAGGAGTTAACAATGCCGAAGCGAATCCTCGTCGGGACTGTTACCTCCGACAAGACCAACAAGACCGTGACCGTGAAGGTCGAACGCAAGGTGAAGCACCCGCTCTACGGGAAGATCATCCGGCGCTCGAAGAAGTATCACGCGCACGATGAAAACAACGAGTTCACCGTGGGCGACGTCGTCCGGATCGAAGAGACCCGGCCGATTTCGAAGACCAAGACCTGGGCCGTCAAGGACCGGGTCATCGCGGGCGGCACGCAGGCGGTTGAGGCTGATCTCGACGTCGCGGAAGCCGGTAACTGATTTAGACGTAAACGGAACTGCCGGGCCCCAGTCGGATTGGGCGTCCCGGAAAGCCAGTGAGAAGGAACCGGATCGATGATCCAGATGCAATCCAATCTCGACGTCGCGGACAACAGCGGCGCCAAGCGCGTCCAGTGCATTAAAGTGCTGGGCGGGTCGAAGCGTCGTACCGCGGGCGTCGGCGACGTGATCGTCGTCTCCATCAAGGAGGCGCAGCCGCGCGCGAAGGTCAAGAAGGGCGACGTTCACCGCGCCGTCATCGTGCGCACCCGCAAGGATGTGCGCCGTCCCGATGGCACCGTCATCCGCTTCGACACCAATGCTGCGGTGCTCGTGAACAAGAACGAGGAGCCGATCGGCACCCGTATCTTTGGCCCGGTGGTGCGCGAACTGCGTGGCCGCGGCTTCATGAAGATCATCAGCCTTGCGCCGGAGGTGCTGTAATGTCGGCCGCCAAGATCAAGAAGGGTGACAGCGTCGTCGTGCTGTCGGGCAAGGACAAGGGCCGCACCGGAACGGTCGCCCAGGTCATGCCCAAGGACGGCAAGATCGTTGTCGACGGCGTCAATGTCGTCGCCCGTCACCGCAAGCCCAGCCAGACCAACCCGCAGGGTGGTATCGACCGGTTCCCGGCTCCGATGCATATCTCGAAGGTCGCTCTGGCCGATCCCAAGGATGGCAAGCCCACCCGCGTCCGGTTTGAAACCAAGGACGGCAAGAAGGTGCGCGTTGCTGTGAAGAGTGGGGAGACCATCAATGGCTGATGCCACCTATTCGCCGCGGATGAAGGCGAAGTACGACGCCGAAATCGTCGCTGCGATGACCGAAAAGTTCGGTTACAAGAACCGCCTCGAAGTCCCCAAGCTCGAAAAGGTCACGCTCAACATGGGCGTGGGTGAAGCGAGCCAGGACAAGAAGAAGGTTCATATCGCTGCCGAGGAAATGGCGCTGATCGCCGGCCAGAAGCCGGTCATCACCATCGCCAAGAAGTCGATCGCCCAGTTCAAGCTGCGCGAAGGCATGCCGATCGGTTGCAAGGTGACCTTGCGCCGCGACCGGATGTACGAATTTCTCGATCGTCTCGTGACTGTCGCCATGCCGCGCATTCGCGACTTTCGTGGGCTGAACCCGCGTTCGTTCGACGGCCGGGGCAACTATGCGATGGGGCTGAAGGAACAGATCGTGTTCCCTGAAATCAGCTACGACCGTATCGAGAAGGTGCGTGGGATGGACATTATCGTCACCACCACCGCCAAGACCGACGAAGAGGCGCGCGAATTGCTGCGTCTGTTCGGCTTCCCTTTCCCGGGCGAAGCCAAGGCTGAAGAGAAGGAGGCGGCGTGAGCCGTTTCCCCGTAGAGACACGAAAGAAGAGAGCTTAAGTCCATGGCGAAACTGAGTTCGATCAACAAGAACGAACGCCGCAAGAAGCTCGTGAAGCAGTACGCTGCGAAGTACGAAAAGCTTAAGGCGATCGCAAATGACACCTCGCTTGACGAGACCGAGCGGCTTGTCGCGCGGCTCAAGATGGCGGAAATTCCGCGCAATGCGAACCCGACCCGGGTGCGCAACCGTTGCGCGACCACCGGCCGCCCGCGCGGCTATTACCGCAAGTTCGGCATCAACCGTATCGAACTGCGCGAACTCGGCAACAGCGGGATGATTCCCGGTCTGACCAAGTCGAGCTGGTGAGGACAAGATAGATGGCTTTGACCGATCCCTTGGGTGACATGCTCACCCGCATCCGCAACGGCCAGCGTGCGAAGAAGGACTCTGTCCTGACTCCCGCCAGCAACCTGCGCGCCAACGTGCTCGAAGTGCTTCAGCGCGAGGGCTACATTCGTGGCTTCTCCGAAGATACTTCGGGCAAGCACAAGGCGCTGCGGATCGAACTGAAGTATTTCGAAGGCGAGCCTGCGATCAAGCACGTGGCGCGCGTCTCCAAGCCTGGCCGCCGCGTCTACTCGGGTTCGAAAGAACTGCCGACGATCCGCAACGGCCTTGGCATCACCATCGTCTCGACGCCGCGCGGCGTGCTTTCGGATGCCGAAGCACGCAACCACAACGTCGGTGGCGAAGTGCTGGCGGAGGTGTTCTGATGAGCCGCATCGGCAAAAAGCCGGTCGCGATCCCCGGCGGGGTTTCGGCCAGCATCGACAACGGCACGCTGAGCGTGAAGGGTCCCAAGGGCACCCTGACGCTCGGGCTGTCCGATCTCATCGACTACAAGGTCGAAGAGGGCGAGATCCTGGTCAAGCCGGCGAATGACAGCAAGCAGGCGCGTGCCTTCTGGGGCATGCAGCGCACCTTGGTGTCGAACCTGGTCGAAGGCGTGACAAACGGCTTCACCAAGACCCTTGTCATCAAGGGCGTCGGTTATCGTGCGAACTCGCAGGGCAAAACTCTGAAGCTGCAGCTCGGCTACAGCCACGATGTCGATCTCCCGGTGCCGGAAGGCCTCGAGGTGAAGACCCCGGATCAGACCACGATCGAAGTGTCGGGTATCGACAAGCAGTCCGTGGGCCAATTCGCCGCCGAAATCCGCCGCTGGCGCAAGCCTGAGCCTTACAAGGGCAAGGGTATCGCCTATCGCGGCGAGTACATCTTCCGCAAGGAAGGGAAGAAGAAGTAAGATGGCAAAGCTTTCCCTGTTTGAACGCCGTCGTCGCCGCGTCCGCACTGCGCTTCGTGCGCGTGCTGGCGGCAAGCCGCGGCTGTCCGTTCACCGCACCGGTCGTCACATCTACGCTCAGGTCATCGACGATGCCGCGGGCCGCACTGTGGCTGCTGCTTCGACGCTGGGCGTCAGCAACAGCGGCGCCAACGTCGCGGCTGCTGCCGAAGTCGGCAAGCTGATTGCCGAGGCTGCCAAGAAGGCGGGCGTGACCACTGTCGTGTTCGATCGCGGCGGGTTCCTGTTCCATGGCCGCGTCAAGGCGCTGGCCGATGCCGCCCGCGAAGGCGGGCTGGAGTTCTGATGATGGCTGACAACGCAAACACCGAGAACACCGAAGCCCAGACCGAGGTGCCCGCTGTGGCCACCACTCCTTCGGAAGCGGCCGACAACCAGTCGCCGGCGCAGGCCGGTGATGGTAACGCGCGTCAGGGCCAAGGCCGTGGTCGCGGTCGTGGCGGCAACCGCGAAGGCGGCGGCCCCGGCGGCGGAGATCGCGGACGCGGTCGCGGCGGTCGTGACAACAACCGCGGTGGCCGGCAGGAAGAAGACGACGGCATCATCGAAAAGCTGGTCCACATCAACCGCGTCTCCAAGACCGTGAAGGGCGGCAAGCGCTTCGGCTTTGCTGCGCTGGTCGTGGTCGGCGACGGGCAGGGCCGGGTCGGCTTCGGTCACGGCAAGGCCCGCGAAGTGCCGGAAGCCATTACCAAGGCAACCGCTGCTGCGCGCAAGAGGATGATCCGCGTTTCGCTGAAGGAAGGCCGCACCCTCCACCACGACGGCAACGGCCGTTTCGGTGCCGGCAAGGTGACCCTGCGCAGCGCGCCTCCGGGGACCGGCATCATCGCCGGCGGTCCGATGCGCGCCGTGTTCGAGAGCCTCGGCGTTGCCGATGTGGTGACCAAGTCGGTCGGCACATCCAATCCCTACAACATGATCCGCGCCACCTTCGACGCGCTGGCCGAGCAGACTTCGCCGAAGTCGGTTGCTCAGCGTCGCGGCAAGAAGGTCGCCGACCTGCTGGGTCGCGGCGGATCGAGCGCAGCTGAGGCGGAAGCCGATGCTGCCGCGATCGTGGAGTAACGCAAGATGGCTACCATCAAGATCAAGCAGGTCGGTTCGCCGATCCGTCGCCCTGAAAGCCAGCGCAAGATCCTTATCGGTCTCGGGCTGAACAAGATGCACAAGATTGTCGAGCGTCAGGACACTCCTGAAGTTCGCGGTGCGATCGCCAAGATCCCGCATCTGGTGCAGGTGGTCGACTGAATTTCGTGTGACGGGGAGGGATACGCTCTCCCTCGTCATCCCGGCGAAGGCCGGGATCCAGTACGGTCAGCGCGTCCGTTCTGAGGCATAGCTAACAACAGGCTCCGGCAATCGCCGGGGCAAACTCAAGCGAGTGCACACTATGAAACTGAATGACATCCGCGACAATCCCGGTGCCCGCAACGGCCGAGTCCGCGTCGGACGCGGTATCGGCTCGGGCAAGGGCAAGACTTCGGGACGCGGCCAGAAGGGCCAGAAGAGCCGTTCGGGCGTTGCCGTCAAGGGCTTCGAGGGCGGCCAGATGCCGCTGCACATGCGTCTGCCGAAGCGCGGCTTCAACAACCCCTTCGGCAAGGACTATGCCGAGGTGAACACCGGCATGATCCAGAAGTTCATCGACGCGGGCAAGCTCGACACCAAGGCGACCATCACCGAAGACGCGCTGCGGGCCGCTGGCCTGGTGCGCGGCGGCAAGGATGGCGTTCGCCTGCTCGGCAAGGGTGAGATGACAGTCAAGGCGACGTTCGCAGTCACCGGCGCGACCAAGGGCGCTATCGCTGCAGTCGAAAAGGCCGGCGGCACCGTCGAAGTGGCCCCGGCTCCGGTCCCCGAGCACGAGAAGAAGCAAGCCCGCCGCGAGGCCAACACGGCCGCCAAGGCGAAGTAATCGACGAAATGGTGAGCGCGGGGGTTCGACAAGAGCCTCCGCGCTCCCTATTTACGCTCTCGCGTGTCGGACCGGTGCTTTCGCATCGGAGGCAAAAGCCTTCCGTTTGCCGCGCAAGAGATGGTCTGCAGTGACGGTGCCGAACGGGCGCCGCGGCAGGGCCAAGAGCTAGGATCGATGAGACGACATGGCATCACGCGCCGATAATATCGCGAGCAATATGAACCTCGGCAACTTCGCCAAGGCGACCGAGCTCAAGCAGCGCATCTGGTTCACCATCGGCGCGCTGGTGGTGTTCCGGTTCCTGAGCTTCGTGCCGCTGCCGGGCGTGAATCCCCTGATTTTGGGCGAGCTCTACGATCAGACCCGCGGCACCATTCTCGACATGTTCAATGCCTTTTCGGGCGGCGCGCTGTCGCAGATGAGCATCATCGCGCTCGGCGTGATGCCTTACATCACCGCCTCGATCGTGGTGCAGATGGCCTCGGCCCTGCACCCGACGCTCTCCGCACTCAAGAAAGAGGGCGCGTCCGGGCGGCAGAAGCTGAACCAGTATACGCGCTATGGCACTGTGTTCCTGTGCGCCATTCAGGGTTATTTCCTGGCCGTGGGGCTGGAAACCTACGCCGCGCAAAGCGGCCTCGCTGCGGTGGTCAACCCCGGGTACATGTTCCGCATCGGCGCGGTGATCAACCTTGTCGGCGGGACGATGTTCCTGCTGTGGCTCGGTGAGCAGATCACCAGTCGCGGGATCGGCAACGGTGTTTCGCTCATCATCATGGCCGGGATTGTTTCGCAGTTCCCGACATTTGCCACTAACCTGTTCGAAGGCGGGCGCACCGGGTCCATCGCTCCGGCGATCATCATCGGCTTCATCGTCATGGTGGTTGTCCTCATCCTCGGTATCTCGTTCATGGAACGGGCACAGCGCCGCTTGCTGATCCAGTATCCCAAGCGGGCGACCCAGAACGGCATGATGCAGGCGGATCGTTCGCACCTGCCGCTCAAGATCAATACCGCCGGGGTTATTCCGCCGATCTTCGCCAGCTCGCTGCTGCTGCTGCCGCTGACGATTTCAAGCTTCGCGGGCAGTTCGGTCGATTCCGACAGCACCTTTGGCGGCGCGATCCTGTGGCTCAACCAGTATCTTGCGCATGGGCAGCCGGTCTACATGCTGCTCTATGCGATCGGGATCATCTTCTTCTGTTTCTTCTACACGGCGGTGGTGTTCAACCCCGAGGAAACTGCGGACAATCTCAAGAAGAACGGCGGCTTCATCCCCGGTATCCGTCCGGGTAAGCGGACCGCCGACTATCTTGAATATGTCCTCACCCGCATCACGGTTGTCGGCGCGATCTACCTCACGCTGGTCTGCGTGATCCCGGAATACATGATTGCCCAGACAGGCATTCCGCTTTTCCTTGGCGGCACCAGCCTTTTGATTGTCGTCAACGTCACGGTCGATACGATCAGCCAGGTCCAGTCGCATCTTCTGGCGCACCAGTATGGCGATCTCATCAAGAAGGCCAAGCTCAAGGGTCGGATGCGCTGATATCAGACGGAAGTCTGCTTGACGTGTTGCCACGCTTGGTTGAACCCGCAGTTCTGATAGCAAGCTTCCGGCGGAGACCGGCGGCAATAATGGGGGACGGTTCGTGAACATCATTCTTCTTGGTCCTCCCGGAGCAGGCAAGGGCACGCAAAGCGCCGGGCTGGTCGAACGCCACGGCATGCGCCAGCTTTCGACTGGCGACATGCTGCGCGCCGCAGTCAAGGCCGGAACGCCGGTCGGCCTCAAGGCCAAGGAAGTGATGGAACGCGGCGAGTTGGTTTCGGATGAAATCGTCTCGGACCTGATCGATGCCGAACTCGCTGCGATGGGGCCGGAAACCGGCGCGATTTTCGATGGCTACCCGCGCACCGCAGCCCAAGCCGACGCGCTCGACGCGATCCTTGCACGCAATGATCGCACGCTCGATCACGTCATCGAACTCGAAGTGAACGAAGACGCGCTGGTCGAGCGCATCACGGGCCGCTTTTCCTGTGGTAAGTGCGGCGCGCTCTACCACGACACCGCCAACCCGCCTCGCGTTCCGGGCGTGTGCGATGTGTGCGGCAGCACCGAATTCAAGCGCCGTCCGGACGACAACGAGGAAACCGTGCGGATGCGGATGCAGGAATATCGCGCCAAGACTGCGCCGATCCTGCCCGGCTACGAAGCGCGCGGCATCGTCAGCCGCATCGACGGCATGGCTGCGATCGACACCGTGGCGAACGCGATCGACGCCATTCTGCGCAGCTGAGTTGCTCGCGCCGCTTTCACAGCATCGATGTTTGGCCTAGAGCCTTCCCCACCTGAGGGAGGTTGCCGCAATGCCGAAGTTCCGTTTGTTCCACGCGCTTTGTGCAGCGATGCTGCTGCCTGCGGGTCCGGCTGCGGCCGAAGTTACCGGCACTGGCCCCAACGGTTTTGTCTCGCGCCACGAAGCCGTGGTGGAGGGCAGCCCGAGGGATGTGTGGCTTGCCCTGATTACCCCGTCTGGCTGGTGGGCTTCCGAACATACCTGGTCGGGGGATTCGACCAATCTCACGCTCATGCCTCAGGCGGGCGGCTGCTTTTGCGAGAAGATTCCGGAAACAGAAGAGGCGGGACGGTTCACGCTGGAGGGCAGTGTCGAGCACATGCGCGTGGTTCACGCCTATCCCGAACGCGCGCTCAGGATGCAGGGTGCGCTCGGTCCGCTTCAAAGCGAGCCGGTGACGGGCATCCTCACCATCGCGATCAGCGAAGTGGAGGGCGGCACGCGGATCGTGTGGGAGTATAATGTCGGCGGGACCATGCGTTACGAGGTGCCGGTGATCGCGCGTGCGGTCGATGGCGTCATGGAGATACAATTGACCGCCCTGGCCAAGCTGCTCGGCCCAGTCGAAGTCCCCCCGCAGCCGCAAACCGCACCCGAGGCGGACCGCGGCGAAGCGACCGAGCCTGAAGACGATGATGCATCCGCAACGGAATCCGTTCCGCTGCCTGAAACCGATGAGCCCCAGATAAAGGCACCCTCCGTCAGTGACGTCTTCGGCGATCTCGCGGACGAGGAAAGCTTCTGATCCGCCGCATCATCGCCGGAAGGGGGTAAACGCGCAGCAGCACTTTGACATTGCGCGCGCAGTCGGATTATTCTGGCCCGGCCCTGAAACGACGGCGCCCTGGGTAATTCTCCGGAGTGAGCGCCATTAAGGCTGCCCAGCGGTTGACCCCGCTGGCGAATCATCCTATGCGCGCGGCTCATTCGACATGCTCGAACCAAGTTCGGCAGGCACAACGCCCGCGTGTGCCGACCGGACTTTTTGCCGTTTCCTAACCTGCTTGCGTGCAGATCGGAGTGGCAGACGGGCAAATCGATGAATGAGCGTTGAGATAGGGGGCTGGCCTCACGGCTGTCAAACCCCTGTGGAGCATGGAGAAATAAGTGGCTCGTATTGCCGGGGTAAATATCCCCACCAACAAGCGCGTGATTATCGCGCTCACCTATATTCACGGGATCGGTCGTTCGAAGGCTGTCCAGATCGCTGACAAGCTCGGCATTGCGCATTCCGCGCGTGTGCAGGACCTCACCGATGAGGAAGTGCTGCGGATTCGCGAGACGATCGACGCCGATTTCACCGTGGAAGGCGACCTGCGTCGTCAGACCGCGATGAACATCAAGCGTCTGATGGACCTGCGCGCCTATCGCGGCCTGCGTCACCGTAACGGCCTGCCCGTTCGCGGCCAGCGCACCCACACCAATGCCCGTACCCGCAAGGGCAAGGCCAAGCCCATCGCGGGCAAGAAGAAGTAAGCTGGCATCTGCCTGCTTTTTCCTTCTGACGAGCTAAAGGACATATTACGATGGCACGCGAACCAGGCCGTATTCGGCGCCGTGACAAGAAGAACATCTCGAGCGGCGTTGCGCATATCAACGCCAGCTTCAACAACACCATGATCACCATCACCGACGCGCAGGGCAATGCAATCAGCTGGTCCAGCGCCGGGGCGATGGGATTCAAGGGCAGCCGTAAATCGACTCCCTATGCCGCGCAGGTCGCCGCCGACGATGCCGGCAAGAAGGCAGCCGAG
Organism: Erythrobacter sp.; assembly: GCF_024305245.1. Lineage (GTDB taxonomy): Bacteria > Pseudomonadota > Alphaproteobacteria > Sphingomonadales > Sphingomonadaceae > Erythrobacter. Next base: position 45,429 of record NZ_JAMWYX010000001.1, read on the forward strand.
CACGGTGTGCGTACGCTCGAAGTCGAAGTGAAGGGCCCGGGTTCGGGCCGTGAAAGCGCGCTGCGCGGTCTCGCCGCAGTGGGCTTCAACATCACTTCGATCCGTGACGTGACGCCGATCCCGCACAACGGGGTCCGTCCGTCCAAGCGTCGCCGCGTCTGATCCGCCGGGGTGCGGCGGCCAGTCTGCCGCCGCCACCCGAACGGGTCAGGTGCCGCGCCGCTGCGCAGAGCATCCGGCCCGCCCAAGTTTGAACCGCCCGCCCAGGGCGAATTAGGGGAAATCCATGTCCGTCAACACGAAGAACTGGCAGGAACTCAAGAAACCCAACACCCTCGAAATCAAGGATGGCGGCGATCGTCAGCGCAAGGTGACTTTCGTTGCCGAACCGCTCGAACGCGGCTTCGGCCTGACGCTCGGCAACGCTCTGCGCCGGGTGCTGCTGTCCAGCCTGCAGGGTGCGGCGATCACCTCGATCAAGATCGAGAACGTGCTGCATGAATTCTCCTCGCTCGCGGGCGTGCGTGAAGACGTGACCGACATCGTCCTGAACGTGAAGCAGATCGCGCTGCGCATGGAAGGCGAAGGCCCCAAGCGTTTGCAGCTTTCGGCTACCGGCCCCGGTGCTGTCACAGCGGGCGATATTGCCGTTTCCGGCGATATCGAGGTGATGAACAAGGATCTGGTGATCTGCCAGCTCGATGAAGGCGCGACGCTCAACATGGAGCTGACGGCTGACACCGGGAAGGGCTACTCGCCCGCCGTGCAGAACCGTCCGATCGATGCGCCGATTGGCCTGATCCCGGTCGACTCACTCTATTCACCTGTCCGTCAGGTGAGCTACAAGGTCGAGAACGCCCGCGTCGGGCAGGAGCTCGATTACGACAAGCTCTCGCTGACCGTCGAAACCGATGGCACTGTCACCCCGGAAGATGCCGTGGCCTATGCCGCGCGTATCCTGCAGGACCAGCTGACGCTGTTCGTGCACTTCGAAGATGGTATTCCGCAGCCGCAAAGCGCGATGATCGGTCACGCCGTGCAGCCGGAAGAAAGCGACGCCAACCAGCTCAACCGTTACCTTCTCAAGAAGGTGGACGAGCTGGAACTGTCGGTGCGTTCGGCCAACTGCCTCAAGAACGACAACATCATCTATATCGGCGATCTGGTCCAGAAGACCGAAGCCGAGATGCTGCGCACGCCGAACTTCGGCCGCAAGTCGCTCAACGAGATCAAGGAAGTGCTCTCGTCGATGGGCCTGCGTCTCGGCATGGACATCCCCGGATGGCCGCCAGAGAACATCGAGGAAATGGCCAAGAAGCTCGAACAGGAACTGCTCGGCTGATGAATTCGTGAGCCCCTGCGCAAGCGGGGGCTTACAATTTGGGCGAAGGTGGCGGCCCACAATGGCCACCGGGATGGAGCTACCTTGCACGGGCTCCTTACGAACGAAGGAAGTATACAATGCGTCATGGTATTTCGGGCCGCAAGCTGGGCCGCAAGTCTGGTCACCGCACCGCCCTGTTCCGCAACATGGCCGCCGCGCTGATCAAGCACGAGCAGATCAAGACCACGCTGCCGAAGGCGAAGGAACTGCGCCCCTACATCGAAAAGCTGATCACGCTGGCGAAGCGCGGCGGGCTGTCGAACCGTCGTCTCGCCATGAGCCGGTTGGGTGACGAAGCCCAGCTGAAGAAGCTGTTCGAGGTTCTGGGCGAGCGTTATTCGGATCGTGAAGGCGGCTATACCCGCGTGCTGCGCGCCGGTGTCCGCGCTGGCGATGCTGTGCAGATGGCGATCATCGAACTGGTCGAGCGCGATGAATCCGCTCGCGGCCAGGACTCCGGTCCGGTGCAGTCGGAAGACGAGTACGAAGACGCGTAAGGCGTTTCTTACAGGAATGAAAAGGGCCGGGGCGGGAACGCTTACCGGCCCTTTTCTTTTGCGCGGCGCGGGCTACGCTGCGCGCCATGATCCGCACCGCCTTTGCAGCGACCGCGCTGCTCCTTGCCGCTCCCGCCGCATCGCCCGCCTTTGGCCAGAGCCAGCAGCAGGCGCTCGACGCCCGCTACGACCGCGCGCTCGCGGCAGGATACAAGGCGCTGATGCTGTGCAGCGCGATTGCGATTGCCGAACGCAACGGCGGCGCCCGCACGGCTGAAAGCGTGGCGGCATGGGAACTCACCGGCATTCAGGCCCCGCTCGATGCCATCGTCGGCGAATTGCCTTATGAGGTCGTCCGCCGCCCCACCGGCGAAGTTGCGCATGTCGCAGTGAGGTGGGCTGACGATAGCCCCGCGCGCATTGCGGCCTATTTCGGTCCGGATACGGGATGCTCCACCCTGCCGATTGGCGCGCCGGATAGCGGCAGCAATACCCGGCAACCGCTGCCCACCAGCGCCGAAACCACCGAAAAAGTGATCGCGTCCGGCGTCATTCCGCGCAGCGAAGGCGGCAAGGTGCCCCCGCCGCCGCCGCTCGCCAAGGTGCTGGGCGCAGCTGTTGCGGGCGAATATGGCGAAGGCACGCGCACTACAGCGGCATTGGTGCGGTTGAAGGGCGACGGCAACGGCCTTGTCGAACGGGCCAATTACACCCCCGGCTTCGATCCAAAGACCCCGCAACGCACCTGGTCGGTCGCCAAGAGCATCGCCGCCACGCTGGTCGGCGCGGCGGTGCATCAGGGCGAGGCGAGTGTCGATGATCCGGTCGGGCTGAATTACTGGCGCAGAGGCGGTGACAGCGATCCGCGCAATGCCATCACCATAGATCACGCGCTGCGCATGGCAACAGGACGTTATTCGGACACGCCCGGCAACCGCACCGATCCGCTCTATTTCGGCGGTTCGACGGTTGATGAAACCGCAACCGGGTGGCCCGTTCTCCACGCACCGGGCACGGTGTTCCGCTATGCCAACAATGATACGCTGATGGCGGTCAAGGCAATCGGCCAATGGCTCAACTTTTACCCCCCGCACGAATTCTTCGCCAAGCTGGGGATGGAGCACACCGTCGCCGAAACCGATATTCGCGGCGATTATATCCTGTCGTCGCAAGTGTGGAGCACCGCGGGCGATCTTGCAAAGCTGGGCGAGCTTTACCTGAACGACGGCAAGCTCCCCTCGGGCGAGCGCATTCTGCCCGAAGGCTGGGTCCAATATGTCTCCACCCCCAGCGGACCGCAGCCCGACGGCCCGTTCGGTTATGGCGCGGGGTTCTGGCTGCTGAACAACTCCGAAGGGGTGCCGCCGGATACCTTCGCCGCGTTCGGCAATCGCGGGCAATATGTCGTGATCGTGCCGTCGCGCAACGTGGTGATCGTGCGGCGCGGGGAGGATCCGGTGGGCAGCCGGTTCGACATCGCCGCTTTCACCCGCGACGTGTTGGCGGCGCTGTAGCGATAAGCGCTCCGTTCATCCCGAAGACACTTTAGATTAACAATTCCTGTCAGCGCAATTCAGCTTCACCTCAGTGCGAATCGTCCACCTTTGTCTCAACACCGGCGCTATCCCGCACTGGTGCGAAGCGAGGATGAGACCCATGACGACCTTCAACACCAAATTCGGGCGGACCACGCTCGGTACGCTCGCGGCCGGTGCGCTGGCCGTCGCCGCAACCCCTGCCATGGCTGACGACCACCGCGATCGCGGTATCGGCGCGGGCGAGATTATCGCCGGCGCGGTCGTGATCGGCGGCATTGCTGCGCTCGCCGGAGCCTTCGATGGCGATGACCGGTATCGGGGGGACCGCTGGGATCGCGGCGACCGGCGCGGCTATGACCGTGGCTTTCGCGGCGGTACGCGCGGCGCGGTCGAGCGGTGCGTGCGCGCCGCCGAGAACCAGGCCCGGCGCTTCGGCGGTTACCGTTTTGCCGATGTCACCGATATCCGCGATGTCGACCGCAAGCGCTTTGGCTTCCGCGTCGAAGGTCGTATTCAGGTCGAAGGCCAGCGTGGCTGGGGCGGCCGGGGGCGCGATTTCGATCGCGGACGGTTCACCTGCCGTCTTGACGGACGCGGCGCGCCGCTGATCGATTTCGACGGCATTCGCGGCCTGCGCTGATCCTGCGCCCAGCTTAACAATAACGGCCCCGCTGCTCCTTACCGGGCGGCGGGGTATCGCTATCTACGCGGCGCGGTTCATTGCAGCGCAAGCCTTGCACGGTTAAGCTCGCTAACATCGGGGCGTTTGGTGGGCGCTCGCCTAATTGAGGAGGGAGCATCAATGGCTCTGCGTATCCCTGCGTTCGCCTTGGCGGGCGCGTTAGCTGTAACCACCGCCCTTTCACCCGCGCCTGCGCGCGCTGCGGATTTGCCCGCCATGCCTGCGTCGGCGAGCAGTTTTGCCGGCGCGTTCGATCACAGCCGGTTCGATCCTTCTGCCGCCACTGCCGATTGGCGCTGCCGTGGCTGGCGCTGTGGCCGACGAGGATGGGGCCGTCGGGGCTGGGGTGGAGGCTGGCGCCGTAACCGGGTCGATGCCGGAGACGTGCTGATCGGCGCAGCCATTCTGGGCGGCGTGATCGCCATCGCCAATTCCAACAATCGCCGCGAACGTGATCGCGATGTCGTGGTGATCGAGCGCGACCGCGACTTCCGTGATCCTGACCGCCGATATGACGATCGCCGGGTCGATCGGCGCAGCACAGGGTCTTCGGGCCTCGACAATGCGGTCGACCAGTGCCTTGCCCGGATCGAACGCGATGTGCGCGTCGAAGGCGTCGACAATGTCGAGCGCACCGGACGTGGTTGGCTGGTCAGCGGCTCGCTGTTCAACGGATCGCCGTTCCAGTGCCGGATCGGCAATGACGGGCGCATCGACGACATCGATTTCGGCGGCGGCTTCTCCGGCGTTTCCGGAAGCGGGGCGGATGATGGCAGTTGGGGAGCGGCTCCGGCTAACACCTATGCGATTGCCGATGATGTTCCCGCTGATGGGCAATTGAGCGATACGCGCTATGCCGATGCGCGCCTGGCAATGGGCGGAATGGCGCAGCCTCAGGCTGCCGCTCCGCAGAGCTTCGCGGCTGCTCCGGCGCAGTCACCCGTGACAGATCGGATGCCGGCCTATCCCGGTGGGCCGATTCCGGGCGAGGAAATCCCCGAAACCATCGACGGGGATCTGTAGACGCTTGGCGGGGAGGGCTTATCGGCCCTCTCTGCCGCCATAACTCGGCAGGCCCAATTCCCAACGGATCGCAGCAGAGCGCAGCGCAAAGCCGCAGGCGAACCCCGCGGCCCAAGCCCATTCCTTGTGGATCCCCAGCAGCGGCGCGGCCAGCATTCCGGCAACCGTCAGCACAGCGGTGAGCGCGGCAGGCGTGACGTAAAGCTCGGGGCTCATGATGATCGAAGGGCGGCCCGCCACCACATCGCGGATAATTCCGCCCACGGTGCCGGTGATGACGCCCATCAGCGCGGCAGGCACCGGCGGCACGCCGTAGGCCAGCGCCTTTGCGCTGCCCAGCACCGCATAGGCCGCCAGACCGGCGCCATCGGCATAGGCAATCCCTTTGCCCTCCCACAGCCTGACCGGAGTGAACCACGCGATCAGCGCCGTGGCGAGGCACACCGCCGCTACCCAACGGTCGCCGATCCAGAACACCGGCGCACCGATCAGCAGATCGCGGACAGTGCCGCCGCCCACACCCGTCACCAGCGCGAAGAACGCCATGGTGACGAAGGTCTGATGCAGCCGCGCCGCCAGCACCGCGCCGGATAGGGCGAACACGGCAATCCCGGCGAGATCGAGCCAGTCGAGGATCGGAGTGAGAACGGTCGGGGTCATGCGGCGGGCAGCATGGCAGGGCGCGCACGGCGGCGGCGGAACATCAGGACGCAGCCGATCAGCGCGCCCGCCAACGACAGGGCGGCGAACAGGATCAGCAGCGGGTGGCTGGTATCCTCGCGTTCGGAAAGATCCATGATGTGCAGCCCCCAGGCAAGATCGAACGCTCGCCACCAGCGGGTGCGCACCGCCTCGACTTCTCCGGTGTCGCGACCGACATAGACGCGGGTGCCATCGTCCAGCGCGACTTGCCACACCGCGAGCGGGCGGCGGAAATCGAACGGCGTCCGGTCGGCAGCAAACAGAGTGACGGCGGCAACATTGCCTCCGCCGACGATCCGGTCCGCCACCAGCGCCCGCGCGGCGGCGGCGTCGAGCGCGGGCAGCGGCGCTCCCGTGGCGAAATCGACCCGGCGCACTGTGCCGTCCATGCCGGTGAGGATCGCCACCGCGCGGCCTTGCTGCATGGCGACGCGCATCTCCTTCAGATCCGCTTCGGGCGCGGCAAGCGTGCTGCCGGGCAGCACCAGCGGCGTAGTCGGGATGTCGCGCCGCAGATGATCGCCGCGCACTTCCTCGATCGGGCGCGAGACCATCAACAGCCCCGTCGCCAGCCACATGACAATCGGCACGCCGACCAGCCAGCCGAGCCAGATGTGCCATTTGGCAAGGGTGAGCATGGAGGGTTTGCGGGCCATAATCCGCGCCATGGCGAAGCCGCGTCAGCCGTGCAAGATGTTCCCGATAGCCTCGGCGGCGGCGATGCAATCCAGATCGCTCCAGCGCGGCCCGATCACCTGCATGCCGCAGGGCAGCTGCGCACCCAGATAGGTGCCGCTGCCGATCGGCAGGACGGTGGAGGGCAAGCCCGGAAAGGTCGCCAACCCCGACCATGTCAGGGCGTTGCCGCCCGGTTCCTCTGCGCCGTTGATAGTGAGCTTGCCCTTGAACACGGCCTCATCGCGGTGCGGGACGGCCAGGACCGGCGCGGGCGGGGCGAGGACGAAGTCGTAGGTTTCGAACAACGCCTCCCACTGCGCCATGCAGGCGGCCTGCGCATCGAGCAAATCGAACCAATCGGTTGCGCTTGCCCGCTTGCCATCGGGGGCAGGTGCGCCGCGCGCCATCACCACGTTCATCATCTTGAGATAGTGGCGATATTGCCGCGTCTGATCGGGCAGGCAATCGCTTGTCCGGTCGATCCGCACCCCGGCGCTGGCGAGCGCCGCGATGGCGGCCTCGGTCGGCTCCATCACGCTGGCGTCGACCGGCGCGCCCGGCAATTGCGTGATCGCCAGCAGGCGGCAGTCCTGCAATGGCTTGGCACGGCGGCGCAGCGGCACGTCCGCGCCGACTTCGGTCAGTACCGCCAGATCGGCGGCATTGCGGGCGATTGGCCCGGCGATGCTGAGCGGGCTGTCATGCGCGGCGATGAACCCCTTGGCGCGCGACATGGCGGGGAAATCGTGGCCCTGCTTGGAAATCAGCCCCCAGGTGGTCTTGTGTCCCCAAACCCCGCAGAAATGTGCCGGCACGCGCACCGATCCGCCGATGTCGGTGCCGAAGTCGCACGGCACCATCCCGCTTGCCACCGCAGCCGCGCTGCCGCCGGATGACCCGCCGGGTGAACGGTCGGGGTTAAGCGGGTTGGAGGTGCGGCCATAGACCGGGTTGAAGCTCTGCCAGTCGGTAAGGTCGACAGGAACGTTGGTCTTGCCGATGATCACCGCGCCCGCCGCCTTCAGCCGCCGCACCAGCACCGCATCGCGCTTTGCGATCTGGTTGCGGTAGGCAGTGTGTCCGAAGGTGGTGGGCAGGCCTGCGACGTCGAAGCTTTCCTTGATCGTCATCGGCACGCCGAACAATGGCTGATTGGCCCCCGAGTCCTTCGGCGGCCCGGCAGCGTCCATCGCCTTGGCCGCTTCATAGGCGCGTTCAAAGTCGGGAACGGCCAGCGCATCGACGCTGGAATCGAGCTTCTCGATCCGAACGATTGCCGCATCGACCGTTTCGGCAACGCTGCGCCGCCCTTCGCGAATGGCGGCGGCTGTGGCGAGCGCGCCCGGTTTATCGGTTAGCTGCGGGTAAGACATGCGATGATCCCCTCTCCGGCACGGGGTCTAGCTGCTGATGGAGGGACGAGAAAGCGGTACTATGCCGCCTTTCCAGACAATTCTGGCGTCCTTCGCGCAGATGCGCCGAGTGCCAGTCCGAAACCGAGTATCGGCGATGCGCCGTAGCCGATCAGCGGGTAAGGGAAGGGGGCGATGACCGCCATCGCAACAAGGCCAAGCAACAGCGCCGCCAAGCCGTGAAATTCGGTGCGCCGGGTCCGCGGATCGACCGACAGAAACCACAAGGGCACAAGACAGAGCAGCGTTGCCAGCGCCGCAGCCTGGATCAGCGATCGCTCGGCCACCTGTACCAGCACATTTTCGGTGAAGATCTGCGGTTCGAGCGTGCCGTCGCCGACGTTCAGAACCGCAAGGGCCAGTCCCGCAGCGGCGATCAGCGCGTGGAGAGCGCTGCGGTGCAACCATGCCAGAACCGTGCTGGCTGCGGCCAGTCCGAGCAGCGCAGCTGCGTCCGTTTGCAAGGCCAGCGCCGCTGCAGCGAGAGCGAAAATGGCGGGGCCGAGCTTCGGCTCGCGCGCGGCCAGAACCGCCAGCAACGGAAGCAGCAATGCCCCTGAATGCAGCATCACCGGACCTGCCGGAATCCACCGCGCAACGCCGCCAACCTCCGGGCCGAACAGCAGCGGAGCGAACAGGCCAAGCGTGGCAATTGCCGCAACCATCAGGCGCAACCTGCGGCTTGCAGGCAATCGCCCCAGCCAAATCCAGACGAGCGCCAAGGTCAGCGCGCCCGCATTGATCAGCAGCAGGCGCGCGGGCGCATCATAGGCGTAGAGGTAACAAAGCCCGCCCGCAGACGGGAGCAACAGCGGCAGGGTGAGGCGGAGCCGGTCGACGGAGCGCGATTCCACCGCCCCTTCCGGCCTACATGTGGATCGGCTTGCCCGTCACCGCCATCGCCGCTTCCTTGAAGGCTTCGGCGTGGGTGGGGTGGGCGTGGCAGGTGTAGGCGATGTCTTCGCTGGTCGCGCCGAATTCCATTGCCTGCGCGGCCTGTGCGATCATCGTTCCGGCGAGGCTGTTGATCATCCACACCCCGACGACGCGGTCGGTCTCGGCGTCGGCGATTACCTTGACGAAGCCGTCGGTGTCGCGGTTCGCCTTGGCGCGGCTGTTGGCCATCATCGGGAACTTGCCGATCTTGACCGCGAGCCCGCGTTCCTTCGCCTGCTCCTCGGTCAGGCCCACGCCTGCGATCTCGGGCGCGGTGTAGACCACGTTGGGGATCACGTCATGGTTCACAATGCCGGTCTGCCCCGCGATATTCTCGGCCACGGCGATACCTTCATCCTCGGCCTTGTGCGCCAGCATCGGGCCGGGCACGACATCGCCGATGCCCCAGATGTTCGGCACCGCCGTGCGGAATTCATGGTCGATCTCGATCTGCCCGCGATTGTTGACGCTGAGGCCCGCCTTGTCGAGCGCCAGACCGTCGGTGTTGGGCCGTCGGCCGATCGAAACGAGCACATGGCTGGCGTCCAGCGTCTGTTCGTCCCCGCCTGCGGCTTTCTCGATGGTGAGGATGACCTTCTTGCCGTCCACCTTTGCGCCGGTGACCTTGTGGCCGAGCATCATGTCCATGCCCTGCTTCTTGAAGATCTTCTGCGCTTCCTTGCGCACTTCGCCGTCCATGCCGAGGAGCAGCTGGTCAAGGAATTCGACCACCGTGACCTTCGCGCCGAGACGCCGCCAGACCGAGCCGAGTTCCAGCCCGATCACGCCGCCGCCGATCACCACGAGGTGTTCGGGAACTTCCTCAAGATCTAGCGCGCCGGTGGAATCGACGATCCGCTTGCCTGCGTTGTCGACTTCAACGCCGGGAAGCGGAGTGACGCTCGACCCGGTGGCGATCACGATGTCCTTGGCCGTGACCTTGTCGCCGCCGACATTGACGGTGTGCGCGTCTTCGAAGGCGGCATGGCCCTTGAGCCAGGTGACCTTGTTCTTCTTGAACAGGAATTCGATCCCGCCGGTGAGTTCGCCCACGGCCTTGGTCTTTTCCTGCATCATCCGCCCGAGATCGAGCGTCGGCGTGGCAGTGATGCCCCAGGTCGCGAAATGGCCGTTGCGCGCCTCGTCGAACAGCTCCGAACCGTGCAGCAGCGCCTTCGACGGAATGCACCCGACATTGAGGCAGGTGCCGCCGAGCGTCTCGCGGCTTTCGACGCAAGCGGTCTTCAAACCCAGCTGCGCCGCACGGATCGCCGCGACATAGCCGCCGGGGCCGGCACCGATGATGAGGACGTCGTAATCGAATTCAGCCATAAAAAACTCCGCTCATCCTGAGCTTGTCGAAGGATTGTCCTTCACTTGGGGTCCGTCGCTCCAAAAGGAAGAGCAGGGCTTCGACAAGCTCAGCCCGAACGGAGAAATGTTTACAGATCAATCAGCATCCGCGTCGGATCTTCAATCGCTTCCTTGATGATCTTGAGCGCGGTCACTGCCTCGCGCCCGTCGATTAGGCGGTGGTCGTAGGACAGCGCCAGATACATCATCGGACGGATCACGATCTCGCCGTTACGCACAACCGCACGATCCTCGATGCGGTGGAGGCCCAGCACCGCCGACTGCGGCGGGTTGATGATCGGGGTGCTCATCAGACTGCCGAACACCCCGCCATTGGAGATCGTGAAGGTGCCGCCGGTCATGTCTTCCATCTTGAGCGTGCCTTCCTTGGCGCGCTTGCCGAAGTCGGCGATGTCCTGTTCGATCCGGGCAAAGCCCTTCTTGTCGGCATCGCGGATGACGGGGACGACGAGGCCGTTGGGTGCAGACACTGCGACCGAGATGTCGACATAGTCGTGATAGACGATCTCGTCGCCCTCGATATAGGCGTTCACGCTCGGCACGTCCTTCAGCGCGAGGCACGCGGCCTTGGCGAAGAAGCCCATGAAGCCGAGGCGGATATCGTGCTTCTTGGCGAACAGGTCCTTGTACTTGTCGCGCGCTTCCATCACCGCGCTCATGTCGCAATCGTTGAAGGTAGTGAGCAACGCGGCCTGATCCTGCGCGCCCTTCAGCCGCTTGGCGATGGTCTGGCGCATCCGGGTCATCTTGACCCGCTCCTCGCCGCGCGCGCCGCCGGTTGCTGCGGGTGCAGCGGCGGCGGCCGGTGCAGGCGAGGGCGCTGGCGCCGCGCCGCCGGACTTCTTGGCTTCGGCCGCGGCCAACACGTCTTCCTTCGTCAGGCGGCCGTCCTTGCCGGTACCCTTGATGGTCGAGGGATCGACCCCGTGTTCCAGAACCGCGCGGCGCACCGCGGGCGACAGCGTCTGCGCGGCGGCGAGCAGTTCCTCGGACGGGCCGGAAGTAGGGGCAGGGGTGGGCGCGCTGGCCGCAGGTGCGGGCGTATCGGCCTTGGCGGCGGCGGGAGCGGGCGTAGCGGACGCGCTCGCGCCTTCTTCGATCACCGCGATCACCGCGCCGACTTCGACATTGTCACCCACCGCCACGCGATGTTCGGACATCACGCCTGCGACCGGCGAGGGCACGTCGACCGCGACCTTATCGGTTTCAAGGCTGCAAATCGGCTCATCCGCCGCGACCGCTTCGCCCGGCTGCTTGAGCCATTCGGCGATGGTGCCTTCGGTGACAGATTCGCCGAGCGCGGGAACTTTGATTTCGGTGGCCATCAGTCTGCTTCCTACAAAAATTCAGTTTCCGCTCGACACGAACGGGGAGGGGGAGGTTATCACTTGATCCCCAGAGCATCGGCGATCAGCGCTTCCTGCTGCGCCTTGTGGCGGCTGGCGAGCCCGGTCGCAGGCGAGGCGGCGGCATCGCGCCCGGCATAGCGCGGACGCTTGCCCTGATGCCCGGCGGCGGTCAGCGAATCCTCGATCTGGTTCTGGACGAAGAACCACGAACCATTATTCTTCGGTTCTTCCTGACACCACACCACATCTTCGAGGTTCGTCATCCGGCCCAGCCGCAGCGCCAGCGGATCGCCGGGGAAGGGATAGAGCTGTTCGACGCGGACGATCGAGACATCATCGATCCCGGCCGCATCGCGTGCTTCCATCAGATCATAGGCAACCTTGCCCGAACACAGCACCGCGCGCCGCACCTTCTCGTCGGGAATCGCCTTGGTGTCGGACAGGATGCGCTTGAACTGCGATTCGCCGAGGAAGGCACCGCGGTCGCTCTTGGCCAGCGGGTGGCGCAGCAGCGACTTGGGACTCATGATCACCAGCGGCTTGCGGAACGGGCGCAGCATCTGGCGGCGCAGCACGTGGAAGTAATTGGCCGGGGTGGTGATGTTGCAGACCTGGATATTGTCGTTCGCGCACATCTGCAGGAAGCGTTCGAGCCGGGCGGAGGAATGCTCCGGCCCCTGTCCTTCATAACCGTGCGGCAGCAGCATCACGAGGCCGTTGGCGCGCAGCCACTTGGCCTCGCCGCTGGCGATGAACTGGTCGATCATGATCTGCGCGCCGTTGGCGAAATCGCCGAACTGCGCTTCCCACAGCACCAGCGTGCGCGGATCGGCCATCGCGAACCCGTATTCGAAGCCGAGCAGCGCATATTCCGACAGTGTGGAATCGTGCACTTCGAACTTGCCGTGGGGCAGGGTGTTGAGCGGCACATATTTGCGCTCGGTCTTCTGGTCGACCCACACCGCGTGACGCTGGCTGAAGGTGCCGCGCCCGCTGTCCTGGCCGGACAGGCGCACGCCGTAGCCTTCCATCACGAGGCTGCCGAAGGCGAGTGCTTCTGCCGTTGCCCAGTCGAAGCCTTCGCCGGTCTGGAACATCTCGCGCTTGGCGGCGAGCACGCGGTCCAAGGTCTTGTGGACGTCGAGGTCGCCGGGAACTTCGGTCAGCACGCGGCCGAGCGAATCGAACGCCTTGGGTTCGATCGCGGTGGCGACATTGCGGCGCGATGTTTCGGGATCGGCGGGCTTGTTCAGCCCGGCCCAGCGCCCGCCGAACCAGTCGGCTTCGTTGGGCTTGTAGCTCTTGCCCGCCTCGAACTCGTCTTCGAGCAGGCGGACGAAATCCTCGGCCATCGTCTCGCGGGTACCGGGCTGGACCACGCCTTCCTCGATCAGCCGGCCTTCGTAGATCTTGGAGACCTTGGGATGGGCGCGGATCTGGTCGTACATCAGCGGCTGGGTGAACTTGGGCTCGTCGCCCTCGTTGTGGCCGAACCGGCGGTAGCACCACATGTCGATCACCACGTCGCGGTGGAAGGTCTGGCGGTATTCGACCGCCAGCTTGCAGGCAAAGGTCACCGCTTCGGGATCGTCGCCGTTGACGTGCAAAATCGGCGCCATGACGCCCTTGGCCACGTCCGAGGGATAGGGCGAAGACCGCGCGAACTTCGGGCTGGTGGTGAAGCCGATCTGGTTGTTGATGATGAAGTGGATGCAGCCGCCGGTGTCGTAACCGGGGACGCCCGAGAGCGAGAGGCTTTCCCACACCACGCCTTGCCCTGCAAAGGCGGCATCGCCGTGGATCAGCACCGGCAGCACCTGATCCTTGTTCGCCAGATCGTCGCGGATCGCCTGCTGCGCGCGCACCTTGCCCAGCACCACCGGGTTTACAGCTTCGAGGTGGCTGGGGTTGGGGACGAGGCTCATGTGCACCGAGATGCTGTCGAACTCACGGTCGGTGCTGGTGCCCAAGTGATACTTCACATCGCCCGATCCGCCGACATCATCGGGGTTGGCCGAGCCGCCCGAAAATTCGTGGAAGATCACGCGGTAGGGCTTGGCCATCACGTTGGCGAGCACGTTCAAACGCCCGCGGTGGGCCATGCCGTAGATGATCTCGCGCACGCCGGAGCTGCCGCCATGCTTGATGACGGCTTCCAGCGCCGGGATCATCGACTCCCCGCCATCGAGGCCGAAGCGCTTGGTGCCGACATATTTTTTGCCGAGGAATTCCTCGTATTGTTCCCCGCGCAGCACCGCGGCGAGGATCGCCTTCTTGCCTTCGGGCGTGAACTGGATCGTATCGCCGGGGCTTTCGAACTTTTCCTGCAGGAAGCGGCGCTCGTCCGTGTCGGCGATGTGCATGTATTCGAGGCCGACCTTGCCGCAATAGACTTCGCACAGGCGCTGGTGAAGCTTGCCCACGGTGGTCCATTCCATGCCGAGCACGCCGCCGACATAGACCTCCTCATGCTCCTTGCCCGCAAGGCCATGCCACGCCAGCGTCAGATCTTCCGGCCCTTCGCGATTGGACAGGCCGAGCGGATCGAGATCGGCGGCCATATGCCCGCGCACGCGGTAGAGCCGCACCAGCGTCATCGCCGCAATGGAGAGCGCAGCGGCTTTCTCGACCGCCTTGGGATCGAGCGCCTTGCCCGCATCCTTCGCCGCCGCCTTGACCGCCAGCTTCATCTCGGTCGGGTCCATCGCCGCGACCAGATCGGAGGCGCTATCGCTCAGCGTATCGAGCCAGCCGCGCCGCTCCCACGAAGGGCCGGGCTGCGGGCCTTCCTGATCGGTCAGTTGCGGGATGAAGTTCTGCGGTTCGTTGCCCATCATGGGACTCCCGGGGAGGAGGAAGGATGGCCCCCGCTCATCGCGAGCGGGGGCCGGTATTCGGTTAGGCCGTTTCTTTCAGCATCGCGGCGAGCGTGGTGCCGAGTTCCGAAGGCGAGGGGCTGACGCGGATGCCCGCATCTTCCATCGCCGAAATCTTGTCCTGCGCGCCGCCCTGACCGCCGCTGACGATGGCGCCAGCGTGGCCCATGCGGCGGCCCGGAGGGGCGGTGAGGCCGGCGATGAAGCCGACCATCGGCTTGGCGCGGCCCTTGGCACGTTCGGCCTTGATGAAAGCGGCGGCTTCTTCTTCGGCCGAACCGCCGATTTCGCCGATCATGATGATGCTTTCCGTTTCAGGATCATCAAGGAACAGGTCGAGCATGTCGATGAAGTTGGTGCCGTTGACCGGATCGCCGCCAATGCCGACCGCCGTGGTCTGGCCGAGGCCCGCCATCGTGGTCTGGTGCACGGCTTCATAGGTGAGCGTGCCCGAACGGCTGACGATGCCGACAGAACCCTTCTTGAAGATGTTGGCCGGCATGATGCCGATCTTGCATTCATTCGGGGTCAGCACGCCGGGGCAATTGGGGCCGATCAGCCGCGACTTGGAGCCGGACAGCGCGCGCTTGGCGCGGACCATGTCGAGCACCGGAATGCCTTCGGTGATGCAGATGATCAGCTCGATCTCGGCATCGATGGCTTCGCAGATCGCATCAGCGGCGAACGGCGGCGGCACGTAGATGCAGCTGGCGTTCGCGCCGGTCGCTTCCTTGGCTTCGCGCACGGTGTTGAACTGCGGCAGACCGAGATGGGTGGTGCCGCCCTTGCCCGGGGTCACACCGCCGACCATCTGCGTCCCGTAATCGAGCGCGGCCTGCGTGTGGAAGGTACCGGTGTTGCCGGTCATCCCTTGGGTGATGACCTTGGTGTCTTTGTTTACGAGGATGCTCATTCAGGTCCGCCTCTTATTCGTCACCCCGGCGAAGGCCGGGGCCCAGTTTAGCCACAAACCAACTCGAACAGGTCGTTCCAGTCGGGGTTCATCTCTTCAATCCTGCGCAGCTTCCACGCACGCTGCCATTCTTTCATCTGCTTCTCGCGCGTGATGGCTGCTTCGATGGTGTCGTGGCGTTCAAACCAGACCAGCGTCTTGCAGCCATACTTCTTCGTGAAGCCTTCAATCAGTCCTTCGCGGTGTTCCCAGACCCGTTTTGCAAGGTCGGTGGTGACACCGATGTAAATCGTTCCGTTGCGGCGGCTTGCCATGATGTAGACAAAGCCTTCCTTATCCATTCAGTCGTCACCCCGGCGCAGGCCGGGGCCCAGATGCGAGGGCAGAACTGGTTCCCGGCCTGCGCCGGGATGACGATGAAGCAATTTAAGCAAGCGAGCTATCCAGCGCCTTGCAAGCCTCAAGCAGTTCCTTGACCGCATCGACGCTGACGCCGAGGTTCTTCTTTTCCTCGTCGGTCAGACTGATCTCGATCACGTCCTCCGCGCCGCCTGCGCCGATCACCACCGGAACGCCAACGTAAAGCCCGTCGACGCCGTACTTGCCGTTGACCTGCACCGCACAGGGCAGGATGCGCTTCTGATCGTAGAGGTAGGCTTCGGCCATCGAAATCGCGCTGGTGGCGGGCGCGTAATAGGCCGAGCCGTTACCAAGCAGCGCGACAATCTCGCCGCCGCCCGCGCGGGTGCGCTTCACGATTTCGCCGAGGCGGTCTTCGGAAATGCCCTTGATCTTGGCCATGTCCGCAACCGGAATGCCGTTGATGGTCGAGTAGGACAGCACCGGCACCATGGTATCGCCGTGGCCGCCGAGCACGAAGGCGTTCACGTCCTTCACCGACACGCCGAATTCCCATGCGAGGAAGGTCGCGAAGCGCGCCGAGTCCAGCACGCCGGCCATGCCGACAACCTTGTTGGCGGGCAGGCCCGAGAATTCGCGCAGCGCCCAGACCATCGCGTCGAGCGGGTTGGTGATGCAGATCACGAAAGCATCGGGGCAGTTGTTCTTGATGCCTTCGCCGACGGCCTTCATCACCTTCAGGTTGATGCCGAGCAGATCGTCGCGGCTCATGCCGGGCTTGCGTGCAACGCCAGCGGTGACGATCACCACGTCAGCGCCCGCGATATCGGCATAGTCGTTCGATCCGGTGATCTTCGCGTCGAAGCCTTCGACCGGGCCGCACTGGCTGAGATCGAGCGCCTTGCCCTGCGGCATGCCTTCGGCCACGTCGAACAGAACGACATCGCCGAGGCCTTTGGTGGCTGCGAGGTGGGCGAGCGTGCCGCCGATGTTCCCTGCGCCGATCAGCGCAATCTTGGTGCGGGCCATTATTTCGACTTCCTTCCCTGATCCATCGGGACGAAAATACGTTTGCGCGGCGCTGTGACGCGGCGCTGGTGCCGACCCCCGTCCCAAGCGGCTTGGCACCCGTTACATAGGGCGCGGTAAGCGGCCGGGAATATGAATGCAACCGTCAAAAGGTCTGATGCGGCAACTATCTTTGCAATCAGTTCGCAATTGCATTAAGTGCTTCAAGTCAACCCCTCAGGGAAACACCCTATCCCGCATACAGGTGGATCAGGCGGATATCTGCTCCGCGCTTGCCGCTGCGGCAAGGCGGCGGTCGAACATACCGGTGATCGCGATCCAGTGCGCGGCGCCGGGCGCGTTGCCTTCACTTGCCGCGCGCTCGGCCTCGTCATGGGCGATGCGGGGCGCATGCATGCCGTGGCGGGCGAAGTGGCGCAGAGCGTCGACCAGCACCGGATCGAAGGCGCCCGTGGCGTTCCCGGCCTCTGCGCTGCCGTCTGCGGCCCCCTCGTTATCGTTGACCGCCATCACGCGTACCCGTGTTACCAACCCGCGTCCGTCTGCGTGCTTTCCAGCGATGCGGGCAGGATCCCGGGCGAGGGCGAGGCGGATCGACATATGTGGGGGATTCCTGCTGCGAGCCGTTCGCCAAGGGGATTGGCGAAGCGTTATTGTTGTTGGCAGCAGGATTAGCAGCGCCAGACTAAACCTTGGTGTCCGGACAGGGTTTCGAACAGCTTAACCCTGATTGCGCGGTCGCGCGGGCGGCCTATTGCCCCGCATCTGCGGGCGGCGTTTTGTCCGGAGGGGTTTTCCACTGACCGGCGCGGGCATATTCCGGCTTTACCTGACCGGCTCCGGCAAGTGCGGTATCGGCAGGGATTGCAGCTTCGGGCGCGCTAACTGCCCCGGCGGCCCGCACCGGGGTCGCGTTGCCGGTGATCGGCGCAAGGTCGTATGCGATGGTGGGGCGCGATGCCTGTGCCTCGTCGATAGTATCGGCGTCTGCGCTGCGTATTGTCCTGCCTGCTTGCGGGCCATTCTCCAGCGCCGCATAGGCCATCGTGAACGCGCTGCGCGCGCCTGCTCCGCCGCGCAGCCGATAGAAACGGTGCGCGCCGATGGTGCCGATGTGGTCGAGCGTGCCCGCCCAATAGGGATTGACCCAGAGCGTGTGGTAATGGGTCGCATGCCCGACCGGCGCGTAGACGCTGCCTGCCAGCGCCGCGTTCGCCACCCGCTGCGCCCGCGCCCAGCTTGTGCCGCTTGGCCGCCGCGCCAGACTGCCGTCGCAGGTGAAGGAGAACTGGCATCCGGTCTTGCGCGCGGAACCCTGATACACCACGCCGCACACGCTGGCGGGCCATGATGGGTGCGCCACGCGGTTGAGCACCACTTGAGCCACTGCGCGCTGTCCGGCTTCGGTTTCGCTGGCGGCTTCGTACCACACCGCCTGTGCAAGGCATTCAGCCGCGCGGGCATGGGTAAGGCCGACACCGGAGGAGAAAAACGGCCGCGCTGCCGCGCCGACATCGATCAACGCACCCAACTCGCGGCCGTCTTCTGCGCCCGGCGACAGCGGATCGGCTTTCGGCAGGGCCACCAGCGCGGTGCCGGGGGGATCGGCGAGGTAGTAGAACGCCGATCCGGGAAAGCTCATGCCCGGCCGCTCGAACGGCAGCGCCGCATCGGCGGCTTGGCGGGTGGCGAGCGCGGTGTGCGGTTCGATCGCCGCGCCCGGCAGTGCCACAAGGCTTCCTGGGGCCGCGAGGGCGGGGATGGCAATCGCCGCTGCCAGCACCGCGAACCGCTTGCGCCAGGTGCCATGCGCCGGAGTGGCGGCAGGGCCGGCGAGGGAGGCGATCAACGCGAAGATGGCGGAACGGAGCGGCATGACGTCCAGCGCGCCCTAGCGCCCGCGCAGCCGCCCGGCGAGCGGCACGCGGCCCTGCGTCCCGAAACCGGACAGGCAGCGCCGCAGGTATGACCGCGCCGCCTGCGCCGGTCACGCCTGCTTGCGCGGCGGACGGGGCGGCCCTATCGCGGGCGGCGGACATGGCGCGGGATCGGCACATATCAGCGGCGAGGGGCAGGCGCGGCACGTTCGGCGTGCTGTTGCTGTTGCTGGCGGCAGCCTGCGCGCCTGCGGATGCACCGGGCGGCGGCACGGATAGCCCCACCATCGTCAGCCTGAACCCCTGCCTCGATGCGATCCTTGTAGAGGTCGCGGCGCCGGAACAGGTGCTGGCGCTGTCTCACTACAGCCGCGATCCGGGCAGCAGCTCGATCCCGCAGCACATCGCCGCCGGTTTCGCCATCACTGGTGGCACAGCGGAGGAAGTGATCGCGCTCGCCCCCGATCTGGTGCTGGCATCCAGCTTCATCGCGCCCGCCACCCGCAGCGCGCTGGAAGACGCGGGCCTGCGGGTCGAGACCTTCGGCAGCCCCACATCGGTCAGCCAGAGCATCGCGCAGGTGCGGCAGGTGGCGGCGCTCGCCGGACGCAAGCAGGCGGGCGAAGTGCTGGTGGACGCAATCGAACACGCCGCCGCACCTGTCAGCAATGCGCGCCCGATCACCACCCTGCTGTGGCAGCCGGGCGAGATCGTGGCGGGCGAGGCGACACTGGTGGCCGAGATGCTGCGGTCCCGCAACCTCGCCAGCCACGCCGCCGCGATGGGGCTGGGCCAAGCCGATTTCGTCGCGCTGGAAACGGTGCTTGCGCGTCCGCCCGAGCTGTTGCTGGTGGCAGGCGACAGCGCCGGTCAGCGCCACCCCTTGCTCGCCCAACTCACGCAAACCCGGGTCGAACCGCTGCCGTCGCGGCTGCTGTTCTGCGGCGGGCCGACGGTGATCGATCTGGCGCAGCGGCTTGACGATGTCCGCGCAGGACTTCGCCCGTGAACCGCGCCGTGCTGGTTTTTGCGGTGTTGCTGGCGGCGCTGGTGCCGCTGTCGCTGCTGGCGGGGCGTGTGTGGATCAATCCGTTCGATGTCGCGGGCAGCGGAGCGGCCAATGCCGCGCTGATCCTTGCCGAACTGCGCCTGCCGCGCGCGGTGCTGGCTATCATCGTCGGCGCAGGGCTGGGCGCGGCGGGGGCGGCGATGCAGGGGTATTTGCGCAATCCGCTCGCCGATCCCGGACTGTTCGGTATCGCGCCGATGGCGGCGCTGGGCGCGGTGGCGAGTTTCTGGCTGGGCGCTGCCATTCCGCCTGCATGGGCCGCGTGGAGCCTGCCGCTGCTGGCGTTGACCGGCGCGGGCACCGGAATGGCGCTGCTGGCGCTGATCGCCGGGCGCACGTCTTCGGACGCGGCGGGCGGCGCGGGCGGCGGGATCGCGCTGTTCACGCTGGCGGGTCTGATGATCGCCAGCCTTGCGGGCGCGCTGACCGCGCTCGCGATCACGCTTGCGCCCAATCCGTTCGCCCTGTCGGAGATCGTGATGTGGCTTAACGGCGCGCTGACCGACCGTTCGTGGCGCGAGGTGATGATCGCCGCGCCGCTGGTGGTGGCGGGAATCGCAGTGCTGGCGCTGGCGGCGCGCAGCCTCGATGCATTGACGCTGGGGGAGGAGGCGGCGCGATCGATGGGGCTTGATCCGGCGCGGCTGCTGTGGCTGCTGGTGATCGGCGTGGGGCTGACCGTCGGCGCAGGCGTGGCGGTGGCCGGGATCATCGGCTTTGTCGGCCTTGTCGTGCCGCATCTGGTGCGCCCGCTGACAGACCGGTTGCCATCCAGTCTGATCCTGCCAAGTGCGCTGGCGGGGGCCTGTCTGGTGCTGGCGGCGGACAGCATCGTGCGGGTGCTGCCGCTGGTCACGGAACTGCGGCTCGGCATTGCGCTGTCGCTGATCGGCGCGCCGTTCTTCCTGTGGCTGCTGGTCAAGATGCGGCGGGGGCGGCTCTAGATGCTGGCGGCACAGAACCTTTCACTTGATCGCGGCGGTGTGCGGGTGGTGGATGGCGTGTCCGCTGCTCTGCAACCGGGTGCGATCACCGCGATTGTCGGCCCCAACGGCGCGGGCAAATCATCGCTGCTGCTGGGGCTGGCAGGCCTGATCGACCCGGTAGAGGGCGCGGTGCTGCTGCAGGGCCGGGCGCTGGGCGACATCCCGCCGCGCGAACGTGCGCAGGCGATCGGTTATCTGCCGCAAGCGCCCGAAATCGCGTGGGACGTGGCGGTGGAGAACCTGGTCGCGCTGGGCCGCCTGCCGTGGCGTGATCGCGGGGCAGACGCAGTCGAGGCGGCGCTGACTGCGCTGGCCTTGCAGGAATTGCGTAAGCGCCCCGCCAGCCGCCTTTCGGGCGGGGAACGCGCGCGGGTGCTGCTGGCGCGCGTGCTGGCCGGAGAACCGCGCTGGATCTTGGCCGACGAACCGCTCGCCGCGCTCGACCTTGCGCACCAGCTCCGGCTGATCGCGCATTTCAAATCCTGCGCGCAGGCGGGGCAGGGCGTGGTGGTGGTGCTGCACGATCTGGCGCTGGCGATGAACCATGCGGACCGGGTGCTGGTGCTGGATCAGGGGCGGCTGGTCGCCAAGGGGCCGGCAGCCGATGCGCTGGCGCCGGACATGATCGCGCAAGTCTGGGGCATTGCTGCACGCTGGCTGGGCGATGACGGGGCAAAAGCGCTGGTGGCAAGCGAGCCGTCGCCAGCACGACCGCCCGCCCCCTGACCGGGGCGCTGACCTGCGACCGCAAGGTCATGCAGGCTAGCGCATCCCGGTTTCGTATTTCCTCCAGCTTAGGCCAGGTTGCGACCCTGGAAGGGACCCGGCGGGGGGAAGCAGAAGACGCCTTCGGGTTGCCCGACTGCGGCAGATCTGGCGACTATAGTTTTTCTGTAGGGTAATACAGTTTATCCGTAAGCTTTTGAAAAACATTATAGAAAATATACGTAGTCTCGGCTTCACTAGCCTTAGAGTGCCATGATCGGGAGCCGGAAGCTGCCCAGAGCAACCGGTTTTTTCGAAACTTCTGTGCACCTGCGGCGTTGCATCGGGGCAGTGGAGGGGCCATCTGCGATTCACCTCAGGCCCAGACGCAGCGCGGCCTTTACTTTAGCGAACATTTCCGGAACAAGCAGAGCCCATGAGCCTCACCACCATTTCCGTGCGCGGTGCGCGCGAGCACAATCTCAAGGGCATCGATATCGATCTGCCGCGCGATGCGCTGATCGTGGTCACCGGCCTTTCGGGCAGCGGCAAGTCGAGCCTCGCGTTCGACACGATCTACGCCGAGGGGCAGCGGCGTTATGTGGAGTCGCTCTCCGCCTATGCGCGCCAGTTTCTGGAGATGATGCAGAAGCCCGACGTCGAGCATATCGACGGCCTCAGCCCTGCGATTTCGATCGAGCAGAAGACCACCAGTCGCAATCCGCGCTCGACCGTGGCGACCGTGACCGAGATCTACGACTATATGCGCCTGCTGTGGGCGCGGGTCGGCACGCCCTATTCGCCTGCGACCGGCCTGCCGATCAGCGCGCAGACCGTCAGCCAGATGGTCGACCGGGTGATGACACTGCCCGAAGGCACGCGGCTGTTCCTGCTCGCCCCGGTGGTCCGCGGGCGCAAGGGTGAATACCGCAAGGAACTGGCCGAATGGCAGCGTTCCGGCTTCACCCGCGTGCGGATCGACGGCGAGATGTATCCGATCGAGGAAGCACCCGCGCTCGACAAGAAGTACAAGCACGACATCGAAGTGGTGGTTGACCGGATCGCGGTGAAGGACGGCATCGAAACGCGGCTGGCCGACAGCTTCGAACAGGCGCTGAAGCTGGCCGAGGGGCTGGCCTATGTCGATCTGGCCGATGGCGTGGTGCCGGGGCGCGAGGATGAGGGCAAGGGCGGCGCCATGAAAGGCGCAGGCCTCGCCGCAAACCGCATCGTCTTTTCCGAGAAGTTCGCCTGCCCGGTCAGCGGCTTCACACTTGAGGCTATTGAACCGCGCCTGTTCAGCTTCAACGCCCCGCAAGGCGCGTGCGCGGCTTGTGACGGGATCGGCGAAAAGCAGCTGTTCGACCCGCAACTGGTGGTGCCGAACGAGGCGCTGACGCTCAAACAGGGCGCAGTGGTGCCGTGGGCCAAGTCCAACCCGCCGTCGCCCTATTATATGCAGGTGCTGGCGAGCCTCGCCAAGGCTTACGGCTTCAATCTCACCACCCCGTGGGCCGATCTGGAGCCGGATCAGAAGCTGATCATCCTGCACGGCACGGACGGGATGCCGGTGCCGCTGACCTTCAAGGATGGCCGCCGCGAATACACCGTCAACAAGGCGTTCGAAGGCGTGATCGGCAACCTCAACCGCCGCCTGCTCCAGACCGAAAGCACCTGGATGCGCGAGGAGCTGTCGAAGTACCAGACCGCGCAGCCCTGCGAAGTCTGCGGCGGCAAGCGGCTCAACGAAAAGGCGCTCAGCGTCCGCATCGCCGACACCGACATCGCCACCCCCGTCGCGATGAGCGTGGCGGATGCCAAAGCGTGGTTCCTCGCGCTCGACGCGCAGCTGACCTCGCAGCAGAGCCAGATTGCCAAGGCGATCCTGAAGGAGATCAACGAGCGGCTGGGCTTCCTCGACAACGTGGGCCTCGACTACCTCAACCTCGACCGCACCTCCGGCACCCTGTCGGGGGGCGAGAGCCAGCGTATCCGCCTCGCTAGCCAGATCGGCTCCGGCCTGTCGGGCGTGCTGTATGTGCTCGACGAACCGAGCATCGGCCTCCACCAGCGCGACAACGACCGGCTGCTCGAAACCCTCAAACGCCTGCGCGATCTCGGCAACACCGTCATCGTGGTCGAGCATGACGAGGACGCGATCCGCACCGCCGACCACATCGTTGACCTCGGCCCCGGCGCGGGCGTGCATGGCGGCGAGATCGTCGCGCAAGGCACGCTCGAGGACATCCTCAAGGCCGAAGGATCGCTCACCGCCGATTACCTCACCGGGCGGCGCAAGATCGACATCCCGGCCAAACGCCGCAAGGGCAATGGCCACAAGATCGTGGTCAAGAACGCGCGCGCCAACAATCTCAAGGGCGTGACGGCCAAGATCCCGCTCGGCACCTTCACCTGCATCACCGGGGTGTCGGGATCGGGTAAATCCTCGCTCACCATCGACACGCTGCAGGCGGGCGCGGCGCGGGCATTGAACGGCGCGCGGGTGATCGCGGGGGCGCATGATTCCATCACCGGCCTCGAATATTGCGACAAGGTGATCGAGATCGACCAGTCCCCCATCGGCCGCACCCCGCGCTCCAACCCCGCCACCTACACCGGCGCCTTCACCCAGATCCGCGACTGGTTCGCCGGCCTGCCCGAAAGCCTCGCGCGCGGGTACAAGCCGGGGCGCTTCAGCTTCAACGTCAAGGGCGGCCGCTGCGAGAAGTGCCACGGCGACGGCCTCATCAAGATCGAGATGCACTTCCTCCCCGATGTCTACGTGACGTGCGAGGAATGCGGCGGCAAACGCTACAACCGGGAAACGCTGGAGGTGAAGTTCAAGGGCCTCAGCATCGCCGACGTGCTCGACATGACGATCGAGGATGCGGAGGAATTCTTCAAGGCCGTGCCTTCGATCCGCGAGAAGATGCGGATGCTGAACGAGGTCGGCCTCGGCTACGTCAAGGTCGGCCAGCAGGCGACCACGCTATCGGGCGGCGAGGCGCAGCGGGTGAAGCTCGCCAAGGAACTCGCGCGGCGCAGCACCGGACAGACGCTGTATATCCTCGACGAGCCGACCACCGGCCTGCATTTCGAGGATGTGCGCAAACTGCTCGAAGTGCTGCACCGGCTGGTGGAGGGCGGCAATTCGGTCGTCGTGATCGAACACAACCTCGACGTGATCAAGACCGCGGACTGGATCATCGACCTCGGGCCGGAAGGCGGCGTGCGGGGCGGGGAGATCGTCGCGGAGGGCACGCCGGAGAAGGTGGTGAAGGAGCCGCGGTCGTTTACGGGGCAGTATCTGGCGCCTTTGTTGGGGCGGCGATCCTCTTGAGAATGGTTAGGGCGCTATCCGAGAACGAACTTTTCGATACGAAACATTTCTAGGCAACCGTTGAAGTGGTGATTTTCGATATCGCCGTTCTCAATACCACGGCTAGCGACGCCGATAACTTGACCAAATTTATTGAAAACTGGGCCCCCGCTATTCCCTTTTACAATTTGCACAGAAACTCGAAAGTAAGGTGTGTCGTCAATTCGAGAAAAACCCATAATCTCACCACTTGAGACATTGCACGTGTCACCATCTCGATAACTGGGATACCCAGCGATCTTAATTTGATCCCCCGTGGCACATTTAGAAAAACTCAGGTCAGCCGCTGCGATTGATATTGCTCTCCGCCATTCGGGGTCAACTGGCTCTAATAAGGCAACGTCCTTCGGGGCATCTATCTTTACCACCCTCATTAGAATGGAAAATTTAGCTTGGTCGCTTAGAAATGCGTTTATGACCGGATAAATTTCACCAGCAAATTCCACATTGTGCAGATTCGTCAATATTTTCCCGCTAGGAAGCTTTATTCCGGAACCTTGGCAATACTCCATAATATTGTCATTTTCGCACTCAATCCGACAAGCTGCTTGAGCTAGTGCCTCTCGAGCACTTTTAGGCTTAGCGTAGTGCACTTCCTTAAACTTACGATCGGGCAATTTATTGAATCGGTCTGTCAATTTCCAAACGGTCAAGTCATCTTGACCTCTCACGTGGACTATGTGCGCAATACGGCCTCTAAGATGTGCCTCTAACGAGACCGCACCTCTCCAGTTAAACTTTTGTGAGAATATAGTTTCTGCTGCTTCAAGCCCGTGCTTTTCCCAAGCATGAATAGCACCACGTACCTCTCGTAAGAATGGTCGTGGGACATTGACAAATTCATTAATTACTATTCCGGTTATTTCTTGACGTGCCAAACGGTCAAGAACGCGAGTTTTTCGATCGTTGATCGAAAAGCCAGCGCTGTCCACTGCTTCAACCAAGGTTGATCCAGCGACCCATTCCCCAGATATATTTTCGACAATCTGAATTGGGAAAGAGCGTCTATTGGTGGAAAAAGTGATATCGTCAGCATATCGCGAATAAAAAGAGCCATGGGACTTGGCAAGAGTATTTAAAACTCCATCTAAGTGCGAGGCAATCATGTTAGCGATAATTGGCGACGTAGGTGCACCGATTGGAAGCTGTCCGTCCAGAGTGCATAACCTAGCGATTGTGGTCGCGATCGAAGAATTTAGATTATAGGGCTGTGCCATAAGACGCCATCGAATTCTGCCAAAATGTATCGAAGGAAAAAATTCCTTCAGATCAAAATTCAAAATCAATCTTTTTCCGAGGTGGAAAGAAGCATTCTTGCGAATTCCCCCTCCTGTAACAAAGCCGGTCACTCGTCTCGACGGTTTGAAAATCTCCTCAAGCAAGATTTTGAGTTGAGATTGCATATTTCTAAGCGGCCAAAAGGGCGCATTAATATGTCTTAGAGTGCCGTCCCTTTTCAACTCCGTCGATTTTGAATAAAGTAAGAATTGGTTCTTTGAAAATGCTCTTTCCTCAAGCAATTTCAAAGAAATTCCAAGCTCCTTCGCTAAGTCGTCTTTTGTCTGAATCCGATACAAGCGGGGGAGCGTTGCTGAGTGTTCCAACCTTCTCACCGTCGATATTTGCCCGTATGATTACATCCGGGCGATCATGTGTTTAGTTCCCGAATTATGCGCAGTAACGACGCACACATCAACCAACCCAGCAACGCACCCTTTCGGTGCCGCTCGGGAATTAGAAAGTCAAGGTATTACTGGCGTTTCTGCGGCTGGCTGCTTGGCTCTTCCTGGTTCAGTTCCCCCACTTTCCTACACCCCCCACTCCCGCATAACCTCCCGCGCGTTTCTCCCTCCCGCCCAAGGAGCCGCGCCCGTCATGTCCTCCACGCCTCCCGCTGCCAGCACCGACACACCCTCAACCCAGCTCATCGCTGCGCCTGATCGCGCTTCGCCCGCCGCCCCGCTCGCGCCCGCACCCGCACCCGCACCCGCACCCGCTCCCGCGCATCTGCAGACCCTCGCGCCGGCCGAGCCGTTCGGCGGGCTTTCGCGCGAGGTGCAGGCCCATTTCCTGACCGCGCTGTCGCAGTGGGGCAATGTCCGGGCGGCGGCGGGGCAGGCGGGGGTCAGCCGCGCGCATTGTTACCGGATGCGGCGCGCCTCGGGCGAGTTTCGCGAATTGTGGGATGCCGCCCTGGTGCTCGCCCGCCCGCAGGTCGAGGAAGTGCTCGCCGACCGGGCGCTGAACGGGGTGACCGAAAGCGTGTTCTACCACGGCGAGGAAGTCGCCACCCGCACCCGCTATGACGCGCGGCTGCTGCTGGCGCATCTGGCGCGGCTCGACCGGCTCGAGGGCAAGTACGTTATCAAGGAAGCCGCGGAGGCGTTCGACACGCGGATCGACCGGCTGCTCAACCCTCCGGTAATCCATGACTGGGACGACGACGAGGATGAATACGGCGCGGACGACGACCTCTACGCCGATGACTTCGACGACGATGATGTCGATGATGACCTCGACGACGATGATGCCGGCGATGACGAAGGGCGCGAGGACGATCCGGGCGAGGACGAAAGCGACTGACCGGGCACCCGCGCGGGGGGCGGATTTTCGGTTCCTGGACAGTGTCTCATGTGTCTCCTACACGCGCCCGCCGCCGCGAAATGGAGCGGCTCTGGCTCTCGCGGATGCCCTGATGTAGCATCGCGGTCCGGCCGATCATGCGGCGGGACAATCGGGGGTTGCGGAATGAGATCGTGGCAAACGGGCGGAATGGTGGCGGCGCTGGCGATGCTGGGGGCCTGCGGGCCGCAATCGCCCGAGGATATCCGGGCGGCCTCGGTCGCGAAGTGCGAGCGGCAGTTCGGCCGGATGGCGCCCGATCCGTCCAAGGGGGCGGCACTGTGCACCTGCCTGATCGACAGGCTGGCGGACGCGGGGCTGGAGATGACCGATATGCTGGGCGCGGACCGATCCAAGGTGGAAGGCATCGCGCGCAGCTGCGGCGCGAGCGCCGGGGTGACGATGCCGGGGATGTAAGCCTCCCGTTGCCGGGAACGGGCTATCGCCGTGACGCGCGGGGAAGGGGGGGCTAGTCCTCGATCAGCGCGAGTTCGACTGTGGCGTGACCGCGGCTGACAAGGCCGAGTTCCTCGGCGGCGGCGCGGCTGACATCGATCACGCGGCCGCGGCTGAACGGGCCGCGATCGTTGATCCGCACGGTCACGCTCTTGCCGCTGGCCGGGTTGGTGACGCGGACAAGGCTGCCGAAGGGCAGGGTGCGGTGCGCCGCTGTCATCGCGCCATTGTCGAACGCCTCGCCGCTGGCGGTGCGGCGGCCGTGGAACTTGCTGGCGTAGTATGATGCGCTGCCGCTGCCGATACTGGTGACGGCGGGCGGAGCGGGCTCGGCCTCGGCGGGGAGGGGCAGGCTGGCGTCGCCGAGCGGCATCATCTCGGGCGCGGCGGCGGGCTCGACCGGCTGCGCGATGTCGGCCGGCGTGGCGGCCATTGACGCGGCAAACGGCGCGATGGCGATCAGCAGGGCGCTCACCGCGAGGGTCAAACCGCCGCGTGATGTGGTGCCGGATGTGCGTGTTCCCGTCTGCATGACGCGGGGCTGTAGGTGGCGAAACTTACCCAAGGCAACCCGCGCCAACGCTTCGCCGCGCCAGGACTTCGGTTCGTCGCCAGATTGCGCGGGAAATGCGGCGGGATGCCCTTGGGGCGACCGATCAGGAGGGTGCCGCGATCGGATCGCGCCCGAGTCGCGGAGTTGGTGATGGTTGGGGAAAGGCGGGGAGGGCAATGCAAATGGGGCCGGCATTGCTGCCGACCCCACTCTCACCAGCGCGTGGCCACCCCTTGCTCTGACGATGTCCGGCGAACCTTCCATCGTGGTTGCTGCGGGGCGTACTTGGCGCCCGATGTCTGGCCCCTGCACATTCGGTCTTGCGACGTCGCGTGCCGAGATTGCTCACCGGCGCTCGCACCGGCATCCGGCTTTCGCTCATGCCCGGCTGCGTCATTCGGAGCCCGAAGCCCCCGACATCCGCTGCCTTGCGCATTCGCTTGGCCGAGACTGTGTAACTTGCCGTTCCAGGCTTGCGGCGGAACGGGACTTGCGCCCCCCTCCATCACCCGATCCGGCCAGTTTCCCAGCCTGTCCGGTGGCTCAGCTTCGCTCCCGTCTCGAACGAGCCGGCTTGCATTTGGCCGAAGCCTTCCGCATGCCACCTCTCGACGAGCGCGTGGACAAGTGCCACCGCCATCCTTGGGGTCTAAACCTTCAGAACTTCAAGGCCTTGCGGCCTTCCGTTCCGGTTGGTTTGTCTCCCGAAGACAAGTTGAAATTGCGCCTCAACCGGCGATCTGGCAAGATTTTCAGGGGTGAGTTATCCACTTCTGCCCGGATCGCCTGTGGACGAGAGTGGATAATTCAACGCTTCGTCGCATTCGCAGCGACGATACTGGCGGGACGGCAAGAAAACGCCGTCCGATTGTCATTTTTGGTGGCGCAACACAGATCGGCCCCGCGGCGACTCGCCGATGCCGCCGCTTCAGGCGTTGCGGTCGCGCCGTGCCAGCAACCGCAGGCGCAGCCCGTTCAGCTTGATAAAGCCTTCCGCGTCCTTCTGATCGTAAGCGCCCGCGTCGTCCTCGAACGTCACGTGCGCTTCGGAATAGAGCGAGTGCGGCGATTTGCGCCCGACCACGCTCGCCAGCCCCTTGTACAGCTTCAGCCGCACTGTGCCGGTGACCTTGTCCTGGCTGTGATCGACTGCCGCCTGCAGCATCTCACGCTCGGGGCTGAACCAGAAGCCGTTATAGATCAGTTCGGCATAGCGCGGCATCAGCTCGTCCTTGAGGTGCGCCGCGCCGCGATCCAGCGTGATCTGTTCGATGCCCCGGTGCGCGCGGGCGTAGATTTCGCCGCCCGGCGTTTCGTACATCCCGCGCGATTTCATCCCGACAAACCGGTTCTCGACCAGATCGAGCCGCCCGATGCCGTGCTTGCGGCCCAATTCATTTAGCGCGGTCAGCAGTGTGGCTGGCGACATCGCCTCACCGTTCAATGCCACACCGTCACCGTGCTCGAAATCCACGGTGATGTATTCGGGCGTGTCCGGCGCATCCTCGGGATTGACCGTGCGCGAATAGACGTAATCGGGGGTTTCCTCCCACGGATCCTCCAGCACTTTGCCTTCGGACGAGGTGTGCAACAGGTTCGCGTCGGTCGAAAACGGGCTGTCGCCGCGCTTGTCCTTCGGAACGTTGATCTGGTGCGCTTCGGCCCAGGCGATCAGCGCGGTGCGGCTGGTCAGATCCCATTCGCGCCACGGAGCGATTACCTTGATATCAGGATCGAGCGCGTAGGCGCTGAGTTCGAACCGCACCTGATCATTGCCCTTGCCGGTCGCGCCGTGGGCGATGAAATCCGCGCCGGTTTCGTGTGCGATTTCCACCAGCCGCTTCGAAATCAGCGGGCGGGCGATCGAGGTGCCGAGCAGGTAGTCGCCTTCATAGCGGGCGTTGGCGCGCATCATCGGGAACACGAAATCGCGCACGAATTCTTCGCGCAGGTCTTCGATGAAAATGTGATTGTCGGGAATGCCCATCGCCTGCGCCTTGGCGCGCGCGGGCTCGATTTCCTCGCCTTGTCCCAGATCGGCGGTGAAGGTCACCACTTCCAGCCCGCGCTCAACGCTCAGCCACTTGGCGATGACGCTGGTATCGAGCCCGCCGGAATAGGCGAGGACGACGCGTTTGGGATTGGACATGGAGGATTTCCTTGATGGATGAACGCGGCGCGCGTTAGCAGGCGGCTGGGCGTGCATCAATGCTTTGGTCAGACTTGCATGCCAAGGGTCTGGGCTTATGGCATTATCACTGACGCGGGGGACATGATGCTGACGATGTGGAGCAAGGCGCGCGAACTGGCGGAGCTGACCCCGCCCGAGCGGAACCGCTGGGTCGATTTCCTGCGCGCCGTGTCGATCATGGCGGTGGTCATGGGCCACTGGCTGATGGCCGGGCTGTATGTCGACGAGGCTGGCGCACTGCAACGCGGCGATCTGCTCAGCGTCGCTTCGTGGACGCACTGGTTGACCTGGGGTTTTCAGGTCATGCCGGTGTTCTTTCTGGTGGGCGGTTATTCGAACAGCGTCAGCTGGCAGGTGATCACCCGCAATGCCGCGCCGGGGCAGGCGGGCGTGTATCGCGACTGGCTGGCGAACCGGGTGCAGCGCCTGATCACGCCGACGTTCCCGGTGCTGCTGCTGTGGACGGCGCTCGCGGTGACGATGACCCAGATCGGGCTGCCGCGCGACCAGATCCGCATGGCAACAGAGGCGGCGCTGATCCCGGTGTGGTTCCTTGCGGTCTATCTGCTGGTTACGGCTTGCACGCCGATTGCGCACCGTGCGTGGCAGCGGTTCGGGTGGGCGAGCTTTGCCGTGTTCATCCCCGCCGCGATGCTGACCGACTGGCTGACCTTCACTGCCGGGGTTCCCTACGTCAATTTCACCAACTTCCTGTGGGTGTTTCTGGCGGTCCACCAGCTGGGTTTTGCGTGGCGCGCCGGGAAGTTCGACAACCGTGTGTTCGCGCTGGCGTGGTTCGCCGTGTCGCTTTGCATTCTGATCGCGATCACCGTTTATGGCTTCTATCCGGTGTCGATGGTGTCTGCGCCGGGCGGCTTTTCCAATTCGCTGCCGCCGACGCTGGCCCTGTTTGCACTCGGCATGGTGCAGGTCGGGCTGGTGCTGGCGCTGGAGCCGCTGGGGCGCAGGATGCTGGACAATCTCGGCATCTGGACGGCGACCGTGCTGATGAACGGGATGATCATGACGATCTATCTGTGGCACCTCACCGCCTTCGTGCTGGTGATGGCACTCGTGTGGCTGTTGCTGGGCGGCGCGGGTCTGGATTCGGTTCCCGGCACCGGCGCATGGTGGGCTTCGCGCCCGATGTGGATCGCGATCTACGTGCTCGCGCTGCTGCCGATGATCGCGTTCTTCGCGCGGCATGAACGCAGCTTCGGCCCGATCCGCGGCGGGCGCACCGTGCCGCGGCTGCGGGTGGTGCTGGGCGTGCTGGCGATCTGCGCCGGGCTGGGCGCGACGGCGGGACTGACTATCGCCAGTCCGGAAGGCATATCCGGAGTCCGCTGGTGGGTGGTGGCGCTGCCGCTGGTGGGCGCAGCGCTGATGGGGTTCGGCCCGGTCTATCGCCCGCGCAACCGGCCAGGCTTGCCCGAAGCCGGTTAGCCCCCTTCCTCGCCCTTGCCGGTAAGCAGGTAATCGCGGGTGATCGGCAGGGCGTGGCGGCTGCGGATGTACTGGATCTGATAATTGCACATGCTGCCATGCTCGAACACCGTCGCCGCGCCTGCGAGATAGAACGTCCACATCCGGAAGAACCGCTCGTCGTGGAGCGCGACGATCGCGTCGCGATTGGCCATGCAGTTAGCGTACCACTGGCGGATCGTGCGGGCATAATGCAGCCGCAGCGTTTCGACATCGGCGGCGATCAGACGGAACTTCTCGGACGCCGCCAGCGTCTCCGACAGCGCCGGGATATATCCGCCGGGGAAGATGTACTTGCGGGTGAAGGCATCGGTGGTGCCCGGACGCCCCATGCGCCCGATGGTGTGGAGCAGCATCACTCCGTCATCTTCCAGCAGGTTGGCGCAAGCTTCGAAGAAGGTTTCGAACTGCGCGCGCCCGACATGTTCGAACATCCCGACCGATACGATCCGGTCGAACTTGCGGCCCGAAGCCGCGGTGTCGCGGTAATCCTGCAGCACGATGTCGACTTTGTCCGCGACCCCGGCGGCGGCGACGCGCTTACGGGCGAGGGCGGCCTGTTCCTCGGACAAGGTGATGCCGGTGACGTGCACATCGTGGTGCGTCGCCAGATGGATCGCCATCCCGCCCCAGCCGCAGCCGATATCGAGCACCTGCTGCCCGGGCGAGAGCGCCAGTTTCGCGGCGATATGCGCTAGCTTCGCGCCTTGTGCTTCGCCTAGCGTCATGTCCTCCGCGGGCCAGTATGCGCAGGAATACTGCCAGTGCTCATCATCCAGCATCAGCGCGTACAGATCATTGCCGATGTCATAATGATGCGCGACATTCTGCTTCGCGCCGAGCCGGTTGTTGACCTGTTCCGCGGCAAAGCTTGCCCGGTTGATCAGCCGCTTCAGAGGATTGGGCCGCCCGATGTCGCCGCCCTTGTCCCAGGCATTGTTGGCGCGCAGCAGAGTGGCGAGGCCCATCACGTCGCCTTCCTCGATTAGCAAGCGCCCATCGATGAAAGCCTCGGCCGCGCCCAGTCGCGGGTCCATCACGATGTCGCGCGGCACGCGGTCGTCGGTGAAGCGCAGGACGATGTCGGGGAAGCCCGGCGCGGCGGTTCCATAGGTATCGGCGCTGCCATCGGCGAAGACAATGCCGAGCCGCCCTTGCCGGACAGCGCGCGAGAGAAAGCGGTCGAGGAGTGCCTTGCTCATGCGTCTCCTTTCGTGTTTGCCTGCCAGGAGGTTACCCGGTGTCGCTCGCCCCGCAAAGTGGCAATCCAGCGCAGTGACCGGGCCAGCGCAGTGACCGGGGTGGCATAGCGTCGAAACCGGCGTCAACTCCATGCGGGCCGCAGTGTTCCATGGCGCGGCCGATCAGACCGCAGGCTCAGATCCCTGCATACCATTGATAGCCCGCGAAATCCTCCCAGAAGCCGCCTTTGCCCGCGCCGATGTCGTCGAGGCTGGCGACCGCTTCGATGCCGGTGAGAAACTTGGCGTGCTTGTATCCCAACTGCCGCTCGATCCGGGCGCGCAAGGGCGCGCCGTTCTTTTCGGGCAGGGGTTCCCCGTTCAGCGCGTGGGCGATGATCGTCTGCGGGTGATAGGCATCGACCATGTCGATGCTCTCGTAATATTCGCGGCCATACAGCGTATCGGCGCAGCGCAGGACGATGAAATTCGCCTGTTCGCGCACCTTTGCCGCATCCAGCAGCGTGCCGAGCTGCGGCCCGGTCCATTCGCCGATCGCGCTCCAGCCTTCGACGCAATCGTGGCGGGTGATCTGGGTGCGCTGGGGCAGGGCGCGAATGTCTGTGAGGCTGAGCGCCAGCGGTCGTTCGACCAGCCCGCCGACCATCAGCCGCCAATCGGGAAAGCCCTGGCCAAGTTGCTGGCGGTAGAAATCGCTATCGACCGTCAGCGACCCGTTCCCGCGAAAGCTGGGCGAGCGGTCCTCGGGTGCGTATTCGGGCGCGAGGTTTTGCCTGCCCGCCAGCGTGCGGTGCGCGGCGCGGTGCCAGTCTTCGGCGGCGTTGAAAATGCTGCGGGCCGTGTCGCTGTCCGCCATTTTTGAGCACGCGCCCACGCCGAGCGCCGCGATCCCGGCGAGCAACCCGCGTCGTCCGATGTCAGCCATGCTCCGCGTCCTCCGTCTTGCGCCCGCCGGTGATCATCTCCCCGATCAGCCGCCACCCGGCCAGCGCCATCACGACGTGGATGACGAAAAAGCCGAAGATGCCCCAGGCGGCGATGAAATGCAGCGATCGCGCGCTCTGTCGCCCGCCAAGCCCTTCGACCAGCCATGGCACGGCAGGTTCGATGCCGGGGCTGATGGCCAGCCCGGTCAGCACCATCGCAGGTAGCAGCACGCCGAAGACGAGGCCGTAGAGGATCTTCTGCACCGGATTGTAACCGCCCGCTGCAGGTTCGCCCCCGGCGTGGGCGCGCAGCGAGGCGACGAACGCGCGCGACGTCCAGTCGCGTCGTCCGGTGGCGAGGTCGCGCCGGAAATGACCGTTCGCCAGCATCGCGATCCAGATCAGCAGCAGCCCGACGGCAAAGGGCCACACGGCGAGATTGTGCCAGTCGCGCGCCTCCGCCAAATCATAGCGTTGCGGGATCGTGGCCCACGCAGGAAAGCGCGCGACCCTTGCCCACGCGTCCGCGGGATCGAAGCCGTAATTGCCCCAATAAAGGTAGCGGTGGGCGTTGGAGATGTTCAACCCGGACATGAACAGCACCACGATGGCGACCGCATTCACCCAATGCCAAAGGCGGGTCGAAAGCAGGTGTCTCCTCATGCCGTGCGCTCTGCAGCGGCGCGTTCGCGCGCCAGCCAGATCACGTCGCGCGGCTGGTCGAGCAGGTGCTGGCCGCTGTCGATGAACAACGTCTCGCCGCTCTTCAGCGCGCCGCCCGCGAGGAACAGCGCGGCATCCGCGATCTCGCCTGCCCCGGTCTTGCGGCCGAGCAGGTTCATGCGGTGCGAAAGCTCGGTTTCCTCCTCGCGCTGGTCGTGGCTGGCGAGGATGGCTCCTGGCGCAAGGCCATAGATGCGATCCTGCGGTGACTGCGCGCCCTTGGCCAGCATCGCGATGGTCGCCGCCAGCGCGTGCTTGGACATGGTGTAGCTGAAGAAATCGGGGTTGGGATTGGCCAGCTTCATGTCTGTGATCTGAATCACTGTACGCGTGGCGGCGCTCGCCGCGTGGGCAAGATAGGTCTGGGCAATCCGGGCGGGGGCAAGGGCGTTGACCTGCATCGCCTCCCGGTACGTTGCCGGATCGAGCGTGGTTACACCGTCATACTCGAACACCGACGCCGAATTGACGAGGCAGCGCCAGTCGCCGATCCGGTTGGCCAGATCGCGGATGGTTGCCACGGCTGCTTCATCGTCGGTGAGGTCGAAACTGATTGTCTCGGCCGAGGGCAGGCTGGCCGCAAGCTCGTCTGCCTCCGTCGCTGACGAACGGTAGTGGATCACCACATGCCAGCCTGCTGCAGCAAAGGCGCGGGTGATAGCGCCGCCGATGCGGGTCGCCCCGCCGGTCACGAGGACTGCGGGGCGAGTCATTGGGCAGGCTTTGCGAAAACGGGCATGGCAGCGTGGCTACCAGTGCCGGCGGCGCGCATCAATCCGCAAGAGACCGTGCGCGCCTGCGATAAAGCGCGGATCAGCGGCAGCGCAAATCGCCCCGGTCGATCTCGCGGCCCAGCAGGCCGCCGCCGATCGCGCCGAGCAACGTGCCGACGGTGCGGTCACCGCGGGTGTCGATGGTGCGGCCGAGCAGCGCGCCTACCCCGGCCCCGATCACAAGGCCCGTGGTGCCATTGTCGCGGCGGCAGTAATAGCGATCACCATCGCGCCAGATGCGGTCGTCCCGGCCGAGGCGGCGCGGTTCGAAATACCGGCCACGGTCATCGTAGATGCGGGCCTCCTTGGCGCGCTTGCCATAGGCCTTGGCGTGCGGCGGAGGGTCGGCCTGTGCGGGCGCTGCCATGGGCAGGGTCATGGCTCCGGCGGCGAAGATGAGTGCGATCTTTTTCATGGCAGTTCCTTTCGGGTCGGCTGCTTCTAAGTTCAGGCTGCCCGAAAGCTGTATTCGGGAAAAGTGGTGAGCGGCAGGGCGAGGTCCGGCTCAGCCGGATGCCGCCCTGCCGCATCACACATTAACGGCAGCGGGATTCGCCCCGGTCGATCTCGCGGCCCAGCAGACCGCCGCCGACTGCGCCGAGGATCGTGCCCAGCGAGCGGTCGCCGCGGGTGTCGACTGCACGGCCAGCCAGTGCGCCGCCGACTGCGCCGATCACCAGACCCACGGTGCCATCATCGCGGCGGCAGCGGTAGCGTCCGTCACGCCCGCGCCATACGCGGTCGTTGCGGCTGAGGCGGCGATCATTGCGATAGCGACGGTCATCATCGTCCCAATCGCGGTCGCGGTCACGCCCGCGCCAGCGGCGACGATCACGCCGGTCGTCCCAATCGTCATCGCCATAAGCAGCCACGGGCGCGAAAGGCTGGGCGCTGTCATGGAAGCTGGCGAAGATCGGCGAGGGTGCGGCAGGCAGTTCGGCAGCCTGCGCGGGGGCGGCAAAGGCTGCCAGCGATCCGGCGGCGGCGATGAGGGCAAGGTGTTTCATGGTCGTTTCCCTTGTGGCGGCTCCCCGATGGAGCGACCCCCTTTTCGTTCAGCTAAGGCGAACGCAGGATGAACAATGCTTTCAGGAAGCAGCAGGTTCTGTTCACCTGCCTTCTGCGCACGATAGAGCGTTGATTAACCGCGTTTGGCTGCCGCTCTTTCGCGCAATTTGGGGCTGAGCGGGGGGAGATCGGCAAGATCGGTCAGTTCATTCGGCGTGGCTTTGCCCGCAACCAGCGCACGGAACACGCGCGCGACACTCCATTCGGTAGCGCCAAGCGCCACCCGTTCGAGCGAATCTCCCGCCGCCACTTCGCCCGGCTCGATCACCCGGAAATACCAGCCGCAGCGTCCGGTCCTGATGATGGCCGCGACCATGCCCTTTTGGCCGAAGCGGTGTTCGATCTTCCAGCATGGCTGGCGGGGCTGGCTGACTTCGATCAGCGCGCCGGTTGCCTTGGGGCCGATGCGGAAGCGGTCGCCGATATGCACCATGTCTTCGGTAAGGCCGCTGACCGCGAGGTTCGAACCGAAGGCGCCCGGCTCGTCCAGCAACGGGGAATTGCCGATTGCCTCGCGCCAGAAGGCATGATGATCGAGCGGGTAAAGGTGCAGCGCCATTTCCGGCCCGCCATGAACGCTGCGGTCGGCCTGTTCATCCGGGGCGAGACCATCGGTCAGCACCTGCACTGCGCCTTCACGCGGACGCTTGGCAAAGGCGCTCAATTCCGCGCCGTTGAAGGGGCGGGCGGTGCCGGTGCAGACGGCTTCGACGGTGCGGATCACGGCTTGCTCACAATGATGTCGATCCAGTCCCGATCGATATTGTCGAACCCGCCGGAGATGTACTGTCGGGTGTCCTCGATCTGCCAATCGGTGATCGCTGCATATTGCGCGGTGAGCCAGTCGGCATCGGGAAAATTGTAGAACCGGCCAAGGTTGTCGCGCCCTTCGTCGGTGCCAAGCTTGTAGCTGGCGAAATGCCAGCCGCCGGCACGCAAGGCGCGGTTGATCCGGGCCAGCACGCCGGCAAGTTCGGCGCGTGGGCAATGCAGCAAGCTGGCGTGCGCCCACACAGCGTCATACGCCGCGTCGGCATCCAGCTCGTGGAACGTCATTACCCGCGCGCCCAGATCGAACCGTTTGTTGGCCTTGGCGACCATTGCCGGGGTGCCGTCGGTCGCATCGACGCTGAACCCGCGTTCAGCCATCCGGCCCGAATCCTGCCCGCCGCCGCAGCCCAGTTCGAGCACGCGCGCGCCCGGTGGCAGGCGATCGAGGAAGGAATCGAGTTGATAGCTGTGGGATTGGCCCAGTTTCAGCACATAGTGCGGCGCGCGGGCCTGGTAGAAGGCGAGGGTTTGAGGGTCCACCGCGCCCTTATCGCTGTGATAAGGACGCGGTGCAATCTCCTGTTTGCAATCAGGTCGGCGCTGGATCAGGTCCGGTGGCGGCGCACCCGCACTGGTCCGCGCGGCATTTCGCGTTCGCGTTTGCGCGGCGTGAAGTAGCGGCTTTCCTCGACCGGATCGATATAGGCGTCGCCATCCCTGATTTCGATATCGCTGACCGGAACGCCGCGTCCGTCGTCCAGCACCAGCGCGGCGACATGCTCACGCTCGGGATCGACAAGCATTCGCGAAACCGTGCCGAGCCGGGTGCCGTCATGGCTGTAGAGGTTGTGCCCGCGCAGATCCTGATTGCGGTGTTCCAGCTTGTAATCGTCCAGTTCATCGAGGTCGATATAATCGTCGGTCTTCATGTCTCTCTCCTGTCCCGGGTGTGTCATGCCGCCTCGAGAATCTCGATATTGTCCTCGTTCACCACCAGCACGGCCTGCTGGTCCTGCATCGTCCGGATGGTATCATCGTCGAGCGGCACGCCCGGGATATCGTTAGTATCGGACGGATTGCGCACGGTGCCGCCGGTGATCCGCAGGCGCTGGCCGGGGTTGATGTCGATCGGCACTTCGCGCGGCTCGTCGATTACCAGCGCAAACATGCGGTTGCCGGCATCGTCGGTGATCCAGAAACCGCGATCGGTAAGCGGCCCGTCCACGCCGACTTCCGCGGTAAAGCCATCGCGTCCGTAATAGGTCTGCGGGTTTTCCAGAATGGCGGCGATCGTCATGACACCGGCTGGTTCGGTCATCATCGGCTCGGTCTGCTCGATCGCGACCGGCTCGGTCGTTTCGATGGCCTCGTCATCATCGGCAAGCAGCCACCAGATCAGCAGCGCCAGCAGCAGCAGCACCAGCAGCAACCACAGCCAGCTCTTGTTCGATTTATGCGTTACGGGAATTTCCGCCATGATCGCTCCTCATCGGCTTGTGCGGGCCAACGGGAAAATCCGAAGCGCCCATGTCCAAATCACGGACAGAAAGCCGGAAAATCGCGACGAATGACGTAACCTGGGTGAGTGACCTGCCGATTGGCGGGCCAGGCTGTGCGAAAATCAGGCCGAGCTTAATTGCGCAGGGTGCAACCTTAGCCGAGCGCGGCGGCGGCGGCTTCGCGATCCCGCTCAGCGCGGCTTTTCTTTTCCGCCGCGGTTTTCAGCTGCCCGCAAGCCGCATCGATGTCGCGCCCGCGTGGGGTGCGCACCGGCGCGGAAATCCCGCCCTGAAACACGATTTCGGAAAAGGCGCGGATACGGTCCGGAGTGGAACATTCATAGCCGCTGCCGGGCCACGGGTTGAACGGGATCAGGTTGACCTTGGCCGGCAGGTTGTACTGCCGCAGCAGCCGCACCAGTTCACGCGCGTCATCATCGCTGTCGTTCTTGTCCCGGATCATCACATATTCGAACGTGATGCGCCGCGCGTTGCTGGCACCGGGGTAATCGGCACAGGCCTGCAACAGGTCTTCGATGCCGTATTTCTTGTTAAGCGGCACCAACTCGTCGCGCACGTCCTTGCGCACGCCATGCAGGCTCACCGCAAGGTTGACGCCGATTTCTTCGCCGCAGCGTTCCATCATCGGGATGACGCCGCTGGTCGACAGGGTAATCCGGCGCTTCGACAGCGAAAGCCCGTCGCCGTCCATCACCAGGATGAGCGCGTCCCGCACGTGATCGAAATTGTATAGCGGCTCGCCCATGCCCATCATCACGATGTTGGTGAGCAGGCGGCCATCGGCGGTGTAGTGGCCCGCCTCGTCATCCTCGTCGACGATATCGGCCATGCTTGCCATGCTGCCCTTGGGCCATTCGCCCAGCGCATCGCGCGCCAGCATTACCTGTCCGACGATTTCGCCGGGGGTGAGGTTGCGCACCAGTTTCATCGTGCCGGTGTGGCAGAAGGTGCAGTTCAATGTGCAGCCGACCTGACTGGAGACGCACAGCGTGCCGCGCGTCTCGTCGGGGATGAACACCATCTCGTAATCGTGCCCGTCGGCGGTGCGCAGCAGCCATTTGCGGGTGCCGTCGGTGGAATGCTGGGCCTCGACGATTTCCGGACGTCCGATCACGAACCGCTCGCTGAGCCACGGGCGCATCGACTTGGCAATGTCGGTCATCGCCTCGAAATCGGTGACGCCGCGGTGGTAGAGCCAGTGGAACACCTGCTTGGCGCGCAGCTTGGCGGCCTTGTCGTCCAGCCCGGCGGCGGCGAACAATTCGCGGATGCGCGGGCGGGGCAGGCCGATCAGGTCAATGCGTCCGTCGGCACGCGGCGTGATGTCGCGCGCGGCAGGCACCGGGTCGCTGAGGCCCGGAATGGTCATGAGTGCAGTATCGGCCATGGGTGGCGCGGCATATAGTGGCAGCTTCGCGGTTTGACCAGTCGTCTAGCGCCGCGCGCACCCGCTCCCTTGTTGGGTCATCTGCGCTGCGCGCAACCTACCACTGCAGCATCGATTGCCGTGGCCACGCCTGCCAGATCATATCGGTCCGAAAACCCGTTCCCGCTCACGCGCATTGCGCTTGCCGAACGCAGGGCTGCGACGATCGCCGCATCCGCGCGCGCGTCCTCGGCCCAGGCATCGCGCCCGTTTGCGGCGAGGGGGAAGGTGGTGGAGCCGATCCGCAGGCGAACGGCGCTTTTCGCTGGCACCGCGCGCGACAAGCGGAAATGCACCTGATTGCGGATCTTCTGCGCCGGCCAGCTGCCGATCGAGGCAAACGCCCCGTCCTTTTCCTGCCCCCGCGGCTTGGCAATCGCATAACAGCGCGCCGCATCGGCATCGCGGAACGCCGCCCAGCTGTCATAGACGCCGAGGCTGTCCTTCGCGGCGAGCGGCGCGGCAAGGCAGACAAGGGCGCAGAGAATCGCAAGCCTATGCATAGCCGATTGCCAGCACTTCCCATTCCTTGCTGCCAGAGGGCAGGGTGACCACGCGCAGATCGCCGACACTGGCCCCGCGCAGCGCCTTGGCCAACGGGGAGCTCCAGCCGATCAGCCCCGCGCCCGCATCCTGTTCGTCATCGCCCACGAGGGTGACGGTCTGACGGTTATCGTCCTCGTCCGCGATCTCCACGGCTGCGCCAAAGAAAACCCGGCTGCGATCGACCTGCGCCGCGGGATCGACCACCCGCAGCGCCTTCATGCGGCGGGCGAGATAGGCCAGTTCGCGGTCGATCTCGCGCATTTTCTTGCGGCCATACAAGTAATCGCCGTTCTCGCTGCGGTCGCCATTGCCCGCAGCCCAGCTGACGATTTCGACAATCGCCGGGCGTTCGGTACCGAGCAACAGGTCATAACGCGCCTTCAATGCGGCCATCCCCGCAGGCGTTATCGGCGGCCCCTGAGGTTTCATCGCAGGATCAGCGCAGGAAGGCGTCGACGGGGCGCGGCAACCCGGCTTCATCGGGATACATGTGCGAATAAGTCACGGCATTGCCGATCACGCGCATGATGTAATAGCGCGTCTCGAAATTGGCCGGGATCTTCTCGATCCATGTCACCCAGTCGATTTCGCCCCGGCGCGGATCGCCATTGAGCCGCAGCCACTGGTTCACGCGTCCCGGCCCGGCATTGTAAGCGCCCGCCGCCAGCGGATAGGCGCCGCCGTAATAGCTCATCATCCGCGCGAAATAGGCATCGCCCAGCTGGATATTATAGCTGGGCGAACCGGTGAGGTTGGCGCTCATATATTGCATCCCCAGCTTGCCCGCCTGTTCGCGCGCGGTGCCGGGCATCAGCTGCATCACCCCGCGCGCCCCGGCGTGGGAAACGCGGGTGCGGTCGAATTCGCTTTCCTGACGGCTGATCGCATGGACCATCGTCCAGTCATTGACCACCGGGGTTTCGATGGTGGGAAACCCGATCCGTTCGAACCCCGTCAGCCCGTGCTCGCCTGCCTTCATGCCGATCACCACCGCCATTTCGCGCAGACCCGTTTCGGCAGCAAGCTGCGCGGTCATGGTGAGTTCTTCCGGCGTATCGGCCTCGTCGCCCAGCGCTTCGAAGAAACGCCGCTCGGTGCGCCAGTCTCTGCGGTTCACGGCCAGCGCGCGGATCGCCTGCACCAGCGGGCTCGCTTCGAATTGGGCGCGCGCTTCGGGTGTGATCGTGACAGCGGGCAACGGATCGAATGCCGGCATCGGCTGGCCCAATGCGGAAATTGCCAGCTGGCCATAGTAATAATGCGGCCACTGCGCAGCGTTCTCGAAATAGACCCGCGCCGCCGCTTCGTTGCCCGATTGGCGTGCGGCGCGACCGGCCCAGTAATATCCCTTCGCCTTGGTCAGCGGAGTGCGCGCGGCATCGCCGTAACGCTGGAACAGCGGTGCGGCAGCCGCGCCGTCGCCGAGGTTCCAGAGCGCGCTTGTCCCGCCCAGCCACATCAGATCGGTATACCGATCGCGCAGGGTGAATGACATTTGCGAGATGTCGGTGCCGGGGGCGAACAGATCGTCCCCGCGCGCGGCGATCTGCGCAGCTTCACGCGAACCCGAAGCCTTGGCGACCGCGAGCATGTCGCCGACGAAGTCCGCAGGATCGCGGGCCGGGCGCACGAATGGCGGGGCGGTGATCAGCACGCGCGCCGCTTCGCCCATCTGGCGCGAGGCGCGCAGGTGATTGACGAGATTGAAGACATAGCCCGCATCGGTCAGCGCGCCTTGCGGCACCGCCACCCCGGCCTGTTCAGGCGTGGTTCCGCGCAGCAACGCCAACCGCGCGAGCGCCAGCGGGCGATCGGCCTGATCGAGATTGACCAGCTGCCGCGCTGCCGCCTCGGCCTTGCCCTGCCACAGCAGCGAATCCATCCGCAGCGCGTGATCCTCGGGCGTGAACTGCGATCCGTACAGACCGGCGAGATAAAGCTCGGCCGGATCGCTCATCGTGCCGCCGCGCCATGCCTTGCGCGCCTCGGTGAAGGCTTCTGCCCGCTGCGCGCCAGCCAGCGCCAGCGCATAGCGCGCACGTGCCGGATTGGTCAGCGGCGGATTGGATTCGAAATAGCGCAGCAGATCGGCCTGCGGCGGCGCTTCGCTTTCGAGCGCGGCCTCGGCGCGCAGGCGCAGGATTTCGGAGCGCGGGAACGAGGGATAGGTCAGCACGAAACCGGCGTAATCCATGAACCCGAGCTCGCGACTGGCCTGCAGCACCTCCCATCGCGCCACTGCCGCAGCGATTGCGCCGGGCTGGCGGGCGACAAGGTCGCTGGTGCCCGCGGGCTGGGTGTAAGTCTGCGCCGCAAGCGGCATCGCGGCGCCGCCAAGCACCGCCAGTCCAGCAAGGGCGGCGCAGCGGGTCTTTTGCAAGGGAATGTGAACCATGCTGGACATAGTGCCGGTCGGCTCCTTAGTAGGCGCTTAACGAAGAGGGGTGGATGAGATTTTTCGCATCCTTTCCCCGTCTACTGGTCATGACAGGACAAAAGCAATGTTCAGCGGCTCGATACCCGCTTTGGTGACTCCTTTTCGCGGCGGAGCGTTTGATGAATCCGCGTTCCGGCGGCTGGTCGACTGGCAGATCGACAACGGCAGCGCCGCGCTGGTGCCGTGCGGGACCACGGGCGAGGCCTCGACCCTGTCGAATGCCGAACATCACCGCGTGATCGAAGTCTGTATCGAACAGGCAGCGGGCCGCGTGCCGGTGATTGCGGGCTGCGGTTCCAACGACACCCGCAACGCTGCGCTGCACATGAACTTCGCGAAAAAGGCAGGCGCGGCTGCGGGGCTGTGCGTCGCGCCCTATTACAACCGCCCAAGCCAGGCCGGATTGATCGCCCATTTCAGCTATCTGGCGGAAAACTGCGACCTGCCGATCGTGCTTTACAATGTGCCTGCCC
The DNA here is from genome assembly GCF_024305245.1 of Erythrobacter sp. Classification (GTDB taxonomy): domain Bacteria; phylum Pseudomonadota; class Alphaproteobacteria; order Sphingomonadales; family Sphingomonadaceae; genus Erythrobacter. The sequence continues at coordinate 89,370 of NZ_JAMWYX010000001.1, forward strand.
GCACGGTCACCGACATCCTCGATGACACGGTGGTCGAACTGGTGCGGCGCTATCCTGACAAGATCATCGCGATCAAGGACGCCAGCGGCGATCTTTCGCGCGTGGCCGATCACCGCATGGGGATCGGGCGCGATTTCTGCCAGCTTTCCGGCAATGACGAATTGTGGCTACCGCATGCTGCTGCAGGCGGCAGGGGAGCGATTTCGGTGACGGCCAATGTCGCGCCTGCGCTGTGCGCGGAATTCCATGCCGCAATCGCCGCCAATGAATTGCAGAAGGCGCGGCAGTTGAACGACCGCCTGTTCCCGCTGCATTATGCGATGTTCTCCGACGCCAGCCCCGCGCCGGTAAAATATGCATTGAGCCGCGTGCATGACTGGATCGGGGCCGAAGTGCGCTTGCCACTGGTCGAATGCTCGGACGAGGCGAAGAATGCCGTGGACGAAGCGCTGGTGTCGTCCGGAGTGTTGGCAGGATAGGATTTTCCTACGCGCCGCCATTACGGGTAGGCTGGCCTCCTATGCCTTGCCCGTCGATCCTGCGCAGCCGTTCTGTCCGTTTGCAAAGCTGCGTCCGGGGCAGGGTTTTCGCTTCCTGGACAGTGTCTCATGTGTCTCCTACTTTCCGCGTTCATCACGCGAAAAGGCGAAATCACACCACTTCATCCTCATCCAGTAGCGCCTCTGGCGCCCCCTGCGGCTCGCTTGCCAGGATCGCTGCGGTAATGCTTTCGATACGTGCGCCGACGCGTTCGGGGTGGGGGATTTCGGCAATATGGAACAAGGCATCGCCCTGGTGCACCACCGGCAGGGTGGCGTGGCCGATGATAATGCCATCGGCCGGGCTGACCATGTCCTGTGCATCTTCGCCGAACAATCCGGTGACACAGCCCAGCACATCGCCCTTTCGCACCGGATCGCCGGATTCGCGGACAAAATGCGCCACACCGCCGCGCGGGGACCGGACCCACACCGAACGGTTGGCGCGAGCCGGGATGCCGACTTCGGTAAGGCCGTCATCCGCCTCGATCATGCCCAGATGCGCCAGCACGCGGTTGACCCCGGCAACGCCTGTCTCGACCGATAGACGGTCGAACCGCAGCGCCTCTCCCGCTTCCAGCAGCAGCATGTCGACCCCCTGCTTATGGGCCAGATCGCGCAAGCTCCCGTCGCGCAGCGGGCTTTCCATGATGACCGGCGCGCCGAACGCCATCGCCAGTTCGATCAGCCGCGTATTGCCCGCCGCGATACGGATTTGCGGCAGATTGTAACGGTGGATCGCGGCGGAATGGATGTCGATGCCGAGCGTGCAGCGCCCCACCACCTCACGGTAGAAGATGTTCGCCAACTGTCCGGCAATCGAACCATTGGCGCTACCGGGAAACGACCGGTTGAGATCGCGGCGGTCGGGCAGATAGCGCGACCGGGTCATGAAGCCGAAGATGTTGGCGACCGGCACCAGCAGCAACGTGCCGGCAAGGGTTTGCGGATCGCATTCCTGCGCAAGTCGCTGGATGATAGCGGTGCCGATGATCTCGTCGCCGTGGATCGCCGCGCTGACGAACACGGCCGGGCCGGGCCTTGCTCCGTGCAACACGCGGATCGCCAATGCCGAAGGCGTGCCGGTGGCCAGCGTGGTGATCTGGAAGGCGACATCGCGCGCGGTGCCGGGGGCTATCGTTGCACCCGCAATGGCGAATGGCTCCGGTTCCATACCTTGCATTGCTCGCCCCCCGTCCGCTGCACCCCTGTCTGCGATGCGTCAGAACGCCCGTCTACTGCGTCCATCGCCCGCTCGCCAAGCAAATCCGCCCGAACCCTCTCGCTTTTTCCCGGCTGCGCGCCTACATCGCCCGACCTTATGGCACGCCCGAAACCCCTTACCTTCGACAAGCTGAAGACTGTCGCCGAAAACCGCCGTGCGCGGTACGATTACTATATCGAGGACAAGTTCGAAGCCGGGCTCGCCTTGCAGGGCACCGAGGTCAAGGCGCTGCGGGCCGGCGAGGCGAGCATTGCCGAAAGCTATGCCGAGGTGAAGGACGGGCAGGTGTGGCTGATCAACGCCAACATCCCCGAATACAGCCATGGCAACCGCCTGAACCACGAACCGCGCCGCCCGCGCAAGCTGCTGCTGCACGAACGCGAGATCGAAAAACTGTTCGGCGCGGTCGAGCGCAAGGGCATGACGCTGGTGCCGCTATCGGTCTATTTCAACAGCACTGGCCGGGCGAAGGTCGAGCTCGCGCTGGCCAAGGGCAAGCAGACGCACGACAAGCGCGCGACCATCAAGGATCGCGACTGGAAGCGCGACAAGGCACGATTGATGCGGGACAGGGGATGATGCGGAAGTAGGGATGAAAAAATTCCGGCTTGCGGACGGATTCACCTACTGGTCAGAAACGCCTTGCTACCCATATTGCACTACATGGTGGCTTCATGAACCTTGCCGATTCACCTTTTGGGATGCCTGCGCCAGAGCGCGGCGGAGGAGTGCGTCTGTGACATCCTCCGATCCCGATCGGCCCGGCACCTCGAAGCCGCCGGCAAAACATTCCAAGACCTGGGCGATGGACATGCTGCGCAAGCACATGCCTTCGCGTGAGGAAATGGCGAACAACAAGTATCTAGCGCCCATTGCTCACCGGTTTCTGTCGCCCGAATTGTGGCGTTTCACCCGCCGATCGGTGCCGCGCGGGGTAGCGTTGGGGCTGTTTGCCGCTTTCATCATTCCGCTCGGACAGATTTTCCTCGCGGCCTTTCTTGCCCTGCCTTCACGGGCGAATGTGCCGCTGGCTGCACTGGTGACCTTCGTCACCAACCCTTTCACCTTGCCGTTCTGGCTGGTGGTGGCGAACAAGGTCGGCAACTTCACTCTGCGGATCGATGCCGATGGCCCCGCGCTGGCGTCCACCGCGATGGATACCGGGGCGTGGAGCATGGTCGCCGATTTCTTCCAGATGGCCGGAACCACCGCTTTCGGCTTTGCGGTGATGGCGGTGATCGCCCCATCGGTGGGTTATTTCCTGTCCGGATGGATCTGGCGCGCCGTGGTGGCCCGGAAACGGGCCAAACGGTTGAAGGTGATGGAGGCCCGGCTCGACCAGCGGCTCGGCTCGCACTAGGTACGGGCAGTGCCCGCGACCACACCGCGGGCTGAAATGCAGCAACAGGAACGAGCCGCTTGTCCAAGCCGAACAGCCGAGATTCAAAACCCACTACCCCGGCGGTCGTTGATCCGGGCGCGGCGATGGCCAACGCGCCGTCGTCATGGCTGCTGATGGTTCTGGCGGCGGCACTGATCTTCAGCACTGTCCTGCTGTATCTCGCCACCGCGAGCTGGTTGGTGGCGCTGGTCTTCGCGCTGGCTGTCGGCGTTCTGCTGGGCGGTGTGGTGATCATGGACAGGCGGCGCGACGTTCCGACCGAAAACCAGCTCGCCACGCCCGATTGGACGGTAACCGTCGCCGCGATCGAACGCAGCGGAGAGGCGGTCGCCATAACCGATCGCGCTAACCGGATGGTGTGCGCCAACAGCCTGTTTGTCGACAGCTTCGGCGCCGCCGCTGCGCCGCCTGCGCTGCCGTTCGACCGTGAGGCGCTGGAGGCGCTGACCCGGTTGGCCCGCGATGTCTGGCGCGACGGGTCCGGCACGCTCGAGATGCTGCCGGCGCCCGACGGCGAGAGCGACTGGCAGGTATCCGTCACCCGCGCAGGGCGGGGCGAAGATCACCTCGTCTGGCGGCTGCGTCAGAGTCCGCGCACCAGCGGCGTCAGCCTCGGCGCGCTCGACCTTTCGGGTCCGTTCGGCAAGATGCTAAGCCGCGCCGGGATTGAGACCGCAATCACCACTGCTGACGGCGTGATCCGCATGGTCAGTTCCGGTTTCGCCGAACGTGCGGCGGGCGATGACAGTGCGACTCTGGCCGGGCAGGATTTCGTCAGTTTCCTGCGCACCGACGACCGCGACCGCATCTTTTTCGCCCGCGAAGGGCGCGGGGGCACGCCGCAGACGCTGGTCGACATTCCGCTGATCGATCCTGCGACACAAGAGCGGCCTGCCGGGCCGGACGAGGCAACCTCGCTGATGCTGCTTATCGACAGCGGCGTGGGGATCGGCAGCGGCTGGGACGGCGCGGCGCAGGCCGGGGTGGCGCAGCTCGATGCGTTGCTCGGACAATTGCCGCTCGGCCTCGCCATGACCGATCGCGACGGCCGCTTCCTGTTCGGCAACGAGGCGTTCCTGCGCGCGGTTGATCGCGAAGGGCGGGGTCTTCCCTCCTTCCCCACCGATCTGGTGGTGCGCGAGGATAAGGCCGCGCTGTCCGATGCGGTGCGCCGCCACGGACGCGGACCGGCGACCAGCGGCGATGTGGCGGTGCGGCTGGTCAACAGCCCGGAAGAGCCGGTCTCGCTCGGGCTGGCCGGGGTGCGCGGGCTGGGCGAGGGCGCAGTGCTGCTGAGCCTTGCCGATTCGAGCCAGGAGAACCAGTTGCGACGTCAGGTCGCGCAGGCCACCAAGATGCAGGCCGTGGGCCAGCTCGCGGGCGGGGTCGCGCATGATTTCAACAATGTGCTGACCGCGATCATCGGCACCTGCGATCTGATGTTGCTGCGCCATATTCCGGGTGACAGCGATTATGACGACATCCAGCAGATTCGCGCCAATTCCAACCGTGCCGCTGCGCTGACCCGCCAGCTGCTGGCGTTCTCGCGCCAACAGACCTTGCGCCCGGAGGTGATCCAGCTGCCCGACGTGGTCAGCGAGGTCAGCCCGCTGATCAAGCGGCTGCTCGGCGAAAAGATCACGTACTACGTCCAGCATGATCGCAATCTCGGCGCGGTGCGGGCTGATCCGCAGCAGATGGAACAGGTGATCATGAACCTGGCGGTGAATGCCCGCGACGCAATTCAGGGGAACGGCGGCCAAGTGCGCGGGAACGGCACCGGGCGGATTTCGCTGTTCACGCGCCACTTGCATGCGACCGAAGTGGTGCAGCTGGGCTCAGAAGTGCTGCCCGCCGCCGATTACACCGTGCTGATCGTGCAGGACACCGGCGGCGGCATTCCGCCGCACGTGCTGCCGAAACTGTTCGAGCCGTTCTTCACCACCAAAGAACAGGGCAAGGGCACCGGTCTCGGCCTGTCGACCGCCTATGGCATCGTCAAGCAATCGGGCGGCTTCATCTTCGCCGACAACATCACTGACAAGGGAGGCCGACCGACAGGCGCGCGCTTCACCGTCTACTTCCCCGTTCATCGCGGCGAGGTGCCGAAGAAGCGCGAGGTGAAGGCGCCGCTTATCTCGTCCGAATGGTCGGCGGGCGGCAAGGTGCTGCTGGTGGAAGATGAAGACATGGTGCGCGCGGTCGCCGAACGCGCTCTGGCGCGGGCAGGTTACGAGGTGACGTCCTGCGCCAATGGCGAGGAAGGTCTGGTGGCGATTACCGAGCCCGATGCCAGCTTCGATATCGTCGTCAGCGACGTGGTGATGCCCGGCATGGATGGCCCGGCAATGGTGCGCGCGATCCGGGCGAAACTGCCCGAAATGCCTGTGCTGTTCATGTCTGGATATGCCGAGGAACAACTGCGCCGCGACATAGACATTCCGGATATGCACTTCATCGCCAAGCCTTTCAGTGTCGCTTCTATCGGTGACAAGGTGGGGGCCGTGCTGCGACACGCACGCTCCGAGCAGGCAGAGGCCGAAGCGACAGCCAAGTGATCGGCGGCAAGCATTTGCAGGCGCTGTAGGAAATTATTTTCGTTCCCCACTTGTTCTATCGGAACAAACGCGATACATCGATGTCCAAGGACGATCGTCGAAAACCGGCGATCGCCTCTAGGCAAGCGAAGGAGCGCGTGCGATGGCTACGTCATTGAAGCTGGTACAGAAGGAAAAAGACGTGGACCGTCAAAAGGCGCTCGAAGCTGCTCTTGCCCAGATTGACCGTGCCTTCGGCAAGGGTTCGGCGATGAAGCTCGGCTCGAAGGAAACCATGCAGGTCGAAGCGATTTCGACCGGCTCGCTCGGGCTCGATATCGCGCTCGGCATCGGCGGCTTGCCCAAGGGGCGCGTGATCGAGGTCTATGGCCCGGAAAGCTCAGGCAAGACGACGCTGGCCCTGCACGTGATCGCCGAGGCGCAGAAGGCGGGCGGCACCGCGGCTTTTGTCGATGCCGAACATGCGCTCGATCCGGTCTATGCCAAAAAGCTGGGCGTCGATATCGACGAGCTTATCATCTCGCAGCCCGATACCGGCGAGCAGGCGCTCGAAATCGTCGACACGCTGGTGCGTTCCAACGCGATCGATGTCTTGGTGGTCGATTCGGTTGCGGCGCTGGTGCCGCGGGCTGAAATCGAAGGCGAAATGGGCGATTCGCATGTCGGCCTGCAGGCCCGTCTGATGAGCCAGTCCCTGCGCAAGCTGACCGGCTCGATCAACCGTTCCAAGTGCATGGTGATCTTCATCAACCAGCTGCGGATGAAAATCGGGGTGATGTACGGCAATCCCGAAACCACCACCGGCGGCAATGCGCTCAAGTTCTATGCCTCGGTCCGGCTCGATATCCGCCGCACCGGGCAGATCAAGGACCGCGACGAAATTACCGGCAACGCCACCCGCGTGAAGGTCGTCAAGAACAAGGTCGCCCCGCCGTTCAAGCAGGTCGAGTTCGACATCATGTACGGCGAAGGCATCTCCAAGATCGGCGAGATCATCGACCTTGGTGTGAAGGCGGGCTTGGTAGAAAAGTCGGGCAGCTGGTTCTCCTATGACAGCATCCGCATCGGTCAGGGTCGTGAAAACGCCAAGACCTATCTCAAGGAGAACCCGGAAGTTTGCGACCGGTTGGAAGCTGCGATTCGCAGCCGCACCGACAAGGTCGCCGAGGAGATGATGACGGGGCCGGACGCGGACTCCGACGACTGATCCTCAAGCGGGCGTGTCGGGAGTGTCCTACTCCCGGTGTCTCCAAGCGCTCGAAAAACCGGAAAACCGGCGCAGACCTCCCCGCAGGTTTGGCGCCGGTTTTTCGTTGCGCTCGCTCAGCCTGCTGCTGGCCGATGTGCCGCGTTGCCGATTGTGGATCGCAGGCAACACTGACGTCGTGCGGTGCACCGCCTGCTAAGCGCGCTGCATTGCCTAAATCGCCCGCATTGCCTAACTGCACGACCATGAGCTCAACCAACGAAATCCGCCGGTCCTTCCTCGACTATTTCGGCAAGACCGGACACGCCGTCACGCCGAGCGCCGCGCTCGTTCCGTACAATGATCCGACGTTGATGTTCGTCAACGCCGGCATGGTGCCGTTCAAGAACGTGTTCACCGGACTCGAGACGCCGCCCGCACCGCGCGCCACCTCCTCGCAGAAATGCGTGCGCGCCGGGGGTAAGCACAATGATCTCGACAATGTCGGCTACACCGCCCGGCACCACACCTTCTTCGAGATGCTCGGAAATTTCTCCTTCGGGGATTACTTCAAGGAACAGGCGATCGAACACGCCTGGACCTTGCTGACCCGCGAATGGGGCCTGCCCAAGGACAAGCTCACCGTCACGGTCTACCACACCGATCACGAGGCGCATTCGCTGTGGAAGCGCATCGCCGGCCTGCCGGACGAACGCATCATCCGCATCGCCACCGCCGACAACTTCTGGTCGATGGGTGATACCGGTCCGTGCGGCCCCTGCTCCGAAATCTTCTTCGATCACGGCGATCATATCTTCGGCGGCCCTCCGGGCAGTCCGGACGAGGATGGTGATCGCTTCGTCGAGATTTGGAACCTCGTGTTCATGCAGTACGAGAGCCAGGCCGATGGCACCCGCCGCGACCTGCCCAAGCCTTCGATCGACACCGGCATGGGGATCGAGCGCGTCGCCGCCGTCCTGCAAGGCGTGCACGACAACTACGATACCGACACTTTCAAGGCGCTGATCGCGGCTTCGGAAAACCTCACCAATGTGCCTGCACAGGGGGAGCACGCCGCATCGCACCGTGTCATCGCCGATCACCTGCGCTCGACCAGTTTCCTGATGGCCGACGGGGTGTTGCCCTCCAACGAGGGGCGGGGCTATGTGCTGCGCCGGATCATGCGCCGCGCAATGCGCCACGCGCATTTGCTGGGCAGCACGGAACCCTTGATGCACCGGCTCGTCCCCAGCCTGGTCGCAGAAATGGGTCAGGCCTACCCCGAACTCGGCCGAGGGCAGGCGCTGATCGAGGAAGTGCTCGAACGCGAGGAAACCCAGTTCCGCCGCACGCTCGACAAGGGATTGAAGCTGCTCGACGAGGCAACCGGCACCATGGAATCGGGCGGAGAGCTCGACGGCGAAATCGCCTTCCGGCTCTACGACACCTACGGGTTTCCCTATGATTTGACCGAAGACGCACTGCGCGCCCGCGACATCGGAGTTGACCGCGCGGGCTTCGACGCTGCCATGGCGCGCCAGAAGGCAGCGGCGCGCGCGGCATGGAAGGGCTCGGGCGAGGCAGCATCGGGCGAGGTCTGGTTCGACATCGCCGAACGCGAAGGCGCGAGCGAGTTTACCGGCTACGCCTCGACCGCGGGTGAAGGCCGGGTGGTCGCGATCGTCAAGGGCGGAGCCGAAGTGGCCCAAGCCGCAGCCGGCGATGAGGTGGTGGTGCTCACCAATCAGACTCCGTTCTATGGCGAAAGCGGCGGCCAGACTGGCGACAGCGGCACTATGGCCAGCACCGGCGGGTTGCAGGCAACAGTCACCGACACCTCCAAGCCGCTGGGCCGCCTGCACGCGCACCACGTCCGCATTGACGCCGGCCAGGTCGCAGTCGGCGACACGGTCGAACTCAAGGTCGATGCCGAGCGGCGCGACCGCGTGCGCGCGAACCATTCCGCCACACACCTCGTCCACGCCGCTTTGCGCGGTCGGCTCGGCGAACACGTGACGCAGCGCGGATCGTTGGTGGCAGAGGACCGTCTGCGGTTCGATTTCTCGCATCCGGCTCCGCTGACGCCCGAAGATATTGCTGCCGTCGAAGCCGAAGTGAACGCCGAAATCCGCGCCAACGAGGTGGTGGGCACGCGCCTGATGAGCCCCGATGACGCGGTCGAGGCGGGTGCGCTGGCGCTGTTCGGCGAAAAATACGGCGACGAAGTGCGCGTGCTTTCCATGGGACGCGCCGGCACCGGCGGTCGCAATTACTCGGTCGAATTGTGCGGCGGCACCCATGTGCGCGCCACCGGCGATATCGGCGTGTTCCGGATCATCTCCGAAAGCGCGGTGTCTTCGGGCGTACGCCGCATCGAGGCACTGACCGGAGAGGCGGCGCGGCAGTGGCTGGTGGCGCGAGAAGATGCGTTGAAGGCAGCTGCCAGCGTGATCCGGGCCACCCCGGAAGAAGTGCCCTTGCGAATTGCGGCGCTGATGGACGAACGCAAGCGGCTCGAAAAGGAGCTGGCCGAGGCGAAGAAGGCGCTGGCGCTTGGCGGTGGCGGATCGACGGGCGGGGTGGCTGTACCGGCGGACGAGACCGTGGCAGGCGTTACGTTCAGCGGTCAGGTGCTCGAAGGGCTGGACCCCAAGGAACTGCGCCCGCTGCTCGATGCGGCCAAGCAGCGGATCGGATCGGGCGTGGCGGCGGTGGTTGCGGTGAACGACGGCAAGGCCAGCATCGCGGCGGCGGTGACTGACGACCTGACCGGCCGCTTCAGCGCAGTCGATCTCGTGCGCGCTGGCGTGGAATCGCTCGGCGGCAAAGGTGGCGGCGGGCGGCCAGACATGGCGCAGGGCGGCGGTCCGGACGGCGCAAAGGCCGCCGATGCGCTCTCGGCTATCAAGGCTGCGCTGGCGGCTCAGCCCGCCTTGTAGGTGACGCCCTCAGTTGCCAGGCGTGCGCTTGGTTTGCGGGTCGCTGCCATGCGAGACGTCATAGCCCTCGGTATCACCCGGACTGCCGCGGCGGTCCGTCGGGGCCTTGTCCTTGAGCGGACCTTTCACGTTCTGCGGCTTGAATTTCTCGTCATTGGGGGTCGGCTTTGCCGGATCGTTGTTGTCGCTCATTTTTGCTCTCCTCGCGATACCAACGCGGGGGAGAGGAAAATGTTCGGTCCGGTGCGACAGGTCGCCTTGGGCTGTCGGTCGGCGCTGGTCTGATGGCGCCGTTCAGGCTTCGGCGTTGGTTGTGCGCAGCTTGGGCTTTTCGGTCAGCCCACCTTCGCGCTCCAACTGTTCGCGGAATTCGTCGCGCTTGGCGTGAATCGAGGCGATCACAGGCCCCATTGCGATGCCGATGTCGACCAGCACCGCCTCCGATAGCTGGAGCGAGCTTTCCAGCGTTTCCGGCACGGCATGGCTGGCCCCGGCGCGGTAGAGCGCCGCGGCATGGTCTGTATCGCGCGCACGGGCGACGACCAGAAGATCGGGATAGGTACTGCGCAGTTTGGCGACGAGACGCTGGGCGAGCACGGGCTCGTCCATCGTCAGCACCACCGCCGGAGCGGTTTCGACGCCCAGGCGGGTGAGCGAATCGCCGCGTCCCGCATCGCCGAACACGGCGCGGTAACCGTCTCGCTGGGCACGTTCGATCAGGTCCGGATCGGAATCGAGCAGAACATGCGGCTGCCCGTGGGTGCGCAGCATGTCGGCGACCAATCGTCCCACGCGGCCGCAGCCGACGATGATCGTGCGATCCTCGTTATCGTCTTCATCGGGAAGCTCGGGCGCGCCGTCGACCCGCCGCGCAATTATGCGGCCGAGCTTGGCCAGCAGCGGCGTTACAGTCAGACCGATGGCGGTCACCGTCTGCCAGAATTGCGCGGTCTCGAAATCGACCACCATGGCGGCGGTCGCAGCGGCCAGCACGATCAACGTGGTCTCGCTGGGGCTCGCCATCATCACACCGGTTTCGGTCGCAGTGCTGCGGCGCGCGCCCATCACTCGCAGAAGAACGCCGGTGACGAAAGCCTTGAACACCAGCACACCGACCACCGCGAGCGCGATCGAAGTGATGTCCGCGCTGATTGCCATCAGGTCGATGCTCATGCCGATGGTGATCAGGAACACGCCGAGGGCAAGTCCCTTGAACGGCTCCATGATCATCTCGACTTCGGTGTGATATTCGGTTTCCGCGATCAGCAGCCCGGCGATCAGCGCACCGACGATTGGAGACAGACCCACCAATGCGGTGGCGAGGCTCGCGCCGATAACGACCAGCAGCGAGGCGGCAAGGAACAGTTCGGGGCTTTTGGTGCGGGCGGCCTGCGAGAACAGGCGGGGCAGGGCAAAGCGGCCCGCCACCAGCAGCACCGCGATCACCAGACCGCCCTGCCACAGGGTTTCGGCCAGCCCGCCCCAGCCGTCGTTCTGCGCCGCCGGGGCGAGCGCGCCGAGGATGAAGATGATCGGCACGATCATGATGTCTTCGAACAGCAGCATCGATAGCGCCGCGCGCCCCACCGGCGAGCGCGTCCCCGAAATCGGTAACACGATCGCGGTCGAAGAGAAGGCAAGCGCAAAGCCGAGCGCAATTGCCGCTGTCCAATCGAGCATGCCGGTCAGGCCGAGGAAGGCGGCGAGCGAAGAGCCGATGATCAGCAGTTCGAGCGCGCCCAGGCCGAACACCAGCCGCCGCAACTGCCACAGGCGGTTGAACGACAGCTCCAGCCCGATTGCGAACAGCAGCAGGACGATGCCGAAATCGGCAAAGGGGACCAGCACCTCCGGATCGTCGATCGTGATGTGGGTAAGCCAGGGTATTCGCTCGACCAAGGAGCCGAGCCCATAGGGGCCGACCAGCACGCCGATCAGGATGAAGCCGATGATCGGGGTGATGCGGAACCGGGCAAATACCGGAATCACGATCCCCGCCGCGCCGAGGATCACCAGCGCGTCGGACATAATGGGAGAGAGAGTGAGTTCGCCGGCCACGCTTATGGCTTAGCGTGGCGGAAAACCCGTGTCACCCACCACCTGCAGACGGCGGCCCGAGCGGGCGCGATAAGCCTGTTTCGCGTTCTTCGCCAAGCGGATCCTTGATGTTGCCGACCCGCTTGTCCCATTCGATCCGGTAGAGATCGAAGCGGCGATCGGCGAGGTTCATGACCGTGCCCTCGGCCCGCGCCCAGCTGAGATCGGCGAGGTTGACGTCACTGATTGTCAGTGTTTCGACATTCTCGGTCGCCTCGGCCGCGATCCCGTCACGCGCGAAGGGGAAATCGCACGGGGTGAGGATGCAGCTTTGCGCGTATTGGATGTCCATGTTTGCGACATTGGGCAGGTTGCCGACATTGCCGCTCATCACGACAAAGCACTGGTTCTCGATCGCGCGCGCCTGCGAGCAGTACCGCACGCGCATGTAACCCTGCCGGCTGTCGGTGCAGAACGGCACGAAGATGATCCGCGCGCCTTCGTCCACCAGCCTCCGGGCGAGTTCGGGGAATTCGCTGTCGTAACAGATCAGCACGCCAATCGGGCCGCAGTCGGTCGGGATCGCGTCGATGCTGTCGCCGCCCTTGATGTTCCACCAATAGGCTTCGTTCGGGGTAGGGTGGATCTTCTCCTGCGCGTGTATCGATCCGTCGCGCAGGCAGACATAGGCGACATTGTGGATGTCCCCGTCAGCCATGCGGGTCGGGTGCGAACCGCCGATGATGTTGATGTTGAAGGCCAGCGCCATTTCCGACAGGCGCTGCCGAATGCGCGGGGTGTAGTCGCTGAGCGTTTCGATGGCTTCGAGCGGGGTCAGTTCGCGCTCTTCGGCCGACAGCAGCATGACCGTGAACATTTCGGGAAAGACAATGAAGTCCGCCTCGTAATCCGCTGCGACATCGACGAAATATTCGATCTGCTTCATGAATTCATCGAAGCCGGAGACGGCACGCGATTGCAACTGGCAGGTGGCGATGCGCACGCTTTCGACATCGCGCGGCAGGCGGTGCTTGGGCGGCGCGTCGCTGTCCACATAGGGATTGCGCCAGATCATCCGCACCGCATTGCCGCGGCTGGCCTTGTCCTCGGGCAGGTATTTGGGGAGGATACCGTCCGGCTCGAAACCGTTGGCGAGCTGGAATCGCAGCACCGGATCGTGAATCTTGCTTTCGATCACGAGGTCCAGATATTCCTGCGGCGTATCGGCGCGATTGCTCTTGCGGCGCTTGGCGCGGGCATAGCCCGGCATCCGTCCGCCGAACACGATACCGGTCAGGTCGAGCCGTTCGGCAAGTGTGCGGCGTTCCTCATACAGACGCCGTCCCAGACGGGTGCCGCGCACCGCCGGGTCGACGCATAATTCATAGCCGTAAAGCCAGTCCCCGGTGGGATCGTGGCGGCTACCGAAGCCGTTGCCGGTGACTTCATCCCAAGTGTGATCGGACAGCGCCAGCCGCTCGTCCAGCCGCATCGACGCGCAGTAACCAACCACCGCGCCATCGAACATGGCAACGAAGCAGCCTTCGGGGTAGTTGTTGATCTGCCCGCGAATCTCGCCTTGGGTATAGGCAGGCAGATCGTCATAGGCGCGGCGAACGAGTTCCCCGATCGCGCGCACGTCCTTGAGCTTGGCCTGACGTATTTCCAGCCGCGCTTTCGATCTGCTTGCCAAAATTCCTCCTAAAGCCGGACCTTAAGCCCAGTTTGCCATTTCTTTTTCGAGATTCTGCACGATCGTCTCGAAGAACTGTTCGGTGGTCTGCCAATCCTGACCGGGGCCGATCAGCAGCGCCAGATCCTTGGTCATGTGGCCGTTCTCGACCGTCTGGATGCACACCCGCTCAAGCATCTCGGCAAACTTCACCACATCGGGCGTGTTGTCGAAGCGGCCGCGATACATCAACCCGCGCGTCCATGCGAAGATCGAGGCAATCGGGTTGGTCGAGGTCGACTTGCCCTGCTGATGCTGGCGGTAATGGCGGGTGACGGTGCCGTGCGCGGCTTCTGCTTCGACCGTCTTGCCATCGGGGCTGAGCAGAACCGAGGTCATCAGACCGAGCGAACCAAACCCTTGGGCCACGGTGTCCGACTGCACGTCGCCGTCGTAGTTCTTGCACGCCCACACGAACTTGCCCGACCACTTGAGCGCGGAGGCGACCATGTCGTCGATCAGGCGGTGTTCGTAGACCATGTTCTTGGCCTTGAACTTCTCGGCGAAGCCTTCGTTATCGAACACTTCCTGGAACAGATCCTTGAAGCGCCCGTCATATGCTTTCATGATGGTGTTCTTGGTCGACAGATACACCGGCCAGCCGAGGTTGAGGCCGTAGTTGAAGCTGGCACGGGCGAAATCGCGGATCGAATCGTCGAGGTTGTACATCGCCATTGCCACGCCGGCGCTGGGGAAATCGAACACGTCGAGGTCGATCTTGGTGCCGTCTTCGCCGTCGAACACCAGACGCAGCTTCCCGGGGCCGGGGATCAGGGTGTCGGTCGCCTTGTACTGGTCGCCGAAGGCATGGCGGCCGACCACGATCGGATCGGTCCAGCCGGGCACCAGCCGCGGCACGTTGTCGATCACGATCGGTTCGCGGAACACCACGCCGCCCAGAATGTTGCGGATCGTGCCGTTGGGCGACTTCCACATCTTCTTGAGGCTGAATTCCTCGACCCGCTGTTCATCCGGCGTGATCGTCGCGCACTTCACACCGACGCCGTGTTCCTTGATCGCGTTGGCCGAATCGACGGTCACCTGATCGTCGGTCGCATCGCGATTCTCGATCGACAGGTCGTAATAGCGCAGATCGATGTCGAGATAGGGCAGGATCAGCCTTTCGCGAATCCACTGCCAGATGATCCTGGTCATCTCGTCGCCATCGAGTTCGACGACCGGGTTTGCGACTTTGATTTTCTGCATGGCTATTAGGCCCCATTCTCATCGCCCGTCCGCGGGCTGCCTGTGAGTGAACAGGATGTCGTGAAAGATCCCGCGCGGGCTTTAGCAGGGCTTGGCGCGCTTGCAAGCCGGGTCCCCTGCAAGTGATTTGCAAAATCCGCGGCGTCCGGTGGACTGCACGGCAGGTCGTGCCGGTGCGCCGATCAGGCGACGCCGCGCGACGGAGGCGAGGCAGCAGAATCTTGGTCGTCCGAAGCGGATTCGTCGCTTGCCTCCCGCAACAGGTCGGCCATGCCGGGAACGGTAATGCTGCGATCGCCGCCGAAATCCTCGCGCACCACGATCAAGCCGCCGCGTTCGAGATGATCAAGCAAGCGGCGCACGCGGCTGGGCGACGAACTGCCGTATAGCCGGGCAAGTTCGCCTTCATCGGGCATCGGCGCGTCGTGCGCTGCTGCCACCAGAATGGCGAGATAGGGGGCGAGGACATCATCATCCACCGCGCCCGCCATGGATTCGATCTGCGCGCGTGCCGGTGCGGCCAGACGTTCGACCCCCGCGACCTCGAAGGCGAAGAGGCGGCGGAAGCGGGCAAGGTCGACATGCGCGCTGGCAACACCTTGCTGGCGGCAGCGAATCGCGAAATCGCGGAACAGCGCCGTGGCCGGGCGGAATGTTGCACCATCGCTGGCTGCGATTTCGCGCACAATGTCGGCTATGCCGGGTGCGCTCTCATCGTCACTGCTAGCGGGGCTGACGGCGCGCAGCCGGGGCGGGGGTGCTTCCGGTGCTTGCGGTTTGACAGTACTGGCGTCGGCTTGGCTGCCGATCGGTGCCAGCGGCGGCTTCGCCTCTGGCACTGGCAACGTCGGCACCGATTTCAAAGCCTGCTCCAGATCGGCCGCCGGTCGGGTCGGCGGCGCAGGCGCTTTGCGTGCCGACTGATCGCTTGCCGCTTCGGCGAGCCGATCATTGAGCAGCGCCTCCATTTCATCGCCGGGTGCATCGGGCAGAGGCAGCAGCACTTGTGCCGCGTTCTTGCCCGCAGTGCGAACCGGGCCGATCTGCACGGCCACCGGGCGTCGGCTGATAGCGGGGCCAAGGCCGAGGAATTGTCCGCGTTGCAAATCGCGGATGCGTTCCGCCTGCCGCCGGTCCATGCCGAGCAGATCGGCGGCGCGCTGCATGTCGATATCCAGAAACGTCCGGCCCATCAGGAAGTTCGAAGCTTCCGCTGCGACATTCTTGGCCAGTTTGGCCAGCCTCTGGGTGGCGACGATCCCGGCCAGCCCGCGCTTTCGCCCACGGCACATCAGGTTGGTCATCGCCGACAGCGTCAGGCGGCGGGTGTCGTCGTTCATCTCGCCAGCAGCAGCAGGCGCGAACATCTGCGCCTCGTCCACCACCACCAGCGCCGGAAACCAGTGTTCGCGCGGGGCATCAAACAGCGCGGTGAGAAACAGGGCGGCGCAGCGGATTTGCTGTTCCACCTCCAACTCCTCCAGCGCCAGCACGACCGAAGCGCGGTGCTGCCGCACGCGGCCCGCCAGCGCCTCGATCTCGCGTGGGGAATAGGCAGCGGCGTCGATCACGACATGGCCGTAATGATCCGCCAGAGTCACGAAATCGCCTTCGGGATCGATCACCACCTGCTGCACCCGGCCGGCGCATTCCTCTAGCAACCGGCGCAGCAGATGCGATTTGCCCGATCCGGAATTGCCCTGCACCAGCAGACGCGTGGCCAGCAGCTCTTCAAGATCGATGAAGATGCTTTGCCCCGTATTGTCCCGGCCCATGTCGATTGCTGCGCTCACCCATGCGGGCTTAGGCACACCGGGCGCAGGCGGGAAGGCGCTCCGGCCAGTTTTCCAGTGATAAGGGCCGAACCGGCGCGCCATTCACCGCAAACCGACGGGCAAAGAAAAACCCCGCCAACTCTGTGGAGTTGCGGGGCTTTTGCGATGGTGGGCGTAGCAAGGATTGAACTTGCGACCCCTACGATGTCAACATAGTGCTCTACCACTGAGCTATACGCCCGCACCATCGGAAGCGGCGCCTCTTGTCGAAGCGGAGGCGGCCATTACCGCAGCACCGATCAGGGCGCAAGTGATTCGGGCAGGCTTAACCGGCCTCCTCGAATGCCCGCTCTACTTCCAGCACCAGATCGCGCAGGTGGAACGGTTTGGACAGCACTCGTGCGCTCGGCTGTTCGCGGCTGGCGCGCAGGGATACTGCGGCAAAGCCGGTGATGAACATCACCTTGGTTCGCGGGGAAATCTCGGCGCAGCGCTGCGCCAGTTCGATTCCGTCCATCTCGGGCATGACGATGTCGGACAGCAGCAGATCGAAATCGCCGGTTTCGAGCAACGGAATGGCCTCGGTGCCGCGATCGACCGCACTCACGCGGTAACCCGCATTGGTCAGCGCACGTTCGAGATAGGTGCGCATCGCCTCTTCGTCTTCGGCGAGCAGGATGTGCGGGGCATTGGTTCCGGTCATGTCCGGCAACTAACACGGCGGGCTTAAGAAATCTTTGTCTGTCGCGGCGAAACCACGGGATAGGTGCTGGCACCCGGCATCAGCCTTTGACAGACAAGCACAAAAGCTTCAGCACAGTTGTCCAGATGCGTCTCTCTCCGCCCGGTTCCGATGATCCCGCCGCCTTTCCGCAAGGCGACCATTTGCGCGTCAGCGGCGGGCGGGTGCCGGGGCTGAATGATGCTCCTTCCTACAGCTTTGTCGTCCCGCGCCGGATGCGGTTGCCGGTTCTGGTGGCGGTGCCGCACGCAGGCCGCGCTTATCCGCCGCAGGTCGTGGCACGGATGCGCGATCCGGCAGGCGCGCAATTGCGGCTGGAGGATCGCCTGGTCGACCGGCTCGGCATTGCCATCGCCGAAGCGACCGGGGCGGGCCTGCTGGTCGCTCACGCGCCGCGCGCGCTGCTCGATCTGAACCGGGCCGAGGATGACATTGATTGGGACATGGTCGAAGGCGGGCAGCCCGAAGGCCTTGCACCGCAATCGCCAAGCGGGCCGGGCTGCAATCGCCGTGCGCGCAGCGGTCTGGGGCTGGTGCCGAGGCGTCTGCCGGGATCGGGCGAAATCTGGCGCGGGCGGCTGCCACGCGCCGAATTGAAAGCACGAATTGCCGGGATTCACCGCGCTTATCACGCATTTCTTGCAGACGAACTGGCAAAGATTCGCTCGGAATGGGGTGCGGCCCTGCTGATCGATCTGCATTCGATGCCCCCGCTCCGCCCTGCAGACGGCGAGCGCGAAGCACCGCAGATCGTTCTGGGCGACAGGTTCGGGATCAGTTGCAATCGCGGGTTGATGGCCTGCGCGCTGCGTCACTTCGAAGCGCGCGGCTGCACGGCTACGCAAAACCGGCCCTATTCGGGCGGCTATGTGCTTGATCGCCACGGCGCGCCGCAAGACGGGATCCATGCGCTTCAGATCGAAGTGTGCCGCACGACCTATCTGGATGATCGTCTGGCCGAGCCGGGCCTAGGGTTGGCGGCAATGGCACGATTACTAGCGTCGATGGTGCGCGAGATGGGGGCGGAGACGGCCGCGCTCGGCGGCGGCGGTAACCTTCTGCAAGCGGCCGAGTGAGCCGACTCAGCGCGAAACAACGAACCACCCCGATGCATGAGGGGGGAGTGCACGGGGTGGTCAAGGTTCAGGGGATTGCGCTTTTAGCGCCTCATCGGCGGACGCATGAGGGAGAACGCCGCCGACATCCCTGAAATAGAAATCGGGCGGCCCCGTTTCAACCGGAGCCGCCCGTCTTCCTTTGTGTCATGCGATGCAAGCTGGTCGACGTGCGACGAGCCGTGCGATCAGTTGGGCACGCCCTGCGGAGCAGACTGCGCCACCGGCACCTTGCCTTGTGCCATCTGCCGTTCGAACAGCGAACGCATCAGGTTGAGCGAGAACAGGTGAGCGTGGATCAGGATCAGCATCCCGTTCTTGTTCAGGGCGTCCAGCTTTTCGATCGGCAGTTCGCGCAGCTTGGCTTCGTCCACCATGCGGAAGCCGCGATAGATGAACGGCGTGTCGGGCTGGTCGTTGCGGGTGATCGCAATCTCGCCGTCCATCAGGATGCCGAGCTTGCCCAGTTCGTCCATGAACGCCTTGGTGCGCTGACCGGCTTCTTCGAACCGGCGGCAGAATTCGAGCACGCCTTGCGTGTATTCGGTCGGCTCGGCCTTTTCGTCGAAGAAGGCCAGACCATCATCGCGCTTGCTGATGAAATCGACCGTCGGGTCGAAGCACAGCGACAGATCGTCCGCTTCGGGGCGCAGGCGGGCCAGCATGAACGGATAACGCCGCACATAGGCCGGGACATAGACCTGGCTGGTCAGCTTGTTATTTTCGTCCATGAAGGTGTTCACGCCTTCGTTCAGGCCGAACAGCGCGATCGGAAGCGGATTGTCACCGGCGGTGAACACGATCGGATAGTTGCGCTGCGCATCGATGAACTCGTCGCTGGTCAGCGGAACCGCATGGGTTTGGGCGAGGAACGCCGCACCTTCTGCCGTACCGACCTTCCAATCGGCATGGTCGCGGCTGTTGAGCGGAAGCAGATCTTTGTAGAACAGCGGAAGTTGCGGTTGCGGCGCGCTGGCCATGAATTCGTCTCCGAGAAAAATCAGTTGCGGGTGATCCCTGCGGCAGGCTCCCCCCGCCGGACGCGGCGCCTGTAGGCTTTTGCGGCTTCAGGTGCAAGCCGCAGGGACAGACATCAACAGCTTGCCGGGGTTCAGCAGTCCCATCGGATCGAGCGCCTGCTTGACGCTGTTCATAACCGCCAGCGCCACCGGATCATGCAGCCGGGCAAGTTCCGCCACTTTCATCTGCCCGATCCCGTGTTCGGCGCTGATCGAACCGCCCCATTCGCTCACCAGATCATGAACCCGCGCGCTGACCGCCTTGCCTTGCGTTTCCTCCCATTCCCCCCGAACCGATCCGGCGGGCGCAAGGACGTGGAAATGCACGTTGCCATCGCCCAGATGGCCGAAGGCGGCGGCGCGGGTGCCGGGAAACTCCGCCTCGATCAGCGGGCTGGCAGCAAGAATGAATTCAGGCATCTTTTCGACCGGTACCGAGATATCGTGCTGCATCGCCGGGCCCAATGCGCGCTCGGCAGCCGAGATCGAGTCCCGCAAGTGCCAAAAGTCTTCGGCCTGACGATCATTCGCGGCGATCACCGCGTCTGCGAACATTCCTTCTTCCAGCGCAGCGGCAAGGCTGGCTTCGAGCCGTTCGCGCAAGGCAGCGCTGTCGCTGCTGGCGGACACGCATTCGATCAGCGCATTCCACGCATGCGCTTCGTTCAATGGCGCGCGCGCTGAGGGTTGGTGAGCCAGTACGCTGTCGAGGCAATGGGAAGGCACCACTTCAAAACCTTCGAGCGCCTCGCCCAGATCGCGCTCCACACGGCGTAGCAGGCTGCGCGCGGCAGTGATCGATGAAAGGCCCGCCCATGCCGTTACCCGCCCGGTTGGCGCAGGCAGCAGCCTGAGCGTCGCTGCGGTGACGATCCCCAAGGTGCCTTCGGAACCGATCAGCAACTGTTTGAGATCAAACCCGCGGTTATCCTTCCTGAGCGGGGTGAGGGTATCGAAAACCTCGCCATTGGCGAGCACCGCTTCCAGCCCCAGCACCTGCGCGCGCATCGTACCGTGGCGCAGCACCTGCGTGCCGCCTGCATTGGTCGAAACCAGCCCGCCGATGGTGGCCGAACCTTTGCCCCCTAACGTCAGCGGGAACCGCATCCCGGCCTCCTCCGCCGTGTCATGCAGGTGCTGCAGGATGACTCCTGCCTCGCACACGATCTGCCCGGCGTCGGTATCAAACCTGCGAACCCGGTCCATCCGCCGCAGGCTCAGCAGCAACGCGGTGCCGGTTTCATCCGGCGTTGCGCCGCCCGCCATGCCGCTATTGCCGCCCTGCGGGACGATCGGCACGCGGAAGCGGGCGCATAGCGCGACCAGCGCGGCGACTTCCTGCGTGGTGGCAGGAGATGCCATCGCCATGGCGCGCCCCGTGTAGCGTCCGCGCCAATCGGTCAGCCACCCCTCCATCCGTTCGGGATCGGTGGTGAGACCGCGCGGGCCGAGCAGGGTCGCGGCTTCATCGAGAAAGGCGGGGGCATTCGAGGCGATAGACATTGTTGCTCCCTTGCCACAGTCCACGGCAATTGTGCCAGCGGTTTTGCACCCTGTCGCGGTCCAGTTAAGGCACGGTTCAATCGCCGCCGTTAGGGCAGGGCGGGTCGGTTGCACCAGTCGCCGCACGATGCCGTCCCGCGAGGAGAGACTTTCCGTAGCCATGTCCAGCCTGTTTGCCCTGACAGCGTCTGCAACGCTGCTGCTGCCGATTGCGGTGGGCGCGGCTTTGCCGGCGGAAAGCGGGTCAGCGGCTGGCCACGAACGGTGGTCCGCGCCGCAATGCGACGCTGCAGCGTTGCAGGACGAGCCGAAGATCAATCCGCTTTCGACCCTGCGCGCATCCCAGACCGCGCGGCAGGTGCGGATCGAACAGCGTGTGGTGGTGCGGATCGCGCCGCGCCCGCCCGCCGCGCGCCAGAACATGTTGGCAGAGCTTCCCCAACGCGCGATCGCCCCCCGGTTCGAAGAAGCGCGCAAGGAAAAATGCGTCCCGCTTGACGGGATAGCAGGCGTGCAGACCGGCAGCGGCAACCGCCTGGTGCTGTTTCTGCGCGATCAACGGATGATCTCCGTCAACCTCGACAAATCGTGCCGCGCGCGGGACTTTTATTCCGGTTTCTACGTCGAGAAAAACAAGGACGGGCGGCTGTGCGTCGACCGCGACAAGCTGCAATCGCGTACCGGAGTTCGCTGCGAGGTCGAGGCGATGCGCCAGCTGGTCCAGGTTAGCGAGTAATGCTTCGGTGCGCGATGCGCGCGTTTCCTTGACTTTCTCGCCAGTTTGAGTGAAAGCCGCCAGAGCCTTGCGGCGCTTCTTGCGCGCGCAGGCCAGCAATCACGGCAGCAACCCTGCCCGCTTACCCGGACACCACACACCGCATGACCTTCGCCGATCTCGGCCTTTCGCCCGAATTGCTCAAAGCCGTCGAGGACGCGGGCTATACAACGCCAACCGCGATTCAGGCGCAGGCGATCCCCACCGTGCTGATGATGCGCGACCTGATAGGTATTGCGCAAACCGGCACCGGCAAGACCGCCAGCTTCGTGCTGCCGATGATCGACGTGATGGCTTCGGGCCGCAGGCGCGCGCTGATGCCGCGTTCGCTGATCTTGGAGCCAACGCGTGAACTCGCGGCGCAGGTGGCCGAAAACTTCGAGAAATACGGCAAGAATCACGATCTGAAGATGGCGCTGCTGATCGGCGGCGTGCAGATGGGTGACCAATTGAAGGCGCTATCCGACGGCGTCGACGTGCTGATCGCGACGCCCGGACGCCTGATGGACCTGTTTGAACGCGGCAAGATCATGCTCAACGGCTGCGAGCTGCTGGTGATCGACGAGGCTGACCGGATGCTCGACATGGGGTTCATCCCCGATATCGAATTCATTTGCTCCAAACTGCCCGAAACCCGCCAGACGATGCTTTTCTCGGCGACCATGCCGCCGCCGATCGAGAAGCTGTCGAAGAAATTCCTGACCAATCCCAAGCGGATTGAAGTCAGCCGCGCGGCGTCGACCAATGCCGACATCACCGCCTTCAAGGTGCCGGTGAAGTCGCGGGCGAAGAAGGATACGCTGCGCTGGTTCCTCGAGAATGATCTGGTGGAAACCGCGATCATCTTCGCCAACCGCAAGACCACGGTGCGCGAACTCAATCAGAGCCTGACCCGCTTCGGCTTTCGCTCGTCCGAAATTCACGGCGACATGGACCAGTCGAGCCGGATCAAGGAGCTTGACCGGTTCAAGGCGGGCGAGGTGAATATTCTCGTCGCCTCCGACGTCGCGGCGCGCGGGCTGGACATCAAGGGCGTGTCCCACGTCTTCAACTATGACACGCCGTGGCACCCGGACGATTACGTCCACCGCATCGGCCGCACCGGCCGCGCCGGGGCCAAGGGCCGCGCGTTCACCTTCGTCTCGGATGAAGACGCCGAAGCGATCAGCAATGTCGAAAAGCTGACCGGCAGCGCGATCAAGACTTTCGGCAAGGATGATGTCCGGGTCGATCTGTCGGCAGCGATTGCCAAGGCTGAAGTCTCCGAAGAACCTGCAGATAAACCCGAACCGCGCGAGGAGCGCCCGGCCAGAAAGCCCCGCCGCGCCAAGGACGAACCGCGCGAGGAACGCGCGCTGCGCGAAGAGCCTGCACCGCGCGAAGAACGTGCTCCCCGTGAAGAACGTGCTCCCCGTGAAGAACCCGCTCCCCGTGAGGAACGCGCTCCGAGGGAAGAGCGTCCCCGCCGCGAAAAGTCAGCCCCGCGCACCGATCGCGTCACCGCCAGTGATAGCAGCAAGCCGCGCCGCCGCTATCAAGAGGACGAGGAACCCGTCCCCGCCGGCGAATGGAACGGCCCGCGCCCGTCATTCCTCGACATCGGCTTCGGCTGAGGTTTAGTTCTCCGGTGGGAACGCCGGAGGCGAGGCCGTGATCGGGCCCACCCAATAGATGCCGTCATAGGACGCGCGCAGCTTGCTAGGTGTCTCGCCTAGACCGATATAGGGTGGGCGGTCGCTTGTCATACGAACATCCGCTCGGTTAGCCTTGCATTCTCGTTGGCAAGTCCAAGCTTCTCCGCCGCCGCCGTGCTGTAGTTCTAGACTGACGACGGAACCATAGCTGCGTAGCCGCATCGCCATCGGTTCGAACAGTGGCCCGCCGATACTGACCGGTGCGGTTGCCGCGTGCAAACCGCCTACCAGTACGATGACCCTGTCATAGTTCTTACGGCGCGCCCCCTCGGCGATATTCTCGGCTTGCGCGGCCTGGTGAGGGCCTTGGCTGGGCAAATCGGCGAAGCGGACCTTCTGCGCATCGTCGCACGTGCCGTTGAAGGCGACAATATCGACCTCCGCACCCCCATCCTTCAGCGCATGGGCGCCAAGCACCAGCGCCAGCATCGCTTCGCGCCCCACGCCATCGAAACGCCCGCGCCAGCCGCGGTCGGGGAGCGCGGCGCGGAAGGCGTCATGCGGCAGCGCCCACGCATCCTGCCAATCAGCGTTGGCAACGGACGGATGCTCTACCGCCAAAAGCACGCGGTGGCTCAGGATTGCCTCGGCGCAGACGATCCGGGCGATCAGCGCTGGGGCCGCGGGTGCCATGCGTTTCGCCGAACACCACGAAATCGGGATCACGCGCGAGGACATCGGCCCAGCCTTCCGGCGCGGTGCAGTCGGTTTTATCGGATTGAGCTTCACTTTGTGCGGCAAGTGCGGCGGGCAGGCACAGGGCAAGGGCGGCCAACAGCGACTTCATGATCGAGGCTCCGACGCATCAGGGCTGCGGCCAGCCTAACATGCCTAGGGTTCACCGAAAAGACTGCGAAATCAGAACGCTACTCCACCACCTTCACGAAACTATCCAGCACGCGCTTCTCACCGGCATCCTCGAACTGGATCGTCAGCTTGTTGCCTTCCTGATCGATCACACAGCCGGTGCCGAATTTGTCGTGGCTCACCATCGCGCCGATCGCGATGTCGCTGCGTGCTGGCGCGGCGAAACTGGCTGCTGACCGCGTGTTCTCGCGCACTCGTGCAGGCCGCGTGTCGTATCCGGATGCCAGAGCGCGCTGCCAGCCGGGGCCGCGGGTCTGGGCGCGTTCGGGCCGGTCGCGAGCGACGTGGGCGAACGGGTCTTCCTGCTCGCTCCAGTTGGCACGCCACAGGGAAGCGCCGCCGGTCAGCGTGGTTTCCTGCTCGATATGCTCTTCCGGCAAATCCTCGATGAAGCGCGAGGGGATGGAGCTGGTCCACTGGCCATAGATGCGCCGGTTGGCAGCGTGGAGGATGGTGCAATGCCGCCGGGCGCGGGTGATCGCGACATAGGCGAGGCGGCGTTCCTCCTCGAGGCTGGCCAGCCCACCTTCGTCGATTGCGCGCTGACTGGGAAACACG
The DNA here is from genome assembly GCF_024305245.1 of Erythrobacter sp. Classification (GTDB taxonomy): domain Bacteria; phylum Pseudomonadota; class Alphaproteobacteria; order Sphingomonadales; family Sphingomonadaceae; genus Erythrobacter. Next base: position 114,242 of record NZ_JAMWYX010000001.1, read on the forward strand.
CCTTCCTCCCAGCCGACGCAGAAAATGTTGTCGAATTCTAGACCCTTGGCGGCGTGGATCGTCATGATCGTCACCCGTTCGCCATCGTCGGCGCGGTCATTGTCCATGACGAGGCTGACATGTTCGAGGAAGTCGCCGAGGCTTTCGTAGTCCTCCATCGCGCGCGCGAGTTCCGAAAGGTTTTCCGTGCGACCGGCGCTTTCGGGAGAGCGATCGGCGGCCAGCATCGCGTTGTAGCCCGATTCTTCCAGCACCAGTCGCAGCAGATCGGACGGCGTCACAGTCTCGGCCGTTTCGCGCCAGTGCAGAAATTGCCGCATCAGCCCGCCGATGGTGTTCGCCGCGCGCGCGGGAAGTTCGTCGCTGTCGGCCAGTTGCAGCGCCGCCGCCGCCAGCGGCAGACCCATACGGCGTGCATGCTGGTGCATCTTCTCCAGCGCCTTGGCACCCAGCCCCCGCTTGGGGACATTGTGAATGCGCTCGAATGCCAGATCGTCCTGCGGCTGGGCGATCAGGCGCAGATAAGCCAGCGCATCGCGGATTTCGGCGCGTTCGTAGAACCGGAATCCGCCGATGATGCGGTAATTCACCCCGATCTGGATGAAGCGATCTTCGAACTCGCGGGTCTGGTATTGCGCGCGCACCAGAATGGCGACCTTGTCCAGCGGTGCGCCCTGACCTTCCAGCCGCTCGATCGCCTCGCCTACCCGGCGCGCTTCCTCGGGCGCGTCCCACACGCCGATCACCTTGACCTTGTCGCCGCCGTTTACTTCGGTCCACAGCGTCTTGTCATGGCGCTGGCTATTGGCGCGGATCAGGCCCGCCGCCGCACCGAGGATGTGCGGGGTGGAACGGTAATTCTGTTCCAGCCGGATGACCTGCGTGCCCGGAAAATCCTTTTCGAAGCGCAGAATATTGGCGACTTCGGCCCCGCGCCACGAATAGATCGATTGGTCGTCGTCGCCGACCACGCAGATGTTCTTATGCTCCTGCGCCAGCAGCCGCAGCCACAGATACTGCACCGCGTTGGTGTCCTGATATTCGTCCACCATAATGTAGCGGAAGCGGCGCTGGTAATCGGTGAGGATATCGCGATGATTGCGCAGGATGTTGAGCATGTGCAGCATCAGGTCGCCGAAGTCGCAGGCGTTCAGCGCCGTCAACCGCTCCTGATAGCGTGTGTAGAGCGCCGCGCCGCGCCCGTTGGCGTAGGCCTCGTTTTCTGCCGCATCGAGATCGGCGGGGTTCAGACCGCGGTTTTTCCAGCGATCGATCAACCCGGCAAGCTGGCGTGCGGGCCAGCGCTTCTCGTCAAGGTCTGCCTCGGTGATCAGCGCCTTGAGCAGACGGATCTGATCGTCGGTGTCGATGATCGTGTAATTGTGCTGCAATCCCACCAGTTCGGCATGGCGGCGCAGCATCTTGGCACAGATCGAATGGAAGGTGCCGAGCCACGGAATGCCCTCCGCGCCGGGGCCGAGATGATGCGCCACGCGTTCGCGCATTTCGCGGGCGGCTTTGTTGGTGAAGGTGACGCACAGGATCTGGCTGGGGTAGGCGCGCCGGGTGGCCACAAGATGCGCCAGCCGCGCGGTCAGCGCCGCGGTCTTGCCCGTACCCGCCCCCGCGAGCATCAGCACCGGGCCTTCCGTGGCGAGCACAGCAGCACGCTGCGGCGGGTTCAACCGCGCAGCATAATCTGGAACGTCATCGCGCGGCGGCGCAGGGCAGGGCAGGTTGTCGCTCATGGTTCTGATGTGAACAGGTAGGGAACAATGCAGTCACGGGCAAGCCGCGAAGCGACGAATTGCCCCGGATAGAGAGCAGAGGGAATTCAGTCCGCCGTTTTTCTGCGTCGCTTTCCGCCCGGGCGTGGCGGCACCGGGATGCCCGGACCGGGGGATGGATTGCCTTGCGCGCTCCCGCCGCTCAAGTGGGGGACATCCGGCGAGCAGGGGACTGAACCGCCGGGTGAGACTTTGCGTTCGTCATGCTTGGGCAAACTTTTGTGGAGAACCACCATGCACAAGCACTTCAATAACCTGGGCCTTGCCGCGATCGCTGCGGCCGTATCCATGACCCCTGCGATGGCATCGGCCCAAGACACCACCGAGCACTCGACAACTCATGGCACGACAACGCCGCATACTGCGCCGATGACGCAGTCCGACCCGCAGCAGCCGATGCAGCAGCGTCCCGCCACACCGCCCATGGCCCAGACGATGACGGAACAGGGCAGTGCGATGACGGATGCCGAACAGCAAAGCCTGATGGCCGCCTGGCCGGAGGAAAAGCAATCATCTTTCAAGCAATGGCCTGCCGAGACGCAGGATTACTTCTGGTCGCTCACGCCCGAGCGCCAGAGCATGTTCTGGGCGCTGGCCGATACAGACAAGGTCAAGCTCAGCAACATGCCCGAACAGCAGCGCGAATCCGTGTGGGCACAGATCGAGGCGCAGCTCGATCCCTCGCGCAGCTAGACTTGTGCCTCCGGGGCCTTCGGGTCGGCATCGGCAGCAGCCAAGCGCAATAGCGTAATCTTGCCTTTGCCGACCCGACGCTGGCTTTCGATTTCGAGACCCTTGATGGCCACATCTTCAGTGCCTGCGGTCTCGAGCGAAATCCACGTCTGTGCACCGATCCAGCCCAGCCGCAGCAGCCGGTCGAGTCCAACCTCGCCCGCGCTGCTGCGGTAGGGCGGATCGACCAAAATCAGATCAAGCGGGGTCGTGGCTGCGCGCAATTGCGTGACCGATCCGGCCTCGACCCGCGCCCGCAGCCCGGCACCGACCGATGCGATGTTGGTGCGGATAGCGGCGAGCGCATCGCGATCCTGCTCAACGAACAGGCAGGTGGCCGCACCGCGCGACAATGCTTCTAGTCCCAGCGCGCCCGATCCGGCGAAAAGATCGGCGACCGTGAGGTGTTCAAAACTGCCGAGGCGACTGGTCAGCATCGAGAACATTGTCTCGCGCATCCGGTCGGCGGTGGGCCGGGTGGCTTCACCCTTCGGCGCGATCAGCTTTCGCCCGCGCCATTCGCCTGCAACAATTCTCATGAACGCGGCCCACGCGGAGCATTGCGAGTGGGCGGCGTCCGCTTGCGCGATGTCGAGCCGGAGCCGCCGCGCGGTTTGCCCGAGCCTTCGGGGCTCTTGCGCGGCGCTGCTGCGATTGTGGGCTTGGGTGCATCAGCAGCCTTTACAGGCTTACGGGAAAACGAGGGGGCATCGGCGCCTTTGCGCGGGGCAGGGCGCGCAGCCGGACCTTTGCGTGCCGGGGGGCGGGCAGGACGCGGCGGCTTGACCGCGATGGCCTCTTTTTCCGCCTTCTTCACGCCGCCGCGCGGGATCGGCACGCCGGTCATTTCGGACAGGAACCGTGCCACGGCCTTACCGGTCAGTTCGACCGCCTGTCCGCGCGGCAGATCGCCCAGGTTGAACGGGCCGTAACCGGTGCGGATCAGACGATTGACCTTCAGGCCGAGATGTTCGAGCACGCGGCGCACTTCGCGGTTTTTGCCTTCGGTAATGGTCATTTCGACCCACAGATTGCGCCCGCTGCTGCGTTCCAGATTGGCGTTGATCGAGCCGTAGCGCACGCCGTCGACTTCCACGCCCTCCATCAGGTCTTCAAGCTGGCTTTGCGTCACCACGCCGAACGCACGCGCACGGTAGGTGCGCGGGACGAGCGAGGATGGCAGCTCCATCATGCGTTTCAGGCCGCCGTCATTGGTGAGCAGCAGCAGCCCTTCGGTATTGAGATCGAGCCGACCGATCGGCACCATCCGCCCGGCGTCCTTCGGCAGGGCATTGCGCAGCGCGGTATAGATCGTCGGGCGGCCCGCCGGGTCGCGCTCTGCGGTGATCAGGCCGGTGGGCTTGTGGAACGCGAACAACCGCGTCGGTTCGGCGGCGGTCACAGGCTTACCATCGACCGTCACGCCAGCGAGGCTGGGCAGGATCGTTGCGGGCGTATCCAGCACTTTGCCATCCAGCGCCACGCGGCCCTCGGTGATCATGCGTTCGATCTCGCGGCGGCTGGCGACGCCTGCACGGGCGAGCAGCTTGGCGATGCGATCGCCTTCGGGGCGATTGTCGGAGCGGGGCGGAGCGGTGGGCATCAAGCGCCCTTAGGTTCCCGCCCGCGCCTTAGCAATGGGGCGCAGCCTCGTTCGCCGCTTGCAAGGCTTCGCTGACGATCTGGTCGAAGCGCGCGATCCCGCCTTCCAACGTGCCGAGCGTGAGGTGATCGACCGCGCCGGATTGCAGCCCTTGCTGCCCGAGTTCGGCTGCGCGGAAATCCTCCGAGGCGAACACCCCGCCGTCGAGCAGGCTCCAGCTCCGTTCCCAATGGGCCTGCGCCTTTTCGGTCTGCGGTGCCTCCGGAATGAGCATGAAGTCCTCGACCAGCGTCAGATCATGTGCCTGCGGCATGAGCACCATCACGTTCACGTAATCGGGGCTGGGAACGATAATCGTCGCAGGTAGCAGCTGGTAGGCGAAGGTCACGACCCGGCGCAGCTCGCGCATATTGGTGAGGTCGAGGCCCGCCATATCCTCCAGCCGCCCGACGGCTGAGCGCTGGTGCGGGCCGATCTGGTCGCCTGCGGTTATCCCGTCCTTGAAGAACGGGCCGATAGTCGAAGCGTGCAGACGCGTGACATGGTAGCTTTCAAGGAAAGCATCCATGATCAGCTTCCAGTTCCCTTTGACCGTGTGCAGCTTGCGCCGGAACAGGTGTGCATCCGGCATCCCGAACGCGGCAAGATCACTGCCTAATTTTTGGGCATCGCTGAAATCGGCGGGGTTCTGCGGTGCGAACCAGATCAGCCCCCCTGCCTCGAAACTGGGCAGTTCGACCAGACCGTGATCGGCTTTGTCCAGACCGGGAAAAGTCTCGGGCCGTGGTAGGGCGAGCAACCCGCCATCGAGCCGGTATGTCCACGCGTGATAGGGGCACACCAGCCGCTTTGCGCACTGTACTTCACTACCCTCGACCAGCCGCGTGCCGCGGTGGCGGCAGACGTTGAGGAAAACGTGCGCGGTGCCATTATTGTCGCGGGTGATCAGCAACGGGCGGCCCGTCGCGTCATGCGGCACTGCCATGCCCGGATCGGGCAGCAGCGCCGATGGGCAGAGCACCTGCGGTAACCGGTCGAACAATGCCGCCTTTTCGCGCGCGAAGTGATCGGGGCAGGTGTAATTGCTGGCAGGCACGGTCTGGATGCCGCCTGTGACCTTGGCGCGGCCCTCGCGGATCGCCTCGGCCAGCGCGAGCTGCCCCTCGGTCGGACGCAAATCGGGCATATCTGTTGTCGGCGCGTTCATCGCTCTTTGCTCATCCTCATCTCCGGCCCTAATGTGGCAGACATCGGGATCAAGCAAAAGGACATCATGCATGAAAGAGATCGGGGCAGCGCCGCGGCGCGATTGGGTGAGCGCGCTCAAGCCCTATCTCGAGAAGGAATCGCTGGCGGCGTTCTTTCTCGGCGTGTCCTCGGGCTTTCCCTATGCGTTGATCGGAGCGACGCTGACAACGCGCCTGGCGCAGGACGGCATCGACAAGAAAACCGTCACCGCCTTTACGCTGGTGTTCCTCGCCTACAACTTCAAATTCCTGTGGGCGTGGATCGTCGACGGGGTGCGCTTGCCGGTAATCGGGCGGCTGGGCCAGCGGGTCTCATGGATGCTGCTCACAGGCGTGCTGGTGATGGCGGCGGTGGCGAACCTTGCGCTGGTCGATCCGTCGGCCAATATCGGCTGGGTGGCGACTTCGGCGATCCTTGTCGGGATTGCGGGCGCAACTTTCGACATCGTGATCGACGCCTACCGGATCGAGACGCTCAAGCCCGAACAGCTGGGTGTGGGGTCGGGGATGACCCAATACGGCTGGCGGATCGGCTCGGTTTCGGCGGGCGCGCTGGCGCTGGTGCTCGCGGCGCGCGTGGGGTGGGAGATCGCCTATATCGCCTGTGCCGGGTTCGCGCTGCCCGCAATGATCACCGCGCTGGTAATGGGCGAGCCAGCCCGGCGGCAGATCGCGGCACGGACCAAGGGCATCGCCGCCGGTTTTCGCGCAATTTATGGCCCGTTCACCGAGTTCTTCATGCGCAAGGGCGCGATGCTGGTGCTGTTGTTCATCCTGCTGCACAAGATCGGCGACACGCTGGCGAACCTGACGGCGCGGCTGCTGCTCGAAGACAAGGGCTACAGCAACGACGAGATCGCCATCTATGATGTCGGCGTCGGGTTCTGGGCGTTCCTGATCGGAATATTCGTCGGCGGGGTGCTCTATTCGCGGCTCGGGATGAAGCGATCGGTGTTGCTGAGCCTTGTGCTGATGGGCGTATCCAACCTCAGCTTCGCGTTGCTGGCGGCGGCTGACAAGACGAATTTGGGCCTTGCCGCCACCTTCACCTTCGAGAACTTTGCCAGCGGTATCGGCGGGGTGACGGTGGTCGCCTATTTCGCCGCGCTCACCGACCTGCGCTTCACCGCCTCGCAATATGCGCTGATCTCGGCGGCGGCGAGCATTGTCGGGCGGGTGCTGACCGGGACGACGGCGGGCGCGATGGTGGAGGCGTTCGGTTATGTGAACTTCTACCTGTTCACCACAGCGGCGGCGCTGCCGGGAATCGTGCTGTTCTGGCTGATGATGCGCGCGGGGTTGATCGATGCCTCGATCGGCACGGCGGGGACGGTGAAGACGGAGGACGGGGGCGGGGACGCGGGGAACGGGGCCTGAACCGCCGCAAGTTCGCTTTCCTACTTGGCTGTTTGTGGACACGATCGCCTGTATGACCGCTGGCAATCACCTCACTGTCTCAGCTGCGATCATGGGTACGGGCAGGCGGGGATTTCTGTTCCTGGACAGTGTCTCATGTGTCTCATACACGGCTGCGGACAGCGCAGGCGGGGCGTCAGTCCGGCGTTTCGTCGTTCAACCGCAGCACCTCGCCCGCGAGGTAGAGCGAGCCTGCAATCAGGATGGGCAGTCTGTCATTTGGGATGCCTGCCATCGCGGATATCAGGTCAGCAGCAGGCTTTGCATCGGGGCCGAAGGCCGCTGCCGGATGCCAGTCATGCCCCGGCACCGGCACAGCGGTGATGCTGGCGGTTGCAGCCGCAAGCGGCAAGGTCAGCGCCGCCGGGTCTTTGCCTTCGATCATGCCGATCACCAGATGCAGGCGCTGGCCCCGGAAGTGCTCGCCCAGCATCGCGCCTGCTTGCGGATTATGTCCTCCATCAAGCCAAACCTCGCGGGTGCCGGTCAGCGGGCCCGGTGCAAGGCGCTGCATCCGCGCAGGCCAGCGAGCGGCCTTCATTCCGCGCGACATCGCCATCGGCTCGATGACAATCCGGTCCTGATGCTGGAGCATTGCCAGCGCGAGGCCCGCGTTGTCCGCCTGATGTGCTCCAGCCAGCGCAGGACGGGGCAGGGTGAAGGTGGCGGCACTGTCGCGATAGGTCAGTATTGTGCCCCCTCGGCAGTCCCACGTATCGCCTTTCATCCCCAATGGCGCGCCGACACGGCGGGCAGCAGCGATCACCTCGCGGTTCGATTCGGGGCGATAGGAAAGGCTGAGCAGCGGCACGCCTCTTTTGGCAATACCCGCTTTCTCGAACGCAATGCGCGCCATCGGTTCCTTGGGCACGCCTTCCTCGGGTGCCAGCAGAAACCGTTCGTGGTCCAAGCCGAGCGCGGCAATCCCGCAGGCCGCCAGCACCTCAGGCTCCAGCACATTGGTCGCATCGAAGCGCCCGCCCATGCCGACCTCGACCACGCACGCATCGGCTGGCGTGCGGCTGAAGGCGAGGAAGGCGGCGGCGATCGTGACTTCGAAGAAGCTGGGGCCGAGGTCTTCGCCTGCATCGAGCACTTCTGCAAGCACCGCCGCCAATTTTGCATCGGAGATCAGTTCTCCTGCCAGCCGGATGCGCTCGTTATAGCGCACCAGATGGGGGCTGGTGGTCACGTGGACACGGTAGCCTTGCGCCTCCAGCATCGCGCGCAGGAAGGCGCAGGTAGACCCCTTGCCGTTGGTCCCCGCAACATGGAACACCGGCGGCAATTTGCGGTGCGGATTGCCGAGGCGGTCCAGCAATGCGCGGATCGTCTCCAGCCCGAGCCGCCCCTGCGGCACACTGAGCGCACTCAACCGGTCAAGCTGCGCCTGTACCGCCGGATTGTCGGAACGGCCGAAATCGAGCGGCTTCACGGCAAAGCGCGGGCTAAGCCGCCTTCACCGGCTGCAGGTAATCCAACACCTGCGCCAGCGTCGCCTTCAACTCCCAGCGCGGCACGACCATGTCGACCATGCCGTGCTTGTGCAGATATTCGGCGCGCTGGAATCCCTCGGGCAGCTGTTCGCGGATCGTGTCCTGGATCACGCGCTGGCCCGCAAAGCCGATCAAGGCGCCGGGTTCGGCAATGTGGATGTCGCCCAGCATCGCGTAACTTGCGGTCACGCCGCCGGTGGTCGGGTCGGTCAGCACCACGATATAAGGAAGTCCGGCCTGCTTCAGCCGCCGGGTCATCACCGTTGCGCGCGGCATCTGCATCAGGGACAAAATCCCCTCCTGCATCCGCGCGCCGCCCGCTGCGGTGACGACGATGTAGGCACAACCGCGGTCGATTGCCTTCTGCGCGCCCTCGCAAAACGCCTGTCCTACGGCCATGCCCATCGATCCGCCCATGAAGCTGAAATCCTGCACGCCGATGACCGCCGGGCGGGCCTCGATCATGCCGGAGCCGACCACGAACGCGTCTTCATGCGGATTGGCGGCACGCGCGGCCTTGAGCCGGTCGGTGTACTTTTTGGTATCCTTGAAGCCGAGCGGGTCTTCGGTGACCTTGGGCAGTGGCAACACTTCGAAGCCGGGATCAAGCAGCAGCCCCAGCCGCGCATCCGCGCCGATCCGCCCGTGATGCTCGCATTTCGGGCAGACGCTGAGGTTGTCCTCGTACTCGGCGACGAACAGCATTTCCTGGCACGACGGGCACTTGATCCACAGATCACGCTCGGTGGACTTCTTGTCGGCAGTAAAGCCGAGCGAATTGCGGACGCGGGTGAACCAGTTCATGCTGCTTGCTCCTGTCGGGCGGTGTGGACCGCGCTGGCGAGGGCCGAGGTCAACTCCCTTAGCTTGGCCGGAGCGTCAACGCCATGTTCGCCGCAGATTTCCACCAAGGCCGAGCCGACCACCACGCCGTCAGCCACCTTGGCGATGGCGGCGGCCTGTTCGGGCGTGCGCACGCCGAAGCCAACAGCGATGGGCAGATCGGTCGATTGCTTGAGCCGCGCCACGGCTTCCTCGATGCTGGCCTGCACGGCCTGCTGCTTGCCGGTGATCCCGGCGACCGAGACGTAGTAGATAAACCCTGCCGAGCCGCTCAGCACCTGCGGCAGGCGTGCGGCATCGGTCGTCGGGGTGGCGAGGCGGATCGGGGCGATGCCCTTGGCGCGCAATGCCGGGCCGAGCGCGTCGTCCTCCTCGGGCGGGATGTCGACGCAGATGACGCCGTCAACGCCCGCTGCTGCGGCGGCGTTCGCGAACCACTCCGGCCCGCGCCGCACCATCGGGTTGGCATAGCCCATCAGAACCAGTGGCACATTGGGGTGCCGGGCACGGAAATCGGTGGCGTAGCGCAGCACGTCCGCCGTGGTCGTGCCAGCGCCGAGGCTGCGCAGATTGGCGCTCTGAATCGCGGGGCCATCGGCCATCGGATCGGTGAAGGGCATCCCCAGCTCGATCACATCCGCGCCGCCTTCGACCAGCGCATCGAGATTGGCCGCCGTGTAGCCGTCGCCTGCGGTGATGAAGCAGACGAGCGCGGGGCGGGAGGCGGCGAAGGTGGTTGAGAGGCGGGTCATTGGAAGTTACGATCTTTCATACGCTTGGTGCGGTCGCGTCGCTTTGCCCAGCGCTCATCTAGGGGAATGGTGAACATTGTGGCCAAGGTCATGACTGCTGCCATTCCGATCCAGAAAGGCAAGGAAGAGAGCGTGTAATCAGCAAGCCCAATCCAATTCAGAAAGGCAAAGGCGCCGAATATCCACGCGGTCCAAAGAACCGCATGGATCAGCGCCTTGACGAACAATCGCTTCAAAGCTCCACCCCGAGCTTCTCCGCCACGGTGAAAATATCCTTATCCCCGCGTCCGCACAGATTCATCAGCACGATGCTGTCCTTGGGCATGGTCGGCGCGACCTTCGCCACAGCGGCAATCGCGTGGGCAGGCTCCAGCGCAGGAATGATCCCCTCGGTGCGGCACAGAAGCTGGAAGCCTTCCAGCGCCTCGTCATCGGTCACGGCGGTGTAATCGACGCGGCCCGATTCCTTCAGCCACGCGTGTTCCGGCCCGATGCCGGGGTAGTCGAGGCCTGCGCTGATCGAGTGGCCCTCGGTGATCTGGCCGTCTTCGTCCTGTAGCAGGTAGGTGCGGTTGCCGTGGAGCACGCCGGGCGATCCGCCGAGCAGGCTGGCGGCGTGTTCATCGCCGTCGAGGCCGTGGCCCGCCGCTTCGACGCCGAGCATCTTCACGTCGGCGTCATCAAGGAACGGGTGGAACAGCCCCAGCGCGTTCGAGCCGCCGCCGATGCAGGCGACCAGCAGATCGGGCAGGCGGCCCGTGCGGCTCAGCATCTGCGCGCGCGCTTCCTTGCCGATCACGCTCTGGAAGTTGCGCACCATCTCAGGGTAGGGGTGCGGGCCTGCGGCCGTGCCGATGATGTAGAAGGTGTCGTGGACATTCGCGACCCAATCGCGCAGCCCTTCGTTCATCGCATCCTTCAGCGTCGCGCCGCCGCTGGTGACGGGGATCACCTCCGCGCCGAGCAGCTTCATCCGGAACACATTGGGCGATTGCCGTGCAACGTCCTCGGCGCCCATGTAGATCACGCAAGGCAGGCCGAATCGCGCGCAGACCGTGGCGGTGGCAACCCCATGCTGGCCCGCGCCGGTTTCGGCGATGATACGGGTCTTGCCCATGCGCATCGCCAGCAGAATCTGCCCGATGCAATTGTTGATCTTGTGCGCGCCGGTGTGATTGAGCTCGTCCCGCTTGAACCACACCTGCGCGCCGCCCAGCTCCTCGGTCAGGCGCGGGGCGAAATAGAGCGGCGAGGGGCGGCCGACATAATGTTCGAGCAGGTCGTCGAACTCGGCAGCAAACGCGGGGTCAGCCTGCGCGGCGCGATATTCGCGCTCGAGATCCAGCACGAGCGGCATCAGCGTTTCGGCGACATAGCGCCCGCCGAACTGGCCGAAATGGCCGCGATCGTCAGGCTGGTTGCGGAAGGAGTTGAGGGGTGTGTTCATGAATTTCCGTTCGGGCTGAGCTTGTCGAAGCCCTGTCCTTTCTTCGAGAGCGAGGCGTAGAAAAAGTGCAGCCCTTCGACAAGCTCGGGGCGAACGGGTATTTCTATGCAGGCCTTGCCGCTTTGCAGAAGGCAGCGATTTTGTCCACGTCCTTGAGGCCGGGTGCGCTTTCGACGCCGGAGGAGGTGTCGACCAGCGGCGCACCGGTCAGGCGGATCGCTTCGGCAACATTGGCGGGGGTGAGGCCGCCTGCAAGACCCCACGGGGTCGGCGCCTTGTAAGCCTTCAGCACGTCCCAATCGAAGCGCGTGCCATTGCCGCCCGGCAACCCGCTGGCAGGCGCATCGAACAACAGCATGTCCGCCGCGCCGTGGAACCGGGCTGCATCAACCAGCGAATCCGCATCGCGCACACCCAGCGCACGCCACGCCGCAACGCCGGTATCGGCGCGGAAGCGGGCGAGGGTTTCGGGGGTTTCGCTGCCGTGAAACTGCACCACATCGGGGCGCACCTCGCGCACGGCTTCAGCCAGAAGCGCAGGCGAGGGGTTCACCATCAGCAGCACCATCTTGACCTGCGGCGGCGCCAATTCGCGCAGCCGCGCAGCCTCCGCCAGCGACAGATGACGCGGGCTTTTGGCGAAATGCACAAGGCCCACATAATCCGCCCGCGCTTGAACAGCAGCGGCGAGTGTTTCGGGTGTGGAAAGCCCGCAAATCTTGACGAGGGTGGAAGGCATGGCGCGTCCCTACGCCGGGCCGAGCGGCTTTTCCAGCACGGCGAAGGTAATCGGCGGATCGCGCAGGACAGGGAAGGGCCGCGTCTCGCCGGTGCGCCGGTAACCGCGCCTTTCGTACCACGCGATCAGCGCATCGCGACTGTCGATCACGGTCATCTCCATCGCCGCGATACCGAGAGCGCGGGCGTGTTCCTCCGCCGCATCGAGCAACCGCCGTCCGATGCCGCCCGATTGCAGATCAGGCGCAACACTCAGCATGCCGAGATAGGCGAGCGCGGCGTCTTTCGCAGTCACGGCAACGCAGCCGATGAGGTCTGCTCCATCACGCGCCACCAGCATCGTCACAGCCGGATTGGGCAGCAGCGCCTCGACCTCACCGGGCGCGACACGTTCATCGTCGAGAATATCGGCCTCGTGGTTCCATCCGCGCCGCGCCGAGTCGCCGCGATAGGCGGATTCGAGCAGGGATTTCAGGCCAGCAGCATCATCGCGGGACGCCGCTTCGATGACGATCAAAGCGTCGCCTCGATCGCGCGGGCCGCTGCCTCCGGGTCTTCGGCGCGGCTGATCGGGCGGCCGATCACGAGCACGCTTGCGCCATTGTCACGCGCCTGACGCGGGGTGACGACCCGCTTCTGATCGCCGGTGCCGCCGCCAGTCGGGCGCAGGCCGGGGACGACGAAGTAGCCGTCCTTCCACGCCTTTTTTACAAAGCCGACTTCCTGTCCGGAACACACCACCCCGTCCAACCCCGCCGCGTGGGCGAGTTCGGCGAGCCGCATCACCTGCGTTTCGGCGCTGCCGTAAACCCCGGTGGCGGTCAGATCATTGGCGTCGAGGCTGGTGAGCGTCGTCACGGCGACCACCTTGCAACCATCCGCAGCGGCAGCCTTGGCATCCTCCATCATTGCCCGCCCGCCGCTGGCGTGAACGGTGACGATCGCGGGTTCGTAGACATGGATCGCCTGCATCGCGGCGGCGACGGTGTTGGGGATGTCGTGGAACTTCAGATCGAGGAAGATCGGCAGGCCCAAATGCGCGATTTCATGCACACCATGACTGCCGTGGGCGCAGAAAAATTCCAGCCCCAGCTTCACCCCGCCGATATGCGATTTGACCTTGGCTAGCAGCGCTTTGGCTGGCTCGAGCTGCGGGATGTCGAGCGCGAGGTAGACCGGGTTGCTCACTTGGTAACTCCATCGCTGCCACTATCTGTCGGGGACAGCGGATCGGCCGGTTGTCCCGCTTTCATCCCGGAATTATCCACAGGCCTGTCCACGACTGCGGCTGGCGTCTGGGCGTCGTTCTGGCGGGCGAGCGCGGCGGTCTTGAGCGAGTTCTCCAGCGCTCGCACGCGGCGGTTGAGCCCCCATTTCACGCTCAGGTGATAGGTCAGCAGCGGGACGAACCCCAGCGCGAACGCCAGTAGCGCCAGCACCGGTAGCTTGGTTTCCATCACGAGGTTCTGCCACAGCGTCACCTCGACCGGCTTCCAGTTGTAGATCGAGAAGATCAGGAACCCGAGCAGCGCGAGAACCCAGATGATGGTGCGAAGGATCTTCACAGGCGGAGCCTCTCCCGTTGGCCTTGTGCTGCGGCGAGCCTAGGCGATTTGCCAACCGTGTCCAGCATCGCCGCCTTCAAGCGAACACCCGCGCGAAGATCGTGTCGACATGGGCAAAGTGGTACGCAAGGTCGAACTTCTCCTCCAGCTCTGCCGGGGACAGTGCGGCGGTCACATCGGGATCGGACTTGAGCAGATCGAGCAGCGACAGGCTGCCGCTTGATTCCCAAACCTTCATCGCATTGCGCTGCACCAGACGGTAGGCATCCTCGCGGCTTACGCCTGCCTGCGTCAGCGCCAGCAGGACCCGCTGCGAGTGGACGAGGCCGCCCATGCTATCGAGGTTCTTCTGCATCCGCTCAGGATAGATCAGCAGCTTCTCGACCACGCCGGTCAGACGGGCGAGAGCAAAGTCGAGCGTGATGGTGGCATCCGGGCCGATGAAGCGCTCCACCGACGAGTGCGAGATATCGCGTTCATGCCACAGCGCCACATTCTCCAGTGCGGGCAGGGCATAGGCGCGGATCATGCGGGCCTGACCGGTCAGATTTTCGGTCAGGATCGGGTTGCGCTTGTGCGGCATCGCTGAAGAACCCTTTTGCCCGGGCGAGAAGTATTCCTCCGCCTCCAGCACTTCGGTGCGTTGCAGGTGGCGGATCTCGACCGCGAGCCGTTCGATACTACCCGCGACGACCGCCAGCGTGGCGAAATACATCGCGTGGCGATCGCGCGGGATCACCTGTGTGCTGACCGGTTCGATGGCAAGGCCCAGCTTTTCGGCCACGTGCGCCTCGACCGCCGGATCGACATTGGCAAAGGTGCCGACCGCACCGCTGATCGCGCAGGTCGCGATTTCTGCCCGAGCCGCGACGAGCCGATCCCGGCAGCGGGCGAACTCGGCATAGGCCTGCGCCAGCTTCAGCCCAAACGTCACCGGTTCGGCATGGATGCCGTGGCTGCGGCCGATGGTGGGGGTGTATTTGTGTTCCATCGCGCGGGTCTTGATCGCCGCGAGCAGCGCGTCGGTGTCTTCCAGCAGGATATCGGTCGCGCGCGCCAACTGCACCGACAGCGTGGTGTCGAGCACGTCGGAACTGGTCATGCCCTGATGCATGAAGCGCGCTTCGTCGCCGACCTGCTCCGCCACCCAGGTGAGGAAGGCGATCACGTCGTGCTTGGTCACCGCCTCGATCGCGTCGATAGCCTCGACATCGATCTTCGGATTGGTCGCCCACCAGTCCCACAGTGCCTTGGCCGCAGACGGCGGCACCACGCCGAGCTCGCCCAGCTTCTCGGTCGCATGCGCCTCGATCTCGAACCAGATGCGATATTTCGCCTCCGGCTCCCACAGGGCGGTCATGGCAGGGCGGGCATAACGGGGGACCATCGGCGGCTCCGGATGAGGGGTCTGACTTGGGGGAGCGGCTAGGCGGGCCGGGCGCGGATGGCAACCCTGTCAAATCGGCCTGTCAGATAAGCCCCTTGGCGCGCAGGCTGGTGTGCCCTTCGCGGCCGATGATGACGTGATCGTGCACGGTCACGCCGAGCAGCCGCCCCGCCTCGGCGATGCGCTGGGTGATCTGGATGTCGGCGCGGCTGGGTTCGGGATTGCCGCTGGGGTGGTTGTGGACCAGGATCATCGCCGAAGCGCCCACATCCATCGCCCGGCGGATCACCTCGCGCGGGTGGATCGCCGCTTCATCAATCGAGCCGTCGCCGAGATGATGATCCTCGATCAGCCGGTTCCGCGTATCGAGATACAGGATTCGCACCCGCTCCACCGTCAGATGCGCCATGTCCGTGGTGAGGTAGTCGATCAGCGCCTGCCAGGAACCGAGCACCGGCTTCTTGATGATTTCGCCGCGCGTCATGCGGCGGGCGGCGGTGGCGACCGATTTGAGCGCGGCGGCGCTGGTTTCGCCCACGCCTTTGACCCGTTGGAGCGCCTTGGGATCGGCATTGAGAACGCCTGCGAGGCTGCCGAACTGTGCGATCAGGGCCTTGGCGATGGGCTTGGTGTCGCCCTGCTTGATCGCGGCGAACAGCAGGTATTCCAGCACTTCGTAATCGGCCAGCGCCTCTGCCCCGCCGTTCAGCAGCCGTTCGCGCAGGCGCGCGCGGTGGCCTGCACCGGCGGCCTTGCCCGCCTCCGGCGCTGGCCCGGAAGCGCTTGCATGCGCCTCGCCAAAATCGAAACCGTCTTCAGCTTCCGGCAATGCGACCCCCGGCAGGAATTGACCCTGCTCTCTCATTGCCTTTGGGGGACGATGCGCGCAAGGGTGCGAAACGATGGCGGTGCCCGAGACGCAAGCTGATACTCCTCCGCCCGCGGCCTCGCGCCGCCTGTGGCCACGTGGTTGGCGTGCCCGCTTCGGATTGGGCGGCGCAGCAGTGGCGCTCGCGGCAGGCAGCGTCGCGTGGTTCGATCGCGAGCGTATCGCTGGCGATTTCATCGATGATTACCTCGTTCAAAGCGGCGTTCCCGCCACATACGACATTATCGCCATCGGCCCCCGTGCACAGGTAATCGAGAACCTCGTGATCGGCGATCCCGCGCGCCCCGATTTCACCGCGCGGCGGATGGTGGTGGAGCTTGGTGTGGGCTGGGCCGGACCCGAAGTGCGCCGCGTCAGGCTCGACGGCGCACGGCTCTTCGGCAGCTATCGCGGCGGCGAACTCAGCTTCGGTGCGCTCGATCCGCTGGTCTTTACCGACAGCACAGCGCCGCCCGCCCTGCCCGGCATCGACATGACGATCACCGATGCCCGCGCGTTGCTGGAGAGCGATTACGGCGACGTCGGCGTGAAGCTGGACGGGGAAGGGCGGCTGGATGACGGGTTCGCCGGAAAACTCGCCGCCACAACGCGGGGAATCGGTACGCCAACCTGCCGCGCCGATGCTGCGACACTTTATGGCACGATCACGACCTCCGCCGGTGCACCGCGCCTTGCTGGGCCGCTGCGAATGTCCGGGCTGGATTGCGGCGGAGCGCGGCTGACGCAGGCCGATGTCGGCACCGAACTCACGCTCGCACGCGATTTCGGCCGCGCTGAAGGCGACTTCGCACTTGAAGGCACCGGCCTTGCGTATGCCGACTATTCGGGTGCGACACTGACCGGCACCGGAAAGCTCGCATGGTCGGGCACAGGACTGGTGCTCGCGCATGATCTGGGGATTACCGATGTCGCGACGCCGCAGGGACGAATTGCCCGTTTCGCTGCCGAAGGGACGTGGAAGAGCGGCAGCGATGCGGCGCGCGGGACCTGGCAGGGGCGCCTTCAGGGCGAAGGGCTGGCGGCGGATGCGGCGCTTGGGCGGTCGCTTGCGTCGGCTGAACGCGGGCTCGAAGGCACCCTGCTTGCGCCGCTGATCGCAAAGGTGCGCGGCGGGCTGGCGGAGGCACTGGGCGGGGCCAGCTTCAGCGCCGAGGCTCTGGTGCGGCACAAGCCGGGCGAAGCGGCACTGGTCATCCCGGAAGCCGCTCTCACCAGCCGCGCGGGGGAGCGGGTCGCCGCGCTTTCGCAGGTCAATGTGGCGCTTGCGGACGGAGCGTTGGCGGGTCTGCGCGGCAATGTCCTGATCGGCGGCGCGGGCCTGCCCAATATCAATGGCCGGATGGAGCAGGGGGGTGGCGGTTGGGCGCTGCGGATGACGATGGCCGAATATAGCGCGGGCGCGAACCGGGTGGAGGTTCCGCGCCTGACCTTGCGGCAGGAACGCGGCGGTTCGCTGCGGTTCGACGGGACCGTGAGAGCCAGCGGCGATCTGCCGGGCGGCGCGATCAGCGGTCTCGACTTGCCGATCGAAGGGCGCTGGTCGGCGGCGCGCGGGCTTGCGCTCGGCACGCGCTGCACGGCCCTGCGGTTCGGATCGCTGGCGCTGTCGGGAATGGCGCTGGAAGGGCAGGGGATGACCCTGTGTCCGGAAGGCGACGCGCCGCTGCTGGCGTATGATGATACGCTGCGGTTGGCGGCGCGCAGCGGGCCGGTGGAACTGGCCGGAACGCTGGGCGAAAGTCCGGCCTGGCTGTCCGCCCGCAGTCTTGCGTTACGCTACCCCGCACCGTTCGAGGTCGAAGGACTTTCGGCCCGCTTGGGCGCTCCCGGCAGCGAAGCGCGGCTGAGTGCGGCCAGCCTCACCGGCAGCCTTGCTGGCGACATCGGCGGCAGCTTTACCGGCGGATCGGCCGCGCTCGATCTCGTCCCGCTCGATCTGGGTGCGATCACCGGGCAATGGTCCTTCGCCGATGGCGTCCTGCGCGTGGAGGAGGGGGCCTTCATGCTCACTGACCGCCCGGCTGAGGGACCGGAGCGATTCGCGCCGCTGCTGGCGCGAGGGGCGGTGCTGTCACTGGCGGATAATGCCCTCACGGCAACGGCAAGCCTGCGTCATCCGGCATCCGGCCGGGAGGTTGCCAGAATCGCCATCGACCACGATCTGGCCAGCGCCGCCGGTGGCGCCAGCCTGACAGTGCCGGGCCTCGCATTCGATCCCGCCCTGCAGCCCGAAGACCTGTCCTACCTTGCCCAAGACATCATCGTTTTTGCCGAGGGCACTGTCTCGGGCACAGGCCGGATCGACTGGGTTGGCGACACCATCACCAGCAGCGGCACTTTCGGCAGCGATGGCCTTGCCTTTGCCGCCCCGTTCGGTCCGGTGCGCGGGTTGAAGGGAGATGTGCGCTTCACCGATCTGCTCAATCTCACCACCGCGCCCGATCAGGAACTCACCATCGCCGCGATCAATCCGGGGGTGGAGGTGCTGGCGGGCAAGGTGCGATTCGATCTGAAAGACGGCGTGCTGCTCAGCCTCAAGGATGCGCGGTTTCCCTTCATGGGCGGCAATCTGATCATGCGCCCGCTGGAAATGGACTTCAGCCAGCCCGAAGAACGCCGCTATGTGTTCGAAATCATCGGCCTCGACGCCGCCACGTTCGTTGCCGAGATGGAGCTGACCAATCTTTCGGCCACCGGAACCTTTGATGGGACGGTGCCGATTGTCTTCGACAAGGATGGCAATGGCCGGATCGAAGGGGGGGTGCTGCTCAGCCGCACCGGCGGGGGCAATGTCGCCTATGTCGGCGAACTCACCTACGAGGATCTGGGCACAATGGGCAATTATGCATTTTCCGCGCTGAGATCGCTTGATTACCGGCAGATGAGCGTGGGGCTGAACGGCAACCTTGCGGGCGAGATCATCACCAGCTTCCAGTTCGATGGCATCGGACAGGGCGAGGGCGCGAGCAGCAACTTCGTCACCCGCCGACTTGCGAAGCTGCCGATCCGCTTCAAGATCAACGTCCGCTCGGAAAATTTCTACCAGCTGGCGACCATGGTGCGTTCGTTCTGGGACGTGGATTATCTCGGCAACCCGGTCGATCGCGGGTTGCTTCGGTCCGAAGGCGGCCGCTTCGTTCCCGCCAACCCCGTCGCACCGTCCGGCAAACCTGTTCAACCTCCCGAAAGCGAAGACCAGCCATGACACATGCCGAATTGACCGTGCGCCTAGGCGCTGCCACGTCGTGTGACGCAACACGGGGAGGGCAGGCAGGGATGGAACGGCGAGAATACGTGAAGGCCGGAGCTACTATGGCGGCAGCGGTGATCCTTTCGGCAGGCCTGGGCGGCTGCATCAACATAGCCGCCCCGGACGAACCGATCGTGATCGAACTGAACGTCAATATCCGGCAGGAAGTGATCTATCGTCTTGCCGAGGACGCGGCCAACACGATCGAAGAAAACGCGGACATCTTCTGATGGGCCGACGACGAGGAGGAAAAACGATGCGCAGATTGACCTTTGGCGGACTTGCCGCCGCCGCGATGCTGGGCATGGTGGCAGCCCCGGCCATGGCGGATCGCGATCCTGCCTATGCTGCTGCGCGTGCGGCAGGCGAGGTGGGCGAACAGCCCGATGGCTATATCGGCATTGTCGGCCCCGCCAACCCGGCGTTGCAGCGGGTGGTCGACAACATCAATATCAAGCGTAAGGCAGTTTACTCGGAAAAAGCCAAGGAAAACAAGGCGACGATTGAGGCTTATGCGCTGAGCTCCGGATGCCAGGCAATCGCGCGCACCACGCCGGGCGAAAAGTATCGCGCGCCCGACGGCAGCTGGCAGACCCGCACCAGCGCCCCCCCGATCCGGGACCCGCGCTGTCCCTGATCTTTGCACGCCTGCAAAGGCAGGCGTGCAAACAAGAGCCCAAACAAACACTCCCCCATGTTGACACCTATGTGCCCCCCTTCTAAGGGGGCGGCGCCCTCGGCGGGCACCTGGTTGCACGTGTCTCGTCCTTCCGTTTTCAGGAAACCGACATGAGCGATGAGAAACCCGCCCGAGAACCCATCGTCGAGGATGCGCGGATTGACGCGCTCGAAGCGCGGCTCAAGGTCGCACGCGAGCGTGAAGAGCAACGCAACCGGTCGCAGGTGCAGGGAACCGATGCGAATTACCGCAGCGGCAACCGCGCACTGGCCAGCCTCCTCGGCGGGATTATCGGTGGCCTGGTGATCGGCTTTGCGGTGGATGCGCTGGCCGGGATCGCGCCTTGGGGCCTGTTGACCGGACTGTTCCTCGGAACGGCGTCGGCCTTCAGAAGCATTATTCTTGGCGCGAAAACGCGCCCCGCAGAAGAGGCCGAAGGGCGTGACGGCAAGGGTTAAACCCCTGCTTGACCCGCCCTAGACCCCCTCTAGGGGCGTGTTTCATGTGAAACATTTGAGGACCGACAGATCGTGGCAGCCGAAGAAGGCAAGGTCGATCCGATGAAGCAGTTCACCATCGAGCCCCTGTTCGGCTCGAACTGGCAACTGGCTGACGGATTGAACATCGCATTCACCAACTCCGCGCTGTGGATGGCGGTGACCGCTGTTCTGGTGACGGCATTCGTCGCTGGCGGTATGCAGCGTCAGGTGGTGCCGGGCCGCTGGCAGATGGCAGTCGAAAGCATGACCGGCTTCATCGACGATCTGCTCGAAGCCAATGTCGGCAAGGCCGGGCGCAAGTATGTTCCTTACATCTTCACGCTGTTCATGTTCATCCTGTTCGGGAACCTGCTCGGCCTCGTGCCGGTCGGTCTGATCCCCGGGGTGCACGCATTCACTTTCACCAGCCACTTCACCGTCACCGGCGTGCTGGCGCTGATGAGCTTTGCCATCGTGCTGGTGGTCGGCTTTGCCAAGCATGGCTTGCACTTCTTCTCGCTGTTCGTGCCGAAAGACACACCGCTGGTCATGGCGATCTTCATCGCCCCGATCGAGTTCGTGTCCTTCATGGTGCGTCCGTTCAGTCTTGCGCTGCGTTTGTTCGTGGCGATGATGGCCGGCCACGTGCTGCTCAAGGTGCTGGCGAGCTTCGTCATTGCCGGCGGCGGCGCAGGCATGGGCCTCGGCGTTGCAGTCGGCGTCCCCAGCTTTATCCTGATGGTCGCAATCAGCGCGCTCGAGATTCTGGTTGCCGGCATTCAGGCTTATGTGTTCGCGCTGCTGACCTCGTTGTACATCAACGACGCGGAAAACCTTCACTAAGGACGCTTTTCGCGTTCTTCAAAACCCTCACCAACAACAAGATTTCTTCAAGGAGTTTAATACCATGGACGCACAAGCTGCAGCTCTTCTGGGTGCCGGTCTCGCGGCGATTGGCGCTGGTCTGGCCGCTCTCGGCGTGGGCAACGTGTTCGCATCGTTCCTCGAAGGCGCGCTGCGCAATCCGGGTGCTGCCGACGCGCAGCAGGGCCGCCTGTTCATCGGCTTCGCGGCTGCCGAACTGCTCGGCCTGCTGGCCTTCGTGATCGCCGTTCTGCTGATCTTCGGCTAATACCGGTGTATGGAGTGGCCGGGCGGCGCGTGATTTGCGCGCACCCGGCCTCCCCGTCACATAGTTTGCGCTAGCAAAGGTCGATAATGCCTCAGATCGTTCAAATCGCTGACACGCTTTCAAGCCAGGTGTTCTGGCTGCTGGTGTTCTTCGGCCTGACCTTCCTCGTCGTGGGGCTGGGCATGGTGCCGAAGATCATGGGCACGGTCGAGCTGCGTGACCAGCAGATCTCCGGTGACCTCGCCGCTGCGCAAGCCGCGCGCGATGCTGCCGACAGCGAGGAAGCAGCCTGGCGCAAGCGCGAAAATGAAAATCGCGCTGCCGCGCAAGCGGTGGTCGCCGAGGCCAAGGGTGCGGCGACCAAGGCGAATGAGGCGAAGCTGGCAGAGGCGCAGACGCGCCTCGATGCCCGTCTTGCCGAAGCCGAAGCCGGGATCGATGCCGCCCGCTCCAGCGCGCTGGCCGAGATCGAAGATGTTGCCGCCGATGCGGCGCGCGATATCGTTGCCCGCATCGCCGGCGCCGATGTCGAACCAGCCGCGGCGCAGGCTGCGGTCAAGGAGGTGATGGCGCATGGCTGATATTCTCACGATGCTCGCCACCGGAGCGGATGGCTACGCCGAACCTGCTGCGCTCGGGCTCGATTCCTATCAGTGGGTCGCGCTGGCGATGAGCGTGCTGATCGCGGTGTTCGTGTGGAAGAAGGTGCCCGGCATGATCACCGGCGGGCTCGACAGCCGGATCGCCGAGATCCGCACCCAGCTCGACGAAGCCAAGGCTTTGCGGGCCGAGGCCGAAGCGCTGCGGGCGGAATATGCCGCCAAAATCGCTGCGTCCGAGAAGGATGCCGAAGCGATGCTGGCGGGTGCCCGCGAAGAAGCCGATGCGATCCTCGCCCGCGCCGAGGCCGATAGCGACCTGATGGTCACTCGCCGTCAGCGCATGGCCGAAGACAAGATCGCCGCTGCCGAACGCGCTGCGGTTGCCGAGGTCAAGGCGCGCGCCGTGACCGCAGCGGCTGCCGCTTCGCGCAAGTTGATTTCCGAACGCCATGACAGCACGGCCGACCGGAAGCTCGCCGACGAAGTTATCGCTTCGCTCTGATCTTGTTGCGAACCTGCGATTTATGAAAGGGCGGTCCGTAGAGGCCGCCCTTTTCGCATGGTCCGCCCGTCGCACCGTCAGGGCAATCGATCCGGCACCGTGAAACAAACCCACAAGGCGCGGCTTGCTCCTGATGAAAGGAGACTGCCGTGACACTTACCGCTTGTGCCATCAATTGCTCGCTCGCTCCCTCGGACAGTCGCGAAAGTTCGACCGATGTGATGATCGGCGTGCTGCGCGACGCCTTCGCCGAACATGATGTTCGTGTGGCCGATTCGATCCGTATCGCCGATCACAACGTCAAGCCGGGCGTGACGTCAGACGAGGGCGAGGGCGACGACTGGCCGAAAATCCGCGAACGCATCCTTGCCGCCGATATCCTCGTGTTCGGCACACCGATCTGGCTGGGGCAGGCGTCCTCCGTCGCCAAGCGGGTGCTTGAGCGGATGGACGCCTTCCTGTCCGAAACCGACGATGCGGGCCGGATGCCGAGCTATGGCAAGGTCGCGGTAGCGGCAATCGTCGGCAACGAGGACGGCGCACATTGGGCAACCTCGCAGCTGTTTCAGGCGCTCAACGATACAGGCTGGACCATTCCGGCGGTGGCCGCGTGCTACTGGGTCGGCGAGGCGATGGGCAGTACCGATTTCAAGGATCTGGACCAGCAGCCGGAGAAGGTCACCCAGACGGCATCGATGGTCGCCAGCAATGCAGCGCACTTGGCGGGCCTGTTGAAGCGCGCGCCCTATCCGGGCTGAAACACGATCTTGCCCACCAGTTCGCGCCGCGTCATCGCGGTGAAGCCTTCGCGCCAGCGCGATAGCGGCAGCACCCGGTCTATGGCGGGAGTGATGCGCTCTTGCTCTGCGAGAGCAGAGATTGCCTGTTGTATCTTCTGACCCCGCTCGGGAAACCGCCGCGCATATTCTCCGGCGCGCAGGCCGATGATGCTGAACCCCTTGATCAGCGGAATGTTGGTCGCGATGTCGGCGATCCTGCCGGACGTGAAGCCGACCACCATCAGTTTGCCGCCGAAAGCGACGCAGCGGGTCGATTCGTCGAACACATCGCCGCCGACGGGATCGAAGACGATGTCCGCCAGCGTGCCGCTGGTGATCTCCGCCACCTGTTCGCGGAAGCGCCGCTCAGCCAGAAGCACCGCATTGGGCCGGGCGAGGGCGGCGATCCGCTCCACCTTGTCGGGGCTTCCGGTCGAGGCAATCACCTTGGCACCCAATGCGATGGCCAAGTCGCAGGCGGCAAGTCCCACTCCGCCGCTCGCGCCGTGAACCAGCACCCATTGGCCTTCCTGCAACCCGCCCAGTTCGACCAGCCCGGTATAGGCGGTGGAGTAAGCCGCCCCCATCGCGGCGGCGGCGGGGAAATCCATGCCGCGCGGCATCATCGATAACTTGTCGGCAGCCACATTGGCGAGTTCGGCAAACGCGCCCGTCTTGTTACCGCCCATGACCCGGTCACCGGGCGCAAAGCCGCTGGCCGGGTCTGCCTCCAGCACTTCGCCTGCGAATTCCAGCCCGCTGGTGAAGGGCAGACCGGGTTTGAACTGGTAGCCGCCGCGGGTCATCAAGAGGTCGGGAAAGTTCAGCGAAGCGGCGCGCACCCGCACCAGCACTTCGCCGGGCGCGCGGACTGGTTCGGGGATGTCGGCAAGCACAACGCCGGACAGATCATCCGAGAGGTGCTCGACTCTGAGAGCCTGCATCGACCTAGAAGTTGTCCTTTGCCGATCGCAACGCCGCGAAGGTTTCGTGCGGGGCGTTGCCGCCCCAGCGTGCCATCATCGCCGGATCGTCGGCGCGAAGGAAGGGATTGGTGGCCAGTTCGCGCTCGAGCGTTGTGGGCACGGTCCATTCGTCGCGCGCGCGCTTCGCTGTGATCTCGTCGGCATAGGCCTGAAGCGCGGCGTTGTCGGGATCGGCGTGGAGTGCGAATTTGGCGTTGGAGGCGGTGTATTCGTGCGCGCAGTACAGCACCGTTTCGGGCGGCAATGCCTTGATGCGCGCGAGGCTGTCCCAGAACTGACCCGGCTCGCCCTCGAACATCCGGCCGCAGCCCAATGCGAAGACGGAGTCGCCGACGAAGGCAATACCCGCGCTCGGCAGATGGAATGCAATGTGGCCATTGGTGTGGCCCGATACGTCGATGACCTGCGCTTCGACCGATCCGATCGTAACCGTGTCACCATGGGCGATGATGCGGTCGACCGGGAACTTCCCTTCGACTTCGGCCGGGCCGGTAATGGTGCAGCCGGTGGCTTCCTGAATGACCGCGTTGCCGCCAGCGTGATCGGGGTGCCAGTGGGTGTTCCAGATCTGCGTGATCCGCCACCCTTTCAGATCGGCCTGGCGGAGATACTCCTTGCCGTCTGGCGTGTCGATCGCCGCCGTTTCGTGGCTGTCGGTATCGTGGATCAGATAGCCGTAGTTGTCGCTAAGGCACGGGAATTGGTGAACATGGATCATGGCTTCCACCCTACAGGTTGCGCCGCCAAAGGGAAAGGCCCGCCTGCTCGGTTGAGCGGGCGGGCCTTCCATTCAGGCGCTAAAGTGACTCCTGCTTTCGCAGGTGCGTACCTCTAGCCTCAATCTTCCTTCTTCTTCAGCGCGGCGCCGAGGATGTCGCCGAGCGATGCACCCGAATCCGACGAACCGAACTGTGCCACTGCTTCCTTTTCCTCGGCGATCTGACGCGCCTTGATCGAGAAGTTCGGCTTCTTGGAACGGTCGAAACCGATGACCATCGCGTCGATCTTGCTGCCGACCTGGAAACGGTCGGGGCGCTGTTCGTCGCGGTCACGGCCAAGGTCGGCGCGCTTGATGAAGCCGGTTGCACCGTCTTCGCCAACCTGCACTTCGAGGCCGCCGTCGCGCACTTCGAGCACGGTGACGGTAACGGTCTGGTTCTTGCGAAGAGCACCGCCGCTGGTGGCGCCTTCAGCCGAGGGCGCACCCTTTTCGAGCTGCTTCATGCCGAGGCTGATGCGCTCCTTGTCGACATCGACATCGAGCACGACGGCCTTGACCATTTCGCCCTTGCGGTGGAGCGCCAGCGCGTCCTCGCCCGAGATGCCCCAGGCGATGTCGGACATGTGAACCATGCCGTCCACGTCGCCGTCGAGACCCACGAACAGGCCGAATTCGGTGGCGTTCTTGACTTCGCCTTCGACGACCGAACCGATCGGGTGCTTGTCGGCGAACTCGTCCCACGGATTGCCCTGGGCCTGCTTGAGGCCGAGGCTGATCCGGCGCTTGTCGCTGTCGACTTCGAGCACCATGACTTCGACTTCCTGCGAGGTCGAAACGATCTTGCCCGGGTGGACGTTCTTCTTGGTCCAGCTCATTTCCGAAACGTGGACGAGGCCTTCGATCCCGGCTTCCAGCTCCACAAAGGCGCCGTATTCGGTGATGTTGGTGACCTGACCCGACAGCTTCATGCCGACCGGATACTTGGCGGCCACGCCATCCCACGGATCGCTTTCCAGCTGCTTCATGCCAAGGCTGATGCGCTGCGTATCGGCGTTGATGCGCACGATCTGCACAGTCACGGTGTCGCCGATATTGATGACTTCGCTCGGGTGATTGACGCGCTTGTAGCTCATGTCGGTGACATGCAGCAGGCCGTCGATGCCGCCGAGGTCGACGAACGCACCGTAGTCGGTGATGTTCTTGACCACGCCGTCGATCACCTGACCTTCGGCCAGATCGTTGATCAACTCGCTGCGCTGTTCGGCGCGGGTTTCTTCGAGCACGGCGCGGCGCGAGACGACGATGTTGCCGCGGCGGCGATCCATCTTGAGGATCTGGAACGGCTGCGGAATGTCCATCAGCGGGGTGACATCACGCACCGGGCGGATATCGACCTGCGAACCGGGCAGGAACGCAACAGCGCCATCGAGGTCGACGGTGAAGCCGCCCTTGACGCGGCCGAAGATGCGACCTTCGACGCGCTTGCCTTCGCCGAATTCGCTTTCCAGCTTGTCCCACGCTGCTTCGCGGCGGGCGCGGTCGCGCGACAGCATTGCTTCGCCGTCAGCATTCTCGACGCGGTCGACGAAAACTTCGACTTCGCCACCGACGGTCAGGCCGTGGTCGTCTTCGCCGCGGGCAAATTCCTTGAGGGGGATGCGGCCTTCGCTCTTGAGGCCGACGTCGATCACGGCAAAGCCGTTTTCGATCGCAGTGACGGTTCCCTTGACGACGCGGCCTTCGAAGCCTTCGTCGCCGGCACCGCCGAGTTGTTCATTGAGCATCGCCTCGAAATCGGCGCGGGTGGGCATTTGGGTTGCCATATTGCAGGTCAGTCCTGTTTGTTCGTTGTGCTACCGGCCACCGGTTTTTCCGGGGTCTTAAACTGCCTCCCGTGCACCATTGCGCGGGCTTGCAGGGCAAGAGGCCGAGTGCTCCGCGTCGCCGGATGCGAAAACGCGAAGGTTCTTCAACCGTGAAAGATTGCGAGAACGGCCGCGCGCCTAGTCGAGCACCGGGCAAAAAGCAAGGATATTCCCCTCTGGCTCCCTGCGGCGCGGACCAGGCGGGCTGGCCTGTAGGAGACACATGAGACACTGTTCAGGACTCAAAAACCTGTTGCCGCTGCAATGGGGCAATACGGGCTGCATCGGGACAGGAAAAGGCGGGCGTGTCATAACGCGACTTTCCCGCATCGCGGACGAGTAGGAAAGCCCCGTCAGGCCGTACCCAACCGGGTGCGTACCGCCTCGATCACCGCCTCGATCGCCTGTTCACGGCCGAAACTGGTGGTGTCGATCACCAGCGCATCGGGCGCGGCGCGCAAAGGGGCATCGGCACGGTTGATGTCGCGCGCGTCGCGGCGGACGATGTCCTGCTCGATCTCGGCGAGCGGGATGTCGATTTCGCGGCCGGTCATTTCCAGCCACCGCCGCCGCGCGCGTTCCTGCACACTGGCGGTCACAAACAGCTTCACGTCGGCATCGGGCGCGATGACGGTGCCGATATCGCGCCCGTCGAGCACCGCGCCGCCCGGTTGCAGCGCGAAGGCGCGCTGGCGTTCGTAAAGCGCACGGCGCACTGCCGGGTGCACCGAAACCCGACTGGCGAACCCGCCGGCTTCCTCTGAACGCAAGGCATCATCATCCAGCAACGCATCGGCAAAGTCGCACGCGGCCAGCGCCGCTGCCGGATCGTTCGGATCACCGCCGCCAAGCTGCACTTGCCGCCCGACCGCGCGGTAAAGCAGACCGGTATCCAGATGCGGCAGGCCGAAATGCGCGGCCAGTGCCTTGGCGATGGTGCCTTTCCCCGAAGCGGTAGGGCCGTCGACAGCGATAATCATTCCGTAGTCTCGCGCGCGTCGATACGCATCATCCAGTCGCGATAGATCGCTTCGGCGACCGCGGGACGCTCACCGATGAACGCGTGCGACCCCCCGGGAACCACCGCCAGCTCTGCGCCGGGGGTCAGCGCGACGAAATCCTGCACGGTGTCGATCCGCGCTTCATCATATTGACCGACCACGAACAGCACGCGGCTGCCATCGATCCGGGACAGTAGCGGCGTGGCGTCATAGTTGGCGAGCGAGCCCGACGCACGAAATTCGGTTGGTCCCCACATCGTGTTGTAGACCACGGCGTTCCCACCCTTGCCGCGATAACGCTGGCGAAAGGCGACGGCTTCGGGCGAGGGGGCAGGGCGGTCGGGACGGCCATTATAGGCGGCGTAGAAGGCGGCGGTTGCCGGTTCGCAGACGTCCGGCCCGGGCGGGGTCCGGCTTTCGCAGGCGCGGATTGCAGCGGCGACTTCATCCGGCAGGTCACGGATCAGCAGATTGGTGCCGGTGATCCAGTGCGGGGTGGAAATGAACGTGCCACTCAGCACCGCAGAGGCGGTGTGCTGTGGGTATGCAGCCGCATATTCGAGCGCAAGCGCCGATCCCCAGCTGTGGCCGATTACGTGCCAGCGTTCGACTCCGAGGCTCTGGCGGATCGCTTCGAGCTCGGCAACGAAGCGCTCGACCCGCCAGTTTGCCGGGTTTTCGGGGCGGTCGGACATGCCGCTGTCGAGCTGGTCGTAAAGGATGACGGCGCGCTGATCGGCAAGGCTCAGCAGCCCGCCGAAGCCCAGATGCGTACCGCCGGGGCCGCCGTGGATGATGATGACGGGGGTTGGCCCTTCGCCGATCACGCCGTTGACCCGCGCCCACACCTTCCCGCCCTCGACAGAAACGCGATGTTCGGAGGTGGCAACCGACCAATCGGCTGCCGGGTCGTCAGGGAGAGCGCCGGTGTCCTGCGCCTGTGCGGCAAACGGCAGCAGGGCCAGCGCCGCGGCTGCGAGTATTCTGCAGATCATCGCTGTTCTCCCTCAGAGGCGCTCGCCCGCCATGCGCGCACGAGCCCGAAAATCGCGATCGCGGCCCAGAAGCCTTCGAGCACGAGGCTGGCCCAGTTGGTGTGGACTAGTAGCGACACCGTCAGCAACGCCGCGCCCGTCAGGTTGGTGCCATGCAGCAGGAACGGGTTGGTCTGCTTCGCCAGCGTCAGGTAGGCATAGGCGCCGATGATGCAGGCGGTGCCGCACAGGCCGACGATGCTGGCCCAGTCGAGCGGGGCGTCAAGCGGAGTGGTCATCGCCCGGCCTCGTCGAGCAGGCCCATGAAGGTGGGGAAACTGGTGTTGATCGGGGCGGTATCGTCCACATTGACGCCATGACGGCTCACCAGGCCCGCCACCGCCATGCTCATAGCGATACGGTGGTCGAGCCGGGTGGCGACGCTTGCACCGGCGGGCGTGCCGGACAGCGGTTCGCCGCCGGCGCCGTGGATGGTGAGGCCGTCTTCATGCTCATCCACCCGCGCGCCCGCCAATTGTAGCGCGGCGGCCATCGCGGCGAGGCGGTCGCTTTCCTTGACCCGCAATTCCTCCAGCCCGGTCGTGCGGGTGGTGCCGCTCGCCAGAGCGGCGGCAACGAACAGCACCGGGAATTCGTCGATCATCGAGGGCGCGAGGGCGGGGTCGATATCAATGCCGGTGAGCTGCGCATGGCGCACCCGCAGATCGGCGACCGGTTCGCCGCCGACTTCGCGCGCATCGACTTCGGTGATGTCCGCGCCCATCTGGCGCAGCACTTCGAGCAATCCGGCGCGGGTCGGGTTGAGGCCGACATTGCGTATCGTCAGGTCGCTGCCCGGAACGATGCTGGCCGCAACCATGAAGAACGCCGCCGAGGAGGGGTCGCCGGGCACGGTCACGTCCATCGGCTTGAGGTCGGCCTCGCCGTGAATGGCGATGATCCGCTCTCCGCCTTCTTCCGCGATTTCGAGCTTGGCACCGAAACCGGTCAGCATCCGCTCGGTATGGTCGCGGGTCGGCACCGGCTCGATCACGCGGGTCATCCCCGGCGTGTTCAGGCCCGCCAGCAGCACCGCGCTCTTGACCTGCGCGCTCGCCACCGGGAGCCGGTATGTGATCGGTACGGCGGGCGCAGCGCCGCGCAGCATCAGCGGGAGGGTGCCGCCCGGCGAGGCTTCGATGCTCGCGCCCATCTGTGCCAGCGGGGCGATCACGCGGTTCATCGGGCGGCCCGAAAGGCTGGCATCGCCCACAAAGGTCGCAGTGATCGCGTGGCTGGCGACAAGGCCCATCAGCAGCCGGGTCGAGGTGCCCGAATTGCCCATGTCGAGCGCCTGTTTCGGCTCCAGCAGGCTGCCGAGTCCTGCGCCGTGCACTGTCCATGTGCCGTCATCGCTGCGGGTGATATCTGCCCCGAACTGGCGCATCGCGGCGGCGGTCGCCAGCACATCCTCGCCTTCGAGCAGGCCGGTAATCCGGCTCCGCCCCACGGCAAGCCCGGCGAACATCAGCGCGCGGTGGCTGATCGACTTGTCGCCCGGAACGCGGATAGTGCCGCGCAGGGGGCCGGATGGCGCAAAGGTGTGGCTGGTCATCAGGCGGCGGTCTTTGACAGCGCCCCGCGCTTCTGGCAAGGCGCGCCGCGCGCGGGCCGGGACGCTCTTGATCATGCTCTTGATAAAGGGCTTGCCGGAACCCACAAATCCTGAACAAGTCACCCGTGATTGTGAATCCGTTTCGCTTGCCCCTGCCGGGGTCGGCCAGTTTTGAGGAATGAAAATGGCAAAGCCCGAATGGGGTACCAAGCGTACCTGTCCCAAGTGCGGGGAACGTTTCTACGACCTGGGCAAGGATGACCCGGTCACCTGCATCGAGTGCGGCGAAAATTGGTCGCCCGAGCCGGTGCTGAAGTCCAAACAGCCGATTCCGTTCGAGGAAGAAAAGAAGAAGAAAGACGTCGAGGCCGATTCCGATCTGGGCGGCGATGAGACCGATGATCTCGATGACATCGAGGACATCGACGACGATGACGATTCGCCCGATAATGATGTCGATCTCGGCGGAGACGACGATCTCGGCGTTGCCACGAACAAGGGCGACGACGACGACGAATCCTGATGTTCCGCACGCCATCCGGCGTGCGAAATTCTCGGCTGGTCAGCCTTGCGGTTGCGTTGCAACCGTTTCAGCGATCGGCATTCGGTTTGGCTACTATCGCGCCGGATCGATCAAAATACACTTGCAATGGGAGGGCGGCCCTTATAATGGCCGCCTCCCGCAAGCAGAGCGCAATGCTTTGCTCGCATGATGACTGGCTCGGGGCCTTAGCTCAGCTGGGAGAGCGCAACACTGGCAGTGTTGAGGTCAGCGGTTCGATCCCGCTAGGCTCCACCAGTCATTCTGATCCAAGTCGGAGAGTTCGCCCCTCGGGGGCCCTTTTCGCAACGCTGGCTGACGAGGTTTCGTCCGCCGGCGTTTTTCGCGTATTCCGGGGCCCACGGTTCCCGGCAGGAGAAGTTGGCGATGTTTGACACTCTGTCCGACCGTCTTGGCGGGGTCTTTGACAAGCTCAAGGGCCGCGGCGCGCTGCGCGAACAGGACGTGCGCGATGCCATGCGCGAAGTGCGGATCGCGCTGCTAGAAGCCGATGTCGCGCTCCCTGTCGCCCGCCGCTTTATCGATGCCGTCACCGAAAAGGCTGTCGGTCAGGACGTGCTCAAGTCGGTCACTCCCGGCCAGCAGGTCATCAAGATCGTCCATGACGAGCTGGTGGCGACGCTCGGCGGGATGGAGACCGAGGGTCTGAACCTCGATGCCAAGCCGCCGGTCGTGATCATGATGGTCGGCCTGCAGGGCTCGGGCAAGACCACCACCACCGCCAAAATCGCCAAACTGATCCGCGAACGCCACGGCAAGAAAGCGCTGATGGCCTCGCTCGACGTCAATCGTCCGGCCGCGCAGGAACAGCTTGCGGTGCTGGGCACGCAGGTGGACGTCGCGACCCTGCCGATCGTGCAGGGCCAGCAGCCGGTCGACATTGCGCGGCGCGCGATGGAAGCGGCGCGCTTGCAGAATTACGACGTGTTGCTGCTCGACACCGCGGGCCGCCTGCATGTCGATGATGCGCTGATGGCCGAGATGAAGGCGGTCGCGGGCGTTTCGACGCCGGGCGAAGTGCTGCTGGTGGTCGATTCGCTCACCGGTCAGGACGCGGTCAACGTCGCGCAGAGCTTCTCGGGCGAAGTGCCGCTGACCGGCGTGGTGTTGACCCGCATGGACGGCGATGCGCGCGGCGGCGCGGCGCTTTCGATGCGTGCGGTCACCGGCAAGCCGATCAAATTTGCAGGCACCGGCGAAAAGCTCGACGCGATCGAAGTGTTCCGCCCCGGATCGGTCGCGGACCGCATTCTCGGCATGGGCGACGTTGTCAGCCTGGTCGAGCGCGCGGCTGCGACGATCAAGGAAGAAGACGCCGAAAAGCTTGCCCGCAACATGGAGAAGGGCAAGTTCGATCTCGACGATCTTGCCATGCAACTGCGCCAGATGCGGCAGATGGGCGGGCTGGGGATGCTCGCCGGAATGATGCCGGGCATGAAGAAGGCCAAGGCGGCGATGGCGTCTTCGGGCATGGACGACAAGGTGCTGGTGCATCTCGAAGCGGTGATCTCCTCGATGACTCCGAAGGAGCGCTCCAATCCCGACCTGATGAACGCCAAGCGCAAAAAGCGCGTTGCGGCGGGCAGCGGCACCGATGTGCAGACGGTCAACAAACTCCTGAAGATGCATCAGGAAATGGCCCGCGCCATGAAGCAGATCAAGAAGATGGGCGGCATGAAAGGCCTTGCCGCCATGTTCGGCGGCGGCGGCGGCGGCGGAATGGGCGGCATGGGCGGTCTTGGCGGCGGCGGCGCAGGTGGCCTTCCCGGTCTGGGCGGCCCCGGCGGAATGGGCGGCCCGATGGGCGGTTTGCCCGGTCTGGGCGGCCCTCCGCGCGGCAAGAAATAGATTTCAGTTCAATAGTTAAAGTTCAATTAATTCCAATCGAAAGGTAACATCAAATGTCCATTTCCATCCGGCTTTCGCGCGGCGGTGCCAAGAAGCGTCCCTATTACCGTATCGTCGTGGCCGACACCCGCAGCCCGCGCGACGGCAAGTATCTCGAACAGATCGGCACCTATAACCCGCTGCTCGCCAAGGACAGCGCCGAGCGTGTGAAGTTGAGCGAAGACCGCGCCCGTTACTGGCTCGGCGTCGGCGCGCAGCCGACCGACCGCGTTGCCCGCTTCCTCGACGCCGCCGGCGTGCTCGAGCGCGCGGCGCGCAGCAACCCCAAGAAGGGCGAGCCGGGCGAGAAGGCCAAGGAACGCGCTGAAGAGCGTGCAGCGAAGATCGCCGAAGCCGAAGAAGCCGCTCGCACCGCTGAGGAAGAAGCCAAGGCCGCTGCCGCAGCACCCGCCGCTGAAGAAGCTCCGGCTGAAGAGGCGCCGGCTGATGAAGCTCCCGCCGAGGAAGCTGCCGCTGAAGAAGCGCCTGCCGCTGAAGAAGCGCCTGCTGCCGAAGCTGCTCCGGCCGCTGACGAGCCTGCCGCCGAAGAAAAGACCGAAGGCTGATTGCCGGAATGACCAAGCCCGTCACCCTCGCCGCCATTGCCGGCGCACACGGGGTGGCGGGCGAGGTGCGCCTGAAGCTGTTCGGGGAGAGCGTGGCGGGGCTTTCCAGCCACAAGAGCTTCAATGACGGCGCGCTCACGCTGCTGAAAATCCGCGACGACGGGAAGGGCGGGGCGGTCGCCCGCTTTGCTGAAAGCACCAGCCGCGCCGATGCGGAGCGGCTGCGCAGCACCCTGCTGACCGTTCCCCGCGATGCGCTGCCGCCGCTGCAAGAGGGCGAGTTCTATCACGCCGATCTGCTCGGCCTGCCGGTAGTCACCGACACCGGTGAGCCAGTCGGCAACGTGCTCGCGATCGAGAATTTCGGTGCTACCGACATTATCGAGATCACCCGCGATCCGGTGCCCGAAAAGGGGCCGAAGACCTTCATGGTGCCGATGATCCCGGCCGCGGTGCTGGAGTGGGACGAACACCGGCTTGTGATTGCGAGCGCTTTCGCCGAAGACTAGGGGCCATGCTTACTGCCCTCATCGCAATCGTGCTGTTTGTGCTGTTCATCCAGATGGTCACGCTTGGCGCAGTGCTGCTGACGCGGTTCGTTTTGGGTCGGCAAAGCCGGGCGCGCCGGGTGTTCGTGGCCGTCATGTGCGGTCCGCTAGCGATGATCGTGCCGACCTTCGGGTTGATCTATTCGGAGCAGGGTAACTTCGATCCCGAGCAGTTTGTCGGAATCGGCATATTGCTGGCGGTCGGTGCGATGATCGCATGGCCGGTAGCCCACTTCGCCACGCGGCGGCTCGACCGGCTGACGCAGTTCGACCCCCGTGTTTTCGATTAGCCATGCCAATGCCAGCGCCAGCGGTTGAGACGGAACTCTGGCATCGCATTGCGGCCCACCAGATCGGCCCATCGGGCGCATCGCTCACCTTCGCCGCGCGCCTCGCCCGCGAAAACCGCTGGAGCCTCGCGTATGCCGAACGGGTGATCTTTGAATACCGGCGCTTCTGCTATCTGGCGGTCACCGCCGGGCATCAGGTCACCCCGTCCGACGCCGTGGATCAGGCGTGGCACCTCCATCTCACCTATTCGCGCGACTACTGGCAGACCTTCTGTCCTGATGTGTTGTGCACAGACCTGCACCACGGCCCGACCAAGGGCGGATCGACCGAACGCGATCGCTTCTACCGACAATATGCCGCAACTCTCGCAGCTTACGAGACCAGCTTCGGCGAGGCGCCGCCAGCGGACATCTGGCCCTCGGCCACAAGGCGGTTTTCCCGCGATCCGCAGAGTGTGCGCGTTAACTTTTTCGATGTTATCGTCCTTAGACGCCGGGTCGCTCTGGCGCTGGGTCTGGCCGCTTTGGTGGCGGGCTGGCTCGCGGGAAGGATAATGTAATGCAGCTGTTCTCGTCCTGGACGGGCAGCGATTTCCTGTTGTTTTACGCTATGCTGCTGGGATTGGGGACCTACGCAGCGTGGTGGATACCGGCGCACCTGCGTGACGCCGGACGACCTGACGAATCCGCCGATCCTGAAAATCTCGCTATTCTCGCCGGAGGCGCATCGCGGTTTGCCGATTCGGTTCTGGCCGATCTGTTCGCGCGCGGCGCGTTGGTGGAAGCCGGCGCGGGCAAGATGGCTGTCGCACAGCGGAGCCTGCCGGCGACGCCCGCTGGCAAGGATCTGCTCGCCTTCGATGCACCGATTGCGCTGACCGATGCGCGCAAGCGGCTTGGCGTCCATGCCGAGCGGATCGCTGCGCGGCTGCGGCGCAACGGCTTGCTGCTGCGCTCGGAGCAAGAGAACCGGTTGCGCCTGCTCTCGATCACGCCGTTCGCGGCCTTGTTGCTGCTCGGCCTCTATCGCCAGCGGGCAGGCAGCGCGTTGGGCGAGCCGACCGGGTTCCTGATTGCCCTGCTGTTGCTGACCCTGGCGCTGGCGGTGTTCCGCTTCGTCAAGTCCGATCCGCGCACGACTGCCGGGATCGCCTCAGTCGAGCGCGCTCGCGGACAAGCCTCACGCCTCGCCCGCGCACCGCGCCCCGAAGAGGCAGCGCTGGCGGTCGCACTGTTTGGCACAGCCGTGCTGGTCGGCACGCCGTGGGAGCCGGTGCACGCGATGCGCCAGCAAAGCAGCGGCGACGGCGGCGGAAGCGGCGGCGACACCAGCAGCGATGGCGGCGGCAGCGGATGCGGCGGCGGTGGCTGCGGCGGTTGCGGGGGCTGAATTCCCGGCGTAAGCGGCGGGTATGACGAAGCTTCCTGTCGTATTTGACCAAGCCGCGCCGATCCCTGTGCACGTGCTCAACAAAGGCGGCTCGCTGATCGCCGGGCGCGACACCCGCTTAGTTGCGCAGGGGGACGAGGGGGAGGCGACGTTTTTCGCCGAATTCGATTCTACAGAAATAGCCGCGTGGCTGACGAGCTTCGATACGGACAGGTATTATGCGCGGTCTGATGTGTTTGAATTGATGGTCGATACGCAGGCGAATGATGGAGTGAATTGGAATGGATAGGGCGGTAGCGATGCTCCTGTTGGTTCCCCTTGGCCTCGGTTTGCTGACCGCCTTTATGGGAGCCGACCTTCTTTCGCGGCATCTGCTGAGTGTGCCAAAACGGTTTCGTTCGCTTTTCGCATTCGCTCTTTCTGCGGTCGCGGTTCTGTTAGCGCTTTATGGCCTCGACTTTGCTGGACAGGCACCCCGGCTTGCGACTGGGAACCCTCTGGACGGCAGCGGGGCAGTGATTGCGTTTTTCTTCGGGCTGCCCTTCTACCTTATCATTTTCGTCATCTGCTGGATTGTGGTCGCCAAGCGGTTTGGAAAACCATGACCTTCGCTGCCACCATCCTTACGCTCTATCCCGAGATGTTCCCCGGGCCGCTTGGCGTGTCGCTCGCTGGCCGCGCTATGGTGGAGGGCAAGTGGGCGTGCGAGGCGGTGCAGATCCGCGATTTTGCCACCGACAAGCACCGCACCGTCGATGATACGCCCGCAGGCGGCGGGGCGGGGATGGTGCTGAAGTGCGATGTGCTGGCGCGGGCTTTGGACAGCGCGCCTTCCGCTGGTCGCCCCATTCTCGCCATGACACCGCGTGGCAAACCCATCACCCAAACACGCATCCGCGAGCTCGCAAGCGGCCCCGGCGTGATCATTCTGTGCGGGCGGTTCGAGGGGTTCGATGAGCGCCTGTTCGACGCCCGTCCGGAGATCGAACAGGTCAGCCTCGCCGACATCGTCCTGTCCGGCGGCGAGATGGCTGCGCTCACCATCCTTGACGCTTGCATTCGGCTGCTTCCCGGCGTAATGGGCGCGGCTTCCAGCGGGGATGAAGAGAGCTTCGAACAAAGCCTCATCGAATACCCGCACTATACCCGACCTCAGCAATGGGAAGGGCGCACGATCCCCGAAGTGCTGCGATCGGGGGATCATGCGAAGATCGCTGCTTGGCGCAAGGCAAGGAGCGAGGAAGACACACGGTCACGCAGGCCGGACTTGTGGGAGCGCTATGAGGGCGCTCGGGTCCAACCTGCCTCTGGCGCGCGGCGAAAAGACAAGGAACCGGACCAGTGAACCTGATCCAGCAAATCGAAGCCGAAGAAATCGCCAAGTCCGGCAAGGACATCCCCGAATTCCGCGCAGGCGACACCGTCCGCGTCGGCGTGAAGGTGAAAGAAGGCAACCGTGAACGTGTTCAGAACTACGAAGGCGTCGTGATCGCCCGTTCGAACCGCGGCATGGGCAGCAACTTCACCGTGCGCAAGATGAGCTTCGGCGAAGGCGTCGAGCGCGTTTTCCCGCTCTACTCGCCGATCGTCGAAAGCATCACCGTGGTCCGCCGCGGCGTGGTGCGTCGTGCGAAGCTCTATTATTTGCGCGGCCGCACCGGCAAGAGCGCACGTATCGCAGAGCGCCGCGATTTCGCTCCCAAGGCGTAAGGCTTACCAGCCAGCAATTCGCGAAGGGCGGTCCTGCGGGGCCGCCCTTTTGCATTCCGGACGGTTTTTCGTCATTGCGAGCGCCAGCGAAGCAATCCAAGGTCCAGCCTTGGATTGCCGCGCCGCCTGTCGGCGGCTCGCAACGACGAGGTGAGCCTTGAATGCGTTCCATAATTGCTGCTGTTGCCGTGTGTCTTGCTATTCCCGCCCTTGCGGAGGGTGTCATGCCTGAGGAAACCCCCACGCTCAGCTTCGAGCGGGTCTTTGCCAGCCCGGATCTCAACGGCGAAAGCCCGAGATCGGCCAAATTGTCGCCCGATGGCCGCTACCTGACCCTGCTGCGCAACCGCGCCGACGATACCGAGCGTTACGATCTGTGGGCCTTCGACCGCCAGCGCAAGGAATGGGCCATGCTGGTCGATTCGGAGAAGCTGGGCAGCGGACGCGAGCTTTCCGAAGAAGAGAAAATGCAGCGCGAGCGTGGGCGGATCGGCAACCTGAAGGGGATCGTTTCCTACCAGTGGTCGAGCGACGGTGAGGCGCTGCTGGTCCCGCTCGACGGCGATCTGTATCTGGCGAAGCTCGACGGGACGATCATCCGGCTTACCGATACCAAGGAAACGGAACTCAATGCGGCGTTGAGCTCCAAGGGCGGATTCGTTTCCTTCGTTCGCGGCCGGCAGCTTTGGGTCGGCGAGATTGGCGGCGAAGCTGCGCCGATCACGCCCTTGGAAAGCAACAAGGATGTGCGCTGGGGCGAGGCCGAATTCATCGCACAGGAAGAAATGCGGCGAAACCAGGGTTTCTGGTGGAGCCCTGACGATCAACGCATCGTCGTCGAGCGGTTCGATGAAAGCGGAGTGGAAATCGCGCGCCGGGCGGCAATCGGCGCCGACGGAACGCGCATCTTCGAACAGCGCTATCCGTTTGCCGGTACGCCGAATGCGGTCGTCTCGCTGTTTGTCATGAACCCCGATGGCAGCGAACGGGTCGAGATCGATCTGGGCGATAATGACGATATCTATATTCCCGCCGTCGACTGGGCACCTGACGGCAAGGCGATCTATGTGCACCGCCAGAACCGCGATCAGACCGTGCTCGACATTCTGAAGGTCGATCCGGCGACCGGATCGAGCGAGGTGCTGTTCACCGAAAAAGCGGCGATTTCCGATTACTGGCTCAATCTGGGAAGCGATTATCGCTGGCTGAAAGATGGCTCCCTGATCTGGTGGTCGGAGCGTGACGGTTTCGGGCATCTTTATCGGTTTGCTGACGGTGAATGGACTCAGCTTACCAGCGGCGAATGGGTGGTCACCGGTTTGGTTGGCGTGGATCAGGCTGCCGGCAGGCTCTATTTCACCGGAACCAAGGACGACGTGCTGGCGCAGCAGATCTATGCGCTCGACGTCGCCGAGCCGGGCGCAATCACCCTGATCAGCGATCCTGCCTTTGTCCACTCGGCCTCGATGGATGGTAAGGGACAGACGCTGCTCGTCACCCGTTCCAATGATGACACACCGCCGCAAAGCTACCTTGCCGACAGTGCCGGCAACCGGATTGCGTGGGTGATGGAAAACGCGCTCGACGAAGATCACCCCTATTCACGCTATCTGGCGGGTCACCGGCCGACACAATACGGCACGATCAAGGCGGAAGATGGCACCGACCTGTATTGGGAAATGGTCACGCCGGAACTCGAACCGGGCAAGCGCTATCCCGTGTTCTACCATCATTACGCCGGGCCCGGACCGCAGAAAGTCAGCAAGAACTGGGACGGTGCAGAGCGGCAGG
The DNA here is from genome assembly GCF_024305245.1 of Erythrobacter sp. Taxonomy (GTDB): domain Bacteria; phylum Pseudomonadota; class Alphaproteobacteria; order Sphingomonadales; family Sphingomonadaceae; genus Erythrobacter. The sequence continues at coordinate 153,473 of NZ_JAMWYX010000001.1, forward strand.
CGATTGTCGACAAGGGCTATATCTGGTTCGTCCTCGACAATCGCGGCAGCGCCAATCGCGGCGTGGCTTTCGAACAGCCGATCTACCGCCGGATGGGAGGGGTCGAGGTGCGCGATCAGAAGGCGGGCGCGCAGTTCCTCAAGACGCTCGATTTCGTCGATCCCGACAAGATCGCCCTCGATGGCGGATCCTATGGCGGATACATGACGATCAAGCAGCTTCAGGCCGATCCGGGCCTCTACGCCGCCGGGATTGCAGCTGCTCCTGTCACCCGCTGGGAATTGTACGATACCCATTGGACAGAGCGTTACATGGGCACGCCGCAGGGCAATCCGGAAGGCTATGCCAGCGCCAGTGCGGTCAAGGATGCAACGAAGATCAGCGATGCGCTGCTGCTGATCCACGGCATGTCCGACGACAATGTGGTGCTAGATCACACGACCGAGCTGGTGGCCGCAATGCAGGCGGCCAACGTGCCGTTCGAAATGATGCTCTACCCCGGCTTTGGTCACGCCATCCGCGGTCAGAATATCAGCCCGCACCTTATGAATGCGAAGTTCCGCTTTCTGGAAGCGAACGGGGTTACACCGCCAGAGTGATACTGCCCGAGCGAATGCTTGCGTAAGGCGCAATCAACGCTATCTCGCAGGCGAGACTGATCAGGAGAACGTTTAGTGGGTTATCGGGTGGCAGTGGTCGGCGCGACCGGCAATGTCGGGCGCGAGATGATGCAGGTTCTGGCCGAGCGCAACTTCCCGTGCGACGAGGTGGCTGCGGTCGCCTCGTCACGATCGGTCGGTAGCGAGGTCGAATTCGGCGACACCGGCAAGATGCTGAAGTGCAAGAATATCGAGCATTTCGACTGGGCTGGCTGGGATATCGCGCTGTTTTCGGCCGGATCCGGCCCGGCCAAGGAATACGCGCCCAAGGCGGCGGCAGCCGGTTGCATCGTGATCGACAATTCGTCGCACTACCGCATGGACCCGGACGTGCCGCTGATCGTGCCGGAAGTGAACCCGGACGCGATCGACGGCTACAAGGCCCGCAATATCATCGCCAACCCCAACTGCTCGACCGCGCAGCTCGTCGTCGCGCTGAAGCCGCTGCACGATTTCGCGAAGATCAAGCGCGTGGTGGTGAGCACCTACCAATCGACCTCGGGCGCGGGCAAGGCCGGCATGGACGAACTGTTCCAGCAAAGCCGCGCGATCTTTGTCGGCGATCCGGTGGAGCCTTCGAAGTTCACCAAGCAGATCGCCTTCAACGTGATCCCGCACATCGACAGCTTCCTCGACGATGGCTCGACCAAGGAAGAATGGAAGATGATGGTCGAGACCAAGAAGATCCTCGATCCCAAGATCAAGCTGACGGCGACCTGCGTGCGTGTGCCGGTGTTCGTCGGCCATTCCGAAGCGGTGAATATCGAGTTCGAGAACGAAATCAGCGCCGAACAGGCGCAGGATATCCTGCGTGAAGCCCCCGGCGTGATGCTGATCGATAAGCGTGAGGATGGCGGTTACATCACCCCGGTCGAATGTGTCGGCGATGCCGCGACATTCATCAGCCGCGTGCGCGAAGACCCGACGGTCGAGAACGGCCTGACGCTGTGGTGCGTCTCCGACAACCTGCGCAAGGGCGCTGCGCTGAACGCGGTTCAGATCGCCGAACTGCTCGGGCGGCGGCACCTGAAGAAGGGGTAGACTGATGCGGATCGCTCTTTTTGCGCTTGCGGGCGCGCTGGCTCTTTCCGGCTGTGACAGCGGCGACGTGCCCAGTCCGGCCGAGCGTCAGCAGGGCCAGAATGAACAGCAGGCGGTGCCCGCCAACGTCGTCGTATTGCGCAGCGAAGGCCTGACCGCCGGCACGGAATCGTTCTTCTTCGCGGCCGGGCAAAAAGAAGTTGAAGCCGCGCTTGGCCGGGTGCTGGGCGCACCGCTGCGATCGGGCGAGAATGCCGAATGCGGCGCGGGGCCGATCACCTTCACCGACTTCCCCAACGGACTGACTGCGCATTTCCAGGACGAGCGGCTGGTCGGCTGGAACTGGCATCTGGCGCAGGACGGAGACTTGCCCGGCTCCGGCACCGTCAAACTGGGCGGCGACGTGCAACTCGGTTCGGCGCGGAGCCTTGTCGAAGCAGCGCCCGGCTATTCCCCCGTCGAAGGCAGCACGCTGGGCGAGGAATTCGCGCTGGGCGACCGGATCGGCGGCTTCGTTGCCGCCGACAAGGTCGAAATGCTTTATGCCGGAACGCAGTGCTTTTTCCGGTGAGGCGCACGTGACCCTGAGCGCCGATCTGTATTTCAGCTTTCGGTCGCCCTATTCCTATCTGGCGATCGGGCGCTATCGGGCGATGGCCGAGGCATATGATCTCGCCATCGCGCTGAAGCCGGTTTATCCGCTGGCGATCCGCCAGCCCGACTTCTTCGAGCGCAATCATCCCAACTGGCTCGGCTACACCTTGCGCGACATGATGCGGGTGGCGCAGTTTCACGGCATTCAATTTGGCACGCCGCGGCCTGATCCGATCATTCAGGACATGACGACGCGCCAGATTGCTTCCGATCAGCCCTATATCCGGCGGATAACCCGTCTGGGGCAGGCGGCGGCGCGGTGCGGGGCGGGTCTGGTCTTCGCGCATGAGGCCGCGCAGCTGATCTGGGGCGGAGCGACCAACTGGCATGAGGGCGATTACCTTGCCGGGGCGGCCGCGCGCGCGGGTCTCGATCTAGCCGAACTCGACGCCGAAGTGGCCGCCGACGCCGACGCGCTCGATGCCGAGATCGCCGCCAATCAGGCCGCGCTGGAAGCGGCGGGTCACTGGGGCGTGCCGACGCTGGTGTTCGATGGTGAGCTGTTCTTCGGGCAGGATCGCGTCGAGATGGTGCAGTGGCGGATGGAGCAGAAGGGGCTTACGCTGCGGCATGGCTGATCAATTCACCTCCTTCGACGGCACCAGCCTAGCGATCCACACCGAAGGCGAGGGCAGGCCGGTGATCCTGCTACACGGGCTGTTCTCCTCGGCCCACATGAACTGGATCAAATGGGGTCACGGGCAGAGGCTCGCAGCTGCGGGCTTCCGCGCGATCATGCTCGACTTCCGCGTTCATGGGGACAGCGCGGCACCGCATGATGCGAGCGCCTATCCCCCCGGCGTGCTGGTGCGCGACGTTGCCGCGCTGGCAGAGCATCTGGGGCTCGTGCCCGGCATGTTCGATCTGGTAGGCTTCTCGTTGGGCGCGCGCACGGCGATCCATGCGGTCGCCCATGGTATTCTCGAGCCGCGCAGATTGGCGATCTGCGGCATGGGCGTATCGGGCCTTGCCGAATGGGAGCGCCGCGCCAGCTTCTTCAAGCGGGTTATCGACGAATTCGACACGATCAAGCCGGGCGATCCGGCTTATGTCGCGCGGACCTTCCTGAAATCGCAAGGCGTCGATCGGGTCGCGGCGCGGTTGCTGCTCGATGCGATGGATGATTTCGATCTTACGAAGCTCGCCACCATCACCATGCCCGCCGCTGCGATCTGCGGATCGGAGGATGACGATAACGGCTCGGCCGAGGAACTGGCCGCGATGCTGCCGGATGCGCGCTATATCGCAGTGCCGGGCAGTCATCTCAATAGCGTAACCAAGCCCGAGATGGGCGAGGCGATTGTCTCGTTCCTGTCCGAATGAGCCGGGCGGCTTGATTCGCCTTCCGGTGACGTCCACACCCTGACGCATTGTCGCTCAAGGGTCGCACGCGGAGGTTTGCCATGAGATTGATCGCCGTACTGACTGGCGCATGCTGCGTTGTGCTGGCTGCCTGTGCGCCGGTCGAAGCGACTCGTGAGGCTGGGCCGCAGGCGATGGCGCCGACGCTGTTTGTTGCGGCCAAACGCGGCAACACTCTGTCGAAGGTCGATCTGGCGAGCGGGGGGGAAGTTCTGCGCCTGCCGAGCTGCACCAACCCGCATGAACTGGCGACCTCGCCCGATGGGCAGCACGTGGCGCTCGCCTGCTACGGCGGAACGACGGTGGATGTGTTCCGCACCGACAATCTCGAACGGGCCGCCAGCATCGATCTCGGCGCGAACGCGCGCCCGCACGGGATCGTGTGGCACCCGGGCGGCGATCTCTACGCTACTGCTGAAGGGCGGCGTTCGGTGTTCTGGATCCGTCAGCCTCTGTCCGAAACACGCGAGTTGTTCGAATACGGCACTGGCAAGCAGGGCAGCCACATGCTCGCCGTAAGCCCCGATGCGCGCACCGCATGGACCACCGATCTGGGCTCACGGACTGTCACGCGCGTCGATCTCGTCACCCGCCGCGCGCCGCTTTCGGTGGCGGTGGGCGAGGAGCCGGAAGGCATCGCTCTGTCACCCGATGGCACAATCCTGTGGGTCTCCGCGCGCGGATCGAACCAGGCCTTTGCGCTCGATCCGGTGACGATGGAGGTGCGCGAGACCGTGGCGACCGGCCGCTTCCCGCTGCGCATCGCGGTCCGTCCAGAAGGCGACGTGGCGGTCACGTCCGATCTGCAGGACGGCAGCCTCAGTGTGATCGACACCGCCAGCGCCGAAGTGATCCGCACCATTGCCGTCTCCAGCCCCGCAGAGGTCGAGGCGCGGTTTCAGGTCACGATCCTGTGGTCGGACGATGGTTCCAAAATCTACGTCGCCGAAACCGCCAGCGACACCGTTGCCGAGGTCGATTACGCCAGCGGCACGGTGCTGCGCCGCCTGACTGTGGGCGAGGGCGGGGACGGGATGGCGATCCTGCCTTGAAGGATGTGAAACCTCTTCCGGTGGTCGGTTGGCGCGAACTCGTCAGCTTGCCCGAACTGGGTCTTGCCGGCATCCCGGCGAAGATCGACACCGGCGCGCGCACGTCCTCGCTCCATGCCGAGGTGATCGATGACTTTGTCCGCGCCGGCCAACGCTTCGTGCGATTCGCGGTGGATTGGGATGGCAAGCGCCACTGCTGCGAGGCGGTGCATGTCGATCTGCGCGGTATCACCAGTTCGAACGGCGAGAGCCAGGAACGCTTTGTCATCAAGACGCCGCTGACGATCGGTAATTACAATTTCCGGGCGGAGATCAGCCTGGCGGACCGTTCCCAGATGCAATTCCCGATACTTATCGGGCGGACCGCGCTCAGGCGACGTTTCGTCGTCGATAGTGGTCATTCTTGGCTGCAATCGGCGGCAATTGCGGATAGAGGCGCAGCCGCCGGTAGATCGCCGGTTTCGAAAGGGTTTCCATGAAAATCGCGATGCTGGCGCGCAACGCCAATCTCTATTCGCACAAGCGCCTGAAGGAAGCCGCCGAGGCGCGCGGCCATACGCTCGATATTCTCAACACCCTGCGCTGCACGGTGCACATCGCCAGTCACCGTCCGCAGGTGTTCTATAACGGCGAGCCGGTGCCCGCCTATGACGCGGTAATCCCGCGGATCGGGGCGTCGATCACCAACTACGGCCTTGCGATCCTGCGTCAGTTCGAAATGCGCGGGTGCTGGCCGCTCAACGAAAGCGTCGCCATCGGCCGCAGCCGCGACAAGCTGCGCAGCTTGCAGATCCTCGCCAAGCACGGGCTGGGCCTGCCGCTGACCGCCTATGCCAATGATCCCAAGCAGGCCGAGGAGATCATCAAGGCAGTCAAAGGCCCGCCGGTCGTCATCAAGCTGATCGAGGGCACCCAGGGAATCGGGGTGGTGCTGGCCGAGACGATGAGCAGCGCCAAGTCCGTGATCGAGGCGTTTCGCGGTGCGAATGTGAATATTCTGGTGCAGGAATTCATCAAGGAAGCCGGCGGCACCGATATCCGCGCGCTGGTGGTGGGGGGCAAGGTTGTCGCTGCGATGAAGCGCACCGGCGCGCCGGATGATTTCCGCTCCAACCTCCACCGCGGCGGCAGCGCTCAGGTCATCAAGATCACGCCCGAGGAACGCTCCACTGCCGTGCGCGCGGCCAAGCGCATGGGGCTGAACGTGTGCGGGGTGGACATGCTGCGCAGCAATCACGGCCCCGTCATCATGGAGGTCAATTCCTCGCCCGGCCTCGAAGGCATCGAAAGCGCGACCGGCAAGGACATCGCAGGCATGATCGTGGATTTCATTGCCGCCAATGCCAAGGACGGGCAGACCAAGACCAAGGGGACCGGGTAAGCCAGTTTCGGCGCTTCACAGGGAGGGAAAGTCCGATGCAGATCACAACGCATAACCCAACGCCGTGGCTTCAGCACTTCGGGCTCAACCACGCTGTCGAAGTCAGCGGTGGCACTCGGACGCTCTACCTGTCCGGCCAGACCGCGTCCGATCCCGACGGCGCGCCGCTGCATCCTGGCGACATTGTGGCGCAGTACAAGGCGGCGTGGGCGTGCCTGGTTGCTGCGCTGGAGGCGGCGCAGATGACGCCTGCCAACCTCGTGCGGATGAACATCTACACCACCGATGTCGATGCCTTCATGGCGACGGCTGAAGAGACCACCGCGCTGCATATCGCGGCCGGCGCGCAGATATCCTGCACCTTGCTGGGGGTAGCGCGGCTGTATGATCCTGCGATCATGATCGAACTGGAAGCGACGGCGGTCGCCTGATCGCGCTTACCGGAACGGCGGCTCGTTGAACGCCCGCAGCTTGCGGCTATGCAGCCGGTCGCCTTCGTCGCGCAAGCGCGCCACAGCGACGATGCCGATCTGCAAGTGCGCCGCGATGGCTTCCTCGTAGAACTTGTTGGCTTGTCCCGGCAGCTTGATCTCGCCGTGCAGCGGCTTGTCCGACACGCATAGCAACGTGCCGTAGGGCACCCGGAAGCGGTAGCCTTGGGTGGCGATCGTGGCGCTTTCCATCTCGATCGCGATCGCGCGGCTTTGCGAAAACCGTTTGGCGGAGGAGGAATAACGCAGTTCCCAGTTGCGATCATCGGTGGTGACGACCGTGCCGGTGCGCATCCGCTGTTTCAGGTTCGCGCCCTGTACGCCGGAAACTTCTTCGGCAGCGAGGGCCAGAGCCTGCTGGACTTCGGCAATCGGCGGGATCGGCACTTCGGGCGGCAACACCGCATCGAGCACATGATCATCCCGCAGATAAGCGTGAGCGAGCACGAAATCGCCAATCTTCTGGGTCGAACGCAGGCCGCCGCAGTGGCCGATCATCATCCACGCATGCGGGCGCAGCACCGCGAGGTGATCGCAGATCGTCTTGGCGTTGGACGGGCCGACGCCGATGTTCACCAGCGTGATCCCGCGTCCGTCCTCGCGGATCAGGTGGTAGGCGGGCATCTGGTGCCGGCGCCATGCGGTATCGTTGAGCTGATCCTGCGCGTGAGGGGTGTTTGCGCGGATGTCGAGCCCGGCGGCACCGGTCAGTGCGACATAGCCGTTATCGCCGATCTGCTTGGCGCCCCAGTTCACGAATTCATCGACATAGCGGTGATAGTTGGTGAACAGGATGAAGTCCTGAAAGTCGGCCACTTCGGTGCCGGTATAGTGCTTGAGCCGGGCCAGCGAGTAATCGGTGCGCAACCCGTCGAACAGCGACAGCGGCATGTCCTGATCTTCGTCGAACTCGATCCCGTCGGACAATTCGTCGCCGATCAGCGCAAGGTCGGTCGACGGGAAGTGCGCCGCGATTTCCTGCGGGGAGATCCCGACCATTGCCGCCCCGGCTTCGCCATCGAGTACGTAGGGGAACGGGATTTCCTGACGCGAACGTCCGACGCTGATTTCGATCTCGTACGCGTCCCCGATCAGTTCGAGCTGTTCGGTGAGGTAGGATGCGAACAGATCGGGGCGGGTGATGGTGGTGGTATAGCTGCCGGGCATTTCCAGCCGCCCGAACGCGCGGCTGCGATCGCGCGGAGCGCCGATCCCGGCATAGGTCAGGGTGAGTTGCGGATAGGCGTAGCTGCCGTCCTCGCGCTTTCTGAGCGGAGGCACCGTGCCGTTCTTCCCGAAGGCGATCACATCGTCACGCAGGGCGCTGACGGCGGCATCATAATGCTGCTGCAACTGGGCGAGGACGTTCGGGATGTCGATCATGGCGGCTGATGTGCTCCGTTGTTGTTATCTTTCAGCGACAGGACGTACGTGCGCGGCGCATGTTCCGGGCCTGCTTACAGAAAGGGCGCGGAGGTCATGCCGACCACCGCGCCCTTCCGTATTCTGTCGGCCTTGCGGGGCCGGGAAGGTCAGGCGTCGTCGCCGTCTTCGCTGCGCTCTTCGAGCAGTTCGGCGGGGATTTCACCGGGTTCGAGGTTGGTGTCGATGCGGGTGGCATCGGCCTGTTCCTCGATCTCGCGCTGTTCGTCTTCGAACATCTGCGCCAGCACGTCGACGCCGTCGCTCTGCAGCTTGGCTTCGTCGTCCGAACGCGCGACGTTGGCCTTCACCGTGACGCGCACTTCGGGGTGAAGCGCGATGGTGACATCGTGCATGCCGATATTCTTGATCGGTGCGCCCAGAATGACCATGCGCTTGTCGATCTCGTGGCCCTGATCGGCGAGCCCGGCGACCATGTCGCGGACGCTGACCGAACCGTAGAGCTGCCCGGCGTTCGATGCGGCGCGGATCAGCACCACTTCTGCGCCGGCGATCTTTTCGCCCTGCTTCTGGGCTTCGTCGCGGCGTTCGGCATTGTCTGCCTCCAGCCGGTCACGATTGGCTTCGAACACCTTGCGGTTGGCATCGTTGGCACGAAGCGCCTTCTTCTGCGGAAGCAGGAAGTTGCGTGCGTAGCCATCCTTCACGGTGACGACGTCACCGATCGAGCCGAGCTTTTCGATCCGTTCGAGGAGAATGATATCCATGTCGTCTCTCCTCCTACTTCACGATGTACGGAAGCAGGCCGATGTGGCGTGCACGCTTAATCGCCTTGGCGAGTTCGCGCTGCTTCTTGGCGGAAACGGCGGTGATGCGCGAAGGCACGATCTTGCCGCGTTCGGACATGAAGCCCTGCAGCAGGCGCACGTCCTTGTAATCGATCTTCGGGGCGTCCTTGGCCGCGAACGGGCAGGACTTGCGGCGGCGGAAAAACGGGCGGGCCATCAGTCGCGCTCCTCACGTTCGACGCGGCGTTTCCGCTCGCGTTCGTTCTTGCGCATCATCACCGAGGGGCCTTCCTCGTGCTCGTCGACGCGGATGGTCACGTAGCGGATGATGTCTTCGTTGATACGGGTCTGGCGCTCGAGCTCGGCAACAACGCTGCCGGGGGCTTCGATGTTGAGCATTACGAAATGCGCCTTGCGGTTACGCTCGATCTTGTAAGCGAGCGATTTCAGGCCCCAGGTTTCGGTCTTGGTGACCTTGCCGCTGCCTGCCTCGACGATTTCGGTGGCTTGCGCCGCCAGCGCGTCGACCTGAGCCTGGCTCAGATCTTGACGCGCGAGAAAGATGTGCTCGTAGAGCGCCATCTCGCGTCCTTTCATGTTACTGCCGATCGCTGGCTTCATCCGCTCGTGCGAACGGGGCCCCTCCGGCTTTCTTCGATACCTCGCGAGGGCGGTTCCCTTGCGAAGAGCGCGGCCCTTACAGCTTTGCGGGCCAATTGCAAGACTTGTCGGGAGCATCACGGACGGGCAGGCGATTGCCGAGGCGCAAATGATTCGCGCACAAAGGGGAAATAACGTGCCGTCAGGTCTTGTCGCACTACTCGACGATATTTCCGTGATCGCCAAGGCCGCTTCGGCCTCGATCGACGATATCGGCCTTGCGGCCAGCAAGGCGGGCAGCAAGACCGCCGGTGTGGTGATCGACGATGCGGCGGTGACGCCGAGCTATGTCACGGGCCTTTCCCCGGCGCGCGAACTGCCGATCATCTGGAAGATCACCAAGGGCAGCCTCAAAAACAAGCTGCTGATCCTGCTGCCGGGCGCTTTGGTGCTGTCCGAATTTCTGCCGGGCGCGATCATCTGGCTGTTGATGCTGGGCGGCGCCTTCCTGTGCTATGAAGGCGCGGAAAAGGTGATCGAGAAGCTCGGCGGGGACAAGCACGGCAAGACGCTGGAGGACGAAATCCGCGATCCGGTCGCCTTCGAGAAAAAGCGCGTTGCCGGGGCGATCCGCACCGACCTGATCCTGTCGGCGGAAATCATGGCGATTACGCTCAACGAGGTGTCGGCCGAAACCCTGCTGATCCGCGCCGGGGTGCTGGCGGTGGTCGCTGTGGTCGTGACCGTGGTGGTCTATGGCGCGGTCGGGCTGATCGTGAAGATCGACGATGTTGGCCTCTATCTCACCAAACAGGCGAACGCGGCTAAGCAGGCTTTCGGCCATTTCCTGCTGCGGTTCGTGCCGAAACTGCTCGTCGCGCTGTCGATCATCGGCACTGTCGCGATGTTGTGGGTCGGGGGCGGGATCATCGTCCACGGCACCCACGAAGTCGGCTTCAATGCCATCTACAATGTCGTTCACGGCGCTGAATATGCCTTGGCGGGTGCAACCGGCGGCGCGGGCGGAGTGCTGGGCTGGGTCACATATGCGGCATTGTCGGCTGTGGTCGGTCTGGTGCTGGGCGCGGTGATCGCATTCGTCCTGCACAAGGTGCTGGGCGTCGGCGCCGAGGAAGCGCACTAGCTCGGGCCATGATGACACCCGTTCTCCACACCTGCGCCGGTTCGCGGGGATTGCGCGCGACCTGGGCGGCGGAAGAAGCCGGGGTGCCAATCGACCTCAGGATTCTGCCGTTCCCGCCGCGCTATCTTGCGCCTGAATATCTGGAGCTGAACCCGCTCGGCACGGTTCCGTTGCTGATCGACGGCGACACGCGGCTGACCGAAAGCTGCGCCATTGCGCATTACCTTGCCACACGCGGCGGCACCTCCGAACTCGCCATTGCACCGGGGGAGCGCGATTACGGCGAGTATCTCGATTATACCTACCACGCCGACGCGACGATCACTTTCCCGCAGACGGTCTATATGCGCTTTGCCATCTTCGAGAAGGACAAGGGCTGGGCCGATGCGGGCCACGCCTACGCCAAGTGGTTTCACAAGCGCTTGGTGAAAGTCGAACAGCGCCTCGATGTCCGCGAATTCCTGTGTGCGGATCGCTTTACCGTGGCCGATATCTGCGTCGGCTATGCGCTGATCCTAGCGCAGAGTGTCGGGCTGGACGATGGCGTGCCGCAAAGCCTCAAGGACTACCGCGCCCGCCTGACCGCGCGGTCCGCATACCAGCGGGCGGTTGCACGCGAAGAAGCGGGACGAACTGCGCTGAACCGCGAGGGCTGAGCCTCGCAAGTCCGGTCGCTCGTCGGGGGTCTACCCGCCAGCCGTATCAGGTGGCACTGCGATCCAGATCATGCCCGCAGCGGGTGCACACGCGGTTCGGCCACGGAACCACGAAAATCCCCCGGAAAAAGGCGTTCTTGCCGCACGCCGGACAGTTGAAGCGCAGCATCGGCGCATTGGCGATCACCAGCAGCACGATGGCGGCGGCAAAGGCCAGACTGGAATGACCATGGAACCGGTCGACCACCACCACCAGCAGCACCGCCAGCGTCAGCACGCCCATCATCCGCCAGGCATGACGTGCAGCGCGGGCATAAAGCGTCAGGGCAGGCGGGTGAGCAGCGATTGCGCGAACTCCGTCAGCGTATCGTCGCGCGCGCCCATCACCACGACCCTGTCTCCCGGCCGGGCAAGTGCGGCGATCCGTATGCCGCAATCCTCGCGTGCCGCAATATGTTCGGCCTTTCCGCCCGCCGCGTTGATCAGCTGCACGATCCGCTCGGCGCCCTCGCTACGGTCGACCGTCCCGCCGAAATAGACCGGATCGCACATGATGGTGATGTCGTCCGGCCCCAGTTCGCGGGCGAAAGTCTGCGCCAGCTCCGCGCCCATCTGGCGCAAGGGGCCGTAACCGTGGGGCTGGAAGAACGCGATCACCCGCCCGTGACTGGCCTTCAGCGTCCTGAGCGTCGCTGCGCATTTTTCAGGGTTGTGTCCGAAATCGTCGATTACCGTCACGCCCTGCGCGCTGGTGCCGATCACGTCGAACCGCCGCGAAAGCCCGGCAAAGCTGCGGAGCGCATAGGTTGCGTTACCGACCCCGATACCGGCCGCGCTCGCGGTGGCGATGGCAGCGAGCGCATTCGAGAGATTGTGCAGGCCCGGCATCGGCAGGATCAGCGGGAATACCTCGCGCCTCAGGTTGTCTATCACCGCTGCGCGAATGCCGAACTCGCTCTGATCGATCGAGTCCGGGTCGACGGTGATGTCCGCATTCCGGCTATGCACGCCGAAGGTGACGCAATGCGCCGCACGCGGCACCAGATACCCTGCTTCCGGACTGTCGAGGTTGATCACCGCCGTTCCGGCCCTGGCAACGAAATCGCCGAACAGGACGCGCAACTCCTCGATACTCTTGTGATCGAGGCTGACGTTGAGCAGCACGCCGATGGTGGGCCGGTAGAGCGCAATCGACCCGTCGCTTTCATCGACTTCGCTGACGAACAGTTCCGGACGGCCGATGCGGGCGCTGGCGAAGGGATTTTCGGCGCTGACGAAGTTCTTCATCACGGCGCCGTTCATCACGGTCGGGTCGTAATCGCCTTCATGCAGGATCCACGCGATCATGCCGGTGACGGTCGACTTGCCCGAAGTGCCGCCGACTGCAATCGAAAAACCGGCTTCGTTGAACAGCGCGGAGAGCAGTTCGGCGCGGCTAAGCCTTTCGCAGCCGAGTTCTTTCGCTCGCGCGACTTCGGGCACGGTGTCCTCGATCGCGGCCGAGGCGACCAGCACCTGATCGGGCGAGGTCACGCCGCTGCCATCCTGCGGGAACAGCGTAAAGCCGCGACTTTCCAGCCACGCGAACTTGGCGGGCGTGCGTCCGGAATCGCGGCTGCGGTCCGATCCTGCAACCGGATGGCCCAAGCCATGCGCGATCTGTGCAAGCGGGAGCATGCCCGACCCGCCGATGCCGCAAAAGAATAGCGGGCGCCCCGTGAGCGTCCCGACTTCGACCCCGTTATCCATATCCCGCAGGGTTATTGACTTGCGCCGAGCCTGACAAGCAACATAGGCAGGGCACATGACGAATATCGCAATCTGCGCACCGGCCACGCCGATCACCCGCGAGCAGAGCCTTGCGCTGGAGGAACTGGTTGCAGCGGAGTTTCCCGCGCACCGGGTGACGTTTCACGATCAGTGCTTCGAACGGCAGGGGCACTTCGCCGGGGATGACCTGCGGCGACTGACCGCGCTGCTCGAATGCGCCAATGATCCGGCATTCGATGTCGTGTGGTTCGCGAAAGGAGGATACGGCTCCAACCGGATTGCAGAAGCGGCGGTGGCGCAGATGAATGCGAGCGCGCGGGCCAAAACCTATGTCGGGTTTTCCGACTGCGGATATCTGCTCGCCGCGCTTTACCGGGCGGGTATCGGGCAGAGCGTGCACGGCTCAATGCCGGTCAGCGCTCGTTCCGAAGGAGGGCGCGAGGCGATCCGGCGGGTGCTGAACTGGCTTCAGGGTGACACCAGCGGAGTCGAACCCACTCTCGACGGCAGCACGCCGGCAGCAGCGTTCAACCTCATCACGCTGGCGATGATCGCGGGCACCCCGATGATGCCCGACCTTAGCGGCCATGTGGTGATGGTGGAGGAAGTTTCCGAACATCTTTATGCGATCGACCGGATGTTCTTCCATCTCGCCGGAACGCTGCCGCGCATCGCCGGGCTGCGATTGGGCTCGATTACGGACGTTCCGGAAAACTATGTCGAATTCGGCCAGTCGGAGGAAGATATCGCCCGTTTCTGGTGCGCGCGGGCGGGCGTTCCTTACCTGGGCCGCGCGCTGATCGGGCACACATCTGCCAACAGGGTTGTGCCCTTCGGACTTGCCAGCCCGCCCGCGCAGACGTAACCGCGCCCGCCAAAATAGAGCGAAAACGGGGTTGATGATGCGCGCGTTTCTTTTTCCGGGGCAGGGTAGCCAAAAAGTCGGCATGGGGGCCGAGTTGGCCGACGCGAGCGAGGCCGCACGCGATGTGTTCGGCGAGGTCGACGAAGCGCTGTTGCAGAAGCTTTCCACCCTGATGCGCGAAGGGCCGGAAGATCAGCTGACCCTGACCACGAATGCGCAGCCCGCGATCATGGCCAATGCGATTGCCACGCTGCGGGTGCTGGAGCGCGATTTCGGCATCAAGCTCGAAGCGCACGGAAACTGCGTCGCGGGCCATTCGCTGGGCGAGTATGCGGCGCTGTGTGCGGTGGGGGCGTTCAGCCTTACCGATACCGCGCGCCTGTTGAAGCTGCGCGGCCGGGCGATGCAATCCGCGGTGCCGGTGGGCGAAGGCGCAATGGCAGTGCTGCTGGGCGCGGATATCGAACAGGCCAAGGCGCTGGCCGAGGCCGCTGCGCAGGGCGAAGTCTGCGAAATCGCCAACGACAATGATCCGACACAAGTCGTCATCTCAGGTCACACAGCCGCGATCGAGCGCGCCGTTGCACTGGTCAAGGAGTTCGGGATCAAGCGCGGCATGATCCTCAATGTTTCGGCCCCATTCCACTGTTCGCTGATGCAGCCCGCTGCCGACCGCATGGCCGAAGCATTGACTATCACCTCGCCTGCCGCGTTCACTCTGCCGGTCTACGCCAATGTTACCGCCGCCGCCGTCACCGATCCCGAGCAGGAGCGCGCATTGCTGGTCGAACAGGTCACCGGCCGCGTGCGCTGGCGCGAAAGCGTGCTTGCCATGCGTGCCGATGGGGTCGAAAGCTTTGTCGAGCTGGGCGCCAAGGTGCTTGGCCCGATGGTCAGCCGGATCGACAAGGATGCGCAGGTGACCAACCTGATGACGATGGCTGACCTCGAGGCGTTTGCGAAGGAGATGGCATGATGTTTTCATTGAAGGGCATGAATGCGCTGGTCACCGGCGCAAGCGGCGGGATCGGATCGAGCATTGCCCACGCGCTCGCCAGCCAGGGCGCGCGGTTGGCGCTGTCGGGGTCGAACGCGGCCAAGCTGCGCGCCTTCCGCGATGAACTCAACGAAACCTACGCCCATCACGATCACGACGGCCATGTCGAGATCACCTGCGATCTGGGCAACACGACGCAGGTCGAGGAGTTGATCCCGGCGATGCTCGATACGCTCGGCACGATGGATATTCTCGTCAATAATGCCGGGATCACCCGCGATAACCTCGGCATGCGGATGAAGGATGATGAATGGGATCAGGTGATCCGCATCAACCTCGAAGCCGGGTTTCGCCTGATGCGCGCGGCCGCGAAGCCGATGATGAAGGCGCGGTTCGGGCGGATCGTCAACATCACCAGTGTCGTGGGCGCGACCGGCAATCCCGGCCAGATGAACTATTGCGCGGCCAAGGCGGGTCTGACCGGCATGACCAAGGCGTTTGCGCAGGAAGTCGCCAGCCGCGGCATCACCGCCAACTGCGTCGCCCCAGGCTTCATCCGCACCGCGATGACGTCAGCGCTTGATGAAAAGCAGCAGGCGGCGATCAATGGCCGAATCCCGATGGGCCGGATGGGCGAGGGCAGCGAGGTCGGGGCCGCCGTCGCCTTCCTCGCCAGCCGCGAGGCGGCCTATGTCACCGGAGAAACGCTGCACGTGAACGGCGGAATGGCGATGTTGGGCTGATCGACGGGTGCTGGGTCTGATCGGAGGGGTAATGTTTACCCCTTATCCCCAGCCGAGTAACCGCTGGCAAAGCCGCCAACTTGCCCGTTTCGCCGCCTGCGCTAAGGTTTTATGCACTTTCCGGCGCTTGGGGGCGATTCCTCGCGGCTCCTGCGCCACAAACAGGAACGATAGGGACAAGCGATGAAGGCCACGATCGAACGCGCGACGCTGCTGCGATGCCTTTCCCATGTTCAATCGGTGGTTGAGCGGCGCAACACTATTCCGATCCTCTCGAACGTCCTGATCGACGCCAGCGACGGTGGCTCCGTCCGCGTGATGGCGACCGATCTCGATCTGCAGGTGGTCGAAACGATGTCGGCATCGTCGGTCGATCAGCCCGGCGCGATCACGGTGTCCGCGCACCTGCTGTTCGACATCGCGCGCAAGCTGCCCGAAGGCAGCCAGGTCAGCCTGACCACCAACGACAACCGTTTGGAGGTCAAGGCCGGCCGGTCGAACTTCAAGCTGCCGACTCTGCCGCGCGATGATTTCCCGGTGATCGTCGAAGGCGACCTGCCGACCAGCTTCGAAATGCCCGCGCGTCTGCTGGCCGAACTGATCGACCGAACCCGCTTCGCGATCTCGACCGAGGAAACGCGCTACTACCTCAACGGCATCTTCTTCCACGTCACCGACGAGGACGAACCCCTGCTGAAAGCCGCCGCCACCGATGGCCACCGCCTCGCGCGCTTCACCGTTCCGCGCCCCGATGGCGCTGCCGGTATGCCCGACGTGATCGTGCCGCGCAAAGCCGTGGGCGAATTGCGCAAGCTGTTGGACGAGGCGCTGGACGGCAATGTTCTGATCGACCTTTCAGCCAGCAAGATCCGCTTCACCTTCGGCGGCGAGGGCGGGGTGGTGCTGACCAGTAAGCTGATCGACGGCACCTTCCCCGATTACAGCCGCGTGATCCCGACCGGCAATGACAAGCTGCTGAAGGTCGATCCCAAGCTGTTTTTCTCCGGCGTTGACCGCGTCGCCACCATCGCCACGGAAAAGACCCGCGCGGTCAAGATCGGGTTGGATCATGACCGCGTAACGCTGTCGGTCACTTCGCCCGACAATGGCACCGCGGCCGAGGAAATTGCGGCGGATTACAAGTCCGAAGGGATGGAGATCGGCTTCAACGCCAATTATCTCAAGGACATCCTCGGCCAGATCGATGCCGAAACGGTCGAACTCCACCTTGCGGATGCGGGCGCACCGACGCTGATCCGCGAGAACGAGGCAAGCCGCGCGCTGTACGTTCTGATGCCGATGCGGGTGTGATGACCATCACCCAGGTCCACGTTCGCAAAAATGCGCTGACCGACGCGGCGCTGGCCGAAGTGCCGCTCGCGCCCCTCGCCGATGGGGCGGTGCGGCTTGTGATCGAGAGTTTCTCCGTCACCGCCAACAACATCACTTACGCGGTGGTGGGCGACGGGTTCAAATACTGGGATTTCTTCCCCGCGCCGGACGGCTACGGCATTGTGCCGATGTGGGGCCACGCGCAGGTGATCGAAAGCAATCACTCCGACATCGCCTTTGCCGAGCGGGTGTATGGCTACTTGCCGATGGCGAGCCATCTGGATGTTCGGCCCGGCAGGATCACCGCGTCGGGCTTCATGGACACGACAGATTATCGCCAGCCGATGAGCCCGGTCTACAACAGCTATACGCGCCTTGCGGCCGATCCGGAGCATGATCCGGCGCGTGAGGCCGAGCGCATGATCTTCGGCCCACTGTTCCGCACCGGCTTCCTGATCGAATACTTCCTGCGCGCCAATGACTGGTTCGGGGCCGAGCAGTTGGTGGTCACCAGCGCTTCGTCAAAGACCGCGATGGGGCTGGCCAGCGTGGCACGGCAGAACTCGCCCGGTATCCGGCGCATCGGCCTGACGTCCAAAGGAAATGTCGGGTTCGTCGAAGCCAGCGGACTGTACGATCAGGTCGTCGCCTATGACGATCTGGAGCGCCTGGCCGTGCTTCGCAGCGTCAACGTCGATTTCGCGGGCAATGCCGAACTGCTCGGCCAGTTGCACCGCCACTTCGATGCCGCGCTGGCGCATTCGGCGCTGGTCGGCGTGACCCATATCGAAGCGCGCTCGACCTTCGGCGGCGGTGAGGCAATGCCGGGGCCGAAGCCCGTCCTGTTCTTCGCGCCCGACCATGCCGTGGCCTTTTTCAAGGCGCATGGCGCAGATGAAGGCGGCAAACTGGTCGCCGCGGCGTGGAGCGAATTCCTCAAGGCGGCAGAAGGCACGGTCGCGATCGAACGGCACAAGGGGCTTGAGGCAGCGCGCGCCGTGTTCCTCGAAATGGTGTCGGGCAAGGTCGACCCGGCCAAGGGCATCGTGATCGAGCCCTGAGCCGGGTGCCCCGACCGGGCGGTGCGGCGGCGGATTACTCCGCCGCTTCCGCCATCTCCACCCGCTGCGGGCCGCGGATCAACCCGCCGGGAGTTTCGCCGGTCCATGTGCCGTCGCGGAAGGTGACGGTGCCGTTCTTGATCGTGCAGACATAGCCAACAGCCTTCTGCAACAGCCGCTTGCCGCCTGCCGGAAGGTCGAAGGCGAGCCACAGCTTGCCCAGCTTCAGCCGGTCCATATCGATCACGTTGAGATCGGCGAGATAGCCCGGCGCGATTACGCCGCGATCCTCCAGCCCGTAGAGCAGTGCGGTGTCGCGGCACTGGCGCTTGATCGCCTGCTCCAAGCTGATGCGCTGCCCGCGCTTGCGGCTTTTCACCCAGTGTTCGAGCATGAAGGTGGGTGAGGCCGCATCGCAGATCGTCCCGCAATGTGCGCCGCCATCCGACAGCGAGTTCACCGTGTCGTCGGCGTGCTGGAGCGGGTGGAGGAAATCGAGGTTCCCTTCCGCATAGTTGAGGATCGGCAGGTAGATGAATCCCTTTCCGTCATCGCGGCACAGCAGGTCGTATGCATATTCCTGCGCGTCGATACCGGCCGCCGCAGCGCGCGCGTTGACGCTGGCGTCCGGCCCCGGCTCGTAATCGAAATCGGGATCCATTTCATATTGCAGCGCCCAGCCCTGGGTGATCACCATCACCACGCCGATGATGTCCATCGGCGCTTCGCTGTAGTCGTTCGGCTCGGCCAGCAACTGCGCCTTGAACGCCGGATCGAGCAATTTGGCCTTCTGTTCTTCCCACGGCAGTTCCTTGATCGCCTGCCAGCTCGGGCGGAAGGCGAAGGGGTTCACCGTGCCCTGCCACGCCATGATGATGCCGTTGCCGCGCAGGGCGATCTGGGCGACGATGTTCGCGCCGTTGTCGTTCTCGGCGCGCATCTGGGCAATCTGCTCGTCGAGCGACATTTCCTTGGCGATCGATTGGAGCGCGGCGAAGGTGACGGGAATGCCGGCCTCGCGCGAAAGCTGGCCCATCCATTCGAATTCGTTCCATTCGCGCTTCAGGTCGCTCGCCATTTCGAACACCGCATGACCGCCCGCCGCTCTGGCGCGGCCCATCGCCTTGCCGATGGCGACGAGTTCTTCCGGCGTGGCGGTGGTGCCGGGGACGAGTTCGCCGTCGACCGACTTGTGCAGCACGGTGCGCGAAGTGGAGAAACCCAGCGCGCCCGCACGCACGCCTTCTTCGACGATGGCGGACATGGCGGCGATATCGTCCGCTGTCGGCACCGCGCCGGGCTGCTCGCGGTCACCCAGCACAAAGGCGCGTACCGCGCCATGCGGGACATGGGTGCCGACATCGACCGTGCGGGGCAGCTTTTCGAGCGCGTCGAGATATTCGGGGAAGGTCTCCCAGTCCCACGTCATGCCTTCGGCCAGCGCCGTGCCGGGGATGTCCTCCACCCCTTCCATCAGGCTGATCAGCCATTCGTGGCGGTCGGGCTTGGCGGGCGCGAAGCCGACGCCGCAATTGCCCATCACCACGGTGGTGACGCCGTGCCAGCTGGAGGGCGCCATTTCCTGATCCCAGGTCGCCTGCCCATCATAATGGGTGTGGATGTCCACAAAACCGGGCGCGACGACCTTGCCGGTCGCGTCGATTACCTCGGTAGCGGTGCCGCTGATCTGGCCCACGGCCGCGATCAGCCCGTCCTTTACGGCGACATCGCCGGCAAACGCCGCAGCGCCGGTGCCGTCGACGATTGTCCCGCCACGGATGATCAGGTCATATTGCGCCATGTTCTCTCTCCCTTATGGAAGGGATGATGTCGCAAACCGGGCGGCCCTACAAGAGGGCGGTGATCCGGACGACAAAGCGCAAGGCAGAGCCAGAGGGCAGAACAATGGGATATCGTGAGATTTTGAGGGCCGGTTTTGCGGGACTTGCAGGGCTTGCCGCACTGGGCGCGCCGCTTTCCGCGCAAGATGCGGGGCCGTGGCGGATGACGCCCGAAAGCGACCTATCGGCGATGCTCGATTGCTTCGAGGCTGCGGGACAGACGCTGATTTCCGCGCATCGCGGCGGGCCGACGCCGGGCCTGCCGGAAAACGCGATCCCGACGATGGACGCATTGCTGGCCGCGCATCCGGCGATCATGGAAGTCGATGTCGCGCAGAGCGCCGACGGGGTGCATTTCCTGCTCCATGACGACCGGCTCGATCGCACCACCACCGGCTCGGGCGAGGCTGCCGCGCAGGATTGGGCGACGCTGAAACAGCTTCGCCTGAAGGACAACTGGGGCTGGGTCACGCCCTATGCGATCCCGACGCTGGCCGAGGCGCTGGCGTGGGCCAAGGGGCGTACTGTGCTGCAGCTCGATTTCAAACGCTCGGCCGATTACGCCGAGGTGGTCGCAGCGGTGCGCGAAGCGGGGGTGGCCGACAGCGTCATCCTGATCGCCTATTCAGTCGGTCAGGCGCGCGCCTTGCACGAACTCGCGCCCGAGATGCTGCTGTCGGTGTCGGTCGAGGCTCCGGGCGATGTGGCCGAACTCAAGGCGGCCGGTATCCCGGAAGCCCGCATGGTCGCCTTCACCGGCACCCTCCTGCCGCGTCCGGAACTTTACGCCGAACTCGACCGCGCCGATATCGAGGTGATTTTCGGCACGCTCGGTCGCCCGCCGCGCTCGTTAGACGCGGTGATCGACCGGTACGGCCTGGACGCGCGCTATGCCGATCTGGGGCGCGAAGGCGCCGATATCCTCGCCACCGACCGACCGCGCGAAGCGGCAACCGCGCTGGCCGAGGCAGGGCGGTTGCCGAAAGCGGGGCAGTGCGGGGTTAGCCGCGGCGGGTGAGCCGGAGCGGTTGACCGTCAAAGGCGCTTGCCCAAGCCCTTCGCTGCCTTCCAGCCCAGAACGAACAGAATCAGACTGCCGATCAAGGCGAGCACAAAAATGATGATCGCGATATCGACCAAGGCACCCGCGATGCCGCCGAAGCCGAGTACAGCCGCGATAAGCGCGATGATCGCAAGTGTAATAGCCCATCCATACATAAATATTTCCTCCGTAATGTGATCACACTACGGTTTCAGGAACATGTATGTTCCACAAACGCGGCCAGTTGCCGCGTCCGTGGGATGAGCTTTACTTGTGCAGGGCCAAATTAAGCGGCCGCTGCCCGTTTGACTTCCTTCACCGTGTCCGGCGCATCGAGGAATTCGCGGATCGCAGCCACGCTTTCATCGGCGTGGGTCAGCAGGAACAGGTGCCCTCCGCCAGCAAAGGTTTCAAGCCGCGCATTGGGGATCATCGCCTTCAGGATCTTGCCATTGATGACCGGGACGATCTGGTCGTCCTCACCCATCATGATCAGCGTTTCCTTTTTCATGA
Organism: Erythrobacter sp.; assembly: GCF_024305245.1. Taxonomy (GTDB): domain Bacteria; phylum Pseudomonadota; class Alphaproteobacteria; order Sphingomonadales; family Sphingomonadaceae; genus Erythrobacter. The sequence continues at coordinate 174,848 of NZ_JAMWYX010000001.1, forward strand.
AGGGCAGGGCAGGCAGGCTGCTCCAACCCATCATGCACATCAGCTGATACATGTAACCGCGCGGGGAAGGGGGCTTCAACCGCCCGATATGGCTGTCCTTCTGGTGACCGGCCCCGTCCTTGTCGAGGCCGCCGTACAGCGTGGCGAAGTGTTCGTTCATGAATTCGGGGTCGATATAGCGGCGCGGATCGGCCATCTTGGTGAAGGCGGCCGGGTTGCCCGGCACCATGATCATGCCCGGCGTGGTCGCGATCAGGGTCAGTCGCCGGGTGCGCTTGGGGTGCTGGAGGGCAAAGTGCTGCGCCATTGCGCCGCCCCACGAAACGCCCATCACGTCGACTTCATCCAGCCCGAAGCGCCCCAGCAACTGCGCGGCTGTCCAACTCATGGTCGCCGGGTTGTAAGGGACCACCGGATCAGGCGATTCGCCCGTGCCCGGCATGTCGAACATGATGAAGCCGCGTTCCGGCATGGAGGCGGCGAGCGGAGCGACCGCTTCGATATTGGCGCCGATGCCGTTGAAGAACAGAACCGGCAGATGATCCGACGGCATATCGAGCCGCCAGGCCGCAACCCGTAGCGTCCGGCCGCCTACCTGTTCCATTGTGACGACTGCGCCGTCCATTGCATTGGCCACGAAAAACCCGTCCTTTCTGTGCGCCTTTCGAGGCGCGGATTGAGCGCGTGTCGTCGATCCCGTGACGATCGCGCCCATGATAATCTTCGCGCAGGCACTGCCCCCCGGCAATACCTACGCTGCACTGCAATATCAGACTTCTTCGATAACGTAGAGTCCCGGAGCAGGGTCGGTCGGCTGATAGGTGCCATTCCCGAGTTCAGCCGGTGCGGGTTTCTTCTTGCCGGACCGCGCCTGCACCCATTCCATCCAGAGCGGCCACCAGCTGCCTTTGACTTCCTCGACGCCTTTCAGCCAGTCGTCGCCGGTGGCGGGCAGCTTGCCCTTTTTCTTCTGGACGAAGTATTTCGCCTTGGGATTGGTCGGCGGGTTGAGGATCGCCTGCATGTGGCCCGATTGGCTGAGCACGTAGGTGACATCCTTCGAACCGAACAGCTGGGTCGAACGATAGGTCGCCTTCCACGGCGTGATGTGATCGGTCACCCCGCCCAGAATGAACAGATCGGCGGTGACCTTCGACAGGTCGATCTTGTGATCCACCATTTCCACCTCGCCCTGCTTGGTGAAGGCGAGCGTTTCGTAGACGGTGAGGAAATCGCCCATCAGGCTGGCCGAAAGGTTGGTGGCATCGGCGTTCCAGAACAGCACGTCGAAGGCTGGCGGATCGGCGCCGAGCAGGTAATTGTTGATGACGTAGTTCCAGACGAGATCGTTCGGGCGCAGCCATGCAAAACCGCGCGCCAGATCATCGGCCTTGATCACGCCCGCCTTGCTGGCGCGCTGGCGGGCGATCTTCATGCCGTTTTCGGACACTAGCGATCCGGCTTCGATATCGGTCGCCTTGGGGTGCAGCACGCAGACCATCAGCGTCAACGTGCCGAGCAGGTCGGAACCATCGGCGGCAAGCTTGCTGGCGAGCATCGCGGCGGTCTGTCCGCCCGAACAGCCGGCGGAAACATTAACTTTCTTGGCCCCCGTGATCGCCGCGACCGCCTCCATCGCTTCGCGGCAGGAATGGACGTAGTCGGCCATGCCCCACTTGCCCTGTTCCTTGGTCGGGTTGCGCCAAGATATCACGAAGGTCTGGATGCCGTTGTCGAGCTGCCATTTGACCACCGACTTATCCGGGCTGAGATCGTTGATATACATCTTGTTGATCTGCGGCGGGATGGTGAGTTGGGGGATTTCGTACACCTCGTCGGTCGTCGGGGCGTAGTGGATCAGCTCCATCATCTCGGTCCGCAGCACCACCGAACCCTTGGACGTCGCGACATTCTCGCCCAGCTTGAACGGGCGCTTGTCGACCTGACTGACCATGCCCTTGTTGTGAACGAGGTCGTTATAGGCGTTTTGCAGGCCCTTGATCAGGCTGAGCCCGCCTGAGTCGATCACCCGCTTCTGCGCCGTCGGATTGCCGGCCAGCGTGTTGGTCGGCGAAAGCCCGTCGAGGATGATATTCGCGATGAAATTCGCGCGGTTGCGTTCGAGTTCGTCGAGGTTCAGTTCATCCAGCCAGCTGCGCATGCCCTTTTGAACGGCCAGGTAATATTGTGCCCCTGCGCGGAAGAACGGGTTGTACTGCCACGCAGGGTCCATGAACCGCTTGTCCTTGGGATCGGGCGCGAGTTCGCTCTTGCCGGTCATGATCTTGACCATGTCTTGCGCCATCGCGGTCGAGTGCCGGATGAACCGCGAGGGATCGGAAGCAGTCTCACGCAGCAAAAGCGCAACCGCACTGACGAAATCCTCTCGCGCAACGCCGATCAGTGGCCCCAGCGCAGTGGTCGACTGGGCAGCTTCATTCTCGAGCCGTACTGTGCTGTCTGGCATCGGATCCCCTATTGTCTTGTTGTTATTTTCCCCGGCTCAAGGCCGCAGCCAAGATGCAGCCAGCGAGACCAACTTGCAAGCACTGGTGCGGGGGTGCTGCCGGCCAGCATTTCCGCGCATTTAAAGGTTTTGTTAACCGATCCGATTCACGCTTTTCGAAGGGGTGCTGGGGCATTGCCTCGTCATGTCAGGCTCGCCCGCCAAATTACCTGCAACACACGGATTCGTCGCGACCGACCTAACGGAAGTCGATGCCGTCGACGGGCGCGCTGCGCCGGACGAAGGCGACACGCGCGCTGCGGGTGAACGACGGGCGAGCGAGCGTCTGCAACCGGCACGGCTCGCGGATCTGGCGCAGGACGCCAACGAATCCATAGAGGAACAGCGGTTCTATCTGCCGCAGGGCGCCCGCGGCATGGCGGTTTCGCTGATTGTCGCCCTCGGCATTGCTGCTGCAGTTTCACCCGCCTTGCCGGAATGGCCCTCGGCGCTTGCGGCGGTGATTTCCATCGGCCTGTTTGTAGCCTGCCCCTGGTTCGCCGCGATCGAGCGCCGAAACGAAGCTTCGCTTCCGACGCGATTGCTGCTGGTCGTGGTGGCCAATCTCCTGCCGATGGCCTGCGCCGGCTTCGTGCTGGGATCGGGGATAGCCGACGGGCTGCCATGGCAGTGGTCGGTCGCCACGCTGGTGTGCATCAATGCGGCGGCATCCGTATTGTTCGTAGGGCGCATCGCCTCGCTGTTCGGTGCCAAGATCGCAAGCTGGGCAGGGCTCGTGCTGATCGCAACGCCAAGCCCGCTCACCGTCGCTGCGTTAACCGGTGCGGGGGTTACGCTGGCCCTGATCGCGCGGGTAGAATGGCGAGCGGCCGAGCGACGCCGCGAACTTCGCAATGCGCGCGAGCGGGTCGCAGCGCGGGCAGAGGACATCCTCAAGAGCTTCGAGGAAAGCGGGCAGGGCTGGTTCTGGGAAACCGATCGACGCGGGCTGATTACCTATATCTCGCCGAAGGTGGCGTCCTTGCTGGCGCGCGGGGAAGAGAGCTTGCGCGGGGTTCCGCTGCGCGAAATCATGGGTTCCGGCCCCGAAAATGCCGAGGCCGAGCGTTCGCTCGCCTTCCATGTTTCGGCGCGCTCGGCGTTTCAGGATCTCGAATTGCTTGCGGCCGCGCCCGGGGAAGAACGCTGGTGGGCGCTGACGGGGCGTCCGGTTTACGATTCCTACAAGAACTTCTGCGGGTTCCGTGGACATGGAACCGATCTGACCGAACAGCGCCGCAGCGAACAGCAGGTTTCGCGTCTGGCGCTTTACGATTCGCTGACCGGCCTGGCTAACCGCGTCCAGATGAGTCAGGCGCTCGAACAGATTCTTGCCGCCCCGGCCAAGCGCGAACGCGCGTGCGCCGTGCTGATGCTGGATCTCGACCGGTTCAAACAGGTCAACGACACGCTCGGCCATCCTGCTGGCGATGCCTTGCTGAAACAGGTGGCGCAGCGGCTCGAACGCGTGATCGGTGCCGATGGACGCTGCGGCCGGTTGGGGGGTGACGAGTTCCAGATCATTCTGCCCGGGGACCGCAGCCGCGAACAGCTGGCAACATCAGCCGACGATGTGATCGAGGCTCTTTCAAAGCCCTATATGATCCTGGGGCAAAGCGTGGTGATCGGTGCCTCGGTCGGGATTGCGCGCGCACCGACGGACGGGAATACAAGCGAGCTGCTGATCCGGAATGTCGATCTGGCGCTCTATGCCGCGAAGGACGCCGGACGCGGGGTGTTCCGCTTCTACGAGCCGGGACTACATGCCGCGGTCGAGGAGCGGGCGGAGCTTGAGCAGGATTTGCGCGGCGCGATCACGCGCGGCGAATTGCAGCTTTGCTATCAGCCGATCGTGTACGCCGCGAGCGAGACAGTCGTCGGTTTCGAGGCGCTGATGCGCTGGAACCATCCGCGCCGCGGATTGCTTTCGCCGTCGCGCTTTATCCCGATTGCCGAAGATTCGGGCCTGATCGAACGGCTCGGCCAATGGGCCTTGCAGACTGCCTGCGCCGATCTTGCGCGCTGGCCGGAGAAGATTCGCTGTTCGGTCAATGTTTCGGCAATGCAATTCGCCAACCCCGAACTGCCGACCATCGTTGCCAGCGCGTTGGCGCATAATGGGATTTCGCCTTCGCGGCTCGAACTGGAGATTACCGAAAGCGTATTCGTCAGCGATACGCCGGGGATCGAGGCGACGTTCCGGGCGCTCAAGCAACTGGGTGTGCGATTGGCGCTCGACGATTTCGGGACCGGCTATTCTTCGCTCGGCTACCTTCGCAAAGCGCCGTTCGATCGCATCAAGATCGACCGCAGTTTCGTGCGCGGCGCGACCGAACAGGGCAGCCGCAACGGGGCGATCATCGCCGCTATCACCAGCCTTGCCGAAGTGCTGCACATGGATACCACCGCCGAAGGGGTCGAAACCCACGACGAACTGGAACTGGTCCGGCTGCTCGGCTGCAGTCATGTGCAGGGGCACATCTATTTCGAACCGATGAGCGTCGAAGATGCCGCCGCGCTGGTTCTGGGCGATCTTGTTGCTGTTGCCAGCGGTCCGCTCTCGTCCCGCGCGCAGCGGCATGTTCTGCTGCGCCGGGTCATATTGGTGCATGGCGGCGGCCGCCAGAATGTGACCTTGCGCAATATCTCCGAAGGCGGCGCCATGATCGAAGGCTTGTGGAACATGGAGGTGGGCTGCGAAGTGCGGATCGAATTCAGCCCGGCCCAAGCGGTCAACGGACAGATCCGCTGGTCGCGCGAGAACCGGATGGGTATCGAATTCCATCTGCCCTTGCGCACACGAGACGATGGCTCCTTCGCACTGCCCAGAGGCAGCCATGTGGAGCTGGCCGATCAGGCTTAGCAAGTGATTATCCTAAGGCTTTAACTCTTCGGCTTAGTCAAAAAATAACCATCCAGCTTTACTCCTGACACAGCAATCGGAGCAATCCGCGTGAAAGCGGGTGCTGCGAAATTGGAGGTTGTGCCGAAAGTGTCCCTTAAGGGTCTCTTGTCAGTCCGTGGTTCTGCCGCGTCGCGCGCGCCGCGCGGCGAAGTCGCTTCGGCCCTGTCCGATGGCGAACGACTGGCGATGCTCGATGAACTCGAACGATCGGGGTTGGGCTGGTTCTGGGCGAGCGATGCCGCAGGCAAGCTGACCTACATTTCGGCCAAGATTGCCGAGCGGCTCGATGTGTCGCTCGATACCTTGCTGGGCCAACCGCTCACCGCGATCTTTACGGCGGCCGAACGCGAAGGCCGTTCCAAGTCGTTGCCGCTGATGATGGGCGCGCACAAGGCCTTTTCCGGCATGGCAGTGCGCGCGGCGCGGCGGCCCGATGGCCCGGTTCTCCGGCTGGCAGGGCAGCCGATCTTCAGCGACGGCGACCGGTTCCTCGGTTTTCGCGGCACCGGCGCGGATATTACGAACGAATTCTTCCGGGAGGAGGAGACCGCTCGCCTTGTTCGGGTCGATTCGCTCACCGGCCTGTCCAACCGCCATCGCATGGCCCACCACATCGAAACCACCCTGACCGCGTTCAAGGCGGCGAAACGCAATTGCGCGGTTATGATGCTGGATCTCGACCGGTTCAAGCATGTCAACGATACGCTGGGCCATGCTGCCGGCGACCAATTGCTCAAACAGGTTGCAGAGCGCCTGACGCGCGCGATCGATCGTGAGTGCGAAATCGGCCGATTGGGCGGCGACGAATTCCAGGTCATGCTGCCTGATATCGACGACCGCGGCGTGCTGGGCGAACTGGCGGCAAAGATCATCGCCATGCTGCGCCAGCCCTATAGTCTGGACGAAGGGCGCTGTGTGATCGGCGCATCGGTGGGTGTCGCGATTGCTCCGCATGACGGCGTGACCTGCGACGAAATCGTGCGGGCTGCCGACCTTGCGCTTTATGCCGCCAAGAACGGTGGACGCGGGCAATATCGTTTCTTCTCGGGCGAGCTTGAGAATGAGACGATCTTTCGCCGCAGGCTGGAACAGCATCTCGGAGAGGCGCTGCAAGAGGAGCAGCTTTTCCTGCAGTTCGAACCGATCGTCGACGCCGCGTCGCAGGCGGTGCAGGGGCTCGAGGCGCATGTGTGCTGGGACCACGCCGAACGCGGGATCATCGATCACGAGGAGTTCGCCCAGATCGTCGAAGGGTCGAGCCTGCTTGGCGAGGTCGGGATGTGGGCGATCGGCGAAGCCTGCCGCAGCGCGGCGCAGTGGCCCGAGAACCTGCGCATTGCGGTCAACGTGCCGGTGCCGCTGTTCCTGTCCGAGACCTTCGTGGAAGACGTCAGCGCGGCGCTGGATGCCACGGGCATCGCAGCCGGAAGGCTGGAACTGGAGATCAGCGAGGCTGTATTCTTCGGCGACACCACGATCGTCGACCGCACGCTGGCAAGCCTGTTCAAGCTCGGCGTGCGCATGACGCTGGACGAATTCGGCTCGGGCTATTCCTCGCTCGCCTATCTGCGCCGTGCTCCGTTTGATGCCATCAAGATCGATCAGAAGCTGGTGGCCGAATCCGAACGTCACGATAGCCGCGAACTGGGGCTGGTGCGCGCGATCGTGGCCTTGGCCGGAGCGCTGGGGATGGATACCATCGCCAACGGCATCGAAAGCCCGGCGCTGCTCGCGATGCTCAACGAATCAGGGGTGCGCTATCTGCAAGGCCCGATTTTCAGCGAGCCGGTCGATCAGGATATGGTCGCTGATGAAATCGCCGGCGGAACATGGAAGATCACGCCCGATTCGAACCGCACCCGCCGGGCCAAGCGACGGACCGTTTTCCGTAAGATTCAGGTGTTCCACGATGATTACGCCTACGAGGTCACGCTCCGCAATCTGTCCCGGACCGGTGCGTTCATTCAGGGTCTGGCGGATGTGCCCAAGGGAACGCAGTTCGTGGTGGATCTGGGCGGCGGACAGCTGGCGGTCGCGACCGTCACCCGATCGAGCGGCGACACGCAAGGCCTCGAGTTCGAACAATCGCTGATCGATGATGGCTCGGGCGGGCTGTGCACCCGCAACCGCGTCTCGCCCTATGCCTTGGCCTCAGCCGGAGCACCGCTCGCTGCACTGGCGCCGGGGAGCTATCAGGGAATGATGGGCGGACTGATCGATCAGAGCGGCGCGCCCAAGTTCGGCTATGCCCCAGGCTCCCGGCTCGAAGCGGGCTGACACGGCGATTCTGGCGGGGAAGGATGTTGCGTTTTTCTCGAATGACATCGCCGTGACCCGGCGCTAAGTCGCGGGAGCAATGACAGACCTTTCCAAGATCCGCAATTTCAGCATTATCGCCCACATCGATCACGGCAAGTCGACGCTTGCCGACCGGCTGATCCAGTTCACCGGTGGCCTCACCGCGCGCGAGATGTCGGAGCAAGTCCTTGATAACATGGACATCGAGAAAGAGCGCGGGATCACCATCAAGGCCCAGACCGTGCGCCTCAACTACACGGCCAAGGACGGCGAGACCTATCAGCTCAACCTGATGGACACCCCCGGCCACGTCGACTTCGCGTACGAAGTCAGCCGCTCCCTCGCCGCGTGCGAGGGCGCGTTGCTTGTCGTGGACGCGGCACAAGGCGTCGAAGCCCAAACCCTCGCCAACGTTTACCAATCGATCGAGCACGACCACGAAATCGTCCCCGTCATCAACAAGATCGACCTGCCCGCCGCCGAGCCCGAAAAGGTCCGCAACGAGATCGAGGAGATCATCGGCCTCGACGCATCGAACGCGGTCATGACCAGCGCCAAATCGGGCATCGGGATCGAGGACGTGCTCGAAGCCGTCGTCACCCGCATCCCGCACCCGCAGGGCAAGATCGACGCGCCGCTCACCGCCAGCCTCGTGGATTCGTGGTACGACCCGTACCTTGGCGTCGTCATCCTCGTGCGCGTGATCGACGGCAAGCTGACCAAGGGCCTCAACATCCGCTTCATGCAGGGCGGCACCCAGCACCTCGTCGACCGCGTCGGCTGCTTCACCCCCAAGCGCACCGACCTTGGCGAACTCGGCCCCGGCGAAATCGGCTTCATCACCGCCCAGATCAAGGAGGTGGAGCAGGCCCGCGTCGGCGACACCATCACCACGGTCAAAAACGGCGCGAGCCAAGCGCTGCCGGGCTACAAGGAAGTGCAGCCGGTGGTGTTCTGCGGGCTGTTCCCGGTCGACGCCGCGGACTTCGAAAAGCTGCGCGAAAGCATCGGCAAGCTGCGGCTGAACGACGCCAGCTTCTCCTACGAGATGGAATCCAGCGCCGCGCTCGGCTTCGGCTTCCGCTGCGGGTTCCTCGGCCTGTTGCACCTTGAAATCATTCAGGAACGGCTCAGCCGCGAATACGACCTTGACCTCATCACCACCGCGCCTTCCGTGGTGTACCGCATCCATCTTGGCCACACCAAGAACGAGGATGCCAAGGTCATCGACATCCACAATCCCGCCGATTGGCCGGATGTGAACCGGATCGAGATGATCGAGGAACCGTGGATCAAGGCGGTGATCTACACCCCCGACGAATATCTCGGCAGCATCCTGAAACTGTGTCAGGATCGCCGCGGCGTGCAGACCGAACTCACCTATGTGGGCGGCCGCGCGCAGGTGACGTATGAACTGCCGCTCAACGAAGTGGTGTTCGATTTCTACGACCGGCTGAAGTCGATTTCACGCGGATATGCCAGCTTCGATTACGAACAGATCGGCAACCGCGAAGGCGATCTGGTGAAGATGAACATCCTCGTCAACGCCGAAGCGGTCGACGCGCTCAGCCTGATCGTCCACCGCCACGTCGCCGAAGAGCGCGGGCGCGGCATGTGCGAACGCCTGAAAGACCTGATCCCGCGCCACCTGTTCAAGATCCCGATCCAGGCCGCGATCGGCGGCAAGGTGATCGCCCGCGAAACCATCGCCGCGATGCGCAAGGACGTGACCGCCAAGTGTTACGGCGGGGACATCTCGCGCAAGAAGAAGCTGCTGGACAAGCAGAAGAAGGGCAAGGCGAGAATGAGAGAGTACGGCAACGTCTCTATTCCTCAGGAAGCTTTCATCGCCGCTCTTCGTATGGGTGAAGAGTAACCTCTCTCATTCTGAGGATGCGGGAGCGCCGCAGGCGGCCTGCCCCGGCGAAGGCCGGGGGGAATGTCTCGATCCCGCAGGAAGCGTTCATCGCGGCGCTAAGAATGGGCGAGGAGTAACGCTCTCTGTCTCTGTCCTGCAAAAGAGTTGATCTGAAATTCAAACGCGCGGGCTATGCTCTTGCAATAAGTCTGTTAGAAAACAAAAAGTGACGGGGTCCCGCTGCCAGATCATCGCAATGGGTCGCTTCAGCAAAAGCGTTTATCGCCACGTTGTCTATGGGGGAGGATTGAAGTGACCTCCTGTTGAAGAAAAGCGGATCAAAAAGTGGAAATGCACAAATCGATCAAATGGCTTCATCTCTCGGATGTTCATTTTTCCGGTAGAAACTCATACGATCAAAACCGGCTAGTTTCCGCCCTGTTGAAATCATTGCCAAATTTAACCCAGAGGTTTGGCGCTCCGGACTTCGTTTTTTTACGGGTGACATCGCTAATACCGGTAAGGCCGAATAATATCGCGAAGCAGAAAAATTCTTTGAAGATTTGTTGTCCACGTTGGGATTGGAACGAAAGAGGTTACTTTTGGTCCCAGGCAATCATGATGTGGACCGCGCATTCAATGCAGGCCTTAGCCGAGAATTCAACGAACGAAGAGATATCGATAACCTGTTCGGGGGCAACTCGGTTTATAAAATAGAAAAACGGCAGCGTGCTTTCAAAGAATGGTATGAGGGTTACTTTACCGATCGTCAATTTCCATTAGAGTCGACGACTTATATCATTGAAAACTTTGAAAATCAAGGGTTACCGATTGAGATCGTCGGAATAAATTCGGCGGCATTTTCATTTGACGACCAGGATCAGGGAAAACTTATTATTTCCCAGCGTTGCATTGAAGAAATTAACAAATCTCAGCGCGCCGATGGAACTTTGAGAATTGGTCTAATTCACCATCCGTTGTCTTGGCTATCTGAGATCGAGAGGTTGCCTGTCCGAGCTGCAATTAGTGATGCGTTTGATTTATTGTTGCATGGCCATTTGCATGGGAACGAGGTTGAGATCGCGCATGGCTCAAGCGGGCACTTGATTACGATAGCTAGTGGAGCTTTGTACCAAGGCTCGAATTGGTTAAATGTTGCTAATTTTGCAACACTCGCGGGTTCGGATTTAACTGTTCAACCAATTCGGTATCATGATTCACCGAGGGAGATTTGGACACAGGATACCTCACTTTTCCCGAATGATCCGGCATATGCTGGTCGCTTTTTCGTCCAGCGCCGCAGAAAAGATACAACAGGCGCATTGCTGTCGATTGAGGGCACCTCAATCGAGCAAATCCTTACAGCAGATAACTTATCCGGCGGATGGCAAAGCGGCCTTTTCGTGGCACCTTCCGGAAAGCTGATCTACACTGAGCCCCGCCTTTGCCGCAAACCGCAATCAGCGGCATTGGAATTCGATGAGACCTTGGATGCAATTTCTATCTCGGATTTTCTAGAGTGTAGAAAATCGTATGCAATCGACACTCGCTCTGAATATGGCGGATCAACCTTGCTCGGCAGGCTCTCGACTGAAATGTCGCTTCGCGGAATGAGTTATTTTTCCGGCGATGCGCGCACTTTACCCAATTATAAGAAAAAACTCGTTGAGAGTATAACAAATGGTAAAAAATAGAAGACAAGTCAATTATTATATTATTAGATAATGTGGATCTCGAGAGAGATCGAAAGATGATTTCTGAACTCGGTAAAATTGAATGCGTATCCCGTATTATTGCTGTTTGTGCCAATAGAGGGCTTACGCCAGCAAGTGGGATTGTGTTGCAAGAGATTGGCCTCCAGTTCGAACAATTGTACCTTTGGACACTGTCGCGCGCTCAGATTAGGGAGTTGACAGAATCGTTTTTTGACACAGACGATTTTGAGATGACTTCACTAGTCACTCAAAAGGTGTATGATGATCTGCTGGGTCTGTGCATACCTTTGACTCCTAATAACGTCATTATGTACATGAAAATACTTTTCGTTGATGGGAATTTTATTCCTATAAACCGAGTTGATATTCTTCAGAAATTTTTGATGGACTCATTGAGAAGGCCGAGCGATAGTTTTACGGGTTCCTTCAATTATAGAAATAAAATCGATATTATTGCGGAATTTTCTAAGCTATTACTTCGAGAAGAAAGGGGGTACTTCACACAAAAGGACTGGCTTAATTTTTGTGATGAGTTCAAAGCGAGGACACTTTTAGGTTTTAATTCCAACTCTATTTTAGATGAAATTCTAGAAGCCCGCATATTTGCGAGATCAGGAGAGCGTATCTTTTTCAGGTATGGATTTTTCTATTCTTTCGCCCTTGGATCTGCCTTGAATAGCGATCAAGGGGCACTTGATGAATTTCTCCAAGATCGTAACTACACTAGCGTCTCTGATGTGCTTGATGTTGTGACTGCACTAAATCCAAATAGCGACCGAATAATCGATGCGTTAGGTAGTGATCTTGTCCGGGCACTTCAAGAGTTTCAGGAGCAAGTAGTAAAAGAAAATTTTGACCCTTTGTTGGATGCTCTTTGGGCGTCAAATGATAAAGAAGATGAGCAGACATGGCAGCCTATTGCGAAAGCAATTTCCGAGGGGCCCGAAAAGCCCGAGAAGATTGATAGCCTCAAGTCATCTTATTTGGCAGAGGCTCGGACCGCTGATCAAGAAGTAACAATAAAAAAGTTCCACGAAATTGAATACAATTTGGTTATAATTAAAAAAAATCTTGTCGAGGTTTTGAAGAATGTCAACGACGTTGATCGTGATAAGAAGGTGTCTGCTTATGAGAGCCTTCTAAAAGCTGAGCTTTGTTCTTTCCAAGTTGGAACGGTATTTGCACCCGAGTTGGCTCAAAGTAGGTTTTATCGTTGGGGTGCCATAGCCTTCCTCGACTTTAACAAGGCTGCAAAGGATTTAAATCCCGTGTCGGCTGAAGCCATCTCGAATGTCGTTGTTTCGCTGTCGCGTTCCGTTGCGATAAAGAGCCGTCAAGATCTTGCATTTCAGAAGCTCGGAGGAATTTTTGCTGACCGAGCACTAAGGACTGTTTCAGTAGGTTATCTGGAGGTTTTGAATTTTTACCACCTGATAGGCGGCAGAGCTGAGGGATGGGAGAAAGCGGCAGAGCACCTGCTTGAGAAGGCAAGTCCGGGGAGTCTGTACCTTTTGATAATGTTACGGGGAATATTGGATGAACTTAAGCATGACGTGGTCAGGATAGGCGACCGCTCAAAACTTAAGCGCCTCGTAGCTTATACACGGGCAAAGCGTATGTACGTCGTTTCAAAGCCAAGTGATCAGCAGATCGCGAATTTTATTCAAAAAATGAGCAAGGAAGAGTTGATAGCGTAGCGGCTTAATCGGCATCCAGCAGGTGGTTACCCTCTCCGTTCCGGGGAGAATCGCCGTCTTCAAGGATCAAACCCCTCATCCTTCAACGTCCACTCCGTCTTCGGCGGCTCCGGCTCCGGCGACACGTACGGCCCCGGCGGTGTTGACCAGGGGCCGTCGCTCAGCGGCGTGATATTCACCAGCGCCCGCGCGGCCTCGCTGGCGGCCTGTGCGTCGAGATCGCGCTCGCGCAAAGCCACGAACCGCGTCCATGCCTCGCGGGTTTCTTCGGATAGCTTGGCCCACTGCGCGGCCTGCTTGGCCTCGATCCGGCGGCGCATTGCGGTGATCTTGCGGTCGATGCTGGCCTGCACCTCGGCGCAGGAGACATTGCTTTGCTGCGCCTCCCATTCCTCGCGCCATTGTTTCTTCAGCCGCTCGACCTGCATCGCGCCGACCGCGTTCAGGCCCCCCATGCCGGAAACGCGCCGGCCATCCGCGAACCGCTCGGGCGCGCGGTTGCGCAGCATGAACATCAGCAGCCGGTCATTATAGCGCGTGCGGGTGCCGATCAGCGCGCCATAGGAATAGAGCGGCTCCTCCACGCCATTGAGCGCGCGGTCCATCGCCACGTCCTCGATCCGCTGCACGCCGAAGTCGAGCGCGCGTTGCCATGCGGCGCGGAACTCGTCGGCTCCGGGCTGGCGGCGCAGGTGGTAGGCGCCGGCCTGGCTCATGTCGGCGGTCTTGCACGCGGCCGCGACCGATCCGGTATCGGCGAGCGCTTCGATGAAGGTGCGCTGGCGTTGGGGCGTCCAGCCGTCGTGGCGTTCGCATTGGCGCGGGACGGGGGTGAAGGCGAGCAGCTCTCCTTGCGCGACAATATCGCGGACGGGGAGGCGGGCGGTGCGGGGGTCTGATCGTCGGGTCATAAGGAGATTTGGATCACAAAACCGCCGAGTAGGAAAATGTGGGCGGGGAGGGGCAGGCGGTGCGCCTTCACTTGGCGTTCAGCGCAGGCATCGTTATAGAGCGGGCCATGGCCACCATGTTCCACACCCGTATCGCGCGCGCAGCCCTGCTCGGCGCGACCCTTGCCACCGTGTCGGCCTGCGCCGGCAGCACCGAGGGCGCGGATGTCGCCTACGTCGCGCGCGATGTCGAATCGCTCTATGGCGAAGCGCAGCGGCGGCTCGATAACGGCAACACGCTGGTCGCCGCCGCGCTGTTCGACGAGGTGGAGCGCCAGCACCCCTATTCGCCCTGGGCCCGCCGCGCGCAGCTGATGAGCGCGTTCAGCTATTATATCGCGCGCGATTACAACAAGGCGATCCAGAACGCGCAGCGGTTCCTGTCGATCCACCCGGGCAACAAGGATGCGCCTTACGCCTATTACCTGATCGCGCTCAGCTATTACGAGCAGATCAGCGATGTGAACCGCGACCAGAAGATCACCGAGCAGGCGCAAACCGCGCTGCGCGAGGTCAACCGGCGCTTTCCGCAGACCGAATATGCTGCCGATGCGCGGCTGAAGCTCGATCTGGTGGCCGATCACCTTGCGGGCAAGGAGATGGAGATCGGGCGCCATTACCAGCGCATGGGCCTGTGGCTCGCCGCCGACATGCGGTTCCGCAACGTGATCGAGAAGTTCGACACCACCAGCCACACGGCCGAGGCATTGTACCGCCTCACCGAAAGCAGCATCGCGCTGGGCATTCCGGAAGAGGCGGTGAAGTATGCCTCGGTGCTGGGCGCGAACTACCCCGGCAACGAGTGGTACGAAAAGGCGTTCAAGCTGGTGAACAAGCACGCAGGCGGCGTCACGGCGTCCTAGCCTTCGCGCGTTCGAGCAGAGAACGCCGCGTCCGGTTCAGGAACGCGAGGCTCGCACGTTCGGCCCCGTCGGGCCTCCCTGCGCCGAGCCATATGAGCGTGAGGAAAGCGGGATAGAGGATCGCGCCCAAGCCAACGGCGAGGCCCACCTTCAGGAACGGCTCGTCCAGCATCGGCGACACGGCGGCGCGGCTCATGATCGCAAGAATGGCCGCGCTCATCGCGCCCGCAGCGACCAACGGGCGCCACACCACCGACAATTGCGTCGCTACCGAGATCCCGGTGATGATGGCGACCAGACGGACGTTGAGGCCGATGTTGATCAGGCTCGACAGCGCGCGCCCGGCGACCATCCCCATCAGCGCGCCGATATCGGTCGCCATGCCCGCGAGCAGGCCCGCAAAGACGATCGGGATGCGGATCATGAACACCCGCATATCCCGTTTGAACACCTCTTTCGTGCGGTTGAGCGCCATCGCCAGCGGTTGCGAGCTTTCGCTCACTTGCAGCGCGCTCAGGATGACAAGCACCTGAATCACCGGAACGGCCGGCAGCCACGCGCTGCCCATGGCCAGTTCAACCAGCGAGCGTGCCACCAACGCAAATCCGAAACCGACCGGCATCGCCAGCAGGCACACGAGACCCTGCGCATTCAGATAGGCGGTGCGCAGGCGATGCAAGTCGTCCTGCATTCTTGAAAACGCCGGGAAGAACAGCGTTCGGATCGGCCCCAGCCCTTCCTTGACCGGCAGATAGGCGATGCGATTGCCGACCGAATATTGGCCCACCGCGCTGGTCGGAACGAACAGCCCCAGCAAAACCGGGTCGAGCCGCCAGTTCGCCGTCTGGATGCCATTGCTCAAGGTCAGCCAGAACGAAAACGACAGCAGGTCGCGGTATCCCCTGAACGAGAACCGCGGGCGATAGGGCCGGATCGCATAGGACACAATCACCCGCGCCAGCTGTGCGGCAAGGCTGCCCAGCACCAGCGCCCAGAACGAACGGAAAAGATAGGCAAGCGTGATCGCAACGGCGAAACCGACGAATTTTGACGCTACGTTCAGCGCGAATTCCTGCCAGAATATCAGCTTGCGCGTGAAGGTCACCAGCATCGGGTTTTCCAGCCCGCCGATGACCGTTGCCCCGGCCAGCACGAAGAACAGGTCGATCAGCCGGGCGTCGCCGTAAATCCTTGCAAACACAAACCCCAACGCGGCCATTACTGCTGCCAGCAGCACCGCTCGTATAAGGTTCAAGGTCCAGGCCGTGTGATAGTGATGGGCTTGCGGTTTGCGGTGCTGGATCAGCGCATGCGCGAGTGAAAGCTCGGTGATGGCGGCAACCATCGCAAAGATGGATTCGGCCAAGGCCACCAGACCGAAATCTTCCGGCACCAGCAGGCGCGCAAGTACAAGGGTGCTTATCAGCCCCAGACCGTTGACCAGCAGCCGCGACGATCCGATCCAGGCTGCGCCCTTCGATAGCGAGCCTCGTGCGCTTCCGGTCATGGCAGCGTCCCGATCATGGGCGGGAAGTGCACCAAACAGGACGGCTGGCGGCGGCGATGTCCGAGATTAGGGACTTGGCGCGCTGCAGCCCTGATGTGCGGCGCATGAAACCGGACTTCATTATCGCAGGCGCGCCGAAATGCGCTACGACCGCCCTGTTCGATTACCTGGCGCAGCACCCGCAGGTTTTCGCCAGCAATCCTAAGGAACCGCATTACTTCGCGTCGGCCGCGCTGGGCCATCCTGTCATGCAGGGCGATTATTCGCTGGAAGACTATCAGAACCTGTTTGCCGGTCGGGCTCCGGGGCAGCTCGCCGGGGAAGGCTCCACGCACTACCTTCACCACGCGGCCGCGGTTGCACCGCTGATGGCCGCACAGGTTCCGAACGTGAAGCTGATTTTCTGTCTGCGTGAGCCGGTTGCGCGGGCCTATTCCCATTTCCTGTTCCGCTACAGCGTGGCCGGGCCATACACGCTTGGCGGAATGGGGCAGGTGCGCAACTTCACCGACTTCGCGCAAGATGCCGAGGTGTTCCGGATGGGCGATTATGCCGCCCAGCTCGAAATTTTCTACCGGCATTTCGACCCGTCGCAGATTCACCTCGTCTTTTTCGACGACATGGCGCGCGATCTGACCTTCTGTCTGCAGGGAATCTGCCGTTTTCTCGGGATCGATCCGGAACACGCATTCGATCTGACGAAGCGGTCCAACGAAACGGTCTATCCGCGAATGCCGGATGTGATGCCGCTGGCGGATCGGTTCGCCACGCGGGCCTATCGGCGGCTGACGATCCCCCAGCGGCGCAAGCTGCTTGGCTTGCGAAGATCGCTGATGTTCGGGCGCGGCGCGCCGAAACCCGGAATGACGCAAGCGGAAGGGAATTTCGTGCAATCCTTGTATCGCGATTCCGTTAAGCAGCTGGAGGTTCTTACCAACCGTGATCTGGCCTCTTGGCAAAGAGCGCGGCAAAAGCCTTAACCTGCGTTTCTCTGACTGGCGGATGGTAGCGCGCGGGGGCACGGAAGTCTTCGGCTCTGCAAGGGGGCGGATGACCGTGAATTCGGGGATTGCCCGATGCTTCCCACGTGACGCGCCCGCCCGCCTGCGCTATCCGTTGCGGCACCCATGCTGACCCGGCTTTCGATCCGCAATATCGTCCTTATCGAAGCGCTCGATCTCGATTTCGCGCGCGGGCTGGGCGTGCTTACGGGGGAGACGGGGGCGGGCAAGTCGATCCTGCTCGATGCGCTGGGGCTGATCCTTGGCGACCGCGCAGAAACGTCGCTGGTGCGCAGCGGCGAGGACAAGGCCAGCGTTACCGCCAGTTTCGAATTCGCCGCGCTGCCGCCCGCCATCGCCGCCGCGCTGGACGATGCCGATATCGCCATCGAACCGGGCGAGCCGCTGCTGATCCGGCGGCAGGTCAAGGCGGACGGCGGTTCCAAGGCTTTCATCAATGATCAACCCGCCAGCGTCGCGCTGCTGCGCGAACTCGCGCCTGCGCTGGTCGAATTGCACGGCCAGCACGATGATCGCGGGCTGGTGAACCCGCGCGGACACCGGCTGCTGCTCGATCGCTATGCCGCAACCGACACCGCCGGGCTGGAGCGTGCCTATGCCGCATGGGCGCGGGCCGAGGCGCAATTGTCCGAAGCACGCGAGGCGGTGGAACAGGCCAAGGCCGATCAGGACTTGCTGATCGCGCATCTGGCGGAACTTTCGACGCTGGGGCCGGTCGCGGGCGAGGAAGCGCGCCTCGCCGCGACCCGCGCCGATATGCAGAAGGGCGAGAAGCTGGCCGGTGATCTGGAAACGCTGCGCCATGTCTGGGAAGGATCGGATTCGCCGCTCGCTGCGCTGCGAGTGGCGGCGCGCAAGCTGGACCGGATCGCGCCCGAACACCCCTTGCTTGCGGAGGCGCTGGCGGCGCTGGACCGCGCGGTGATCGAAGCGGGCGAGGCGGAGGAGAAACTGCAAAAGGCCGCCGAGGCGCTGCTGCACGATCCCGCCGCGCTCGACGCTGCCGAAACCCGCCTGTTCGAACTGCGCGCTGCCGCTCGCAAGCACCGCTGCGATGTCGACGACCTGCCCGAACTGATGCGCACGATGCGCAGCCACCTCGATGCGATCGAGGGCGGGGAGGCGCAGCTGGATGCGCTGGAGGCGGCGGCGAAGGAAACCCGCACCGCCTATGTCGCGGCGGCGGAGAAATCCCACGCGGCGCGGGTCGCGGGCGCGGCCAAGCTGGACAAGGCGGTGGCGGCGGAACTTGCGCCGTTGAAGCTGGATGCCGCGCGCTTCCTGACGCAGGTAACGAAGCTGCCCGAAGACCGCTGGGCCGCGCACGGCATGGACGCGGTCGAATTTCTGATCTCGACCAACCCCGGCGCGGATTTTGCACCTTTGGGCAAGATCGCGAGCGGCGGCGAGCTGTCGCGCTTCATCCTCGCGCTGAAGGTGGCGCTGGCGGAGAAGGGCGGGGCAGCGACGATCATCTTCGACGAAATCGACCGCGGCGTGGGCGGGGCGGTCGCCTCTGCCATCGGCGAGCGGCTCGCGCGGCTGGCGGCGCAGGAAGGGCAATTGCTGGCAGTGACGCACTCGCCGCAAGTGGCAGCGCGCGGCGGCCAGCATTATCTGATCGCCAAGGCCTCCAGCGGGATCGTGACCAAGACCAGCGTCGCGCTGCTGGATGCAGCCGGGCGGCAGGAGGAAATTGCGCGGATGCTGTCGGGCGCCGAGGTTACGCCGGAGGCAAGGGCGCAGGCGGATCGGTTGCTGGAGGGGGTTTGATGGGCGAGACCGCAGCTGTCTCCGAAGCTGAAGCCGCGAATGAATTGATGCGGTTGGCGCGCGCCATCGTGAAGCATGACCGGCTGTATCACGCCGAGGACTCGCCCGAGATTACGGACGCCGAATACGACGCGCTGGTACGCCGCAATGCGGAGCTGGAGGCGGCGTTTCCGCACCTGATCCGCGAGGATTCTCCGTCGCGCAAGGTGGGCCATGCGGTCGCGTCCTCGCCGCTCGGCAAGGTCGCGCACGAGGTTCGGATGATGAGCCTCGACAATGCCTTTTCGCCCGAAGAAGTGGCCGAATGGCTCGCGCGGATGCGGCGGTTCCTGAACCTGCCCGAAGGCGAGCCGCTGGCTATCACCGCCGAGGACAAGATCGATGGATTGTCCTGCTCCCTGCGCTACGAAAACGGCGCATTGGTGCGCGCCGCCACGCGCGGTGACGGGCAGGTGGGCGAGGACGTGACACCGAACGTCGCGCACATCCCCGATATCCCGCAAAAGCTTCCCGCTGGCGTGCCCGAGGTCTTCGAGGTGCGCGGAGAGGTCTATATGGAAAAACAGGCCTTTACCGCACTCAATGCTGCGCAGCATGAAGCGGGTGGAAAGCTGTTCGCCAACACCCGCAATGCCGCTGCCGGAAGCTTGCGGCAGAAGGATGCGAGCGTCACCGCGAAACGCCCGCTGCGGTTCTGGGCGCATGGCTGGGGGGCGGTATCGGAGCTTCCCGGCAGCACGCAGGCCGAGGTCGTTGAAACGCTGAAACGGTGGGGCTTCCCGGTCTCGCCGCTGTTTACCCGGATCGTGGGTGATGCTGCCGATCTGGTCGCGCATTACGACGCCATCGGGCGGGCACGTCCGGATCTGCCCTATGATATCGACGGGGTGGTCTATAAACTCGACCGGCTCGATTGGCAGGAGCGGCTTGGCTTTGTGGCGAAAGCCCCGCGCTGGGCACTGGCGCACAAGTTTCCGGCCGAGCGCGCCGAAACGGTGGTGCAGGGCATCGACATTCAGGTGGGCCGGACCGGCAAGCTCACCCCCGTCGGCAGGCTGGCGCCGGTGCTGGTCGGCGGGGTGACGGTCACCAACGTGACGCTCCACAACCGCGACGAGATCGCGCGGCTCGGCCTTCGCATCGGCGACCGGGTGGTGATCCAGCGCGCGGGCGATGTGATCCCGCAGGTGGTGGAAAACCTCACGCGCCCGAAAGAAGGGGGCGAACCGCGCCCTGCATATCCCTTCCCCGATCACTGCCCCGAATGCGGCAGCGAAGCGGTGGCCGAAGAAGGCGAGGTCGATGTGCGCTGCACCGGCGGGCTGATTTGCCCGGCCCAGCGCACCCAGCGGCTCGAACATTTCGTGTCCCGCAAAGCGCTCGATATCGAAGGGCTGGGCGAGAAGACCATCGCACAGTTCTTTGTTCTGGGGTGGCTCGAAAGTCCGGCGGATATCTTCCGGCTGCGGCAGCGGCGCAGCGACATTCTCGCCCTTGAAGGGTGGCAGGACAAGTCTGTGGACAACCTGTTGGCAGCGGTGGAAACCAAGCGCACGCCCGATGCCGCGCGGCTGCTGTTCGGCCTAGGCATCCGCCATGTCGGCGAAGTCACCGCGCGCGATCTGATGAAGGCGCTGGGCGATCTGCCGTCGCTGCGCACCGCGGCCGAAGCGTTCCATGCCTATCGCACCGACAACCCGCCCACGCCGGACGAGAAGACATCGCCGTTCAAGGCGCGGATGGATCAGGCGGCCAAGGACATGTTCGGCGTGTCCGATCAGTTCGGGGCAGCGGTGGCGCACTCGCTCGCCGATTTCTTCCACGAACCGCACAATGTGGCGGTGTGGGAAGACCTGCTCGAACAGGTGAGCCCGCCGCGTTACGAGGTGAAAACCGTCGCCAGTCGGGTGGCGGGCAAGACTGTGGTGTTCACCGGCAAGCTCGAGACCATGAGCCGCGACGAGGCCAAGGCGCAGGCCGAACGCCTCGGCGCCAAGGCGGCGGGCAGCGTCAGCGCGAAAACCGATCTGCTGGTCGCCGGGCCGGGCGCGGGATCGAAGATGAAGAAAGCCGCCGAACTCGGGATCGAGGTGATCGACGAAGCAGGCTGGGCGGCGATTGTCGCCGAAGCGCAGGAAGTTTCGGGCGGCGGCTGATGGACCTGCTCCATGAACTTGCGCCCCAATCCCTGCGCATCGCCGCACTGCTTCGCGCTCGGGGCGAGAAAGTGGCGGTCGCCGATGGCGCCACCGGCGGCCTGATCGCGGCCAGCCTGCTGACCGTGCCCGGCGCGCTCGATTTCTTCGTCGGCGGCGGGGTGGTCTATTCCTTCCGTGCGCGTGACGTGCTGTTCGATGTGCCGCGTGATGCCTACAAGGGAATGCGCGGGGCGACCGAGGACTACGCGCTTCTTCAGGCCCGCGCGATTGCTGCCAATTTCGGCGCGGATTGGGGGCTGGCCGAAAGCGGCTCGGTCGGCGGGTCGTCGCATCCGAGCGGCGCGCCCGCCGGGCGCAGCGTTGCCGCAGTGGTCGGCCCGCCGGGCGAACATATCCGGCTGCTCGAAACCGGCAGCGAGGTCCGCATCGCCAACATGGGCGCCTTCACCCGCAACGCGCTGCAAGCTTTCGAGGATGCGCTGCTCGCCGCGTCTTAGAGAAAGCGCCTAATCGTTGGGCATCAGATAGATCTCGCGCACGGCCGATGTCGCGGGCTGTTCCAGTGCGAACAACACCGCATTGGCAACATCCCCGGGCTGGATCTTGCCGGACTGGGGCGTATCAAAAAACGGCGTGTCGACCATACCCGGCGCTATCACCGTCGCGCGTCCGCCCCATTCGCGCATTTCTTCGGCCAGGTTTTCGCCGAAGCCGTGGACGAACCACTTGGTCGCCGAATAGACCGATCCCTTCATGTGGTCGCGCCCGGCCTTCGATCCGGTGACGACGAAATGCCCCTTGGTCTTCTTGAGGTGCGGCATCGCGGCATGCGCGGTGTAGAGCACGGCGAGGATGTTGAGGTGGATCATCGCGTGCCATTCCTCAGGGTCGCCCTGTTCGATCCCCGCTTTCGACACGCCCTTGCCGGCATTGGCGAACACCGCTTCGAGGCCGCCGAAATGGTCGGCAGCCTTGTCGATCGCGGCGGCGGCCTGTTCGCGGTCGGTCACATCGCAGGGGAGCGCCAGTGCGGCATCGCCGATGTCGCGCGCCAGGGCTTCCAGTTTGTCGGCCGAACGGGCGAGCAGCGCCACGTTCCAGCCCTTTGCGGCGGCTGCACGGGCCGTGGCAGCGCCAATCCCGGAGGATGCGCCGGTGATGAGAAGAGTGCGGGCCATGAATGTCTCCTGCGTTGATGTGTGTCCCCACCCTATGAAGCGAGCGGGACGCGGCAGTGTTCCGACAAATATCGTCGCCTGCTTCTGCCGGGCCCCGCTTATCCGATGCGTGCCGGTGTCAAAGCCTTGCCTGAGCGCGACATGAGTGACACGGGCGGCTTCGCCTTGGCTCCCGGACGCGCTAACGTCCGGTCAGCAGACGGCTTGATGATACGGCTATCGGACATGGGAGCGTTGAACATTGTTTGAAAACAAGTCCCAATCCGCAGGAGAGCAGCCGAGTCGGTGTTCGTGCGCGCTGCCTTCTGATCTGAAAGACGCCCCGGACTACAGAAAAATGTACGAGCGGGTATCCAAAATGGCTTCCATCGGAGTCTGGGAATACGACCTTTTGCGGCACGAATTGAGCTGGTCCGACGCTGTCTACGATTTGTTTGAAGTACCCCGCGGCCAGCCCATCACCCGCTGTGCTGCCGTCCGATTTTACAGTGACGATTCCCGCATCGAGATGGAGGCCTTGCGGGCGCAGGCAATCGAAACCGGCGGTAGCTTCGGCATCGATATCAAGGTCACGACCGCACTGGGCACCCAGCGATGGATCAATTTGACGGCAGACGTCGAGCAGGAAAACGGCATCTCAGTCCGGATTTTTGGCACCAAGCAAGACATTACTGAACGAAAAAGGGCGCAGGAGCAGGTCAAGCATCTGCAGTCCGAGCGGACCCACACGGCCAGCCGGGCCGCGATGGGCAGCATAGCTGCGACACTGGCTCATGAACTCAATCAGCCGCTCGCTTCGATAGTCAATTATGCGACGGGGACGGCCGAGTATCTGAAATCGGTGCAGATTCCGGCCCCGGCGGCGATCGGATTGCGAGAAATCGAGGTGAACGCTCTACGCGCAGGCGAAGTCATGCGCCGGATGCGGAGAATGATCGAGAAAGGTCGCGGCAATTCCGAGCCGTTCGACCTGACGACAGTTCTGAAAGACGCGGTCATCGTGGCTTGCCCGCCTTCTGCCAAGGTTTCGTTCAAGCTGCAGTTCGCACATTCGGGAACCGTGGCAGCGGACCGCGTCCAGGTGATGCAGGTCGCGGTCAATATCATCCGCAATGCGAGTGAAGCCGTGGAAGGCTCCCGCGATCAGGAGATTTCCATTGAAACTCATGAGGATGGAGATTTTATCATTGTGACGATCGCGGACACCGGACCGGGGCTGCCAGCGGATCTCAACCTGTTCGAACCGGTGGACTCGGCCAAGGCCGGTGGCATGGGGATCGGTCTTTCGATCTGCAGGACAATCGTCGAAGGCAACGGCGGAAAGATTTGGGCTTCGAGCGAAGCCTCCGGTGCACAATTCTGCTTCAAGCTGCCTAAGCTCGACAGCTCGCCGGACTAGCGCAGCCGCGCCCAATCTCGGCGCCGTCGCAGCCACAGGATTGCCCAGTCGCCGCGCTGGAGCCGGGCTGCCATGCGGAAGCCCGCGCGCAGCATCGCCCGCCTGACCGCCGCCTCCTGATCGCCCGCCAGCAATCCGGCCAGCAGCAGGCTGCCGCCGGGCGTAACCGCCTTGGCAAAGGCCGGAGCGAGTTCGACCAGCGGGCCGGCGAGGATGTTGGCGATCAAGAGATCGTAAGGTCCGCGCACCTGTATCAGCGGATCGTCCATTCCTTCGGCGACGATCATCACCGTTTCGCCTGCGCGCGGCCCCATCGGGACCGCGTTGGTTGCGGCGTTTTCCTCGACCACCGGCACGCAGACCGGGTCGATATCGGTGAGCGTCACTTTCGCGCGTGGCCACAGCGCCAGTGCGGCAAACCCGAGCAGCCCGGTGCCGGTGCCGATATCGGCAACGTTGCGAGCGATCACGCCGCTCGCCTTCATGGCGTCCAGCATTTCAAGGCACCCCGCCGTGGTGCGGTGCTGGCCGGTGCCGAAAGCTTGGGAGGCGGGAATGATGAAGTCGATCGCGTCGGGATCGGCGGGGTGTTCGGGGGTATGGATATGGAAGCGCCCGGCGCTGATCGGTTCGACATTGTGCTGGCTCAGCGTCACCCAGTCCTGGGGCGGCAGTTCCTCGACCGTGATTTTCGGCGCCCCGGCTTCTGAAACGCCTTCGAAGAGGCCCGCAAGCGCGGCCTTTTCCGCTTTGCCCGGTTTGCGCGGGAACCAGCCTTCCAGCACCCAGTCGTCGGGCTTGTCCTCGGCGACTTCGTGGCCTGCGATGACCAGTTCGTGGTCCCAGTCGTCAACCAGGTCATGCGCCAGCAGCGCCGCCTGCACGGTGCGCTTGGGCGCGTGGGCGGTGAGTTTCCAGGTGGTTTCAGCGGAGGTCATTTTAACGAACGAAGCTCGCTCCGTTGGCGTCGATCACCGTGCCGGTCATGCTTGGCGGGGCGTCGAGCGCGCAGAAGGCGATGATGGCGGCGATCTCGTCGGGCGTCGCCACCCGGCCCAGCGGAATGTCCGCCAGCAGCCCCGGTCCGCCGCGGCTGGCGAGGTAATCGCCGGCCATGCTGGTGTCGGTAAAGCCGGGGGTGATCGCGAAGCTGAGGATGCCGTCCTTGGCATAGGCGCGCGCAATCGTCTTGTGCATCGCCACCATCCCGCTTTTGGCGGCGGCGTAGTGCCAATGCGCCGGGCTGTCCCCGCGATAGGCGGCGCGGCTGGCGACATGGACAAGGCGTCCGGCGAAACCGCGCTCCTGCCAGTGCAACACCGCAAAGCGCGAAAGCTGCGCGGCGGAGGTGAGGTTGACCCGCAGCGTATCCTCCCACGCATCGAGCCATTCGATATCGGAACGGTCGAGCCGGTTCGCTTCGAATCGTCCGGCATTGTTCACCACCGCATCGATTTTGCCATCCGCCAGCTCTAGCGTCTGTTGCCACAGCGATTGCGCGGCCAGCGGATCGCCGAAATCGGCGGGGATGATGGGCGGCCCGTCACCGCTTTCCGCCTGCGGGCGCGAGGCCCCACCTGAAGAATGGCCGATCACCTTCGCCCCCCGCGCTGCCAGCGCGTCCAGTGCAGCCTTGCCGATTCCGCGGCTCGATCCCGTAACAAGAATGTGTCCCATGCAAGCGCCTATCCGAAACTTTGCAAGCTGTGTCCACCGCTCGCCGCTTGCCTCAGGCAGCGAGAACGCTAAGTGGGAGGCTCAATTTGCAGGACTGTTCGGGATCACCATGGACCAAAGACCGCTTTCTCCCCATTTGCAGGTGTGGCGCTGGGGGCCGCACATGCTGGTATCGATCCTCCACCGCGCCACGGGTGACGGGCTGGCGCTGGTCGGCCTTGGCGTGCTGGTGTGGTGGCTGGGCGCGCTGGCCAGCGGGCCGGAAGCCTATGCCACGTTCCAGGCCGTGATGGGCTCGATTCCGGGCATGGTGGTGCTGGTGGGCCTGTCGTGGGCGTTCTTCACCCACATGATGAGCGGGCTTCGCCACTTCGTGCTGGATATCGGCGCGGGTTACGAACTCGATACCAATCGCATGTGGTCGATCGCCTCGCCGGTGATCGCCATCCTTCTCACCGCGGCCTTCTGGGCCTTGATCATGCTGCGCTGAAGGGGGCGGAACAATGGGCAACGGAACTTCCATCGGACGCGTGCGCGGGCTGGGCTCGGCGCATCATGGCCCGCATCACTGGCTGGTGCAGCGGTTCACCGCGATCGGCAACCTGGTGCTGATGAGCTGGCTGCTGGTCAGCTTCATCGTCATCGGCGATTTCGGCCATGCCAGCGTGGTCAAATGGCTCACACAGCCGCTCACCGCCACGGCGATGATTCTGCTGGTGGTCAGCCTGTTCTGGCACGCGCGGCTGGGACTGCAGGTGCTGACCGAAGACTATATTCATGACGCCGGCAGCAAATTCGCTGCGATCTCGGTGCTCAATCTTGCAACTATCGGCGGCGGCGCTTTTGCGATCTTCAGCGTGGCCGCGCTCGCATTCGGAGGACAGGCCTGATGGCTACGTCAGCAGCACGCGGAACCGCCAATGATGTCGGAGGCGCGCATCTGAAGGGCGCCTACACGATCACCGATCATACCTATGACGTGGTGGTGGTGGGAGCGGGCGGTTCCGGCCTGCGCGCCACAATGGGTGCAGCCGAATCCGGCCTGCGCACCGCCAACATTTCCAAGGTGTTCCCGACCCGCAGCCACACCGTGGCGGCGCAGGGCGGCATCGCGGCCAGCCTCGGCAACAACAGCCCGGATCACTGGACCTGGCACATGTACGACACCGTAAAGGGGTCTGACTGGCTGGGCGATCAGGATGCGATCGAATATCTCGCACGCGAAGCCCCGGCAGCGGTTTACGAGCTGGAGCATGCGGGCGTGCCGTTCAGCCGCAATGCCGATGGCACCATCTATCAGCGTCCCTTCGGCGGGCACATGCAGAACATGGGCGCAGGCCCGCCGGTGCAGCGCACCTGCGCCGCTGCCGACCGCACCGGCCACGCCATGCTCCACGCGCTGTACCAGCAGAGCCTGAAATACGACGCGGATTTCTTTATTGAATATTTCGCGCTCGACCTCATCATGTCGGATGTGGGCGGCGAGAAGAAGTGCGTCGGTGTGATCGCGATGTGCCTCGATGACGGGACCATCCACCGCTTCCGCGCGCAAAGCGTCGTGCTGGCAACCGGCGGTTATGGCCGCTGCTATTACACCGCCACATCGGCTCACACCTGCACCGGCGACGGCGGTGGGATGGTGCTGCGTGCGGGCCTGCCGTTGCAGGACATGGAGTTCGTGCAGTTCCACCCGACCGGCATCTACGGTGCGGGCGTGCTGATTACCGAAGGCGCGCGCGGGGAGGGCGGATACCTCACCAACTCCGAAGGCGAACGCTTCATGGAGCGCTACGCCCCGTCGGCAAAGGACCTGGCATCGCGCGACGTGGTGAGCCGTTCGATGGCGCTGGAAATGCGCGAAGGGCGCGGCGTGGGGCCGGATGGCGACCACATCTACCTGCACCTCGATCACATCGACCCAGCCGTGCTGGCACAGCGCCTGCCGGGCATCACCGAAAGCGGCAAGATCTTCGCCGGTGTCGATCTGACCCGCCAGCCGCTGCCCGTCACCCCGACGGTGCATTACAACATGGGCGGGATTCCGTGCAATTATCACGGGCAGGTCGTGACGCTCGGGCCGGACGGCAACCCGGATCACGCCATTCCCGGCCTCTATGCCGTGGGCGAGGCAGCCTGCGTTTCGGTGCATGGGGCCAACCGCCTCGGCTCGAACTCGCTGATCGATCTTGTGGTGTTCGGCCGCGCGACCGGGCATCACCTGCGCGACAGCCTGCAGGCCAATGCCAAGCAGCCCGAACTGCCCGCCGACAGCGCCGATTTCGCGCTGACCCGGCTCGATCATTTCCGCTACGCCGAGGGCGGCTCGCCCACCGCGCAGATCCGTGCCGAAATGCAGAAGGCGATGCAGAAGCACTGCGCCGTGTTCCGCGATCAGAAGCTGATGGACGAAGGCGTGGCCAAGCTGGCCGAGCAGAACAAGCGGATGGAGGACATCCACGTCACCGACAAGTCGCTGATCTGGAACAGCGACCTGATCGAGACGCTGGAGCTTGACAACCTCATGAGCCAGGCCAACGTCACGATGGCATCGGCGGCGAACCGCAAGGAAAGCCGCGGCGCCCACGCGCACGAGGATTTCCCCGATCGCAACGATGCCGAGTGGATGAAGCACACCATCGCATGGTTCGACGGCTGGGGCGGCCGCGGCAGCAACAGCCGCATCGATTACCGCCCGGTGCATGAGTATACGCTGTCGGACGATATCGCGTATATCGAGCCGAAAGCGCGGGTTTATTGAGGATCTGACGAGCGGTGCTGCGCGTCGCCATCATCGGTGGCTACGGCAATTTCGGTGCGCATGTGGCGCGCAGCCTCGCTTCTAATCCTGCAATCCATTTGATAATCGCAGGGCGCTCGCTGGCCAAGGCAAAGGACTTTGCGGCCACGCTACCCGCAATCAATCCCGCCGAGGCCGGATACTATGATCTTGACGGTCCTGCCGAAGCGCTCGGCGCGGTGCGGCCTGATCTCGTCATCAACATGGTCGGGCCCTATAATGGGCAGGGCTATGCTGTCGCGGAGGCGGCAATCGCCTGCGGGGCGCATTATTGCGACATTGCCGATGCGCGTGAATTCGTCACTGCCATCGGCGTGCTGGATGATGCCGCGCGCGATGCGGGTGTCACGGTCCTGGCCGGGGCGAGTTCGGTTCCAGCACTAACTGCGGCCTATTGCGACGAAGCAGCGCAGGAGATGCGGACGATCCGCACAGTTGAATACGGTATCAGCGGCGCGGAGCAATCCAATGCGGGCGCGGGCACGGTGGCGGCGGTGCTCGCCTTCGTCGGCCAGCGGTTCACTCACCTGATCGGCGGGCGCATGACCGAGGTTACCGGCTGGGGCGACTTGCGCCGGGTCGAGTTGCCGGGAGTGGGCGTGCGCTGGTTCGGACGGGCCAACGCAGCCGATCTCGATCTGTTCGCGGCGCGCTATCCGGGTCTGACCGAACATTCCTTCTGGGCAGGCCACGCGATCGCGCCGATGCATTTCGGCACCGTTGCTATGGGTTGGCTGGCGCGCTTTGGCCTGTTGCCGCGGCTTGACCGGCTTGCGCCGCAACTCGTGCGCATCGCCAGCCTGTTCGATTGGCTCGGCACAGGTACCAGCGGTTTCTTCATGACCGTCACCGGCGAGGGCGCGGACGGCACGCCCATGACCCGCCGGCACTGGATCATCGCGCGGTCGGGGCACGGCCCTTACATTCCGTGCATTCCGGTGATCCTGATTGCGCGCCAGTTGGCGTACGGGCGCCGGTACGAACCCGGCGCGCGGCCCTGTCTCGGTGTCATCAGCCTGGCCGAATACCGCGCCGAATTCGCCAACTTCGATATCGAGGCCAAGGACGGATGACCCCGCAGCCCTACAGCTACCGCAATTCCTCCGGTGTGCCGGAATTCGACGATACTCGCCCGGTGTTCATTTTCGATCATGTCTGCGTGCTGTGTTCTGGTGGTGTGTCCTTCATCCTGAAGCACGATCGGGAGGGCGCAATTGCCTTCACCTCTGCGCAAGGCCCGCTCGGGCAGGCACTGTGTTGCCATTTCGGGATCGACTGGGACGAAAGTTATGTGTTCCTGCGCAATGGCCGCGCCTACACCAAGAGCGACGGATATTTCGAAGTTGCCCGTACATTGGGCGGGTGGTGGCGGCTTGGACTCATGTTTGCCATTATTCCGCGCGGCTTGCGCGACTGGGCCTATGACCTTGTCGCCCGTAACCGTTACAAGTGGTTCGGAAAGACCGCCAAGGCCTGCGCGCTTCTCACCCCGGAGCAACGCGCACGGCTGATCGGATAGCAATCGCGCTTGACCCGCCTCCCGCGCGAGGGCAGCTTGCTCCCCGATGAACAGGGGCAGGATCATCATGGGTCTGTTGGCGGCATTGCTCGCTGCGCCCGCGCTGTCTCAATCCTCGGCCCAATCCGCCACCCCCGATCGCGCCCAGCCGCCGCCGCACACAGCGCCGTTCCCCGACCTCGGCAGCGGTGACAGCCGAACGGAGCGGCGCAAGTCCTACGAACTCAGCCCGCAATTGCAGCGCGGGGTGTCCGCTGCGGAGATCCGCGAACAGCAGCGCAGGCTCGATGCCGCGCTCGCTGCGCTCAGCCCGCAGCAGGCGGGCACGCCGGAAGCCTACGTCGTCACCGTCGCGCTCGACAGCGATCCCGTGTTCGCGCGCGAGGCGCGGGAGGCGGCGCGGGTGCTGTCGGCGCGCTATGGGGCGCAGGCCCGCACGCTGGTGCTCGCCGGACCGGACGGCGTGCGCGACGATGCGCCGCATGGCTCGATCACCGCGTTGGTGCTGGCGCTGAGCCATGTCGGCAGCATCATGGACGGGGCCGAGGATGTGCTGGTGCTCTACACCACCAGCCACGGGCTCGATCTGGGGCTGGCCTACCATTTCGGCGATAGCGGCTATGGCATTCTGTCGCCCGGCGGGCTCAAGGCGGCGCTGGAGGAGGCGGGCATCCGGCGGCGGGTGCTGATCCTGTCCGCTTGCTATTCCGGCGTGTTCGTGCCGCTGCTCGCCAGCCCGGATACCGCAATTCTCACTGCCGCCGCCAGCACGCGCACCTCGTTCGGCTGTGCGGCGGAGAATGACTGGACGTTTTACGGCGACGCGCTGATCAACCGCGCGCTGCGCCAGCCGGTCGGGCTTGAGGATGCCGCGCGGGCAGCGGGACGTTCGGTCGCGGAATGGGAGACGAAGGCGCGCGTCCTCGCCTCATTGCCGCAGGTCAGCATCGGTGCGGGGGCCAAAGCGTGGTTGCCCCAGATCGAGGCGCAGATGCCGCGCATCGCCAGCGCGCCGGTGGGCAAGCCGGCGTTCGACCCGGCGCAGTTTACGGTTCCGGTGCGCGCTGGACCGGTGCGCGCCGGGCAGAAATGATAGTCACCGGATCAGCCAGTATCTCGCCCTTCATCCAGCCTTCGCCCTTGGCAGGGTCGATCGGGCTGGCATGGATGGCGGCGACCACGTCCATCCCGTCGATCACGTAACCGAACACCGCATAGCCATTGCGCCACACCGGATCGCTGGCGGCGGGATCGGCGTCCAATCCGGTCTGATCCTCGATCATGATCGAGAAATCGCCATTGGCGCTGCCCGGTTCGCCCATCGCCATCGACAGCGCGCCGTGGGTGTGGGTGAGGCCGGTCTGGCTGGTCGGTTCATGCGCGATGCCGGGCAGAATACGCTTGGGATCGAACTGGGTGCCGCCTTGCAGCAGCCCGTTGGGCTTCGGCTCCCGGTCAAGCCGCATCGCGCGGTAGAACACCGTGCCGTCGAACCGCTTTTCATCGACATAGCGCAGGAAGTTGCTCGCCGTGACAGGCGCGCGTTCGGTTTCGAGCGCGATGGTGATGTCGCTAATGTCGGTGGTCAGCACGACATCGACGTGGCTTGCCTCAGGAAACGGGCGGGTGCCCGGGCGGGCAGTCGCCTTGGTAGCGGGTGCGGCGGCGATCACTGGCGGAGCGCCGGGGGCGGGCGCTGTCCCCTTGATTTCGAACTTCATCAGCAGCGTGCGCTGGCATCCGGCGCGCTCGCCGCCATCGCAATTGCGGAAATTGTCGTCCGAGACGAGGTAGAGGAAGGTGCGCCCGGCTTCCTCGCGCACCGCCAGCCCTTCGAAATTGTCGAGGGTGAGCGGCGGGGCCAGCACGGCGAGGGTCTTCGGACCATTATCCGCGCCAAGTTCGACAATCGCGGCGCGATTGCCCTCGTTCGCGTTGTAGCTGCGAAACAGGACGTAGCAGGTGCCATCCGCCTTGCACGCCGCGTCGGTCGGCACGCCGCCTGCTTCGGCAACGCCTTCGGGCGCGGCGAGGTGGAAGGCTTGTGCACCAGCAGGCGTGATCCGCAGACAATTCGGCCGCGCCGGATCGACCCATTCGCCGCATACCAGCAATCCATCATCATAGGCCGCGAGCGTTTCGACCCCGCCATTGTCCGCCGCCCCGACGATCAGCGCCGCTGCGCCATCCTCGCTTCCGCTGGCGGCGGCATCGGGGGAGGGGTAGCGCCAGATGCGGTGCTCGCGCTCGAACGCGATCAGCCATTCGCCCGTGGGTAGCCGGGTGATCGCCTCGGCATCGCTGCGATCCTTGTCGCCAAGCTTGCGCCCGCGTTCGTCGAGCAACGGGCCCAGCGTCACCAGCGCAACATCGACCAGGCGGCCCTGCACATCGCCGGGCGTCAGCATCAGCCAGCGCCCGTCGTCGGCCACCGCGTAGAGCCGCCCGTCATGCCATTCGAGCCCGGAAATTCCCCCGATCCCGGCCTTGTCGGGCGCGATTTCCACGCCGCCGCGAAAGACCAGTTCTCCGACTTCGCGGTCAGGTTCGCCGGTCGCCAGATCGACCGGGGTGGTGAGCGGCAGGAATTCATCGGTCTGGGCCAGCACCGGCGCAGCGAGCAGCAGGACGAGGGCGGAAAGAAGGGTACGGATTGTCATCCGTCCGAACATATCGGCGCTTTATCGAGGCGCAAGCGGGGAAGCGCGCCATTCATCGGGCAGCAATGTTTACAACCGTAGTCGTAGTGACTACAGGTGTAATCAACCTTGAGGGAGGCCCCATGAACACCCCTGAAGAACCGATTGGCGAACGCATTACCGAAGCCGAACTGGCGGTGATGGACGTGTTGTGGGAACGCCCGCGTCAGACCGCCGCCGAAGTGTGCGAAGCGGTCTGCACGCGCCGGGGCTGGAGCCTTGCGACGGTCAAGACCCTGCTTGCCCGGCTGGTCCAGAAGGGCGCGATCTCCGCTGCGCCCGATGGTCGGCGTTTTCTCTACACCCCCCTGATCGCCCGCGCGGCTTACGTTGGCGGGGAATCACGCCGTCTGGTTGATCGGCTGTTCGGCGGGCGCGCGGCCTCGCTGGTGGCGCACTTGGCCGAAAGCGAGGCGTTGAGCGAGGATGATCTCGCCGAGATCGAGGCCCTGTTGAAGGAGCTTCGGCCATGAGCGCGGTGATGGTGGAAACGCTGGCGTGGACCGGCGTGCTGATCGCCGCCGTGCTGGTGCTGCGCCGTCCCGTGGCGCAGCTGTGCGGGCCGCAATATGCCTATGCGCTGTGGGCGTTGCCGCTGCTGCGGTTGCTGCTGCCGCCGCTGACTTTGCCGGCATGGATGGCGCCTGCGCAGCCTGCCGCCGCGCCGATTGCAGCAAGCGAACCGTTGGTGTGGCAGGCCGAAGCCATGTCCGCACCGGCTGCCCCTGTGGACACCGGCTTCGATATCCTCTCTGTCATCGGCACTCTGCCACTGGCAGAGGCGCTGCTGCTGGTGTGGCTGGGCGGGGCGGGGGTGTTCGTGTGGCGCCGCTTCGCCGCCTATTTCGCCTTGCGTGACGAACTGCTGGCAGAGGGGCGCGAGGTCGGCCGTGTGCCTGTGCGGTTCGGCGCGATCCGGCTGGTCGAAACCCCCGGCACGCTGGCCCCGCTCGCCTTCGGGGTGGCCGATCCGGTGATTGCCATGCCGCCGGGCTTCATGGCGCTGCACGATCGGCGCGCGCGCGATCTCGCGCTGGCGCATGAACTGGCGCATCATCGCGGGCTCGATCTGGTGGTCAATGTGCTGGTCCAGCCGCTGTTCGCGCTGCACTGGTGGAACCCGCTCGGCCATTATGGCTGGCTGGCGCTGCGGCGCGATCAGGAAGCAGCCTGCGATGCCCGCGTGATCGGCCGCGCCGATGCCGATGAACGCGCCGCCTATGCCCGCCTGATTGCCGGTTTCGCCGCTGTCCCCAACCTTGCCCCCAATGCCGCAATTGCCGCGCCGATGGCGTGTCCGGTGCTGGGCGAGAAATCCATTATCCACCGTCTGAGGAGCCTGTCGATGTCCAACTTGTCCCCCCGCCGCCGGATTGCCGGACGCGCCTTGCTGGCTGCCAGCGTGCTCGCCCTGCCGCTGACCGCGACCATCAGCTATGCCGCATCCGAGGCGGAGCAAGCTGCGCCCGAATCGCCGCCGCAGCCGCCCGCGCCGCCAGCAGTGCCGCAGGTGCCCGGCGCGCCCCAGCCGCCCGAGGCTCCCGAAGCGCCTCAGCCCCCTGCGCCGCCGCAGCCGGGCGAGGCGATCATCGCGATCGATCCGGATGGCGAGGGCCATGCGACGCGGGTCGAAAGCTCGACCTATGTCACCGAGACGGTGACGCACGACAAGGACGGTAAGGTGCACCGCACCCGCGTCGTCAGCCGCAACGCGCCCGATCAGGCCAGGCTGACCGAGGAAATGCGTGCAAGCGCCCGCCTGAATGCCGAGCAGCGCGAGGAGCTCCACGCGGAACTCACCCGCGCTCTCGACGAGGCTGACCGGGCGATGGCGGACATCCCCGCAATCGTCAGCAAGGCACTGGCCGAGGCCGAGGTGGCGCGCGCCGCTGCGCCCAAGGTCATGATGCTGAACAATTGCGATGCGAGTTTTGACCAGCCGAGCCAGACCTTCACCGGCAAGGATGGCCGCAAGACGATCATGATCTGCCAGTCGCGCATGTTCGCTCTGGCGCGTCAGGGGCTGGAGGAAGCCCGCACCGAGATTATGTCCGACAGGGACATCCCCACCGACACCCGCAAGCAATTGCTCCGGACGCTCGACAGCCAGATCGCGCGCTGGAAGGAAAAGGAAGGCTGAGGCGGGGCTAGTTGCCCGCTTCGACCACCGGCTTGGGCCGCGCGGGGTATTTGCACCCGCGGCCCATGCCCACACCTTTCAGGAACGCCCGCCGCACCATTCCCGCCGTGTAGGCGGCGCGCAGCAGCCGGTCGTTGCTGGCCGCACCCGTCACCTCGCGCACGATCCCGCGGAACGGCAGGAACGATCCGATCACGCCTTGCGCGATACGCCCTTCGCTCAGCCGGTCGTTCCCGTCCTCATCGGCAATATCATAATCCGCGCCGAGCACACGGTCGAGCTCGGCGATATCCGCTACAAGCGCGTTGCATGTCTCCATCCCGGCCATTGCATAGGGATCGAGTGCGGCGATCTGGAGCGGCTCGGGGATGTCGCGTCCGTCGAGATTGAGGTCGCGCAACGGGGTCTTGGCGACTTCGGTGGCATCGGGATCGGGCATCACCTGCGCGCTTAGCGGAGCGGCTGCAAGCAAGGCCAGTCCGCCCACACCCAACACGGCCACGAACCTATTCGAAAAAGACATTGCAGGCGGTATCATCATTGCTCTCCAGTCCCAGCCTGAGTGCGGACATCCGCTGGCGGCTGGTGCCATGGGTGAAATTTTCGGGGTTTATGCGCTGCCCCGCGCCGCGCTGCAAAGTATCGTCACCAATCGCGCTGGCGGCGGCAAGGCCTTCTTCCAGATCGCCGGGTTCTATCGCCGAACGGTTCTTGCCCGCCCACATCCCGGCATAGCAATCTGCTTGAAGTTCCATCGCCACCTGCAGCCGGTTGGACTGCGACGGATTGCGCTGCTGTTCGCGCCGCACCTGCACCGCCAGACCGGTAATGTTCTGGATGTGGTGGCCATATTCATGCGCGATCACGTAAAGCCGCGCGAAATCGCCGCCGGTGCCCGCCATCTGCTCCAACTGGTCATAGAAGCTTGTGTCGATATAGATACCCTGATCTGCCGGGCAGTAGAATGGCCCCACCGCAGACGAAGCGCTGCCGCAGCCTCCGGTATCGACTCGCCCGTTACGATAGAGATCGAGCACCGGGCGCGAAAACGCGATACCGTTGCGTTCGAAAGTCCCCTCCCACGTCGTATTGAGGCTGGCGAGCGCGGCGCAGGCTTCGTTCGCATAGGCGCTGGTGGCGCAGACTTCCGCCTCGCTCATGTCGCTGGCGGGGGCGGCTGCCGGAGCGGTTTGCTGCTGCACGCCTTCGACCAGGCCGATGGTCTGCATCGGGTCGATTCCGAACACCAGCGCACCTATGAGCGCAATCACCAGCGTGCCGCAGCCGATCCCGCCCGCGCGGCGCGCACCGCGGCCACCGCCGCCGCTGGAGCGAACCTCGATATCCGCTGTGTTGAAGGGGCCTAATCGCAACTGTCATTCTCCTGCATGTTCAAATCGCTGGACAGTCGCTTTGCACCCGTCAAAAGCTGGATTGTCATCAGACCACAAGTGCAGGAGTCGTCGCCAATGCTCAAGGGCCAGATTCTTTCCGGACGGCGCGCTCTCGTCACCGGATCGACCTCGGGAATCGGGCTGGCTGTCGCACGCGCATTCGCGGCCGAGGGGGCCGAGGTGATTCTCAACGGGTTTGGCGATGCCGCCACGATCGAGGCGCTGTGCGGCGAACTGGGCGCGAGCTATGTCGGTGCCGACCTGATGAAACCCGACGAGATCGCGCAGATGATGGCGGTGGTCGGTGACATCGACATTCTCGTCAACAATGCCGGAATGCAGCACGTTGCCCCGGTCGAGGATTTTCCGCCGGAGAAGTGGGATGCGATTCTGGCGCTCAACCTGTCGGCGGCGTTTCACACCACGCGTTTGGCTGTGCCGGGAATGAAGGCGAAGGGTTGGGGGCGGATCATCGCCACCGCCAGCGCGCATTCGCTTTCCTCCTCGCCGTTCAAAAGCGCCTATGTCGCGGCCAAGCATGCGATGGCGGGCTTTACCAAAACCATTGCGCTGGAATTGGCCACCCACGGGATCACCGCGAATTGCATCAGCCCCGGCTATGTCTGGACACCGCTGGTCGAAAACCAGATCCCCGACACCATGGCCGCGCGCGGGATGACGCGCGAGCAGGTGATGAACGACGTACTGCTTGCGAAACAGCCGACCAAAAGCTTTGTGCTGCCAGAGGATGTCGCCGCGCTGGCGCTGTTCCTGTGCGGCGATGCGGCGCGCAACATCACCGGCGCCAACTACGCCATCGACGGGGGCTGGACGGCCGAATGAGCGAGCTTGCGAACCGGGCGCCTGCCCGGCTGCTCATCGCCCTGCTGGCAAGCCTGCTGCTTGCCGCCTGCGCGCGCGCGCCGGTCGCCAGCGTTCCGGTTTCCGAGCGCGTCCTGATCGAGGAGCGCCTGCGTGCCGATATCGCCACGCTGGCAAGCGATGAGTTCGGCGGGCGCAAGCCCGGGACTGCGGGTGAGGAGCGCACGCTCACTTTTCTTGAACAACGCTTTGCGGAAATCGGGCTGCTGTCCGGCACTGGCGATCCGGGCAGCTATTGGCGCGCGCCGGTCGATCTGGTGTCCGCCCGTCCGCTGACAAGCAAGCTGCAACTGGCGCGCGGACGCAATGCGCTGACGGTGCCGGAGGAGGACGGCGTGGCCTTCACCCGCCGCCGCCGCGCGCTGGCAGCGGGCGGCCCGGCGACAGGTGTGCCGGTGGTGTTCGTCGGTACCGGCGAAGGCCCGGTTTCGCCCGATAATGTCGCCGGTGCGGTGGTGGTGCTGCTGGGCGCTGACGGGCCGGACCTGGCGCGGATGGCGGAACCGTTCCGCGACCGCGCGACCGCAGTGCTGACTGTGCTGCCCGATACTGCCGCAATCGCCCGCCTGCGCAGGGCGAACGAGGTGGAACGGATCGAGCTTGCGGTCGAGGAAGTCGATACGCTGGGCGCCTATGTAACCGACGCCGCGCTCGCCAAGGTGCTGGGCGAGGCCAACTGGAAGCGGTTGAAGGCGCGCAGCAGGGAAGCGGACTTTACCCCGATAGAGATCCAGCTTGCGATCAGTATCGATGCCGCTGCCGACCGGCGCGAGTTCACCAGCAACAACCTTGTGGGCGCGATACCCGGCACGGTGCCGGGTTCGGGCGCGCTGCTGGTGCTGGCGCATTGGGATCATCTGGGCGAATGCGGCCCGCCCGAAGCAGCCGACCGGATTTGCAACGGCGCGGTCGACAATGCCAGCGGGCTTGCCGTGATGCTGGAACTGGCGCGGCGGCTGAAGGACGGCCCGCCGATGGAGCGCGACGTCTATTTCCTCGCCACCACCGCAGAGGAGGCCGGATTGCTCGGCACGCGCGCTTTTGCCCGCAATCCGCCGGTCCCGCTCGACGATATTGTGGCCGCCTTCAACCTCGATATGCTGGCGCTGGCTCCTGCCGGCGCGCCGGTGGGGTTTGTCGGCGAAGGGCGCACCGCGCTCGACCCGCTTATCCTGGCCGAGATCGCGCGCAGCGGGCGTAGCACTGGCGACAAGGCGCTGGCGGAAAGCTTCGTGCCCCGGCAGGATGGCTGGGTGCTACTGGATAAGGGCGTGCCTGCGGTGCTGCTGTCGAGCGCCTTCGGCAGCCGTGCGGTGCTGAACCCGTTTCTCCAAGATGGCTACCATGATCCGTCCGATCAGGCCGAGGGAATAGCCTTGGGCGGAGCGATCGACGATCTGCTGCTGCACGAGGTTCTGGTGCGCATCCTCGCCGATCCGGCGCGCTATCCGGCACCCGGAACGGTCGCACCCTAGCGCAAACGCGAATCCGCGGTTACATGGGCCGCCACGAATCTCCCCCCGATTCCCCCGCTCGCACGCGAACCTACGAAAGTGGCACCCATGGATATCCCGCTCGGCCTGACCTTTGACGACGTGCTGCTCCGCCCGGCGGAAAGCAGCGTGCTGCCGAGCATGGCCGATACCAGCAC
Source organism: Erythrobacter sp. (assembly GCF_024305245.1). Taxonomy (GTDB): domain Bacteria; phylum Pseudomonadota; class Alphaproteobacteria; order Sphingomonadales; family Sphingomonadaceae; genus Erythrobacter. The sequence continues at coordinate 213,437 of NZ_JAMWYX010000001.1, forward strand.
CCGCCTGACCCGCGACATCGCGATGAATATCCCGGTGCTGTCATCGGCGATGGACACCGTGACCGAGGCCGACATGGCCATCGCAATGGCGCAATTGGGCGGCATCGGCGTGCTGCACCGCAATCTCGAAGTGGCCGAGCAATGCGCCGCGGTGCGCGCGGTCAAGCGGTACGAAAGCGGAATGGTGGTCAACCCGATCACCATTGATCCCGATGCGACGCTGGGCGATGCACAGGCGCTGATGCAACTGCACCGGATCAGCGGCATTCCGGTGACCGATCGTAGCGGCAAGCTGGTCGGCATCCTGACAAACCGCGATGTGCGCTTCGCCGAAAACCCGAAGCAGCCGGTGCGCGAGCTGATGACGACTGAAAATCTCGCCACCGTGCCATTGGGCACCGGGCAGGAAGATGCGCGCCGTCTGCTCCATGCCCGCCGGATCGAAAAGCTGCTGGTGGTCGATGATGCCTATCACTGCATCGGCCTGATCACGGTCAAAGACATCGAGAAAGCGGTGAATTACCCGCACGCTACCAAGGACGGCACAGGCCGGCTGCGCGTCGCGGCGGCGACCACCGTGGGTGAAGCCGGGTTCGCCCGCACCGAAGCGCTGGTCGATGCCGAGGTCGACGTGATCGTGATCGACACGGCCCACGGCCATAATGTCGAAGTCGCCCGCGCGGTCGAGCGGGTGAAGAAACTCTCCAATTCGGTGCAGGTGATCGCGGGCAATGTCGCCACCGCCGAGGCGACCCGCGCGCTGGTCGATGCCGGGGCCGATGCGATCAAGGTCGGGATCGGGCCGGGATCGATCTGCACCACCCGCGTTGTCGCGGGCGTGGGTGTGCCGCAGCTGACCGCAATCATGGAAAGCGCCGCCGAAGCCGCCAAGTCGGGCGTGCCGGTGATCGCGGATGGCGGTCTGCGCACCAGCGGCGATGCGGCCAAGGCATTGGCGGCGGGCGCTTCCAGCGTGATGATCGGTTCGATGCTGGCCGGCACCGCCGAAAGCCCGGGCGAAGTGTTCCTGTATCAGGGCCGCAGCTACAAGGCGTATCGCGGCATGGGCAGCGTCGGCGCAATGGCACGCGGCAGTGCCGATCGCTATTTCCAGCAGGACGTCAGCGCGATGAAGCTGGTGCCCGAAGGGATCGAGGGCCAGGTGCCGTTCAAAGGCGCGGCGGCCAATGTCGTTCACCAGTTGGTCGGCGGGATCAAGGCGGCGATGGGCTATACCGGCTCTGCCACGATTGCCGATCTGCAGGCGCGTGCGAAGTTCGTGCGGATTACCAATGCAGGCCTGTCCGAAAGCCATGTGCATGATGTCGCCATCACCCGCGAGGCACCGAATTACCCCACGCGCTAGGAGGCGAAAGTGATCGAATTCGTGCCCATCATGCTGTTCATTCTCGGCTGGCATCCCGACCGGATCGGAGAAATCGACCTGCAACGGCCGCAGATCCTGTTCGCCACCATGGCAGAATGCGAACAGGCCGGAGCAACAATGTCCGCGCGCATGTCGCAGGCCGCGCAGGACAAAAGCGGCGCGGTTTACATGCATCGCTGCATGGCCACGCCCGCGGCATCCGAATTCGATGCGGCCTGGGCGCAACTCGAAAAGCAAGGGCAATGATCCCCGCAGCGCGGGTTCAGGCCGCGATCGAGTTGCTCGACACCATTATCCCTGCGGCACGCGGCAAAGGCGCGCCTGCCGACCGGATCATCGCCGAATATTTCCGTGCCCGCCGCTATGCCGGATCCAAGGATCGCCGCGCGGTGCGCGATCTGGTGTATCAGGCGATCCGCCTGTGCGGGCCGGTGCCGCAAACCGGCCGCGCCGCGATGCTGGCGGTAGCAGGGCAGGACGAGGCCATTGCCGCCCTGTTCGACGGATCGCCGCATGGCCCTGCGCCGCTGACCGAAGGCGAGCCGGTGGCGAAGACCGGCCTTGCACCCAAATGGCTGGCCGCCGCCTTGCGGGCATCGGGGCTGGGCGGGCCGGAAATCGCCGCGCTGCTGGACCGCGCGCCGCTCGATATCCGGGTCAACACGCTGAAGGCCGATCGCGCCGCCATCGACCTGCCCGAAGCGGGCGAGCCGCTCGCCGCGCCGCAGGGCCTGCGCTTTGCCTCGGGCACGCAGGTCGAACAGTGGGATGCCTATACCGACGGCCTGATCGAAGTGCAGGATCACGGCAGCCAATTGATCATCGATGCGCTGCCGGTGGCACAGGGTGACACGATCATCGACCTGTGTGCAGGCGCGGGCGGCAAGACGCTGGCGCTGGCCGCACGGCTGAACAACACGGCGAGCATTGTCGCCGCCGATACCGACAAGCGGAGGCTGGGCAATCTGGCTCCGCGGGCCGAGCGGGCCGGGGCGGCAATCGATAATATCGTGCTGCTCGATCCCTCCCGCGAGATGCGGGCGCTGGGCAACTGGGCGGGCAAGGCCGATCACGTGCTGGTCGATGCGCCCTGTTCGGGCAGCGGCACCTGGCGGCGCAGTCCGGAAGGGCGCTGGCGGCTCGACCCGGCGGAACTGAAGCGGTTGAACGCGCTGCAGGATCACGTGCTCGATGTGGGCAGCTATCTGGTGCGCAGCGGCGGCTCGCTGGTGTTCGTCACCTGCTCGGTGCTCGATGCCGAGGGGCCGGACCGGATCACCGCCTTCCTCACCCGCCATCCCGGCTGGCAGGCGGAGCCGCTGGCGCTGCCGCTGGGCCGCGCGCGCGGGCTGGGCCACAGGCTCGATCCGCACCATGACGGGACGGACGGATTTTTCATCGCCTGCTTGCGTTCACCGTGATAGCTTCGCATGATAGACCCATGCAATCCGGTTCCCGGTCTCAAGCCCTGAAGGAGCTTCTGATGCGTTTCGCGCCTGCTGCCGCCGCTCTCTCGCTATGTCTGGCCATTTCGGCGAGCGTGATCAATGCAGGTGCAGGCGACAACCCCGATGCGCGCGCGACTGCGCTGGTGGCGCAGGGGCAGGCGGCACTGGCTGCGGGCGAGACGCAGGCGGCAGTGGACGCCTTCGAAGCCGCGCTGGCGGTGGACCCCGGCTACACCCCGATCTTCATCGACCTTGCCGAAGCCGCGCGGCAGCAAGGGCTGCAGGGCAAGGCAATCCGTTACTACCGCGAGGCGCTGGAGCGTGATCCGGGCAACTTCGCCGCGATTTCGGGCGAAGGCGCGGCGCTGGTGGAAAAGGGCGCGCTGGAAAAGGCCAAGCGCAATCTGGCCCGTCTGCAAAGCCTGTGCGGCGATGCCTGCCCCGAAACGGTCGCGCTGCAGAGCAGCATCGCGCGCGGTGTTCCGGCACGGCTCGCTGCGGATACCGCAGCCGAAGGCGCCGCTGTCAGCAACTGACGCGGATCAGATAAACTCGCGGAATTCCGCCAGCACCGCAGTGTAGACATCACGTTTGAAGTCGACGATTACGTCGGGAAGCAGCCCCGGCGCGATCCAGCGCCATTCGTTGAACTCGGGCGGATCATGCGCTTCGAGGTCGATATCGGCATCGGTGCCGAGGAACCGGCCGAGGAACCAGTGCTGTTCCTGCCCGCGATATTTGCCTTTCCACACCCTGCCCAGCAAGTCGTCCGGTATGTCATAGAGCAGCGGGCGCGAGGCGGGCGCGACCACTTCGACCAGATGCGCGCCGATGCCGGTTTCCTCCTCCAGCTCGCGCAAGGCGGCGGTGCGCGTGTCCTCGCCCGGATCGATCCCGCCCTGCGGCATCTGCCAGAAACCGTGCGCCTTGGTGTTGATCCGTTGGCCGACGAACACGAGTCCCTCGGCATTCAGCAGCATGAAGCCCGCGCAGGGGCGATAGGGCAGGTTTTCGCGGTTCATGCCGGGTTTCCGAGCATGAATGTCATCGCCGCGACAATCCGCTCAACGTCGGCCTGAGTGCTGGGCACGGCGGCCCGCAGATTGGTGAAGGAGTGCGTCACCCCGCGCATTTCGAGGAACAGGCAATCGCGCCCGGCATCCACCAGCGCCTTGGCGTAGGCGCGGCCCGAATCGCGGATCGGATCCAAGCTGGCGGTGACTACGATGGTCGGCGGCGCGGTGCTGTGATCGGCAAGGATCGGGAAGCCGCGCGGGTCTGAGCGGTCCGCACCGTAGGCTGCATCGAAGAAGCCCATTGTGTCGGCGGTGAGCAGAAATCCTTCGCTGAACGCCGCCATGCTGCCTGACCCTTCCGCATCGGCGACCAGCGGGAAGATCGGCACTTGTAGCACCACCGGCACGGCGGCGGGATCGGCACCGAGCAATTGGCTGACGACCACGGCGGCATTGCCTCCGGCGCTGTCGCCGATGGTGACGATGCCGGTCGCCGCGCGGCCCAGCGCCTCGGGGCTACCTGCCACCCAGCGCGCCCCCGCCTCGCAATCGAGGATCGCGGCGGGGAAGGGCGCTTCGGGCGCGCGGGCGTAGTGGACGGCGACCACCGGCAGATCGAGCAAGGCCGCCAGTTCGGTGCACAGCGCATGGTGCGTGTTGAGATCGCCGATCACGAACCCGCCGCCGTGGAAGAACATCACCACCGGGCCGGGCTGACGCATCTCGCGCGCGTCGTAGAGCCGCAGCGGAATGTCGCCAGCAGGGCCGGGGCAGGAAAGGTCGCGGATCACGGCTAGGTCGCGGGCGGGCCGGTCCGCCATTCCGTGCAGCGCGATATAGGACGCCCGCGCTTCCTCCAGCGTCATTTCCGCCATCGTCGGCCCACCCATCGCGGCGAGCGCATCGATGAAGGCCTTCATGTCGGGGCGGATATAGGGGGCATCGGTCACTGTGGTTATCTCCCGCAAATTCTTTGGCCGTGCGATAGGCGAGGGAGCGGAACTTTTCCAAGCGCATTTGCACTCGCCGCAGCGACGCGGGCGCGCTAGGCAGCGAAGCGATGGATAATCTGACACATAGCCTTGTCGGCGCGGTGCTGGGGCAGGCGGGCTTGAAGCGCACCACTGGCCTTGCCATGCCGGCGCTGATCATCGGCGCGAACCTGCCGGACGTGGACGCGGCGTGCTTCTTCTGGCTGGAGGGCACCGAGCACCTCGCCTTCCGCAGAGGCATTACCCACGGCCCGCCCGCGCTGGTGCTGCTGCCGCTGGTGCTGGCTGGGCTACTGTGGGCGTTTGATCGCTGGCAGACAAAGCGAGGGACACGGCCCGAGGGACGGCTGCCGGTGCGGTTTGGGTGGCTCTATGCGATGGCGTTTATCGGCTGCCTCAGCCACCCGTTCTTCGACTGGCTCAACGTCTACGGCATCCGCCTGCTGGAGCCGTTTTCCTCGCAGTGGTTCTACGGCGACACGCTGTTCATTATCGATGTGTGGCTGTGGGCGCTGCTGATCGGCAGCGTGTGGTGGTCGCGGCGGCGGGAGACGGCGGGCGGGGAGTGGATGCGGCCTGCGCGGGTGGGGATTGCTGCGGCGTTGGCGTATATCGGGGTGAATGGCTTTATCTCGTTGACCGCGGCTCATAATATATATGAGACGGACATGAGTGACACTCACGAACAAATCTCTAGCCCGGTTCCCTTGGCGTTCTGGCGGAGAGAAGTGCTTGTGGGCGGTGAGGGTGAGTGGTTTGTCGAGAAAGACGAGCCGACGGTTCTTCTTGGAACAGCGGGTGGTCGTCCGGCCGAGCCGATCACCCTTCGGCCATCGCTGAAACCCATATCCGATGATGCCTGCAAGTTGCCTGATCTCGCCGAGGCCTGCCGCACCAACCCTCAACTCGACGCCTTCCTGTTCTGGTCACGCGCGCCCTTTGCGACCCGTGCGGCGGATGGCTCGGTGATCCTCTACGACGCCCGCTTCTACGATCCGCGCGCGCGGGGGCGGTTCTCGGTCGCGCTGCCGGATGTGGCGTGTGAGGAACTACCTGCGGGCTAGGCGCATTACGTCCCCACACCCGTTCGGGCTGAGCTTGTCTAAGCCCTGTCCTTTCCTCGGGACCAACGGAAAAAGAGAAATGCAGCCCTTCGACAAGCTCAGGGCGAACGGAGTTTGTTTTGTCCAACACACAACTCGTATGGCTGCGGCGCGATCTGCGGCTAGCTGATAATCCAGCGCTCTACCACGCCGCCCAAGCCGGGCCGGTGGTGGCAGTCTATGTGCTCGACGATGACGCGCCCAAGCACCACGCCTATGGCGGCGCCTCACGCTGGTGGCTGCATCATTCGCTCAGCAGCCTTGCACAGAGCCTCGAAGCGCGTGGCAGCAAGCTGATCCTGCGGCGCGGCGATGCGGTGGAGGAACTCGCTAAACTGGCCGAGGAAACAGGCGCAGCCGCCATCCACGCCAACCACCACTACGAACCGTGGTGGCTGAATTGCGAACGCAAGCTGGCCAAGTCGCTCGACCTGCAACTCTACCACGGCAACTACCTGATGGTGCCGGGCAGCATCACAACCGGCACCGGCGGCCAGTACAAGATCTACACCCCGTTCAGCCGCGCCGTGCGCGCCGAATTCCCGCCGCGCGATGAACTCCCCGCGCCCGAAACACTTTCGCCGCCCGATAGCTGGCCCGCCAGCGACGACCTCAGCGGTTGGAACCTGCTTCCCACCAAACCCGACTGGTCAGGGGGCCTGCGGGATTTCTGGCAGGTGGGCGAGGATGCCGCGCACGAGCGCCTCGAATGGTGGCTCGATCACGTCGACGATTACGACGACAAGCGCAATCACCCCAGCGTCGACAAGGTCTCGCGCATGTCACCGCACCTGCACTGGGGCGAGATCTCGCCCATCCAGATATGGCACGCCTTCAAGCACAAGCGTTCCGATGGCTGGCGCACCTTCGAGGGCGAGCTGATCTGGCGCGACTATGCGCAGAACGCGATCCTGCAATTCCCCGCCTATGCGAGCAAAAACTACCGCGAGGATTTCGACCGCTTCCCCTGGCGCGATCCGGCGACCGACGAAGCCGCTGCGCGCGATCTGAAAGCCTGGCAGCAGGGCCGCACCGGCTACCCGATCGTCGATGCCGGGATGCGGCAGCTTTACCAGACCGGGTGGATGCACAACCGCGTGCGGATGATCACCGCCAGTTTCCTCATCAAACACCTGCTGATCGACTGGCGCGCAGGCGAGCAGTGGTTCTGGGATACGCTGGTGGATGCCGATTATGCCTCCAACGCCACCAACTGGCAGTGGACGGCGGGGACGGGGGTGGATTCCAACATGTTCAGCCGGATCATGGCCCCGCTGACTCAGTCGGAGAAGTTCGACGCGGCGCGCTACATCCGCGAATACGTCCCCGAACTCGCCAAGCTGGAAGCGCCCTATATCCACGATCCCGAGGAATTCGGGCGGCGGCCCAGCGGCTATCCGCGCAAGATCGTCCCCCACAAGGCCGCGCGAGAGCGGGCGCTGGCGGCCCTGAAGGCGATGAAGGGGGGCTGACCTTCTGCACCGGGGGGCTTGCCCGTCCGCCGCGCTCCAGCCTATGCATCGCTTGCAACATAATCGAGAGGGCGAGTGACATGGGCGCGGCACAGCGGATTGCAGGATTGGTATCGGGCGCAGCACTTGCAGCCCTGCTGGCGGGATGCGCGGGTTCTTATGCCCCGGCGCAGGGCGTCGCCGCCGCGCCTCCGCCGCCGCCCGCCAAGGTAGCAATCGTCCAGCCTCCGGCCCGTGACCAGTCCGAATTGCAGGTCCTGTTCTGGAACGATGAGCAGCGTTCGCAGCGGTTCCGCGCGATGGAGCAGTGGTTCGCAGGCCACGAAGTCCCCGCCGCCAAAACCCCGCGCGCTCTGCCCGAAGGCGCGCCGCTCAGTGCCGAACTGCAGGCTGATCTGAAGGCACTGATGACGCAAACCAACGCCGCCGGGATCATGGTGCTGGAAGACGGCAAGGTTCGCTACGAAGCCTATGGCCTCGGCCTGGGCGAGACTGATCGCTGGACCAGCTTCTCGGTCGCCAAAAGCTTTACTTCGACCTTGCTCGGCGCAGCGGTGAAGGACGGCTTCATCAAAAGCCTGTCCGATCCCGTCACCGATTACATCCCCGCGCTGGCCGGTTCGGCCTATGACGGGGTGACGGTGCGCCAGCTCGCCACGATGACCAGCGGGGTGGCATGGAACGAGGATTATACCGATCCCGCCAGCGACGTCGCGCAGATGAACCGCTTCGTGGTCGAATATGGCCCCGACGCCATCGTCGCGCAGATGAAGGCACTTCCGCGCGAGGCTGAACCGGGTACGAAGTGGGTCTACAAGACCGGCGAAACCAATCTGATCGGTGTGGTGGTCGAAAACGCGGTGGGCCTGCCGCTGGCCGAATATGCCAAGGCAAAGATCGTCGATCCGGCGGGCTTCGAAGGCGGCATGTTCTGGATGGTCGATCCGCGCGGCGGCAATATCGCCGGGTGCTGCCTGTCGCTGCGGCTGTCGGATTATGCCCGCATGGGCCAGCTCGCGCTTGAAGGTGGCAAGGGCGCGGTGCCCGCAGGCTGGTTTGCCGAAGCGACCGACAGCGTGGTCGATTTCGGCAATTTGGGTGCGGGCTATGGCTATCAGTGGTGGACCTATCCCGCCGGCGCTTATGGCGCGCAGGGCATCTTCGGGCAGGCGATTACGCTGGTGCCGGAAAAGCAGCTGGTCGTCGCGGTGGTCAGCAATTGGCCGAGGGCAACTTCGGGCGAGCTGCGCGGCAAGACCAGCGCGGTGGTGATGAAGATCGCGGCCAGTCTGGACTAGTTCCCGGACTCCGCCGCGATCAGATCACCTGCCGATAGACGCCGATATTGCTGTACCGCTGCAGGATATTGTCGTGGACGATCGGGCTGAGCAGCTCGTTGAAGGCGCAGCCGACGATGCAGTTGTCCCACCACACCACCTCGGCCTGCAGCGATTCGAGGCCGGGCAGGGTCAGCCAGCACACCTGGCCATCATGCATCCGGTTGATCGAAGCGGCGGAGAAACCCGAGATCGACAGGTCATGGACCACGCTTTGGAACGCGCGTCCGCCCGATGCCCGCAAGGTCGCCGGAATTGTCAGCCGGGTGCGGGGCGAGCAGCGATCCTCCTGCGCGGCAAGGCGATAGGAATTTTCCGGTGGCATCGCGTTGAACCTCTTTTCAGTCGATTGCTGCTGCGCGCAGCACAACTCACCGAAATGTGCCCGTAAAATCCCTAAGGACACGTATCGAGGTGCGGTTAACGTCCGGTTAGGCAAACCGGCAGCTTGCAGGAGATCATTCGATCCGCTCGCGGTGCAGACTGTCGAAGCCGTCGGTCAGCAGTGCGACGAGGCGGTCGGCCACCACCTCGGGCGATTTGATCGTCTTGGGATCTTCGCCCGGAAAGGCGCGGGCGCGCATTTCGGTGCGGGTCGCGCCGGGATCGATGATCGCCACCCGTACTTCGCCGGCGCGTTCGCGCTCGGCGGCATAGGTTTCGAGGATGTTGTCGAACGCCGCCTTGGTCGCGCCATAGGCACCCCAATAGGCCCGCGGCGTAGCGCCCACACTGCTGGTGAGGCCGACAACCCGTGCGCCCTTGGCATTGCGCAGCATCGGATCGAACCCGGCAAGCAGCGCCTGGGTTGCGACCACATTGGTCAACAGCGCCTGATTGAACTGCTTCGGTTCGGCCTGCGCAATCGGTGTCAACTCCGGCAGATAGGCCGCTGCAATCACGAGGATATCGAGGCTGTTCCAGCGGCTCCCGATCGCGGTTGCGAGGCGGGTGACCGCATCCGGTTCGGTCAGGTCGAGCGGTGCGATGGTGGACGTGCCGCCCAGATCGTGGATCGCGTCTTCGACCGCTTCCAGCGCTTTCACCTTGCGCGCGACAAGGATGACGTGCGCCCCGGCTGCGGCCAGCGCCTTGGCGGTGGCAGCGCCAATCCCGCGGCTCGCGCCAGTGACGAGCGCGGTGCGCCCCGAAAGCGGTTTTGCATTTTCGGTCATGGAATTATGCGGCCTTCGGGTCAGCGAATGGGAGTTCGGCGGTCTTCTGCTCGGCCAGCGCGAGATCGGTCAGCGATGTGGGGTATTCACCGGTGAAGCAGGCATCGCAGAATTGCGGACGCGCGTTGTCGCGCTTCTCGCGCCCGACCGCGCGGTAAAGCCCGTCGATCGAGATGAAGGCGAGGCTGTCGGCCTTGATGAATTCGCGCATCGGCTCGATTTCCATGCGCGCGGCCAGCAGCTTGGAACGTTCGGGGGTATCGACCCCGTAAAAACAGCTATGCGCGGTCGGCGGACTGGCCACGCGGAAATGCACTTCGGCAGCGCCCGCTTCGCGCATCATCTCGACGATTTTCATGGAGGTCGTCCCGCGCACGATCGAATCGTCGATCAGCACGATCCGCTTGCCAGCGACGAGCGCGCGGTTGGCGTTGTGTTTCCGCTTCACGCCCGAATGGCGCGCGCCGTCTGACGGGGCGATAAATGTGCGCCCGACATAGTGCGAGCGGATGATCCCGAGTTCGAACGGCACGCCGGAGGCTTGCGCGAAACCGATGGCAGCGGGCACGCCGCTGTCGGGCACCGGCACGACCAGATCGGCCTCGCACGGCGATTCGAGCGCCAATTGCGCGCCGATGGCCTTGCGCGCTTCATAAACGCTGCGTCCGGCAAACACGCTGTCGGGGCGGCTGAAATAGACGTGTTCGAAAATGCAGGGCCGCGGGGCCGGGCTACCGAACGGACGGACCGAGCGGATTTCTCCGGCAAAATCGACCATCACCAATTCGCCCGGCTCGACTTCGCGGATGAATTCGGCGCCCACCACATCGAAGGCAACCGTTTCCGACGCGAACAGGATCGCATCCCCCATCCGGCCCATCACCAGCGGACGAATGCCGAGCGGGTCGCGGCAGGCGATCATGCCTGCAGGCGTCATCACGATCAGCGCATAGGCCCCCTCGACCAGACGCAGCGCGTCGACCAGGCGATCGGCGATGGTGGGATAGCGGCTGGTCGCGACGAGGTGGATGATCACCTCGGTGTCCGACGTCGACTGGAAGATCGAGCCTTTGTTGACCAGATCCTTGCGCAGGGTGCCGGCGTTGGAAATATTGCCGTTATGCGCCACCGCAAAGCCGCCGCTGGCGAGATCGGCATAGAGCGGCTGGACATTCCGCAGGCCTGCGCCGCCGGTGGTGGAATAGCGCACATGGCCCGCCGCCATATGGCCGGGCAGTTCGGCGATGGCATCGGAGGAGGAGAAATTCTCCGCCACATGGCCAAGCCCGCGGCGGACGAAGAATTCCTGCCCGTCATAGCTGACGATGCCGGCCGCTTCCTGCCCGCGATGCTGGAGCGCATGCAGGCCCAGCGCGGTCGCTGCGGCAGCATCGGCGGCGTTGATCGCGCCGAAAATCCCGCATTCCTCGCGCAGCTTGTCGCCATCCGCATCAAGGAAGGGGTGTGTCATATTTGAGGGTGTCATCGGCATCACCAGACCTGTCCGCAGCATTGCTTCCGGGGCGCACCGCTCCAATGGCGATGTGACGGATCAATTACAAGGGAAAGCGGGCCGCGCGTGCCCGGCTTTTTGCTGACCTGTGTGTGACAACCGGCGGGGCAGGCAGCCCATCGCGTCCGGTGACCACGTCCTCAAGCAGCGAAGCGGTAGGACGACAAGCCCGTCCTCAAGCAGCGGAGCGGTAGGACGACAAGCCCGTCCTCAAGCAGCGAAGCGGTAGGACAACAAGGACTCACGGGATTGCGGCCTTTGCGCGCGCGCACTACAGGCAGCGTTCACCTTACAGGCGGCACTGACCCTCTCATGCTTTCCCCCTTCGAATGGATGATCGCCAAGCGTTACCTCTGGCCGGGCAAGGGCGAGGCGTTCATCGCGCTTGTCGCCGGGATATCGGTCGGCGTGGTGATGCTCTCGGTCGCGATGTTGATGATCGTGATGAGCGTGATGAACGGCTTCCGCGCCGAACTGCTCGACAAGATCGTGGGGCTGAACGGCCATGCCATCGTGCAGGCCTATGGCGGGCGGATCGACGACTGGGAAAGCGTGCTCGAAAAGGTCAGGGCAACGCCAGGCGTTACCGATGCATCGCCGCTGATCGAACAGCCGCTGCTCACCAGCTTCGGCGGGCGGGTCGAGGCGGTGTTCGTGCGCGGACAGACCGACGAGGACATCGCCGACCTCGGCGACAAGGTGGTGCTGGGCGACATGCGCAGCCTGTATGAACCTTCGGCGGTGGGCGGCGCGGGCCGGGTCGCAATCGGCACCCGGCTGGCGCAGAATATCGGCGCAAGGGTGGGTGATACCATCACCATCATCAATCCGCAGGGGCGCAGCACGCCGTTCGGCACCTCGATCCGTCAGGTGGGTTATGAGGTCGGCGCGATCTTCGAGGTCGGCATTTACGACTACGACGAGAAATTCGTCGTCCTGCCCATCGCGGACGCGCAGACCTTGCTGCTGATGGGCGATTCTATCGGCATGATCGAAGTCACCGTGGACGATCCCGATCAGGTGGGCGAGATTCTCGAGCCGGTGAAGCAGCAATTGGCAGGGCAGGCGGTGATCGCCGACTGGAAAACGATCAACTCCGCGCTGTTCGAAGCCTTGCAGGTGGAACGCGTGGCGATGTTCTTTGCCTTGAGTTTCATGGTGCTGGTGGCCGCTTTCAATATCCTGTCGAGCCTTGTGATGCTAGTGCGCGCCAAGACCCGCGACATCGCTATCATGCGCACGATGGGTGCAACGCGGCGATCCTTGCTCAAGATTTTCGTGACCACCGGCACCACTGTCGGGGCGATCGGCACCATGGCGGGGCTGGCGCTCGGCTCAATCGTGCTGTTCTTCCGCGAACCGATTGTCGACTTCATTGCCTTTACCACCGGGCAGGAAATCTGGGATCCCGAAGTGCGGTTCCTCAGCACGCTGCCATCGCGCACCGATCCGTGGGAGATTGCCGGGATCGTGGCGCTGGCGCTGACGATGAGCTTCCTCGCCACGCTCTATCCGGCGCTCAAGGCTGCCAATACGGATCCGGTGCAGGTGCTGCGTTATGAATAGTGGTGCTCCCATCGTCTCGCTCAAGGGGCTGAAGCGTTCGTTCGAACAGGGCGGGCAGCGGATCGACGTGCTGCGCGGGGTCGATCTCGACATCATGCCGGGTGAGATCGTGGCGCTGCTCGGCCCGTCGGGTTCGGGCAAATCGACCATGTTGCAAGCGGTGGGCCTGCTCGAAGGCGGGTTCGAAGGATCGATCAGCGTCGCGGGCGAGAGGGCCGAAGACCTTGCCAGCGATCAGCGCACACGGCTGCGGCGCGAGCATCTGGGCTTCGTCTACCAGTTCCACCACCTGCTGCCCGATTTCGACGCGCGAGAGAACGTGGTAATGCCGCAGATGATCCGCGGCGTTCCCCGTGCCGAGTGCGAGGCGCGGGCGGACAGCCTGCTCACCAGCCTCGGCCTCGGGCAGCGCCTGACGCATCGCCCCAGCCAGCTTTCGGGCGGGGAGCAACAACGCGTCGCAGTCGCCCGCGCGCTCGCCAACCGGCCTACGCTGGTGCTGGCGGACGAGCCGACCGGCAATCTCGACGAGGTGACCGCCGACAACGTGCTGGCGGAATTTCTCAGCCTCGTGCGGGGAGAGGGCAGCGCCGCGTTGGTCGCCACCCATAACGAACGCCTCGCCGCGCGCATGGATCGTGTCGTCCGCTTGAAGGAAGGCGTACTGATCTAGGTTGGGCTTTTGCGCGCGCATCCCGCCACTGTCCGCGCAGGAGATTTTGACCATGGCAGACCATCCCAGCACATCCGGCGGCGAGACGCTCAACACCGGCGAAACCGCCTGGAAAGACCGTGCCGCGCTTCATCCCGCCGATGGCGCCGACGGCGTGTTCGACGGGGGCAAGGCATTGCAGCGCGGCACTTTTGCCGAGATGATTCGCCATCTGGCGAACATGCCCGCCGAAACCCGCCGGAACTACGCGATCGAAAAGGCCGGCGACCGGCGATATTCCGCCGATGAAGCAATGGCGCTTGCCTCGCACCCCGATTTCCCCGCACAAGACCCCGGTTGATACCAACCCACCGGGGGAATGCATGACCACGATTGCCGATTTCACCGTCACCACCAATCGCGGTGAACCGCTCGACCTGTCGGCCAAGCTCGGCAAAGTGCTGCTGGTGGTCAACACCGCCAGCAAATGCGGTTTCACCCCACAATATGACGGGCTGGAGAAGCTGTTCCAGCAGTTCAACGACCGCGGATTCGAGGTGCTGGGGTTCCCCTGCAACCAGTTCGGCGGGCAGGAACCCGGCAATGCCGATGAGATCGCGGAGTTCTGCAAGGTCAATTTCGGCGTCACCTTCCCGCTGATGGCGAAGGTGGACGTGAACGGCGACAATGCTTCGCCGCTGTTCGACTGGATGAAGAAAGAGGCCAAGGGGCTGATGGGATCGACCTCGATCAAGTGGAACTTCACGAAGTTTCTCGTCGATCGCGAAGGCAACGTGGTGAAGCGCTACGGCCCGCAGGATACGCCCGCGAGCATCGCCAGGGACATCGAGAAGCTACTGTAACCGGTCCATCGTCATTGCGAGGAGCGAAGCGACGCGGCAATCCAGGATCTGACCTAACCGCAGATGACCCCGGTCGGCCATGGATTGCTTCGCTGCGCTCGCAATGACGCGGTGCCGGAAAAGCCGGTTTGGGGCGCTTGGCGAATCCTCCACCGATCCGCATAGTGTGCGCCATGCCCTTTGCCCCCTTCGTCCCGCTGCGCGTGCTGTCGTCCTTCTCGATGCTCGAAGGGGCGATCGATCCCAAGGGGATTGCCAAGCTGGCGAAGGAACGCGGCTATCCCGCCATCGCGATCTGCGACCGCAATGGGCTGTACGGCATCATGGCCTTTGCGGGCGCGTGCAAGGCCGAGGGCGTGCAGCCGATCATCGGGGCATTACTGGGCGTGGCGCGCGAAGGGGTGGAAGGTTCCGGCGCGCGCGCAATCGATTACCTGCCGCTGTTTGCGCAGGATGATGAGGGATACGGCAATCTGTGCCACCTCGTGTCCCGCGCCCACCTCGACCGGCCGCTGGAGCTTGAACCCCATGTCACGCTCGCCGATCTCGAAGGGCGCACCGGAGGGCTGATCGCGCTGACCGGGGCAGGCGAGGGCGGGCTGACGCGCCTGTTTGCAGATGGCCAGCACGAGGCTGCGGCGCGGCTCGCCGATGCGCTGCAATCGCTGTTTCCGGGGCGGCTATACGTCGAACTGGCGCGCGGGGGCGATCCGGTATGCGAGCGGGCCGAGGAGG
The DNA here is from genome assembly GCF_024305245.1 of Erythrobacter sp. GTDB lineage: Bacteria > Pseudomonadota > Alphaproteobacteria > Sphingomonadales > Sphingomonadaceae > Erythrobacter. The sequence continues at coordinate 228,696 of NZ_JAMWYX010000001.1, forward strand.
CGCTGATCGATTTCGCCTATGCCCGCGACTTCCCGCTGGTGGCCACCAACCCTGCCAACTTTGCCGAGCCGCATGAATACCGCGCGCATGACGCGATGCTGTGCATTGCGCATTCGACTCAGATCGAGGCCGAGGATCGCCCGCATTCCAACCCGCAGGCCTTCGTCAAATCAGCCGCGATGATGCAGGAACTGTTCGCCGACCTGCCCGAGGCGACCGCCAACAGCATCGTCATCGCGCAGCGCTGTGCCTTCGCGCCGCCGTACCGCAAGCCGATCCTGCCCAGCCTTGCAGGCGACTTGTCGGGCGAGGCGCGGATGCTGGCGGAGGATTCCCGCAAAGGGTTGGTTGAACGGCTGGCGCCCTACTATCCCGACACCGTTCGGGCCGAGCTTGTCGAAGCCCTGCTTTTGCCTTCTGCCGAAGCACTCGAAGAACAAGAACAGTCCTTCGACATGCTCAGGACGAACGGGATCTGGGACGAGGTGCTGACCTATAAGCGTCGGCTCGAATTCGAGATCGACGTGATCGTGGGCATGGGGTTTCCCGGCTACTTCCTGATCGTGGCCGACTTCATCAAGTGGGCCAAGGATCAAGGCATTCCGGTGGGGCCGGGACGCGGGTCGGGCGCCGGTTCGGCGGTGGCCTGGGCGCTGACCATTACCGATCTCGATCCGCTGCGGCTCGGTCTGCTGTTCGAACGGTTCCTCAATCCCGAACGCGTGTCGATGCCCGACTTCGATATCGACTTCTGCGAAACCCGCCGCGGCGAGGTGATCCGCTATGTTCAGGCCAAATACGGCACCGATCACGTGGCCCAGATCATCACCTTCGGCAAGCTGAAGGCCCGCGCCGTGCTGCGCGATTGCGGGCGAATTCTGCAGATGAGCTACGGGCAGGTCGACCGGCTCTGCAAGATGGTGCCCAACCACCCGACCGACCCGTGGACCCTGCCACGCACGCTGAACGGCGCGGCCGATTTCAAGCGCGAATATGACAATGACAAGGACGTAAAGCGGCTCGTCGATCTGGCGATGCAATTGGAAGGCATGCCGCGCAATTCATCGACCCACGCGGCGGGCGTGGTGATCGGCGACCGTCCTTTGGCCGAGCTGGTGCCGCTCTACCGCGATCCGCGTTCGGATATGCCGGTGACGCAGTTCGACATGAAGCACGTCGAATCCTCCGGGCTGGTGAAGTTCGACTTTCTCGGGCTGAAGACGCTGTCGGTTCTGCGCAAGGCAGTCGACCTGCTGGGGCGGCGCGGAATCGCTATCGATCTGGGCGCGCTGCCATTGGATGATGCGGCGGTCTACGACCTGATGAAGGCAGGTAACACCGTCGGCGTGTTCCAGCTGGAATCCGAAGGGATGCGGCGCACGCTGAAAGCGGTGAAGCCGACCAATTTCGGTGACATCATCGCGCTCGTCTCGCTCTATCGCCCTGGCCCGATGGACAACATCCCGCTGTTCGGCCAGCGCAAGGCGGGCCTCGTCCCGATCGAATATCCGCACGAAAAGCTCGAAGGCATTCTGGCCGAGACCTACGGCATCTTCGTCTATCAGGAACAGGTGATGCAGGCCGCCCAGGTGCTGGCCGGTTACTCGCTCGGCGACGCCGACCTTCTGCGCCGTGCGATGGGCAAGAAGGTGCAGGCCGAAATGGACGCCCAGCGGGGCCGGTTCGTCGATGGCTGCAAGGCGAATTCGGGGATCGAGGCGAAACGCGCCAACGAATTGTTCGATTTGATCGACAAGTTCGCAGGCTACGGCTTCAACAAATCGCACGCTGCCGCCTATGCATTGCTCGCGTATCAGACCGGCTGGCTGAAGGCGCATTACCCGGAAGAATTCTACGCCGCGTCAATGTGTTTCGACCTGCACCAGTCGGACAAGCTCAACATCTTCGTCGACGATGCACGGCGTTATCCGAATGGCGATGGCGGGGTCGCGGTGCTCGCACCCGACATCAACGCCTCCGAAGCGCGCTTCAGCGTCGAGCAGACCGAGAAGGGCTATGCCGTGCGCTACGCGCTCGCCGGTATCCGCAACGTCGGCGAAAAGGCGATGGAGTCGATCGTCGCCGAACGTGAGGCGAGCGGGCCGTTCGCCAGCCTCAAGGATTTCTTCGAACGCCTGCCGCAGGGCACCATGAACCGCCGCCAATTGGAAGGGCTGATCTGTGCCGGCGCGCTCGACAGTCTCGAACCCGATCGCGCGCTGCTTAACGCCAATGCCGAGCTGCTGCTGGCGGTGGCCGATGCGGCGATGCGCGAACGGTCGAGCGGGCAAGTCGGGCTGTTCGGCGGAGAGGATGCGGCCAGCGACGATCTGCGGTTGCAGGCGTGCGAGCCGTGGAGCCGCACCGACCGGATGGCGAAGGAACGCGAGAATTTCGGCTTCTATTTCTCTGCCCATCCGGCCCAGCAATATCGCGATGTCGCCTCGGCCAATGGGGCACGCACTTACCAGAGCCTGATGGAATCGGGCGCGCCTGCGGGCGGGCGCGGCTCTGCGGTGATGGCGGTGCTGGTCGAAGGCATCACCAAGGCCCGCACCCGCAAGGGTGGCACCTTCGTGCGCGCGGATTTCTCCGACTCCTCGGGCCAGTTTTCGGCCGCCTGTTTCGAAGAGGCGCTGGTGCCGCAGTTCGAACGCTGGGCGGAGGAGGGCGAATGCCTGCTGCTGACGGTCGAACTGGACGCGCCCAGCCCGGATGAGCCGCCGCGTCTGACTGTGCGCGGCGCGCGGCCGCTGGCGGGCGTGGTCGGGTCGACGCCGATGCAGTTGAAGGCCGACATCGCCACTGCCGAAGCCCTGCTCGAACTCAAGATCGCGCTCGATGTCGAGGATGATAACGAGTTCCGCGGCAATGGCGAAGTGCTGGTGCGGATCATGCTCGAAAACGGCGGGCACGCGCAGATGCGGCTGGGCCGCAACTTCCTGCTGAGCGGCGAACTGGCCGAGCGGTTGGCCGAGGTGCAGGGGATTACCGACGTCGAACTGGCGCCATTGAAAAGCAAAGCGAGCCTGCGCCTCGTCGCCTGAGGCGTTCAGAGCATGAAAAAGGGGGCGGATCACTCCGCCCCCTCCTTCGATTATCGGGTCTGTTGAACCTTACATCCCCGAACCGGGGCCGTAGGTCACTTCCACGCGGCGGTTCTGCGGCTCGCGCACACCATCGGCGGTGGGCACGCGCGGCTGGCTTTCACCGAAAGCTTCGCTCGCGATGCGGCCATCCGGCACGCCGCGACCGGTCATGTAGTTACGCACGGACTGGTTGCGCCGTGCGGCGAGATCCATGTTGTAGCTCTGGCTGCCGACAGTGTCGGTGTGCCCGGCCAGCATCACCCGCGCCGAACCACAATTGGCGTAGGCGGTGATCGCATTGTTGAGGATGGTCGCGGCTTCCGCTGTGACTTCGGATTCGTCGAACTCGAAGAACACGATGTACGGCCCCGTATTGCACTGTGCCTGCGGCGGCGGTGCCGCTTCCGAACCGCCGAAGTTGAACAGCAAGCTCGCCAGAACCGAATGCGATTCCAACGCGATTTCGAGCGGGCTACCGCCGAACCCGTCGACATTGACGTTGTCGGCTCTGAAATAGCGATATTTCACGCCAAGATCGATATTCTCGGTCACGGCATAGCGGACCCCGGCCAGGCCCTGATAGGCGAACGTGGTATCGGTGTCGTCGGCAAGCATCCCCGTCTCCGGCGTGCTCAGCTCGAAGTCGACAATGGCAATACCGGCGCCCCCGCCCGCGAACACCTGAAAGCCGTCATCGTCGCCGATATCGACCAGGGCGTTGAGCATCCCGCTATAGGTTTTCTGCGTGCTGCCGGGACCGAAGCGGTTGCCCGCCACGAGGCCGGAGGTGTTGTTGGAACTGGTGATGATGAGCGTATCGTGATCCTGGTTCCGGAAGTTGCCTTCGCCCTCAAGCCGGAACATTCCGAAATCATAGCCAAGCACCGCGCCCGCTTCCCATCCTGTCCCGGTATTGATGCGGGCCTCGTTTTCGGGAGGCGTGCCTCGGAAAGGTTCACTTTCGACGTCTGCCTGATCTTCAAAGACGATACCGCCGTTGATCCCGGCATATACCTGACCGTCGCGTGCTTGAGCAGGCGCAGCGATGATCGCTGCCGCGCTGACAAGCAGGAATGCTGTCTTCTTCATTTCGATTTTCCCTCAGTTATTAAGTCCCCCGGTTGCGAATTGCTCGAACGCGGGTTCGGGGTGCAACGTCATACGTTGCGCCCTGCACGACATAAGTGGGGATCAGCCAAAAATGTTTCAATGACTTACGACGAATTGTGCTGGCGATTGGGTGAACCGATTGCCAAGCGGGATTGCCGGAGGCATGAATGGGCCAAACCGCCTGTCGACCCACGAGGCGGATGCAATATCAGGAGAGAGACCATGGCCGCAGGCAAGCTCGGGGCGATGCAGGACTGGACGATGCGGGTGACGCACGTGATCGATCACGCCGCGCGCGAGGCACCGACGCGCGAAATCGTGACCCGCTGGGCCGATGGCAGCGAAACCCGCACCGATTGGGCGGGTATCCGCCGCGATGCACTGAAAATGGCGCAGGCGCTGCAGGCGCTCGGCCTGAAACCGGGCGATAAGGTGGCGAGCCTCGCCATGAACCATTCGCGCCATCTGGTGAGCTGGTACGGCGTCGCGGGCATGGGCGGGGTGCTGCACACGGTGAACCCGCGCCTGTTCGACGACCAGCTCGAATACATCGTCAATCACGCCGAAGACCGCGTGCTGTGCTACGACGCGGCATTCCAGCCGATTGTCGACCGGATGCGCAGCCGCTGGCCGATGGTCGAACATTACATCTGCTACGATTCGGGCGAACACGCGCCCGCGTTCGAGGGCTGGATCGGCGCGCAGGACGGCGATTTCGAATGGGTCGGCGGGCCCGAAAACGATCCGTGCATGATCTGTTACACCAGCGGCACCACCGGCAATCCCAAGGGCGTGCAGTACGAACACCGCTCGACCGTTCTGCATGCGATGTCGGGGCTGCAGCCTGCGGCGTTCAATTTCTCCAGCGCATCGGTGATGCTCCCGGTGGTGCCGATGTTCCACGCCGCAAGCTGGGGCCTGCCCTATGCTGGCGCGATGGCGGGGATCAAGTTCGTGTTTTCCGCCGTCAACGATCCCGCTGTGCTGCACGATCTGATGCTGCGCGAAAAGGTCACCGACAGCGCCGGCGTGCCGACCGTGTGGCTGGCGCATTTCCAGTATTGCGATGCCAACGGCCTCGACCTGCCGCCGCTGAAGGCCGCCACCATCGGCGGTTCGGCTGCGCCCAAGTTCATGATCGAGCGGCTGATGAAGAACGGCACCCGCGTCCAGCACGCCTGGGGGATGACCGAAACCAGCCCGATCGGCACCGTCGGCGGGCCGACCTGGGACTGGGATACGCTCAGCTTTGAAGAGAAGGTCGCCAAGACCGCGATGCAGGGCCGCCCGATCTTCGGCGTCGAACTGCGCACCGTCGATCTCGACGACATGGCAACCGAACTGCCGCGCGACGGGCAGACCAGCGGCGCGCTGCAAATCCGCGGGCCGTGGGTGATCAGGCGCTACTTCAAGGCAGAGCGGGACGCGGCCAACAACGAAGGCTGGTTCGACACCGGCGATGTCGGCATCCTGCATCCTGATGGCACCCTGCAGCTGACCGACCGCACCAAGGACGTGATCAAGTCGGGCGGGGAGTGGATCAGCTCGGTCGAGCTGGAGAACGCGGCAGCGGGCCATCCCGCCGTCGCCGAGGCCGCGTGTATCGGAGTCCCCCACCCCAAATGGGACGAACGCCCGGTGCTGTTCGTGGTGAAGAAGGCGGGCGCCGAAGTGACCGGCGGCGAAATCATCGAGCATCTCAAGCCGCTGATCGCCAAGTGGTGGCTGCCCGATGCGGTCGAATTCGTCGAAGACATCCCCCACACCGCCACCGGCAAGATCAGCAAGAAAGACCTGCGCGACCGGTTCAGCGAGTATACCTTGGAAGCGTGAGGGAGAGACCCATGAAACGTTCGCGCATTGCCGCCCTGTTCGCGCCGATCGCGCTGCTCGCCTGCACTTCGTCCGCCGCAGCCAGCGTCATCGCAGTGGCCAAAACTCCGTGGTGCGGATGCTGTTCCGAATGGGTTGAGCGGATGGAAGCGGCCGGCTTCACGCTTGAGGTGCGTGATGTGCCCGACACAACCCCCGTCGCCACCGAAGCGGGCGTGCCGGGCAATCTGCGATCATGCCATACCGCTATGGTCGAGGGCTATGCGATCGAAGGACATGTCCCGGCCGAGGATATCCGCCGCCTGCTTGCCGAGCGGCCCGATGCGGTGGGGTTGAGCGTGCCGGGGATGCCGATCGGATCGCCGGGGATGGAACAGGGCGACCGGATGGACCGTTACCACGTCGTCCTCATCATGCGCGACGGGCACCACAAAATCTGGTCGACCCACGGCGGCCCCGCGCCTGCGCACGCACACTGATGGAGGGCAGGGAGGAAGCACCGCATGACACAATTCTACATCGATCCTTCGCCAGCCAATTTTCAGGCATTCAAAGACCTGCCGCGCGACGAGCCGATCCACATGCTCAACCTGCTGCGCTACCGCGACCACGCCGAATATCCGGAGGGCCACGAGCACGCGGGCAAGGGCTGGAGCGGGCGGGGCGCCTATCAGGAATACGGCAAGACCAGCGGCCCGATCTTTGCCCGCGTCGGCGGCAGCATCGTATGGCGCGGCGCGTTCCAGACGATGGTGACCGGGCCGGAGGACAAGGACTGGCACGACGGTTTTGTCGCGCAATATCCCAACGCGGGCGCGTTCTTCGAAATGATCAAGGATGCCGAGTACCAGAAGGCGGTGGTGAACCGCACCGCCGCGCTGGTGGACAGCCGTTTGATGCGGTTTTCGCCGGGAGAGGCTGGCGGAGGGTTCGGGTGAGCTAAATCAACCGCAACTGACCGCCCACTTCCGGCGCTATGAACCGCGAGCAATCCAGTTCGAACCGCGCTTTCCCAATCCCCGCGCGCTTGCAAGCAACCTTGAACCGCGCGCGGATCAGGTCGGGCCATACGCCCTTCGGACTGAAGCGGGTGTGGAAGTTCGGATCATTGTCGCGGCCCCCTCGCATATCGCGGACGATGCTCATTACCTTGCCCGCACGTTCGGGGTAGTGGACGGCGAGCCATTCGCGGAATAGCGGCGCGACTTCGTGGGGGAGGCGCAGCGGAATCCAGCCGACGCTTTGCACGCCCAGTTCCGCAACGCGGGCAATGATACCTTCGATGAATTCATCGGTGATCGCGGGAATGATCGGCGAGATCGAGCAATGCACCGGCACACCCAGTTCCACCAGTTTGCCCAGCGCCGCCAACCGCTTGGCAGGTGCAGCGCAGCGCGGTTCAAGCTTGCCGGATAGGACCGGATCGAGGCTCGTCACCGAAATCGCCACAGCCACCAGATTGTCGCGCGCCATCGCCTCCAGCAGATCGGCATCGTCCAGCACCCGGTCGGACTTGGTGGTGATGGTGACGGGGTGGCGCGTTTCCAGACACACTTCGAGGATCGCGCGGGTGATGCGGTAATCGCGCTCGATCGGTTGATAGGGGTCGGTGTTGGTGCCGAGCGCAATCGGCTTGGGGGTGTAGCCGCGCTTCGCCAGCGTCGCCCGCAGCAACGCCGCAGCGTTCGGCTTGGCGAACAGCCGTGTCTCGAAATCCAAGCCGGGCGAAAGGTCGTGATAGGCGTGGGTGGGGCGGGCGAAGCAATAAACACAGCCATGCTCGCATCCGCGATAGGCGTTCACCGACCGGTCGAACGGCACATCGGGCGATTGGTTGAAGGTGAGGATCGACTTGGGCCGTTCCTCGGTCACCGTGGTCCGCAGCTTGACCGGCGGGCCTCCTTCCTCTTTGGCCAGCGTCTCGACATGATCGCGCCAGTCGCCGTCCACCTCGCGCGTCGCAAGGCCGAAGCGGGTCGGCACCGCTGCAGATTGCGCTCCGCGTCCTTTGACCGTGGAATGTTTCACGTGAAACATTTAGGGAACAAAGATCGCGATGCCAAGCCCCGCTTTGGGTCAGGCCTCGCGCAGGCGCGGCATCAGGTCGACGAAATTGCAGGGGCGGTTGCGGCTATCGAGCTGCTCGGCCAAGATCCCGTCCCACCCGTCCTTCACTGCGCCGTTCGATCCGGGGAGGGCGAAGATGTAGGTGCCGCGTGCCACCACCGCGCAGGCGCGTGACTGGACTGTGCTGGTGCCGATAGACTTGAAGCTGAGCCAGCGGAACAACTCGCCGAAGCCGGGGATGTCGCGCGCGTCTGCGATCATCGCCAGCGCCTCTGGCGTGACGTCGCGGCCGGTCAGGCCGGTGCCGCCGGTGCTGATGACCGCGTCGATGGCGGGATCGTCGATCCACGCCTCGAACTGCGCGGCGAGGGCTGCGGCATCATCCTTCACGATGGCGCGCGCGGCGAGATTGTGGCCCGCGCCAGTCACGCGCTGTGCGAGAATATCGCCCGAAGTGTCGGTATCCGGCGTGCGGGTATCCGACACGGTCAGGACCGCAATGTTGATCGACTTGAACGTCAGCGTCCCGTCGATTGCCATTACGGTTCGCGCCGTGCCGAGCGGATCGTCTGACCTTGCGGAAACTCTGGCCAGCGTCCCTGCGCCAGTGCGCGGCGGCTGGGCGATTCCGCCCCGGCGGCGCGCTCGTACATCCAGTAATTGCGCATCACGATCGCGACATAGCCGCGCGTTTCCCAATAGGGGATCGATTCCATCCACAGCAGCGGATCGTTCTGATCGTTGATCTCGTAATTCCAGCGGCCGACCGGTGTGAGGCCCGCGTTATAGGCCGCCATGATTTTTGGCAGCGTTCCGCCGGTAGCGGGATGATCGCGCAGCATCGCCAAGTGGCGCTGGCCATAGGACAGGTTGACCTGCGGATCGTTCAAGTCGGCGTAGCTCGCACCCAGGTTGAGCCGTCCTGAATGGTCGCGCGCGGTGCCGGGCATGATCTGCATCAACCCGCGCGCGTTGGCGGGGCTGACAGCAGTGGCGCGGAAGTTCGATTCCTGCAGCGCGTGCGCGAAAGCGAGCGAGGGATCCACCTGCCAGCCGTCCACCGGCTGCCAGCGCGCGACCGGGAACCGCAGCGAAGGATCGCTGCGCGTGCCGTAAGGCGCATTATGCGCCATCCACAGCTGGGTGGCGGGCAAGCCGAGTTCGCGCGCCAGCCGGGCGAGCGCGTCATACTGGCTGGCCGGGCCGATCCTGGCCTCGTGGCGCAGCACCTCGTCAGCCAGGGCCGGGCGATCGATCTCTGCCAGCGCAGCGGCGACGCGGACATTGCCGCGATAGGAAAGCTGCTCCCAATCCTGCGGCCCGAAGGCAGCGGGCGGGGCGTGAGCAGGCAGTTCGACGCCAAGCTGGTCGGCGGCAAGCATCCCGTAAAGCGTTTCGTGCATCTGCGCGGCGGCGGAAAGATACTGCGCCGCCCGATCCGGCTCGCGGCACCGCACGGCGGCCCGGTGCGCCCAGTAATGTCCGGCAGCAGCGAGTTCGGGATTGGATGCGCGCGCGGCGGTGCGGGCAAAGGCATCTCCCGCGTATGCGCAATGTCCCATCCGCCACGCGGCCAGCCCTTCGACCCACGCGCCTTCGGCCACCCATTCGCCCGAACCTTCGGCCACCATGCGCGCCAGTTCGAGCGCAGCGGCGTCGTTGTTCTCGATATAGTGGCTCCACGCCACGCGCTGGCGCCACTCGGCGCGGGCATCGCTGGATAGCTGCCAGTCGGCCTCGGTCAACAGGCGCTGGGCCTCGGCAGGATTGTCGCCCTTGATCGCTTCGAGGATGGCGGAGGCGGTCGCGGCGGGCATCGTGCCGTCATTGACGGTGCGCGGCAGGATCCGCTTGGGCGCGGAAGGCTGGCGGGCGAAGCCCTGTTCGGCGGGCAAGGCAGGAAGATATTCGACCCCGCGCTTGGCGCCCATCCGCGCGATCTGCTCGGCCTGCGGAAGCTCCACCCCCGCGGCGAACCATGCGGTGATCTGTTCGGGCGCAACCTTGGGGCTGTTGGCGTGGGTGTAATATTCGGCGCGCGCCATCGGCGTCAGCACGCCATCGGGACGGGCGGCCAGCAGCGCTTCGACCAGCGTCCATTGCTCGGCATCGATCGCGGCGAACAACTGGGAGTAATGCGCGCGATCCTCGGCGGAGAGCACCGAAGCCACGCTGCCGGCATCCTGCCCGGCACTATCCCAGCGCGCGACCAGATCGCCTGATTGCGCAGCTGCGCCCGCAGGCAGAGCCATTGCAGAGAGCGCCAATCCGGCAAGAGCGATGCGCCCGTGCATCATTGAGAGGCCGACCATTCCATCCATCTCCGCCAGAACCGGGCCTTGAGCCGGGGCATATCCATCATTGCTTCAAGCGTTTCGCTCACCAAGACAGGGACGCTACGCCCGTCGTGGTTTATTTCGCGTAAACCATTGGCGGCATCGGGGGGCAGCATCGGGCCGAGCGCCGTTCCCAGCACCAGCAGCCGCTGCGGCGCGGCGAGCGCGACGTGATGGGCCGTCACCGCATCCAAGCCGCTGGCGCCCAGCGATGCAAGATCGGCCATTGGCGTGTGGCACCGCAACGCGCTGGCGATGTAGGCTGCGCTTTCATCCAGCCCCATCGCGGCGAGAATATTGGCGAGCAAGCGGCCCTGCGGCCCTTCGAGCAGCCGCTCACGATCGCCCTCCTCGGGCTGCGGGACCAGCACCATCAGCGCCGCACCCTTTTCCCCGCGCGGAGCGATCCGGGGATAGCCCTGCGCGGTGTCGAGACCCGGCGCGTTGAGCCACCAGTCGTGGAAGGCGGCACAATCGCCTGGGGGCGATTCGCCCAGCAGGTCGCGGCGGAGCGGGTCGGGCGCGTCGGTTGGCGGTGCGGCGTGGGCCGGGATTGCAGCCTCTTTGCCGGCAATGCCGGTTGCCCTGGCTGGCTGGCGCCGCGCATCCGCGCGCGTTTTGTCGGGAATTGCGGCAGGCGCTACCGCCGCGTCCGCCAACCACGCCGTAGCGTCATCGGCAAAGTCGCAGTCCACCCCGGCCGCCTGCCACCAGGCAAAAGCGGCCTCGAATTCGCGCGCAAGGGTGAGGTCTGGGCGGGTCATCAAGGGGTCATGCTATCCAACGCAGGTCTTGACTGTCCGAATCCCAGTTAGCAAGTGGGCTGTAAGAGCAATTCGCCGGAATGTGCGGCGCACGCGCCCAAAGCTATCAAGGATCAGGAATTTCCATGACCGAACGTGAATCAATGCCCTGCGATGTCGTGATCGTCGGCGGCGGGGTGGCGGGCCTCGCGGCGGCGATCAAGCTCAAGCAGATCAATGCCGAACTGGAAGTGATCGTGCTGGAGAAAGGCTCCGAAATCGGGGCGCATATCCTGTCAGGCGCAGTGGTCGATCCCAAGGCACTGGACGAGCTGCTGCCCGAATGGCGCGATCAGGGCTGTTCGATGGCGGAAACCCCGGTGACCGATAACTGGCACTGGGTCTTGTCGGAAAAGGGCAAGTCCTCGCTCCCGCACGCGATCATGCCGCCGCTGATGAGCAACAAGGGCTGCTATACCGGATCGCTCGGCAATCTGACCCGCTGGCTGGCCGAACAGGCCGAGGCGCTGGGCGTGATGGTGTTCCCCGGCTTCCCCGCCGCCGATGTCATCATCGACGATGAAGGCCGGGTCGCGGGCGTCATCACGCAGGACATGGGCGTTGCTGCCGATGGCAGCCACAAAGGCGATTACACCCCCGGCATGGAAATCCACGCCAAGTACACCGTGCTGGCCGAAGGCGCGCGCGGCAACCTGACCAAGCGGATGAAGAAGCGCTTCGATTTGGAAGCCAACTGCCAGCCGCAAGTTTACGGCCTCGGCATCAAGGAATTGTGGGACATCGATCCCGCCAAGCACGTGCCGGGCCGGGTGATCCACACGCAGGGCTGGCCGCTGACCGAAAGCGACTGCTGGGGCGGGGGCTTCCTCTACCATCAGGCCAATGGCCAGGTGGCCTTGGGCTTCGTCACGGCGCTCGATTACAAGAACCCCTGGGTTTCGCCCTATCAGGAATTTCAGCGGTGGAAGCTGCACCCGGCGATCCGAGAAATCCTCGAAGGAGGCAAGCGCGTCAGCTACGGCGCGCGCGCAATCAACGAGGGCGGCTGGCAGTCTGTGCCCAAGCTCGCCTTCCCCGGCGGCGCGCTGATCGGCTGCGCGGCGGGCTTCGTCAACGTGCCCCGGATCAAGGGCAGCCACACCGCGATGAAGAGCGGAATGCTGGCGGCTGAAAGCATCGCGGCGGCGATTGCGGCGGGCCATGAAAAAACCGAGCTGATGGAATATGACACGGCGCTGCGGTCAAGCTGGATCGCGGACGAGTTGAAGAAGGTCCAGAACGCCCAGCCTGCGGTTGCCAAGTATGGCGGTGACCTTGGTACGGTGTTGGCGGGTGTCGACATGTGGATGCGCACGTTGAAGATCGGCCTGCCCATCAGCATGAAGCACAAGCCCGATTACACCTACACGGGCCGCGCTGATCTCTATCCGAAGATCGACTATCCCAAGCCCGATGGCGTCATCACCTTCGATAAGCTGACCAACGTCGCCTACAGCTACACCAACCATGCCGAGGATCAGCCAGTCCATTTGCAGGTGTGCGACATGGAGTTGCAGAAGGTCAGCGAACTGGGCGAATATGGCGGGCCTTCCGCGCGTTACTGCCCGGCAGGGGTCTATGAATGGCTGGTCGACGAAGCGACCGGCGAGCCCAAGTTCCAGATCAACTCTCAGAACTGCGTCCACTGCAAGACCTGCGACATCAAGGATCCCAACCAGAACATCAACTGGGTCACGCCGGAAGGCGGCGGCGGGCCGAATTATCCGAATATGTGATGGGGCTGCCCATCTTCGTCATTGCGAGCGCAGCGAAGCAATCCAGCATCGAACGTGTCGCTCTGGTGCATCGCTAGAAACTGGATTGCTACGTTGCCTTCGGCTCCTCGCAATGACGAAAGTTTGAAGTTTGGCCACCACCGAAACCGCCTACGCCAAGATCAACCTCGCGCTGCATGTCCGCAGGGGGCGGGAGGACGGGTATCACGAGCTTGAGACCCTGTTCGCCTTCGTCGATGCGGGCGATGTGCTGAGCGCGTCGCCTGCCGCAGCCGACAGCGTCACCACGCTGGGCGAGTTTGCGGGCGGGTTGGACAATCCCTTCGACAATCTTGTTGCCAAGGCCTTGAACGCGCTTCCGCGCCCGCAAAGGGTTGCGGTGACGCTCGAAAAGAACCTCCCCGTTGCGGCTGGACTCGGTGGCGGGTCGGCGGATGCGGGGGCGGTGTTCAGGATTATCGAGGCGCTTCACGGCTTGCCCGATGACTGGCAGGCAAGGGCGGCGAAGCTCGGCGCGGATGTGCCAGCCTGCGTCCTCAGCCGCACCCATATCGGCCTCGGCACCGGCACCGAGCAGCTTGCGGTGGAAGACGACCTCGCCGGAACCCCTGTGTTGCTGGTCAACCCGCGGGTGCCGCTGTCGACCGGCCCGGTGTTCAAGGCATGGGACGGGATTGATCGGGGCGCTCTGCCGGAAGGCTCAGCGTCCGACATTGCGCGGGGAGGGCGCAACGACCTCGAAGCGCCCGCCATGTCGCTGTGCCCGGTGATCGCCGAGGTGTTGGCGGCGTTGCAGGATTCCGCGCCATGGCTCGCCCGCATGTCCGGATCGGGCGCGACCTGCTTTGCGCTCTACGATACACCCGAGGCCCGCAACGCGGCGGCGGCGGCCATGCCTGCGGAGTGGTGGACGATGGCGGGGCGGTTGCGATGAACGGACCTCATTCTACCCCGTTCGTGCTGAGCTTGTCGAAGCACTGTCTTTCTTGCGGCTTCGCATGTTGCCCAAAGAGAAGTGCAGCCCTTCGACAAACTCAGCGCGAACGGAGTTGAGGGAATGAGCGTACCCTACCGCCAACTCGGCACGCCCACTCGCGGCGGCATCATCTGCACTGCCGACCACGCCAGCAACCACGTGCCCGAGGATATCCCTCTCGGCATCCCAGCGCATCTGCTCGGCGAACACATCGCGGTCGACATCGGCACCGCCGCCATTGCGGAACTGCTAGCGAGTGACCACAGCATCCCCGCCCACATCGCCGCCGTCAGCCGCCTTGTGTGCGACTTCAACCGTGAGGAAACCGCCCCCGGTCTTGTCCCCGAAGCTAGCGATGGGTACCCGATCCCCGGCAATGTCGGCGCGGACAGAGAAGGGCGGCTGAACCGCTTCCATCGTCCCTATCACAGCGCGTTAGAGCATTGGCTGGCAGCCGCAGAACCGGCGCTGATCCTCTCGCTCCACAGCTTCACCCCGCACCTTGCCTCACGCACCGAAGCGCGGCCCTGGCAGGTCGGCGTGCTCTACAACACGGATGACCGCGCCGCGCGCATCGCCATCCCGCTGCTCGAAGCCGAGGGGCTTAATGTGGGCGACAACCTCCCCTATTCGGGCCGCGATCTCAATTACACCATGAACCGCCATGCCGAGGCGCACGGCCGCCCATACCTCGGCATCGAGTTGCGGCAAGACCTGACGCAGACCGCTGCAGATCACACCCGCTGGGCGGCATTGCTCGCCGGCATTGCGCAAAGGGTTGCGTCATCGCTCGCCTGAAGGCAGGGGACGTTTCGCAAATTGCCTTCAGCAGGAAATCTTATGTCGTCCAAGTTTGACAAATCGAAGCTTCCCAGCCGCCACGTCTCGGTCGGTCCGGAGCGCGCGCCGCACCGCTCCTATTATTACGCGATGGGCATGACCGAGGAGGAAATCGCCGCGCCCTTCGTCGGCGTGGTCAGCGCGGGCAACGATTCTGCGCCCTGCAACACCACCTTGAACGCGCAAGCCGATATCTGCCGTGAAGGCGTGATCGCAGGCGGCGGCACCCCGCGCCGGTTCAATACCATCACCGTCACCGACGGTATCGCGATGGGCCACCAGGGCATGAAGTCCTCGCTCATCAGCCGAGAGATCATCGCGGATTCGGTCGAGGTTTCGGTCAGAGGCCATTGTTATGACGCGCTTGTCGGCTTTGCGGGCTGCGACAAGAGCCTGCCGGGCATGATGATGGCAATGCTGCGGCTCAATGTGCCGAGCATCTTCGTTTACGGCGGATCGATCCTACCCGGCACCCACCGCGGCAGCGATGTGACCGTGGTCGATGTGTTCGAAGCGGTCGGCCAATACGCCGCCGGCAACTGCCCGCTGACCGAGTTGATCGCGCTCGAAAAGGTCGCCTGCCCCGGCCATGGCGCGTGCGGCGGGCAGTTCACCGCCAACACAATGGCCTGCGTCGGCGAGGCGATCGGATTGTCGCTGCCGAACAGCAACATGGCGCCCGCTCCTTACAGGTCGCGCGATGACATTGCCGTGGCTGCGGGCAAGCAGGTGATGGAACTTGTCGCCATGAACCTGCGCCCCCGCGACATCTGCACCCGCGAAGCATTCATGAACGCCGCGCGTGTGGTGGCCGCCACCGGCGGTTCGACCAACGCCGCGCTCCACCTGCCGGCGATGGCGAGCGAGGCGGGTATCCACTTCGACATGTTCGACGTTGCCGAAGTTTTCAAATCAACGCCTTACATCGCGGACCTCAAGCCCGGCGGGAAATATGTCGCCAAGGACATGCATGAGGCTGGCGGGGTCTACATGGCGATGAAAACGCTGCTGGATGGCGGGTTCATCGATCCCAATCCGATCACCGTCACCGGCAAGACTATCGGCGAAAACCTCGAACAGATCACCTGGAACCCCGATCAGAAGGTGTTCTACGATGTAAAGACCCCGATTACCCCCACCGGCGGAGTGGTCGGCCTCAGCGGCAGCCTCGCGCCCGACGGTGCGATCGTGAAGGTTGCGGGGATGGCGCGGCTGCAATTCAGCGGCCCGGCGCGGGTGTTCGAATGCGAGGAAGATGCCTTCTCCGCTGTCGAAAAGCGCGATATTGCCGAAGGTTGCGTGATCGTGATCCGTTACGAAGGCCCGCGCGGCGGCCCCGGCATGCGCGAGATGCTGTCGACCACCGCTGCGCTCTATGGGCAGGGGATGGGCGAAAAGGTTGCGCTGATCACCGACGGGCGCTTTTCGGGAGCAACGCGCGGGTTCTGCATCGGGCACGTCTGCCCCGAAGCCGCCGATTGCGGCCCAATTGCGCTGGTCGAGGATGGCGACATCATCAGCATCGATGCCGAAGCGGGCACGATCGAACTCGACGTGGCCGAGGATGTGCTGGCGACACGCCGCAAGGCGTGGCAGCCACGGTCCAACGATTTTCAGGCTGGCGCATTGTGGCGCTATGCCCAGAATGTCGGCCCGGCGCGCTATGGTGCGCTGACTCACCCCGGTGCCAAGGCGGAAACCCATGTCTTTGCGGATATCTAGCGCGCTTGTTTTTCTACCGCTGCTGGCAGCGTGCGCCGAGGAAAGCCCGCCGCCGCCGGGGGTCACAGTCGAATGCGCGATTGGTGCAGGCGCGGATTTGTCGCCGGTGTGCACGCTGGAACTGGTGGCCGGGTCGCCCGACATGGTCATCCACCATCCCGACGGCGGTTTTCGCAGGTTCGCGCGCGATGCTGCGACTGGCGCACTTGCCCCGCTGGACGGGGCAGAGCCGCTCGTGCCGTTGGCGGGAGAGGGCGGCGCTGTGCAATTTTCCGTGGGTGAGGATCGCTACCATATCTCGCCCGAGATGCTTACCACCGTCCCGTAGTGAGCGCGGCGCAAGTCCTCACCGCTGCGCAGATGCGCAAAGCCGAACAATTGCTGTTCGATGCGGGAACCAGCGTTACGGAACTGATGGAGATCGCCGCAGGCGGCGCCGCCGAATGGATCCGGCGCGTGGCCGCAGGGCGGAGCGTTACAGTGCTGTGCGGCCCCGGCAACAATGGCGGCGATGGCTATGTTATCGCACGCATTTTACGTGAGGCCGGAAACGCGGTGAAGGTCATCGCTCCCGTTCCTCCGGCAACCGATGCGGCGAAGGAGGCACGCCGCCGCTGGAATGGCGCGGTCGCGGGTGCAGGGAATGGTGCGCAAGGCGATGTGTTCGTCGATTGCCTGTTCGGATCGGGCCTCGCCCGCCCGCTCACGGCCGAACACGCGCTGCTGCTGCGCGATCTGGCGGCGCGGCACTGCTACAGGGTGGCGGTGGATGTGCCTTCGGGCATCGCCAGCGATAGCGGCGCGGTGCTGAACGAGCGGCTGCCACGTTACGATCTCACGCTGGCGCTTGGCGCGTGGAAATTCGCGCATTGGTGCCTGCCCGGCCGGGCGCTGATGGGCCAGATGCGTCTGGTGCCGATCGGTATCGCGGCGGTTGAGGGAGCAGCGCAGCTGATCGGGCGACCGCGCCTTGCTGCACCTGCCGCCGACAGCCACAAATACCGCCGCGGCCTTGCTGCGATCATCGCCGGGCCGATGCCGGGCGCAAGCCTGTTGTCTGCTGCCGCCGCGCAGCATGCCGGGGCGGGGTATGTGAAGCTGCTGACCCGCGAAGCCGATCCGCGCACGCCTGCCGACATCGTGACGGACACCGCGCCGCTCGCAGAATCGCTGGCGGATGATCGAATCGCGGCGGTGTTGGCCGGACCGGGGCTGGGGCGCGACGAGGCGGCCAAGGCGATGCTGGCCGAAGCGCTGAAGCAAGCGCGTGCACTGGTGCTGGATGCCGATGCGCTGGTGATGCTGACGCCCGATATGCTCGGCCGAGATATGCCGATGCTCGCCACCCCGCACGACGGCGAGCTTGAAACCCTGTGCCGCAATTTCAGCGTGATCGCGGAAGGACGCCGCGCGCGGGCGCTGGCGCTGGCGAAGGTCAGCGGCATGGTTGTGCTCGCCAAGGGTCCGGACAGCATCATTGCAGCGCCCGATGGCCGCGTCGCGCTCGCCCCCCCTTCGCCGAGCTGGCTCTCGGTCGCGGGAACGGGCGACGTGCTGGCAGGAATTGCGGTGAGCCGGATGGCGGCCGGGGCCGATCCCTTCACCGCCGCGTGCGAGGCGGTGTGGCTCCACGGCGAGGCCGCACGGCGGGCCGGGGCAGCCTTCACGCCATCGCAGCTTGCCGAACGGGTGCAGGAGGCGCTAGCGGCCGCGCTGTGACCGTTTCAGAACCCATTATCCGCCTCGCCGCCAAGGGCGACGGCGTGACCGCCTCTGGCCGCCATGTCTCCGGAGGCGTGCCGGGGGACACTGTCGATGCCGAAGGAAAGATCGCTGCCGGGCCGCACCACATCGCGCCCGCCTGCCGCCACTTCGCCACCTGCGGCGGGTGCCAGTTGCAGCACGCCGATGACGCGGTGCTGGCCGATTTCGTGCGCGATCGGGTCGCCAATGCCGCCAGGGGACAGGGGTTGGAGCCTGCCGAACTGCTCGCCGTCCACCTGTCACCCCCCGCCACTCGCCGCCGCGCAGGGTTGCACGGTCTGCGCACGGCAAGGGGCGCGGTGCTGGGCTACCGCGAGGGCGGATCGCACCGGGTGGTCGACCTTGCCGAATGTCCGGTGCTGCATCCAATGCTGGCTGCGCTGATCACGCCGCTGCGGCGGTTCGTGGCGGCGAATGGGCCGAAAGGCATGGTCGGGATCGACCTGACGCTCGCCGATCAGGGGGTCGACGCGAACCTGACGCAATTCCCGCTCGAAGGGCTGGGACCGACCGAAGCGGCGCTCGATTTCGCGCGCGAACAGGGGCTGGCGCGGCTTACCATCGATCAGGGCTATGGCCCCGAAACCCTGTGGGAGCCGGAACCGGTTACGGTGACACTTTCGGGTGTGCCGGTGGGCCTGCCGCCCGGTGCGTTCCTGCAGGCCACCGCCGATGCTGAGGCCCGTATGGTTGCGGATGCCGCCGAATGGCTCGGCGATGCGCGGATGGTGGCCGATCTGTTCGCGGGGCTTGGCACCTTCGCCTTCGGCCTGCGTCAGGGGCGCAAGGTGCTGGCCGTGGAGGCCGAGCGTGCGGCGCATCTCGCCTGCAAAACCGCCGGAGCGCTGGCGGGCAACACCGTTCTGGCGCTCCACCGCGATCTGTTCCGCAACCCGCTACAACCGGCGGAGCTCAATCGCTTCGATGCCGTGTTGCTCGATCCGCCGCGTGCAGGCGCGCGGGCGCAGGTGGCCGAGATTGCCGCGAGCACCGTTGCCCGCGTGGTCTATGTCAGCTGCAACCCGTCAAGCTGGGCGCGTGATGCCGCGACGCTGGCCGAAGCGGGCTTTCGCCTGACGAAACTGCGCCCGGTGGGCCAGTTCCGCTGGTCGACCCATGTCGAACTGGTCAGCCTGTTCGAACGTTAGGAACGCAAAGCCACGAGGATCTGCGCCTGCAGCCAGTCGCGGTGCTCCGGCTCGACATAGGCATGACCTGCGCCTTCGCAGCGGTGGATGCGCGGATCGGATGCGTCCCATGCCGCCTCGAACACCTGCGCGGTGCGGTCTGCAGTGGCGAGCAGGATGCGCACGTCGCCCGTGAACGCCGCCAGCCCTGCGCGCATTTCCTGCGCAAGGTCTGAATGCGCCGCTGCCGGAGTAACCGACCGCACCAGCCCGCGCGCCAGCTTGCCCATATTCACCCTGCCGCCGAGCAGCCGGGCAACCTCGCGCGGGTTGGCGAGCTTTTCGAGATAACGCGCCCGGATTGCGGCCGGGGGCAGGGCCGCGTCGGCGTTCTCGCCCCCGGCCTCGTGGTCGATCGTCCAGGGGTTCGACAGCACCAGCCCCGACAGCCCTTCGCCGCCCGACAGCATCAGCGCCGAAGCAGCATCGCAATTGCCGAATGCGACCACGCGAGTGACCTGCGGTGTGATCGCCCGGAAGGCTTCGATTGCGGCGGCGATGTCCTTGGCCGAGTGGCGGAACCCGCGGTTCTCGCCTTCGCTGTCGCCCACCCCGCGCCGGTCGAAGCGGAATACCGGAAACCCTGCGCGGGCGATGCGAGCGGCCAGTTGCGCCTGCCCGGAAAAAGCGCCCGAGCGGATTTCGTTGCCGCCGCTGACGATCAGCAGGCCGGTGGTGCCGGGCGCTGTGTCGAGCGTGGCGGCAAGGTGTAACTGCCCGCAGCCGAAGGATAGTGGCAGGCGGCTCATGGCGCGCTGCCCGCCACGATTCCTGCGAGAGCATCGGCCTGCGCGCTGTCATCGCCCGGTTCGGCACGCAGCCACAGGCCGTTTCCGCCAAGCTGGCTTTGCGCGATATCGCTCTGCCCCTCGGCCAGTGCAGGTTCGGCAGATTCGAGTTCGCGGATCATGGCCGCACCCAGCGTCCAGCCGCCCAGCATCAGCCCTTCGGCGCGGCCCCATTCCATCAGCGCATCGGCATTTTCCTCACGCCCGGCCTCGCGGGCGGCGATGGTGCGGGCGCGGATCAAGCCGCGCAGCAGCTTAGGGCCGGACTGCGCCGCATAATGCCAGCCGGGCAGGTGTGCGGGCGCGACCAGCGCTCCAGCGCGGATCGCCAGCACGTGGGTTGCGGCAAAGGTGGTCGCGGCGGCCTGCATCCCTGCCTGCCATCCGGCGAGGGTTTGCCCGCCCAGCGGCGCGAGACTATCATTGCAGCCGGGCAGATCGGGCAGAAAACTGTCGATCCCCGCGGCATCGAGCCGCCGCATCACCTCGACCGTGAAGCGCCGCAGCTTGTTCGCCTCATCGAACCACGCCGGGCACACCAGCACCCGCCGCGCGCGCGCGCGATCGAAGGCGACCAGCAATTCATCGGTGGTCGCGCCGTAAGGCCCTGCGATGGTCCACGTGGAAATCACGAGGGCAGGGGTCTAGCGCGAGGCAAGCTTGGCCTGAGCGAAGGCTCGCAATGCGCCATAGGTTTCCAGCATCTCGCCGTCGACATCGTCATCCTCGATCACGATGCCGAGGCGGTCTTCCATTTCGGTGAGCAGACCGGCAACAGCCATCGAGTCCAGCTCGGGCAGGTGGCCGAACAGGCCCGAATCCGGGCCGAAGGCGGCCGCCTGCGCCGGGTCGAGGCCCAGCACGTCGGCGATCAAGCCCTTGAGCTCGGAATCGAGCGCAGCCGCTTCGGCTTCGCTCGGGATGGTCGGAATACTGTTCATCGGCTTGCCCAAAATCCCTGCCATGATCGCTCGGCGCGACCGTGGCCGCGGGGCTTAGCCATGCGCAGCCGTGGGTGCAAGCGCTGCGGGGGTCGGTGCGGCGCGCAAGGACCGCAGGAATCGCTTGGCGAGCGGGGGCCAGGCTTGCGGCTGTGCCGGGTCGAGGCAATCGATTCGGAACCGTGGACGAACGGCCTCCATCCAGTCCGCCTTGTAGCTCTGGTCGCCTGTGCCGAAATCGACCAGATCGACCTTGTCGACGTCGATCACGTGCCGGAACAGGGCCGCGCTCAGGGTCGTGCCGGCCGACAACGCCTTGTGGCTTTCAAGATGTGCGAGCTTGTGGATGTAGGCTATTGAATTCTCTACCGTCCAGCACTGCGCTGCAATGGCTTGCCCTTCTGCCCGTGCAACACCCAGCCGCAAACGACCCGCCGCGCCTTCGGCTTCGGCGAAGGCGCGCAGCATGGCGAGCTGGTCTTCGGCAGGTTTCCAGCTGGCGGCGTAGATCGCTTCGTAATCGGCCCATACCTGCGGATCGAACCGGGTGAGAACCTGCGTTTCGACCTTTTTACCCTTGCGTTTGAGGGTGGTGCGTAATGATCCGGGGCGGCTTTCCCAGTAATCGGCGAAGCAGCGCCCGCGCACCGGCAGGACGTGATTGGTGTCGCAGGGTTGGGCCGATACGCGCCAGCCTGCCGCGCGAAAGGCCCGCGCGAGCCGCTCGGCCGAACCATCTTCGCCCGGTACGGGTTCGAGCGTGACGCGGTAGCCACGCGACTTCAGTTGCCGCGCTATCGCCTCCAGCAGCCGGTCGCCCGCCGCGCCGGCCGGGGCGAGCTGACGCCAGGTAAAACTGTACCAGTTGCGCAGTGGCGCGATCCGGCCGCGATCCTCGGTCAGCGCCA
Source organism: Erythrobacter sp. (assembly GCF_024305245.1). Taxonomy (GTDB): domain Bacteria; phylum Pseudomonadota; class Alphaproteobacteria; order Sphingomonadales; family Sphingomonadaceae; genus Erythrobacter. The sequence continues at coordinate 250,796 of NZ_JAMWYX010000001.1, forward strand.
GTGCGGCGGCGTTAACAGCATCGCTCGCGAACGCGATCAGCGGGGTCAGCCCGGTGTCGGCCAACAGCGCATACCACTCCGCCCGGTCGAACGGCGCTTGCTCCGCAGGCGCATTGAGAGCTTGCAAGACGTTAACGCTATCGTGATACCGCGCCTCGATCACTTCAAAGAATGCTCCGTTGATGCCGCAACCGCCCGATCCTGCCCCGCGTCCGCTCGATCACCTCGCCGAACTGGCAGGGGTGGCGGGGTATGGAGACAGGCCAGCGCTGGTGCTGCGGGACCGCACGCTTAACCACAATCAGTTAAGACAGCGTGTGGGCCAGCTGGCGATGTGGCTGATCGATATGTTGCCCGGACCGGGTGCACGGGTGGCAAGCTGGGCTGCGAAGGGCGAACTCACCTGCCTGCTGCCGCTGGCCGCCGCGCGTGCCGGGCTGGTGCATGTGCCGATCAACCCGCTGCTGAAGCGCGCGCAGGCGGCGCATATCCTTTCCGATAGCGGAGCTAAGCTGCTGATCGGCACCGGCTCGCGGCTTGCTTCGATGGAGCCGGACGATCTGCCCCCAGGCTGTGCGGCGCTGGGCGAGAGCGAGGCGCTGCGGATGGCAGACAATTTCGGCGTGCTCGGCCCGTCGCGCATCGATCCGGCGGAACTGGCGGCGATCCTTTACACCTCCGGCTCTACCGGCAAGCCCAAGGGCGTGATGCTGAGCCATGCCAATATGTGGCTCGGCGCGGTCAGCGTGGCGCATTATCTCGGGCTGGCGCGCGACGACGTGACGCTGGCGGTGCTGCCGCTGTCGTTCGACTATGGGCAGAACCAGCTTTTCAGCACATGGTATGCGGGCGGCTGCGTGGTGCCGCTAGATTTCCTGTTTCCCAAGGATGTCGCCAAAGCCTGTGCGAAGCATCGGGTGACGACGCTTGCCGCGGTGCCGCCGCTGTGGGTGCAACTCACCGAGCTTGACTGGCCCGAGGAAGCCCGATCGCCGCTGCGGCGGCTGACCAATAGCGGCGGGGCGCTGACGGTGGATCTGGTGAAGGCGCTCAGGGGCTTGTTCCCGCAGGCGGACCTGTTCCCGATGTATGGCCTGACCGAGGCGTTCCGCTCCACCTTTCTCGATCCCGCGCTGGTTGATTCGCATCCGACATCAATGGGTAAGGCGATTCCCTTCGCAGAGATTCTCGTTATCGGCGATACCGGTGAGGTGGCGGCGGACAACGAGGAGGGCGAGCTTGTCCATTGCGGGCCGCTGGTGGCGCAGGGCTACTGGCAGGATGCGCAGCGCACCGCAGAACGGTTTCGGCCCGCGCCCGCTGCCTCCGCCTATGGCGGCACCGCCGTGTGGTCGGGCGACCGGGTGCGGCGCGCTGCGGACGGTTTGCTCTATTTCGCCGGGCGGCGCGATGCGATGATCAAGAGCGCGGGCAACCGCATCAGCCCGCAGGAGATCGAGGACGCCGCGCTCGCGACCGGGCTGGTGGCCGAAGCGGTGGCGCTGGGTGTGGCAGACGTTCGGCTCGGTCAGGCGGTGCATCTGGTGGTGCGTGCCGTAAAGGAGCCTGGGGGCGCGGATGAGGCCGCGCGCGCCGAACTGCCCAGACGCCTCCAGCGCGAATTGCCCAATTTCATGCAGCCGCAGCATATCCATTGGCGCGCGGCGATGCCATTGAACCCCAACGGCAAGATCGATCGCACTGCCTTGCAGGATCAGCTCACACAGGAATTCGCCCCATGAAGCCCGTCGGTCCGATTCCAGCCGGTTACGAGACTATCGACGGCGAACTTGCGATTGGCGGCATGCGCGCGAGCGAGCTTGTGGCCGAAGCCGGGCGCACCCCGCTGTTCGTCTATTCGCGCGCGCATCTCGATGCACGGGTCGCGCAATTGCGCGCCGCGCTGCCGGAACGGGTGGGGATCAATTACGCGGTCAAGGCCAACCCGCATCCGGCGGTGATCGGCCACATGGCGCCGCTGGTCGACGGATTCGACATCGCATCTTCGGGCGAACTCGCGCTGTGCGCCCAAGTCGGCATCGATCCGGTGCGGATCAGCTTTGCCGGGCCGGGCAAGCGCGACGACGAGTTGGAGGCGGCGATTGCCGTGGGTGTGACCCTGAATTGCGAGAGCGAGGGCGAGGGCCGGCGCGCGCTCGCCATCGGACAGCGGATCGGCAAAGCGCCGCGCATCGCGATCCGGGTCAATCCCAGTTTCGAACTCAAGGGCTCCGGCATGAAGATGGGCGGCGGGGCCAAGCCATTCGGCGTCGATGCCGACAAGGTTCCGGCGCTCGCCCGGACGCTGATCGGCGAAGGGGCCGAGTGGCGCGGCATGCATATCTTCACCGGCAGTCAGGCGTTGAGTGCAGACGCGATCATCGAAGCGCAAGGTAACGTGCTGGAACTGGCTGCGAATCTGGCCGACGAAATCGGCCATGGCTGCCCCAAACTCAACATGGGCGGGGGCTTCGGCATTCCCTATTTTCCCGGCGACGTGCCGCTCGATCTGGCGCGCATCGGCGCGGCGCTGGCCGAGCGTGTGGAAACCCTGCCGCCGGTGCTGGAAGCCAGCGAATTGTGCCTTGAACTCGGGCGTTATCTGGTGGGCGAGGCGGGGGTCTACCTGACACGCATAATCGATCGCAAGGAAAGCCACGGCACCACCTATCTTGTGACCGATGGCGGGCTGCATCACCAATTGGCCGCGTCGGGCAATTTCGGTACCGTCGTCCGGCGCAACTATCCTTCAGCGATTGCAAGCCGTTACGCAGCGGAAGCGACAGAGGAAGTGAACATCGTCGGGTGCCTGTGCACCCCGCTTGACCGGTTGGCCGACGCTGCCTTGATGCCCGCAGCGCAGGTCGGCGATCTGGTCGCAGTGTTCTGCGCCGGAGCCTATGGTGCCAGCGCCAGCCCGTCCGCGTTCCTCGGCCATGGCCCGGCGGCTGAAATTCTGGTCTGACGGGCCGGCACGGCAGGCAGCGTTAACCCGCGCCGACGGGGTGTCCCGATCCGGGAAACCTCAGGATTTGCCGCTGTATAACTAACAATATGTTCACCATTTCCAGCGAGAACAGCCCGACGTTGCGGCGGTGGCGTATTACAGGTCGCTCCTGCTGCGTCTTCCGAAACCCGCCGGACGCTGAACTGGCCAAGGATTCTCGTCGATGCCCCGATCACTGTCTGTCTATCGCTTTGCCGCACTCAGCCTGGCACCGCTGGCGCTGTCTGCCTGCGCGACCGGCGGGAAGGAACTGCCCCCGGCAAGCTATAGCGACGCTCCGATCGCGCCGAGCGAGCAATACACGATCGGCCCGCTTGACGAGATTACCATCCATGTGTGGCGCAATCCCGAACTCAGCGCCGACAAGGTGCGCGTGCGGCCCGATGGGCGGCTGACCATTCCGCTGGTTCAGGATATTCCGGCGGTCGGCAAGACCTCCACCGAACTTCAGGATTACATCGCCGGCGAGCTGGCAAAATATATCGAGCAGCCGATTGTTTCGGTGATCGTCAACACGCCCGAAGGCAATTTCAGCCAGCAGGTGCGCGTGATCGGTGCGACGCCGCAGCCCGCTTCGCTGCCGTTCCGGGCCAACATGACCGCGCTCGACGCGATGATCGCCGTCGGGGGCTTGAGCGAATTTGCGGCCGGCAACAGTGCCAAGCTGATCCGTCAGAACCGCGAAAGCGGCGAGCAGGAGGAATACCGGGTTCGCCTGTCCGATCTGATCCGCCGCGGTGATGCCAGCGCCAATGTCATGCTGATGCCGGGCGATACGATCATCATCCCGGAAAGCCGGTTCTAAGAGGGTACCTGCGCCAATGAGCGAGATCTTCGATGAACTGCGCGCGGCGCTGTGGACCGTCTGGCACCGGCGCTGGCTGGCGATTGCGATTGCCTGGGGCGTCTGCCTGCTGGGCTGGCTGGTGATCGCGATGATCCCCAATTCCTACGAGTCGAAGGCTCGCGTCTATGTCGATGTCGAGGATGTGCTGTCCAAGCAGCTTGGTATCGCAGGTGACGGCAAGGAAGAAATCACCCGCGTGCGCCAGACCCTGTCGAGCGCGAAGAACCTTGAAAAGGTAATTACCGCCACGCGTCTGGGCGAAGGCATTACCGAGCGCGGCGCGCTCGACGCTGCGATTTCCGAGCTTGAAAAGAAGGTCAAGGTGACGAGTGAGCAGGATAATCTGTTCGAAATCACCGCCGAAATCGGACGCAGCGACCTGTCCGAGGCCGAGAATGCCGTGCTGGCGCGCGACGTGGTCCAGAAACTGCTCGATATCCTGCGCGAAGAGCATGTCGCGGGCAACCGCGCCGGGATCAGTCAGGCGATTGCCGATCTCGAACGTCAGCTCGACGGGCGCAAGCGCGAGTTGGAAGAGGCCGAGCAGCGCCGCCTTGCTTTTGAAGCGGAATATCCCGATCTGGTCGGCGGTTCGGAGAGCCTGTCGAGCAAGGTGCAGCAATCGCGCGCCGATCTGCGCGCGGTAGATGCCGATTTGGCGGCTGCCGAAAGCGCGCTGGCAGCGATTTCCGGTCAATTGGCCAACACCCCGCGCACCATCGTCGGCGGCCGCGATGCGACCGGTCCGCGCGCTGCGTTGCAACAGGCACAGAACCAGCTCGCCGAACTGCGATCGCGCGGGCTGACCGATAACCATCCCGATGTCGTTTCCACCACCAAGCAGGTGCAGATCCTCGCCCGGCAGGCGGCAGCCGCGGGAGAGGACGCTGGCGGCACGCCTAATCCGGCGTGGTCATCGCTGATGGCAATCCGCACCGAACGGCAGGCCAATGTCGAGGCGCTACAAGCCCGCCGCGCCGCGCTGCAGAGCGATTTCGCGGCGCTCATGGCGAGCCAGGCGTCCGAACCGCAGGTCGCCGCCGAAGCCAACCGCATCAGCCGCGATTACGACGTGCTGCGCGATAATTACGAAAAACTGCTGCAGGATCGCGAGGCGCTGCGGACCCGCGGGCAGGTCGAAAGCAAGGCCAGCCAGTTCCGTTTCGATGTGATCCAGGACCCGGGCGTACCGCGCAATCCGGCTGCGCCGAACCGTCCGCTGCTGCTGTTCGGCATTTTGGTTGTCGGGCTTGGCGCAGGTGCTGCGACCGCGTGGGGACTGGGCCAGCTCAAATCGAGCTTCGCCACACCGCAAAAGCTGGAGCGCGCCTTCGATCTGCCGGTGATCGGTTCGATCTCGCTGACGATCTCCGAAGCCGCTCGTACGCTCGAGCAGAAGCGCCTGAAGCAGTTTGCCGGAGCCTGCGCCGGACTTGTGGGCGTGTTTGTGATCCTTGTCGCCATCGAGCTCGTCTCGATCGGGACGATTGCGTGAAGACGGAGAGAGCGCGATGACCGATCAGGGCAAGATCAACCGCGAAGGTGCACGGCCAGCATCGCTGTTCGAGCGTGCGGATAATGCGTTCGGGCTTGGCCCGTTGGGCACAGGGCCGGCGCTGCCACCTGTGCCGCCGATCCCCGCGCCGCCGCGCCGCCCGGCCGCGCGTCAGCCGCAACCGCAAGCGCAACCGCAAGCACAGCCAACTCCGACCCCCGAAGCGCCCGCACCGCCGGTGCAGCCTCAGCCGCAGGCCGAAGCACCGCGAGCCGTGGCCTTCTGCGGTCCTACCGCCAGCATCGACCGCGATCATCTGCGGATGAACAGTCTGATCGTGCCGGAAGACCCGGTTTCCGGGCTGTTGGAGGAGTTCCGGATCGTCAAGCGCGAGCTGCTTGCCGATGCGCGCGCGGGCGATACGCCGCTCGCCCGCCGCATTCTGGTCTGTTCGCCGCATCCTGGTGAAGGCAAGACCTATTGCGCCATCAACCTCGCAATCGCGCTCGCCGCCGAACGCGATCTGGAAGTGCTGCTGGTCGATGCCGACGTGGTCAAGCCGAACGTCACCGAGCATCTCGGGATCGAGGCCGGGCAGCGCGGGCTGATGGATGCGCTCGCCGATCCAGCAGTGGCACCTGAAAGCCTCGTCATTCGCACCGATATTCCGGGCCTGTTCGTGATGCCTGCCGGAACCGCCAACACGCTGGATGCCGAATATCTCGCCAGCGCGCACACCGGTGCAGTGCTCGACCGGCTGACCGAAGGCGCGCCGAACCGGATTCTCATCTTCGACACCCCGCCCGCACTGGCCGCCTCGCCCGCGGCAGAGCTTGCCGGCCATGTCGGACAGGCATTGCTGGTGGTGCGCGCCGACGAAACCGCGCGCGCGGCGCTGGAAGACGCGCAGCAGCTGCTTTCGGCCTGCGCGGACATCAAACTGCTCCTGAATGCGACACGCTACAGCCCATCGGGGCGGCGCTTCGGCACCTACGGAGCGAGAGGGAAATGAGTATGCGTGCAACCATTCTTGCATGGCCGCTGGTCTGCGCGGGTCTGTTGGCCAGCGCCCCGGCGCTTGCTCAGGTTCAGTCGCAGGGGCAAGGTCAAGGGCAGGGCGCGGAGCAGGATCTCGGCGTGGGGCAGCGCTCCAACCGGGTGATCCAGCCCTATATCGAAGTCGGTCAGGTCATCTCCGCCCAGCTTTCGCCCGGCGATGAGGTGCTGACCTTCACGCAAGTCGCTGTCGGGGTCGATATCAATGTGCAGGGTCGCAATTCCGGCGCTGCGGTCTCGCTGCGGTATGAACGTAATATCGGCTACGGCGATGACAGCATCGATACCGATACGGTCAGCGGCGTGGCGCGTGGCACGCTGGCGCTGATCCCCAATGCGCTCGCCTTCGAGGCGGGCGGACTGGCCGCCCGCACCCGGCTGGATGCAGGCGGCGGCACCACTGCCAATCCGCTGGTGCGCGAAGATGCCGAAAGCCGCATTTACAGCCTCTATGCCGGTCCCACCCTGACAACCCGCGTCGGCGCTGTCGACGTCACCGGTATCGGGCGTGTGGGCTATAACCGTTTCGAGAACGACGCGCTGCTGGTGGACGCGCAGGGCGCCCAGGTGGATGTGTTCGATGACAGCATGACCTATCTTGGTCAGATCAGCGCGGCGACGGGTGCTGGCGATGTGCTGCCGGTGGGGCTTGCCGTGACGGCGGGCGGATTTCAGGAAGATATCGGCAATCTCGACCAACGGGTGCGTGATCTTTACGTGCGCGCCGATGTAACTGTTCCGTTACGTCCCAGCCTCGCGCTGGTGGGCGGCATCGGTTACGAGAATGTCGAGATTTCCAGCCGCGACGCAGTGCGCGATGCCGATGGCAATGCGGTGATCGGCAGCGACGGCCGGTTCGTGACCGATCCTGCTGCACCGCGCGTCATCGCCTTCGATGTCGACGGGTTGCTGTGGGACGTTGGCGTGCTGTGGCGCCCAAGCTCGCGCACTTCGCTCGAAGCGCGGGTAGGGGAACGCTACGATTCCACCACCTATTACGGCACCTTCACCTATGTACCGAACCAGCGCAGCGCCTTTGCGGTCAATGTCTATGACGGGGTGACCGGCTTTGGCGGGTTGCTCAACAATTCGCTGGCCGGACTGGACAGCGATTTCGAAGCGATCCGCAATCCCGTCACCGGCGATTTTGGAGGGCTGGTCAACGGCACCGAAGGGCAAGCCAACATCGGCGGGCTGGGATCGGTGCGATCGGCGGCATTCCGCGGGCGCGGGGTACGGGCATCGTATCAGCGGCAGATGGGCCGCACCACGGCGGCCCTGGGTGCGGGCTATGACCGGCGCACCTTCATTTCCGCACCCGGTACCGTGCTTGCCGCGCTCGATGGTCTGACGGACGAAAGCTACTACATCATCGGCGGCCTCACGCGCGAGATCGGGCGGAATGCCAATCTCACCACCAATGCCTATGCCAACTGGTTCGATGCGGCCGGAAACGGCGGCGATGTGACCGCGCTGGGTGCATCGGCTGCCTACAACAAGTCGATAACCCGCCGCCTCACCGGCCGGGCGGCGCTTGCGATCGACTATTTCGACAGCGAATTCAGCGCGGAGGATTTTGCCTTCGCAACCGCGCTGGTCGGCCTGCGCTACGATTTCTGACGGGGAGCGACAGATCATGTACGAACAATATTATGGCTTTACCGCTCGGCCCTTTCAGCTGACGCCCGATCCGAAGTTCTATTTCGAAAGCGCCAGCCACAAGAAGGCGATGAGCTATCTTGGCTACGGCTTGGCGCAGGGCGAAGGCTTCATCGTCATCACCGGCGAGGTGGGGGCGGGCAAGTCCACCCTGGTCGCGCACCTGATGGAACGCATCGATCCGGCAGCGCTGACGGTGGCGCAGGTCGTCACCAGCGCGCTGGACGGCGAAGAACTGGTGCACGTGGTTGCGCAGGCGTTCGGACTTGCGGTCGACGGGCATGACAAGGCCGGGGCACTGGGCACGATCGAACGTCATCTGCAGGACGAAGCCCGCGCCGGGCGCCGTTGCCTGCTGGTGATCGACGAGTGCCAGAACCTCGATCTCGCCGCGCTCGAAGAACTGCGGATGCTGTCGAACTTCCAGCTGGGATCGCATCCCCTGTTGCAAAGTCTGTTGCTGGGCCAGCCCGAATTCCGCCGCACGCTGGCGCATCACCCGGGGCTGGAGCAACTGCGCCAGCGCATCATCGCCTCGCACCATCTCGAAGCGCTCGATGACGAGGAAGTGTCCGACTACGTCCGTCACCGGCTGGGCCGTGTCGGGTGGGAAAGCCATCCGGTCCTGAGCGATGGATTGCTGGAAGCGCTTTATCGCCACACCGACGGCATTCCGCGCCGGGTCAATCAGGTGATGAACCGCCTGCTGCTGCTGGGCGCGATCGAGGAACGCAGCGAGTTGACGCTGACGATGCTGGATGAGGTTGTGGCCGAAATGGCAACCGATCAGACGCGCGGCGCGCCCGGACATGGCGATCTGCGAGCCGCCCCCGTCAGCGCGCGTCACGATACCGCACCTGCCAACGCACCCGCAGCCGCGCCAACCACCGACAGTCTGCCGGCTGCCGAGGTCGCTGCCCTGCTGGCCGGCCGCGATGCCCGTACCGCAGAGCTCGAAGCCGCCATCAGCGAATTGCAGGCCGCCGGTACCGGTCCGCGCGTGCAGGGCGGAGAAACCCTCTCGCCTGAGGAAACCCGCCTCGCCGAAGCGCGCATTGCCGCCGAACTGGAGCGCATCGAGGCGCGGCTGGAAGAGCAGGAGCAATCCTTCCGCCATGTGCTCGCCATGTTGATCGAATGGCTTGAGGACGACCCGTCGCGCGAGGCCGCGTAACGATGAACGCTCCGTTTCATTCACTACATGATCCTGCCACACCGCCGATCGTCAACGGCCTTTCGGTCGATGTCGAGGACTGGTTCCAGGTCGGCGCGTTCGAGAATGTGATCGCCCGCGACGAGTGGGACGCGATCGGCATGCGGGTCGAGGACAATGTCGCGCGCATCATCGATCTGTTCGCCGAGGCCGATGTGAAGGCGACGTTCTTCACGCTCGGCTGGGTGGCAAAACGTCACCCCGTAATGATCCGCCGGATTGCCGAGGCAGGCCACGAAATCGCCAGCCACGGATACGACCATGCGCGCGTGTTCACCTTCTCGCGCCGCGAATTTGCCGAGGATATCCGCAAGGCGCGCGACATCCTTCAGGATGCTGCGGGCGTGACGGTGACAGGCTACCGCGCGCCGAGTTTCTCGATCGATCACCGCACGCCGTGGGCTTTCGCCGAACTGGCCGAGCAGGGCTATGCCTATTCCTCCAGCGTCGCCCCGGTGGCGCATGATCACTATGGCTGGCCCGAGGCTCCGCGCTTTGCCTTCCGCCCGCTGGCGTGGTCGTCGTTGATCGAGCTTCCTGTGACCACCGCGATGCTTGCCGGACGGCGGGTGGCGGCAGGCGGCGGGGGCTTCTTCCGGGTACTGCCCTATGGCTTTTCGCGCTGGGCGATCCGGCAGGTCAACCGCGACGAGGGACGTCCGGCGGTGTTCTATTTCCACCCTTGGGAAATCGACCCCGATCAGCCGCGTGTGGCCCATGCGCCGCTGCGTTCGCGGTTCCGGCACTATACCGGCCTTGCCAGAATGGCCGACAAGCTGCGCGGGCTGGTTCATGAATTCCGCTGGGGCCGGATGGACATGATCGCCCACCGTGAGGCTGCGCGGGCAGGCGAACTGCCGGCAGCGTCCAGCAGCGCTGCGGAAGAGATCGCGGCATGAATGCGCCGGTGAAAGCCGGTCAGCAGGTGCGCGCGCTCGATTGGCGCGATGCGGGCGAGTTGCGCCGGATCGAAGGCTTCGTTGCCGAACACGGCGCAAGCCTGTTCCACCGCCCGTCATGGTTGCAGGGGGTGGAGGCGGGGACCGGCCAGCGCGCAGCGGGGCTGGTGTGCGAACGGCTTGGCGTCATCACCGGCTGGCTGCCCTTGACCGAGGTGCGATCCGCATTGTTCGGCAAGGCGCTGGTGTCCAGCGGCTTCGGAGTCGGCGGCGGGATCCTTGCGGAAAGTCCGGATGCGGCGCGTGCCTTGGCGCGGGCGGCGGAAGATCATGCGATGCGCGGTCGCTTCAACGGCATCGAACTGCGCGGCGGCCCGATCCCCGAGGCATGGGACGCGTGGGACGACAAGCATTGCGGTTTCGAACGCCCGCTAGCCACCAGCGACGAGGCCGAGCTTAATGCGATCCCGCGCAAAGCCCGGGCAGAAGTGCGCAAGGGGTTGGCGCTGGGGCACCGGGTCACGACCGGCCGCAGTGCCATCGATCTCGCCGCGCATTACGCCTGTTACAGCGCTAGCGTGCGCAATCTCGGCACGCCGGTGTTCCCGCGCCAGCTGTTTGCGGCAATGCTCGATGCTTTTCCCGGCAACAGCGACATACTCACCATTTGGGACGGCGAGACTCCGCTGGCGAGCGTGCTCAACTTCTATCATGCCGGGGCGGTGATGCCGTTCTGGGGCGGCGGCGTGCTGGCCGCCCGCGCAGCGAGCGCTAATGAACGGATGTATTACGAACTGATGCTCCATGCGCGGGTGCAGGGCATGACCCGCTTCGATTTCGGCCGTTCGAAAACGGGGAGCGGACCGTTCGCCTTCAAGAAGAACTGGGGCTTTGCGCCGCAGCCGCTGACCTATGGCGCATGGTGCGTGCCGGGGGCGCGGGCGCGCAATATCGATCCCACCGATGCCAGCTACAGCCGCAAGATCGACTTGTGGAAGAAGCTGCCGTTGCCCGTCGCCAATATTCTGGGGCCGTGGATCGCGCGCGGACTGGCTTAGGACAGGCGGCGATGGGCGACATCCTGTTCCTCGCGCACCGCGTGCCGTTCCCGCCCGATCGCGGCGATCGGATTCGTTCGCACCATTTGCTGAAGGCGCTGGCGCTGCTTGCCCCGGTGCATGTCGGGTGCTTTGCCGAAAGCGGTGCGGACGGCGCAGGCGGGGCGGCGCTGGCCGAACTGGCGGCGAGCCACTTTATCGCGCCGCGCACCAAGCCGCTGCCGTTGGCGGGTGTCGAGGCGGTGCTGGGGGGCAAGCCGGTCAGCCTCACCGCATTTCACAGCCGCACGCTGGAGCGCTGGGTGCGACAGACCATCGCCGATCAGGACATCAGCGCCATCGTCGTGTTCTCCGGTCAGATGGGGCAATATGTCCCGGCGGACTTCAAGGGCCGGGTGGCGATCGATCTGTGCGACGTCGATAGCGCCAAGTTCGCCAGCTACGCCGCTGCGGGCGAGCGGACATGGCTGAACAATCGCGAAGCGCGTTTGCTGGCGGCAGAGGAAGAACGGCTCGGCCAGCGCGCCGATGCAACGCTGCTGATTTCCGAAGCCGAGGCCGCGCTGTACCGCAGTCGACTTACTGCGCCGACAGGCATCAATGTGCAGGTGATCGGCAACGGGATCGATGCGGATGCGTTCGATCCCGCCAAAGTGGGCCGCCATGCGCTGCTGGCCGGATTGCCGGGGCCGCATTTCGTCTTCACCGGCCAGATGGATTACCGCCCGAACGAACAGGCGGCGCTGTGGGTGATCGACGCGCTAATGCCGAAACTGCGGGCGCTTTACCCCGATGCGCTGTTTCATGTCGTCGGCCGCAACCCGACCGCGCGACTGATGGCGCAGCACGGCCTTCCCGGTGTGCAGGTGTGGGGCGAGGTGCCCGATGTGCGCCCATTTCTCGCCGCGGCCGACGTGGTGCTGGCCCCGCTGCTGATCGCACGCGGGGTGCAGAACAAGGTGCTGGAGGCGATGGCGATGGCGCGTCCGGTGGTGCTTACCCCCGATGCGGCCACCGGAATTGCGGCGCAGGACGGCGAACATTGGCAGGTAAGCGAGCCCGATCCTGCCGCCATGTGCGCGCGGATCGCCCCCTTGCTTGCGGAGCCCGAGGCGCGCATCCGCATGGGTGCGGCAGCGCGCCGGTTCGTTATCGAACAGCATAGCTGGGACGCGATGCTGGCGCCGCTGACGGCGCTGGTGGGTATGGACAGCAAGGGCGTGCGCGATGCCGCCTGAGCCTGCTGTCTTTCCCGCCCAAGGTGTTGCATTTTTCGTGCGCATCCCGTCAGCGTGGCGCGCACCGCTGGCCGCACTTGCTGCGGCATGGCTGGCCCTGCTGCTGGCGACCGCGCAAAGCTGGGGCGAGATGCTGCACCAGTGGTGGAACATCGACACCTACAACCACCTTCTGCTGGTGCCGTTCATCATTGGCTGGCTGGCCGCAATCAGGGCGCGAGATCTGGCGGTAATCACGCCCAAGCCATTCGCGCCGGGCCTGCTGCTGGTCGCCGCAGCGCTCGGCCTGTGGTGGGTGGGCCGTGCAAGCGGAATCAACCTCGTCGCCCATGCCGGAGCCGTCGGCGCGCTTCAGGCCGCGCTGGTCAGCGTGCTTGGCCTGCGTGCCGCGTTGCTGCTGGCCTTGCCGCTGGCAATGGGGGCTTTCCTCGTGCCGTTCGGCGACGAGATCATCCCGGCGCTGCAATTCATCACGGCCGATATCGCGATCGCGCTGACCGGGTGGAGCGGCGTTCCTGCGCGGATCGACGGTATCTACATCGATACGCCTGCGGGCCTGTTCATCGTCGCCGAAGCCTGTTCGGGTGTGAAGTTCCTGATCGCGATGGTTACGCTGGGCGTGCTGGTGTGCTTCACGCGGTTCGAAAGCTGGCCGCGCCGTGCAGCCTTCCTCGCTGCCTGCATCATCGTTCCGATCCTCGCCAACGGGGCGCGGGCATGGGCGACGATCTATGTCGCTCAGCATATCGGGGCGGAGGCGGCGACGGGGTTCGATCACATCGTCTATGGTTGGGTATTTTTCGCCATAGTGGTCGCGGCGCTGCTGGGGGTAGCATGGCGGTTCTTCGAGCGTGAGCCGGAGGAGCATGGCTGGAAAGTTACGACGCTGGCGAACTGGCGCTGGCTTGGCCGTGCGGAAACCAGGCAACTTGCGCCGATCAGCGCGGCGCTCGTCATTACCGCAATGGGCGCGATTGCCGCGCTCGGCCCCATGCTCTAGGCCCGCGCCGATATGTGCGGGATCGCCGGGATATTTCATGCAGAGACGCCCAAGCCGGTCGATCCCGTGCGGGTCGAGCGGATGTGCGATGCTCTGGTGCATCGCGGTCCGGACGGGGGCGGGGTGTGGACCGATCACGGGGTAGGCCTCGGCCATCGCCGCCTCTCGATCATCGATCTTGCCGGTTCTCCGCAGCCGATGCATTCCGCCGATGCGCGCGCCGTGATCGTCTTCAACGGAGAGATCTACAATTTTCGCGAACTGCGCCGCGAGTTGGAGCAGGCGGGGTTCAAATTCCGGACGTCCGGCGATACCGAGGTGATCATCGCCGCGTGGCAGCGCTGGGGGCCGGATTGCCTCAACCGGCTTGACGGGATGTTCGCCTTCGCGCTGTTCGACCGCGAGAAACGCCAGCTGTTTCTGGCGCGGGACAGGTTCGGGGTGAAGCCGCTGTTCATGGCGCACCTGTCCGACGGCAGCATTGCCTTCGCGTCGGAGTTGAAGGGCCTGCTCGCCCATCCGCTGTTGCGCCGCCGGGTCAGCCCCGAGGCAATCGAGGCTTACATGACCTGGGGCTATGTGCCCGACACGCATTCGATCCTTGCGGGCGTGGAGAAGCTGCCAGCCGGGCATTTCTGGCTGCTGCAGCAAGGCCGCGCGCCGGGACGGCCGCAGCGGTGGTGGGACATCGACTTCACGCAGCGCGAGCGCGGCAGCGAGGCCGATCTGTCGGCGCAACTGGTGCATTTGATGCGCGAAGGCGTGCGGTCGCGCATGGTCGCCGATGTGCCGCTGGGCGCGTTCCTTTCGGGCGGGGTGGATAGCTCGGGCGTGGTCGCGTTGATGAGCGAGGCCAGCAGTCAGCCGGTGCAGACCTGCTCGATCGGGTTCGATGTCGCCGCCTATGACGAGACCAGCTACGCCCGTCAGGTCGCCGCAAAATTCGGCGCGGATCATCAGGAGCGGATCGTCGCCACCGATGATTTTTCCGCCATCGATCAGCTTGCTGCCATGTTCGACGAGCCGTTTGCCGATGCCTCGGCATTGCCCACTTGGCGGGTGTGCCAATTGGCGCGTGAGCGGGTGACCGTGGCGCTGTCGGGTGATGGAGCGGACGAGGCGTTCGCAGGCTACCGGCGGCAAGTGTTCCACCACCACGAGGAGCGCGCGCGCGCCGTGCTGCCTGCGGGCCTACGCGGCTCGCTGTTCGGCACGCTCGGACGCGCATGGCCCAAGGCCGATTGGGCGCCGCGTCCGCTGCGTGCCAAGGCGACGTTGCTGGCGCTCGCGGAGAGCGGGGAGGCAGGCTACGCGCGGGGTCTTTCGGTCACCACGCCGGAAACGCGGGCGGGGCTTTATTCCGACAGCTTCACCGCCAGCCTGAACGGGTTTCGCGGCGAGGATGAACTGATCGCCCTGATGCGCTCAGCGCCGGGGCGTTCCGGCCTCGACCGGGCGCAATATGCCGATCTCACCTTCTGGATGCCCGGCGACATCCTCACCAAGGTCGACCGCACCAGCATGGCGGTGAGCCTCGAAGCGCGCGAGCCGCTGCTCGATCATCGCCTGGTCGAGTTCGCCGCACGGCTGCCCGAGGGGATGCGGGTCAAGGGCCGCACCGGCAAATATCTGCTCAAGAAGTCGCTCGAACGCTATCTGCCGAGCGACATTCTCTACCGGCCCAAGCAGGGTTTCGTGACCCCGATTGCCGAGTGGCTGCGCGGGCCGCTGGCGGGTGCGGCGCGCGGGATCGCCACGGGCGGGCTGGCGCAGACCGGCACCTTCGATCCCGGCGCCATCGCCGCGCTGGCCGAGGCGCACATTGCGGGCCGGGCCGATCATTCTCGCAGCCTTTGGCAATTGCTGATGCTGGAGAAATCGCTCGAACGGCTCGGGGTCAGCGCCTAGCCCTCTGCGCCGTGGCCCAGCGCCATGTATTCGTCGGATTGCATTTCGTTCAACCGGCTGACCGTGCGCGCGAATTCGAACGCGCCGTCGCCTGCCTGATAAAGCTCCTCCGGCACGGCAGCCGCTGTGACGAACAGCTTCACCCGGTTTTCGTAGAGCGCGTCGACCAGCTTGGTGAAGCGGATCGCTTCATTGCGGTTTTCCGGCCCCATTTTCGGTACGCCGACGATGATGACGGTGTGATAGGCCTGCGCGATGGCGAGGTAATCCGCCGCGCCGCGATTTGCCCCACACAGCTTTTTGAAGCTGAACACGCCCACGCCCTTGAGGCTTTTGGGGACATGCAGCGTGCGCCCGCCGCCCAGATCGAGTTCGCCGCTCGGCACATGCGCTGCATCTTCCGGCTCGAAGTCGGTCAGCCGGAAGAACGCCTCGCGCACTTGGGCGGTTGCCGCGTCGCCAATGGGCGCGTGCCATGTCGCCAGCCCGCCGATCCGTTCGAGCCGGTAATCGGTCGGGCCGTTCAGGCTCAGCACGTCCATCCGCTCCTCGACCAGATCGATGAAGGGCAGGAACAGCGAGCGGTTGAGCCCGTCCTTGTAGAGGTCTTTAGGCGGGCGGTTACTGGTGGTGACGATCACCGTGCCGCTCTCCATCAGCGCGGTGAAGAACCGCCCCATGATTGCGGCATCGGCAGTATTGTTGACCACCATCTCGTCGAACGCGAGGCAGCGGACCTGTTCTGCCATGCGCAGCGCGACCGCGATCAATGGATCCTGCTGCTGGGCCTTGCGCTGCTCGGCGACGAGACGATCGACCTCCAGCATGAAGGCGTGGAAGTGGACCCGGCGTTTGCGCTCGATGGCGAGCGTCTCGACGAACAGGTCCATCAGCATCGACTTGCCGCGTCCGACGCCGCCCCACATATACACGCCGCGCGGATCGGGCGTCGCTTCGCGGGTTCCGGTCAGCCGCGCCAACAGGCCCCGCTTGGCGGGCGGCGCTTCCAACTCGCGCTGCAACCGGTCGAGCCGTTCGGCAGCCGCGCGCTGATCGGGATCGGCGCGCAATTCACCGCTGGCGATCAGCGCGTCATAGCGCGCAAGCAACCCGCTCACGGGCGCGGCTGCATCTTGCGCACGATCCCCGAGAAGCTGGCGACGACATCGCCTTCCTGCTCCACCATCCCGCGCACGAACACCAGCTTGCCGGTTTCGCGCACGATCTCGGTCACCGCGTCCATCGGCCTTGCGGGATCGCCGCCGCCGACGAACTGCGTGGACAGCTCCAGCGTCACCGACGGGCCGGCATTTCCTGTGCCGAGGTTGTGCATCGTCACGAACAGCGAGATGTCGATCAACGACAAAGTCACCGCACCGTGGACGATGCCTTGCAGGTTCTCGTGGCGGCGCTCCGGGAACATCCGCAGGCGCGCCTTACCGTCCGGATCGACGCGGGTGATGAGCTTGCCCATCACCGCGCCGTTGAACAGCGTCGGATCTTTCAGGTTCCAGTGGTTCCAGCCGGGATTGTCCGGGTCCGGCCCGTGCTCGAACACGTCGTCTTTCAGCGCCACCGGATCAGATGGCCCGTTCGGCCATCATCTTCTTGGTTTCGGCAATCGCCTTGGCCGGGTTCAGGCCCTTGGGGCAGACATTGGCGCAGTTCATGATGGTGTGGCAGCGGTACAGCCGGAACGGGTCTTCCAGATCATCGAGCCGTTCGCCGGTCATCTCGTCGCGGCTATCGGCGAGCCAGCGATAGGCCTGCAGCAGGATCGCCGGGCCGAGGAACTTGTCCGAATTCCACCAGTAGCTGGGGCAGGCGGTCGAACAGCAGGCGCACAGAATGCATTCGTACAACCCGTCCAGCTGTTCGCGTTGCTCGGGCGATTGCAGCCGCTCCTTGCCGCTCGGCGTAGGCGTGACGGTCTGCAGCCATGGGCGGATCGAGGCGTATTGCGCGTAGAAATGCGTGAAATCGGGAACCAGATCCTTGATCACGTCCATGTGCGGCAGCGGCGTGATGCGAATCTCGCCCTTCAGATCCTCGATCGCGGTGGTGCAGGCGAGGCCGTTCTTGCCGTTCATGTTCATCGAACACGAACCACAGATGCCTTCGCGGCACGAACGGCGGAAGGTCAGCGTCGGGTCGATCTCGTTCTTGATCTTGAACAGCGCGTCCAGCACCATCGGGCCGCATTCGTCGAGATCGATTTCGAACTTGTCGTAACGCGGGTTCTGGCCGCTGTCGGGATCGTAGCGATAGACCTTGAACGACTTGACCCGGCCGCCAGCAGATTTGTGCACCTTGCCATCGTTGCGGATCTTGGAATTCTTGGGGAGAGTGAAGGTCGCCATTGAGTGATCCCGTTGTGATTTGCACCCTATCTAACGCCTGATCCCTGTGAGGCAAGCGGCGGGTGCGGCACAGGTGTTGCACGCTTTCGCACACAGGTTGAACACCGCGGCGCGAGCGTGTTGGAGACACATGAGACACTGTCCAGGGATCGAAAAACCTCGCGGGCGATGACCGCGCGGCAGGCGCGGGCGGGATAGCTGCAAAAAGGGCGGAACCAGCCGGACATGCCAGTGCTTTAGCTGGCATGGATGATGTAGGACAGCAGGCGCAGCAATGGCCGCGCAGCGCGGCGGTGTTCGGAGCTTCGGGAGGAATCGGGCGTGCGCTGTGCGAACGTCTGGCGGCGCATGGGACCAGGCTTATCCACGCCGGATCGCGCGGCGGCACGGAGCCGGCGGGCGCGGGTTTTCGCCCGTTCGCCTTCGATCTCACCGACGAAGCCAGCATTGCCGCCGCTGC
Source organism: Erythrobacter sp. (assembly GCF_024305245.1). Classification (GTDB taxonomy): domain Bacteria; phylum Pseudomonadota; class Alphaproteobacteria; order Sphingomonadales; family Sphingomonadaceae; genus Erythrobacter. Next base: position 268,996 of record NZ_JAMWYX010000001.1, read on the forward strand.
GCAGGCGATGCGCGGCGACCCGCCCGAATGGGTGATCGTGGCGACCGGCGCGCTGACGCTGCCTGATGGAAGCGGGCCGGAACGCACCTATAAGCGGCTCGATGCGGCCGCCATGGCCCAGGTGCTGGCATTGAACACCATCGGCCCCGCGCTGATCGCCAAGCACATGCTCCCGTTAATGCCGCGCGGGCAGCGCTTCGTGTTTTCAGCGCTGAGCGCGCGGGTCGGTTCGATTTCGGACAACCGATTAGGCGGGTGGCATTCCTACCGCGCCTCGAAGGCCGCGCTCAACATGCTGCTGCGCAACTTCGCGCTGGAAATGGCGCGCACCCATCCCGAAGGCGTGATCGCAGGGCTGCACCCCGGCACAGTCGATTCCGCGCTGTCGCAGCCGTTCCAGTCCAACCTGCCCGACGGCCAACTGACGGCTCCGGCAGAGGCCGCCGAAAACCTTATCGGAGTGCTGGCGCGACTCGGGCCGGAGCATTCAGGCCGGGTGTTCGATTTCCGCGGAGACGAAGTCCCGGCCTGACAGGTTCTCAGCGGGCGAGCAGTCCGTGGCGAGCAAGACCTTCGGCCACCAGCGTCTCGATCAGCTGCTCCTGCGTCCAGCCCGCCAGCGCCGCCGCCCGGCCGAACACCTTTTCCGACCACAGGTTGCAGTTGAGGTTGAGCTCGAGAAACTGCACGTCGCCCGTCTCCTCGTTCACGCGGAATTCGAAGCGGCCATAATCGAACGGGCGGTATTCCTCCCACGCCTTGTGGGTGAGTTCGGTGATGCGCGCGACGATCGCCGGATCGGTGAAGGGGTCGAGCGAGTATTTGTGGCTGCGGTCGACCAGATCGCGTTTTTCGTAATAGGTGCGCAGGTGCGCCGGATCGGCCTGCCGGAAGATCATCATCGGCAAAATCTGCGGCTCGCCATTGATCGTGATCACCGGCACTTCGACATCGCTGCCTTCGATAAAAGGTTCGACAATCGCATCGTGGCGGTCGGCGTGCGTGCGCTGGATCGCTGCTTTGACACCGGCCCAGTCATGCGCGTCCTCCACGCCCCAACTGGCCGAAGATGCATTCGGCTTGATGACATAGCGGCTTGCGGGCGGGCACTTGTCGGGGCTGATCGGCGCGCCCTGACGGTAGATCGCCCAGGGCGCGGTCGGCACCCCGGCATCGCGCACCGCACGCTTGGCAAGGTGCTTGTCATCCGACAACCCGCGCAGGATCGGACTGGCGCCGAGATAGGGAATGCGCGCGCGTTCGCACAGCAATGGCAGCAGCATTTCGGAATTGAAGAACCCGGCGCGGTTCAGCAGCGGGAAGACGAAATCGACCTTCGGCGGATCGAACAGCACATCATGCGTCTGGGCGACCATCAGGTTCAGGCCCAGCCCTTCCAATGTCTGGCGCACTTCGCGGTGGTAGATCGCGTGATTGCCGTCTTCGGGGTGCAGTTCCCCTTCCCACAGCGCGTTCTTGGCGATGAACAGGATGGTCAGCCGCTCCTTGGCGTCCTCGGGGATGCGGAGCGGCTCGGGGAAGGTGGTCATGGGTCAGTGCGCCTCTTGCGGGAAGTGGGGCGGTTTAGTCCCGTGGGCGGGCGTGCGCCAGATGCATTTTGCGGTTTTATTGCCGCGCGGCTTTCTCTAGAGCCGCGTCGTTCCCAGCAGTTTGCACGCGAAAGGCTGCCATCTTGCCCCCTCTCAACCGCCCGCTTGCCGGGTTCGACGCTTCCGAGGATGCGCTGGCACTGATCGCGGCACTGGCGGGAGGAGGCGATGCGCGGATCACGCTGGACCCGGCGACGGGCCTCAACCGCTATCTTTCCGCGCCCCATCCACGCGATGTGCTGGCCTATTCCTCATCGACCGTCAGCGATATTTCCGCCGATGCTTTCACGCATCTGCTGGCGCATGCGGGCGAGCGCGCCGCGCTGTCATACGGCGAACGGCTCGAAGCGTTGCGGGGCCGCATCCGCGCCGCCTATGGCATTGATGCGGCGGCGCAGATCGTGTTCGCTCCGTCCGGCACCGATCTCGAATATGTCGCGCTGGCACTGGCGCTGGGGCGCGGGGCGGCGGGGATCCACAATGTCCTGCTCGGCGCGGACGAGATCGGCTCGGGCTGTATCCATTCCGCGCACGGACGCTTCTTCGCTGACGAAACCGCGCTGACAGGCGATGTCGCGCCGGGCGAGGACGTGGCAGGCATGGGGGCGATTACGCTGGTCGATGTGCCGGTGCGCTGCGCTGACGGAGTTGCGCGCAGCAGCGCGGAGATCGCCGCCGGGATGGGGCTTGAAATCGCTGCCGCGCGCGCTGCCGGGCGGCACAGCGTGGTTCACTGCGTCCACGGATCGAAGACCGGGCTGGTGCTGCCTGCGCTGTCCGATCTCGACGGGTTGATGTCTGAATACGGCGACGCGGCGACCTTCGTGGTCGATGCCTGTCAGGCGCGGATCACCAGCGCGGCGATCGCCGATTACCTCGCGCGCGGGGTGATTGTGCTGATGACCGGATCGAAATTCGTCGGTGCGCCGCCGTTCAATGGCTGGGCGCTGGTGCCTGCGGCGCTCTCCAACGGCTCCGTGCCGCTGCCGCAGGGCTTCGCCCGCATCTTCCGCCGTGCGGAATGGCCCGCCGGATGGCCGGGCGGGGACGTGCTGGAGGACAGCGCCAACACCCCGCTCGCGCTCAGGCTGGAAGCGGCGCTGTTCGAGATCGAGCGGTTTCAGGCGATCCCGATGGCGCAGATCGCAGCGATGATCGCCGCCTTTGAAGCGGCGCTGCGGGCGCATCTTATGGCGCCGCTGGGCCTGTCGCGGGTCACGCCGGGGAGCGAGGACGATGGCGATAGCCCGATCGAAATGCGCACGCTGGCAACGCTCGACCTGTCGGCGCTACCGGGGCTCGAAAGCTTCGATGCCGCGCAGGCCGCGCACAAGGCGCTGGCGCTGGAGGGCATCCGGCTCGGGCAACCGGTCAAGTGCGTCCGCGTGAACGGGGGGTGGGGCGGCACGATGCGGGTCGGCTTGTCGATGCCGCAGCTGACCCGCTGGAATGGGTTGGCAGAGGGCGCGCTTGCCGACGAATTGGAACAGGACATGGCCCGGATCGCCGCAGGCCTTGGCGGAGTCGCCAAGCGAACCGCTGCCTGACTGCTCTTCCCGCACGCGCCATTTGGGCTACAACAGCCCCACGGGCGCGGATGAAGGGAAGAGCGGATGAGCCTCAAAAGCTGGTACGAAGCGAACATCATGCCGCGCCTGATCACCTGCGCCTGTTCGCAGGGGCAGGTTATGAAGCGCCGCAGCGCCGTGGTGCCGCTGGCACGCGGCGACGTGTTCGAACTCGGCTGCGGCGGCGGGATCAATCACGAATTCTACGATCCGTCAGCGATCACATCCTATTCCGGGATCGATCCGCATGAAGGCCTGCTGGACAGCGCCCGAACAGCGGCGCGGGACAAGGGCTGGGCAGCCGATCTGCGGCAGGCACGCGGCGAGGCTATCCCCTTTGCCGATGCCAGTTTCGATTGCGCCGTGTGCACCTTCACCTTGTGCTCGGTCGACGATCCGGCACAGGTGATGGCCGAGATGCGCCGTATTCTGCGCCCCGGCGGGCAGCTGCTGTTCCTTGAACACGGACGCGCACCCGACCGCGATGTGGAGCGCTGGCAGGAGCGGATCGAGCCGGTGTGGAAACCGCTGGCCGGAGGCTGCCACCTCACCCGTCCGATCGGCAAGGCGCTGATCGGTGCGGGTTTCGCGGTCGATCAACTGGGCGAGGGCTATACGCCCAAGGCGCCGCGCTTCGCCGGGTGGATGGAGTGGGGTGTCGCGCACAAGCCCGTCTGACCGGGGCGCCGCATAAACAAAGGGCGGGAGAGGTTGCCCGCTCCCGCCCTTGTTTTGTCGGACTAACCCGCGGCTTATTCGCCGCCCGGACTATTCGCCGAACGTGCGCTGCCACCAACCGCGGCGCGGTTTGGCTTCGCCGGTCGGTTCGGGGGCGGGTTCGGATTCGGTTTCCGCCGGAGTGTCGGCAGCCTTGGCCCTGCTCCGACGCTTCGGCTTGGGCGTTTCCTCGGCCATGGCTTCTGCGGTTTCGGGCGCGCCGTCCGGACCGGCGATCACGGCCATGTCTTCCTTGACCTGTTCGGACAAGGCTTCGGCAGCGGGAGCATCAGTAGCAGGAGCCTCGGCGGGCTTGCGCGGTGCGCGCTTGCGCTTCGGCTTTTCGGCCGGTGCTTCTTCGGCAGCAGGGGCTTCCGCCGCCGCCGCGTCGGCCGCAAGTTCAGGAGCGAGTTCCGCAGCCACTTCGGCTACCGGCTCGGCTTCCTTTTTCTTGCGCGGCGCACGGGTGCGCTTGGGCTTTTCGGCGGGTGCATCTGCCACCGGTTCGGGCATGGAAGGTTCGGCAACGACCTCGGGCTCGGCAGCGGGGGCGTTGTCATCGGCATTGCCGCTGTCGTTGCCGCTGTCTTCGCCATCGTTCTGTGCCTCACCCTCGGCACCGTCACCATTCTCGTCGCGGCGCTTGCGTCCACGACCGCCGCGCCGACGGCGCTTCTTGGGGCGGCCTTCGCCATCGGTTGCATCGCCGTTGTCGGTGTCTGAGCTATCGGCGCGATCGCCGGCGTCGTCTTCGCCGTCGCTGTCACCTTCGCTGTTGCCGTCGCCGTTATCCCCGCCACGTTCGGCGGCTTCGGCTGCGTCATCCTCATCGCGCTCCTGACGGGTGCGATTGCGACCGCCACGCCGACGGCGACGCTTCTTCTTGCGGCCGCCATCATCGTCGCTGTCCGCACGTTCGCGGCGCTGGGAAGGCGTGCGCTCTTCCTCCTCGGCGAAGTCTTCTTCCTCCTCGGGAAGATCCTCGTCCTCGTCTTCGTCCTCGTCGATGATCGGATCGAAGCGTGGTGCCTGCGCCGGACGCGGGCCAGCGCTGGAGACGCTCATCTTCGCGCCTTCCTCCTCGCCTTCGGGCACGACTTCGACAGTGACGCCGTAACGCTGTTCGATCTCGACCAGATCGGCGCGTTTTTCGTTGAGCAGGTAGATCGCCGCTTCGGTGCTGGCGGCCAGACGGATCACGGTTCCACGGCCCTTGGCCGCTTCGTCCTCGATCACGCGGAGCGCCGAAAGCCCGGCCGACGATGCCGTGCGCACCAGCCCGGTGCCGTCGCAATGCGGGCAGGAACGGGTGGTTGCTTCCAGAACCCCGGTGCGCAGCCGCTGGCGGCTCATTTCCATCAGGCCGAAGCTGGAAATGCGGCCCACCTGAATGCGCGCGCGGTCATTCTTGAGCGCGTCCTTCATCGCCTTTTCGACTTTTCGGACGTTGCCCGAATATTCCATGTCGATGAAGTCGATCACGACCAGACCGGCCATGTCGCGCAGACGCAGTTGGCGGGCGATTTCCCGCGCAGCTTCAAGGTTGGTGTGAAGCGCCGTCTGCTCGATATTGTGTTCTTTGGTCGATCGGCCGGAGTTGATGTCGATCGAGACCAGCGCCTCGGTCGGGTTGATGATCAGATAGCCGCCGGATTTCAGCTGCACCATCGGATCGTACATCGCGCGCAGCTGGTCTTCCGCGCCATAGCGCTGGAACAGCGGAACCGGATCGGAGTAGGCTTTCACCCGCCGCGCATGGCTGGGCATCAGCATCTTCATGAAGGCCTTGGCCGACTTGTAGCCGTCCTCGCCTTCGACCACGACTTCTTCGATTTCCTTGTTGTAAATATCGCGGATCGCACGCTTGATCAGGTCGCTGTCCGAATGGATCAGCGCCGGCGCGACCGAGGCGAGGGTGTTTTCGCGAATCTCGTCCCACACGCGGGCGAGGTAATCGAAGTCACGTTTGATCTCGGGCTTGGTGCGGCTCATCCCGGCGGTGCGCACGATCAGGCCCATGGAGCGCGGCAGCTTGAGATCGGACACCATGTCCTTCAGTCGCTTGCGATCGCTGGTCGAGCTGATCTTGCGGCTGATGCCGCCGCCGCTGGAGCTGTTGGGCATTAGCACGGTGTAGCGACCGGCAAGGCTGAGATAGGTGGTCAGCGCCGCGCCCTTGTTGCCGCGTTCTTCCTTGACGACCTGCACCAGCAGCACCTGGCGGCGCTGGATGACGTCCTGGATCTTGTAACGGCGGCGCAGTTCCTGGCGGCGGGCGCGAACTTCGTCGACCTGCTTGGCGCGGCTGCGGTTGCTGTTGCCACCGTTATTGCCCTTATCGCCGCCCTTGTCGCCGCGATTGCCCTGACGGCGACGTCCGCGCCGACCGCGGCCGCGATCCCGGTCGCCCGTTTCGCTGCCGTCATCTTCGCCGTTGTCGTCTTCGCTGTTGTCGTCGCTGTCGCTGTCGTCCGAGGAGCCGTCTTCGATGGTGGAGACGTCGTCCTTGTCGGAGGTGTCGACTTCCTCGACGCCGTTTTCGGCGAAATCTTCGGCAAGCGCTTCACCGCTGTCGTCATCGGCGTCGTATTCGTCGCCGGGCGAGATGCCTTCGTCTTCGTCCTCGTCGCGCAGCCGGGCTTCTTCCTCGGCGGCCTCGGCCTCTTCGGCGAGCAGCGCGTCACGATCGGCCTTGGGGATCTGGTAATAATCGGGATGAATTTCGCTGAAGGCGAGGAACCCGTGACGATTGCCGCCAAAATCGACGAACGCTGCCTGCAGCGAAGGTTCGACCCGGGTTACTTTGGCAAGGTAGATATTGCCTTTGATCTGCTTGTGTTCGGCAGATTCAAAATCGAATTCCTCAATCCTGTTGCCTGTAAGAACCGCCACCCGTGTTTCTTCCGGGTGGCGCGCATCGATAAGCATGCGCGTTGCCATTGAATAGTCTCCATGCGTCCGGCCTTACCCGCGAGCGGGATATGAGGGGACGCCAATTGTGGGATGATCCGGACAGCCGTGTTTGGCGACCGGAAGGGATAGTCACGCCGTGCCCGCAAAGGGGTGAAGGCGCGAAGCTCGTGTCTGCAATGACAGGATCGCGGCGGATCGCCGCGCCTCGGCCCGCGACAACACAGGCTGCCGAAGCGCGCGCTGTGCTGGTTTGCGGGGAAAAGCGTCTTGTCACTGCATCAACCTGTTCAAGAACCGGACGCCGCAACAAAGAGGGAATCCGGTATCAGAGGGCGGCTGTTCGGGTGCAGAGACACCGGATTGCAACCACTCTGGCACTACCGCTAGCACTGTGGGGCAAACCCCGCAACTCTATTGCTTTATCACAAGGCAAGAACGTAAGCCGGTTGCGACATGAGCTTTCGTACCCTGCTGCTGATCGTGCTGCTGGTTCCTGCGCTGCTGCTGGGCGGCGCCGTGATGCTGGGCGTAACGATCCCGGTGCCGCACTGGGGGCGCGACTATGTGCAGCGCTTCGTGCTGGCGGGCGAGACCGTACCGCTCGATCTGCCGCAGATCGCCGGCCCGGAGGATTCCGCGCTGCCGCTGGTGGTGATCGATGCCGGACATGGCGGACGCGATCCGGGTGCGATCGGCACGGACGCCGAAGGCCGCGAGGTGCATGAAAAGGACATCACGCTGGCGCTGGCGCTGGCACTGCGCGAGGAATTGCTGCGTTCGGGCCGCATCCGGGTCGCGCTGACCCGCGCTGACGACCGGATCGTGCCGCTTCCCTATCGCCCCGAAATCGCGCGCCTGCTCGAGGCTGACCTGTTCGTATCGATCCACGCCGATTCCGCCGGAACGCGCGAAGATGTCAGCGGGGCGAGCATCTATACCTTGTCCGCTGACGCCTCGAGCGAGGCCGCCGCCCGGTTCGCCGCGCGTGAAAACGATGCCGACCGGCTGAACGGTATCGCCATCGAGGGTCAGAGCGAGACGGTGAGCGCCATTCTGGTCGAATTGTCGCAGCAGCGCACGCAGGAAGACGCGATCGAGTTTTCCCGTCTGGTGCTGCGCGAAGGCGGCGATCGGCTCGCCTTCCATCCGCAGCCCAGCCGTTCCGCCGCGCTCGCCGTGCTCCGCGCGCCCGATGTGCCTTCGGTGCTGTTCGAAAGCGGGTTTGTGACCAACCGGCTCGACCGGGCGCGCCTGACCACGACCGAGGGGCAGGCGCAGTATGCGAGCGTGCTGGCGCAGGCGATCCGGATCTACTTTGCGCGCCGCGCCGATGTCGGGAACCGGCAACAGGACGGCGAAATCGGCTAGCATTACCGGCTGCCCGCGTGCTACTTGCGCATCGTCCATGACTGACCAGACCCCCGCATCTTTGCCCGCGTCAGACGCCCCGTCGACTTGGGCCTACGCCCGCTACCGGGTGAACCGCGATATCCGCGGGGCATTGGCGTGGTTCGGCGAAAAGTGGCGCAGCAGCCTTTTGTTCAAGATCGCCGCGGGCCTGTTCGCGCTGGGGCTGGTACTCTGGATCGCCGTGTTCGTGTGGCTCGCCAGCGATCTGCCCGAGGCCGAGGCGCTGCTGGTTTACGAAACCCCGTTGCCGACGGTGGTGCGCGGCAATGATGGCGAGATCGTCCATGCCTATGCACGCGAGCGGCGGGTGCAGTTGCAATATGCCGATTTTCCCGAACAGTTGATCGAGGCTTATCTGTCGGCCGAGGACAAGACCTTCTTCAGCCACGGCGGCATCGACTTTTTCGGCACCGCGAATGCGGTGTTCGACTATGCCAGCAAGATGGGCTCGGGCGAGCGCGCGGTCGGCGGATCGACGATCACCCAGCAGGTCGCCAAGAACCTGCTGCTGGGCGACGAATATTCGGTGACGCGCAAGGCGAAGGAAATGATCCTCGCCGGGCGGATCGAACAGGTGCTGACCAAGCAGGAAATCCTCGAGCTTTACCTCAACGAAATCCCGCTGGGGCGGCGTTCGTTCGGCGTGCAGGCGGCCGCGCGCGCCTATTTCGACAAGGATGTCGGCGATCTTGACCTGCACGAGATGGCGTTCCTGGCGATCCTGCCCAAGGCGCCCGAACGCTATGGCCGCAAGGGTCAGGAGCAGGCGGCGATCGCCCGGCGCAATTTCGTGCTCGACCAGATGGAGAACAACGGCTTCATCACCGCCGCGCAGCAGGCCGCAGCCGCAGCCGAGCCGCTTGGGCTGGTCACGCAGCGCCGCGAACGCAGCGTCGATGCGGGCTACTTCCTCGAAGAAGTCCGCCGCGAGCTGATCGACCGGTTCGGCGAAACGGCCGAGGACGGGCCGAACAGCGTCTATGCCGGCGGGTTGTGGGTGCGCACCTCGCTCGATACCGAAATCCAGATGGCCGCGCGCGATGCGTTGCGCGAAGGGTTGCTGCGCTATCACGGCGGGCGGGCATGGACCGGGCCGATCGCCACCATCGACGTGGGCGACGGCAGTTGGGCGAGCCAGCTGCAAAGCTCGCCGCTCGGCATCAGTTACAAGGACTGGCGCATCGGCGTCGTCACCAGCCGCAGCGGCACGTCGGCGCGGATCGGCTTTTCCGACGGAACCGAAGCGCCGCTGACGAACCTGCCCGACCGGCTCAAGGCCGGTGACGTGATCGCTGCCAATCCGGCCGGAAGCTCATGGCAGGTGCGCACCATCCCCGAAGCGCAGGGCGCGCTGGTAGTGCAGAACGCGCAGTATGGCCGGGTGCTGGCGATGCAGGGCGGGTTCGACAACCGCTTGTCCGATTTCAACCGCGCGACGCAGGCGATGCGGCAGCCGGGTTCGACGATCAAGCCGTTCGTCTATGCCACCGGGCTCGACAGCGGCATGACGCCTTCGACGCAGATCGATAATTCGCGCTACTGTTATTATCAGGGCGCCAACCTCGGCGAAAAATGCATTCGCGGCGGGCGCGCGGGGCAATTCCCGCTGCGTTACGGGCTCGAACAATCGCAGAATATCATGACCGTGCAGATCGGCATGACGGCGGGGATGCCCAATGTCGTCAAGGCGGTGGAGAAGCTCGGCATCGGCGACTTCGACCCCTATCCCTCCACCGCATTGGGAGCGGGCGAAAGCACACTGACAAAGATGGTCGCTGCTTACGGCGCTCTGGCCAATCACGGACGGCTCAATCCGCCGACGGTGATCGATTATGTGCAGGATCGCCGCGGCAAGGTGCTGTGGCGCGCCGATACGCGCAATTGCCGCGGCTGCAGCATGGCCGAATGGGATGGCGAGCCGATGCCGCGCTTCGGGATCAAGGGCGAGCAGGCGATGGATGCGCGCACCGCATTCCAGGTGATGCACATGCTGCGCGGCGCGGTCAGCCGCGGAACCGCGACGGTGCTCAATCCGCTGAAGCTGCCGCTGTTCGGCAAGACCGGCACCACCACCGGCCCGAAGGACGTGTGGTTCATCGGCGGCACGCAGCAGATGGTGGCGGGGGCTTACGTCGGCTTCGACCAGCCGCGCAACATGGGCGGTTATGCCTATGGCGGCACGATCGCGGCGCCGATCATCAAGAGCATGATCGAAAAGACCCGCGACAAGTGGTCTGACGTGCCCCCCGTCGCGCCCGAGGGCGTGCGGATGGTGCGCGTCGACCGCCGCACCGGCAAGCGGGTGTTCGAAGGCTGGCCCACGGATGATCCGCGCTCGGCGATCATCTGGGAAGCCTTCAAACCCGATACCGAGCCGGAGCGCTTCACCCGGCAGGATGAAATCGCGGCGCGTCGCAACGAAATCCTCCAGCTGCTTCGCGCCGGTCGCGAAAGCGCGGCAGGCGCGGTGGTCGATAATGATAGCCCTGAAAGCCGCCGCGATTTCGTGATCGATCAGGGCGGGATCTACTGACGCCCACGCGCTTCCGGCGGGCGGGGAACCGGCGTCGGCATTGAAGGTTATGTGCCCATGAACAGACAGATCACATTGCTCGCCGCCGCCGCGCTTGCCGCCGCCGGTTTTGCCATTCCGGCCTCGGCCGAATTGCCAGCGGGCGAGAAGGCTCCGGCTTTCACGACGCGCGCCGCGCTGGCGGGCAAGGAATTCGGTTTCTCGCTCAGCGCCGCTTTGGCGAAGGGGCCGGTGGTGCTGTATTTCTACCCCAAGGCGTTCACGCAGGGCTGCACGCTCGAAGCCAATGCCTTTGCTGATGCCATGCCGCAGTTCCGGGCAGCGGGCGCGAGTGTGATCGGCATGTCGAACGACGATATCGAAACGCTGAAACGCTTCAGCCGCGAGGAATGCCGCGATGCATTTCCGGTCGGCGTGGCGGGCGGCAAGGTGACCGAAGCCTATGACGTGGCGCTCGGCAAATCGGGGCTGACCAGCCGCACGTCCTATGTCATCGCGTCTGATGGGCGGATCGCTGCGGTGCATTCGAACAGCGATTATCGCGGGCATGTGGAAAAGACGCTCGCAGCGGTGCGGGCGCTCGGGAAGTAGGCAGGCTGCACGCCGCTTCCGCCGCTTTACAATCGCGCCGTCCGCGTTAAGCGCAAGGCGCAAATCTGGCATCACTTTAAGGATCGATCATGCGGGCCGAGGCCCAGGCTTATATCAACCGGATCGAAGCGGCGCTGGCGTTGGTACGACAGTCGCTCGACTGGGAGCGTGCGCTGCGGCGTCTGGACGAACTCAATGCGCGGGTGCAGGATCCTTCCCTGTGGGACAATCCCAAACAGGCGCAGGCGATCAGCCGCGAACAGAAGACGCTGGAAACCGCAATCAACACCGTCAACGAAATCTCCGCCGAGATGCGCGACGCGGTCGAATTCATCGAAATGGGCGAGGCCGAGGGCGAGGATGCGATCGTCGACGATGGCTTGGCTACGCTCGCCTCGCTGGCCGACCGCGCCGATGCCGACAAGGTGCAGGCGCTGCTGTCGGGCGAGGTCGACGGTAACGACACGTACCTTGAAATTCACGCCGGCGCGGGCGGCACCGAAAGCCAGGACTGGGCGGAAATGCTGCTGCGGATGTATGCCCGCTGGGCGGAGCAGCGCGGGTTCAAGGTCGAAACGGTAGAATATCAGGCGGGCGATCAGGCGGGGATCAAGTCCGCCACGCTGCTGATCAAGGGCGACAACGCCTATGGCTATGCCAAGACCGAAAGCGGCGTCCACCGGCTTGTGCGCATCAGCCCCTATGACAGTTCGGCCCGTCGCCACACCAGCTTTTCCAGCGTGTGGGTGTTCCCGGTGATCGACGATACGTTCGAGATCGACATCAACCCCGCCGACCTCAAGATCGACACCTACCGCGCGTCAGGTGCAGGCGGGCAGCACGTCAACACCACCGATTCCGCCGTGCGCATCACCCACCAGCCGAGCGGCATCGTGGTCGCCAGCCAGCAGGATCGCAGCCAGCACAAGAACCGCGACATAGCGATGAACATGCTGAAAGCGCGGCTCTACGAGGCCGAAATGCGGTCGCGCGAGGAAGCTGCCAGCGCCGAACATTCGGCCAAGAGCGACATCGGATGGGGCCACCAGATCCGCTCCTACGTCCTGCAGCCCTACCAGATGGTCAAGGACCTTCGCACCGGCGTCGTCTCGACCTCGCCCGATGCGGTGCTCGACGGGTCGATCGATCCGTTCATCTCGGCCGCGCTGGCGCAGCGGGTGACGGGCGAGACGGTCGAGATCGAGGACGTGGAATAATCGTGCGCGTTTCGGGCTGGACGGCTTCGGCGCGCGCCTCGGGCTTGCTGGTCGCAGGCGCGCTGGCGCTGGTTGGTTGCGATCAGGTGGTACCGATCATGGCGGATCCGACCGACAGCCCGATCGACTTTCCCGAGCCCGATCGCCCGGTGGTCGAAGTGGTTTCCTACCAGTTCGCCGACGAGGACGCCCGCGACCAGCGCAACGAGGCGCAGGTGGTAATGGATCTTGCCGATATACGCCCTGGCATGACCGTGGCCGACATCGGGGCAGGGGAGGGCTATTACACCGTCCGCCTCGCCGAACGCGTCGGCGAGGACGGGCGCGTTCTGGCGCAGGACATCAGCCGCGAGGCGCTGGAACGGCTTGGCCGCCGGGTCGAGCGCGAACGGCTCGAAAACATCTCGATCAAGCTGGGCAAGCCCGACGATCCGCAGCTGCCCTCCGACAGTTTCGACCGCATTTTTCTGGTTCACATGTACCACGAGGTGACCGATCCTTACGCTTTCCTGTGGCGCATGTGGCCCGCCCTGAATGCGGACGGGCAGATCATCGTGGTCGAAGCCGATAGCCCGGTGGGCCGCCACGGGTTGCCGCACACGCTGCTGTTCTGTGAATTCGAGGCAGTCGGCTATGTGCTGGTCGAATATCTCGAACGGCCCGACATCAAGGGCTATTTCGCCCGGTTTCAGCGCGGTAAGGCGCGCACCCAACCCGAGGCGATCCGGCCCTGTAGAACGGGGCAGGAGTAAACCCGCCGCCAGACGTTGCGGGCAGCGCCGCGCGACACTATGTCACCACCACGTAATGCGCGTCAGAGAGGCGCGAAGGGGAGTTTTCATTGTTCAAGGGACTTAGCCCGATCGTTTATGGCGGGCGTGAAGTGTGGCCGCTGGTCGAAGGCGGCAAAGGTGTATCGGCGACCAATCATGCCAGTTCTGGCGCATGGGCGGCTGCGGGCGGCATTGGCACCGTCAGCGCGGTCAATGCCGACAGCTATGATGCGGACGGCAATCCGATTCCGCAGGTCTATCACGGCCGCACGCGCGAGGAACGGCACCAGGAGCTGATCCGCTACGCCATCGACGGCGCGACCACGCAGGTGAAGCAGGCCTATGAGTTGTCCGGCGGCAAGGGCGCGATCAACATCAACGTGTTGTGGGAAATGGGCGGGGCGCAGGCCGTGCTCGAAGGCGTGCTGGAGAATACGCGCGGCATGGTGGCGGGCGTCACCTGCGGCGCGGGGATGCCGTACAAGCTGGCGGAAATCGCGACGCGCTTCAACGTTGCCTATCTCCCGATCATCAGTTCGGGCCGCGCTTTCCGCGCCTTGTGGAAGCGTTCCTATCACAAGGTCCCCGATCTGATGGCGGCGGTGGTCTATGAAGACCCGTGGCTGGCGGGCGGCCACAATGGCCTGTCCAACGCCGAAGACCCGACCAAGCCTGAAGACCCCTATCCGCGCGTCAAGACGCTGCGCGACATGATGCGCGCCGAGGGCGTCAGCGATGACGTGCCCATCGTGATGGCGGGCGGGGTGTGGTTCCTGCGCGAATGGGAAAACTGGATCGACAATCCCGAACTCGGCAAGATCGCCTTTCAGTTCGGCACGCGTCCTTTGCTGACGCGCGAAAGCCCGATCCCGCAGATCTGGAAAGACATGCTGCGCACGGTCGAGCCGGGCGATGTGCTGCTCCACAAGTTCTCGCCCACGGGCTTCTACTCGAGCGCGGTCAAGACCCCGTTCCTGTATGATCTGATGCACCGGTCCGAACGCCAGATTCCGTTCTTCAAGCGCGGCGAGGAAGAAGGCACCGTACAGCTGGGCGAAGACGGCAAGGCGCGCAGTTTCTGGGTTATGCCCGAAGACAAGGCGCGTGCCGAAATGTGGATGCGCGCCGGACATACCGAGCCGCTGAAGACCCCCGATGGCACGATCATCTTCGTCACCCCGGAATCGCGCGACACGATCCGAACGGACCAGCAGGAATGCATGGGCTGCCTGTCGCATTGCGGTTTTTCGAGCTGGAAAGACCACGACGACTATACGACCGGCAGGCTCGCCGACCCCCGCAGCTTCTGCATCCAGAAGACCCTGCAGGACATCGCCCACGGCGACGATCCCGACAACAACCTGGCCTTCGCGGGCCACTCGGCGTACCGTTTCAAGCAGGACCCGTTCTACTCCAACGGCTATACGCCGAGCGTCGGCGAACTGGTCGAGCGGATCCTGACGGGGGATTGAGGTTGGACATCCGCATTGCCGATTTCGACAATGCGGATGTTTGCGACCTGATCGCACTTCACCAGCGGCGCGCTTACGATGCGTCGCCGCCGGGCACCTCTTTCGCCTTGGATCTGGCGGGCTTGCAGCGGCCCGAGATCACGCTTTTCGAGCTACGTGAAGGTACCCGATTGCTAGGCATCGGGGCCTTGATGGCGCTTCCCGACCGGACAGGCGAGGTCAAATCGATGCGCACTGCCGACGCCGCATTGCGGCGAGGAATCGGCGGTGCCATTCTCGCCCATATCGAGGCGGAGGCTCGCCGCCGCGGTTATACGAAGATTGTTCTCGAAACGGGAAACAATGAGGCCTACGCGCCCGCGAACGCGCTCTATCGGCGGCATGGTTTTACCAGACGCGGCCCGTTCGGCGACTATGCCGAAACCGGGTTCAATATCTTCTACGAAAAGGTTTTGGAGCAAACGTGACTGGGCGGTGCGAGGTCAGCCCCGCACCAGCGCCGTCAGCACCTGATCGGGCGGCCGGTGCCCATCGGCCCACATGCGGATGTTGGCGATTACCTTATGGCCCGAATCCTCGCGCCCCTCGGCCGTGGCGCTGCCGATGTGGGGGAGGGTCATGACGTTAGGGTGCGCGATCAGGCGTGGGTCGACATTCGGCTCGTCCGGATAAACGTCCAACCCTGCGCCCGCGAGATGGCCCGATTGCAGCGCCGCGATCAGCGCCTCCTGATCGATCAATTCGCCGCGCGCGGTGTTGATGATGCTGCTGCCGGGTGCCATCAACGCGATCCGCCGCGCATCGATCAGGTGCCGCGTTTCCTCGGTCAGCGGGCAATGCAGGGTGAGGATATCGGCCTCGCCCATCAGCGCATCGACAGTGCCGACGTGACGCACGCCCAGCATCCGCTCGACCGACTCGGGTAGCGCCTTGCGGTTGGTGTAAACGATCTCCAGCCCGAAGGCGCGGGCGCGGTGGGCGACTGCCTGACCGATCCGGCCCATGCCGATAATGCCCAGAACCTTGCCCGCCAGCTTGCGCCCGAGCAGGCCCGATGGCGTCCAACCCGTCCACTCGCCGCGCCGCACCAGCTGCGTGCCTTCGCGAATCCGGCGCGGCACGCCGATTATCATCGCCATCGCCAGATCGGCAGTGTCATCGGTGAACACGCCCGGCGTATTGGTGACAAGGATCTTGCGCGCAGCAGCAGCAGCCAGATCGATATGTTCCGTCCCCGCGCCGAAATTGGCGATCAGGCCCAGACGCGCGCCTGCGCCCGCGATTAGATCGGCGTCGATCCGGTCGGTCACGGTCGGTACCAGCACATCGCAATCCTGCATCGCGGCGGCCAGCTGATCGCGGGTGAGGGGGGTATCGGATTCGTTCAGCACCACGTCGAACAATTCACGCATCCGCGCCTCGACTTCGGGCACCAGATGGCGCGTGACGATCACGCGGGGACGCTCAAGGGGAGTGCGGGCGAGCGGGGTGCGGATGTCGGGCATGGCTATCGGCTAATGCCACTGGCCCCACGCGGTCAAGGCGTGATGCTGCCGGATTTGCATCAAGGCGTGCTTGATACCGGCGTGCCAGACCGTCTATCGCGGCAGATGATGATGGGACTTCGCGTTTTTGCCGTGCTCGGCCTGTGCCTGCTTCTGGGGTTCGTGATCGTGTGCGATCCGGCCAGCGCGCAGGATCGCGAAGTGCCCTACTGGGCAAGTCTTCGCTATGACGAGGTGCGCATGCGCGTCGGCCCGAGCGAGGAATATCCGATCGAATGGGTCTACAAGCGCAAGGGCCTGCCGGTAAAGGTGGTGCGCGTGCGCGAAGGCTGGCGGTTCGTCGAGGATCCCGAAGGCACCAAAGGCTGGATCGCCCGCAGTCAGCTCGATCCCGATCGCGGCACTATCGTCGTGGGCGAGGGGCTGGCCGACATACGCGCCGCGCCTGCCGTTGCCTCGGCATTGCGCTGGCGGGCCGAACCGGGTGTGGTGGGCAAGCTGGGCGCCTGCCGCGAAGGCTGGTGCGAGATCGACGTCGCCGGACGCAAGGGCTGGATGAGCGCCGAGCGGTTGTGGGGCGCGGAAACCCTGCCGGGCGACGAATAGCCGCGCTGGCGGCTTTTGGGCTTCGCGTTCAATCGGCCGGAAGTTCGGGCGGCTCGACCGGGTCGGGTTGCGGCGAGGGTTCACACCCCGCCGTCGCCCCGGCCGCAAGCAGCAGCATCAGCGCAAAAAGAGCCTTGCGCCCCACGATATCACACCAGTTCGACCGCTACCGCAGTGGCTTCACCGCCGCCGATGCACAGCGCCGCGATGCCGCGGGTCTTGCCGTGGGTTTTGAGCGCGTTGAGCAAGGTCACGATGATGCGCGATCCGCTGGCGCCGATCGGGTGGCCAAGCGCGGTGCCGCCGCCGTTGACGTTGATTTTGTCATGCGGAATGCCGAGGTCGCGCATCGCGAACATCGCGACGCAGGCGAAGGCTTCGTTGACTTCGAACAGGTCCACATCGTCCACGCTCCAGCCTGCGCGCTCCAGCACTTTCTGGATGGCGGGGATCGGCGCGGTGGTGAACTTGGCCGGGGCCTGGGCATGGGCGGCGGTGGCGATCAGGCGGGCGACAGGTGTCAGCCCCTTCGCCTTCGCCACGCTGTCGCGCGTCAGCACCAGCGCAGCGGCACCATCCGAAATCGAGCTGGAGGTCGCCGCTGTGATCGTGCCGTCCTTGGCAAAGGCGGGCTTCAATTGCGGGATCTTGTCGGGGCGGCCCTTGCCCGGCGCTTCGTCGTGCTCGACCGTGACTTCGCCTGCGCGGGTGATGACGGTTACCGCCACGACTTCGCCTGCAAACGCTCCGCTTGCGATCGCCTTGTTCGCACGGGCGAGCGATTCGATCGCGTAATCGTCCATGTCTTCGCGGGTCATCTGGTATTCGTTGGCGGTGTCTTGCGCAAAAGTGCCCATCGCGCGGCCGGATTCGTACGCGTCCTCCAGCCCGTCGAGGAACATGTGGTCGTAGGCGGTATCATGGCCCAGCCGCGCGCCGGAACGGTGCTTTTTCAGCAGGTAGGGTGCGTTGGTCATGCTCTCCATCCCGCCGGCGACGACGATGTCGATGGTGCCGCTGGCCAGTGCCTCTGCGCCCATGATGACGGTTTGCATCCCCGATCCGCATACCTTGTTGACGGTGGTCGCTTGGACCGACAGCGGCAGGCCCGCCTTGATCGCGGCTTGCCGAGCGGGCGCCTGACCCAGACCGGCGGGCAGCACGCAGCCGATATAGGCGCGGTCGATATCCTCGCCCGCCACCCCTGCGCGGTCCACCGCGGCCTTGACCGCGACGGCACCCAGATCGGTCGCCGATACGTCCGACAGCGCGCCCTGCATCGCGCCCATCGGGGTGCGGGCGTAGGAGAGGATCACGATCGGATCGGCGGGGGAAAGCTGGGGCATGGCAAAATCCTTGCATCAGGATGGAATGTCTGGGGCAGGCTCTAATGCTGCGTTGCGGTATTGGCAATCAACTGGGTGGGCAATCGGGCTATTCAATGCCCCGAGGCGCGAACCCGTTGCGGCGACAAGCTTGCACGCACCATCGGTTTGGGCGAAGATGCGTCGCAAATCAAAACGGATCGCTGTCCGAATGGGAGAACGACATGGCTGATGATCGCCGCGAAGAACTTGAAACGCTGCTGGCCCGCCAGCGCGCCGCCTTCACCGCCTCGCGCCCTGAGCCGATGTCCCAGCGCAAGGATCGCATCCGCCGCGCAGTTGCGCTGGTCAAGGATCACGGCGAGGAATTCGCCAAGGCGATGAGCGCGGATTTCGGCAATCGATCGATCCAGCAGTCGATGCTGACCGACATCGCCGCCACCGTGGGTGCCGGCAATGACGCGCTGAAGAACGTCGACAAATGGGCGAAGACCGAGAAGCGGAAAGTGCAGTTCCCGCTCGGTCTGCTCGGCGCCAAGGCCGAAGTGCGCTATGAGCCCAAGGGCGTGATCGGCATTCTTTCGCCCTGGAATTTCCCGCTGCAACTGGCGTTCGGCCCGCTGATGCAGGTGCTGGCGGCAGGTAACCGGGCGATGATCAAGCCGTCCGAATTCACCGAGCGCACCAGCGAGCTGATGGCGCAGCTGACAGCGGAATACTTCACGTCCGAGGAAGTCGCGGTCATTACCGGCGGGCCTGAGGTCGCGGCGGCGTTTTCATCACTGCCGTTCGACCATCTCGTCTTCACCGGGTCGACTGCAACCGGACGGCGTGTGATGCAGGCGGCGGCGGAAAACCTCGTGCCGGTGACGCTGGAACTGGGCGGCAAGTCGCCGGTCATCATGGGCCGGAGCGCCGATTTCGCGCGCGCCGGAGAGCGGATCGCAATTGGCAAGATGATGAACGCTGGCCAGATCTGCCTCGCGCCCGATTACATGATCGTGCCCGAAGACAAGCAGGACGAGGCCATCGCCGGGGTCGTCAATGGAGCGAGTGCGATGTACCCGCGCCTGCTCGACAACGACGATTACGCCTCGATCGTGTCCGACCGCCATTTCGAACGGCTGCAAGGCCTGGTCGAAGACGCGCGCGGCAAGGGGGCCGAAGTGATCGAGGTCAACCCGGCGGGCGAGGATTTCTCCAACGCCAACCAGCGCAAGATGCCGCTCACCATCCTCAGGAACGTCGACGAGTCGATGGCCGCGATGCAGGAGGAGATCTTCGGTCCGGTGCTGCCGGTGATGACCTACAAGGCGGTCGATCAGGCGGTGGATTACATCAACGAACACGATCGCCCGCTCGGCCTCTACTACTTCGGGGAAGACAAGGGCGAGCAGGAGCGCGTGCTGACCCGCACGATTTCGGGCGGGGTGACCACCAACGACGTGGTGTTCCACGTGTCGATGGAAGACCTGCCGTTCGGCGGCGTCGGCCCGTCGGGGATGGGCAGCTATCACGCGGTCGAGGGTTTCCGCGAATTCAGCCACGCCCGCGCCGTCTATCACCAGCCGAAGATCGACATCGCCAAGCTCGGCGGATTAAAGCCGCCCTATGGTTCGGCCATCGAGAAGGCCACGGCCCGCATGATGAAGTAGGGGGCGCGCGGAATTTCGCGCTCGCTCGCAAGAACTGTTCGATTTCGTGCAACACCGCTAAGGGCTTTTGCCCGAGTCGCGGGCTTGCGCGGTGGGCGCGAGAGGCTTAGGGCGACCGCGGGATTAATAGCTTGGACATCGCCGTGATCGATCTCAGCCAGTATCTGCCGATACTGTTATTCATTCTCATCGCCTTCGGGCTGTCGATCCTGTTCGTGGTCGCCCCGATGGCGGTGTCGCGGCTGACGGGCGCGCATAACCCGACGGCTGACAAGCTCAGCGAATATGAATGCGGCTTCCCCGCGTTCGAAGATGCTCGCAGCCAGTTCGACGTGCGGTTCTATCTCGTGGCGATCAGCTTTATCGTGTTCGATCTCGAAGCCGCGTTCCTGTTTCCGTGGGCGGTCAGCCTCGGTCAGACGGGCTGGGTCGGATGGGGCGGGATGATGGTGTTCCTGTTCATCCTTGCCGTCGGCCTCGCATATGAATGGAAGAAAGGAGCGTTGGATTGGGAATGAATACCACCGTTACTCCTCCCCAAGGGCTTCCCGACATTTCGGCTCTCACCACCGCCAAGGGCGGCGAGGTGCGTCAGCCTGACGCGTCCTATTTCACCGCGATGCAGACCGAGGTGAACGACAAGGGCTTCCTCGTCACCTCGACCGAGGATCTGTTCCAGTGGGCGCGCACCGGCAGCCTGTGGTGGATGACCTTCGGCCTTGCGTGCTGCGCGGTCGAGATGATCCACGTCAATATGCCGCGTTACGATATGGAACGCTTCGGCGTCGCGCCGCGCGCTTCCCCGCGCCAGTCGGACGTGATGATCGTCGCGGGGACGCTGTGCAACAAGATGGCTCCGGCGCTGCGCAAGGTCTACGACCAGATGTCGGACCCCAAATATGTGATCAGCATGGGTAGCTGCGCCAATGGCGGCGGCTATTACCATTACAGCTATTCGGTGGTGCGCGGCTGCGACCGGATCGTGCCGGTCGACATCTATGTTCCGGGCTGCCCGCCGACCGCAGAGGCGCTGCTTTACGGCGTCATGCAGTTGCAGCGGAAAATCCGCCGCGTCGGCACGATCGAGAGATAAGGGCAAAGGCCATGGCCGTTCTCCATTCCGCCCCGAAATACGCTTCGAACGAAGGCGTGATCGACGCAATCAGCGAAAGCATCAGCGTGTGGCTGCTCGATGCGGTCGAATCGCATGGCGAGGTGTCGTTCCGTGTCCGGCGCGACGACATTGCCCGCGTGCTGCAAACGTTGCGCGATGATCATGCCTATCAGCAGTTGATGGAGATCGCCGGTGTCGATTACCCCGACCGGGCCGAACGGTTCGAGGTCGTGTACATGCTGCAAAGCCTGACCAAGAACCACCGCGTGATGGTAAAATGTTCGGCGGACGAGAACACGCCGGTGCCGACCGTTACCACGCTGTGGCCCAACGCAGGCTGGCTCGAACGCGAAGTGTTCGACATGTTCGGCGTCAGCTTCGCGGGCAATCCCGATCTGCGCCGCATCCTCACCGATTACGGCTTTGAAGGGCATCCTTTCCGCAAGGACTTCCCGATGACGGGCTATACCGAACTACGCTATTCCGAGGAGGAAAAGCGGGTGGTGTATGAACCGGTCGAACTGGCGCAGGAAATGCGCAGCTTCGACTTTCTCTCCCCATGGGAGGGCGCGGATTACGTGCTGCCGGGTGACGAGAAATCGCGCGGCGAGCCGCGTGTGGAGGAAGTCAAGACGACCGAGAGCACCAAGCAGACCGGCGCCGGGCCAAAGGCCGACGAAAAGGCCGCCAAGCCCGTCTCTCCCGGCTCGCCCGATCTCAAAGACACCGACAAGAAAGCACCCCCCGCGCCCGAGGACACCTCGAAGGAGGGCGGACGATGAGCATGCAACGCGAAGAATCGCTCACCACCACCGGTGAGGTCATCTCCAACTACACGATCAATTTCGGCCCCCAGCACCCGGCTGCGCACGGTGTGTTGCGGATGGTGATGGAACTGGACGGTGAAGTGATTGAGCGCATCGATCCGCATGTCGGCCTGCTGCATCGCGGCACCGAAAAGCTGATCGAGCAGAAGACCTACCTGCAGGCGCTGCCCTATTTCGACCGGCTCGATTACTGCTCGCCGCTGTGCATGGAGCATTCGTGGGTGCTCGCAATCGAGAAGCTGCTGAACATCGAAGTGCCGATCCGCGCGCAATATCTGCGCGTGATGTTCGCCGAGCTGACCCGCATCTGCAACCACATGCTCAACATCGGTGCGCATGTGATGGACGTGGGCGCGATGACGCCCAACCTGTGGGTGTTCGAACTGCGCGAGGATTGCCTCAACTTCTTCGAGCGCGCGAGCGGCGCGCGGATGCACTCGGCCTGGTTCCGTCCCGGCGGCGTGCATCAGGACGTGCCGGAAAAGCTGTTGGTGGACATCGGCGACTGGCTCGACAACCGCTTCTTCCAGCTGTTCGAAGACGCGATGAGCCTCGTGATCGACAACCGCATCTTCAAGCAGCGCAATGTCGATATCGCCGTGGTCAGCCGCGATGATGCGGTGGCGTGGGGCTTTAGCGGCCCGATGATCCGCGCCGCCGGCATCCCATGGGATCTGCGCAAGAGCCAGCCCTATGATGTCTATGACCGGATGGAGTTCGACATTCCGGTCGGCACCAATTCGGACTGCTATGATCGCTTCATGGTGCGCGTGAAGGAAGTCTACGAAAGCGCCAAGATCATCCGCCAGTGTCTGCGCGATATGCCGCAGGGGCCGATTGCCAGCACCGACGGCAAGGTTTCCCCGCCCAAGCGCGGCGAGATGAAGCAGTCGATGGAAAGCCTGATCCACCACTTCAAGCTGTATACCGAAGGCTTTCACGTGCCTGCGGGCGAGGTTTACGTGGCGACCGAAAGTCCCAAGGGCGAATTCGGCGTCTATCTGGTCAGCGACGGCACCAACAAGCCCTACCGCTGCAAGATCCGCCCCACGGCGTTTTCGCACCTGCAGGCGATGGACTTCATGTCCAAGGGCCACATGCTGCCCGACGCGACCGCCATTCTCGGCGCGATCGACGTGGTGTTTGGGGAGTGTGACCGGTGAGCAATTCTCGATCGTTCCTGCTAATGGTCGGCCTCGCACTGGTCGCTTTATTGCTGGGTCCAGTGGTTTTCTTCGGCCTGTTCGCACCGGAAGGCGGGCTGATCGCCGGACTTAAGGGCAACTTCTTGCTTTTCGTCGCAGTTGTCGTCGGCGCCATGCTGGCATGGTGGCTGGCAGTGCTCGCCATCGGCCATGCCGCCTCCAAGCAAAACTCTCCAAAGGACAGCAAGCATGGCTGACCGTAACCCCGCACCCGATACCCCCGAACTGCGCGCCCGCTGGAGCGCGTTCGCATGGACGCCGGAGAACCGCACAACCGCCGATTGGCACATTGCCAAGTATCCCGAAGGGCGTCAGCGTTCGGCGGTGATGCCGCTGCTCGATCTCGCCCAGCGGCAGGTCGGCGCGGAGACCGATACGCAGGGCTGGCTGCCGCTGCCGGTGATCGAATATGTCGCGCAATATCTCGGGATGCCGGTGATCCGCGTGCTTGAAGTCGCCAGCTTTTACTTCATGTACAACCTCAAGCCCGTGGGCAAATTCCACGTCCAGGTGTGTGGCACCACGCCCTGCATGCTGCGCGGCTCGGACGACATCATCGCCGCCTGCAAGAAGCGCGGGATGGAGAAGGGCCACGTTTCGGCAGATGGGCTGTGGACCCTCACCGAAGTCGAATGCATGGGCAATTGCGCCACCGCGCCGATGGTCCAGATCAACGACGACAATTACGAAGACCTGACGCCCGAACGCCTCGATGCGGTGTTGGATGCGCTTGCGGCCGGACAGCAACCCAAGGCTGGCACGCAGGAGCCGGGTCGGCACACTTCCGAGCCTTCGGGCGGGCCGACGACGCTGAAAGAAATGGTCACCGAGAACCACGATTATCGAGGCGAGTGGTGACCGAAGCCGTCTCGATCATCGGCGCGTTGCTGCTGGCCTTCATCGCCTACAAGGTGCTGATGGGCCTGATGCGCGTGGGGGTGATTATCCTCATCCTGGTGGTGCTCGCCGCGCTGTTCAATCAGGGAGTGATCGGATGAACCCGATGACGCTCGCTCTGGTCGGCGCGGGGCTGACCGGCTTTGCTCTCGGCGCGTTTTTCACCGCGACGGGCAAGCTGGAAATGGGTGTGATCCTGATGGGATTGGGCCTGATGTTTCAGGTGATTTCGCTGGTGCGCCTGAAGCGCGCCAAAACAAGGGATGGCAGCGATGCTCGCGGATAAGGACCGCATCTTTACCAACGTTTACGGGTTCCAGGATTGGGGCCTGAAGGCAGCGCAGGCGCGCGGCGATTGGGACGATACCAAGGCGCTGCTCGCACGCGGGCCGGATGCGATCGTCGAGGAGATGAAAGCCAGCGGCCTGCGCGGACGCGGCGGAGCGGGCTTCCCGACCGGTTTGAAGTGGTCCTTCATGCCCAAGGAATCGCGCGACGGGCGCCCGAGCTTCCTTGTCATCAATGCCGACGAATCCGAGCCCGGTTCCTGCAAGGACCGCGAAATCCTGCGCCACGATCCGCACAAGCTGGTCGAAGGCGCGCTGGTCGCGGGCTTCGCGATGCGCGCGCGGGCGGCGTATATCTACGTGCGCGGCGAATATATCCGCGAGGCCGAGGTGCTGCAGGCGGCGATCGAACAGGCGTATGATGCCAAGCTGATCGGCAAGAACGCCTGCGGTTCGGGCTATGATTTCGACGTTTTCATGCATCGCGGCGCGGGTGCCTACATCTGCGGCGAAGAAACCGCGATGATCGAGAGCCTCGAAGGCAAGAAGGGCCAGCCGCGATTGAAGCCCCCGTTTCCGGCGGGCGCGGGGCTGTATGGCTGTCCGACCACAGTCAACAACGTCGAAAGCATCGCGGTCGCGCCGACGATCCTGCGGCGCGGGGCGGCGTGGTTCTCCAGCTTCGGGCGCGAGAACAACAAGGGCACCAAGCTGTTCCAGATTTCTGGCCACGTGGAAAAGCCCTGCGTCGTCGAGGAATCGATGAGCATCAGCTTCGAAGAGCTGATCGAAAAGCACTGCGGCGGCATTCGCGGCGGGTGGGACAATCTGCTGGCGGTGATTCCGGGCGGCTCCTCCGTGCCGCTCGTCCCCGCCGCGCAGATCCGCTACGCGCCGATGGATTTCGACGGGCTGAAGGAACTCGGCTCCGGCCTCGGCACGGCAGCGGTGATCGTGATGGACAAGTCCACCGACATCGTCCGCGCGATTGCCCGCCTCAGCTATTTCTACAAGCATGAGAGCTGCGGCCAGTGCACCCCCTGCCGCGAAGGCACGGGCTGGATGTGGCGCATGATGGAGCGGCTGCGCACCGGCGACGCGGCCATCGAGGAAATCGACATGCTGCACGAGGTGACCAAGCAGGTCGAAGGCCACACCATCTGTGCGCTCGGCGACGCGGCGGCATGGCCGATCCAAGGTCTGATCCGCCATTTCCGGCCGGAACTGGAGCGGCGGATCGTGGAGCATAATGCCAAGTTTGCAGAGGCAGCCGAATAATGCCTAAAGTCACCGTAGACGGTCAAGAAATCGAGGTCCCGGCGGGCGCCACCGTGCTCCAGGCGTGCGAGCTGGCAGGCAAGGAAATCCCGCGCTTCTGCTATCACGAACGCCTCAGCATTGCGGGCAATTGCCGCATGTGTCTGGTCGAGGTGAAGCCCGGGCCGCCCAAGCCGCAGGCCTCCTGCGCGCTGCCTGCTGCCGATGGTCAGGAAATCCGCACCGACAGCGCAATGGTCAAGAAGGCCCGCGAAGGGGTGATGGAGTTTCTGCTCATCAACCACCCGCTCGATTGCCCGATCTGCGATCAGGGCGGCGAGTGTGATTTGCAGGATCAGGCGGTCGCCTATGGCCGCGGCGGCTCGCGCTATCACGAGAACAAGCGCGCGGTGACCGAGAAGTACATGGGTCCGCTGATCAAGACGATCATGACCCGCTGCATCCACTGCACCCGCTGCGTGCGCTTTTCCGAGGAAATCGCGGGCGTGGACGAGATCGGCGCGCTGTTCCGCGGCGAGGACATGCAGATCACCACCTATCTCGAACAGGCGGCGGCACATGAACTCAGCGCCAATGTGATAGACCTGTGCCCGGTCGGCGCGCTGACGAGCCGCCCCTACGCGTTCGAGGCACGTCCTTGGGAATTGAAAAAGACGCTCAGCATCGACGTGTCGGACGCGGTGGGGGCGAACATCACGCTCCATTCGCGCGGCCGGGAAGTCATGCGCGCGCTGCCGCGCATCAATGACGACGTCAACGAGGAGTGGCTGAGCGACAAGGGCCGCTATCAGGTCGATGGCCTCGGCAAGCGTCGCCTCGACCGCGTGTGGGTGCGCCGCGACGGCAAATTGCAGCCCGCCGAGTGGACCGAGGCATTCGGGATGATTGCGGGTGCTTTGGAAGGCAACGCGTCCAGCATTGCGGCGGTCGCGGGCGATCTGCTCGACGCCGAGACGATGTTCGCGGCCAAGGCTTTGGTCAATGCCTGCGGATCGCAGCTGACCGAAGCGCGCCAGACCGGCATGACCTATGACGTGTCGAATCTTGCGGCGGTGAACTTCAATTCCACCTTTGCGGGCATCGAGACAGCCGACGCAATCCTGATCGTCGGAAGCAATATCCGTTGGGAAGCCGCACTGCTCAACGTTCGGCTGCGCAAGGCGGTTAAGGCAGGGGCAAAGGTGTTCGTGGTCGGGCCGGAGTGGGACACGACCTTCCCGGCGACGTTCCTCGGCTCCGACCTCAAGATCCTGAACCGTGTGCCCAAGGAACTGGGTGACGTCATGAAGTCGGCCAAGCGTCCGGCGGTGATCGTGGGCGCGGCGGCTCTGGCGAAGGGCGCGCTGCCGGCGGCGCTGAAGCTGGTCGACAAGTTCGGACTGGTGAAGGACGATTGGAACGGGTTCAACGTGCTGCACATTTCGGCAGCGCGGATGGCCTCGCTGATGCTGGACTTCACGGTTCCGGGCGGCATGGCCGACATCGCCAAGGCAGCGCCCAAGGTGCTGCTCAGCCTCGGCGCGGACGAAATGGATTATGCGCCCTACGCAGGGTCGCTGAAGGTCTATATCGGCCACCACGGTGACAAGGGCGCGCATCACGCCGACATCATCCTGCCGGGCGCGTCCTATGCCGAAAAGGACGGAACTTACGTCAATACCGAGGGCCGGGTGCAGTTCGCCGAGAAGGCCGTGTTCGCCCCCGGCGATGCGCGCGAGGATTGGACGATCTTGCGCGCGCTTGCCGACGCGCTGGACGTGACGGTCGGCTTCGACAGCTTCGGCGCATTGCAGGGCAAGATGATCGCTGCCGTGCCTGCGCTGGGCGAGGAAGGCCTCGCGGATTACGGCGCGCTGCCGAAACCTGACAGCGCAGCCAAGGCCGAGGGCGAAATCACCGCCCATCCGGTCAAGGATTTCTACCTCACCAATCCGATCGCCCGCGCCAGCGAAGTGATGCAGCGCTGTTCGGATGAACTGCTGCACGGGGCCGATGTGAAGGAGGCTGCGGAATGACCGCCTTCTTCCAATCCCTCGGCCTCAGCTACGAATGGGCCTGGAGCATTGCCACCGTGGCGGCGATCGTCATCGTCGCGCTGCTCGTCATGTTCAGCGTCGCGATGGTGATCTATGTCGACCGCAAGGTGATCGGCGCAGTCTCGATGCGGCGCGGGCCGAATGTGGTCGGGCCGTTTGGGCTGCTGCAAAGCTTCGCTGACGGGCTCAAGGTATTCCTGCAGGAAACCATCATCCCGACGGCAGCGAACAAGGGCATTTTCCTGCTCGCGCCGATCATCACCTTTACCGTGGCGCTCGCGGCGTGGGCTGTGATCCCGTTCTGGGACGGCGGGGTGATCGCCAACATCAACGTGGGCCTGCTCTACATTCTCGCGATCAGTTCGCTCAGCGTTTATGGCGTGGTGATGAGCGGGTGGGCGTCGAACTCGAAATACCCGTTCTTCTCGGCGATGCGCGCCGCGGCGCAGATGATCTCCTACGAGGTCTCGATCGGCTTCGTGTTGGTGTGCGTGGTGCTGTTTGCCGGCACGTTCAACATGAGCGGGATCGTGTATGCGCAGCAGGGCTTCGGGCTGGGCGTGATCAACGCCTATGTCGTGCACCCGCTGCTGTTCCCGATGTGGGTGGTGTTCTTCATCTCCTCGCTGGCAGAAACCGCGCGTGCACCGTTCGACCTGACCGAGGCGGAGAGCGAGCTCGTCGCGGGTTACCAGACCGAATATTCCTCGATGAGCTTCGCGCTGTTCTGGCTCGGCGAATATGCCAACATCCTGCTGATGTGCTCGCTCAACACGCTGCTGTTCTGGGGCGGGTGGCTGCCGCCGATCGACTGGGCGCCGCTTTATCTGGTGCCGGGGATCGTGTGGTTCCTGCTCAAGACCTTCATGTTCTTCCTGATGTTCAGCTGGATCTGGGCGACCGTGCCGCGTTACCGCTACGACCAGCTGATGCGCCTCGGGTGGAAGGTGTTCCTGCCGATGAGCCTGCTGTTCGTCGCGGCGACCAGCGGGTGGCTGATGGCGACGGGACATTTCGACCGCGCGCCGGCTTTCGTTCCCGATCCTGCCGCCGTTCCTCCCGCATTCGTCGATACCACCCCTGCGCAGCCTGAAGCTGCAAGAGCCAAGTCATGACCACCGTCTCCCACCTCATCAAATCGTTCACCCTCTGGGAATTCCTCAAGGCGCACGCCTTGACGCTGAAGTATTTCTTCAAGCCCAAGGTGACGATCAACTACCCGTTCGAAAAATCGCCGCTCTCGCCCCGCTTCCGCGGCGAGCACGCGCTGCGGCGTTATCCGAATGGCGAGGAACGCTGCATCGCGTGCAAGCTGTGCGAGGCTGTGTGCCCCGCGCAGGCGATCACCATCGAGAGCGAACCGCGCGAAGACGGCAGCCGCCGCACCACCCGCTATGACATCGACATGACCAAGTGCATCTATTGCGGCTTCTGTCAGGAAGCCTGCCCGGTCGATGCGATCGTCGAGGGGCCGAATTTCGAATACGCCACCGAAACCCGCGAAGAACTGCTTTACGACAAGGCCAAGCTGCTCGCGAATGGTGACAAGTGGGAACGGGCCATCGCGGCCAATCTTGAAGCCGACGCCCCCTACCGCTAGGGCGCGCCGGACGAAGGACATTGGGTCAATAATTTCGTTGTCCCGGCGCCGAGGGTTCGAGGCACCGGGAACACACTTGGACTAGGGATCACATTGCCGCTTTCTGGGCCACGGCGTTCGCCGGGGTGACGGATCGGCGGAGTAATATCATGATACAGGCCATCGCCTTTTATTTCTTCGCGACCATCGTGGTCGGCGCCGCCGTGATGACGATCATGTCGAAGAACCCCGTCCATTCGGTGCTGTGGCTGATCATGGCGTTCTTCAACGCCGCCGGCCTGATGGTGCTGGTGGGCGCGGAGTTCATCGCGATGCTGCTGGTGATCGTCTATGTCGGTGCCGTGGCCGTGCTGTTCCTGTTCGTGGTGATGATGCTCGACATCGATTTCGCCGCGATGCGCGCAGGCTTCAGCCGCAACGCGCCGCTGGGGCTCGCCGTCGCGGCAGTGCTGCTGGCCGAGTTGCTGCTGGCGGCGGGCGCATACAGCGCGGGCGGCATCCAGTTGGGTACGCCGGACGGCAGCGCGGTGCAGGCGGTCGAGGTCAGCAATATCGAGGCGCTCGGCGCGCTGCTGTATGGCCGGTACATCCTGCTGTTCGAAATCGCGGGCATTATCCTGCTGGTGGCGATGATCGGTGCGATCGTGCTGACCTTCCAGGCGCCTAAGCCCGGCGCGCGTGCGCGGCAGGACGTCGACAAGCAGACCCGCCGCCGTCCCGAGGATGCAACCGTCATGAAGAACCCGGAGATCGGGCAAGGGGTCGACCTATGAACAGTGCAGGCGCGATCGGCATTGAACATTACCTCACCGTGGGCGCGATTCTGTTCGTGCTCGGGGTGCTGGGGATTTTTCTTAATCGCAAAAACGTGATCGTCATTCTGATGGCGGTCGAATTGATCCTGCTGGCGGTGAACATCAACCTCGTCGCCTTCAGCGCCTTCATGCAGGACCTGGTGGGGCAGGTGTTCGCAATGCTGGTGCTGACGGTTGCGGCGGCGGAAGCTGCCATCGGCCTTGCCATTCTGGTGATCTACTTCCGCGGACACGGCTCGATCGCGGTCGACGATATCAACCGGATGAAGGGATAAACCGCCCGTGCATCCCATTCTCATTATCGTCTTCGCGCCGTTGCTCGCTGCCCTGATCGCAGGGCTGGGCAACCGTATGATCGGCAATGTGGCGGCGAAATCCGTCACCACCGGCGCGCTGTTCCTGTCTGCAGGCCTGAGCTGGCCGATCTTCCTCGGCTTTCTCGGCGGCGATCAGAACGCCGAAGTGATCGAAGTGCTGAAATGGGTCGAAAGCGGCTCGCTCAACTTCGACTGGTCGCTGCGCGTCGATGCGCTCACCGCGGTGATGCTGGTGGTGATCAATTCGGTCTCGGCGCTCGTGCACCTCTATTCGTGGGGGTATATGGAGGAAGATCCGGATCAGCCGCGGTTCTTCGCCTACCTGTCGTTGTTCACCTTCGCCATGCTGATGCTGGTGACCGCCGACAACCTCGTGCAGATGTTCTTCGGTTGGGAAGGGGTGGGCCTCGCGTCCTACCTGCTGATCGGGTTCTGGTTCCGTAAGCCGAGCGCAGGTGCTGCCGCGATCAAGGCTTTCGTGGTCAACCGCGTGGGTGACCTCGGCTTCATGCTCGGCATCTTCGGCACGTTTCTGGTGTTCCAGACGACCTCGATTACCGAGATCCTCGCCGCTGCTCCGGCGATGAGCGGATCGACCATCACCTTCGTCGGCATGCGGCTGTATACGATGGATATCCTGTGCATCCTGCTGTTCATCGGCGCGATGGGCAAATCGGCGCAATTGGGCCTGCACACGTGGCTGCCGGATGCAATGGAGGGGCCGACGCCGGTCTCCGCGCTGATCCACGCCGCGACCATGGTGACGGCGGGCGTGTTCATGCTGTGCCGCCTGTCGCCAATGTTCGAAACCGCGCCGACCGCGCTCACCATCGTCACCATCGTGGGTGCTGCCACCTGCTTCTTCGCCGCCACCATCGGCACGACCCAGTGGGACATCAAGCGGGTGATCGCCTATTCGACCTGCTCACAGCTCGGCTATATGTTCTTCGCTGCCGGGGTTGGCGCGTATGGCGTGGCGATGTTCCACCTGTTCACGCACGCGTTCTTCAAGGCGCTGCTGTTCCTTGGCGCAGGCAGCGTGATCCACGCGATGCATCACGAACAGGACATGCGGTATTACGGCGGGCTTCGTAAGCGCATTCCGCTGACCTTCTACGCGATGCTGGCGGGTACGCTGGCGATCACCGGCGTGGGCGTGCTCGGCGTGTTCGGCTTTGCGGGCTTCTATTCCAAGGACGCGATCCTCGAAGCGGCATGGGCGCGCGGTACCGGCGTATCGCAGTTCGCCTTCTGGGCCGGTGCCATCGCCGCATTGCTGACCAGCTTTTATTCGTGGCGCCTCATGTTTCTCACCTTCTGGGGCAAGCCGCGCTGGGCTCTGTCGGAGCATATCCAGCACGCCGTCCACCACGGCCACGACGATCCTGACCACGCCAACCCGCCCAAGCAGGAAGACGCAGGCCACGACGCGCACCATTCAGTGCCTTCGCCGCATGAGGATGACGGCACCGCCGGTTATCACCCGCATGAAAGCCCGGTCGCCATGCTGATCCCGCTGGGTGTGCTGACGCTGGGTGCGATCTTTGCAGGCTTCGCATTCAAGTACGATTTCATCGACGGCGAAGCTTTCTGGGGCGGCTCGATCTACTTCAACGAAAATCTGATCCACGCGCTGCACGTCGTGCCGCTGTGGGTGAAGCTGACTGCGACCATCGTGATGCTGCTGGGCCTTGCAGGCGCATACTTCGCCTACATCGCCAAGCCGGACATTCCCGGAAAGTTCGTGGCCACCTTCGGCGCACTGCACAACTTCGTCTACCGCAAGTGGTACTTCGACGAGTTGTATGATGCGATCTTCGTCAAGCCGGCGTTTTGGTTCGGGCGCCAGTTCTGGAAGCTCGGCGATATCGGCACGATCGATCGCTTCGGCCCGAACGGTATCGCCTGGGTGGTCGAGCGCAGCGCTGGCGCCGCGAAGTCGATCCAGTCGGGCTACGTCTACACTTATGCGTTGATCATGCTGCTCGGGCTGGTCGCCGCTATCACCTTCGTTCTGCTTTAGGAGCGCGCTTCGTAATGGAAGGCCTTCCCATCCTGTCACTGATGATGCTCGTGCCGCTTGCGGGCGCGCTGGCGTGCCTGTTCGTGGGCGCGAACCTTGCGCGCTGGGTCGCACTCGGGGCGACGCTTGCCACCTTCGGCCTGGGTATCATCCTGTGGTCGAGCTACCAGATCGGCGGGCCGCAATGGCAGTTCACCGAACGCGCCGATCTGTTTGCGGGCTTCAGCTACGCGCTGGGGATCGACGGAATTTCGCTGCTGCTGATCATGCTCAGCGTGTTCCTGATGCCGATCTGCATTCTTGCCAGCTGGGACGCGATCAAGAAGCGCGTCGGCGAATACATGGCGGCTTTCCTGTTCATGGAAGTGCTGATGATCGGCACCTTCGCGGCGCAGGATCTGTTCCTGTTCTATGTCTTCTTCGAAGCTGGCCTGATCCCGATGTATCTGATCATCGGCGTGTGGGGCGGGGACAACCGCATCTACGCCAGCTACAAGTTCTTCCTGTATACATTGCTCGGGTCGGTGCTGATGCTGATCGCGATGTTCTGGATGGTGGCCGAAGCGGGCACGTCCGACATTCCGACGCTGATGCAGTACGATTTCCCGGCAGAGGCGCAGACATGGCTATGGCTTGCCTTCTTCGCGAGTTTCGCGGTCAAGGTGCCGATGTGGCCGCTGCACACCTGGCTGCCCGACGCGCACGTTCAGGCGCCCACCGCGGGTTCGGTGATCCTTGCAGGCGTGCTGCTGAAGCTGGGCGGCTATGGCTTCATCCGTTTCAGCCTGCCGATGTTCCCCGAAGCTTCCGCCGATTTCGCGTGGCTGGTGTTCATCCTGTCGATGATCGCGGTGGTCTATACCTCGCTGGTCGCGCTGGTGCAGGCCGACATGAAGAAGCTGATCGCCTATTCCTCGGTCGCGCACATGGCGATTGTCACCGTCGGCCTGTTTGCCTTCAACGTGCAGGGGCTGGAGGGCGCAGTGATCATCATGCTCTCCCACGGCCTCGTTTCGGGCGCGCTGTTCCTGTGTGTTGGCGTGATCTATGATCGGCTGCACACCCGCGAGATCGCCCGTTATGGCGGGCTGGCGATCAACATGCCCTATTACGCGCTGTTCTTCCTGCTGTTCACGATGGCCAGCATCGGCCTGCCGGGCACCAGCGGGTTTGTCGGCGAGTTTCTGGCGCTGGCAGGCATTTACCAGACCTCCAGCCTTGTTGCTCTGGTGGCGACCACCGGCATCATCCTCGGCGCGGCCTACATGCTCTATCTCTATCGCCGCGTGGCGTTCGGCGGGCAGGTCAACGAAGATGCGGCCGCAATGCGCGACATTTCGGCGCGCGAGTGGGTGATGATGGCGCCGATTGCCGCAGCGGTGCTGTGGATGGGGGTTTACCCCGAAAGCTTCCTTGCGCCGATGCGTGCAGACATCGCGGTGCTCGATGCCCGCCTTGCCGCCACTGCTCCCGCTTCTGATGCCAGCCTCGCGCCCGGCGCTCCGCGTGAGGAAGCCGCCAATGCGCTCCACCACGATAATGCCGCCGGGGAGGGCGCACACTGATGGACTTCGCGCCTTCCTTCGCGCTGATCGCGCCTGAATTGCTGCTGATAGCAGCGGGCCTCGTGCTGCTGCTCGTCGCGGCTTGGGCAGGGGACAAAGCCGCGCGCCTCGTCACCATTCTTGCCGCTGCGGCGCTATTCGGTGCAGGCGTCATGCTGGTGCCGGGCCTCCATTTCGGGACCGACGGCCCGGCCACGCTGGCGTTCGGTGGGCTGATGAAGGTCGATAGCTTTGCCTTGTTCGCCAAGGCGCTGATCTATCTTTCCGCCATCGGCGCGCTCATGGTGGCGCCCGCGTTCTTCAACAGCGCCGCTGCCGGAACCGAGCGGGTGATGCGCGCCGAATATCCGGTGCTGGTGCTGTTCGCGACCGTCGGCATGAGCATCATGGTTTCGGCCAATGATTTCATGAGCCTCTATCTCGGGCTCGAACTCAACAGCCTGTCGGCCTATGTGCTTGCCGCGATCCTGCGGCGCGATACGCGCTCGGGCGAGGCGGGGCTGAAATATTTCGTTCTGGGCGCTCTGGCCTCGGGCATTCTGCTTTACGGCATGAGCCTGCTTTACGGCTTTACCGGCGGCACAGGCTTCCTTGCCGTGCGAGCGGGCCTGACCGGCGAATTGGGCACCGGCGCATTGTTCGGGTTGATCTTCGTGCTGGCGGGCCTTGCGTTCAAGATTTCCGCCGTGCCGTTCCACATGTGGACGCCCGACGTTTATGAAGGCGCGCCGACGCCGGTGACGGCCTTCTTCGCCACCGCGCCCAAGGTCGCCGCCGTCGCGCTGACCGCCCGTGTGGTGTTCGAGGTGTTCGGCGGGCAGGTCGACGCGTGGCAACAGATCGTGATGTTCACCGCGCTCGCTTCGATCATCTTCGGCGCGTTGGGCGCGATCGGTCAGGAAAACCTCAAGCGGCTGCTGGCTTATTCCTCGATCAACAATATCGGTTTCATCCTCCTCGGCCTTGCGGTCGCCAATCAGGACGGGGCGAGCGCGATGCTGGTCTATCTGTTCATCTATGTCGCGATGAGCCTCGGCAGCTTCGTCGCGCTGCTGATGCTGCGCGGCGAGGATGGCGCGCTGTTCGAAACCTTTGCGGACATTCGCGGACTTTCGGTCACGCAACCTGCGATTGCCTGGGCGCTGCTGTTCTTCATGTTCAGCCTTGCGGGCATTCCGCCGCTGCTCGGCTTCTACAGCAAGTTCGTGGTGTTTCAGGCCACCATCGAAGCTGGGCTGGTCGCATTCGGCGCAATCGCCATCGCTGCGAGCGTGATCGGGGCGTTCTATTACATCAAGTTCGTCAAGGTGATGTTCTTCGATGAACCGGCCGGCGTTGTTACGGGGAAGAGCCCGGCGGGGCACTGGGCGCTGCTGGGGCTGACCGCGCTGATCGTATCGCCGCTGGGCTATCTGCTCACTCCGTCTCTGACCGATCTGGCCGACAAGGCCGCCGCGTCGCTGTTCCTTACGGTTTGACGACACTTTCGCCTATCCATCTGGTCGAGGAGACCGGCTCGACCAATGCCGATTGCGCCGCCGCGATCCGGAATGGCGGAGGCTGGCCGCATGGACAGTGGCTGGTCGCACGCCGCCAGACCGCCGGCCGCGGACGGCAGGGGCGCGAATGGTTCGACGGTGCGGGCAATTTCATGGGATCGACTGTGGTGGTTCCCCATGAAGGCGATCCGCCGCTCGCTTCGCTCAGTTTCGTTGCTGCGTTGGCGGTGCGCGATGCTGCGGCCCGGGTGCTGGACGAAGGCGCGGAACTTGCGCTCAAATGGCCGAACGACGTGCTGCTGGATGGCGGCAAGCTGTCGGGTATCCTGCTTGAAATGGTGCGCGGGCAGATCGTCGTCGGCATCGGAGTGAACTTGGCGCGCGCGCCGCAATTGCCGGATCGCAAGACTGCGGCGCTGGCCGATCTTGTCCCCCCGCCGCCGGTCGAAGATTTCGCCGCCAGCCTCGCCGCCACCTTCGCCCACCGCCTTTCCAACTGGCGCAACGGCGGCCTTGGCGCGACACTCCGCGCCTTTCTTGCTGGATCGATCCATGCGCAGGGCGCGCCGCTGACCGTCCACGATACCGACGGTTCGGTGCTCTCCGGCAGCTTCGCCGGTCTGGACGAAAGCGACGGCGCGCTGCGGCTGCGCTTGGCGGATGGCAGGGAACGTGTCATTCGCGCCGGGGACATTTCGTGAATACAGGAGTCCGTCCAATGCTGCTCGCCGCCGATGTCGGGAACACCAATGTCGTCTTCGCGCTGTTCGAACCGGGCGTTGACGGTGCTTACACCATCCGTGCGCGCTGGCGCATCGCCACCGACCCGCGCCGCACCGGCGACGAATACGCGGTCTGGCTGCTGCAATTGCTCAAGATCGAAGAGGTCGAGCGCGATCAGATCACCCAGATCATCGTCGCCTCGGTGGTGCCGCGCGCGGATCACAACCTGACCGTCTTGTGCCAAAAGTATTTTGGCATCACGCCGATGTTTGCAGGGCAGGGCAAGGCTGCGTGGCGCTTTGCCATCGACGTCGATCAGCCCAGTTCATTGGGGGCCGACCGCGCGCTCAACATTCTTGCCGCGCACCATAAATACGGCGGCGATCTGATCGTGGTCGATTTCGGTACCGCGACCAAGTTCGAAGCGGTCGATTTCACCGGCGCCTACAAGGGCGGATCGATTGCGCCGGGGATCAACCTGTCGCTCGATGCGTTGGTGGGCAAAACGGCAAAGCTACCCCGCATCGCCATCCGTGCGCCCAGCACCCGCAGCGTCATAGGCCGCAACACCGAAGACCAGATGCTGATCGGCGTGTTCTGGGGCTATGTCGCGATGATGGAAGGGATGGTCGAACGGATGAAGTCCGAAATCGGCCGTCCGGCAAAGGTTGTAGCCACCGGCGGGCTCGCCATATTGTTCGATGACGCGACCGAAATTTTCGATCACGTCGATGCCGACCTGACATTGGACGGCCTCGCCATTCTTGCGCGGCAGGCCGAAACCGCCTGAATTTCCCCGCGCTCCTCCTGACAGAACCGGAAATACCTTGAAGAAAGATTTTACGCCCGAAGACGAATTGCTGTTCCTGGCGCTCGGAGGATCGGGCGAGATTGGCATGAACGTCAATCTCTATGGCTGTCAGGGCAAATGGCTGATGGTCGATCTGGGGATGACTTTCTCCGGGACCGAGTATCCCGGCGTCGACTTGGTCTTCGCGGACCTCGATTTCATCGAGGAGCGGGTGGAGGATCTGCTCGGCATCGTGCTGACCCACGCTCACGAGGATCACATCGGCGCAGTCCCCTATTTCGCGGGCGAACTGGGCGTGCCGCTTTACGCGACGCCGTTCACCGCCGATCTGGTGTCGCGCAAGCTTGAAGAAGCTGGGCTGCTCGGCAAGGTCGAACTCAATATTATCGAGGATGATCACGGCGAAATCGACATCGGCCCGTTCACGATCACCTACCTGCCGCTGGCGCACTCGATCGCAGAAGGCAACGCGCTGCTGATCGACACTCCGCACGGCCGGATTTTCCACACCGGCGACTGGAAGCTCGACGAAGAACCGATCATCGGCGAACCGACGACCGAGGCGGAATTGCGCGAAATCGGCGACGAAGGCGTGCTGGCGCTGGTGTGCGATTCGACCAACGTGTTCAATCCCGAACCTTCCGGTTCCGAAGGCGCGGTGCACCGCGCGCTGATGGAAGAAGTCGCTCGCCACAAGGGCAAGCGCGTGGTCGTGACCACCTTCGCCAGCAATGTCGCGCGCCTGCACACGCTGGGCGAGGTCGCGCGCGAAACCGGGCGGCAGATCTGCGTCGCGGGCCGCTCGCTCGACCGGATTATCGAGGTCGCGCAGGATAATGGCTATCTCGAAGACTTCCCGGCCCCGGTCAATTTCGACACCGCGATGGGCCTACCGCGCGGTGAGGTGCTGATTATCGCCACCGGCGGGCAGGGCGAACCCCGCGCCGCGCTGGGCCGGATGGCGGACAGCAACCATCCGATTGAATTGGTCGCAGGCGATGTGGTGCTGTTCTCCTCGCGCCAGATCCCCGGCAACGAAATTCCCATCGGCAAGATCCAGAACCAGCTCGCCGCACGCGGGATCCAGATGGTGACCGACCGGCAGGCGTTCATCCACGTTTCGGGGCATCCCGGGCGGCCCGAACTCGAAGCGCTCTACGAATGGCTGAGGCCCGAAGTGCTGGTGCCCGTCCACGGCGAAATCCGCCACATGGCCGAACAGGCGCGGGTCGGCAAAGCTGCGGGAATTCCGTCACAGGTGGTGCAGAAGAACGGCGACCTCGTCCGCCTTGCGCCGGGCAAGCCGGGTAAGCTCGCCGAAGTGCGCGCCGGTCGGCTCGTGCTCGATGGTGACATCATCTCGCCTGCCAATGGCGATGCGATGGTGATGCGCCGCCGGATTGCGCAGGACGGCGTGCTGGTGGTGGTGCTGGCGCGCGGGCAAGCGCCGCTGGTGGAGGCGATCGGCCTGCCGCTGGACGAAGACTTGCCCGATTTCCTCGCCGAGGCTGGCCGCGACGTGCTGACCGCGATCAACCGCCTCAAGGGCAAGGATGCCCGCGATCCGGCGGTGATCCACGAAGCCGCGCGGCTTGCCGCACGACGCGCGGCGCAGCGCTGGTCGGGCAAGAAGCCGCAGGTGCGCGTGGTCATGCCCGGAGCGCCGGTCTGATGCAGATCACCTCGATCGCGGCGATCTACTTTCTGTTCTGGGTGATGTGCGCCTTCATGATGCTGCCCTTCGGCGTGCGCACCGCCGCTGACGTGGGCGAGGGCATGGTGCCGGGGCAGGCGGAAAGCGCGCCGGTGAACTTCCGGCCGGGCAGGCTAGCACTGCGCGCGGCCATCATCGCGGCTGTCCTGACCGGACTATTCGTCGCCAATTACGAATATGGCTGGGTCACGATTGCCGACATCGACATCCTGCCCAAACCGCCGGTGAATTTGGCGGACTAATTCCGGAACCGCTGGATAGACTGCGCCAGCACGACATACAGCTTGCCCATATCCGACCCCAGCATCGTCACGCTCAGCACATGGCCGTCGCGGGTCGACAGCGTCGAACGCAGCATCGCCTCGAAATCGTGGATGTAGCGGCTGACATTGGCCTTGAACGTATCGTCCTGACTGTAGAGTTCGGCAATATCGCGGGCCGAGCCATTGTCGATGAGCCGCACGGCGCGGCGGGTGAAGATGCCGCGATCCCCCTTGAGATAGGCGTCCCAAGCCGTGTCGGCGACCTCGGTCGATAGCGCCCCGGCGATGTCGATCGAGGCCGAGTTGAGGCTGTCGGTGATCAGCGCCATACGCCGGGCAAAGTCGTTGTTGACCTGCTCCTCGGCCAGTTCGCGTGCGCGGCTGATCCGCTGTTCGAGGTTGCCGGTCAGCTCGTTCACCCGCACCAGTTGGTCGCGCAGCTGGATCACCGCCTCGCGCCCGACGCCCGAGGCGTGGGCGGCGGCCTGTTCCAACTTGCCGATGGTCGCTGCACTCTCGTTGCGCAAAGCCCGCTCCAGCGCCTGCACCGCTTCGGCCCCGATGTTCTGCGCCAGAACGGTGGCCTTTTCGCGGGCGCCTTCATCAAGCGTGGCAAAGGTCTGCGCGATTGCCCCTTCCAGCGTTGCGAGTGCCTCGCGCAGGCGCTCCTGCGTGTCTCCGGCCAGCGTGCCGCTTTCCTCCGCCAACCGCGCGAACCCGCCACGCAGCCCTTGCAGCCGCGCGAGCGCTTCGTCCGATTGTTCGGCCAGCCGCGTCCTGAAGCCGTCGATGGCGGTGTCCGCTGCGTCGATTTCGCCGCGGGTCTTGATGAGGTAATCGGACAGGTCGCTGCTCTGCTGGCTGGTGCGCAGCATCAACTGGCTGACCTCGCCCGCGCGCCCCTCGACCGCGGCAAGGTTCTGGCCCGCATTGGTGATTGCCTGCTGCAGGTCTTCGCGGCTCGTGCGCGCGCCTGACTGGATGATCTCGAGCAGCCGCACACCGCTTTCGGTCAGTTCGGCCAGCTGCGCCTCGGTCTGTGCAAGAGCGATGCGTTTGGCCGCCAGCTTTTCGCCAAGAACATCGAACCCGCTGGCAAGACTGGTGCGAGCGGCATTGCCCTCCTGCGTCACGTCGCTGAGCAAAGCGCCGAACTGGTCCAGTTGCGCGGCGATTGCCTGTCCGTGCGCCACCAGCTGTTCGGTATCTGCAACCTGCGCCTCGCGCCGCTGGGCTAGGGCATCGTCGAGTGCGGCGAGCCGCTGCGCCAGCAATTCACTGGCCTGTGCCTCGCGGGTTTCGAATTCGGCCTGACGTTTCTCAAGCTGTTCGTGCAACAACCGCGCACGCTCGGCGAAATGGTCGTCATAGCTGGCGGATTCGCCGCGCAGTTGGGCGATGCGCTGTTCGGCATCGCTGCTCGTGGTGCGGTCGAGCTCATCCACCAGCTTGAGCTTTTCCACCAGACCCTGCTGAAGCTGCGCAAACATCGCTGCGATGCTGGCATTGGCCTGCTCCTCGGCCGCTTGCAATCGCTGCGACAGAGCATCGACTTCGCTGGCGAAGGCTCCGCTGCGCTGGCGCAGGTCGTCGAGCGCTTTTGCTTCGGTCCCGTCGAGCTGGGTGCGGTAGGTTTCGGCGTCCTCCTGCAAGGCAGCGAAGCGCCGCGAGAGGGTCGCTTCGATCCGGCCCATCTGGGCGTCGAACCCGGTGAGCGTTTCTCCCACCCGCGCGCTGAGATCGGCCACCTGCGCTTCGCTTGTGGTCCCGAATTCGCCGAGCCGCGCGAAGCCGGATACCAGCCGGTCGAGCTGATCCTGCGCCTTGTTGCCTGCGCCGCCGATCTGGTTGGCGACATCGCGCGCCGCGTTGGCGATCACCGGCAGATCGTCGCGCAGCCGGTTCATGTTGCCGAGCGCGGTTTCGCTGGCGGTGCCGATCGCATCCACCTGCGCGCCGTTCGTGGTGATGAGCTGCTGCAATTCGGCCGCGTGGGTCGAAATACGCTCAGCCGAAATCCGGCCCAGCGACTCCAGATCGCGCGATTGCGCGGCGAGGAATTCGCGGGCGAGGCTGAGTTCGCGGTTGACGATCTTGAGCCGCTGTTCGAGCTCTGCACTTTCTTGGCTGAGCAATGCGGCGCTGGCAGCAAAGCGGCTTGCCTCGGCACGCGATGATCGCATCGCCAGCAGCCAGACGACCCCGATCAGCGCCGTTGGCACCGACCAAGCCACAATCCATCCGGCCCAAGCGGCAGGCGTTGCCCCGTCGATCACTTCGCCGCTGATGGTCCAGCCGAAAAATGCGGTCCACCCGGCAATTGCCAGCAAGGCAAGGGCAGCAGGCAGCCAACCGAAACGCGAAACGGCGGGCACGTCCGGCTCACTCTCGACCCACGCCTCCTCCAGCAGCATCTCGCCGCTGTCAGGCGCAGCATCATTGATGCCGCTTTCCTGCGATGAAGCCGTGCCGGTCGCGTCGTCCGCGCCGCCTTTGCGCCCCAAAGCGCGCATCTGGTGCCGTTCTGCCATGCTCGCGTCATACCACAGCCGCAAACGGGATAAACCCTGCTTTAACCAAATGCGTGTTAGCCCCCTGCCATGGCCTATGACAACGGAGCTCTGGATGCGACGCTTGCGGCAGCTGCAGGCGATAACGCCGCGCTGATGCACGAGCTGCGCGGTGCATTCCTGGAGAGCGCCGCGCGCCAGCTCGATCTGCTCAAGCGCGCGCGCTGCGACGGCAATTGGAACGTCGCGGCGATGCGGCTCAAGGGTCTGGCGGCGAGTTTCCACGCCGATGAATTGCTGTCAGCCGCCGATCATGCGCTCAATGCCGCGCCCGGTGAGCCGCTCGCGATCCGTGAAATCGAGGCAGTGCTGGCACGTTTCAACCGGTCGGCCCGGCGCTGATCCGTCAGCCCGCCCGCGATTTCGGGCAAATTTAGGCAGGCGCCGCTTGAACCGCTGATGCGGAACCGCCAATCGGGGGGTATTGATCCCTCGGCGAAAGGCGGCAGGATGCGCACGGCCCTGATTGCGGCCCTCAGACACAGTTCGAACGGCCCCCTGCAAGCTGCCCCCTTGCGCGCGACATTGCCGCTCGCCGGGCGCAGCGTGCTGGCGCGGCAGGTCGATCTGTTGCGGGCGCAGGGGTGCGAACGTATCCTGTGCCTGTGCGACCGGGTTGATGGCGAAGTCCTGCGGGTGCAGGCCGCTGTCGAGGCATCGGGCGGGACGTTTCAGGCTTTGCGCGGCTTTCTTCACCTGCCGGCAATGGTGCGGGCGGATGATGAATTGGTGATCCTGGCCGATGGTCTGGTGCCCGATCCGGCGATGGTGCGCGATCTGTTTGCAACCGGCCCGCAGCCCCCGCGTTTTGTCGCTTGTCTGCCCGCCGAAAGCGCGATGGTGAGCCGTCATCCCGACGATTTCGAGCGGATCGATGCGACGCGCCATTGGGCCGGTTTGCTGGCGATGCGCGGCGCGCCGGTGCAGCGTCTTGCCGATTTTCTCCCCGATGCCGATGCAATATCCGTCCTGCTCCGGCTTGCGCTGCAGGATGGGACGCCGTGCCGCGAACTTCCGAATGAAAATCCCGGTCCGGAAAGCTGGTTGCTGGCGACCGACGCGGATGCGCTGGCGCAGCAGGAGCATGCGTTGATCTTCCGCGCTGCAGGCGCTGTCGACTGGCTCAGGCCTTCGCTGGCGGCAGCGCGAATGGCCGCGCGCGCTCTCGGCCCGCGCGCGCTTGGCCGAGGGCCGCTGATTGCGCTGTTGACGGCGGCGGCGCTGCTGCTGGGCGGGGTTGGGGCCAGCGCGCTGGGGGTTCCATCGATCGGGCTTGCTCTTGCCGCTGGCGGCGTGTTCGGGGCGGCGCTGGCGGGTGCGCTAGCCGCGATGCAGCGGCAGTTGATGGGCGAGGGGTCATCGCCGAACGCCT
Organism: Erythrobacter sp.; assembly: GCF_024305245.1. Classification (GTDB taxonomy): domain Bacteria; phylum Pseudomonadota; class Alphaproteobacteria; order Sphingomonadales; family Sphingomonadaceae; genus Erythrobacter. The sequence goes on from NZ_JAMWYX010000001.1 coordinate 311,807, forward strand.
GGGCGCGGCTCGGTTGGGGCGTGGACATCTTCGCGGCGATTGCCCTGTTGCTGTCGCTGTCACCCGTCCCCTGGGGAGAGCCGCTGGCGGCTCTGGGGCCGGTCACCATCGGGCTGGCGCGTCTCGTGCTCCGGAAGTCCTGCTTCGCGCCTGTCGCTGTTCTGGCAGACCGCGCCGTGCTGCTCGCCGCGCTCGCACTCGCCGCCGCATTCGACCTGCTCCCGCTCGCAACCGCGTTGGCTGCGCTGCTGTTGCTGGGTGAAATGCTGCTGCGCCGCGACCGGATTTGAACTAACGCGTATTTAACTATGCGCCGTTTATGGCGGCAGGATGGGCGAAGAAGCAATGGCACTCGCGACCGCCAGTCCGGTCGAGAAGAATCTGCGAGAGAACCTCGCGCGTGAAAACCGCGCGCTGGGCGCGGTTGTGCCGGTGCTGCGCCATCTGCTGGCAAGCGAAGGGCAAAGGCTCGTGAGCGATGCGATCCTTGCGCGGGTGCGGGGGATGCTGTCCGATCTTGCCGCGCAGCTGCTGGCGGTGGCGGATGGACGCGATCCGGCGCTGCGCAGCTTCAACCAGAGCGATACCGATACGCGCGATACGCTGGCTGAAAGCCTCGCCGCGGATCAGGTCTTGCTGACTCTGTGCCATGCGCTGGCGGTGGAAAGCCATCTGGCCGAACGGCTTCATCATCAGCGCGGGATCGACCCGGTGTTGTGCCCGCTGCTGCAGGAATTGATCGCTTCCGATGAGCCGGTGATTGCCGAACTGGCGATGAACATGCTCGCCGCGCAGTCGCGCTTCATCCAGAGCCAGCGCCGCATGGAATTGCCGCTGACCGAACTGCCGCCCGAATTGTTTCATGCCATTCTGTCGGATCATGCGCACCAGCACGGCAGCCCCGCGCCGGACAGCGCCTTGGCTCGGCTGTCGCAGAATTACGATGAAGCGGCATCCCGGCTCGGCCTGCTTGCCCGGCTCGTTTCGGCAATGCGGCGCGGCGCGGTGGCGGCGCTGGCGCTCGATCATGCCGGTCTTGCGCTGTTCGCGAGCGCGCTGGCCACGCTGTCCCGGCAGCCGCGTGCCCATGCGGTGCTGGCGTGTCACGAACAACAGGGCGCGCGTCTGGCGCTGGGGCTGCGGGCGGCGGGGCTCGGGGTTGAGGCGATCGAGCGGCAGTTTCTGCTGGTCGATCCGGCAGCCCGTATGCCGCGCGACCTTGCGGATATATCCCCTGAACGGGCGCGTCTGCTGCTTGACGCGGCCGCGGGCTGAAATGAACAGTATGGAACGCCGCGACAGCCTGCTGGGTGCCCACGGTCTGACCGACGCGCGCGACTGGCTGATCAACGCAGACGAGCCGCTGGCCGAGCTGCAGGCGCGGTGCGGGGGGCGGGTGCCCGGTCCGCTGGCGATCCCGGAATTGCGGGAACTGGTTCGCCAGACCCGTGAGATGGGCCTGAGGCTCGCCAGAGCCTTCGCAGCTTTCGATGGGGAAGCGCTGGTCACCGGCTTTGCCCGGATCCACCCCGCCAGCGAAGCCGCCGGTGGTGGCTGCGAAGTGCTGGTGGAGAACTGGCAGCGGAGCGTGCAATCCGTGCCGGAGGGCCGCGAATTTGCCGAGCGGCTCGACGCGATCGATCGTGCCACCGCCGAGGTCAGCGCCCGGCTCGACGCGCGTCAGCGGGTGCAGGTGTTGAGCGCGCTGGCACCCGATGCGCTGGAATTGCAGGCCGCCTGCATGGCCGCGCCGGGCCGCGTGTGGAGCGAGCTGGTCGAATTGAAGGGCATTGCACATCAACAACCCCTGCACTGGCGGCTGCTCGATGGAACAGCCTGCCGGTTTGCCGGTTCGCAGCGCCGCTGGCGGGCGCGGCTGATGCCGTTGGGGCCGGACCTGCAAACGCCTTCGGGCTTCGAACTGTTGCTGATTGCCGAAGAGCCGCTGTCCGCCATGCCGATTGCAAAAGACAGCGGCGAAAGCGGCGAGACCACGCCGACCCGCCTGATCGGCAGTGCGCTCGCGCCCGTTCTGCGCCAGCCGGTGTCGCGGATCATCGCCAATGCCGAAACCATCCGCGCGCGGCTCGCCGGGCCGCTGCGCGAGGAATACAGCGAATATGCCGGCACGATCGCCAGCGCGGGCCAGCACCTTGCAGCGATGCTCGATGATCTGGCCGATCTCGAAGTGGTGGAGACGCCCGGCTTCGTGACGGTGCGCGAGCGGGTCGACCTCGCCGATGCGGCGGTCAGGGCGGCGGGTATCCTCGGGGTACGCGCGCGCAACAGCGACATTCGCCTCGATGTGTCGGGCGATCGCGGTGCGGCGGTCGCGACGGCGGAGTTTCGCCGGGTGCTGCAAATTCTCATCAACCTGATCGGCAATGCGATCGCCTATTCGCCGGGCGGCAGCACTGTCACGATCACGGCCCGCGCGGCGGATGCCTCCAGCAAGAAGGGGGGCAGGGTGGTCGTTACCGTCGCTGATGAAGGGCCGGGGGTCACGACCGAGCAGGCGAAACGCATTTTCGAGAAGTTCGAACGCCTCGGCCGCGACAGCAATGGCGGCAAGGACAAGGGATCGGGCCTTGGCCTTTACATCTCGCATTGTCTGGCAGAGGCGATGGACGGCAGCCTGACGGTCGGCCGCGCGGAAGGCGGCGGGGCGCTGTTCACGCTGGAATTGCCGGGGGCGTAAACCGGCATATTGGCCAGGCGCCTCGAATTCTTGCGACCTAATCCGGCGTTCGGCCAACCCTGCTTGCGCCCCACAAGGCAAAGGCCCCGGTCGTTGCCGTTAGTGCGCCGTAGAACGCCCATTCGCGCTGGGCGAACATGATACTGCCCGCAGGCCAATTCAGCAGTCCCAAACCCTGAAAGGCCCAAATGGCGCCGAATGCGATCAGCAATCCGCCGAACGCTTTCAGCACCATCGGAAGCATTGCTGGCGCGCCTTAGCGACGATCCAGCGGGATGTAGTCGCGCTGCGTCGGGCCGGTGTAAAGCTGGCGCGGACGGCCGATCTTCTGACCGGGATCGGAAATCATCTCGTTCCACTGCGCCACCCAGCCCACGGTGCGCGCCAGCGCAAACAGCGCGGTGAACATCGTGGTAGGGAAGCCGATCGCCGAAAGGATGATGCCCGAATAGAAATCGACGTTCGGGAACAGCTTCTTCTCGATAAAATAGGGATCGTTGAGCGCCAGTTCTTCCAGCCGCAGTGCCGTCTCGAACAGCGGATCATCAACCTTCAGCGCATCGAAAACTTCGCGCACGGTCTTCTGCATGACGGTCGCGCGCGGATCGTAGTTCTTGTACACGCGGTGGCCGAAGCCCATCAGGCGGAACGGATCGTTCTTGTCCTTGGCGCGCTCGATGTAATGCGGAATGCGGTCCGGGGTGCCGATTTCCTTGAGCATGTTGAGTGCGGCTTCGTTGGCACCGCCATGCGCCGGGCCCCAAAGGCAGGCGATGCCCGCAGCGATACAGGCGAACGGGTTCGCGCCCGACGACCCGGCAAGCCGCACGGTCGAGGTCGAAGCGTTCTGTTCGTGATCGGCATGGAGGATGAAAATCCGGTCCATCGCCTTTTCGACCGCCGGGATCACCTCGTATTCCTCTGCCGGAACGCCGAAGGTCATCTTCAGAAAGTTGCCCGTGTAAGACAGCTTGTTGTCGGGATAGATGAAAGGCTGACCGATCGAATATTTGAACGCCATCGCCGCGATCGTCGGCATTTTGGCGATCAGCCGGTGCGAACTGATCTTCCGGTGCTCGGGATCCGAGATGTCGGTGCTGTCGTGATAGAACGCCGACAGCGCGCCGACCACGCCGCACATGATCGCCATCGGGTGCGCGTCACGGCGGAAACCCCGGTAGAAGGTCATCAGCTGTTCGTGCAGCATGGTGTGGCGGGTGATGGTGTAGTTGAAGTCGTCCATCTCCGCCTTGCTCGGCAGTTCGCCGTTCAGCAGCAGGTAGCTGACTTCCATGAAGCTGGAATCCTCGGCCAGCTGGCCGATCGGATAGCCGCGGTGCAGCAGCACGCCTTCGTCACCGTCGATATAGGTCAGCGCGCTTTCGCAGCTCGCGGTCGAGGTGAAACCGGGGTCGAAAGTGAAAGCACCGGTCTGCGCGTAGAGCTTGCGGATGTCGATGACATCGGGGCCGGTGCTGCCTTCAAGCACGGAATAATCGAAGGTCTTCCCGCCGAGTTCGAGTTTCGCCAGCTTGTCTGCCAAGGTCTGTCTCCTGTCCAAATTCTTTGCCGTTCCCGCGCCTTGCGCCGTCTGCTTTATGCAGCCTGGGCGTCGAGCCGGGCGAGAGCTTCTTCCCGTCCCAGAAGGACCAGAACATCGAAAATACCGGGTGAGGTCGTCGACCCGGTCAGCGCCGCGCGCATCGGCTGCGCCAGCTTGCCAAGGCCCAATCCCAGTTCCTCCGCAAGCGATTTCGTAGTGGCTTCGAGTGCCTCGCTTGTCCAGTCGTTTTCGCCCCCCAAACGCTCGCAAATCTTGCGCAGGTTGCTGCGTGCGTCGGCATCGAGGAGCTGGGCGGCTTTCTCGGTCATTTCCAGCGGCCGCTTGGCGAACAGGAATGCCGATCCTTCAACAACTTCGTTGAGGTTCTTCGCACGCACTTTAATCACCGGCATAGCCGCCGCGAGCAGCCCCGCATCGGCATCTTCGCCCATCCGCTCCGCGACCAGCGTGGCCAGACGTGCATCATCGGCTTCGCGCAGGTAGTGCCCGTTCAGGTTTTCGAGCTTTTTGATGTCGAACCGTGAAGGGCTCTTGCCGACGCCATCGAGATCGAACAGCTCGACCGCCTCCTCTCGGGTGATCTCCTCGCGGTCGCCGTGGCCCCAGCCGAGCCGCAACAGGTAGTTGAACAGCGCCTCGGGCAGGATGCCGAATTCGTCGCGATAGGCCTCCACCCCCAAAGCGCCGTGGCGCTTGGAGAGCTTCGCCCCGTCCGATCCGTGGATCAGCGGGATATGGGCATAGACCGGATCGGGCCAGCCGCCCTCGATCGCGTTCATCGCGCGGATGATCGGCAGCTGGCGGAAAGCGTTGTTCAGGTGATCATCGCCGCGGATCACGTGGGTTACGCCCATGTCATGGTCGTCGACCACCACCGCCAGCATATAGGTCGGCGTGCCATCGGCGCGCAGGATGATGTAGTCGTCGATTTCCTCGTTCCGCACCGTCACCGCGCCCTGCACCCGGTCGTGAATGGTGGTCTCGCCATCATTCGGGGTTTTGAGCCGGACAGTGAAGGGGGTACCTGCGGGCGCTTCGGCGGGATCACGGTCACGCCAGCGCCCGTCATAGCGCAGCGGCTGCTTGTTGGCGCGCTGCTCCGCGCGCATCGCTTCGAGTTCTTCGGACGTTGCGAAGCATTTATAGGCGTGGCCCGCTTCGAGCAATTGTAGCGCGACTTCGGCGTGACGCTCCGCCCGGTCGGACTGGAACAGCGGCGGCGCGTCATAATCCAGGCCGAGCCAGTCGAGCCCTTCGATGATCGCATCGATTGCCTCCTGAGTCGAACGCTTGGCATCGGTATCCTCGATCCGCAGCAGCGTGCGCCCGCCATGGTGGCGCGCATAGAGCCAGTTGAACAACGCCGTGCGCGCGCCGCCGATATGCAGAAAGCCGGTGGGCGAGGGGGCGAAACGAGTCACCACCTGGGTTGCCGGCGAATCCGCGGGGCTGCTGCTTTCGCTTGCCATTGCCTGTCACTTCCTGTTCAGTTTGAGCGGCTTGGCGTGGGCCTTGCCGGTCAGGGGGCGAGCCGATGCGCGATGCGCCGATCATTCCGATGGGGGACGATCCCGGCAGCCAACCTGCCGCTCGCGTCGTATCGGCGCGGCCTTGGCAAAGCGGCGCGGGATTGTCCAGCGCGGCAGCAGCGTCGATCGGCCAACTCGCACGCAGCATTGCCGACTATGCCGAGCGGTTTCTGGCCACTGCCGGGTTCGATCGTGCCCCTTGGTTGGCGGTGCTGTTCATGGGCGGGATCATGACGTGGTTCGCCTTGCCGGGTCAGCTCACCTGGATCCTGGCGATGGCGGCCGGGGGCGGTTTGGTTGCGACGGCGCTGGTACTCTGGCCGGATGCGAACGACGCCTTCGATGGACGGGTGAACCTGCGGAGCGCGGTGACTGCCGGAGGGCTGGCGTTCGCGCTGGGGATCGCGGTGATCTGGGCGCGCTCCGAAATTGTCGGGGCCGAGCCGATCGCGCGGCCGCAGGTCGCTCTGCTTCAGGGCCATGTGCTGGAGCGCGAGGATCAGCCTGCCGAAGACCGGATCCGGCTGACACTGGCGGTCCGCGATGCAGAGAGCCTCGCCGCGTACAAGGTCCGCGTCAACGTGCCGTTGGAAGCGCTGGAAGGCGGAGCCGCCGGTGCTGCACTGGCAGAGGGCGCGGTGGTGCGGCTGCGCGCCCGCCTGATGCCGCCCGCTAGCCCGATGTTGCCGGGTGCCTACAACTTTGCGCGCGCGGCCTGGTTCAAAGGGTTGGCCGCCACCGGCAGCGCGCTTGGCCCGGTGGAGCTTGTCCGTGCAGCGCCGCAAGCGGGCGGGATTGCCGACATCCAGCGGGCGCTTTCCGCTCATGTCCGCGCGCGGGTCGAGGGCTCGGCGGGCAGCATCGCTGCCGCCTTCGCCAGCGGCGACCGCGGCAGCATCGCGCGCGCCGACGAGGAGGCGATGCGCGATTCGGGCCTCACGCACCTGCTGTCGATCAGCGGACTGCATGTCAGCGCTGTGATCGCGGCGGCCTATCTTGCAGTGTTGAAGCTGCTCGCGCTGTGGCCCGCACTGGCCTTGCGCGTGCGTTTGCCTGTGGTGGCGGCAGCGGGCGGGGCGCTTGCCGGCATCGGCTACACCCTCTTGACCGGCGCCGAGGTGCCGACCGTGCGCAGTTGCGTTGCCGCCATGCTGGTGCTGATCGCGCTCGCACTGGGGCGCGACGCGCTATCGGTCCGGATGGTCGCGGTGGCTGCGGGGTTCGTGCTGCTGCTGTGGCCGGAGAGCGCCATCGGACCGAGTTTCCAGATGAGTTTCAGCGCAGTGCTGGCAATCATCGCCCTGTCGACCAGCGCGCCGGTGCGCGCTTTCCTCGCCGCGCGTGAGGAGCCGTGGATGGCTCGGATGGGCAGGCGGGTGGTGATGCTGTTTGTCACCGGCATGGTGATCGAACTTGCGCTGATGCCGGTGGTGCTGTTCCATTTCCACCGTGCGGGGCTTTACGGGGCGCTTGCCAATGTCGTCGCCATTCCGCTCGTGACGTTCATTGCGATGCCGTTGATCGCGCTCGGGCTGCTGTTCGATCTGGTCGGCGCGGGTTGGCCGTTCTGGTGGCTGGTTCAGCATTCGCTCGATCTGCTGCTGGGGATCGCCCACTTTACCGCAAGCCAGCCGGGCGCGGTGAAGCTGATGCCACAGATCAGCGGCTCGGCCATCGCGCTGTTCGCAGGCGGGGGGCTGTGGCTTGCGCTGTGGTCCGGGCGAGCGCGCTTGCTGGCATTGGTTCCGATATCCATCGCGACTGTTCTGACGCTACTCACCCCTGTACCCGATATCCTTATTTCGGGTGACGGGCGGCAAGCGGGCATTACGATCACTGAAGCAAGCGGCGGGCGGCGGTTGCTGTCCCTGCGAGACAGCCGTTCAGATTATGCGCGCGATAACCTGATCGAGCTTGCAGGAGTGAAGGCCGATCCGATTCCGCTTTCCGAATGGCCGGAGGCGCGGTGCTCGGATGCGTTCTGCACCTTGGTGATCGAGCGCGGCGGACGCGAATGGGTGCTGTTGATGGGCCGAAGCCGCGACCGGGTCGAGGAACGAGGGCTGGCAAGCGCCTGCGCGCGCGCCGATATCGTCATCGCTGACCGTTTCTTGCCGCGATCCTGCCGCCCGCGCTGGTTGAAGGCCGACCGGCGGCTGCTTTCAGAGACCGGCGGGCTTTCGATCAACCTCGACAATCGAACGATTTGCCACCGTCGCCGAGCGTGAAGGGCAACATGGCTGGTGGCGCGGGGGCGGGTAAAAACCACCCGCGCGTCAACAGATCTCAGTGATAGCGGCGCAGCAATCCGGCAAGCTTGCCCTGCACCTGAACTTCGTCAGACCGATAGACCTGCGCTTCGTAAGCGGCGTTGGCCGGATCGAGCCGCACCTGTCCGCCATCCTTGCGCAGATATTTGAGCGTTGCTTCCTCGCCGCGCACCAGCGCCACCACGATCTCGCCGTCGCGGGCGGTATCGGTGCGGCGAACCAGCGCATAATCGCCGTCGAAAATGCCGGCCTCGATCATCGAGTCCCCGGATACTTCGAGCGCGTAATGCTCACCCGGGCCGAGCAGCGCGGCGGGAACCGGCAACGTGCTCTGACCTTCAAGCGCTTCGATCGGAGCCCCTGCCGCGATCCGGCCATGCAGCGGCAGTTCGATCACGTCATTGGCCGGCTCGGGCGAAACGGCGCGCGCAGCGGGCGGCGTCATCGTGACCACATTATCTGCGGCGGCACGCGCCGGCGTCGAATTCTCGGGCTGCCGGATCACTTCCAACGCACGTGCGCGATTGGGCAGGCGGCGCAGGAAACCACGTTCCTCCAGAGCAGAAATCAGACGGTGCACGCCCGACTTGCTCTTCAGGTCGAGCGCTTCCTTCATTTCCTCGAAACTCGGCGAGATGCCGGTTTCCTCCAGCCGCTGCTGGATGAAGCGGATCAGTTCGTGCTGCTTGGCGGTCAGCATTGATCAAAACTCCCATACTTGCACCCTGATCCCGCCACAGCGGCGGTAGATGCGGTTCTGCGTGCGTGTGTCACGCGGCACCCACATATCCGAGGTGCAATTTTCCGTTCAGTGATATGGTGAACGAATAAGGAACAATTAGGCAACCGATATTCGCGTGTCAAGCGCGCTGCGCTGGCGAACCGCGCAATTCAGCCATTCCGGAGGTAGATCACCGGAACCGGATCGCCAGCGGCAACTGCCGGACCGCCTGCGGACCGATCGATCAGGCAATCGGCAGCGGCCAGGGCTGCCAGCGCGCTCGAATCCTGCGGGCCAGCGCGGGACACGCTGCCGCCATCGCTGACCGCGCGCAGGAACTCGCGCCGTTTGCCGACAGCGGGCAAGGCTTCGGCGGCGCGCAGCACAACCGATCGCGGCAGCGGGTTCGCATCGCCCAGCGCCGCCCGCACCAGCGGCAAGGCGAACAGGAAGGCGGTGACGAAGCTCGACACCGGATTGCCCGGCAGGCCGAGAATGACTTGCGCGCCGCGCCGCGCCACCAACAGCGGCTTGCCGGGCTTGATCGCGACCTTCCAGAACGTAGTTTCGGCTCCCCAATCGGCCAGCGCCGGCTTGATGAGATCGTGATCGCCCACCGATGCGCCGCCCGATGTGATGAGGATATCCGCCGCCTCCGCCGCAGTCAGCGCGGCGGCGAGTGCGGGCATATCATCGACGATAGGGCCGAGCCGCTGCACCTCGCAGCCGAGCGGTGCGAGCATGGCGGCGATCATCGCGCCGTTGCTGGCGGGGATTTGGTAGGGCGGGCAATTGGCGGGATCGGCCGCAAGTTCATCCCCGCTGTCGAGCACCGCAATCCGCGGGCGGCGCACCGCCGCCACCGCCGAATGCCCGGCGGCGAGCATCAAGGCGATGCGCGCCGGGGTAATGCATGTGCCGCGCGCGAGTAGCAGGTCGCCAGCGGCGAAGTCGAACCCGCGCGGGCGGATGTCGCGTCCGGGCAGCGGCAGTTCATCAGCGCGAACAACGCCATCGGCAACTGCAGCGTCCTCCTGGATCAGCACCCGGTCGGCGCCTTTGGGCAGCACCGCGCCGGTCGAGATGCGGACGCACTGCCCGGCCGTCAGAGTGCCTGCGAACGGTGCGCCAGCGCGGCTTTCGCCGACCAATTGCCACGGCCCTGCGCCGGGAGCGAGTGCATAGCCATCCATTGCCGACAGATTGGCGGCGGGCTGGGTGCGCGCGGCGCGGACATCCTCGGCGAGATAGCGGCCGAGCATCGCTTCGACCGGAACCTGCTCGGGCGGCAGCACCGGCGCGAGCGCCAGAAGCTGCGTCTGCGCCGCTTCCAGATCGAGCAGGTCGCTCAAACCGGCGGCGCTTTCCAGTCGCCCGACTTGCCGCCGGTCTTGGCGATCAACCGAACCTCGCCGATCACCATGCCTTTGTCGATTGCCTTGGCCATGTCGTAGATCGTCAGCAGCGCAATGCTGACCGCGACCATCGCTTCCATCTCGACCCCGGTGCGCCCGGTGAGCGAGGCGGTGGCGGTCGCGCGGATGGCGGCTTCCTCGTAAGTGAATTCGACGCTGACGGCTTCGAGGCCGAGCGGGTGACACAGCGGGATCAGTTCGCCGGTGCGCTTGGCTGCCATGATCCCGGCAATGCGTGCGGCGGACAGCACGTCGCCCTTCGGCGCGTTGCCTGCACGGATCGCGGCAAGCGCTTCTGCCGACATGGTGATCAGCCCCGAAGCGACCGCGCGGCGCTGTGTCTGCGGTTTGCCGCCGACATCGACCATGTGCGCGGCGCCGCTGTCATCCAGGTGGGTGAGTCGGGAGCGGTCTTCGTTCATTCTGGCGCCTGCAGGGCTGTCCGGACCGGCCTGTAGGAGACACATGAGACACTGTCCAAGGAACGAAAACCCGCCGCGTCGCAATCAGGCACATGGCGGGCAGGCGGGGAGGGCATCGGCATGGTCATGGCGTGGTTCTTGCCCGAATTTGCGGATGTAGGACAGTCCGCGCTTTGATCAGGCGTTCCCTTCGAGCAGGGTGCGCGTGGCGGCGGCGATATCTTCGGCCCGCATCAGGCTTTCCCCGACAAGGAAGGTCCGCACGCCCGCCGCTTCGAGCCGGGTGATGTCGGCATGGGTGTTGATCCCGCTTTCCCCGACCAGCAGCGTGCCTTCGGGCGCGAGCGGGGCGAGACGTTCGGTAACCGCAAGCGAGGTGGTGAAGGTTTTGAGATCGCGGTTATTGACCCCGATCAGGCGGGATTTCAGCACCCGCGCGGCGCGTTCCAGCTCGGCTTCGTCGTGCACTTCGACCAGCACGTCCATGCCGAGTTCGGCTGCCGCCACTTCGATTTCGGCCATCAGCGTATCTTCCAGCGCGGCGACGATGATCAGGATCGCGTCCGCGCCGATCGCGCGCGCTTCAAGGCATTGCCACGGATCGACCATGAAGTCCTTGCGCAGCACCGGCAGGGTGCAGGCGGCGCGGGCGGCGACCAGATAATCCTCGTGCCCCTGAAAAAACGGGGCATCGGTCAGGACGGAGAGGCACACAGCGCCGCCTTTCTGATAGGCGGCGGCGTGTTCTGCCGGGCGGAAGTCTGCGCGGATCAGCCCTTTGGACGGGCTGGCCTTCTTGATCTCGGCAATAAGTGCGTAACCGGTCGCGGCGCGGGCGCGCAACGCGGCCTCGAACCCGCGCGGTGCCGTCTGGATGCGCGCCGCAGCGGCCAGTCCAGCCTCACCGATCGCCTGCTTGCGGGCAGAAACGATGGTGCGCTTGGCGGCGCAGATTTCTTCGAGCTTGTTCATGTTCTCACTTTGCCAATGCAATCCATTTTTCCAGCAGCGCCATGGCGCGGCCCGAATCCAGCGCCTCTGCCGCCATTGCCGTGCGATCGCTCCAGTCCGTGCCTTTCCCGGCAACCTGCAGCGCTGCGGCGGCGTTGAACAGCACTGCATCGCGGTAGGGGCCGGGCGCGCCCATCAGCAGCGCCTTGAGCGCGGCGGCATTGTGCCTAGCGTCATCGCCGCGGATCGCTTCGATCGGGGCGTGCGGCAGGCCTGCCACGCTGGCATCGAGGCGCTCCATGGTGAAGGCGTTGCCGGTCACCACCGCGACTTCGTTACCGCCCGCGAGGCTGAGTTCGTCAAGCCCTTCATCGCCCGAGACGATCAGCGAACGCCCCGTGCCGAGCCGCGCCATCGCGCCGGCATAGATCGGCACGTATGCCGGGCGGGCGATGCCGATCAGCTGGCTTTTGACCTTGGCCGGATTGGACAGCGGCCCCATCAGGTTGAAGATCGTGCGCTTGCCGATTTTCTGGCGGATAGGTTGGATGCGCGCCATCGCCGGGTGGTGGTTCTTGGCGAACAGGAAGCAGATGCCGATTTCGGCGAGCGTCGTTTCCGCCGTCCGCCCGGCGGCGTCCATGTCGAGGCCGAGCGCTTCCAGCGTATCGGCCGCGCCCGCCTTGGAACTGGCGGCGCGGTTGCCGTGCTTCGCCACCGGCACGCCGCAGGCCGCGACCACCAGGCTGACCGCGGTCGAGACGTTCAGCGTATGGTGCCCGTCGCCCCCGGTGCCGCACACGTCGATCGCGCCTTCGGGAGCGCTGATGGGGATCAGCCGCGCCCGCAGCGCCCGCGCCGCGCCCGCGATTTCGTCCGCAGTCTCGCCGCGCGCCGACAGGTCGACGAGGAACCGCGCGATCTCGTCTTCCGAAGGCGCACCGTCGAGAAGCACGCCGAACGCAGCCTCGGCCTCTGCCTCGCTCATCGGAGCGGCGATTGCGGGGAGGGCGTTCATGCGAGCAGCCTTTCGGGCATGGCCGGTTCCAGCCCGCAAACCGTCAGGAAATTGGCAAGCAGCGCGTGGCCATGTTCGGTGGCGATGCTTTCGGGGTGGAACTGCACCGAATGGATCGGCAGGCTTTCGTGCCGGAAGCCCATCACGCTGGCATGATCCGCGCCCGGCGTTTCGGCGTGGGCATTGGCGACGAGCGCGCGCGGCACATCGACGACCTCGAGACTGTGATAGCGGGTGGCAATGAAGGGCGAAGGGACTCCGGCAAACAGCCCGGTCTGGTCGTGCGTGACCGGAGAGGTCTTGCCATGCATCAACCCGCCGCGCTGCACGGTGCCGCCGAAATGCTGGCCGATCGCCTGATGGCCCAGGCACACGCCCATCATGGGCTTGCCCGCGTCGGCGCAGGCCGCAACCAGATCGAGGCTGATCCCGGCCTCGTTCGGGGTGCACGGTCCCGGCGAAATCAGATAGCCCGCCGCATCCAGCCGCAGCGCATCCGCCGCCGTCAGCGCATCATTACGCTCAACGCGGACATCGGCCCCAAGCTCCATCAGGTAGTGGACGAGGTTGAAGGTGAAGCTGTCGTAATTGTCGATGACGACGATCGTTCGCGAGAGGGTCATTCGCCCGTTCCTTCAAGTCCGGCCGCGGCAATCCTGCTCACCACGATGATCGGCCCGGCGCGGCCCTGATCGAGCCTGTCGGTCGCAGGGTTCCACAGCGCAGAAGTCTGACTGTCGAGATGCAGCGCGTTGGCGGCCTTCACCTCGTCGCGGAAATAGCGCGCCAGCTGCCCGAAGCTGAGCGGCGCATCGGCGATCACGAAATGCGCGCGGCCCTTGGCATCCACGCCAACGCCGTTGCGGATTGCGCGCGACGGGCCGTTGTCCTGAATGTCGGGATGCAGCTTGCCGTCGATCACCAGCATCGGGCCGGACTGCGTGCCGAACTGCGGACGGTCGCCCACCGTGGCAACGAATGTCTCGCTCGCCAACACCCGCCACTTGCCCCCGGTACCGAAGAACACGCCGTTGGGCTTCATGTAGAGATTGCCATCACCCGAACCGCGATCGAGCTCGGACAGCCGCTCGCCATTCTCGACGTAGTAGCCGACCGCTTTGAGATCATAGCCGAAAATCCCGCCGTTCACGGCAAAGGCGATGGTGCCGGTATCGGCGCTGGCGGCAAAGGTGCCGAGCGAGCCGAACGGCTGCCCGCCTGCCGGAGCATTCGCCATCGCAATTCCGTGCTGCGCGGGATCGGCGACGCAATGCGTCAGCGGCACATCTTCAAACACGGCTGTGCGGCAGGCCGAATCCGTCGCCGCGACACCGGGCGAGGGTGAGGCGACCATCTCGGGCGGGGTCGAACCATCCAGCATGGTGCGCACCACCGGTTCCCCAGCAGGCTGCTCCGTGCAGGCGAAAAGGGCGAATACCGTCAGCAGAAGGGCAGGCGTCCGGGTCATCGCGGCTCTTCGAGAAAACGCAGCAATTCGTCCATCCACAAGGCCGGGCGGCTGTGAGTTCCGTGGCCATAGGTCTGTGCGCTTGGCGGGATCAACACGAACCGCGCCCGAGGCATGGTGGAGGCCAGCGCCGCCGGATTGCCGAGGCCGGGCGGATTGATGAAGTCGTCAGCCGAATTGATCCACAGCACCGGCGCGGTGATTTCGTGCAGGCGCGCAGCAGGGTTATAATGGCGCGAGGAATCGAACTGGTAGATCGTATCATTGGGATCAACCGCCCGACCTGCGGCAAGACGGCTCCGCTCCGCAAAGAATTGCTCGGCAGCGGCACGGGTCGGATATTCGGCGTCCATGCGGTACGGGTTGCTGCCAGCCAGCAGCAGCACATTGGAAGCAATGGCCTGACCCACCTTGAGATCGGCCGGATCGACATAATTGCCGCCATCATAGGCCGGATCATTCCGGAATCCGTCGATCACCATCTGGCGCATGATGCGGTTGCGCCCCGCGATCTCGACCGCATTACAGGCGAGCGGGACATATTTTTCGACAAAGCCGGGATACATCGGCCCCCAGACGAAGGAATGCATGCATCCCATCGACGTGCCGATGATCAGGTCGAGGCCGGTCACCCCGAAGCCTTCGGTCAGCATCCGATATTGCGCGCGCACCATGTCATCATAATCATAGCGCGGAAATGCGGCGCGCAGCCCGTCGCTGGGCTTGCTACTTTTGCCGTGACCAAGATTGCTCGGAGAAATCACGTAGACGCGGCTGATGTCGAGCGGTTGGCCCGGCCCGAACATCGCGTCACCTAAATGGGGTTGCAGCAGCGACGTCGCATTCCCGCCAGTGCCGTGCAGCAGCATCACCGCGTTCTCGATCTCGCCCTTCGCATTGCGGCGCGGCTCACCGAGGGTGAGCGCATGCATGGTAATCGCGGGAAGCGTTTCGCCGGTGTCAAAGGCGAAGTCTTTCAGCTCGATCGTGTGCTCCTGCGCCTGCGCCACCCAGTCCTCGGCTTTGAGAGCGGCAGATGGAAGGCCCAGTGCCAGCACCATAAGCAGGGCGACGGCGTAGCGGATGATCGGCATGATCGCTCTCCTTTTCCGGGTCATTGGCCGTACCCCGGCTCGCCCGCCACGCGCACCGCTTCGCGCGCGGCGGCGATCAGGGCGCCGGCCTTGGCGCGGCATTCAGCGAGTTCGTAATCGGGATCGGAATCGGCGACGATCCCTGCGCCCGCCTGCACATGCATCACCCCGTCCTTCACCACGGCGGTGCGCAGGACGATGCACGAATCGAGGCTGCCATCGGGCGCGAAGTAACCCACGCCCCCGGCATAGGCGCCGCGCGTTTCGGGTTCGAGCTGCGCGATGATCTCGCACGCCCGGATTTTTGGCGCGCCCGAAACCGTTCCCGCAGGAAAGCCTGCAAACAGCGCGTCGAGCGCGTCCTTCGATGGATCGAGTTGTCCCACCACATTGCTGACGATGTGCATGACGTGGCTGTAGCGTTCGATGGTGAAGCTGTCGGTCACGGTCACGCTGCCCGCCGCCGCCACCCGGCCCACATCATTGCGCCCCAGATCCAGCAGCATCAGATGCTCGGCCCGTTCCTTGGGGTCGGCCAGCAGGCTGGCTTCGTTGGCGATGTCTTCGTCGCGCGTGCTCCCGCGCGGGCGCGTTCCGGCAATCGGACGGATGGTGACTTCGGTATCGCCCTTGTCGTCGGGCCGCGCGCGGACGAGGATTTCCGGGCTGGAACCCACCAGCGCAAAGCCCGGCAGGTCGAGGAAATAGAGAAACGGCGACGGGTTCACCCGCCGCAATGCGCGATACAGCGCCAGTGGCGGCAGGGGAAAGGGGCAGGTGAAACGCTGCGCCAGCACCACCTGAAAGATGTCGCCTGCGAGGATGTAGTCCTTGGCACGCAGTGCCATCGCCTTGTAATCATCCGCCGCGATCACCGGGGCCAGATCGGGCAGCGCATCGGGCAGTTCGGGCTGATCGGTGACAGGTGCGGCCTGTCCAAGCTGGCTGAGCGCCGCGTCGATCCGCTCGCCCGCGCGCTCCACGGCGGCCTGCGGGTCGCGCGCCTCCCAGATCGGGGCAACCGCGAATAGTGCATTGGTCAGACCATCGAACACCAGAATCACGGTGGGCCGCACGAACAGCATGTCGGGCAATTCGAGCGGGCTGTCAGCCGCGCGGGGCAGGGTTTCGACCAACCCGATCGTTTCGTAACCGAGATAGCCGACAAGGCACGCCAGTGCAGGCGGCAGGCCTTCGGGCATCGGATCGATCCGGCAGCCAGCGGCAAGTTCGCGCAATGCGCTGAGCGCGTCGCCGGGGCAGGGGGCAAAAGCCTCGCGGTCGGTGCGCCAGTCGCGGTTGGTTTCGGCGCTGTTGCCGGTCGCGCGGAACACCAGATCGGGGTCGAGCCCGAGCAGGCTGTAACGCCCGCGCACTTCGCCGCCTTCGACCGATTCGAGCAGGAAATCGCCGCGTCCCGGCACGATCAGCCGCCGTGCCGCGCCGACCGGCGTGTCGCTGTCGGCGATGATCCGCCGCCACACCAGCGCCGCATGGCCAGCGGCCAGCGCCTGCACGGCTGCGGCAGCGTTTTCGGGCAGGCCGGGGTGCGGCGCGGTCAGATCAGGGCCATTGGTCACGAAGCGGCGGTGCCTGCGCTTACTGCTCGCCGGCGAGCTGCTTGCGCACCGCTTCGACCGCGTCATCATTGATCGTGGTGCCCAGTTCCTGCTGCATCGCGGCGGCGGCCTGGCGGCGGTATTCCTCGCTCAAGGTCGGGGCGAGCTGGCTGCGGGTCTGTTCCAGCAGGCCCGGCTCGCCATCCACCGGATCGGTGCTGATGTCGTCGAGACTGACGACATACCAGCCGATGTCGCGCGGCGCTTCGAGCAGCTTGACCGAGCCTTCGGCCATGCTGAACATCAGCACCAGCGGCGGGGGAAGATTGCCCTGTCGTTGGGCGAGCAGCTGGCGGCGTTCGAGATCGATCGCCTCGCGTTCGAAACCGGGCTTGTTTTCTGCGGACAAAGCGGCGGCAAGCTCGGTCTCGCCGCGCACCTTGCCGACGATCCGTTCGGCGGCAGCGCGGGCGAGCTTCGCCCCTTGCGCACGGCGCCATGCAGCTTCGGCCTGTTCCTGCACTTCGGCCAGCGGCGGGGCGGCGGCTTCTTCGATGCGGGCGACTTCGAAGGCCACGAACTGATCGCCCGCAACGGCCAGCTGGGGTTCGCTTTCATCCATCTGGAATGCGGTCGAAAGGACCGGCGCAAGTTGCGGCACGATCTGCATGTCCGGACGTCCATAGGCCTCGCCGGTGGCGAGCAGCGGGGGAGTGGTTTCGAGCGTCAGGCCGTAAGCTTCCGCGACCTCGGTCAGCGCGGTACCGCTATCGATCTCGGCCTCGATCTCGGCGGTGAGATCGGCGACAGCAGCGCTTCGCTTTTCCACGCCGAGACGTTCGGCGATCTCGCCGCGTACATCGGCGAGGCTGCGCGCGGGCAGGCGTTCGACTTCGTCGACGCGCGCCACGTACCAGCCGAGCGTGCCCTGTGCCGGCTCGACCACGCCGCCCTCGTCGGCCTTGAAGACGTTCTCGGCGAAGGCGAAGCTTGCGGCGTTTGCGGTTTCCTCACGGCTCCGCAATTCGGTGCTGGAGGCATTGAACCCGGCCTCGCGCGCAGCCGCTTCGAGCGACATGCCGCCGCGGATGCGATTGACCAGCGCCTTGGCTGCGTCTTCAGTCGGCACCACGAAGGTTGTGGTCGCGCGCCGTTCCGTTGCCTTGTACTGATCGGCATCGCGTTTGTAGCGCGCGGCGATTTCAGCGTCGGTCGGGGTGGCTGATACTTCAAGCGTCTCCTCGCCGAACACCGCAAAGCGCAAGGTGCGGCGTTCGGGCCGGATGAACTGGGTGCGATTCTCGCCGTACCATTCGGTCAGCTGCGCCTGCGTCGGGCCGGTGGTCGGCGCGAAGGCGGCACTCGGGATCAGGGCGATCTCTCCGCGCCGCCGTTCCAGCACCAGCGCGGCATACTGGCGCGCGATTTTTTCGGGCATCTGCGGCGCGATCAGCGCAGGGCGGAGCAGCTGGTCTTCCAGCAGCCCGTCGGCCAGATCGCGGCGGAACACCGCATCGGTCAGCCCGCGCTGTTGCAGCGCCGCCAGATAGACCTGCTGATCGAAACCGCCGGTCAGCGAATTGAACGCGTCGATCTGCAGGATCTCGCTGTTCACCAGATTCTCGCCAGCCCGCAACCCGTAACTCTCGGCGTAATTGCCGATCGCATACCGATCGATCAGCTGACGCAGCACTTCGTCGAGCACGCCGGCTTCGATGAATTCGGGCATGGTCAGGGCCGGGTTCTGGCGACGTACCTGATCGAGCGCGGTGTTGGCCGCAGTCGCCAGATCGGTGTCGGGAATCGGTTCGCCGTCGACAACCGCCACCCGGTCCCCGCCCGACACACCGCCGAAGGTCGTGCCGGTGATATCGGCGGCGGCAAACGCCAGCGCGATCAGCACCAGAAATCCGATGAAAACCGGCAGACCGATCTTCGACTGGAAGAAACGACGGAAGAAGGAGATCATTGCTGGTGTGACCCTACCCGATAAAACTGGCTGCCGGCAGGGACGCAACGCGATGTCCCCGGCGCGCCGACCGGAAGCGACCGGCGCGAGCGCGCTTTATCGGCCCTGCGACCGCGCGGCAACAGGTCTCCCCGCCTTTTGTTCAACCGGTGGCTTTTGTTCAACGGGTGCTTTGACTGCAGGGGTTTCCTCGGCTAGCCCACCGCGCCCGGCGACCGTAAAGGCTCCGGGCAATCGCTTCCCCACTTCACTCCTCTTCACTTGTGCAGGACACACCCCATGACACGCCGACCCTACATCGTCGGAAACTGGAAGATGCACGGCACCCGCGCGATGCTCTCCGAAGCGCGCGCGATCGACCGTGCGGCCCAGCGGCATATGAAGGTCGAGGTCGCGCTCGCGCCTCCTTTCACGCTGATTCACCCGATCCACCGCGAGGCCGAACAGATTTCGGTCGGCGCGCAGGATTGCCACCAGGCCGATGGCGGCGCCTTTACCGGCGACATTTCTGCCACGATGGTCGCCGATGCCGGCGCGAAATTCGTGATCCTCGGCCATTCGGAACGGCGGCAGGGGCACAGCGAAACAGATGCGCTGGTGCGCGCCAAGGCTGAGGCGGCGCTGGCGGCGGGCCTGCGGATCATCATGTGCTGCGGCGAAAACATCGAAACCCGCGAATCGGGAAGTGCAGTGGCGTTTGTCAGAGCGCAGCTGAAGGCGTCACTCCCGGCGCCGGATGAGGCGCTGGCCGACGTCGCAGAGCGCATTACCGTCGCCTATGAACCGATCTGGGCGATCGGCACCGGCACGGCGGCCACCACCGACGATATCGGCGAAATGCATACCGAGATCCGCAAGCTGCTGGTCGAGCTGTACGGTGAGGAACAGGGCGGCGAAGCGCGCATCATCTATGGCGGCTCGGTCAAGCCCGAGAACGCCGCCGAAATTTTCGCCGTGCCCGAAGTCGGCGGCGCCTTGGTGGGCGGGGCAAGCCTGACCGCCGACAGCTTCATGGGCATCGCCCTTGCCGCGGGCGAGCCGACCGACCACTGATCCTGCTGCCCTAGACCCGGCCACCGCCTGTACCGTAAGCCCCGCGCACCCTTGCTGTTCGCGCGTGGTGAGCCTACATGGCGCGCAGATTGCCCGCGCGACCCTATCCCCGTTGAAGAGACCTGTTCATGTCGACGTTTATTTTCCTTACCGTAATTCAGGCCCTGATCGCCGCCACGCTGGTGGGTGTGGTGCTGATGCAGCGTTCTGAAGGCGGCGGACTCGGCATTGGCGGCGGTTCTTCAGGCGGTATCGGCGCGCGCGGAGCGGCGGATTTCCTGACACGGGCGACCAAGTGGCTGGCGATCGCCTTCGTGGTGCTTTCGATCATCCTTGCTGCTCTGGCGGTGCGCGAAAGCAGCGTCGGCGCGGTAACCTCCACGCTCGAACGCGGGCCGACCGCCCCGGTCGCCGCGCCGGACCTGCTGGCCGAGCCTGAGGCTCCGGCGGCAACAGCTACGGCGCAGCCCGCACCGGCGCCTGCGGAGCAGGATCCGCTCGCCGAGTAATCAGGCCGAACCGCTGCCGACGCAGCGATTTGCCTTTCTATCGTACCGACTTTCGTCACCTTCGATGCGCGTAGCATCGGCCATGGGCGCGGCCTTCGGGTCACAGGCCTGTGGATGGGTGAACGAAGGTGCTGCAATTCGCTTGCCCCGAATCCCTCTCGACGCTTAAGGCCCAACTCCCATGGCGCGGTTCATTTTTATCACCGGCGGCGTGGTCTCCTCGCTTGGCAAAGGTCTCATGGCAGCCTCCTTGGCGGCCCTTCTGCAGGCGCGCGGCTACAAGGTCCGCATCCGCAAGTTCGATCCCTATCTCAACGTCGATCCGGGCACGATGAGCCCGTATCAGCACGGCGAGGTCTATGTTACCGATGACGGCGCGGAGACCGATCTCGATCTGGGTCACTACGAACGCTTCACCGGGGTCTCCGCGCGGCAGAGCGACAACATCACCAGCGGGCGCGTTTACCGCGACATCATCGCCAAGGAACGCCGCGGGGATTACCTTGGCGCGACGGTGCAGGTGATCCCCCACGTGACGGACGCGATCAAGGAATTCGCACTCGCGGATCAGGGCGACCATGATTTCATCCTGTGCGAAATCGGCGGGACAGTGGGCGACATCGAATCGCTGCCGTTCATGGAAGCGATCCGCCAGCTCAGGAACGAGCTGGAACCGCTCCAGACGCTGTCGGTGCATGTCACGCTGGTGCCCTACATCAAGGCCGCGGGCGAGCTGAAGACCAAGCCGACCCAGCATTCCGTGCGCGAACTCGCCAGCCTCGGGATCAAGCCCGATCTGCTGCTGTGCCGCGCCGAGCATCCCATTCCCGATAGCGAACGCCGCAAGATCGCGCAGTTCTGCAACGTGCGCGCCGAAGCAGTGATCCCGGCGCTCGATGCGCCCTCGATCTATTCGGTGCCGCTGCAATATCATGGCGAAGGGCTCGACCGCGAGGTGCTTCGCGCCTTCGGCATCAATGACGCGCCAGAGCCCGATCTGACTGCTTGGGACGACGTGACCGACCGTTATTTCAATCCCGAAGGCGAAGTCACGATTGCGGTCGTCGGCAAATATGTCGGTCTGCCCGATGCCTACAAGAGCCTGAACGAGGCGCTGGTGCATGGCGGGCTGGCCAACCGGGTCAAGGTCAACATCAAGTGGATCGACGCCGAGATCTTCGAAGGCGATGACGACACGCAGATCATCCCCGCGCTGGAACCGATGCACGGCATTCTGGTGCCGGGCGGATTCGGCACACGCGGCAGCGAGGGCAAGATCGCCGCTGTGCGTTTTGCCCGAACCCGCAACGTCCCGTTCTTCGGGATCTGCCTCGGAATGCAGATGGCCTGTGTCGAAGGCGCACGCGCGGCAGGACTTGCAGGCGCCTCCTCGACCGAGTTCGGGCCGACCGATACGCCGGTTGTCGGCATCATCACCGAATGGATGAGCAAGGAAGGCCTTCAGCAACGCGCCGAGGGCGGCGATCTGGGGGGCACGATGCGGCTCGGCGCCTATCCGGCCGCGCTCAGCCCCAACAGCCACACCGCGCGCGTCTATGGCGGGGCGGAAGTGATCTCCGAGCGTCACCGGCACCGTTACGAGGTCAACAGCGCCTATATCGCGCCGCTGGAGAAGGATGGGCTGGTGTTCGCAGGGATGTCACCCGACGGCCTGTTGCCCGAAATCATCGAGCGGCCCGATCATCCGTGGTTCGTCGGCGTGCAGTTCCATCCGGAGCTTAAATCACGTCCGTTCGATCCCCATCCGCTGTTTGCCGGATTCATCGCGGCGGCGCTGGAGCAGTCGCGACTGGTCTGATACTGGCACGGTTGTTCTGGGCGTTTGCAGTAGGCTTTTTGTCAATCTTTCTGCGGCCATGCACCATTTTGTTACAATGATTTGTCGGTTCGTGTCGCATCCTTACAAGTCTGGAAGTTTGCGCTTGCGTGACGTTGCGTTTCGGCATTAGACGCTGGCTTGGCGAGACGATTTAGCAAGGTTAGCAACCTTTGGCGTCAGGTGTCGCGGCCATATCCCTTTGATATGCCCGTTCCTGGTGATTTTGCGTTTCAAGCTTGCCGGGTTTTGTCCGTCTTCTGCGACCCGGACGGACAGAGTCAGGCGAGGCGGTGAAAACCGCGG
The DNA here is from genome assembly GCF_024305245.1 of Erythrobacter sp. Taxonomy (GTDB): domain Bacteria; phylum Pseudomonadota; class Alphaproteobacteria; order Sphingomonadales; family Sphingomonadaceae; genus Erythrobacter. The sequence continues at coordinate 334,190 of NZ_JAMWYX010000001.1, forward strand.
GGGCGGATCGCAAGATCCGCCCCCTTTCGTTTGGTTCAACTCGTATGAAGATCAGGCCGCGCTGGCAGACGTGTCGTCGCTATCGTCGGCCACGGGTACGGCAGAAAGCCGCACGGTCCCGTTGATCGCGATTTTCTTCGGCTTCATCGCTTCCGGCACTTCGCGCACCAGATCGATGACGAGCAATCCGTCGGCAAGATCGGCGCTTTCGACGCGGACGAAATCCGCCAGTTCGAAGCGCCGCTCGAACCCGCGGTTGGCGATGCCGACATGAATCAGTTCGGAGCCATCGGCGGCCTCATCACGCTTGCGACCCTGCACGACCAGCAGGTTCTGCTGCGCGGTAATGTCGATATCCTGCGAACGGAAACCCGCCACGGCCAGCGTGATGCGGTAATTGTCCTCACCGGACCGCGAGATGTTGAACGGCGGGTAATTGTCCCCGGCATTGAGCCGCGCCTGATTTTCGAGCAGGTCGAACAGGCGGTCGAAACCCACGGTGCTGCGGCGATAGGGAGTGAAATCGAAACGTGACATAGTGCAAATCCTCGTGCTTGAGCAATTTGGTTCGGGTTGCGGGCCTGCCGTAAGCAGCACCCGCCTTGTCGCCAGAACGTTCCCCAAGACTGGCGAAACGCGGCGACAGACACTATCTGGTTTGCAAATTTTCGCTTTCAAGAGGATCGTAATGGCCCAGCAGCAAATCGACATCTACACCAAATTCGGTTGCCCTTATTGCGTTCGCGCCAAGCGCCTGCTCGACGACAAGGGAGCCGAATACAGCGAACATGATATCACCATGGGCGGCCCCAAGCGTGACGAGATGCGCGAACGCGCTCCGCAGGCGATGACAGTGCCGCAGATTTTCATCGGCGAAACCCATGTCGGCGGTTCGGACGAGCTTGCGGCGCTGGATCGCTCTGGCAAGCTTGACGCAATGCTGGCCGGCTGATGCCGAAAATAGCTGTCTTGCAGATGTGTTCGGGCATTGATCCGGGCCGCAACTTCGATACTCTTCGCGGCGCCGCCCATGACGCCCGCAAGGAGGGCGCCGAAATGCTGTTCACACCCGAGATGTCGCTGCTGCTCGACCGCAACCGGCAGCGTTCCGCCGATCACATCGTGCCTGAGGAACAATCGCCTTACGTGGCGATGTTGGCGGACCTTGCGGAAGACTGCGAACTGATGATCGCACTCGGTTCGATGGCGGTGGCGGTGCCGGGCGGAAAGAATGCGAACCGCTCGATGATTTTTCCCCCGAGCGGGGAAAGGCCGGTCACTTACGACAAGATCCACATGTTCGACGTGGACCTTGCCTCCGGCGAGGCGTGGCGAGAAAGCGCCGCCTATCGTCCGGGCAACGAGGTGGTGAGCATTGACGATACCCCGGTCGGGCGGCTCGGCCTGACGGTGTGTTACGACCTCAGGTTCCCGGCGCTGTTCGGTGAGCTGGGCAACCGCCGCTGCGATGCCATTGCCGTACCCGCCGCTTTCACCAGACCGACCGGCGCAGCGCATTGGCATGTGATGCTGCGCGCCCGCGCGATCGAGGCCAGCGCCTTCGTCATCGCCGCAGCGCAGGTCGGATCGCACGAAGACGGCCGCACCACCTACGGTCACAGTCTCGTCGTCGATCCGTGGGGCGAAGTGCTGCTCGACATGAGCGGCGAGGCGCCGGGGCTCGGCTTCTGCGACATTGATCTTGCACGGATTGCGGATGTCCGCGCACAGGTGCCGTCGCTTGCCAACCGCCGCGCAATTCCCGGATTGAATGGACAATGATCGTTTTCGACCTTGCGTGCGCCGACGGCCACCGATTTGAAGGCTGGTTCGGTTCTTCGGCCGACTTTGCCGATCAGCAGGCGCGCGGGCTGGTGGCTTGTCCGCACTGCGGCTCTGCCGAGGTGTCCAAGGCGCCGATGGCCCCGGCGGTTCCGGCCAAGGGCAACAGCAGGCCCGAACGTGCGCCCGCCGAGCAGGCACCGTCGCAGCAACTTGCCAACGTGCCGATGTCGCCCGAAGTGAAAAAGGCGCTCGGCGCGCTTGCCAAGGCGCAGGCCGACGCGCTCAAAAACAGCACATGGGTGGGTGACAAGTTCGCCGACGAAACCCGCAAGATGCATTATGGCGAGCGCGATGAAGCGCCGATCCACGGGCAGGCGAGCCTTGCCGAGGCCAAGGCGCTGATCGACGAAGGCGTGCCGGTCGCGCCGCTGCCGTTCCCGGTTGCGGCGCCTGAAAAGTTGAATTGATCGGTAAGGCGTTTTTGGATTGCGCACGCCCTACGGCGTGCGATCTCCTCGCTCATGCTGGCTACGCCAGCGTCGCTGCGGGCGGCCAGTCGGCCTTGCGGGCGCTTGCGCGCCCGTTTGGCCCTGCTAAGAAGCGCGGCGGGACCCCGTAGCTCAGCCGGATAGAGCACCAGATTCCTAATCTGGGGGCCGCGCGTTCGAATCGCGCCGGGGTCACCACCTTTCTCCTGAAATGCCGCGTTGTGAATGGGCGAGGTGGACTCGGCCCTGCTCTCCGCGCTAGCAGCCGCGCCACAAGGAGACGCTGCGCGCCATGCAAAACCACGATACCGATGACCTCGCCGAAATCCGCCGTGCAGTCGCCAGCCTGTGCGAAGGCTTTCCGGGCGAATATTGGCGCGCCAAGGATGCGGTTCGCGAATACCCGGCAGAATTCGTCGATGCTTTGACGAAAGCGGGGTTTCTCGCCGCGCTGATCCCGGCAGAATATGGCGGCAGCGGCCTCAGCCTTGAGGCGGCGCGTGTCATCATGGAGGAGATCCAGGCAAGCGGGTGCAACGGATCCTCAGCCCACGCGCAAATGTACATCATGAACACGCTGCTGCGTTACGGCAGCGAGGCGCAGAAGGCCGGATATCTACCGCGCATCGCCAGCGGTGAGCTGCGCTTGCAAGCGTTCGGCGTGTCCGAACCGACCAGCGGCACCGACACGCTCAGCCTCAAGACCCGCGCGGTCAGGGACGGCGACGAATACGTCATCACCGGCCAGAAGATCTGGACCAGCCGCGCCGAACATTCGGACCTGATGCTGCTGCTCGCCCGCACCACCCCGCGCGAGCAGGCCGCAAGCAAGACTGAGGGCCTCTCGCTGTTTCTCGTCGATATGCAGGCGGCGCTGCAAAGCGGCATGACCGTGAAGCCGATCCGCACGATGATGAACCATTCATCTTGCGAGGTGTTTTTCGACGATCTGCGCATCCCCGCATCCGCGCTGGTGGGCGAGGAGGGGAAGGGCTTCCGCTACATCCTGTCGGGCATGAATGCCGAACGCATTCTGATCGCTGCCGAGTGCATCGGCGATGCCAAGTGGTTCATCGAAAAAGCCACTGGCTATGCCAAGGACCGCAACGTCTTCGCGCGTCCCATCGGCCAGAATCAGGGCGTGCAGTTTCCGATCGCCCGCGCCTATGCCCAGATGCGCGCTGCCGAATTGATGGTCCGCCATGCCGCGCGGGTCTATGACGAAGGCGGAAATCCGGGCGAAGAGGCGAACATGGCGAAACTGCTAGCTTCCGAGGCCAGCTGGGCGGCGGCGGACATGTGCGTGCAGACCTTCGGCGGGTTCGGTTTCGCCGAGGAATACGACGTCGAACGCAAGTTTCGCGAAGCGCGCCTGTATACGGTCGCGCCGATCTCGACCAACCTGATCCTGTCCTATCTTGCCGAACACGTACTCGGTCTGCCGCGCAGCTATTGAGTCGCAATTCGCAAGGTTTATTGCGCAGGTGCGCGCATGGTGCTTGCGGTGAGCGCCCAAGTGTGATTCTGTCGTTTCTGCGGCGGTAAGGGGATTGAGCCAGTCATGCACAACACGGTTTCAGGCGAGCGAAGGAAACGCATCGCCGCGCTGTGCGTGCTGTTGGCGCTGGCTGGCTTCGCAGTCGCGGGGCCGACAGGGCTGCTGGCATGGAGCGAAAACGCCGCGACACTCGAGCAGCGCGAGACGGAAATCGCGCAGCTCACCGGAAAGCGTGATGCGTTGCGCAACCGGGTGATGCTGCTCGATCCCGAAGCCGCCGATCCCGATCTCGCCAGCGAACTGGTGCGCGCACAGCTTGGCGTCATTCACGAGGACGAGGTCGTCATCACGATCGAGGACGAGTGACACGGCAGCCGTCCGGGACGTGCTGATTTCGTATGCGAGTGCTGCTAACCCCGATGCTTGACGTTGCACGGCGGGCAAATCCCCGCCAATAGCAATCGCGCGCGCATCTCCTCCCCATGAGCCGCGCCTGAGAGAGGAACCCTTGTCTTGGCCAAACAGCCTTCCAAAGCCGCATCGGCTGCAAAGAAACCCGCCTCACCGACCAACGCGGCCGCCGCTCCTTCGGACGATCCCGATTTCGTCCTGGGTTCGCTGCAGCAAGCGTTCGAGGCGAACAAGCGTTATGCCGCGGATGAAGCGGAGATGCTGGAATTCTACCGCCAGATGCTGCTGATCCGGCGGTTCGAGGAGAAGGCCGGTCAGCTTTACGGGCTCGGCCTGATCGGCGGGTTCTGTCATCTCTATATCGGGCAGGAAGCGGTCGCTATCGGGCTGCAGTCCGCGCTCGACAATGATCGCGACAGCGTGATCACCGGCTACCGCGATCACGGCCACATGCTCGCCTACGGGATCGATCCCAAGGTCATCATGGCGGAACTCACCGGCCGCGAAGCCGGGATTTCCAAGGGCAAGGGCGGGTCGATGCACATGTTCTCGACCGAGCACAAATTCTACGGCGGCCACGGGATCGTCGGCGCGCAGGTTGCGCTGGGCGGGGGACTCGCGCTCGCGCACCAGTACAACGAAGATGGTGGCATCTGTCTTGCCTATTTCGGCGACGGCGCGGCCAATCAGGGTCAGGTCTACGAAACTTTCAACATGGCCGCGCTGTGGAACCTGCCGATCGTGTTCGTGGTGGAGGACAACCAGTACGCGATGGGCACCTCGACCAAGCGTTCCTCGGCAGAAACCCGGTTCTACCGGCGCGGCACGTCGTTCCGCATCCCCGGCATGGAAGTGAATGGCATGGACGTGCTCGAAGTGCGCGCCGCCGCCGAAGTCGCTTTTGCCCACGTCCGCGCGGGCAAGGGGCCGGTGCTGATGGAGTGCAACACCTATCGCTATCGCGGGCATTCGATGTCCGATCCGGCCAAATACCGCACCCGCGAGGAAGTGCAGGATCAACGCGACCACCACGATCCGATCGAGCGGCTGAAGAAGACTCTGATCGAGAGCGGCAAGGGCGAAGACGAATTGAAAAGCATCGACAAGGCCATCCGCGCCGAAGTGGCGCAGGCGGCCGATTTTGCCGAGACCTCGCCCGAGCCTGGTGCAGGTGAACTCTACACCGATGTTCTGGTGGGGGAGTACTGAGCAATGGCGATCGAACTGAAAATGCCGGCGCTGTCGCCGACAATGGAGCAGGGCACGCTCGCCAAGTGGCTGAAGGCAGAAGGTGACCGGATCGAACCGGGCGATATCATCGCCGAGATCGAGACCGACAAGGCAACGATGGAATTCGAGGCCATCGACGAAGGCGTGCTTTCAAAGATCCTGATCGAAGCTGGTACCGAGGATGTGGCCGTGGGCGCAGTGATCGCGCTCATCGAAGGGGAAGGGGAGGAGCCTGCCGAGGCATCTGCGCCTGAGCCTAAAAAGGAATCCGCGCCCACGCCGACGCCGACGCCCACACCATCACCGCGGGCTGAGAAACCGGCACCAGCCACTGTCGCCAGGGACCCGGCCATTCCCGAAGGCACCAGGCTGACCAGCACCGCAGTGCGCGAGGCGCTGCGCGACGCCATGGCCGAGGAAATGCGGCGCGATCCCCGCGTCTTCGTGATGGGCGAGGAAGTCGCCGAATATCAGGGCGCCTACAAGGTCACCCAAGGGTTGCTTGACGAGTTCGGCCCCAAGCGGGTGATCGACACACCGATCACCGAATACGGCTTTGCCGGGATCGGCACCGGCGCGGCGATGGGCGGATTGCGCCCGATCGTCGAATTCATGACCTTCAACTTCGCCATGCAGGCGATCGACCACATCATCAATTCGGCCGCCAAGACCAACTACATGAGCGGCGGCCAGATGCGCTGCCCGATCGTGTTCCGCGGCCCCAACGGCGCGGCTTCACGCGTCGGCGCGCAGCACAGCCAGAATTACGGGCCGTGGTATGCCAGCGTTCCCGGCCTGATCGTCATTGCGCCGTTCGATGCCGCCGATGCCAAGGGATTGCTCAAGGCGGCGATCCGCTCGGAAGACCCGGTCGTGTTCCTCGAGAACGAACTGGTCTACGGGCGCAGCTTCGACGTTCCCGATATGGATGATTATGTGCTGCCGATCGGCAAGGCGCGGATCATGCGCGAAGGCAGCGATGTCACCATCGTCAGCTATTCGATCGGCATCGGCATGGCGCTGGAAGCGGCGGCGACGCTGGCGGATGAAGGCATCGAGGCCGAGGTTATCGACCTCAGAACGCTGCGCCCGCTCGACAAGCAGGCCGTTCTCACCAGCCTTGCCAAGACCAATCGCCTGATCGTTGCCGAGGAAGGCTGGCCGACCTGTTCTATCGCCAGCGAAATCATCAGCATCTGCATGGAGGAAGGCTTCGACCATCTCGATGCGCCGGTGCTGCGCGTGTGCAACGAAGATGTGCCGCTGCCCTATGCCGCGAACCTCGAAAAGCTGGCGCTGATCGATCCGGCCCGCATCGCCGAGGCCGCGCGCAAGGTTTGCTACAAGTAAGCGGTCAGGACCGCCCCGGTCCGATCAGACCGGGCGGTCCGCCGAATAGACATTGCAGCTTGCCACCGGATCGGGATCGTTGGGATCGCGCTGGAACAACCCCGCCAGATTGCGGTTATCGCGGACGTTGAATGCGGCCGTATAAGTGATTTCCTGCCCATCATAGACGGTGAAGGGCGTGAGCGAATCGTACTCGTAGGAAATCTCGATGAAGATCACCGCCGTGCCGTTAGCGGCGGTGATAAGTTGGCCGGGTTTGCCCATGCCCTGGAAAGCCGTGCCCGTGGCACCGTCGCCCTGATTACCGTACCTCGAATTGTGAACCCTCGCACCGCGACAACGTTGCCATGCAATCCATTGCCCGTCGTCGGCGTTACGCTGGAGACTGGAAATGATGACGCGCCCGCGCTCGAAGATCTGAAAGGTTTCCCCGAGCTTTTCGGCACCGACGAGCGACGCGTTGATATCGGATTCGAACACACGCCGGGCAACCAGCACATCCTGTTCGCCGACACGCGAAACGTTGTCCGCCACCTGCATTGCAAGCTGGCTCACCTGCATGTGCGTGATGACGTAATAGGCGGTCTCGGTCCCGAGCATGCCCATCGACAGGACGATCGGCGCGGTGAAAGCGAATTCCACGAACGCAACGCCCGAACGATCCCGCGCCAGTCTTTGCGGCAGGCGTCGCACCCGGTTGCACAGGGCCGATGCCGATCCGGCGATTTTTGCGAGGGTGTTTAGCGGGGCGGCGATCATGGGCAATTTCCCGTTTGGGCTGATTGATCCTGCTCATCATATGGCTGGTTACGCAGCACGGTCGATGCGCGCAGGGTCACGGTTTCGGACATGCCGGCAAGGCCGAACATCGGAAACAGTCGGGGATAGCTGACGACAGCAGTGTAGAGCACCGCATCGCGGGCGCCCCCGATCCCCTGACGACCCCGGTTCGCGTCCCATTGGCTATTGCCGTTCGAATCCACGAAGATCTCACCGGCGTTGCAGATACCGTCGGCATTATCGTCGGCGAATTCCTCGGCTTCCCCGATGTCGGTGAAGTCGAAGTGCGAGAGCTTCTCGAACGTCACGGTGGCGGTGGTCGGTGTCACAAGCAGGACTTCGGCTTTCACCGCCGCGTCGATATCTGCCTGGCGACTACCCGCCGTCTCCAGCGTCAGATCACGCCCTGCCTTCTGCATCGCCCCGTTGATGAGCGAGGTGGTGTACTGGGTGTGCGCCATGTCGAAAATGCCCATGATTAGCAGACACAGCACCGGTGCGACAAAGCCGAATTCGGTGAGGGTCGCACCCTGCCGGTCGCCGGAGAGACGGTGCAGCAGGGTGCGGACGCTGATTGCGGTAGAGCCGATCATGACGTGAGCCTCAAGGCAGCGATCTTCTGGGCGATTTCCTGGAAACGTGCAGTGAGTGTCTCGGAGTCGTTCGCCTGGAACGCTCGGCCCGGGGAGGCGCAGTCGATCAGGTTCTGGGTCAGCGTCGTGCCGAAGGCGACCACCCAGACGGTGATGTTCTCCTGACGGGCGGCCCGGCAGATGGCCTGCAGACGTGCTGCACGGCGGTTGAATTCACGCCCCGAGTTCCCGTCTCCGGTAATCCGCCGATCCCACCACTCGACGCCGTGGTTCGAATAGTTCTCGATATTGTTCACCTGCGCGCCGTCCGTCATGAAAACGATATGGCGGGAAATCGCGTCGCCGTTCGGCGCCGAGTTGTTTTCCGCTGCGAACAGCCCGTTCGGCGAGATGAAGCGGGCGCCCCACAGCATACCGATATCGTGATAGGTGTTGCCGCTGGCGTTGAGACTGTCGACGTAAGCCTGCAGGCCGGACCGGGGAATCTCGGTCAGCCGGAAAGCCTCACGCGGGCAGGTATAGCCGGGCTTGCTTTCGTTCCAGGTCTGGTAGAGCCAGTTCGTTGTCCGGCCACCGCCGTCTGTGCGCTCCCAAATTGCATTGCGAAGCGCCGGCTTCCATCTTTGCTCCTCGGTCGTCGGAACAAGATTGATGTTGAGGTCGTGCGCAGCGGCAGGGATCGGGCTGTAGCTGTCGGCGAGAACCGTTGATGGTTCTTCGACGCAGCCGTCCCAAGTGTGCGTCTGCATTGCACCCTGATCGCCGGTGGGCAACTCAATCGTGTTGTTCGTGTAAAGCGTGCTGAGATCGACGGATTCCCAACCGGCCGGGCTGTCGGCCGGATTGTCTACATCGCAGGGCGTGGTATCGTCGGTGTCGACCGGGCAATAAACATAGTCCTGCCATACGACCTCGACGCGATCCTCGATGACATCGTCCGCAGTCGCAATCTTGGATTTGCGAACTCTTCCAGCGCAACCGCCACGGTTGTTCGAACCGCCGCCACTCCAGACGCCCTCATAATATTGCGTGCCCGAGAACACTTCCCACGTCCAGCCATCGACCGTGTAGGTGCCGGGCAGGGTGTTCCAGCAGAAATCCTGTGCTTGGCTACGTGCAGAGTCGCCGCTGGTGCGGAAGCGATAATTGCTCGTGCTAGACGTGCCAAAGTTTGACAATGAGCGGGGCAGCCATTCCCACTGGTCGGACTGGACCAGCTCGTCGCCGATCTCGACATCATTTCCGGGGATGAAATTTTCGCGGAAGCGTGCGACGCGGGATTGATAGGTGTGGCTGGCGGCCATGTGTTCCTGCGGTAGGGAGAAGCCGACATTGGCCTGTTGCGAATAGGGCACGATCCCGTAGCGGATCTGTGCACTGTCCGAGGTCGCGTCTTCGACCGTGTCGTAGAAGTTCATCACCGCTTCGCGCAGCGCGACGATCTTGGAGCCCGGCCCTGAACCGCAGTTGGAGCCATCGGGGCAGCTGGCCATCGACCCGGTGACGTCGAGCACGAACATGATGTCGCTGTTCGAGATGTTGATTTCGGCTGTGCAGCTGACAGCGAGACTGAAGGATTCGAAACCGAACGCACCCATGATGCTGGTGGGCAGCGTCCCGCTGGCTGTGCCCGTGACCACGCCGTCGCCATCGCTGGTGTAGGTGCGCGTGTCGCCGGTAATGCCGAACATGCCTTGCGAGAAGTTCTGATCATAGAAGTTGAGCCCCGTGTCCCGGTGCTCGGTGGTGAATTCGTCCGTGATCATCGCGCGTCGCGCGGCCAGAGCGCCGGCATCGCAGGCGGCCTGCATCCGCGCTGCCGCCATGTAATAGCGACTGGCATCGACGCCCCCGCCAATCATCGCCAGAAGCGGGAGCATTGCGGCAGCGGAAATTACGATCGTGTTTGCAGTCCTGTCGTGCAACAGCGACCGCATAAACGACTCCCGCTCGTGATTTTCTCGTACCATCGGATGCGCGTCCTTCCCCTGACCATTCCCCTCATCCAAGGAGAATTCCAGATGCATCCGTTTGCTTTAAAAGGGTCTGGTAAGCGGATTGCGAAGGAGCGTGGTTAATTCATTCCTAATGCTGTTCCACGGGTTTCAAACCTTGCGTCCGTGTCACCGCGGCACACTTATATTGTCATTTGTGAGCGAAGCCGTTTACCCGCTCTACCTGCCATGAACACCGAATCTGCCGATATTCTTCCCCCCGAAGCCGAGCTGGCTGTGGCCTGGAGCCCGCCAAAGGTTCGCGCAGCATTCAGCATATTGCTTCAGCTCGATCGCCGATTGGCAAAAATCGTGTCGCGAACCACCGAGCCGATGCTTGGCCAGATGCGGCTCGCCTGGTGGCGCGATGTGCTGAAGCAGTCTCCTGCGCAGCGGCCGCGCGGTGATGTGGTGCTCGATCAGATCGGTGCCCTGTGGCCGAGCCGCGAGGAGTCGCTGATCGCGATGGTCGATGGGTGGGAGATCCTGATCGGCGAAAATCGGCTTGGGCCGGACGATGTGAACGCCTTTGCAGGCGGCCGCGCGGCTCCTTTCGTCAGCTTTGCCGGGCAGGGCGACAGCGCAGCAGGCAGCCAGCGCGCCGAGCAGGCGGCGCGGTGCTGGGCACTGGTCGATGTCGCGGTGGGCGTGTCCGATCCCGAGGAACGCGCGCTGTTCCTCGAAGCGGCAACAGTCTGCAGCACTGCACGAGGCCGGCTTCCCGGCGATCTGCGCGGCCTTGCCGTGCTGGAAGGGCTGGCACGGCGGGCGCTTCGCAATGATGGCGCACCGTTGATGGCCGGACGCGGCGCAGCGCTGACCGCGTTGAGAGCGGCTATCTTTCTGACCTGATTACGTATATTTACCTGTCGTGGACGGCAAGATGGGGCAGACCTTTGCGGCAGGCAGTATTGGGCGTTTTTGCGGGGCTCGCGTTGGCCGGGATCGGCATGTTCTGGTGGCAAGGCCGCGCGGCAATCGACCAGAGCGCGCCGCCACCGCCTTTGCCTGAAGCGCCCGCACCCGATCCCGAAGACCTGCCGCTGACCGATCCGGGGGATATGGAAGGCCCGACTCCGCCCGAAGTCAGCCCGCTCACCCGCGAGGAGCAGCGCTTCTTCCGCTATGATCGCAACCGCGACCGCCTGATCACCCGCAACGAAATGCTTTCGACCCGCACCGACGGGTTCCGCAAGCTCGATGTGGACGGCAATAATCTGCTGACATTCGAGGAATGGGCGGTGACCACGGTCGATCGCTTCGGGTCGGCCGACGCCGATGGCGATGGCCGCCTGACCCCGCGTGAATTCGCCACCACCGCGCCCAAACCGGCGGCGAAGAAGCCCGCCTGCAAATGCTGATCAGGCGGGCACGGCCTCACGCGCTTCGCTGATCCAGCGCGCCAGATCGGCCTTTGCACGGTCGGTATAGGCTTCCTTGCGCACCTTCTTGCCGACGTCGTGGAGCGGCGGGAACAGGCCGAAATTGACGTTCATCGGCTGAAACGTCTCGGCCTCGGCATCGCCGGTGATGTGGCTCAGCAGCGCGCCCAGCGCTGTGGTGGCGGGCAAGGGCTGCCAATCGTGTCCTGCCAGTTCGGCGGCGGCCATCATCCCGGCCACCAGCCCGATAGCGGCGCTTTCAACATAGCCCTCGCAGCCTGTGACCTGCCCGGCGAACCGGATATGCGGCGCGGCCTTCAGCCGCAATTGGCGGTCGAGCACCTCCGGAGAATTGAGGAAGGTGTTGCGGTGGAGCCCGCCCAGACGCGCGAATTCGGCATTTTTCAGCCCCGGAATGGTGCGGAACAGATCAATCTGCGCGGCATATTTCAGCTTGGTCTGGAAACCGACCATGTTCCACAGCGTGCCCAGCTTGTTGTCCTGCCGCAGCTGCACCACGGCATAGGGCCAGCGGCCCTGCGGAAATTCCGGCGTCGTATCGAACGGGTTATCGAGCCCCACGCCCTTCATCGGGCCATAGCGCAGCGTTTCCACCCCGCGTTCCGCCATCACCTCGATCGGCATGCAGCCATTGAAGTAGGGGGTGTCCTTTTCCCACTGCTTGAACTCGGTCTTCTCGCCTTCCATCAACCCTCGGTGAAAGGCGCGGTATTGCTCCTCGTTCATCGGGCAGTTGATGTAATCGCCGCCTTGGTTCGACGCATCGGTGCGCTTGTTCCAGCGCGACTGGATCCAGCATTTGCTCATGTCGATGCTGTCGTGATGGATGATCGGCGCGATCGCATCGAAAAACGCCAGCCGCTCGGCTCCGGTGGCCTTCACGATGCTGCCCGCCAAAGCCTCCGCCGTCAGCGGGCCGGTGGCGACGATGGTGAGCCCGGCAGCGGGGAGGGTATCCACCCGCTCGCGCACGATGGTGACATTGGGATGCTGGCTCAGCGCCTTTTCGACTTCGGCAGAGAAAACATCACGGTCCACTGCCATCGCGCTACCCGCCGGCACCTGCGCCACTTCGCCTGCACGCATCACCAGGCTGTCGAGCGCGCGCATTTCGTGGTGCAGCAGGCCGACCGCGTTCTTGGTGTCATCGTCCGAGCGGAAGGAATTGGAGCACACCAGTTCTGCCAGCCCATCGGTCTGGTGCGCCGGGGTCATCTCGCCGCTTCCACGCATCTCCGAAAGGCGCACCTTCACCCCCCGCCGGGCGAGCTGCCAGGCAGCCTCACTCCCGGCAAGGCCGCCGCCGATGATGTGAACATCGTGAATAGTCGCTGATGCAGTCATGGCAGGGCAGGTAATTGCGTGATAGCGCCGCGGCAAGCCCCTTGGCGGGCGGTATCGGGCAAAGGGACGCAGACAGGGATGGCAAAACAGGCGCTGATCGAACAACGGCCATGGCTGCTGCTGAGTGTCGTTGCGGCAACCGCTTTCTATTTTCTGCGCGACAATCCGGTTGGCGAGGGGACGTGGGGGTTGCTGGCCAAGGGGTTATCGGTCGGCCTGCTGGCGGCCTATGCATGGCTGCGGGTGCCGCGTGACCGGCGCTGGACCGACGGCATTCTGCTGGTGGTGGCTCTGGCGCTGGCGGCTGCGGGCGATGTGGCGATCGAACTCTATTTTTCCGTGGGCGGCGCCTTGTTCGCTGCGGCGCATTGTTTTGCAGTGGCGCTTTATCTTCGAAACAGGCGCCAGCGCCCGTCGCCAAGCCAACGGATGCTGGCTCTCGCGCTGCTGATCGGTACGCCGCTCATCAGCTACCTTGTCAGCGAACGAGCCGACGTTGCGATCTATGCCAGTTTCCTCGGCGCAATGGCGGCTGCCGCGTGGATGAGCCGCTTTCCGCGCTACCGGGTGGGCACTGGCGCGGTTCTGTTCGTCGTCAGCGACTGGCTGATCTTTGCGCGGTTCGGCAGTTACGACTTCGGCGTGCTGCCCGATCTGCTGATCTGGCCGCTCTATTTCGCCGGGCAGTTGATGATCGCGACCGGCATTGTGCAATGCCTGCGCGGAGAGCAGCCCGTCAGGTGACGGACGGCTCTCCTGCACCGGCATCGCTCGCGATTTCGGCGGCGACGGCTTCTTCGGCCGGGTTTTCCGGCTCTTCATTGTCGTCGATCAGCGCAGCCCCGACGATATGTTCGCCCTTGGCAACGTCGAAGATCTTGAGGCCGGACGAGCTACGTCCGTAGATCGAGAAGCCCTTGTGCAGTTCGAACCCGCCTTCGACGAGGTGGCGGAAATCGATCCCCAGCCGGATCAGCTTGGCTTGATCGGTCACCAGCATCAGTTGCGATCCATGGCGCACCGGGAAGCTGGCGACGACCGGGCCGTTGCGTTCCGGATTGCTTTCGGGCGTGCCGATGTTGGTGATGCCCTGACCGCCGCGTGATGTGGTGCGGTATTCATAGGCGGAGGAAATCTTGCCATATCCATTGGCGGTGATGGTGAGGATGAACTCCTCGCCTTCCGCCATCTCCGCCTGCCTGTCGGCGGGTAGGGCAGGGACCGCATCATTGTTCTTCCATGCAGCGGCACGCAGATAGGCTTCGCGTGTTTCCATATCCACGGTGAGCGGATCGAGCACCGCCATGCTGACGACCTTCGCGCCGCCCTTCAGCGCCATGCCGCGCACGCCGATGCCGGTGCGGCTCTTAGTTTCGCGCGCATCGGTGGCAGAGAACCGGATCGCCTTGCCTGCATCGCTGGCAAGGAAGATCTGCTGTTCTTCGGTGAGCAACTGCACCCCGATCAAGCGGTCGCCTGATCCTTCGACAAAGCCCATCGCGTATTTGCCGGCGGTCGGGACGTTGGTGAAGGCGTCCATCGAATTGCGGCGCACCATGCCCTGTTCGGTGGCGAACACGATGTTGAGGTTCGCCCAGGTGCCTTCATCCTCGGGCAGCGGCAGGACGTTGGTGACGCGCTCCTCCGCGCCGAGCGGCAGCAGGTTGACCATCGGGCGGCCTTTAGTCTGCGGCCCGCCTTCGGGCAGCTTCCACACCTTCATGCGGTAGACACGCCCGCTATTGGTGAAGAACAGGACCGGGTTGTGCGTGCTGGTGACGAACAGCTCGACAATGGCGTCTTCATCCTTGGTCGCCATGCCGCTGCGGCCCTTGCCCCCTCGTGCCTGCGCACGGAAGGTGTTGAGCGCGGTACGCTTGATATAGCCGTCATGCGTGACGGTGATGACCATCTCCTCGCGCTCGATCAGGTCTTCGTCTTCCAGACCATCCCATGCGGGCGCGATTTCGGACAGACGCGGAGTGGCATAATTGGTGCGGATTTCTTCCAGTTCCGTCCGCATCACGCCGTACAGCTTCACGCGGTCGGCAAGGATCGAGAGGAATTCCTCGATCGACAGCGCCAGACCTTTCAGCTCTTCGCCGATTTCGTCACGGCCCAGCGCGGTGAGGCGGTGGAGGCGCAGATCGAGGATCGCCTTCACCTGCCGTTCGGACAGGCGATAGGTGCCGCCGCTTTCGTCGGCGGATGGCTCGATCGCTTCGATTAGACGGATATATTGCGCGATGTCGCCGATCGGCCATTCCTTCGCCAGCAGGCGCGCGCGCGCCTCGGCAGGATTGGGCGCGGTGCGGATCATCGCCACGACTTCATCGAGGTTCGAAACCGCGACCACCAGCCCCAGCAACATGTGAGCCCGTTCCCGCGCCTTGGCGAGTTCGAACTTGGTGCGGCGCGTGATCACTTCCTCGCGGAAGCTGATGAAGGCCTGGATGAATTCGTTCAGCCGCAGCGTTTCCGGTCGCCCGCCGCGGATCGCCAGCATGTTGGCGGGGAAGGAGGATTGCGCCGGAGTGTGCCGCCAAATCTGGTTGAGCACGACTTCGGGCGTGGCATCGCGCTTTAGATCGATCACGACCCGCACACCTTCGCGCGAGGATTCGTCGCGGATGTCGGAAATACCCTCGATCCGCTTTTCCTTGGCGGCTTCGGCGATTTTCTCCACCAGGTTCGACTTGCCGACCTGATAGGGGATCGAAGTGAAAACGATGCTTTCGCGGCCTTCGCTCTTCGCGCCGCGAGTGGATTCGATTTCGTGGCGGCACCGCATCAGGATCGAACCGCGCCCGGTGGTATAGGCCTGCCGCGCACCGTGCGTGCCGAGGATCAGCGGGGCAGTGGGGAAATCGGGGCCGGGGATATATTCGATCAGTTCTTCCGAAGTGATCGCCGGATTGTCCATATAGGCAAAGCAGGCATCGATCACCTCGCCCAGATTGTGCGGCGGAATATTGGTCGCCATCCCGACCGCGATCCCGCCCGCGCCGTTGACCAGCAGGTTGGGGAAACGCGCAGGCAGAACCGTCGGCTCCTTGCGACTGCCGTCATAGTTGTCGGTGAAATCGACCGTATCCTTGTCGAGATCGTCGAGCAGGCTGTTGGTGACCCGCGCGAGCCGCGCTTCGGTGTAGCGCATCGACGCTGGCGGATCGGGGTCCATCGACCCGAAGTTGCCCTGACCATCGATCAGCGGAACACGCATCGACCACGGCTGCGTCATCCGCGCGAGCGCATCGTAGATCGCGCTGTCGCCGTGCGGGTGATAGTTGCCCATCACGTCGCCGACGATCTTCGCGCTCTTGCGGTATGGCCGCCCGGCAACGAAGCCGCCTTCCTGACTGGCGAACAGGATGCGGCGGTGCACCGGCTTCAGCCCGTCGCGCACATCCGGCAGCGCACGGCTGACGATCACGCTCATCGCGTAGTCGAGATAGCTCGACTTCATTTCGTCGACGATGTCGATGCGTTCAAAACCGCCCATCGGCGATGGCGCAGGGGAATCGAGAATGTCGCTGTCGTCGCTCAAGGCTCGGGCCGTTTCTGCTAGTGTTTATCGGGCCCCGCGGGCGGGGCGGCGGCCATGAAGGGCCGGAACGCAACCTATGTAGGCCTGACCCAGCAGTTTCGCCACCTCCACAGCCGAACACAGCGGGAACGGAGCGGCTTTTTCCACATTTCACAAAGGATGAACGCTGCACTGGGTCACCATTCAAAAGCCGTTCAGCACGCTTGGCCTACCAAGAATTGCAAATTGCTCGCGAGCCGTTCAAAGGCTGCAAAATGCATAATGCGTCCGGTCGCGCGTGCCGCCCGGACAGATAATTATCTGGAGGATGAATTGACCAACCTTTCTTCGAACCATCGCGGTAACCGCGGCCTGATGCGCCAGCTGGCGCTTGCGATCGCCCTGGCCGGCGGCACCGCGATTCTGGCTGCGCCCGGCTTTGCCGATCCGGCACATGCGCAAAAGCGCAACAAGAAGAAGGACAAGGAAGAACCGAAGACGGAATTCTCGAAGGAATTCATCGAAGCCTATCAGCCTCTTAACGAAGCGATCGCTGCGGAAGGAACCGATGTCAGCGCGCTGCGCCCGCAGTTGCAGTCTCTCGTCCAGTCTTCTGTCTCGCCGGACGAGAAGCAGGCTGTTGGCGGTCTGGTCTACAATGCCGGCGCCAAGATGCAGGACAAGTCGCTCCAGTTGCAGGGCATGGAACTGCTGCTGTCGAGCGGGAAGCTTCCGGCTGATCAGGTCGGACGCTACAATTTCAACGCCTACCAGCTGGCCAACGCGATGGAGGATTATTCCAAAGCGCGCACCTATCTGCAGCGGGCGATCGACGGCAATTTCACGACCGAGACGGTGTCCGCCGCCGATCTGGAAATCACGATGGCCGAAAGCTATTTTTCATCGGGAGAGTTCGCCGAGGGGCTGGCGTATCTCGACAAGGCCATCGCCGCACGCAAGGCACAGGGCCAGCCGGTCGATGCGCAGTGGTATCGCCGCGGAATCACGGTTGCCTATAACAACAAGGTCGTGCCGCAGATTTACGACATCGTGGTCGACTGGGTCGGCGATTATCCGTCGGAAGAAAACTGGCGCGATGCGATCAACCTGACCCGTAATCTGAATAATTATGAAGGGGCCGAAGTCCTCGATCTGTTCCGCCTTGCGAACCGCACAGGGGTTCTGAACGACAAGCAGGATTACATCTATTACATCGAATCTGCCGATCCCCGGCGCCTGCCCAAGGAAGTCAAGGATCTGATCGATCAGGCCTATGCCAAGGGCACCTTGAGCAAGGATGACATCTACGTCGCGGATTCGTTGAGCACCGCCAACAGCCGGATTGCGGCCGACCGGGCTGACCTTCCGTCACTGGAACGCGATGCAAGCGCGGCTTCGGCCGGGTTGCGCACGGTGTTTGCAGCGGGCGATGCATTCCTGAGCTACGGCGACTATGCCAAGGCCGCGACCTTCTATGAAAAGAGCCTCGGCATGGCCGGGGTCGATCGCGACACTGCTTTGACCCGCCTCGGGATCGCCCAGATCGGTCTGGGAGACTACGCTGCGGCGCAGGAGACATTCGGCAAGGTGGGCGGGGCACGCGCCCCGCTTGCGAAGCTGTGGTCGGCCTATGCGGCGCAGCAGGCCGGCGGCGCAACCGCAGCGGCGATCTGAACCGGATAGTCTCGCAGGATTAATCGAAGGAGGCGGCAGGCGTGGGTCTGCCGCCTCTTTTCGTTTGGGCTCCCAGCGTCAGCGCAAGCGCTTCACCCAGATCTGATTGTCAGCCCGCCGCTCGACCTTGAAGTTTTCAAGTGAGGCGAACATCTCCGACAGGCTCTTGAAGCCATAATTGCGCACATCGAAGCTGGAGCGGTTTCCGGCGATCTGCCCGACTTGTTGAATGCGCGCGAAGCCTTCTTCGTCGCGCTTCGCTTCCCGGTAGGCGGCGAGAATGAGTTCGCGCAGGTCCTGCAAATCTTGCGTGCTCTCTGACTTGGCGGCCGGCAGTTCGTCACGGGACGTGGCGATCAACTCGTCGATGTAGAGAAACCGGGTGCAGACCGCCTGAAATGCTTCCGGCGTCTTCTTCTCGCCAAATCCGTAAACGAGAATGCCGTCCTGCCGCAGCCTGGTGACGAGCGGTGTGAAGTCGCTGTCTGATGTCATGATCCCGAAGCCGTCGACCTTGCCTTGGTAAAGCAGGTCGATCGCATCGATGGTCATCGCCATGTCGGTCGCATTCTTGCCCTTCGATATATCGAATTGCTGCTGGGGGCGGATCCCGAACTTGTTGGTGATCTTGTCCCACTTCGACAGGTTGTCCTTGGCGAAATTGCCATAGGCGCGGCGGATATTGACCTGACCCAGCTCGGCCATCACCGTCAGCACGGGGTCGATCGCCTGAGGCGAGGTGTTGTCTGCATCGATCAGCAGGGCGATGTTCTGGAGCGTGATTTCGGACATTGGCGCGCTATGAAGCCTAGTTGCTTCATCGACAAGTCGGCTGTCGAAAAGGTGAACTCCGCCGCGCTTGCGGGAAGGGCCACGCGCTCCTAAATGGCAGGCTATGAACGATCTTGCCAGCACGCCGCAGCCCGAACCTTCTGCCGAGCGCCCAGCGCGTCAGCGCAAGCCCGACTGGATTCGCGTGCGCGCACCGGTGAGCGAGGGTTACCACGAAACCCGGCGGTTGATGCGCGAACTCAACCTCAACACCGTTTGCGAGGAAGCCGCCTGTCCGAACATCGGTGAATGCTGGACCAAAAAGCACGCCACGGTGATGATCCTTGGCGATGTCTGCACCCGCGCCTGCGCGTTCTGCAATGTCAAGACCGGGATGCCCCGCCCGGTCGATCCGATGGAGCCGGAAAACACCGCCATCGCCGCGGCCAAGATGGGGCTGGAACACATCGTCATCACCAGTGTCGACCGCGACGATCTGCCCGATGGCGGCGCGATGCAGTTCGTCAAGGTGATCGAGGCGCTGCGCCGCAACACGCCCAACACCACGATCGAGATCCTTACCCCCGATTTTCGGGGCAAGATGCGCCGTGCGGTGGAAATGATCTGCGAGGCAGGGCCGGATGTCTACAACCACAACCTCGAAACCGTGCCGCGGCTTTATCCCACCATCCGTCCGGGCGCGCGCTATTATGCCTCGCTGCGGTTGCTGGAAGAGGTGAAGGCGCACAATCCGCTGATTTTCACCAAGTCGGGCATTATGCTCGGGCTAGGCGAACAGCGGCTCGAAGTGCATCAGGTGATGGACGACATGCGCAGCGCCGAAGTCGATTTCATCACGATGGGGCAGTATCTCCAGCCCACGCCGAAGCACGCCAAGGTCGAGGAATTTGTTACGCCCAAGGCGTTCAATGCCTATGGCGCGATTGCCCGCGCCAAGGGCTTCCTTCAGGTGGCGGCCACCCCGCTGACCCGGTCAAGCTACCATGCGGGTGATGATTTCGCAGTGATGCGCGCCGCGCGCGAGGAAAAGCTTGCGACCGCACGGGAGCGGGCCAAGACCTGATGCCCGGCATCCGCGAAACCCGGCGATTGCCCTACAGCGCGCAGCAGATGTTCGATCTGGTGGCGGATGTGGGTCGCTATGGCGAATTCCTGCCGTGGGTGATCGCGACTCGTGTGCGCAGCGATTCGGAGACCGAAATGGTCGCCGACATGGTGGTGGGCTTCAAATCCTTGCGGGAAAGCTTCACCTCGAGGGTGTCCAAGGAACGGCCCCGAATGATCGATGTCCATTATATCGACGGGCCATTGAGCGACCTCGACAACATCTGGACGTTCCGCCCGGTTGACGAGACCAGTTGCGAAATCGATTTCGTGGTCGAATTCACCTTCAAAAACCGGCTGTTCGAACGGATCGCCGGGCAATATTTCGATAAGGCCTTCCGCAAAATGGTTGAAGCCTTCGAAAAACGGGCAGAGCAGCTTTACGGAAGCAGCAATTCGAGCGCGCAGAGCGTTGCCTGACGGCGGATTTCCGCGCGCCCATCCGGCCCTTCGCCTCCTTCGAAAAACTTGAGCTCTCCCTCGGGCTCGCCCGCAGCAGCGCGGACAACGCGGGCGAAGACCACCGTACCGACCGGCTTCAGCGAGGTTCCGCCACCCGGCCCGGCCACCCCGCTGATCGCCACCGCAACATCGGCGCCCGAACGCTCGAGCGCGCCCTTCGCCATGGCCCAGGCACACGCGATCGAGACTGCGCCGAAGGTCTCGATGATGTCGCTGGCGACCCCCAGCATCTCCATCTTCGCCTCGTTCGAATAGGTCACGAACCCGCGATCGAGCACGGCGGATGATCCCGCGATTTCGGTCAGCGCTGCCGCCACCAACCCGCCTGTGCAACTTTCAGCCACTGCGACCTTGCGCGCAGATGCCGTGTTTTCCGACACGACTCGGGCAGCAAGTGCGGCAATGTCATCAGGCAGGAGAGAGAGGGGCATGACCGGTCACTCCCTCGCCGAAGCGGGCGCGGTGCCGCAGATCGGCGGGTTCTTGATGTCGGCAAGTTCGGCAACGAAGGCGATGAGACCCGCGACATTATCGGTCGGCAGGGGGCTGAGCAGTTCGAGCCCGCGCTCGATCTTGCCGCAGGAGTCGGGTTTGATTTCCTCCGCAATCATCTGGCCCACCATCCCGTCCACGAATGGCCGCAGCGATTCTTCGGGCAGGGCGGCGATCATGGCCGTCATATTGGCGTCCGCTCCGCCCTTGTCGGCGCTGTCCTGTGCCATGAAGGTCTTGAGCAACCGGAACGCGCCGGGCCAGGCCATGTTCTGGCGGGCGCGAAAGCCGTCGATGAATGAGTCCCCGCCGCGCGCCATGAAGCCATCCGCCTTGAACTGCGAGGCGCATCGGGTGCTGACCGCGTCATAGGCGAGCGGCATCGCATAGATCACCGTATCGCCGAGATCGTCAGGCGCGACGCAGGCCTGCTGCTGCGCCTGAGCGGCCTGTGCAGAGACCAGCGCGGCAAAAGCCATCGCAGGGGCAAGAACATGTCGGTTCATCTCGTGTAATCCTCTCACGCAAGGGTCAGTGCCACAATGGCCTGAGCAGCAATCCCTTCGCCGCGTCCGGTGAAGCCCAGTTGTTCGGTGGTGGTTGCCTTGATGCTAACCGCGCTTTCGGCAAGGCCGGTAAGACGGGCGACTTCGGCGCGCATGGCGGGGCGGTGCGGGCCGATCTTCGGCGCTTCGCAGATCAGGGTAAGATCGATATTGGCGATGGCATAGCCTGCCTGGTGGGCAAGGCCGACGGCGTGTTCGAGAAAGCGCCCCGATCGTGCGCCGCGCCATTGCGGGTCGCTGGGCGGGAAATGGGTGCCGATATCGCCTTCGCCAATCGCACCGAGCACGGCATCTGTAATCGCATGGAGCGCGACGTCGGCATCGGAATGACCGGCCAGCCCCTTGTCATGCGGAACCTGCACGCCGCACAGCCACAATTCCTCGCCAGCTTCGAGCCGGTGGACGTCAAACCCCTGTCCGACGCGGAATGCCGGCAAAGTGGAAGGGTGTGTGCCGGTATCCACGAAATCCTCCGCAAAGGTGATTTTCCTGAGGCGTTCGTCACCATCGACCAGCGCAACTGAACCGGAGCTTGCCATCATCACCTGCGCATCATCGCCCGCAACGGTCGCGCCGTCCCACCTGCGATGGGCTGCGAGAATGGCGTCGAAGCGGAACGCTTGGGGGGTTTGCACCCGGCGCAGCGCCTCGCGGTCGGCCTTGCCGGTCATCACCCCGTCACCGCCAGCCAGTGCGAGGCTGTCCACCACCGGAAGTACGGGGATCGCGCCCGGATGCCGATCGAGCGCCGCCAACAGGCGGGTGGTGACAGCCAGCGGCAGATCGGGGCGGGCGGCATCGTGGATCAGAACCGATCCCGGCGCGTCTTCGGCCAGCGCTTCAAGCCCGTTGCGAACCGAATCCTGACGGGTTTCGCCTCCGGCCACAAACCGAATGCCCGCTATCCCGCCGAGCGCCGCCTCGGCGTCGCTTCCGCCATCGGGTGCGATCACCACCACCAGCGGTGCCGCTCCGGCTTCGAGCAGTGCTTCGACCGAGTGGCGGATCAATGCCTTGCCGTGCCAATGCCGGAACTGCTTGGGCACATCGCCGCCGACGCGCAGACCTTTGCCCGCGGCCACCACAATGGCCGCAAATGGGGGAAGGGAAGGAGGGATCGCCATGAGGCCGTTCGCTTAAGGTCTGGACGGACTTTCGGCAATCCACTATGCGCCTGCCTAAATATTAGGCACCCTCGGCAATGAATTCACTTCCCACCCCTCCGGCGCTCAAGCCGATCGCCATCGGTCCGGTCACGATCGCCGAGCCTGTGGTGCTGGCGCCGATGACCGGCGTCACCGACATGCCGTTCCGGACTCTGGTGCGGCGCTATGGCTCCGGACTTAATGTTACCGAAATGGTGGCGAGCGAAGCGGCCATTCGGGAAACCCGCCAAAGCGTTCAGAAGACCGCATGGGACCGGATCGAGGAGCCGGTTTCGATGCAGCTGGTCGGTTGCGATCCCGCCAGCATGGCCGAAGCTGCCAAGCTTCAGGAAGGCAGCGGCGCGGCGATCATCGACATCAATTTCGGCTGCCCGGTGCGCAAGGTCGTCGGCCAGCTCGCCGGCAGCGCTCTGATGCGCGAAGTGCCGCTCGCCGTGCGCCTGATGGAAGCGACGGTGAAGGCGGTTAAGGTGCCGGTCACGGTCAAGATGCGGATGGGCTGGTGCCATGATAGCCTGAACGCGCCGGAACTTGCCCGCATGGCCGAAGACATCGGCGTGCAGATGATCACCGTCCACGGCCGCACCCGCAACCAGATGTACAAGGGCAGCGCGGACTGGGCTTTCGTGCGCAAGGTCAAGGACGCAGTCTCGGTTCCGGTCATCGTCAACGGCGACATCTGCACCATCGACGATGCGGCCAAAGCGCTCGAACAATCCGGCGCCGACGGGCTGATGATCGGCCGCGGCGCCTATGGCAGGCCGTGGCTGCTGGGGCAGGTGATGCATTGGTGGCGCACCGGCGAAGCGCGCGCAGAACCCGGCATCAATGAACAATACGCGGTGCTGGTGGAACATTATCACCGCATGCTCGATCACTATGGCCGGGACACAGGGGTGAAGATGGCCCGCAAGCATCTGGGCTGGTACACCAAAGGGCTGCATGGTTCGGTTGAGTTCCGCCACAAGGCCAATTTCATCGACGATCCGGAGCAGGTGCTCGGCGAGATAGAGCGGTTCTACACGCCGTTCATGTTGCAGCAGGCAGCCTGATCGGTGCCAACCACCGTGACACCGGGAGAGATGGGCGCTCCCGACATGGCCGGCGCGTTTGTAGCCGATAGCCTGCCCGATGCCCGCGCACAGATTGCCGGGCTTATTTTTGCGGTTTTGCTGATCGACGACGCTGGCAGGATCGCGGAGGTCAATCACGCAGCCGAAAGCCTGCTCGGCACCAGCGCAAGCCGGATTGTTGGCGCAAGTCTGGCCGAACGGATCGGGCCGCTCGACAAGCGCGTCGAAGCGCGCCTGCGCGAAACCGATGAGGCACTTGTTGCGCGTGACCTTGTAATCAGTACCGGCAATACGGAAGCCCGCGTCAATATGACTGTGTCGCCACTGGGCTCCTTCCCAGGGTGGCGCGTGGTGACGTTGTCGGAAATCGGTTACGAAGACCCGGCGCACAAGCAGGGCGGCGACGCCATGCTGGGCGCGCCTGCGGTGCTGGCGCATGAGATCAAGAACCCGCTCGCCGCCATCCGCGGAGCGGGGCAGCTGATCGCTCGCAAGCTTCCCGATGCCGACAAGAAGCTTGCACGCATGATCACTGACGAGGTCGACCGGATTGCCCGGCTGATCGACCGGATGCAGCAACTCGGCAGCACCCGGACCGGGCCGGTCGAACCGTGCAACCCGCACGAAGCGATCCGCGCCGCCATCGCCACCTTGCGCGCGGCAGAGGGCGAGCGGGGCGCGGTGGAGATCCGCGAGGAATTCGATCCCTCGCTTCCGCCGGTGCTCGCCAATCGCGATGCGTTGGAACAGGTGCTGATCAATCTGGTGTCGAATGCCCGCGACGCGGCGCTCGGTGGGGAGGGCCCGGCGGAAATCACTGTGCAGACGCGGTTTGTCAGCGGGCTGGCCTTCAGCGCGGTCCGGCATGGCCGGGCAGTGCCGCTTCCGATCGAGATCACCGTGACCGATAACGGCCCCGGTATTTCGCCCGAACTTCGCGACCATGTCTTCGAACCCTTCGTGTCGTCGAAGGTCTCGGGTCAGGGGCTGGGCCTTTCGCTGGTCCGCAAACTGGTGCGCGACATGAACGGCAATATCAGCCACGACCGCGACCAGCGCAGCGGGTTGACGCATTTCCGGCTGCATCTGCCGCAGGCCCGGCGCGAAGGATAATCAATGAGCGGTTCGGGCACTCAGGCAATTCTGCTGGTCGAAGATGATGCGGCCATCGCAACCGTCATCACGGCCGCGCTGGAGGATGAAGGCTTTGCGATATCGCATTGCACCGGCATCGCGGCGCGCGACCGGTTGCTGGATCAGGGCCGTTTTGCCTTGATGCTGACGGACGTGATCCTCGAAGACGGGGACGGGCTGGCAAGCCTTGCTGCTGTGCGCGAACGCGCGCCGGAAATGCCGGTGATTGTGCTGTCGGCGCAGAACACGCTCGATACCGCGGTCCGCGCGAGCGAGAGCGATGCTTTCGAATACTTCCCCAAGCCATTCGATCTCGACGAACTCGTGCATGCGGTGCGGCAAGCCGTGGGCCAGCGCGCCAACCTTGCGCAGTCCGAGGCCGAGATCGCGGGAGAAGCGGAAGGCGTGGGCGCGCGAATGCCGCTGGTCGGGCGCAGCGCAGCGATGCAGAGCGTCTACCGCATGATCACCCGCGTCCTGCGCAATGATCTGACAGTGCTCATAACCGGGGAGAGCGGCACCGGTAAGGAACTGGTGGCAGAGGCGATCCACGAACTCGGCAATCGCCGCACCGGCCCCTTCGTGGCGGTCAACACCGCCGCCATTCCGGCGGATCTGGTCGAAAGCGAGCTGTTCGGACACGAAAAGGGCGCGTTCACCGGAGCGATTGCGCAGGCGATCGGCAAGTTCGAACAAGCCAATGGCGGAACCCTGTTCCTCGACGAGATCGGCGATATGCCTGCCGAGGCGCAAACGCGGCTGCTGCGGGCGCTTCAATCGGGCCGCATCCGGCGGGTTGGCGGGCGGCAGGAAATCGCCGTCAATGTCCGGATCATCGCCGCCACCAATCGCGATCTTGCTCCCATGATCGCCGCCGGAACCTTCCGCGAGGACCTGTTCTACCGCCTCAATGTGGTTCCGATCGAATTGCCGCCCTTGCGCGAACGGCGCGAGGACATCGGGGCATTGGTGCAGCATTTCCTGATCCTTGCCGCCGAAGATGGCCTGCCACGCCGCACGCTGACGCCCGAGGCGGTCAACCGGCTCGAACAGCGGGCATGGCGCGGCAATGTTCGCGAGCTGCGCAATGTCGTCTACCGGCTTGCGCTGATGGCGCGCGAGGACCGGATCGATGCCGAGAGCCTGGCCGACATCATCGGCGATGAAATCGCTTTTGGCGCGGGTCAGGTTCGGGAGAGCGGCGGCAGTTTCGCATCCGCACTGGCGGCATGGCTCGCCAGCGAGACTCTGCCGCCCGGAACGCTTTACCACCGCGCGCTGGCAGCGTTCGAGAAGCCGTTGATCGAGCATGCTTTGGGCCGCACTGGCGGCAACCAGCTGCGGGCAGCGCAGTTGCTCGGCATCAATCGCAACACCTTGCGCAAACGGATCGGTGAACTGGGGCTGGAACCGGACCGGTTCTCGCAGCCATCCTGACCGGGATTGCCTCTCAGCACAGTTTCGGCTTGCGCATTTGCCACACCATTGTTGTAAAGGAGCAACGATGGATGCGCCCATGACCCGAACGCCGAGCCTTCCGCCACGGCAGTCGCCGCGTTGGTGGCGCCGGTTTGTCGTTGGCTCCCGGCGCGCAAACATCTTCGGGTGGCTCGAGCTGTTGTGTGCCGCCGCGCTGTTGGCGGCCATCGGTGCCACCTATCTGACCTACTCGACTGCATCGGCACCCGATGATCTGCTGCCGACAATGCAGGTTTCGCTCATCCTGATGGCGACCCTGGTGCCGGCGATGGCGCTGCTGGTGCTGATCGGCCGCCGTGTGGCGCTACGCCGCGCATCCGGCAGCACCGCGCGGCTGCATGTCCGGCTCGTGTTCTTTTTCTCGATGGTGGCGGCTCTGCCGACGCTGCTGGTAGCAGGTTTCGCGGCCTTCCTGTTCCAGACCGGCGTCGATTTCTGGTTCTCCGACGATTCCCGGGGGTTGATGGAGAACGCCAACGCGCTGGCGCAGAATTACTACGACGCGAACCAGCGCAATGTTCAGCAGAACACCATCATAATGGCGACCGACATGCGAGAAATTCTCGCCCGGGTGCCGATCACCGATCCCGATTTTCCCGACTTCTACCTCTACCAGACGCAGGGGC
Source organism: Erythrobacter sp. (assembly GCF_024305245.1). Lineage (GTDB taxonomy): Bacteria > Pseudomonadota > Alphaproteobacteria > Sphingomonadales > Sphingomonadaceae > Erythrobacter. The sequence goes on from NZ_JAMWYX010000001.1 coordinate 361,160, forward strand.
GCGAAATATCCGAAAGTGCGATCCTGCAGCGGGTTAGGGACGGTTCGTTCCGGACGGCAGCGGCGCTCAATCTGCCGCGCGACAACAGCCCGCTCGAGTTCAGTCGCAAAGCGCTGGCCCGCCTCGATCAGGGCGAACTTGCCGTTGTTGGGATCAGCCCCGAACGGATCGAAGCGCTGGCGGCGATTGACGCCGAGGCCGGGGTCTATCTCTACAACGCGCGGACCACTGAAGAGAGCATGTTCAATTCCTGGTCGCGCGCGCAATCGATCGTCGGCGCCTATGACCGGCTGACCGGCAGCGCCCGGATGCTGCAACTGCGCTTCAACATCGCGCTGGTGGCGGTCAGCCTTTTTCTGGTGGGGATCGCGATCTGGTTTGCGCTGCGTTTTGCCGACCGTCAGGTGAAACCACTCACCGATCTGGTCGGGGCGGCGCGCAAGGTCGGGCAGGGCAACTTCGCGCTCCGGCTCGAAGGGCGCACCGGTGCGGACGAGATCGGCCTGCTCAACCGCGCGTTCAACCGGATGACCGGGCAGCTCGAAAAGCAGACGCAGGCCCTGGTCAGCGCCAACCGCCAGATCGACGATCGCCGCGCGTTCATGGAGGCTGTCCTGGAATCGGTGACGGCAGGCGTCATCTCGGTCGATGCGGACAACCGCGTCATGCTGATGAATTCCTCGGCGCAGGCGCTGCTCTCCCCGCCGGGCGCGGAGGAAGTGGACATGAACGGCCACGCGCTGGAAGAGCTCGCGCCCGAATTGTGCCGCATGATCGCGGAAGGCAAGGAGCGGGCGATCATCACGCACGCCAAGGGCGCGGAATTGCTGACGCTCGCGGTAAAGCTGGCGCCCGGGAACAGCGGCCATGTGATCACCTTCGAGGACATCACCCGCCAGCTGCTCGATCAGAGGCAGGCGGCGTGGGCCGATGTCGCCCGGCGGATCGCGCACGAGATCAAGAACCCGCTCACGCCGATCCAGCTGGCGACCGAGCGTCTCAAGCGGCGTTACCGCACGCGGGTCGGCGATGAGGACCGCGACCTGTTCGACGAACTGACCAGCACGATCGTGCGTCAGGTCGGCGATCTCAGAAAGATGGTGGACGAGTTCTCCTCGTTTGCGCGCCTGCCCAAGCCGGTGTTCCGCGACGAGGACGCGCTCGATCTGGTGCGTCAGGCGGTATTCCTTCAGGAAGTCGCCCATTCGGGGCTCGCGTTCAGCGTCTCCTCCACCAAACTGCTCGACCGCGAAGTGCGCTGCGACCGCCACCAGTTCGGGCAGGCGATGACCAATGTGCTCAAGAATGCAGTCGAAGCCGTCGAAGCCCGTGCGGGCGAGGCGCGCGAGGAATATGCCGGCGAAATCGCGGTTTCGATCGCCGATGGCGGGGATTCGATCGTGGTCACTGTCGAGGATAACGGCGTCGGCCTTCCTTCGGACCGCGAACGTATTACGGAGCCCTATGTTACTACCCGAGAGAAAGGCACCGGCCTCGGCCTCGCCATCGTCAACAAGATCGTCGACGAACATGGCGGCGACATGAGTTTTGCCAGTGCTGCGAGCGGAGGAACGCGCGTGACCCTGCGCTTTGCCCGCAATCCCCAACCCGTCGATGGCCTGCCCGCCTGATGGACCCTGAACAGCTGACCGAAGGACACTGCCGATGGCGCTCGAAATCCTGATCGTCGATGACGAACGCGATATCCGCGAACTGGTTGCCGGCGTGCTCGGCGACGAGGGGTATGCCTGCCGTACCGCCGCCGATAGCACCGCAGCTCTTGCCGCAATCGACGAACGCCGCCCGAGCCTCGTCCTGCTCGACGTATGGTTGCACGGCAGCCAGATGGACGGGCTGGAACTGCTCGATGCGATCAAGGCGCGCGAGCCGGGCCTGCCGGTGATCATCTTCTCCGGACACGGCAATATCGATACCGCCGTTGCCGCTGTGAGCCGCGGCGCGATGGACTTCATTGAAAAGCCGTTCGAGGCCGAACGCCTGCTGCTGCTGGTCGAACGCGCGACCGAAACCGAGCGGTTGCGCCGCGAAAACAGCCGGTTGCGCGAAGGCAGCTGGGGTAGCGCGGAATTCACCGGCAATTCGCCGACTATCAACGGTGTGCGCGCGACGCTGAAGCGGGTCGCCAATACCGGCAGCCGCGTGCTGATTTCCGGGCCGCCAGGCGCTGGCAAGGAAGTGGCCGCGCGTCTGCTCCACGCCTGGAGCGGGCGCTCGCAAGGCGCTTTCGTACTGGTCAATTCGGCCCGTATCACGCCCGAGCGGTTCGAACAGGAGCTGTTCGGTGAGGAGGTCAATGGCAAACAGATGCGCCCGGGCCTGCTCGAAATGGCCGACGGCGGGACGCTTTATCTCGATGAGATCGCGGACATGCCGCTGTCAACGCAGGCGCGCATTTTGCGGGTGCTGACCGACCAGAGCTTCGTGCGGGTCGGTGGCAGCCGCCAGATCGGGGTCGATGTCCGGGTGGTGTCCTCGACCACCCGCGATCTGAACGTGGAAATGGCAGAAAAGCGCTTCCGCGAGGATTTGTTCTATCGCCTGAACGTCGTGCCGGTGGCGATTCCCTCGCTATCGCAGCGGCGCGAGGATATCCCGTCGTTGGCCGAGCATTTCTTCACCCGCTATTCCAACGATCAGGGGCTTACCCCGCCGGAAATCTCGTCCGAGGCGATGGCGGCGCTGCAAGCCTATGACTGGCCGGGCAATGTCCGCCAGCTCAGGAACGTGGTGGAGCGTACGATCATCATGACCCCGCGCGAAAAGCTCAACACGGTCGAGCCCGACATGCTCCCGCCCGAAATTACAGGCGGACAGGCGGGGGTGGGCAGCGAGAGCCTTTCGGCAATCATGGGCGTGCCACTGCGCGAAGCGCGCGAAAGTTTCGAGCGGGAATATCTGGCCATCCAGATCCGACGGTTCTCCGGCAACATCTCGAAGACTGCCAGCTTCATCGGAATGGAACGATCGGCCCTGCACCGCAAGCTCAAGCTGTTGGGAATGGCAGACCGCCGCGACGAGGCGGATAGCGAATAAACCGTATGGCCAACTGGGCCGCGCTCAAATCAAGCCTTGTCGCATGACGCTGCAATCGCCATTATATTGAATGGGTCAGGCGGCCCATCAATCGGCGCGCCTACCCTGAACTGCGGTTACTCTCGATAATCGCCAAGAACAGGAGGCAAAGTCATGTCCAACGGGCGAACACTCTCTCCCCGGCCGATCGTCCGTGAAACTGTCCCTAGCGAGCCGCGTTCCGGCGATAGTGGCGGATCGTCGGGGCGTCAGGGCAATTTGCAGGACGCCTTCCTGAATCTGCTCCGCAAAAACAAGATTCCGGTCACCATGTTTCTGGTCAAGGGCGTGAAGCTTCAGGGCATTGTCACGTGGTTCGATAATTTCTCGATCCTGCTGCGCCGCGACGGGCAGTCGCAATTGGTCTACAAGCACGCGATTTCGACCATCATGCCCGGCCAATTGCTCGATCCGCAGCAGTTCCAGGCTCGGCCCGGCGGCAAAAAGCAGAAGCAGTTGCAGGACGTGTTCCTCAGCCGCGTTGCCGAAGCGGAAGTTCAGGTGACGATGTTCCTCGTCAACGGCGTGATGCTGCAGGGCCGGATCGCCGCGTATGACCTGTTCTGCATGATGCTGGAACGCGACGGCGCGGTTCAACTTGCCTACAAGCATGCAGTATCTACCATTCAGCCCGCAGGCCCCGTCGATCTGAGTGTCGGCGATGATGACGATGGCGAACTTGATGACGGGATTTCAGACTGAGCTTCGATAGCGAATATAGTGACGAGGTGACCCGCGGCGCGCGGGCACTGGTGTTGTGTCCGGATATCAAGGCATTACGATACGACCTTGATGCAACCGATCGTCTAGCGGAGGCTGAAGGGCTTGCGCTGGCCATCGGTATTGTGATTGCGCATTCGGCCATTCTGCCTGTGCGCAAAATGCAGCCCAACACGCTGTTCGGCTCCGGTCAGGTCGAAAATATCGCGGTGTGGTGCGAACAGCACGAAGCCGAACTGGTGATCGTCGACGGGGCGCTCTCCCCGATCCAGCAGCGCAATCTCGAAGATCGGTTGAAACGCAAGGTGATCGACCGGACCGGGCTGATCCTCGAGATTTTCGGTGAGCGTGCCGCGACCGCCGAAGGCCGGTTGCAGGTCGAACTGGCGCATCTCGATTACCAGCAAAGCCGCCTTGTGCGCAGCTGGACCCACCTCGAACGCCAGCGTGGCGGCTTCGGCTTCCTTGGTGGTCCCGGCGAAACCCAGATCGAGGCTGACCGCCGGATGATCCGGCAGCGCATGACCCGCCTGCGCCGCGAGCTGGAACAGGTGCGCAAGACCCGCGCTTTGCACCGCGAGCGGCGGGGTAGGGCGCCGTGGCCGGTTATCGCGCTGGTGGGCTACACCAACGCGGGCAAATCCACTTTGTTCAACCGTTTGACCGGCGCCGACGTGATGGCCGAGGATCTGCTGTTCGCGACGCTCGATCCGACCATGCGCGCGATCAGCCTGCCTGGCGTCGAAAAGGCGATCCTGTCCGACACGGTGGGCTTCATTTCCGATCTGCCGACACAGTTGGTGGCGGCGTTCCGCGCAACGCTCGAGGAAGTGACCTTCGCCGACATCATCTTGCACGTCCGCGACATGGCGAATGCGAGCAACGCGGCGCAGAAAAAGCAGGTCATCGAGGTGCTAGGCGACCTTGATATCGTCGACACCGACACCGGCGAAAGCACGATTCCGATCGTCGAGGTCTGGAACAAGTGCGACCTTCTGGACGCCGAAAGCCAGGACGAATTGCGCGCAATGGCTGAACTCCATGGCGCCGTAATGGTGTCGGCCGTAACCGGCGAAGGCGTTGCTGCGCTGGAAGATCGGGCAGCTGCCATGCTGACCGGAACCGCGCGCGAGGTGACCTTCACTCTGCCCGTCAGCGAAGGGCGCCATATTGCATGGTTGCACGCACATGGTGAGGTTGTCGCAGAGGAAGATGCGGGGGAAGGGGACGCCGGCCCGATGCGCCGCGTGACGGTACGTCTCAACCCCAAGGAACTTGGGCAATTCGCGACTTTATTTTAGGTTTAGCAGGCGTTTATTCGGCCTTTTTGACCTGCTGCCATAGCGCTTCTTGCGCCTCAAGACCGAGGTTCTGGAAGTCACCCTTCGCTTTGTCTTCCATGGCACGAAAGCGCCGCTCGAATTTGGCATTGGCAGCCCGCAGCGCATCTTCGGCGCTGATCCCGTGAGCTCGGACGAAATTGACCACCGCGAACAGCAGGTCGCCTGCTTCCTCGGTTCGGTTTTCGTCCGAAGTGGCTGACTTAAGCTCTTCGAGTTCTTCAAAGATTTTCGCTTCGGAGCCCGAGGGATCAGGCCAGTCGAACCCGGTGCGCGCGGCGCGTTTCTGCAATTTCTGCGCGCGCATCAGTGCTGGTAGCGCAATCGCCACGCCGTCGAGCGCGCTGGTCACACCTTTCGCTGCGCGTTCGGTTTCCTTGATATCTTCCCAGCGGGCATCGTCCATCGTGCCACCGGCGCCGGCAAAGATGTGGGGATGGCGGGCTTCCATCTTGTCGCTGATCGCGTTCGCGACATCGGCGAACGCGAAGTGACCGGATTCTTCGGCCATGCGGGAATGAAACACGACCTGCAGCAGGAGATCGCCGAGTTCGTCTTTGAGATCGGCCAAGTCGCCCCGGGTAATGGCATCGGCGACTTCATAGGCTTCTTCGATGGTGTACGGCGCGATCGTTTCGAAGGTCTGCGCCAGATCCCATTCGCAACCGGCCACAGGGTCACGCAATCGCGCCATGATCGTAAGCAGCCGTTTGATAGGGGGCACCTGGCTCATGTCGCACCTTAAGATTGATAATATATATTATGTAAAATCTAGATCAAAGCGCTGGCGGCGCCTTGAGCAGTCAGGAACCATTCGACCACCAGATAAAGCCCGCCGAAAAGGGCCAGCCAAACCAGCGCCATTTTCACAACCTGGCTCCATTTCAGACGGTAAGACGCAAACGCAGCGCCAACCAGTATCAGCCAACCGAGGCTTGTGACGATCGGCAGAAGCATGTCCGAGTTCATGCGACGATCTCCAGCCCATCATATCCGACTGTCACGAAATCGGGCACCTCGTCGCACAGGCTGCGATAATCCATGCTCTTGTCGAGATGGCTCAGGACCACGCGCCCGGCACCGCACCGTTCGCCAAGCTCGATCGCCATGGCCAGATGCGCATGCGTGGGATGAGGGTCACGCCGGAGGCAGTCCGAAACCAGAATATCGACTTGATCGAACAGATCGATCATGTCCTCTGAAATCTCACTGAAATCCGTGGCATATCCAATGGACTTGCCATCAGCTTCGAACCTGTAAGCGGTGGTTTCGCCTGGACCGTGCGCCATCTGGCACCATTCGACACCGAAGCCTGCGACCATCCGCATCCTGTCGAGCGTGTCGATGCTGCAGATCGTGGGATAGCCATCCTGTCCCGCAAAGACATAGCCGAAACGCTGGCGCAAACGGCGCACTGTTTCGGTCGATGCGAAGCCCGGTATCGGTCCGGCGCGTCCATAACGCAGCACACGCAGATCGTCGATGCCGTGGCAGTGATCAGCATGGTCGTGCGTCCAGAACACGGCGTCAATGCTGCCGATCCGGTTCGCCAGCAGCTGTGCGCGGCAATCTGATGACGTATCGACAAGCAGCCGCCGTCCTTCATCGCTTTCGACCAGAATCGAAACCCGCGTCCGCCGGTTCCGCGGCTCATCCGGATCGCAATCGCCCCAGTCACCGGTGCCGTCTGCCCCGCCGATCCGAGGCACCCCGGTCGAGGTGCCCGAGCCGAGCATCACCACTTTCACAGGCGCGCCTTACTGAAAAGCTTGAAGAAATTGGTGGTGGTCTGCGCTTTCAGCTGTTCCACATCCGTTTCGCGCAAGCCAGCAATGAAGGCAGCCGTATCCGCAACATAGGCTGGCTCACACACCCGCCCGCGATGCGGCACTGGGGCAAGGAACGGGCTGTCGGTTTCCACCAGCAGGCGATCTGCAGGAACGGTCTTCGCAACCTCCTGCAAAGTCTTGGCGTTCTTGAAGGTTACGATGCCCGAAAGCGAGATCGTCAGACCCAGTTCCAGAACCTTCGCGCCGAAATCGGCGGAGGCGGTGAAGCAGTGGATCAGCGCCGGGAAGGCGCCCTTCCCCATCTCCTCGGCAAGGATCGAAAAGGTGTCGTCCTCGGCATCGCGGGTGTGGATGATCACCGGCAACTGCACCTCGCGCGCCACATCAATATGCATACGGAACAAGCGCTTCTGCGTGTCTCTGTCCGAATGGTCGTAATAGTAGTCGAGTCCGGTCTCGCCGATTGCAATGACGCGCGGATGCCGGGTCGCCTCGAGCAAGGCAGCACGCCCCAAATCCTGATGCGCGTCGGCCTCATGCGGATGGATGCCGACACTGGCGAACACATCGGGTTCGCGCGCAGCAGTGGCAACCACCTGATCCCATTCGCTCTGGCGGGTCGAGATGTTGAGAAACGCGCTCACGCCAGCCTCCCGCGCACGGGCGAGCACGCCAGCCTGATCTTCGACCAGACCTTTGTATTCGAGATGGCAATGGCTATCGACCAGCATCAGGCGGCGGCCTCCGCTTCAAGCAGTTCGAGGCGCGGGAACAGCGGGGTCGGCGGCGCGACAGTAAAGCCGGTGGCGACGAGCCGGGCGAACCAATCGGTGTCGGACAGCGCCGCGAAGCTGCGTTCGTCCTCGGGAATGCCGAGCTGATCCAGCAATGCCGCTGCCTTCTCCGGCACAACGGGCTGGATCGCGATGGCAAGGTCGCGCAAGGCAACGAACAGCGTTTGCAGCACCGCCTTCATCCGCGCAGGATCGGTCTTTTTCAGCGTCCAGGGTGCCTGCTCGTCGACATACTGGTTGCAGGCATAAACCGCCCGCAGCCATGCCTCGATCCCGGTCGAGAACGACAGATCATTGAAATCCCGCGGAAGCTCCGTGCCGCACGCCAAGGCGACCGTGGCGAGCAGAGTAACATCCGCATCCTGCTGCTCAAACGCCTCAAGCCGCCCGTCCATGTTCTTCACGATCATCGACAACGTACGCTGCGCCAGATTGCCGAAGCTGTTCGCCAGTTCCGCATTCGCCCGTAAAACAATCGCTTCGGGCGAATAGCTGCCATCCTGCCCGAAGGCGACCTCGCGCATCAGGAAATAGCGCAAGGCGTCCACACCGAAGCGCTCCGCCAGCGCGAGCGGGTCCGTGACATTGCCGAGTGACTTCGATTCCTTCTGCCCCCGGTTGAGCAGGAAACCGTGACCGAACACCTTTTGTGGCAGCGGCAATTGCGCGCTCATAAGAAAGGCAGGCCAATAGATCGTGTGGAAGCGCACGATATCCTTGCCGATCAGGTGCAGACTGGCAGGCCAGAACGTCCCCATTCCTTCAGGCATATCATCGGGATAGCCCAGGCCCGTGAGATAGTTCGTGAGGGCATCGACCCACACATACATCACATGGCCTTCGCTGCCGGGTACCTTCACACCCCAATCGAAACTGGTGCGGCTGACCGACAGATCGCGCAGGCCACCTTCGACAAAGGCGATCATTTCGTTACGGCGGCTTGCCGGCTCGAGGAATCCGGGCGTGCGCAGCAGTTCGAGCAACGGCTCCTGATATTTCGACAGGCGGAAGAACCAGCTTTCCTCGACCGTCCATTCGACGGGCGTGCCCTGCGGCGAAAGCTTTTCCCCGTCCTCGCCTTCGGTCAGTTCGCTCGCGTCATAATAGGCTTCGTCACGAACCGAATACCATCCCTCGTACCGATCGAGATACAGGTCGCCTGCAGCCTCCATCGACTGCCAGATCGCCTGGCTGGCGCGGTGGTGATCGGGCTCACTGGTACGAATGAAACAATCATACGAAACGTTCAAAGCATCGCACATCGTCCGGAAATATCCGGACATTTCATCCGCCAGATCGGAAGGTTTGCGACCCTGCTCCTCGGCCTTGCGCGCCATTTTCAGGCCATGTTCGTCGGTGCCGGTCTGAAACCGCACCTTGCGGCCCTGAAGGCGCTGGAACCGGGCGATTACATCGGCGGCAATCGCCTCGTATGCATGGCCGATGTGCGGCCGCCCGTTCGGGTAGCTGATCGCAGTGGTGATGTAGAACGGGGTGTTGTCAGGGTCAGCCATGGGCCGGTTCGCTAGCTGGGGCGGCGGAGACAAGCAAGGTGCCGATCTCGAATGGGAGCATCCCGGGATCGAAATTGGCGGTGGGCGCTTCGGCGGCGAGTGAGACCAGCGCGGCGTGTGTATCGATCAGACGCGCACGCTGGTACGGCTCCTCGGAAGTGCGCGCTGCGCGGGCGACCAGACCCTGCGCCAGATCGAGCACGGCTTGCACCCGTTCGCGGTCGGCGCGTGGCCCGATCAGCCGCGCCAACTGGCCGCGCTGTTGGAAATCGATGTCACGGGTGGACAGCAAGGATACAATCACTTGAGCCAGCGGATTGAGATCCTGCGATGCGAACCGCAAAGCCACGCCGAACGATCCTTCGGCGGCAGCAATCGCGGCAGGATCGACCGGCAGGCCGCCGTCCTCCAGCATTGCGGCAAGCTGGCTATCGGTCAGCGCCGGAAACCGCAAGGTGCGGCAGCGCGACCGGATCGTGGGAAGCAATCGTGCCGGACGGTGGGATACAAGCAGAAAGAAGGTGCCGACGGGCGGCTCCTCAAGGCTTTTGAGCAGCGCGTTCGCGGCGGATTTTTCCAGATCGTCGGCCGGATCGATAATGATCGCGCGGCGCGCGCCGAGTGTCGGGCGGGTGGACAGGCGGCGCTGCATCGCACGGATCTGCTTGATGCGTATGCTGCGGGCCAGTTCGAAGGATTTGCCATCGGCCTGTGCTTTCTCGGCCTTGTCGTCCTTCGGCCCATAGGTCAGCGTCAGGATGTCCGGATGATCGCCCTGCGGCTGCGGTACCCCCGGTTCTGCCACCAGTTCGCGCGCGGCCGCCAGTGCGAAGTCACGCTTGCCGACGCCCGCCTTGCCCGACAAAAGCCAGCCATGATGCATCCGCTCGCCGCCAAGCGCATCGCGCCACTGCCGCCACGGCTCGGCATGGTTCGGCCAGCGGGTCATCGCCGCTCGCCCTCCGGGTCCAGCAGATCGGCCAATGCGCCCATGATCCAAGCGTGCACATCTTCGGGCGCGCCTACGCCGTCGATCCGGACAATCCCGGCAGGGTCGGCGATTCCCAAGGCGCGGAACGCTTCGGCAACCGCGCGGTGATAGCTGGCGGGACGCCCCTCGATCGCATCGCTTATCGCTCCGCGCGCCGCTAGGCGTCCGGCCAGCACAGTCTCGTCGCCCTCGAGCAGGAATACCCGGTCAGGCCGAAGCCCGCCGCTGCCGAAACCGTGCAGCGCAAGCACGGCATCGTCGCCCAGCCCGCCCGCTGCGCCCTGATAAGCGCGGCTCGAATCGACAAAGCGGTCGCAAATGACCCACTCGCCGCGAGCCAGCGCCGGGCGGATCAGGTGCGCGACGTGGTCGGCGCGGGCGGCGGCGAACAGCAGGGCTTCGGCCTCGGCCGTCCAGCCCGCATCACCCGGCGGATCGAGCAGCAGCTGGCGGATCGCCTCTGCGCCCGGCGTTCCGCCCGGCTCGCGCGTGGTGACGACCGCCAGTCCGCGCGACCGCAACGCCTCGGCAAGCAATCGCGCCTGCGTGGATTTGCCCGCCCCCTCGCCGCCTTCGAAGGCGATAAACCGGCCCGCCTGCGTGCTCATGCGAACAGCCCGGCGATAGCATTGACAATCCGATCAATCGGACCCGCCACCGCGACGTCATCGCGCGCGTAAAGCGGAATGCGTGCAGGCGCGACGCCGGGCGCGGTGACTTCGAGCACGGCGACCTCCTGCCCTGCCGCGATCGGGGCGCGCAGCGGTCCTTCGTAGCGAATGGTCGCGCTAAGCTTTCCCGTGCTCCCGCGCGGCATGTTCACTGTGACGGCGCTTCCTGCGATGAGCGGCACATCCCGCGCATCGCCATTCTGCACCAGCGCCTCGCCCACTACCGCCTCGGGCGCGAACAGGCGGCGGCGGTCGAACGCGGCAAAGCCCCACTCCATATAGCTGCGCGCCAATCGTCCCCTGAGGCGACCGTTCTCCACCCCGGCCAGCACCAGCACCAGCCTTTGACCATCGCGCCGCGCGGTCCCGAGATAGGTGAAACCCGATTCGTTGGTGAACCCGGTCTTGATCCCATCAGCGCCGGGCGTACGACCGATCAGCGGATCATGGTTGATCTGCGCGATACCTTTGTAGTCGAAGCCCTTGCGTCCGACATAATAACCGAACTTGTCGCGGTGCCGTGTCACCATCGCCTGCGCGAGGCGCACAAGATCGCTGGCGGTGGTAAAGGTGTACCCTTCGTCGGGAAAGCCGTTGGGTGAGGCGAAATGGCTTCCGCTCATGCCGAGCGCGCGTGCGGCTTCGTTCATCGCTGCCGTCCATGCCGGGACAGAGCCCGCCTGCCCGGCAGCCAGAACCGCAGCCCCATCATTGGCCGATACATTGGCGATGCCGAGCAGAAGATCGTCCACCCGCACGCGTTCGCCTGCATCGAGGAACATCGTCGACCCAGTGCGCCGCCATTCGCGAGCGGTATCGGGGCTCATCATGAAGATCTGCGCCGGATCGAGCCGGCCTTGTTCGATCAGCTCGAACGCCAGATAGAGCGTCATCGCCTTGGTAACCGACGCCGGCATGAAGCGCCGGTCGGGGTTGCGGGCGTGGAGCACCTGGCCGCTGGTGATGTCGACCAGCAACGCCACCGGCGCTTCGTTAGCAAGCGGAACCGCAGGAACGACAGGCTCGCTCGTACGCTGCGCGCCCGCAGGCGATATCACTGCGGCGAGCAGAATCAGCAGCAGGGCCGGGCGAAATTTGAGAATGGCAATCACGGCGCAAGCTATAGCCACACCCCCCGCCCTTGGCGAGGCGTGCGCTGCCCTCAGTTCACGATTTCATCGGCCAAAAGCCCCACACTCATCGCGTAATAGTTGGAGCAGTTATATTCGAGGATCGAGCGGTAGTTGCTGGTCAGTAGCCATGCCGGAGCGCCCGGCCCGTCTGGCTGGAACAGCGAGACCATTACCGCATCAGCCAATCCGCCCTGCGCCACCACGCCGAGCGCGCGCCATTCGGCAACCGTCTTCCAAACGCTATGCCGCTCGTGCACCCGCGGGCAGAGCGGTGCGACCAGTTCGGTTTTGTAGGCATCGACATCGAAGCCCGAAGGGACATAGGCCCGCACGCCCCACGGTTGGCCCGGACGCCATCCCGCATCGCGGAAATAGTTGGCGATGGAGGCAAAGGTGTCGGCGCGGTTGGAGAAAATGTCGGCGCGCCCGTCCCCGTCGCCATCGGTAGCGAGCCGCAGGTAGACGCTCGGCAGGAATTGCGGGTTGCCGAAAGCTCCGGCGTAGCTACCGACCAGTTGCGACCGGGCAAAGCCCCTGTCGGCGATCTTGAGCAGAGCGATGAACTCGCCTTCGAATAGCTCGCGCCGCCGCCCTTCCCACGCCAGCGTGGCGAGGCTGCGGGAGAGATCGAAATCGCCCTTGATCCTGCCGTAGCTGGTCTCATGACCGAAGATCGCGACGATGATCGCACCGGGCACGCCGGTTTCGCGCTCGATCCGGGCGAGTAGATCGCGGTGCTGGGTGTAGACAGCCCGCCCGCTGCCGATCCGCGCACCATTAACGTGGGTGGCGATGTAGGGCGCAAGTGGCGGGTAGCCCTGCACCGTGGCGCTGCCGGGCTGGTTGCGATCGAGCCGGATCACACGATCATTCGGGGTGAGGCCGGCGGTCATCCGGTCGATTGTCGCGCTGCTCACCCCTTCCGCCCGCGCGCGCGCTTTCAGCACCTCGACATAGGCATCGAACGGAAGCCCCAGTTGATCGGGCGACTGCGCGGTCGCGGGTGCCAGCACGGCGCTGGTGCCGAACAGGGAGACTGCGGCAAGCGCAAGACAGGCGACGGGGAGCAAGCGATGAATCATGTCCAAGGGGATGTCATACCTTTGCTGAATTCCCAACAACCGAAGTATGGTGACTTGTGAATCCGGCTTGGCTACAGAGCGCGCCGTGCGGACAGGTGGCCGAGTGGTTTAAGGCAGCGGTCTTGAAAACCGCCGAGGGTGCAAGCCCTCCGTGGGTTCGAATCCCACCCTGTCCGCCATGCAAGCCCTAAAAATGGCGGAAATGCTAGGTTTTCCACATTTACCGGCACCCAAACTAACCAATTCGCTCACCAAAATATGACCGATTGTGCCGGATCGTGGCCGCTCGTGACGGGTGGTTATGGCTGGAGGGTTTATCCCCGGCGGCTGTCTGGACAACAGTCATTGTCCGCCCTGACAGGGGTGTGGGGGGGGTGTTTGCAGCCGTGACGGGTGCGGCGGACGGTGCGTCCGCACAAAGGCGAGCAATCATGCGGCTCTCGGTGCGGCGCTCACCAGCGGCCCTAACCGATCGTGGCTTGCACTTGCTCCACTTGTCGCGCGAGTCGCAGCACGTCCGCCGTTGCCGTTTCAGCATCACCCGGCCATGCAAATAGGCGGCGCATGTCACGCTCTAGATCAACCGTGCCGCTAGTGTGCACCAGCCCGAATCCGCCTGCGCCAGCAGCGCTGTGCCGATGGGCGCAATCATCCCTTCGAACCGTTCGAGACTGGCGAGCCAGCGCGCGCCCATTTCTCCCGCCCAGTCTTCACCCTTGAGGGCTTCGGGTGCTGCCTGATTCATCAGCTATTCCTTTAAAAGTGGATCGCCCGCCCGTACGCATCGAGCACGCTTTCATGCATCATTTCGCTCAGCGTCGGGTGCGGGAAGACGGTTTGCATCAGTTCGGCCTCTGTCGTCTCCAGCACCTTGCCGACGGTGTAGCCCTGGATCAGCTCGGTCACTTCCGCGCCGACCATGTGCGCGCCCAGCAGTTCGCCGGTCTTGGCGTCGAAGATGGTCTTGATGAAGCCTTCCGCCTCACCCAGCGCGATGGCCTTGCCGTTACCGATGAAGGGGAAGTTGCCGACTTTGATCTCGCGCCCGGCTTCCTTCGCCCTGGCTTCGGTCAGGCCGACGCTGGCGACCTGCGGGTGGCAATAGGTGCAACCGGGAATGGCGTTGCGGTCAAGCGGGTGCGGGTGGACGTTTGTGTTGCCCAGTTCCTGCGCGATGGCTTCGGCGGCGGTGACGCCTTCGTGGCTCGCCTTGTGCGCCAGCCAAGGACCGGGCGTGCAATCGCCGATGGCCCACAGCCCCTTGGTCTTGGTGCGGCCATAGGGATCGATCTGGATGAAGCCGCGATCCATCTCCGCCAGCTTGTCGAGCCCGATATTCTCGGTGTTCGGCACGATGCCGATCGCGACGATCACGTGGGTGAAGTCCTGCGGCGCGGCTTTGCTGGACTTGTCCTTGATGGTGGCGGTGATGCCCTTATCGCTGACCTTCACGTCCTCGACACCCGCACCGGTCATGATGGTGATGCCCTGCTTCTTCAGCGACTTTTCGAGGAAGGTCGAGACGTCCGCATCCTCCACCGGCACGATCCGGTCGAGCATTTCCACCACGGTCACGTCAACGCCGAGATCGTTGTAGAAGCTGGCGAATTCGATCCCGATTGCACCCGATCCGATCACCAGCAGCTTTTCCGGAAGTTCGGTGGGGGTCATCGCATGGCGATATGTCCAAACGCGCTTTCCGTCAGCCGGGGCAAACGGCAGGTCGCGCGCGCGCGCGCCGGTGGCAACGATGATGTGCTTGGCGGACAGGGCTTTCTCGCCCTTTTCGCCCTTCACCGTGAGAGAAGTCGCGCCGGTCAGCGTGCCCTCGCCCATATGGACGGTGATCTTGTTCTTCTTCATCAGGTGGCCAATGCCCTGATTGAGCTGTTTCGCCACCCCGCGGCTGCGCTTCACGATCGCGCCCAGATCCGCCTCGATCCCCTTGGCGACGAGGCCGTAATCGCCCGCGTGCTGCATGTAGTGGAATATCTCGGCCGAACGCAGCATCGCCTTGGTCGGAATGCAGCCCCAATTGAGGCAGATGCCGCCGAGGTTCTCGCGTTCAACAATCGCGGTCTTCAACCCCAACTGCGCGCAGCGAATCGCCGCCACATAGCCGCCGGGGCCGGAACCGAGCACAATCACGTCATAATCATTAGCCATTGGTATTTCCCGTCAATTCAAAACCGTTCAGGCTGAGCTTGTCGAAGCCCTGCCCTTCCTTTTGCCCGGTGGCGAAGGAAGAAGGGCAGCCCTTCGACAAGCTCAGGGCGAACGGGTGTGGGTTGGTAGTGCAATTGCGCGGGGGCGATCATCCTCGCCCAGCAGCACGAATTTGAAGGTGCCTTGGGCAACCTTGGTGGTGGCCTCGCCATTGCGTGTCCGAGCGATGGCTTCGGCAGCGATGGTGAGCGAGGTGGTGCCGGTGGCGGCGACTTCGCAGTAAACGCTGAGTTCGTCGCCGACGGCCATCGCGCCGGGAAAGGCGAAGTCAGTCGCGGAAACCACCACCGCCTTGCCCTGCCCCACTCGGCTTGCAAGGGAGCCTGCGCCTAGCGCCATCTGCGCCATGAGCCACCCGCCAAACACCCCGCCATAGGGGTTGGTATCGGCCGGCATGGCGGTGACGCGGATCTGGGGGGGGCGGGCAGTCATTCACCAAGTCTCCGCCCTGACTTAAATGACGCCCGAACCAAACGGATGCTGCGATAAGACCGGCGACTGCGCCCATTGCTGCCCAAATGAGCATACCAGCCATCACAATCTCGATGTTGCCCTGCCAAAACACGACACTTAAAGCGATTCCCCCGACCGCTCCTGCAATGCAGCCAAAAACAGCTAGCTTTCGGAAATCCCCGTCCAAATGCAGCTTGCGGGCTAACCAGAGCGTGGGCAAGCCAACCACTAAACCCCCGATGATTCCGATGACAAAGCTCATCGCACCAATGGCAAAGAAGGCTTCGATGGAAAAATGCTCCCCACGAACGAGTGACAATGCAGCGAAGCCAGTGGGGATCGTGATTGCAACAGCGAGTGCCGTCACCATGAACCGGCCAGCTTCAACCAGTAACCTCACACCACCAGCCCCATCGGGTTCTCGCACAGCTGCTTGATCGCCTCCATCAGCTGCGCGCCGTCCGCGCCGTCGATGGCGCGGTGGTCGAAGCTGCCCGAGGCGTGGAGCACCGTCGCCACCTCGATCGCACCGTTGACCACATAGGGCTGCTTCTGTCCGGCTCCCACGGCGAGGATCATGCCCTGCGGCGGGTTGATCACCGCGTCGAACTGCTTGATCCCGAACATGCCAAGGTTGGAAAGGCTCGCCGTGCCGCCTTGATATTCGTGCGGTTGCAGCTTGCCATCGCGAGCCTTGCCCGCGAGCGTCTTCATCTCGGTCGAGATCGCGGCGAGGCCCTTGGTGTCGGCATGGGTGATAACCGGCGTGATCAGGCCCGAAGGCGCGGCCACCGCCACCGATACG
The DNA here is from genome assembly GCF_024305245.1 of Erythrobacter sp. Lineage (GTDB taxonomy): Bacteria > Pseudomonadota > Alphaproteobacteria > Sphingomonadales > Sphingomonadaceae > Erythrobacter. Next base: position 377,772 of record NZ_JAMWYX010000001.1, read on the forward strand.
TCAGCGCGTTCGTAACGGCGCAGCGTGTCGCCCTGGAAGCTGACATTGCACTGCGGCACGCGCATCAGCGCGCGGGCGAGCGCCTTGATCAGCAGATCGTTGACCGACAGCTTCACACCGTCCGGCTCCAGCGATGTGTTCAGTTGGGCACGCAGTTCCAGCAGCGGATCGAGCCGGATGTCGATGGTGAGGTAGAAGTGCGGGATCGTCTGCTTGCTCTCGGTGAGGCGGCGGGCGATGACCTTGCGCACACCCGACAGCTTCTCGTCGGTGAACGGCGCGCCGCCTTCGACGGCAGGGGCCGGAGTGGGTGTCCGCGTGGCAGCGCTCGCGGTTGGCGTGGGCGCCGATGTTGCAGCACCGGGCGAGAAGTTTTCGACGTCGTCTTTCACGATCCGGCCATTGGGGCCGCTGCCCTTGACCTGCGCCAGATCGATCCCCTTGTCCGCTGCGATCCGCTTTGCCAGGGGCGAGGCGATGATGCGCTCGCCATCGCCTTGGGCCGGTTCCGCCTGCGCTGCCGGGATGTCCTTGTCCGGAACCCCGGAGCCGGTGACGGATGCTGCACCGCCGCCGCCCATGGCCGCCTCGACATCGCCTTTCGTAATCTTGCCATTAGGACCCGTGCCTTCAAGACCGGCAAGATCAATGCCATTGGCCTCTGCCAGACGCTGCGCGGTGGGCGTAGCGGCGGGGCCATTGTTTGCGGGTGCGGGTGCGGGAGCAGGTTCGGAAGACCCGGCAGGCTTCGAGGCTGGAGCCTCATCCTCGCCCTCAACCGTCAGCCGCGCGATTACCGCGCCGACTTTCACGTTCTCGGTCCCGGCTTCGATCAGGATTTCGGCGATCACGCCTTCGTCCACCGCTTCGAACTCCATCGTCGCCTTGTCGGTCTCGATCTCGGCCATGATGTCGCCCGATTGCACCGTGTCACCGACGCTCACCAGCCACTTTGCCAGCGTGCCCTCTTCCATCGTGGGCGACAATGCCGGCATCTTGATATCCAAGGCCATGATCCGCTGAAACTCCCTTGATCGATCCTTGCCCCGTTCTCTGGCCAATTCCCTAGCGTCGGGCAAGTGGTCAGAGTGGGGGACTTGCCATTCCATACGAATGCATTGATACCCTCGCACCCAACGGGGCTCGAAAATATGCGTACATTTCTGGTCATCATCGACGAAAGCGAAGAGGCGCTGGCCGCCTTGCGCTATGCCGCGCGCAGAGCCGTGGCGGTGGGCGGCGCGGTGCATTTGCTGGCGCTGGTGCCGCAGCAGAATTTCAGCGCGTTCGGCGCCGTGCAGGCGACGATCGAGGAAGAAGCGCGCGACAGGGCGGAGATGCTTGCCCACGGAGTCGCCGGCAATCTACTGGCCGAAAGCGGGATCATGCCGACCATTTCGGTCAAGATCGGCAACGGGCAGAGGATCGTCAGCGACTTTCTGGCCGAGCATGACGAAGTCGCCGCGCTGGTGCTGGGGGCAGCGAAAGGAGCAGCGCCCGGCCCGTTGGTGACGCACTTCTCGGCTGCGGCGGGGAACCTGCCCTGCCCGCTCTATATCGTCCCTGCCGATTACGACGAGACCAAGAGCGATCATCAGGTCTAGGTCAGGGCCGCTACTTCTTGCGCCCCTGATGCCGGATATTGCCCGGCCGCCCGCGTTGTCCCGCAATGTATTTGCCCGCTTTCTTCGGTGGCCCACCGGAACTGCGGCGGCGATCGTCGGGGCGGGCGCCGCGCGGTTCAATCGCGCCCGCATCGGCGCCGGGCAGCACGAACTTGAGCGCGCCGGTCAGCGCGTTGGCCTCCGCCAGCTTCAGCTTCAGCCGGTCTCCGCTTGTGTAGCTTGTGCCGCTGTCGGTCCCGACCAGCGCCTGCGCCGCCTCGTCATGGCGGAAATACTCGCCGCCCAAGGTCGAGATCGGCACCAGCCCATCCCCCCCTAACCCGACGATGGTGGCGAAAAACCCGAAGCCCTGCACCCCGGTGATGCGGGTATCGAACACCTCCCCCACCCGCGCCGATAGCCACGCCGCGACGTAACGATCAATGGTGTCGCGTTCCGCCTCCATCGCGCGCCGTTCGGTCTGGCTGATCGCGTCGCTGACCTGCTGCAAGCTGGCGCGGTCGCGGTCAGACAGACCGGAAGTGTCCGGCAGCGATCCCGGCGGGGCGGGCTGTTCCAGCTTGTAGGCATCCACCAGCGCGCGGTGCACGAGCAAGTCGGCATAGCGGCGGATCGGCGAGGTGAAGTGCGCGTAAGACCCAAGGCTCAATCCGAAGTGCCCGGCATTGGCGGGGCCGTAATAGGCCTGCGTCTGGCTGCGCAGCACCGCCTCCATCACCAGCGCCTTTTCCGCCTCGTCGGTAACGTCCTTTAGCATCCGGTTGAATAGGCCCGGCGTCACCACCTGACCGAGCGCCAGTTTCTTGTCCATCGTGGCAAGGTAATCGCGCAGCGCGATCAACTTTTCGCGGCTCGGCGGTTCATGGACGCGGTAGATAACTGGCGCGGTTTTCGCCTCCAGCGCCTTGGCCGCGGCGACATTGGCAGCGATCATGAAGTCTTCCACCACGCGGTGCGCGTCGAGCCGTTCGCGCAGGGCGATTTCGGCGATCTGGCCCTCGGCGTTCAACACCACGCGCCGTTCCGGCAGTTCGAGCGCGAGCGGATCGCGGGCATCGCGCGCGGCGGAGAGCGCCTTCCATGCGTCCCATAGGTGCGCCAGATATTCGGGCGGATTGCCGCTATCGACGGCCTTCTGCGCATCCTCATAGGCAATGTTGTGCGCAATCCGCACCAGTGCGCGGGTGAAGCGGAAGCTCGACACCTTGCCATCGGCGTTGATGTGCAGATGGCAGGCCATCGCCGCGCGGTCCTCGCCTTCCTTCAGCGAACAGACATCGGCTGACAGGATTTCGGGCAGCATCGGCACCACGCGGTCGGGGAAATAGACCGAATTGCCGCGCTTCCGCGCCTCACGGTCGAGCGCCGAGCCGGGGCGGACGTAGAAGCTCACATCGGCGATGGCGACCAGCGCGTTGAACCCGCCCTGCCCGTCCGGCTCCGCCCAGATGGCATCATCATGGTCGCGCGCGTCGGCGGGGTCGATCGCGACGATGGGCAGGTGCCGCAGGTCTTCGCGGGTCTTTTCCGACAGCTTGAGTTTGGCCGCGCGCGGCGCTTCTTCGAGCGCTTCCTCGGGGAAGACGTTGGGGATGCCGTGTTTGGCAATCGCGATCAGGCTGAAACTGCGCGGGGCGAGCGGATCACCGATCACTTCGATGACCTTCACCCCGGCGCGCTCGGACCGACCGACTCGTTCGGCGATGACCAGCTGGCCTTCCTCGGCCTCGCCCACATCCGCAATCAGCGTGGACTGGCGCACGCGCTTGTCGACCGGCGCGAGCCATGCCTTGCCGGCCTTGTCGAACTCGACCACGCCCATCAGCCCTTCGGTGCGTGAGGGCAGCTTCTTCATCGGATGCGCGATCCAGCCTGCGTCCGTCTCCTCGGTGCGCGCCAGCACACGGTCGCCGCGCTTGAGCGCAGGCGGTCGCTTCGCGCCGGGCTTGGGGCGCGGTTCCCGGATGGTGAGACGCGGAGCATCGCCGGGGGCTTCGGGGTCCCAGTTGTCGGGCACGGCGATCAAGTCGCCGTCTTCGATGGCGACGATCTTGAGCGTGGTCACCTTCGGAACCCCGCCCATCCGGTGGAAGGCGGATTTCTTGCCGTCGATCAGGCCGTCCTCGGCCATGTCCTTGAGCAGGGCTTTCAGCTTGATCTTTTCCTGCCCCTTCAGCCCGAACGCCTTGGCGATCTCGCGCTTGCCGGCGGGAATGTCGGAGGACTGGATGAAGTCGAGCACCTGTTTGGCGGTCGGCATTCCTTGGGGGAGTTTGGGGGGCTTGGGCATGAATAAGGCCCTAACCGATAAGCCTCGTCATTGCGAGCCGAAGGCGAAGCAATCCATGGACGGACGTTAGCCCAAACCGCAACGCAGGGTCATTGAGTGCCGCAGCCCTGACGGGCCTCGCAATGACGAAGGTCATTCCTTCGCCACCGGCTCGAACGCACCGCCGGGGACGGCGCTGGAAACGGGCGAGCAATATTCCCCCGCGCAGGCCGACGCGCCGAACATCCAGTCGTCACCGCGAACTGGCAGGGTCGTCGTGATAATCTCGCCTTCAGATACTTCGAGGCCTGGCTCGGCGCTGCCTAGGATCCCCTCAAGTTCTTCGCGACTGGCCCACTCGGTGGCATTGGTGCGGCGCATCGCAATATCGATCAGCTCGGCCCCCGCAGGCAACTTCGCGCTCAGCAAGGTATCAACCCGCACCGCCGCATCGATGCTGACCTCCGGCGGCATCGGCGCGCGCGCCAGCGCGTCCAAGGCGCGCACGTTCAACTTGGTCACTCCGGCGAGGTATGCGAAGTCCATTTCCTCCACCGTGTCGCCGTAGAATACGCCGCTTTCGGTGCGCAGGTCCTGATGCTGGTGGTCGTAATCCTCGACTCCGACAGAGAATCTGACCGCAGGGTAGCCCTTCTGCAGGAACGGCACCTGATCCCCGCCCCGCCCCATGCGGTCGGTTCGCCAGATCTGGCGGACCTGCATTTCGTCGGAGTGCTCGGCCGCCAGATCGGCAACCCAGCGCGACAGGTTGCGGCCCGGCGAATCGTTCTCGCCGCCGTAACGGGTTTGTGACGCGCGCAAGCGTTCGGTCAGATCGGCGCGCGGACCTTCGGAGAAGACGCGCACCACCTTGGGCTCGCAATATCCGTCCTTGCCGCAGGAATTGCCGACGATGTCGTTGTTGAGCACGGCTTTCACCGTATAGCCCTGCGCTTCGGCCCAGTTGGCGAGAGTGCGACCGCCGTGGAGGCCCTGTTCCTCGCCAGACAGCAGGGCATAGATGATGGTGCTGGGGTATTGCGTCCCGGACAGCGCCCGCGCCGCTTCCAGCACCAGCGCGGTGCCCGACCCGTCGTCGTTCGCGCCGGGCGCATCGCTGGTGAAATCGAGCGGATCGGACACGCGGCTGTCGATGTGGCCCTGAACGATCACGACCTCGTTGGGCCGCTCGCTGCCGCGCTGGATGGCGACGGCGTTGCGCACCAATGTGGGCGTCGGGATGCGCGGCGCGGCGGTGATCGTGTCGCTGACAGGCAGGACTTCAAGGCACCCGCCGCACTTCGCGCCGATCCGCTTGAACTCGGCCAATCCCCAATCGACCGCCGCGCCGATGCCGCGATCGGGATCGTCCTGCGATGACAGCGTGTGCCGTGTGCCGAAGCTCACAAGCTTCTCGACATCGCCCTTAAGGCGCTCCTCGGAAACAGCCTCGGCGGGATGGGTCTGGGCGGAAAGCGGGCTGGCCAGCAGTGCGGCGAGCAGAAGGGCGCGTTTGATCATGCCGCCCTGTCTGCCCGCCCTGCGGGATGGGCGCAAGTCTAGTAAGCGCGGGCGATCAGGATGCGCTCGGTCGCGGGCGCGCCGGTGAAGATGCAGGTAGCGGTGGCAGGCTCGCCTCCGCGCGGCACGTTGCGGATGGTGAGCTTCACCGCCTTCAGCTTTTCCACCACGGCATCGAGCGCCGCGCCGGTCGGCTTGGCCCACTCGACCTCGACCCAGCCGGGATGTTTGCCGCCGTTTTCGAAGTGGCTGACGACTGCAGTCCAGTCGCTGATCCCGCGGGTGATGCTGGCATCACGCCGTGTGCGGGCTTCGCCGAACAGGCCGTGCTGGATTTCCTCGAGCAGCGCGCCCGCGCTCGCCGCAAAATCGTCGCGGGGAACAAATTGCATGGCGGGCTTGCCGTTCTCGGCATTCCACAACCGGTCGCGGCGCAGAACCGCCAGCTTGCCCTCGGCCATGTCGCGCGGGCCGACTTCTACGATGACGGGCGCGCCCTTGCGCACCCAGTCCCACCGCTTGGCGGCAGCCTTGCCTGGCTTGGTGTCGAGCAGGACGCGCACCTTTTCGCCCAAGGCGGTTTGCGCAGCCAGCGCCGCACGCACGTTCTCGCAATAGGCCAACAATTCGGCGTCCTCGGGCGTGTCGCGCAGCATCGGGAGGATGACGATCTGTTGCGGCGCGATGGCGGGCGGCACGCGCAAGCCATCATCATCGCCGTGGGTCATGATCACCCCGCCAATCAGCCGTGTCGACGTGCCCCAACTTGTGGTGTGGCAATATTGCTGCGCGCCTTCGCGGTCCTGATACTGAATGCCCGCCGCGTGCGCGAAATTGGTGCCGAGATAGTGGCTGGTGCCCGCCTGCAGCGCCTTGCCGTCCTGCATCATCGCTTCGATCGACCAGGTCTCGACCGCGCCGGGGAAGCGTTCGTTCTCGGGCTTCTCGCCCGCGATCACCGGCATGGCGAGGTCTTCTTCTGCGCATGCGCGGTACATTTCCAGCGCGCGGTGGGTTTCGGCTATCGCCTGATCGCGGTTCTCGTGCGCGGTATGGCCTTCTTGCCAGAGAAATTCGCTGGTGCGCAGGAACATCCGCGTGCGCATTTCCCAGCGCACCACGTTGGCCCATTGGTTGGTAAGCATCGGCAGATCGCGCCAAGACTGAATCCAACGCGCCATCGCATCGCCGATGATCGTTTCCGACGTCGGGCGCACCACCAGCGGTTCTTCGAGCTTGGCGGCGGGATCGGGGATCAGACCGCCCTTGCCGTCCGAAATCAGCCGGTGGTGGGTGACGACCGCCATTTCCTTGGCGAACCCTTCGACATGCGCTGCCTCACGCTCGAAATTGGCGAGCGGGATGAACAGCGGGAAATAGCAATTCTGCACGCCCGCAGCCTTGATCCGGTCGTCCATCAGGCGCTGGATACGTTCCCAGATGCCGTAGCCCCACGGCTTGATGACCATGCAACCGCGCACCCCCGATTCCTCGGCGAGGTCGGCGGCGCTGATGACTTCCTGATACCACTTGGCAAAGTCGTCTTCGCGCTTGACGGTGAGGGCGTGGCGGATCTGGGACACGGACTTGATTCCTGACTAACTCACGCGATCCAGCATCGCGAGGCGCGCCGCGCTTCGCGCTATTTGCCCAATTCGTCCAGCTTCTTTTGCATTGCTGCCATCTGTTCGCGCAGCTGGGCGATTTCGTCCTTCGCTTCTGCAGCGGGCGCAGCGGGCTTGTCCTTGCCCTTTGCAATGCCCGGCATGAAGGCCCCGGCAGCAGCGCGCATCATCGCCATATTGGTTTCATGGATCGCGGCGAAGGGATTGCCGGTCATGCCCTTTTCGAAAGCTTCGCGAATCTTCGACTGGTTGTCGCGGAAGTTCGTCATGCTGGCTTCGAGATAGGATGGCATCAGAGCCTGCATCGAATTGCCGTACATCCCGATCAGCTGGCGCAGGAAGCTTACCGGCAGCATCTGCTCGCCATTGGCCTCTTCATCCATGATGATCTGGGTCAGGATCGAATGCGTGATGTCGTCACCGCTTTTGGCGTCGAGTACCTGAAAATCGATGTTCTCGCGCACCATCCGGGCCAGATCCTCAAGCGTGATATAGCTCGACGAGGCGGTGTTGTAGAGCCGCCGGTTGGCGTACTTCTTGATGATTACCACACCGCCGTTTTCGCCCGATGCCGCCTTCGACCTGCCGACCATTATGTTATCCTGTCAGTTGACGCTGACCCGCCTTAGCACCTGCACAAGCTGCAGTGCAATATAAGTGACAGCGAAAGCTTACCCCCGGCGTAGACGCTGGCCGATCACCGTCAGCAGTTCATAAGGCGATAGAATAGTTTGCTGCGCACAATTTGCGATATCCCAAGGCACCTGCAGCCAATCGCCCGCCGCCACATCGGGCGCGGCGGAAAGGTCGACCACCACCATGTCCATCGAAACCTTACCAAGGATCGGCAACCTGCGACCCTGATGGTGCAATGCGTTGCCGACCCCGCGCAGGCGCAGGAAGCCGTCCGCATAGCCGATAGAGACAGTGCCGACCCGCATCGGCGCAGCAGCGGTGAAGGCGGCGTTGTAGCCCACGCTTTCACCCGGCAGGATGCCGCGACATTGCAGGATTGCCGCCTCCACCCGCGCGACCGGGCGGATTGTCGACGCCAGTTCGGCACGGGGCACGCCGCCATAAAGCGCAAGTCCCGGCCGCGTCAGATCGAAGGCGTAGTCCGGTCCCAGCGCAATCCCGGCGCTGTTGGCAAGGCTCGCACGGCGATGCGGTACCTGCCCCGCCACGGCCACGAAGGCGTCGCGCTGGCGGGTGTTCATCACGCTGTCCTCGTCCGCGCAGGCAAGGTGGCTCATCACGATATCGATATCGAGCGCGGCGATGCGCGGGTCGCTGGTCTCTGCAGGTGCGATGCCGAGACGATTTATCCCTGTATCGATCATCAGGTGGCACAGACCGCCGCCCGAGGCACGCCAGCGTTCCGCCTGGTCGAGCGAGTTGATGACAGGCACGGCACCGGCATTGCGGGCATAGGCGCAGTCGCTTTCGTTGAGCGGGCCGTGCAACACTGCGATCTGCGCAGGCGGCACATGGCGCGCGACCGCCGCGACTTCGCCCCAATGGGCCACGAAAAAGGTTCCGCACCCCGCATCGCGCAGAACCGGAACGCAGGTTTCCACGCCCAGTCCATAGCAATTGGCCTTAACCGCCGCACCTGCCCTGCCGCCGCCAGACAGGTCATCGAGCGCGCGCCAATTGGCGGCGAGCGCCTGCGTGTCGGGCGACAGCCGCAACGTGGGCTGCGGGGTTACTTCAGTCATCGGCAAAGTCTGTCGGCGGCCCGGAAGGAAGGCCCCACCACGCCACCACCAGTCCGAAGGCAACGATTGCCCAAGTGTACCACAGACCCGAATACATATCCCCGGTGCTGGCCACGATTACGCCCGCGATCAGCGGCAGAAACCCGCCGAGATATCCGGCCCCGATGTGATAGGGGATCGACATCGAAGAATAGCGGATGCGCGGCGGGAACATCTCGCTCAGCAGCGCAGCGACCGAACCATAGGTCAGCGCCGACAGCATCCCCAGCGCCAGCAAAATGCCGACGATGCCGATGATGTTGGCGGTATCCGGCTGCTGCTTGGAAAAGTCGAAGCCGTATTGACCGAGGGCGGCATGGATGCCCGCGCGCCGTGCTGCACTGTCGGCGAACCACGCCGGGTCGATCGCCACCGGTTCGCCGCCCGCCGTCACGGTCAGCGAGTTGCCGGGGGTGAGCGTGTAAGGCACGCCCGAGGCGGTCAGCGTCTCCAGCACCTTGCCGCAATCGGTCTGCTCGCGCTGGAACAGTTCGGCAAACGGATCGGTCACGCATTCGGGGCCGCTGACCACGATCGGCGTTTGCTCGGCCGCCGATGCGAGGCCCGGATTGGCAAGGCTACCCATCATCCAGAACAGCGGAAACAGCAGCGCCAGCGTCAACGCAGCGCCGATGATGATCGGCAGCTTGCGACCCACCCGGTCGGACCATTTGCCGACGAAAATGTAGAAACTCATGGCGATCAGGCCGGACACCAGCAGCACCAGTTCCACCGTCTGATCTTCGACATGCATCGGCCCGCGCAGAAAGCTCATGCCAGAGAAGAAGGCAGTGTACCAGATTGTCGTCAGAACGCCGGTGATGCCGAACAGCGCGACGAAAATACGCTTGGGGTTGCCGGGATAGGTGAAGCTTTCGACGAAGGGATTACCCGACGTCTCGCCCGCCTCCTTCATCGCCTGGAACACCGGGCTTTCCGACAGCTTCAGCCGCATCCACAGCGATATGGCCAGAAGGATGAGCGACAGCAGGAACGGCACGCGCCAGCCCCACGCCGCGAAGTCATCCGCGGGGATCAGGAAGCGGCATGCCAGCACGACGATGATCGACAGCACGAACCCGCCGGCAACGCTCGCCTGAATGAAGCTGGTGTAAAAGCCGCGCTTTTCGGGCGGCGCGTGTTCGGCGACATAGATCGCCGCGCCGCCATATTCGCCGCCCAGCGCCAGCCCCTGCAATACCCGCAGCAGGATGACGATGATCGGCGCGGCCATGCCGATGGTGTCGACCGTCGGGATCAGGCCCACTCCGGCAGTGGCAATGCCCATCAACGTGACCGTGACGAGGAAGGTATATTTGCGCCCCAGCTTGTCGCCCAGAAAGCCGAACAGGATCGCGCCGAGCGGCCGGAACGCAAAGCCGACTGCGAAGGTCGACCACACCAGCAGCAGGCCCAGCGTTTCGTTGTCGGTGGCGTAGAACGCATCTTTGAGGATGTAGGCGAGCGTGCCGTAGATGAAGAAATCGTACCATTCGAAAATGGTGCCCGCGCTCGACGCGCCGATTACCAGGCGGATTTCCTTCTCGCTCGGCTCGCGGTCTGCGAGCGCCTGCGCTTCTGCCATGTCGATCAATCCCCTTTTGCCACCACGCATGGCTGTGCCGCCGCGCATGGATGCGCCTTTGGCAAGACCTCTAGCCCGCAGCGTCTCGGCTTGAAAGCGCCTTGCTTGCGGCCTTCCACGGCAACAGCAAGGCCGCATGGCGGGCCGGGTGCGCGCGCGCCGGTGCCAGAAGCTCCAGATCGGGCCATGCGGGCAGTTCTCCGGTTCCGGCCAGCCACTGCTCCAGACCTGTCAGAGTCGCGGCAATCGAACCGGCGTCGCATCCCTTCGCGCTGCGGGCCAGCAAAGCAGCGGAGCCTTGGCCGATCGCGCAGGCGCTGACTTGCATCCCGACCCGGCCAATCGCCCCGTTAGCATCCAGCGACAGCCCGACAGTGATAGTGCTGCCACAGGTACGCGAGCGCGCCTCTGCCCGCAGCGGGAGTTCATCGCCCAGCGGATAGGCAGCAAGCTCGATCGCCAGCGCCAGCACTTGCGGCGAATACAGCCGCGCGGGACGTGGGCTGGACATGACGCTCAACGGCGGGCCTTGGCGGCGGTTGCCTCCCGCAATTCGGATTCGCGCCGTAGCTGATCGCGGCGGACGGCGATCATCGGCACCAGCTGGCGTGAAAACGCATCGGCGGCCGGATAGGTGCGGGCAGTGACGATCCATACCGGACGTCCCTGATAACCCCACGCCTCGTCGAACCCGAGTGCCAGCAACGAAAAGGCGAAGATACCGATCAGCGCGCCTTTGACCGCGCCGAAGCCGAAGCCCAGCACCCGGTCAATCGGCCCTAGGATCGCGCCATCTGAAACGCCGCTGATATTGCCGGCGATCAGTTTCATCGCGGCATAGGGGATCAGCAGCAGCAGCACGAAGGAGAAGACCGGCGTAAGCCGCGCCGAATTGAGCAGATCGCTGAGCGCGGGGGTGAGGACAGGGTGCATGAAATGGACCGCCAGCGCGGCAAACACCCATGCAGCCAGCGACAGGACTTCCTGCACCAATCCGCGCAGAAAACCGCCGATCGCCGCAACGCCGACGATGAACAGAAAGACGAAATCGAGCCCAGCCATAGCCGCGATGTCTATGCGTTGCCCATCACCTGGTCAACGAGGTTCGCAAGTGCAGCAAAACCGCGATATCCTTTCGCATCCTCCGGCTTAACCCCGGTCGGGCCGAAACTGCGGGTAAAGCCGAGCTTGGCCGCTTCACGCAGGCGCAGCGGAGCGTGGGCGACGGGGCGAATCTCACCCGCCAGACTGACTTCGCCGAACCATGCGGCCTTGTCCGGCAAGGGCTTGTCCGCCAGCGCGGAAACGAGCGCGGCGGCCACTGCAAGATCGGCGGCCGGATCGGTCAGCCGGTAGCCCCCGGCGATGTTGAGATAGACCTCTGCCGAGGAGAAATTGAGCCCGCAGCGCGATTCGAGCACCGCCAGCAACATCGCCAGCCGCCCGCTATCCCACCCCACCACCGCACGGCGCGGGGTCGCGCCCGATTGCAGTCGCACGATCAGCGCCTGAATCTCGACCAGAACAGGCCGCGTGCCTTCCAGCGCCGGGAACACAGCGCTGCCCGCTAACGGCTGATCCCGCCCTGACAGGAACAGCAGCGATGGATTGGCGACTTCCTCCAGCCCTTCGGCCGCCATCGCGAACACGCCGATCTCGTCGACCGCGCCGAACCGGTTTTTGAGCGCGCGCAGAATGCGGTACTGGTGGCTGCGCTCACCTTCGAAGCTCATCACCACGTCGACCATGTGCTCCAGCACGCGCGGCCCGGCAATCGTGCCGTCTTTGGTGACATGGCCCACCAGCACAACCGCGCAGCCGGTTTCCTTGGCATAGCGGATCAGTTCCAGCGCGCAGCCGCGCACCTGCGACACGGTGCCCGGCGCGCCTTCGATCGTGTCGGAATGCATCGTCTGGATCGAATCGATCACCAGCAGCGCAGGCGGATCGCCCTGCCCCAATGTGGTCAGGATATCGCGTACCGAGGTTTCCGACGCGAGCCGGATCGGCGCATCGATCAAGCCCATGCGTGAGGCGCGCAGGCGCACCTGCCCGGCCGCTTCCTCGCCGCTGACGTACACGACATCATTGCCCCCGCGCGCGATGGTGGCCGCGGTCTGCAGCAGCAGGGTCGACTTGCCGATCCCCGGATCGCCGCCCATCAGGACTGCCGAACCCGGCACCAGTCCGCCGCCGAGTGCACGGTCGAATTCTGCCAGCCCGGTTGATTTGCGCACCGGCAGCTGGGTCGGCGCATTGAGCGGTTCGAACGCCAGCGCCCTGCCCCCGCGCGACAGGTCGTGCTTTTGCGAGAACACTGTCGCCGGCACATCCTCCACCAGCGTGTTCCATTCCGCGCAATCGGCGCATTGCCCCTGCCATCGCGGCGATACGCCGCCGCAGGCCTGACACACGAAACGCTTCTTTGACTTTGCCATAAGTGTCCGCCTTATCGAGAACAGATGACGAACGCAATTGCATTGCCGGTCTGATCCACGTTAGGAAGCTGACCATGCGTCAAAAGGAACTCCGCCTTGCCCTTGTCTGCTACGGCGGCGTCAGCCTTGCCGTCTATATGCACGGCATCACCAAGGAAATCTGGCATATGGCGCGAGCCAGCCGGGCGTTTCACCAACCGGGCGCAGTACCGCTCGACGGGGTGGCGGAGGCCTATCGCGATTTCCTGACCGAGATCGAGCGGGAGGACGGGCTGCGGCTACGCATACTGCCCGATGTTCTGACCGGGGCGAGCGCGGGCGGGATCAACGCCGTGTTCCTCGCGCAGGCGATCCATTCGGGCCACAGCCTTGAACCGTTGACCGATCTGTGGCTGGAAAACGCCGATGTCAGCGAGTTGACCGATCCCAAGGCGGAACCCCTGTGGCGATATGGCAAGCTGTGGGCGCAGCCGATCGCTGAATGGTTCCTGAGCCGTCCCGGCAATGCGGTGAGCGAGACAGTATCCCCCGAAACGCGCGAGGAAGTGCGCAGCAAGGTTTCGCGCTTCGTGCGCGGGCGCTGGTTCAGTCCGCCATTCTCAGGCGCGCGGTTTTCGGCGATGCTGTACGAGGCGCTGGTGAAGATGGCGGAAAAGGGCGATGGCGTTCCCTTGCTGCCGCCCGGCTACCCCGTCGATCTGGCAGTGACGGCCACCGATTTTCGCGGACATCCGCAGACACTGCGCCTGAATTCGCCGCCCAAGGTGGAGGAGACCGAGCACCGCCTGTCGATCAGCTTTCGCAAGCGGGTTGCCGCCGATACCCCGCAGCCGCTCGCCGATAATCTCGAGCTGGTGTTGGCGGCGCGAGCCACCGCGAGTTTTCCGGGCGCCTTCCCGCCGCTCGGTATCGACGAGATCGACCAGCTGGCCGCCGACGAAAGCCACAATTGGGCCACCCGCGCTGATTTCCTGAAGCGCATCATGCCGGTGCATGTCCGCGATGGCACCATCGGCGAGGTTGCGCTGATCGATGGATCGGTGCTGGTCAACGCTCCGTTTGGGGCAGCACTGGCCGCGCTGCACGGACGTCCGGCCCAGCGGGAGGTGGATCGCCGCTTCGTCTATATCGACCCGCGCCCGGACAGCCGCGCCCTTATGCCCTCGGGACCGGCACGCGAGATCGGCTTTTTCGGTGCGATATTCGGCTCGCTTTCCACCATCCCGCGCGAACAGCCGATCCGCGACGATCTGGAGCGGATCGCGCTACAATCGCGCGATGCGGCGCGGTTGAAACGGATCGTGATGGACCTGCAGCCCGATATCGACCGGGCGGTGGAAAAGCTGTTCGGCTACACCTTCCTGCTCGACCGGCCGACGCCCAAGCGCCTTGCCGGGTGGCGCGCCAAGGCGCAGCAGGCCGCAGCCGAGCGCGCGGATTATGCCTTCGGAGCCTACGCGCTGGCGAAGTTCGACGCGATCCTCGATCACCTCGCCCGGCTGACGTTGCGGGCCGAAGGAAACGGCGCAGGTGATACTACGCCCATCGTTGCTGCTTTGCGCCGGGAACTGGCCGCGCGCGGGATCGACCGGCTCACCGATGCCAATGGCGGTGCCAACGCGGGCGCCATCGCTTTCTTCCGTACTCACGATACCGGCTTCCGCATCCGCCGCCTGCAAATGCTGGCGCGCAAGCTGTCGCGCGATTGGGAACTCGATCCCGACATCCCCGACGATGCGCTCGATCATGCGCGTGACCGGCTCTACGCGATCCTGGCGCTGTATTACCGCACCGACGAGCGCGTGTTGCAGAACACCCATTTCGCCGCGCTCGCCGGTGCTGCTCTTGAGGCACCCGGCGCGGTGCTCGATTTTCTCGCGACCGAGCGCCTGTTGCCGGCAACCGATCTCGCCGCCGAGGAACTGCTGATCGACGCGCTCGAGGCTATGCCGAAGAACTTGAAGCGGCGGATGCTGCTGACCTATCTCGGCTTTCCGTTCTACGATGTCGCCACGCTGCCAATGACCCGGCGCGAAGGGCTGGATGAATTCAACCCGGTCAAGGTCGACCGCATTTCGCCCGAAGACGCGCGCTCGATCCGCGAAGGCGGCACCAGCGCGACCTTGCGCGGGATCGAGTTCTATAACTTCGGCGCTTTCTTCAGCCGCGACTATCGCGAGAACGATTACTTATGGGGCCGCCTGCACGGGGCTGAACGGATGATCGATCTGGTTGCCTCGACCGTGCCCGATGCCCTGCCCGAAGCGCGCATTCGCGCCGCCAAACGCGCGGCGTTTCTCGCGGTGCTGGAAGAGGAGGAAATCACCGGGCGCTGCCGGCCCAGGCTGATCGAGCAGATCCGGCGCGAGGTGGGCGAACGGCTGGGTTAATTCGTCACCGGCGCGAAGAACAACAGCACCGCTCGTCAGCCCCCGAACACGTCCTTGAGCTTATCAAAGAAGCCGCGGCTTTCGGGGCATTCGTCGCCGGTTTCGGTTTCACGAAACTCCTCGAGAATTTCCTTCTGGCGGCGCGACAGCTTGGTCGGCGTTTCGACCGCAATCTCGACCACCAGATCGCCGCGCCCACGCCCCTGCAGCACCGGCATCCCGGCACCGCGGACACGCAACTGCTTGCCCGATTGGATGCCTGCCGGGATGTCGAGCCGGTTGGTGCTGCCATCGAGATCGGGGATCTCGACACAGCCGCCCAGCGCGGCGGTGGTGAAAGTCACCGGCACGCGGGTCATCAACGTCGTGCCTTCGCGTTCGAACACGCGGTGCTGCTTCACATGCAGGAAAATGTAGAGATCGCCGGGGGGCGAGCCACGCTGGCCAGCCTCGCCCTTGCCGGAAAGGCGGATGCGGGTGCCGGTGTCGACGCCTGCCGGGATGTCGACCTGTAGCGCCTGCGGCTTGTCCACCCGGCCCTCGCCCCGGCATACACGGCACGGATCTTCGATCACGCTGCCGCGCCCGCCGCAGGTGGGACATGGGCGTTCGATCACGAACAGTCCCTGCTTGGCCCGCACCGCGCCCATCCCGTTGCACAGGTTGCACTGGCGTTCGCTAGTGCCAGGGGTTGCGCCGGTTCCGTCGCAGGTGTCGCACGACTGGCTGACCTCGATCTCGACCTCGGTAGACTTGCCGTGGAACGCCTCTTCGAGGCTGACCTGCATGTCATAGCGCAGATCGGCGCCGCGGCGGTTCTGCTGCCGCGCTCCTGCTGCACCGCCAAAAGCGCTGCCGAAAATCGTTTCGAATATGCCGCCGATATCGGCAAAGTCGCCGTGGCCGCCGCCCCCGAAGGGACCGCCGCCGCCGCCGCCGCCGTTCATGCCCTGCGTGAAGGCTTCATGGCCGAAGCGATCATAGGCCGCGCGCTTTTGCGGGTCCTTGAGGCAATCATACGCCTCGTTGATCGCCTTGAACTTGGCTTCGCAGGTGGCGTCGCCCGGATTGCGGTCCGGGTGAAACTTCATCGCAAGCTTGCGGTAAGCGCTCTTGAGCGTTGCCCCATCGTCACCGCGAGAAACTTCGAGCGTCTGGTAGTAATCAGTCTGGGCGCTGGACATTGGTATAACCTATTCCCCGTGTCCGGTCGTCACCGATGCGCCGGACATGGCGTCCGGGCGCATCGGCACGATACCGGGTTGCATCGGGGCCTTAGCCCTTCTTGTCTTCATCCACTTCGGAGAATTCCGCGTCGACTACATCTTCGTCGGCGGCCGGTTCAGCTTCAGCTTCGGCAGCCGCATCCGGCTCTGCCGCCTGCTGCTGTTCGTAGATCTGCTGGCCCATCTTCATCGCGGCTTCGGTCAGCGCCTGCGCCTTGGCGTTGATGTCATCGGCATCACCGCCTTCGATCGCAGTCTTGGTCGCGGCAATGGCTTCCTCGACTGTCGACTTGGTGCCGGCGTCGATCTTGTCGCCATGTTCGGCCAGCTGCTTTTCGGTCGCATGGACAAGGCTATCGGCCTGATTGCGCGCTTCTGCGGCAGCCCGGCGCTTCTTGTCTTCCTCGGCGAACTTTTCGGCATCCTTGACCATCTGATCGATGTCGTTGTCGGTAAGACCGCCCGACGCCTGAATCTTGATCGTCTGTTCCTTGCCGGTGCCCTTGTCCTTCGCCGCCACGGAAACAATGCCGTTGGCGTCGATATCGAAGGTCACTTCGATCTGCGGCACGCCGCGCGGTGCGGGCGGAATGCCGATCAGGTCGAAATTGCCGAGCAGCTTGTTGTCCGCCGCCATCTCGCGTTCGCCCTGGTAGACCTTGATCGTCACCGCGTTCTGATTGTCTTCGGCGGTCGAATAGGTCTGGGTCTTCTTGGTCGGGATGGTGGTGTTGCGGTCGATCATGCGGGTGAACACACCGCCCAGCGTCTCGATGCCGAGCGAAAGCGGGGTAACATCGAGCAGCAGCACGTCCTTGACGTCGCCCTGCAACACACCCGCCTGAATGGCCGCGCCCATGGCGACGACTTCATCCGGGTTCACGCCGGTGTGCGGCTTGGCTCCGAAGAACTGCTCCACCACTTCGCGCACGCGGGGCATACGGGTCATACCGCCGACAAGGATCACCTCGTCGACCTGATCCTTCGAGATACCGGCATCAGCCAGCGCCTTCTTGCAGGGATCAAGCGTGCGCTGGATCAAGGCATTGACCATCTTCTCAAGGTCGGCGCGGGTGATCGTTTCGACCAGGTGCAGCGGGGTGGTGCTGCCGCCTTCCATGCGTGCGGTGATGAAGGGCAGGTTGATTTCGGTGGTCGCCGCGCTCGACAGCTCGATCTTGGCCTTTTCGGCCGCTTCCTTCAGACGCTGAAGAGCGAGCTTGTCGGTCTTGAGGTCCATGCCTTCCTTCTTCTTGAAGGACTCGGCCAGAAATTCGACAATCGCATTGTCGAAATCCTCGCCGCCGAGGAAGGTGTCGCCGTTGGTCGACTTCACTTCGAACACGCCGTCCCCGATTTCGAGGATCGACACGTCGAAGGTACCGCCGCCAAGGTCATAGACGGCGATGGTCTTGCCCTCGTCCTTGTCCATCCCATAGGCGAGTGCGGCAGCTGTCGGCTCGTTGATGATGCGCAGCACTTCAAGGCCCGCGATCTGGCCGGCATCCTTGGTCGCCTGACGCTGGGCGTCGTTGAAGTACGCGGGAACGGTGATGACCGCCTGGGTAACCGTTTCACCGAGATAACTTTCGGCGGTTTCCTTCATCTTCTGCAGAATGAAGGCGGAAACCTGCGACGGGCTGTAATCATCGCCGCCCGCATTCACCCAGGCATCGCCATTCTTGCCCTTGGTGATCGTATAGGGGACGAGGCCCATGTCCTTCTTGGTCAGCGGATCTTCGAACCGGCGACCGATCAGGCGCTTGATCGCGAACAGCGTGTTGTCGGGGTTGGTCACGGCCTGACGCTTGGCCGGCTGGCCGATCAGGCGTTCGCCATCCTTGCTGAAGGCAACGATTGAAGGCGTGGTGCGCGCGCCTTCGGAATTTTCAATCACCTTGGGTTTGCCGCCGTCCATGACAGCGACGCAGGAATTGGTGGTTCCGAGGTCGATACCGATAACTTTACCCATTGTTTCCCCATCCATCTGGAAGATTGTTGGACACCGCGTATCGCGCTTCCCACAGGGCGGCAAAGCGCTTTGGCGGCTCGTTTGTGAGCGCGATATAGGTGCGGTTTTGCTTGGCACAAGACTTCCGACGGCCTAGTTTTCCGCCATTCCACAAGGAGACATACGAAGTGAACAGATCAACGGGGATGCAGGGGCTTACGAAAAATCGGGGCAAAGGGCTCGGCGCGATCCGAAAGGGTGCGGTCATATTCGGCATGGCCGCGATGCTGGGCCTCGCCGCA
Organism: Erythrobacter sp.; assembly: GCF_024305245.1. Classification (GTDB taxonomy): domain Bacteria; phylum Pseudomonadota; class Alphaproteobacteria; order Sphingomonadales; family Sphingomonadaceae; genus Erythrobacter. The sequence continues at coordinate 396,461 of NZ_JAMWYX010000001.1, forward strand.
TGCGGGGGCGAAGCCGAGGCTCCGGCGACAGAGGCGGTCGCGGGGCAGGTGCCCGGCATGACCATCAGCAATGCCCGCATGGTTCTTCCGCCCGTGGCGGGCAATCCGGCAGCGATCTATTTCGATCTCGCCTATGAGGGCGACAGGGGGCTGACCATCCGCAAGGCCGAAGTGGCCGAAGCGGGAAGTGCTATGATGCACGATTACGGCGAATATGATTTCAAGGTTCAGATGATGGAAGCGCTGCCGATCGCGCTCACGAAAGGCACCAAGGTCGCCTTCGAGCCGGGCGGGTTGCATGTGATGGCGATGGAACCTTCGGCAGATCTCGCGCCGGGCGACAAGGTAACGGTAACGCTCACCATGTCCGGCGGAGCGACGCAGGTGTTTCAGGCGGACGTGCGCGCTGCGGGTGAAGAACGCTGAGTGATGCGCTGACCGGGACGGGCGCGGCGGTGGGCGATGCCCTGCCGCCCGCCTGCCCGGCCGGTGGCCAGCGCCTGCTTACTCCGGGCGAGATCGCACTCGCGCGCAGTGTGTTCGGCGATGCGATCGATTATGCGCACGTGACGATCCGGCGGCGCAAGTTCTTCGCCTTTCAGCCGCGCAAGGTGACGATGGCTCCGATGGGGCACATTCATTTCCATCCGGCAGGCGATAGCTACCGCGATGATTTCTCCTCCGCGTCGCTGTCGCTGCAGGCCCATTTCATTCACGAGATGACCCACGTCTGGCAGGCGCAGAAGCGCGGGCGGTGGTATCTGGTTTTCAACCGCCATCCGCTCTGCCGCTATGATTATGCGCTGAAACCGGGCTGGACGCTGGAACGCTATGGCATCGAACAGCAGGCCGAGATTGTGCGGCATGGGTTCCTGCTGATGAAAGGTGCCAGCGTGGCGGGTGCGCCTCCGCTGGCTACCTATGTAGCAATCCTTCCGTTTTGGCCGAAGGTGGCGTCCTCCTAGTTCGGGCAGCGCACCGGATATTCGCGCCCGTCATCGCCGACGCGGTAGCAATCGCCGTCGTTCTTTTCGATCAATGCGCCGCCAGCGCCGCCAGCCGCTGCACCGACTGCTGCACCCGTGCCGACATCGCCGCCCGTTACAGCGCCAATCGCAGCGCCCGCAGCCGCACCGGCACCGGCGCCTTCCAAGGCATAGTTATCCGCACATGCGCCAAGCGAAAGGGCGCAGGCAGCGGTAATGGCTGAAAACTTGAGGCGATTTGTCATTTGGTATCTCCGTATTCCTGTTACTCGTCCTCAACGGAAAAGCCGGATACGGAGTTCCACCACTCGTCGCGCCCATCGGGGCATGCAGCGCAGCTAAGCCGAATGCTAGTCCGGCTTCTTCGCCACGGCCACCATCGCCGCGCGCAGCAGGCGATCCTTGATCATCCAACCGGCCTGCATTTCCTGCACCACCGTACCGGGTTCGTGATCGGCGCTGGGCACTTCCAGCATCGCCTGATGCTGGTTGGGGTCGAGCGGCAGGCCGATAGACGCGATGCGGGTGATACCATGGCCGGCGAACACCTTTTCCAGCTCGCGCTGGGTCGCTTCGAGACCGATAACGAGCCCCTTCATCTTGTCGTCCTCACGCAGACTTTCCGGGATCGCTTGCACTGCGCGCGTCAGATTGTCGGCCACGCTCAGGACATCGCGGGCAAAGCCGGTCGCGGCATAGGCGCGGGCCTCGTCCTTCTCGCGTTCGAGCCGGCGGCGCACGTTCTGCGTTTCAGCCTGCGCGTAAAGCACGTCCTGCTTGGCTGCTTCCAGATCGCGGCGCAGTGCGGCCAGCGCCTCACCAAGGGCATCGTCTGCCCCGCCTTCGGCCTCGCCGTCATCGAGGAATTCCTCCGGCACGCCCTTCAATTCATCTTCAGCCGCAGAATCGCGCGGCTTGTCGTTATCGATCATGTCTCGTGTGTTCCATTCAAGCGATGAGCTTACCCAGCGAACGGGCGGTCATATCCACCATGGGGACAACCCGCGCGTAATTCAACCGCGTCGGCCCGATCACACCCAACACGCCGACCACCCGCCCCTCTCGATCGCGGTAGGGCGAGGCGATGACAGAGGAGCCGGAAAGCGCGAACAACCGGTTTTCGCTGCCGATGAATATGCGGGTCGCATCGGCATCGCGGGCCGAATCGAGCAGCTGCGCAACCGACTGCTTGTTTTCCAAATCTTCGAGCAGGCGGCGCACCCGCTCGATATCGCCCACCGCGCTTTCATCCAGCAGGTTGGCGGCGCCGCGTACGATCAGCACCGGACGCGCGGCGGCATCCTCGCTCCACACGGCGAGTCCGCGCTCGACCAGATCGCGGCTGGCATCATCGAGTTGCGATTTACCGGCGTTGATCTCGGTGCGCATCGCCTGCGCTGCCTCGGCCAGTGTGCGCCCGGCAAGGCGCGCGGTAATGTAATTGCTCGCCTGATCGAGCGCGCTCGAACTGATCGCGCCGCCGATGGTAAGGATGCGGTTTTCCACTCCGCCATCCTCGCCCACCAACACCGCGAGCGCCCGCCCCTGACCCAGATCTACCAGGCTGAACTGGGCAAGCCGCTGTTCGCGATGCGGCACCAGCACCATGCCCGCCGCGCCCGAAAGGTCGGAAAGAATTGCCGAGGCTTGCTTCAAGGCAGCCTCCACCGGGCCGGCCTCGGCCAACCGGGATTCGATCGCGGCCTGTTCCTGCATGGTCGGCTCGGCAACGCGCATCAGTCCGTCGACGAAGATACGCAGACCCGCATCGGTCGGCATCCGCCCCGCGCTGGTATGCGGCGCGGCGAGCAGGCCCGCCGCCTCGAGATCGGCCAGCACCGAACGGATCGAGGCGGGCGAGAGGTTCAGCGTGCCATCCGCCGCCAGCGTTTTCGACCCGACCGGCTGCCCGCTGTCGATAAACTCCTCCACCACCCGGCGAAAGATTTCGCGGGCGCGGGACGTAAGTTCGGTTACGGGGAGTGAGGTCATGGCTGGTGCATTAGAAACTAGCTCTACCCGCCTTCGCCGACAAGCTCGACGATGGCTGGCAATTCCTGCCAAGCGTTCGACAGTTCGATCCACGCGTCCGGCATCTCGTCAGTCCCGCAGGCGTCATAGAGGACGAGGATATCGCCATCGGGCCAGGCAAGCCGCATAGCCGCCCCGTCGGTCGGAACGGGCTGTGGGCAACTTTGAGCGCTACGGTCGAGCAGGCCATCGGGGCGGAAACGTTCAATACGCGAATTGAATGCGGTAAAGTGGTCCGGCGTGACGACAAAGCCATGTTCGCCTGCAGACTCGACATGCTTCCTTCCGTTGAACACGCCGCTCCCGTCGGAGGCGATTACGAAGGAAAAGACGGGGCAGGCCCCGAAGCAGCCCGACGCTTGAAAGAACACCTCGCCAGGAGCAAGTTCGGGGATGCTTGCTATCGCGTTCGCTTTGGCAATTTTCGCGAAGTCAGGGCGGGCACTCTCGCGAACTATCGGTGCCTCACTGCGCTCCTCCGCGGGATTGCAGGCCGTCGCCAGCAGGGCTGTGAGCAGAACGGCTTTGTGCAAAGGTTTTCCCTTCCGAGACTTTCCCAGTGGTTTCTCTCATAGAAGCTGGCTAGTCGGCCAAGCAAGACCACAGGAGAATACAAATGCGCCCATCAGGACGCGCGCCCGACGAGATGCGCGCCATTACCATTGAAACCGCCTTCACCCGCCACGCCGAAGGATCGGTGCTGATCGGGTTCGGCGATACCAAGGTGCTGTGCACCGCCAGCGTCGAACGCGGTGTGCCGCCGTGGATGCGCGGCAAGGGTGAAGGCTGGGTGACGGGCGAATATTCGATGCTCCCCCGCGCCACCCATACCCGTGGTCAGCGCGAAGCCGCCAAGGGCAAGCAATCGGGCCGCACTCAGGAAATCCAGCGGCTGATCGGGCGCAGCCTTCGTGCCGTGGTCGATCTGCAAAAGCTCGGCGAGCGGCAGATCACGCTCGATTGCGACGTGATACAGGCCGATGGCGGCACGCGTACCGCCGCGATTTCGGGCGCGTGGATTGCGCTGCGGCTTGCGATCAACGGGTTGATGGCGTCGGGCGATATCAAGCATGATCCGATCACAGCGCAGGTCGCCGGCATTTCCTGCGGCATCTTCAAGGGCACCCCGGTGCTCGATCTCGATTACGACGAGGATTCCAACGCCGAGGCTGATGGCAACTTCGTGTTGCTCTCGGGCGGCAAGATCGCCGAAGTGCAGGCGACCGCCGAGGGCGCGACCTATGACGAGGAAGCTTTGCTGCGCCTGCTCCGCCTCGCCCGCATGGGCTGCGACCGGATCTTTGCCGCGCAGTTGGACGCGGTGAAATGACACGTCGCCTCGGCTCCGGTTCCCTCGTTATTGCCACGCATAACGCGGGCAAGCTGAAGGAAATCGGCGCTCTGCTGGAGCCGTATGGCATCAAGTGCCTGTCCGCCGGATCGCTCGGCCTGCCCGAACCGGCCGAGACCGGCACCACCTTCGCCCAGAACGCGCTGCTCAAGGCACGAGCAGCGGCGGAAGCTTCGGGTCTGACGGCGCTGGCTGACGATAGCGGCCTCAGCGTGGCGGCGCTCGATAATCGTCCCGGCGTCTACACCGCCGACTGGGCCGAGCGGCAGTGGTTCGAGGGCGCTCCGGGGCGAGACTGGTACATGGCGATGGGCAAGGTCGAAGGGATGCTGGCCGAGAAGGGCGAAAGCGTCGACCGAAGCGCCGCATTTCATTGCGTGCTGGCGCTGGCTTGGCCCGACGGGGAATATGCGATCTACGAAGGCAAGTGCGAGGGTAGCCTGACATGGCCGCCGCGCGGGACACTCGGCTTCGGCTATGATCCGGTGTTCGTGCCCACAGGCCGCAGCCAAACTTTCGCCGAGATTGCGCCGGAGGAAAAGCACGCGATCAGCCACCGCGCCGATGCCTTTGCGAAGCTGGTCGCGGAGCAGTTCGGCCGCTAGACTGCGCTGATGGCCCGCGCGCTCTACATCCACTGGCCCTTTTGTGCCAAGAAATGCCCCTATTGCGACTTCAACTCGCACGTGCGCGAGCAGGTCGAGATGGGCGCGTGGCAAGACGCACTGATCGCCGACATGCGCGCCGAAGCCGAAGTGGCCGGGGGCGACAAACTGGCATCGATCTTCTTCGGCGGCGGGACCCCGTCCCTGATGCCCCCCGCGCTGGTCGCGGCGCTGCTGAACGAGGCCGAGCGCCTGTGGGGTTTCGATCCGGCAATCGAGATTACGCTGGAGGCCAATCCTTCGTCTGTCGAAGCCGCCAATTTCGCTGCCTTGGCGGGCGCGGGTGTAAACCGTGTTTCTCTGGGAGTGCAATCGCTCGACGATGCCGAGTTGCGTTTTCTCGGGCGGCTGCACGGCGCGGAGGAGGCGTTGGCGGCGCTGGACATGGCGCAGGCGCATTTCAGGCGCGTGAGTTTCGATCTGATCTATGCCCTTCCCGGACATACGCCCGACTTGTGGCATGAACGCCTGACCCGCGCCCTGTCCTTCGGCACCGGGCACTTGTCGCTCTATCAACTCACGATCGAGCCCGGCACGCGCTTCGCCAGCGATGTACGGCGCGGACGGCTGACCCCGCTCGACGATGATGCTGCGGGCGAGCTGTTCGATATCACACAGGAACTGACCGAGGCTGCGGGGCTGCCCGCCTACGAAACCAGCAACCACGCCCGCCCCGGCGAGGAGAGCCGCCACAATCTGGTGTACTGGCGCTATCATGATTATTGCGGGATCGGCCCGGGAGCGCATGGGCGGCGCGGCGGCGCGGCGACGGTGCGGCACAAGAAACCAGAGAATTTCCTGCGGTCGGTTCGCGAGCGTGGTGACGGCATAACCGAAACGCGCCTGCTCACCCGTAACGAACAGGCGACCGAGGCGTTGCTGATGGGCTTGCGACTTGGCGAGGGGATCGATCTTGCCGCGATGGAGAGCCGTTTCGGCCTTCTGCGCGCCGATCTGGTGGACACAGCCGCCCTCGCCCGGCTGATGGCGCTCGATCTGATGTGGCAGCAGGGGGGCCGCATCGGTGTTTTGCCGAAGGGCCGTCCCTTGCTCGATGCGCTGCTTGCCGAGGTGGTGGCCGATGGGCTGGTGGCGGCATGACGTCGTCTGATCTGGTCGCGGCATGGCGCGCCTACCTTACAGATAACAAGCGCCGCTCGCCGCACACAGTGCGCGCCTATGTCGCTGCGGCGCAAAGGCTGGTGGCTGCGCGCGGCCTGACTGACTGGGCCGCCGTTGCCCGCACCGAAGCACATCACCTGCGCACCTTCCTTGCCGCGCGCCGGGCCGAGGGGATCGGCAATGCCAGCACTGCGCGCGAACTGTCTGCGCTCAAGGCCTTCATCGCCTTTGCCCGGCGGGAAAGCGGCGATCCTGATCCTGCCCCGCCCCGGCTGCGCGGACCACGGCTGAAAAAAGGCCTGCCCCGCCCTGTCACGCCCGACGAGGCGGTGAATCTCACCGATCTGGTCGATAGTCTGGCGGGCGAGGACTGGATCGGCGCGCGAGACCGCGCTGTGCTGCTGCTACTCTATGGATCGGGACTCCGCATTGCAGAGGCGCTTTCGCTTACGGCACGCGACGCGATGCTGGACGAAGTGCTGCAAGTCACCGGAAAGGGCGGCAAGCAGAGAATGGTGCCGGTCCTGCCGATCACCCGCGCTGCAGTGGCCGAATATGTGCGGCTATGCCCGTGGCCGCTGACCACGAAGGAGCCATTGTTCCGGGGTGCCAAGGGTGGACCGCTGTCGCCCGGTATGGTGCAGCGTGCGATGGCGCAGGCGCGGCGCGCGCTGGGCCTTCCCGATACCGCAACGCCCCACGCGCTGCGGCATTCCTTCGCCACCCATCTGCTCAGCGCAGGAGCAGATTTGCGCTCACTGCAGGAATTGCTCGGCCATGCATCGCTGGGATCGACCCAGATCTATACCCGCGTCGATGCCGCGAGCCTGCTGGAAAATTACCGCAAGGCTCACCCGCGCGGCTAGGGCTCAATCCTGCCGCTCGTGCGCCTTGACCGGCTTCCACGTGACCACGCGGTAGACGTAGAACGCCACGCCCGCGAGCACGAAGAGAACCACGCCGTAACCCGCCAGCTTTTCAAACCGTTCGATGAGCGGCTCGAGCGCCTGGCCGCCGAAGATCAGGATGCCGTTCCAGATTGCCGAACCCAATGCGGTGAACAGTACGAAGCGCCACAGCTTCATCTTGGCAAGGCCCGCAGGCAGCGAGACGATGGTACGCAGGATCGGCGAAAAGCGCAGCAGGAACACGATCCAGTCGCCATATTTCCGGAAGATGTCGCGCGCCTTGGTGAATTCGTCCCATTCGAACGTCAGCCAGCGGCCCCAGCGGTCGATAATCGCCTTGAGCTGTTCCTCGCTCCAGCGCACGCCGATCCAGTACCAGAACAGATTGCCGACCACCGTTCCGGCGGTGGCGACAATCCACAATGTCATGAAGGTCATCTGCCCGCGCGCCACCAGCACGCCCGCCGCGCCCATGATCACCTCGGACGGGATCGGCGGGAACACGTTTTCGGCCATCATCAGGAAGAAGATGCCCACATATCCGCCCTTGTCGAGCAGTTCGAGCAGGAGGTCGGTCATCGGATTCCTAAGCGTTGTCGGCAGCAGCGGCGCGGCGTCCGGCAAGCCGCCGCTCGATCGCATCCCAGATCATGCCCGCCGTATCACTGTTGTTGAAACGGTCAATCGCAACGATCCCGGTGGGCGAGGTGACATTGATTTCGGTCAGCCACTTACCACCGATCACGTCGATGCCCACGAAGGTGAGGCCGAGGCGTTGCAAATCCGGGCCGAGCGCCGCGCAGATTTCCTGTTCGCGGGGCGTCAGTTCGGTCGCCAGCGCGCTGCCGCCCATCGCGAGGTTGGAACGAAACTCGCCCTCGCCCGGCACCCGGTTGATCGCGCCAGCCACTTCGCCATCGATCAGCACGATGCGCTTATCGCCCTGCGCCACTTCGGGAAGGAAGGGCTGCACCATGTGCGGTTCGGGCCAGGTCTGGTTGAACACCTCGAACAACGCTGTCAGGTTTTCGGCGTTCTCGCCGATACGGAAGATCGCCTTGCCGCCGTTTCCATGGATCGGCTTGACCACTATGGCGCCATGTTTGGCCATGAAGCGGCGCACTTCGTCCACGCTACGCGTCACCAGTGTCGGCGGCATGAAGCGGCGATAGTTCAGCACCATCACCTTTTCCGGCGCATTGCGGACATTGGCGGGATCGTTGACCACCAGCGTCTCATTCGCGATCCGCTCAAGCATGTGGGTGGCGGTGATATAGCCCATGTGAAACGGCGGATCCTGCCGCATCAGGACGACATCGATATCGCTGCCGAGATCGATCCGCACCTGCTCGCCGCGCTTGAAGTGATCACCCTCGACCCGCTGCACCGTTACCGGAAAAGCGTGCGCGAACAGGCGATCATCCTCGTCCAGCGTCAGACTTTCGACGTGGTACTCGAACAGCGTGCAGCCGCGCGCCTGCGCCGAGAGCATCAGCGCAAAGGAGGAATCCCCCGCGATGTTGATCTTGTCGATGGGGTCCATCTGGACAGCGACTCTGAGCGACATTTTCCAAATCCGTTCGTGCTGAGCTTTTCGAAGCACCGTTTTGCTTCGCGGCGGCGGTTTAAAGGGAAATACGGCCCTTCGACAAGCTCAGGGCGAACGGACGGAGTTTATGCAAAGGGCATCCAGGCGTTTTCGATGTGGGTCGGCTTGCAGCCCGGTGCAAGCAGGATCACGTCGATGCGGATATCCTCGCCGTCGGTCGCGTAGTTCGGCCACACGCACTCCACTGCCGCCGCCACCCGTCTGAGCCGCCGTTCGTCGATGGCATCGCCTAGCGCAGCGGCACGCGCCCGCCATTTGACTTCGACAAAGGCGACCAGTCCGGTGCGCTTGGCAATCAGGTCGATCTCGCCCGCCTTGGTCTTGACCCGTTCAGCGACAATCCGCCAGCCCTGCTGGGCAAGGTACATTGCGGCCTCCGCCTCGCCCTCGCGACCGCGCCGGTCGGCTTCGCGGCGCTCGGGAGCGGAGCGTTCGACGGTCATTCGCCTTTCAGCTCCAAGGCGCGGGCGTAGAGCACCGCCCGGTCGATCCCGGTCGCCTTGGCCACCTGCCCTGCAGCCTTGCCCGGCCCCGAATCCGCAAGTGCCGCGCGCAGAAGGGCGTCGGCATCCGCCACGGGCGCCTCTGCCTCTGCCGGCGGGCCGACCAGCAGCACGATCTCGCCCTTGGGCGGGTAGGCTGCGTAATGCGCGGCGAGATCAGCGGCGGTGCCGGTGCGGCATTCCTCGTGCAGTTTGGTAAGTTCGCGCGCGACTGCCACTTCGCGGTCCGGCCACAATTCAGCGATGGCGAGCAGCGACCGTTCGATGCGGGGTGCCGTTTCATAGAACACCAGAGTGGCCGCGATCTCGGCCAGACCTTCCAGCGCCTCGCGCCGCGCCTTGTCCTTGACTGGCAGGAATCCTGCAAACAGAAAGCGGTCGCTCGGCAGGCCCGCGATCGCAATGCCCGCGATTGCCGCGCAAGCACCCGGAATGCTCGTGACCGTCACGCCCGCCGCGCGCGCCTCACGCACCAGACGATACCCCGGATCGGAGATCAGCGGCGTGCCCGCGTCGCTCACCAACGCGACCGCTCCAGACCTCGCTTGGTCGATAAGTCGCGCGCGCACCTCTGGCGGAGCATGATCGTCAAGCCGCTGGAGCCGAGCCTTGATCCCGAGATGTTTGAGCAGCTTGCCTGTGACCCGCGTATCCTCGCACGCAATCAGCGTGCAGGTTTCCAGCACTCTGATCGCGCGCAGGGTGATGTCGGCGAGATTGCCAATCGGGGTCGCCACGATATAGAGCCCAGGTTCGGGATTCCCCGGAGGGATGGATGGAAGCTCGCTCGTCATTGCGGGCAGAGCATTGAAGCACCAGTAAAGGGTCGGCAAGGATGAAGCTTACGGGATCGCCAAAATGGGCAGGCTGGCTGGCGGCCGGCGCCGGTATCTTCAAGCGCCGCAATCTCGCAATCGCGGGCGCGGCGATGCTGGCTGCCGGGTGTCAGGTTATCCCCAAGACCGACGTTCCCACCACGCCACCCCCGCCTGCGCCCACACCCGAACCTTCGGCGACCGCGCTGCCAACCGATTCCGGGCGTCACCGCATTGCACTACTGGTGCCGATGAGCGGCGATACCGCAGCCGTGGGGCAGGCGATCGCGAATGCCACCACCATGGCACTGCTCGATACCAACGCGTCCAATCTGCGAATCACGACCTATGATACCTCGGCCGGCGCTTCGGCGGCGGCGCGACAGGCGATTGCGGATGGAAACCGGCTGATCCTCGGCCCGCTGATGGCCGGCGCCGTGCCTGCGGTGCAATCGGCCGCGCGCGGAGCGGGGGTGCCGGTGATCTCGTTCTCGAACGATACCAGCATCGCCAGCGCCGACGTTTTCGTGATGGGCCACAATCCCGAACAGTCGATCCGGCGCAGCGTGGAGTTCGCGCGCGGTCGCGGGGCCAACCGTTTCGCCGCCCTGCTGCCCGAAGGTGATTACGGCCAGCGCTCGGCCTCTGCACTGGAGAACGCGTTGCGCGATTTCGGCGGTGCGCTGGTCGGCCGCGAAACCTATGCGCGCGGCAACACTTCCATCGTCGGCGCAGCCCAGCGTTTGCGCTCGGCGGGTGGGTACGACACCGTGGTGATCGCCGATAGTGCGCGGCTCGGAATTCAGGCGGCAGATGAGTTGCAGCGTGGTGCCACTCCCCGCACGCGCATCATCGGCAACGAATTGTGGAGCGGCGAGGCTGTGCTGACCCGCGCCGGATCGATGGAGGGCGCATTGTTCGCGGCTGTCTCCGACCAACGATACGCGCGTTTTGCCGATAGTTACGAAACGCGGTTCGGTGCCAAGCCCTATCGTGTGGCGACGCTCGGCTATGACGCGGTACTGCTGACCCTTCGGATCGCGCGCGATTGGAAAACTGGCACGCCCTTCCCCAAGAACGAGCTTTATGATCGCGGCGGATTTCTGGGGGTCGATGGCCCGTTCCGCTTCGCCCGCACCGGGGTTGCCGAACGGGCGCTTGAAGTGCGGGAAGTGCGCGGCGGCGAGGTGGTCGCGGTCGATCCGGCACCGACCGATTTCAGTCGCTGAGCAAAACCACGTCGCGGCGCTTGTGAGCGGGACGGGCGTGCGCCTATAGCTGGCGCATGTCCGACACCGCTTCCGACGATCTTTTCGCCAACACCCCGACATCCAGCGGCGATTACAACGCCTCGGCGATCGAGGTGCTCGAAGGGCTTGAGCCCGTTCGCCGCCGCCCCGGCATGTATATAGGCGGCACTGACGACCGCGCTCTCCACCATCTCGCCGCCGAAGTGCTCGACAACGCGATGGACGAGGCGGTCGCCGGCCATGCCACGCGGATCGAGATGCGACTGGAGGAAGGCAATCGCCTGAGCGTTGCTGATAACGGGCGCGGGATTCCCGTCGACGAACACCCGAAATTTCCGGGCAAGTCGACGCTGGAAGTGATCCTTGCCACGCTGCATTCGGGCGGCAAGTTTTCGGGCAAGGCCTATGCCACCAGCGGCGGGTTGCACGGCGTCGGGGTCAGCGTTGTCAACGCGCTGTCGTCGGACACACGCGTAGAAGTCGCGCGCGACAAGCAGCTTTACGCGCAGGAGTTCTCACGCGGGATCACGCAAGGCCCGCTGCAGAGCCTTGGCGCGGCGCCCAACCGGCGCGGCACCACGGTCAGCTTTACTCCGGACACCGAGATTTTCGGCGACCGCAAATTCAGCCCCAAGCGGTTGTTCAAGCTCGCCCGCTCCAAGGCATATCTGTTCGCAGGGGTCGAAATCCGCTGGAAATGCGCACCTTCGCTGGCGAGCGAGGACGTACCGGCAGAAGCGGTGTTCAAGTTCCCCGGCGGTTTGGCCGATCACCTCGTCGAACAGGTTGGCACGCGCGAATGCGTCACCGCCCAGCCCTTCACCGGCAAGCAGGATTTCGCCGAAATCGCGGGCGAGGCGCAAGGCCGGGCGGAGTGGGCGATTGCCTGGCCGCTCTATTCGGATGGCTCGACCAGCTGGTATTGCAATACCGTGCCTACGCCCGATGGCGGCACGCACGAACAAGGCTTGCGCACAGCGCTGACCCGCGCCCTTCGGGCTTTCGGCGATTTGGTCGGCGCGAAGAAGGCCAAGGACATCACCGCCGACGACGTGATGACCGGCGCGGAGGTGATGCTCAGCGTCTTCATCCGCGATCCGCAGTTCCAGTCGCAGACCAAGGACCGCCTGACCTCGCCCGAGGCCGCACGCCTCGTCGAGAACGCCGTACGCGATCACTTCGACCACTTCCTCACCGACAATATGGAGCGCGGCAAGGCGCTGCTGGGCGAGGTTATGGAGCGCATGGACGAGCGCCTGAAGCGCAAGCAGGAACGCGAGATCAAGCGCAAGACCGCCACCAGCGCCAAGAAGCTGCGCCTGCCGGGCAAGCTCACCGATTGCAGCGGCGAAGGCGGGCGCGAGACGGAACTTTTCATCGTCGAAGGCGACAGTGCGGGCGGCAGCGCCAAACAGGCGCGCGACCGCAAGAGCCAGGCCATCCTGCCGATCCGCGGCAAGATATTGAATGTTGCATCGGCCACGAACGACAAAATCCGCGCCAATTCCGAGATCGCCGATCTGGCGCTGGCGCTGGGCTGCGGCACCCGCAAGGACTGCGATGCGCAAAACCTGCGCTATGACCGCATCATCATCATGACCGATGCCGACGTCGACGGCGCCCATATCGCGACGCTGCTGATGACCTTCTTCTTTCAGGAAATGCCCGACCTTGTGCGCAAGGGGCACCTGTTCCTCGCCCAGCCTCCGCTCTACCGCCTGACTGCGGGCAAGGAGAGCCGCTACGCCCGCGACGATATTCACCGTGCGGAGCTGGAAGCGACGGTGTTCAAGGGCAAGAAGGTCGAAGTCAGCCGCTTCAAGGGGCTTGGCGAAATGAACCCGCAGCAATTGCGCGAAACCACCATGGCGCCCGAAACACGCGGGCTGATCCGCATTACTCTGCCGCAGGAATTCGAGGAGCGGGCGGGTGTGGCGCGTCTGGTGGACGAGTTGATGGGCCGCAACCCCGAACACCGCTTCAATTTCATCCAGAACCGCGCGGGCGAGGTGGATCGCGCGTCGATCGATGCCTGATCGGTATCCCGACCCGCGCAAGGAAGACATCATGGCCGGGGACCGGCGCGTATCGCGGCCCGATAGTGCCTTGCCGGATTCGATCATCCCCGATGCCGCCTATCGCCCGATACCGATCGCGTGGTTCGCGGGGGCGTTCCTGCTGCAGATGGTAGTGCTGTTCGCGATCTTTATGGTGTTGATCGGCCAATCAGGCTGGGTGACGATCGCCCTGTCGGCCCTCGTCACCGGAGCCATCGGCAAGTGGACGTGGGAGCGCGGGATGCAGGGTGCCGGTCCCGGCTGGAGGCTCGCGACGGTGCTGCTGCTGGCAGGGCAACTCGGCTTCGTATGTCTGGGGGCCGCAGCCCGCTTATGACGAACAGAACCGGAGAAAGATGATGTTGCGCAAAAGCTTGCTTGCCCTTGCTGGGTCACTTCTGGTCTTGCCTGCGGTGCCGTTGATGGCTCAGGAACCAGCTGAGGCCGCAGCTCCGTTGACGCAAACCCCGCTGGAGATCCGCAGCCAGCAGGTCGTGGGCGTTATCAATGGCTCGGTCGCGCCCGAGGACGTGTTCAGCGACAGTTTTCTTGCCGCCATTCCCGCCGCCCAGCTCAAGGGATTGAGCGCCAGCCTGACGGCCCAATTCGGTGCAGCGGTAGAGGTGTCCTTGCTCGCCCCGCGCGAAGGCACACGCGCTGCGCTGGAAATCCGGTTCGAGCGCGGGCTCGCCAAAGGCGGCATCGCTATCGATCCGGCAGCGGATAACCGGGTGACCGAGCTTGTCTTCAACACAGTGGATTCGCTCGCGATCGAAGGCGACACGCCGGAGCAGATCGCCGCTGATCTGTCCGCGTTGCCGGGAAGTGTGAATGCATGGTTTGCCCCGCTCGATGGCGGCACGCCAGCGATCAGCATCGGCGCCGACACACCACTGGCGCTGGGTTCGACCTTCAAGCTGTATGTGCTGGCCGCGCTGGCGGAGGATGTGAAGGCGGGCAAGCGGCGATGGGGTGACGTCGTGCCGCTCACCCAAAAGAGCTATCCCAGCGGCAAGCTACAGGATTGGCCCGCGGGCGCGCCGCTGACGCTGCACACGCTCGCCAGCGTGATGATCTCGATCAGCGACAACACCGCGACCGACCAGTTGATCAAAGAAGTAGGCGAAGATCGCATCCTCAAGCTGATGGCGGATAGCGGCCACGCCAATCCGGGTGCGAACAATCCCTTCCTGAATACCCGCGCGCTGTTTCAGCTAAAGGGCGGCGATGCCGCGCGACTGTCGGCCTATCAAGCAGGCGATGCCGAAGCCCGCTCAGCGATTCTTGCTACGCTCGATACGCAGCCGGTGACGCTTCAGGAGGTCAACGCCGCCTTTGCGGCCGGACCCAAAGCGATTGACGTCGAATGGTTCGCCTCGCCCGCCGATCTTGCCAAATTGTTCGCTCACATGCGCGAAACGGCGGACCCCGAGGCGTTCGAGATCATGGCGATCAACCCTTCGGCCACACCGGCGATTGTGAACGCCTGGGACTATATCGGCTTCAAGGGCGGATCGGAGCCGGGTGTGCTCAACCTCACCTGGTTGCTGCGGGACAAGGCGGGCGCGTGGCACGTGCTGACCTTGGGGTGGAACAATCCTGCGGCGAGCGTCGATCAAGGCGCATTTGAAGCAATTGCCCAGCGCATCCTGCTGCTTCCGCGCTGAACTGCCCGCCCTCACCCCCTTGCGCGAGGCGGTGCCGCCGCTTATCGCTGCGCGCTGAAATTCAGTCTCACAAGGAAACCCGATGTCAGATCAACAGCGTTTCGAAGGCACCAAGTCCTATATCGCGACCGAAGACCTCAAGGTTGCGGTCAATGCCGCCGTCACGCTGCGCCGCCCTTTGCTGGTGAAGGGCGAACCCGGCACCGGCAAGACCGTGCTGGCGCATGAGATTTCCAAGGCACTGAACGCTCCGCTGATCGAATGGAACATCAAGTCGACCACCAAGGCGCATCAAGGCCTCTACGAATATGACGCCGTGGCGCGTCTGCGCGACGGCCAGTTGGGTGAAGAGCGCGTCCACGACATCCGCAACTACATCAAGAAAGGCAAGCTGTGGGAAGCCTTCACCGCTCCGCAGCTCCCCGTTCTGCTGATCGACGAGATCGACAAGGCCGATATCGAATTCCCGAACGATCTGTTGCAGGAACTCGACCGGATGAGCTTCGACGTTTACGAAACGCAGGAGCGGATCGAGGCGAAGGAACGCCCGATTGTTGTCATCACCTCGAACAATGAAAAGGAACTGCCCGACGCGTTTCTGCGCCGCTGTTTCTTCCACTACATCAAGTTTCCTGACCGCGAGACGATGCAGGAAATCATCGACGTGCACTTCCCCGGCATCCAAAAGGTGCTGGTGAAGAAGGCAATGGATATCTTCTATGACCTGCGCGACGTGCCCGGGCTGAAGAAAAAGCCCTCGACCAGCGAGCTGCTCGACTGGCTGAAGCTGCTGCTGAACGAAGATATGCCGCTGGAGGTGCTCCAGAACAGCAATCCGGCGAGCGCAATCCCGCCGCTGCACGGCGCGCTGCTGAAGAACGAACAGGACATCATGCTGTTCGAACGGCTGGCCTTCATGGCGCGGCGCAATCCAAGCTGAGGCCACGCGGCGTGAAGCCCCGATTTGCAGCTCTTGCCGGGGTTGCCGCCTTTCTTGCCGCGACCTCATGCGGCGAGGCATCCGAGCGGTCGGTTGAAGATGAATTCTTTGCAGCACGTAATGCGAAGTGTCAGAAATATGGCAGTGTTGACGGCTATTCGCCAATCGATCTCGCCAGCGTCCGCCATATTCTGCAGAGCCGTTATGAGGGCGAGCGACTGATGGCCCACCTTTCGCCCGAGCATCATTGCGCTACTGCGAAGACCGTCGGTGAACGGACCTGCTATCGCTTCATCGCAAGCGCGATCCATGTTGGCGGCGGCCTTGCGTTCTGCGCAGACCGGGACGGCGCCATCAGCGATGTCGAGATAGGCGAATGAAAGCCGCAGTAAACCTTCAATCGAAGCTGTAAGCCAGTTCGAAATCGCCCCAGCGACGCCCGCCGATTACCAGCGGGACATAGACGTTGCGCACCACCACGTAGCTGTTGCCATCGCCTTCCTGGCGGTAGACCGCCATCATGTAAGGTGCGCGGCTTTCCTTCGCCTTGCGGTCGATCGCTTCCAGCATGATCCGGCCATTCCGGCAGAACTGCGTATCATGCGCGATATCTCCGGTGGGCGTGCGTGAACGTTCGGTCAGGTGGGTCGGCAAGAAGCCGTTCATGTCGGTGCAGGCTGCCGCCAGCACGCGGGTGTCGCTCGCCTTGGCCTGATCGAGGAACGTGCGCCATTCAGAATGCGCCCAGTCTGACAGGCGCGTACGGAACAGTTGCGGGTTGGTGTTCGGCACCGGCTGATAATCGGTATCGAACAGCGCGCTCATGCTGACCTTTCCGTCGGTCAGCGCCGCTTCGGTGTGCGCCGCAATGACCTTCACCATCTCATGCGCACGTTCCACCATCGCGCTGTCTTCGGGGCTGAGGCCCGCCTGCACGATCCGGTCGAACATCTCGCTGGCGGTGATTTCCAGCTCTTCCATCTTGCGGTGCGCGCCGTGCAGCCGGTCTTCGTTGCTGCGCGAAGCCGCGTCATAGCTGGTGAGCACGCGCTGAACCTTGTCAACATGGCCGCTGATCGTGCCGGTCGAACGGGCGATCACGTCGTTCTGCTTGTCGACTTCCTCCACCAGTTCGCCGACATTCGCGATCGTGTTTTCGATCCGTGCAACCGAAGCCTTGGCCTCGCCGCTGGCGCGAGCGCCGGCCTCGATCCGGCCGATCACCAGTTCCGCTTCGCCGCCCAATGCGTCAATCGTCTGGGCTATTTCCTCGGTAGCCTTGCGTGTGTCGTTGGCGAGGCTTTTGACCTCGCTCGCCACCACCGCGAAGGTGCGGCCCGCATCGCCAGCACGCATCGCTTCGATGGTGGCGTTCAGCGCTAGGATGTTGGTCGTCTCGGCGATGTTGTCGATATCCTGCGCGCTACGGCGCACCTGTTCCATTGCGGCGGAAAAGCTGGTGACGTGCTGGCCGAGCGTCTCGACCAACTCGATCAGCGATCCGATCTGCCCCAGCGAGGACTGGATCAGCGCGGTGCCTTCCGACAGGCGATCGATCGCGCGTTCAGACAATAGCCGCGCTTCGTCGCTGGCTTCGGCAACCTTGGTCTGGTCAGCTTCGAGCATCCGCACGGTTTCGCGCAGCGCCTCGTGTTCCGATCGCAGCGTCTTGGACGACGCGATGACCGCCTCGACCACGCCCGCCACATCGGTGCACCCCACCGTCACCGCGCCGCAGCTTTCGGGGATCATCCCCAAGGCATGAGCATTGGCGACGTCGATGGCGATGGGTTTCATGTTCTGTGCGGCCCTTGTTCCGGTCGGCGTATCTTACGCTTGCGATGGTAAGCGAAGCGTTAAGGCCCGCCGTCCGGCCAACCCGAGAAAGGGGACTGGTCAGGCCCGCACACGCGGGTTAAGCAGCGCCCATGTTCTTCAATTTCATCGACGAGCTGCGGGCTGCCGGCATCGGGGCCAGTTTCAAGGAGCACCTCACCTTGCTGGAGGCGCTCGACCGCGATGTGATCGACCAGACGCCGGAGGCGTTCTACTACCTTTCCCGCGCCACCTTCGTGAAGGATGAAGGCCTGCTCGACCGGTTCGACCAAGTGTTTCACAAGGTGTTCAAGGGGATCATGTCCGATTACGGCCAGAACCCGGTCGACATCCCCGAAGACTGGCTGAAAGCGGTCGCCGAGAAGTTCCTGACGCCGGAGGAAATGGAAAAGATCAAGTCCCTGGGCGACTGGGACGAGATCATGGAGACGCTGAAGAAGCGGCTCGAGGAACAGGAAAAGCGGCACCAGGGCGGCAACAAGTGGGTCGGCACCGGCGGCACCAGCCCCTTCGGCAATTCGGGCTACAACCCCGAAGGCGTGCGCATCGGCGGCGAGTCCAAGCATGGTAAGGCGATTAAGGTCTGGGAAAAGCGCGAGTTCAAGAACCTCGACAACACCAAGGAACTCGGCACCCGCAACATCAAGATGGCGCTGCGCCGTCTACGCCGCTTCGCCCGCGAAGGCGCGCAGGATCAGCTCGATATTGACGCCACAATCAAGGGCACGGCCAAGCAAGGCTGGCTCGACATCCACATGCGCGCCGAACGCCGCAATGCCGTCAAGCTGCTGCTATTCCTCGATGTCGGCGGGTCGATGGACCCGTTCATCAAACTGGTCGAAGAGCTGTTCAGCGCCGCGACGTCAGAATTCAAGAACATGGAGTTCTTCTACTTCCACAACTGCCTGTACGAAGGCGTGTGGAAGGACAACAAGCGCCGCTGGCAGGAACGCACCAAGACGTGGGACGTGCTCCACAAATATGGCCACGATTACAAGATTGTATTTGTCGGCGATGCGGCGATGAGCCCTTATGAGGTGACGCATCCCGGCGGCAGCGTCGAGCATATGAACGAGGAAGCGGGCGCGGTGTGGTTGCAGCGCGTGGCGAACACTTACCCTGCCACCGTGTGGCTCAACCCGGTGCCGGAAAAGCAGTGGAACTATTCGCAGTCGACCAAGATGATCAAGCAGTTGGTCAATGACCGGATGTATCCGCTGACGCTCGACGGGCTGGATGATGCGATGCGGGAGCTGTCGCGGAAGCACGGAGCTTGAGGCTGCTCGCGGGTTGGAAAATCAGGAGAATGTGGTAACTTCGTGGGACTAAGGAGGATACCATGCGCCTGATCGCTCTGCCAATCGCTGCGCTTGCCCTTATTTCAGCGAAGGATACACCAGCGCCGCCAGCAATGTCGGAACCTGAGGCGACGATGCGGGAGCTTTATCTCCATAATCCGGCAGAGGTGTACTGCCGTGACCGCATCACCAAGGCTCGGGAGGATGCGGGCAAACCGCCGCTGCTCGACCGGGAGCCAGCTTCGACAGGTAAGCCCTATCATATTTATGCGGTCGACAAGCGGATCGATGGCTGCGCAGTCATGGTCATGCATGGTGACGTCACGGATATTCGGCCTACACCCGAAAGGCCTGATGGGCCGATCCGGTTAATGCCCGCGAAGCCTGGTCAATAAAGCAAATGCCCGCGCACCATCTGCACCCACGCCGCCTCGTCGTGTGACGTCATGACGTCAAGGTCATGCGGCGTCGCGGCGCTGTCATCGACCCATTGCCGCAGCGACGGCCCACCGTTGATGACGTCGATCGCAAGGCGCGACAATTCGTATTCATAGGGAAAGTCGCGCCACAACGGATAGCTGGGATTAAGCCGACGGATCGCCTTGAACGCCAGCGCCTGCAGTCTCCAAGGCTTGAAGGCGTGGTGTTCGTAGAACCCGGCTTCTGCGTGGATCATCAGTGCGTTGCAGAGCTTTCCTGCGTGCTTGTGGAAAGTCGGTTCGAACCAGCATTCGCGGATCGCGCAACCCGCGAGCCACTCGGGCGCGAGGCGGTGCATCTCCGCCAGCACGGCTTTGGCGTCGATATCCGGCGCGCCGAACAATACCTCCAATGGCCGCGTGGTGCCGCGCCCTTCGGACAGCGTGGTACCTTCCAGCATCACGGTTCCAGCATAGCAGCGCGCCATGTTGACGTTGGCGGCATTGGGCGAAGGGTTGATCCACAGCCGTGACGTCGGCCAGCCCCAGCTGCTATCCTCATCCGGACGCCAGCCTTCCATCGCCACCACGCGGTATGCGACGTCGAGGCTGAAATGTTCGATGAACCAATGGCCCATCTCTCCCATCGTCAGCCCGTGCCGCATCGGCATGGGTGCGGCGCCGACAAAGCTTTCCTGCCCCGGCACCAGCAGCGTGCCTTCCACCGGGCGCCCGGCGGGATTGGGTCGGTCGAGCACCCAGACTTCCTTGCCCGCCTTGGCTGCTTCCTCTAGTAAATACAGCAAGGTGGTGACGAAGGTGTAGATCCGGCAGCCGAGATCCTGCAGGTCGAACAGGAACACATCCGCGCTCGTCATCATCTGCCCGGTCGGACGGCGTACCTCGCCATAGAGCGAGAAAATCGGGATGCCGTAATGCGGATCCATTTCGTCCGCTGTTTCGACCATGTTGTCCTGCTTGTCGCCCTTCAACCCGTGCTGCGGGCCAAAGGCGCTGGAGATCGTCACCCCCGCCGCGATCAGCGCATCGAGGCTGTGCTGAAGGTCTGACGTCACGCTGGCCGGGTGGGCAACCAGCGCCACGCGGCGACCCTTGAGTTGTGCCAGCAGTGCGGGATCGGCGAGCAGCCGGTCAATTCCTGTCTTCATGGAACGACGGGTTGAAGCAGCCCTGCGGCAAAGGCAATGGCATTTGCGCGAGCTTTGCCTATATGCAGTCATATGGATTGGACCTACGCCCTCATCGCCGCCGCCTGGGCCATCATCTTGGGCGGCGCGGGCGGCGCGCTGACCGATATCGGGCAATGGTATCGCGATCTGAACAAGCCGCGCTGGCAGCCACCCGATTGGCTGTTCGGCCCGGCCTGGACGATCATCCTCGGCCTGGCTGGCTGGAGTTTCTACATCGGTCTGACGTCAGCCCCCACGCCCGAGGCGCGCATGGGTGTCTATGCGCTGTTCGGGGCCAATTTCGTGCTGCATTTCCTGTGGTCACCGCTGTTCTTCAAGCTGCGCCGTCCGGATTGGGCGCTGGCGGAGAACGTGCTGCTGTGGGCGTCTGTTACCGCGCTTATGGTGGTGCTGCCGCGGTTGGCGGGAGATAGCTTTGCAGGCTGGCTCAACGTGCCCTACTTCATCTGGGTGACGTTCGCCTTCGTGCTCAACGCCACGATCGTAAAGCTGAACGCGCCGTTTGGGGTGGAAAAGGCTAGCGCTCGATAATCAGCTGTCGACAGGCTTCGGAGTGGAACTCCGGCTTGCCTGGCGCGAAAGCCAGCGCCCAGAACTGCATCGCGCCATCGGGGTGCTCGACGATTGCATTGAGCGCCACCTGTGCGGGCGATGGGAGCTCGGCTGCGATGCTGGCTTTGAGCACAAGGCCGGCCTCGTCATTCGAGCAGGTGATTGCGATGGCTTCTACCGGCGCGTCGCGCATCCCTTCGCGGAACGAGTCGAAGTCGTACGCTGCCCAGCGTCCCGACGGGGAGAGATTGAACTCGCGGTAATATGTTCCGCCCAGCGGCTGCCAGAATATCTCGAAGCAAGTGGTCTGCCAAAGATTGTCCATCCGTTCGGGCGCAGCGTGTGGCGGCAGGATGATCGCCGGCACATGCCCGTCGAGCCGGAATTCCGCCTCACATCCCTGCGGCGTTGCCGTGATGGAGGCGGTGACGGCGCGGATCGGGCCGAGGTCGCAGGTCTGATGAAGCATGAGCGGTTGCATCGCAGCGTCATGGCGCGCCCACCTATCGCGGGCAAGTCTCTTCCCGTCGCCCTTCCCCGCTGTTAAGCGCCCCTGAAACGACAGGACTCCCATGACCAGCTACCAATCCGATCTGCTGCGCGTGCTCGACGAACGCGGCTATATTCACCAGATGACCGATGCAGCCGGGCTGGATGCACTGGCATCCAAACAGGTCTTGCCGGGTTACATCGGGTTCGATGCGACCGCGCCTTCGTTGCACATCGGCAGCTTGGTTCAGATCATGATGCTGCGCCGCCTGCAACAGGCCGGGCACAAGCCGGTGGTGGTGATGGGCGGCGGCACCACGCGAATCGGCGACCCCACGGGGCGCGACGAAAGCCGCAAGATGCTGACCGATGAAACCATCGAAGCCAACATCGCGTCGATCTTCACGGTGTTCGACAAGCTGCTGACATTCGGTGACGGGCCGACCGATGCTGTGATGGTCAACAATCACGAATGGCTGGGCAAGCTGGGCTACATCCAGCTGCTGCAGGAAGTCGGCACGCACTTCACCATCAACCGGATGCTGAGTTTCGATTCGGTGCGGCTGCGGCTCGAACGCGAACAGCCGATGACCTTCCTCGAATTTAACTACATGATCCTGCAGGGCTATGATTTCCGCCACCTGTCAAAGGCGATGGGGGTCCGCCTTCAGATGGGTGGCAGCGACCAGTGGGGCAATATTGTCAACGGGATGGAACTGGGCCGCCGCATGGACGGCGCCGAGCTGTTCGGCCTCACCACCCCGCTGCTCACCACGGCTGACGGCGCGAAGATGGGCAAGACCGCCGCCGGCGCAGTCTGGCTGAACGAGGATCAGCTGCCCGCCTATGACTTCTGGCAATACTGGCGCAATGTCGATGATCGCGACGTTGGCCGGTTCCTGCGGTTGTTCACCGATTTGCCGCTGGATGAGATCACGCGGCTCGAAGCGCTCGAAGGGGCAGAAATCAACGCCGCCAAAACCGTGCTGGCGAATGCGGTAACCGCGCTTGTCCGCGGCTCTGATGCCGCGTCTCGGGCCGAATCCACCGCGCGCGAAACATTTGTCGGAAGCGGCGCCGGGGAGGATCTGCCCAGCCTTTCCACCGGCCCCGAGGGGATGCGCATCGCCGCCCTGCTAACCGAACTGGGTCTCACCGCATCCAACGGAGAGGCCAAGCGCAAGCTTGCCGAAGGGGCGGTGAAGCTGGAAGGCGAGGCGATCACCGATCCCGCGCATCTCGTCCTGCCTGACGACGGAGCTACCCTGCGGCTCAGTCTCGGCAAGAAGCGTCACGCGCTCGTACGGCGCTGACAGCCAGCCCGGATCGGGAGGTCTTTACCAATTTTAAGGCTTTCTACGGCATCTCTCGGTCAAGCCGAAATTAGAACAAAGGAACGCAAGGGTGGCTGGCGGAGCGAGTCTAAGCGTAACAGACATGCGCCGCGCCGCGCGGCATCCGGTCGACTTCCCGGTGATCGCCGAGCATTTCGAGCACGGCGATATCAAGCTGCACATCTGCAACCTGTCGGCCCACGGCTTCATGGTCGATGATGGGGCTCGCCTCGCACGCGGCGACCGGATCATCATTCGCCTTCCGATTGTCGGGCGCATCGAAGCCTACGTGATCTGGACAAGGGATCTGCGCGCAGGCTTCCAGTTCGAACGGATCATCCGGCTCGACGATTTCATCGCCATCATTGACGAACTGCAACCCAATCCGCGTTTGCGCCGTTCGCGCTGACCGGAACGGATAGACGAGCCTGAAGGCCGTCAAGTTTCGCTAGGTTGGCAGCCGCTGTGCAGCCTGCCATGGGCTGCGGTGTGAGCGATTCCCCCACCCATCCCTTCCGTGTCCATAACTTCCGCTGTTACTGGACCGCGCGCCTTTCCATGACTTTGGCGCAGGACGCCATGCTGCTGGTGATCCAGTGGCAGGCCTATAACCTTGCGCGCGACAGCGGCATGAACGTGGCCGAGGGCGCGGGCCAGCTTGCGATCATCGGTCTGCTGCAATTCGTACCGCTGTTCCTGCTCACCCCGTTTTCCGGCCTTGCCGCCGACCGGTTCGACCGTCGGCTGCTCGGATTGATGACCATCCTCCTGCAACTGGCAACCGCCGTTGTTCTGGTCTGGGCAACCTGGAGCGAAAGCGTCGATCTTCCGCTGCTGTTTGCCCTTGCAATTGTCCTGGGCATCGCCCGCGGTTTTGCCGGACCTGCCCTGTCCGCGCTCGCTCCGAATCTGGTGCCGCGCGCGATTCTGCCCACCGCCATCGCGCTGTCATCGATCTCGTGGCAGGTCGGCAGGCTGGTGGGTCCAGCGATCGGTGCGGTGCTTTATGCATTCGAGCCTGCCATGCCCTACGCGATATCAGCGGTGCTGTTCTGTACCGCGTTCGGAGCGCTGGCGCTGGTGGGCAAGGTGCCACAACCAGCCATGCGCAAGGATCAGCGCCCGATCGGCGCAATCGTGGACGGGCTGCGCTATGTCGGGCGGAACCGGATGGTGCTGGGCGCGATCACGCTCGATCTGTTCGCGGTGTTCCTTGCAGGTGCCAATGCCCTGATTCCGGTGTTCGCGCGCGACATCCTGCTTACGGACGAAGTCGGGTTGGCCATGCTCGCGTCGGCTACTCCGGCTGGCGCAATCGTTACCGGATTGTGGTTCTCCTTCCGTCCGCTGCACAGCCAGGTCGGGCCGAAGATGCTGGGATCGGTGGCGGTTTTCGGTTTGGCGACGATCTTCTTCGGGCTTTCGACAAGCCTTGTCCTCAGTTTGGCGATGTTGTTCATTATCGGCGCTGCTGACATGTTCAGCGTCTATGTCCGCCAGTCGCTGATCCAGTTGCATACCCCCGATGACAAGCGCGGCCGCGTATCGTCAGTCAGCATGATGACGATCAGCGCCTCGAACGAAGGCGGCGATTTCTTCTCAGGCAGCCTCGCTTACCTGTTCGGCCCGGTCGCAGCTGTGGTTGCGGGCGGTGTTGGCGCAATCATAACCGTTGCGGTGTGGAGCCGCATTTTTCCGGTGCTGCGAACGACGAAAACCTTCGATCCGCCGCCCGACGTGTTAGAAGCAGATCAACCCCGCAACACAGGAGGCCTGACATGAAAGCCGACTCCATCCTCGCCACCATCGGCGCGACCCCGCATATCCGCCTTGCCCGCATCTTCCCGGATCACGAGGTCTGGGTGAAGTCCGAACGCGCCAACCCCGGCGGATCGATCAAGGATCGCATTGCGCTGGCGATGGTCGAAGACGCGGAAAAGTCCGGCGCGCTGCAGCCCGGCGGCACCATAGTCGAGCCGACCAGCGGCAACACCGGCATCGGACTTGCGATGGTGGCGGCGGTCAAGGGTTACAAGCTGGTGCTGGTCATGCCGGAATCGATGTCGATCGAGCGCCGCCGGTTGATGCTGGCCTATGGTGCCAGCTTCGATCTGACGCCGCGCGAAAAGGGCATGAAGGGCGCAATCGAGCGCGCGTCCGAACTGGTCGAGCAGACGCCCGGCGCATGGATGCCCAGCCAGTTCGACAACCCCGCGAACGTCGCAGTGCATGTGCGCACCACAGCGCAGGAAATCCTTGCCGACTTCGCCGATGCGCCGATTGACGTGATGATCACCGGGGTCGGCACTGGCGGGCACCTGACCGGCTGTGCCGAGGAGCTCAAGAAGCATTGGGCGGATATGAAGGCTTACGGTGTTGAACCTGCGCAATCGCCTGTGATCAGCGGCGGGCAGCCCGGCCCGCACCCGATCCAGGGCATCGGCGCTGGCTTCATCCCGGGCAATCTTCACACCGACGCCATCGACGGCGCGATCACGGTCGATGCCGAGGACGCCAAGGAAATGGCCCGCCGCGCCGCGCGCGAAGAAGGGATGCTGGTGGGCATCTCCAGCGGCGCAACACTGGCCGCCATCGCGAAGAAGTTGCCGGAACTGCCCGCCGGCGCGCGCGTGATGGGTTTTAACTACGACACTGGCGAGCGCTATCTTTCGGTGCCGGATTTCCTGCCGGTCGAATAGACCGATTCCTTAACCGGCAGGCTTTATTCCCGCAGCGGATCCACGAAGCATTCGTGGTGCTGCTCGGGAGAAGGCGCCCATGAAATTCATCCTGCTCGAATCGCGCGGCGGCAATTACCTTGTCGTGGCCGAAAATATCGCTTGGCTGCGCACCGGCGAAAATGGCCAGACCAATGTCGGGATGGTCGGCGGCAATCCGTTGCTGGTCGTCGGTTCGATCGAGGAGGTCGCTGCGAAGATTCTGGCCGCAACGAAGCAGGATGAACCGCCGGTCGCTGAAGCAAGCCCGGCTGCCGCGCCCGAACTTACGCCCACCCCTGCGGCAGCGCCGCCTGTCCCCGCTGCAGCTGCACCCGTCCCCGCGCCGGTCGCTGAACCCGCTGCCGCCCCTCCGGCTGTGGAAGATCAGCCCGTCATGGATTATGCGTCGCCGGCTCCTGTCGAGGAAGTTGCGGCCGAAAATCGGGCTCCGAAACCGGCACCCGAACGCTCTCGCTCCGGCGCGGCAAAGCCCATGACGCTGGCGGATCGCCTTGCCCGCGCTGCACCGCCCAAGGTCAAGGCAGGGAATCAACGGCTCATGACAATGTCGGACAATGGCTGACGAAAAAGAGCGCACGTCGCCGCAATTCCTGCTCTGACCCGAGCGCCCCCGTCCGCCCTCCACAATGCAAGCGAGCATCGGCGCGAAAGCCGTTGCCAAACAACGCGACGATGGTAGCCTCGCCCTCGCTTTAAGGGGGAGAATGCGATGATGACGCGTCGGTTGACTGGGTTGGGGGCGGCTGCGGCGATTGCGCTGGTGATGGTTCCGGCAGCGGCAGAAACGCCCGAACGCGATCGGATTGTCACAGCGGTAGAGGCGCAGCACGACGCAACGGTCAAGGCCTTGCAGGACTGGATCGCCCTGCCCACCATCGCGGCGGAAAAGCGCGGTACGCCCGAAGGCGCGGAATACATGATGCAACTCGCGCTCGATGCCGGGTTCCAGCAGGCCAAGATCATTCCGACAGACGGGGTTCCGGCCGTGTTCGCGACGCTGGATGCGGGTGCGCCGGCCACAATCGGCATCTATTTCATGTATGACGTCAAGCAGTTCGATCCGAGCGAATGGGATTCCCCTCCGCTTGAAGGGCGGCTCGTCGAAAGATCGGGAGAGGGTCTGGCGATCTATGGCCGCGGCGCTGTCAACCAGAAGGGGCCGGAAATGGCCTTCCTTGCCGCGCTCAAGGCGATTCAGGCCAGCGGCCGCAAGCTTCCGGTCAACATCGTCTTGGTCGCCGAGGGCGAGGAGGAAGTCGCCTCGACCCATTTCGATCAGGTCGTGGCTGTCTCCGAAGTGCAGGCTGCGCTGGCCAAGACCATCGGCGTGTTCATCCCCTCTGCCGCACAGAGCAAAGATGGCAGCGCCAATATCACGCTGGGTGCGAAAGGCGCGGTTGAATTCCAGCTGGTGGTCGGCGGCGAGACGTCGGACAAATACCCCAAGACCGACATCCACTCATCGAACCACGCGCGGGTCGAGAACCCGGCATGGCGGCTGGTCAAGGCGCTGGATACGCTGGTCGCCGACGACGGGCACACGCCTGCGATCGATGGCTGGTTCGAGAACGTGAAGCCGCTGACCGAACGGCAGAAGCAGTTGATCGCCGAAAGTGTCGAGACCAACCCCGAGGCAGAACAAAAGGCGCAGCTCGGAGTAGGTCGCTGGATCGACGACGAGGATTACATCACCAGTCTCGAACGCTTCTTTTCGCAGCCGACCGTCAACATTCAGGGGCTGGTCGCAGGCTACACCGGCCCCGGCGGCAAAACCGTTCTGCCGGGCCGGGCCGAGGCCAAGCTCGAATTCCGGTTGGTTCCGGCAATGACCAAGGACGAAGCGGTCTCGAAGCTCAAGGCGCATCTTGCCAAGCGCGGATTCGACGATGTGCAGGTGACTGTGTCGGGCGGCTATGGCCCGAACGAGACCGAAGAGGACAGCGTGCTGATCCGCGCGCAGAAGCGGCTGTTCGACCAAAGCGGTATTCCCTACGCCATCCGCCCGCGCAATGCAGGCAGTTGGCCGGGGGTGATCTTCAACGGCCCGCCGCTGAATTTGCCCGCCTCGCAATTCGGCCTCAGCCGCGGCGGCGGAGCCCATGCGCCGAACGAATGGTTCCTGATCGATAGCAGCGACCCCAAGGTCAACGGTCTGGACGAAGCGACCATGGCCTATGTCGACTATCTCTATGTCGTCGCCGAGGAGGCCGCGAAGTAGCGTCAGTCCGCGGCGATCAGTAGTGCGGCCGCCTTGGCCATTCTGCCGTTGCTGTGGCCGACATCGGGCACGGTCAACAGCTTCCATCCGAACGGCGCGTCTCGCGCTGTCGCCGCCTGTTGGCCTTGTTCGAAGAACTGCTGCCCGCGCGCGAAGCGGTTGGGGCCTTGCGCATCAG
This sequence comes from Erythrobacter sp., assembly GCF_024305245.1. Classification (GTDB taxonomy): domain Bacteria; phylum Pseudomonadota; class Alphaproteobacteria; order Sphingomonadales; family Sphingomonadaceae; genus Erythrobacter. The sequence continues at coordinate 424,641 of NZ_JAMWYX010000001.1, forward strand.
CTTCGGGTGTCTTGCGCAGGTTGGGATCGCTGCGATCGGTATCGGCGGTGCCCAACAGCACTGTCACGCGCTGACCGAGCGCAGCACTCAGAGCCCGTTCGTCGACCGGGGTACCGCCAAGACCGTAGGGAAATGGCGTCGCAGGATCTGGCATGGTGTACCATCCGGCATTGGCGGCGATTGCCTGATCGATCCGCGCCTCGGGCATGAAGAGCACGAAGCGATGTACGAATTGCGCGCCCGCCGAATGGCCATAGATGGTGTAGCGCGCCGCCCGGGTTCCGAACCGCGCGCGGACGTCGTCGAACAGCGGCTCGATCGCGGCGAAGGACCATAGCGAGCGCGGGCGCGAAACGCCGTCATCTTCGGTGAAGTATCCGGTGTTGTAGCCCCGCGATCCGGGGAAGTCCGACCTGCTGAATTGGGGGACGATTACGATAAAGTCGTGTCGGCGAGCAAGGTCGGCCCATTCGTCACGGTAGCGGTCGGCATCGCGATTGACCCCGTGCATCACGAAAACCACCGGCGTTTCGGCGGTCACCTTGTCTGGTAGTTGATACCACACCGGCAGGTCCGGCCCATCCCACCCGGCAAAAACATAGCGGCCCGATGCTGGCGCCTCCTCCGTTGCGAGCTGTTCCTGCTCCGAAAAGGACACCGCGGGACCCGCGATCAACAGCGCAGCCCCTGCCAGCACCAGCCACCATCGTCCGATTGTCATGCGCGAATCCCCCTGTGCGTCCCAGCGTTACGACACGGGCCGCCGTGCGCAAACACGGCGGCCCGGAAAAAAGGTTCGGCGGTTGACGACAGAAAGGATCAGGCGGCGGTGGCGAAGGCCTCTTCCGGCAGCTTCATCATGTATTCGCTGCCCGCTTCCAGCTTGCGTCGCAGCGCGCCGGCATCGGGCAGATAACGTTCGGCGTAGTAATTGGCGGAAACCAGCTTGGCTTCGTAGAACGCCTTGTCCTCAGGCTCGCCCGCCAGCTTGCCCAGCGCCACCTTAGCCATTTTCAGCCAAAAGAAGCCCAGCGTCACAATGCCCATGATGTGCATGTAGTGATGCGCGCCCGCGCCGAGGTGGTTGGGATTGGCCATCGCGTTCTGCATGAACCACATCGTGGCCGCCTTCTGCTCGCCGAGTGCCTTTTCAAGCCGTCCGGCGACGTCCTTGAGTTCGCCAACCTGCTTGGCCGCAGCGATTTCCTCGTCGACCATGGCGAAAAACGCCTGAATGGCCTTGCCACCGTTCGCGGCCAGCTTGCGGCCGCACAGATCCATCGCCTGCACGCCGTTGGCGCCTTCGTAGATCATTGCGATGCGGCTATCGCGGACGAACTGCTCCATGCCCCATTCGCGCACATAGCCATGGCCGCCATAGACCTGCTGCATGTTGGTGGCGATGTCATAGCCCTTGTCGGTGCCGTAACCCTTGATGACCGGCGTCATCAGACCGATCAGCAGATCGGCCTGCTCGCGCTCCTCGGGGGTCTGCGCCTTGTGGGTCAGGTCGACCTGCAACGCGCCCCACAGGCACAGAGCGCGCATCGATTCGGTGAACACCTTGGCGTCCATCAGCATCCGGCGCACGTCGGGATGGACGAAGATCGGATCGGCCTTGGCCTCCGGTTCCGCCGGGCCGGACAATGCGCGGCCCTGCCGCCGGTCGAGCGCGTAGGTGACGGCGTTCTGATAGGCCACTTCGGCCTGGGCATAGCCCTGAATGCCGACACCGAGACGCGCGGCGTTCATCATGATGAACATCGCGGCCAGGCCCTTGTTCTCCTCGCCAACGAGGTAACCGGTCGCGCCGTCATAGTTGAGCAGGCAGGTGGCGTTGCCGTGGATGCCCATCTTCTTCTCGATGGAACCGCAGGTCACGCCGTTGCGCTCCGCCGGTTCGCCGTTTTCGTCGAGCACGAACTTGGGCACGATGAACAGCGAAATGCCCTTGGTGCTGTCGGGCGCCCCGGGCGTCTTGGCCAGAACCAGATGGATGATGTTGCTGGTGAGATCATGCTCGCCGGCGGAAATGAAGATCTTGGTGCCGGTGATGGCGTAGGAGCCGTCGCCGTTCGGCACCGCCTTGGTGCGGATCATGCCGAGATCGGTGCCACATTGCGGTTCGGTCAGGTTCATGGTGCCGGACCACTCGCCCGAGATCATCTTGGGCACATAGGCCGCCTTCTGTTCGTCCGAACCCTTCGCGAGAATTGCGGAGATCGCACCGGCGGTGAGGCCGGGATACATCGCGAAAGCCTGATTGGCAGTGCCAGCATATTCCTCGAGCACGAAGCCGAGTACATGCGGCAAGCCCTGCCCGCCGAATTCCTCGGGCTGGGCAAGCGTGCCCCAACCGCTTTCGACATAGGCCTGATAGGCTTCCTTGAAGCCCGGCGGGGTGGTGACGCTGCCGTCGTCATGACGCGTGCAGCCATGCTCGTCACCGGCCTGATTGACCGGCGCCAGCACCTCGGCGCAGAACTTGCCAGCTTCGTTGATGACGGTGTCAATCATATCGGGCGTGGCGTTCTCGAAACCCGGCAGATTGCCGTAGCTCGCCAAATCGAGCACTTCGTTGACGACGAAACGGGTGTCGCGAGTGGGGGCGGTATAGGTCGGCATCACAAGATCCCTTGAGTGTGCATGGTCAAATTCAAAATCGCTGGAACGATTGCACGTTCAGCGCAGGTCGAGCTTCTCGATCTCGGCCACGAAGTCGGTCAACTCGTTAATCGACGAATCGATGTCATCGCGCTGAGCCTTGAGCTTGGCGATATGCGCGCGGCACTTCTCGATTGTGACGCGGCGTTGTTCGACCCGGCCATCGTCGAGATCGTACAGGTCGATCATCTCGCGGATTTCGGTCAGCGAAAAGCCGACGTTCTTGGCCCGCATGATCCACGCAAGCCGCGCCCGGTCGCGTTTGGAATAGACGCGGGTCAGACCGACGCGCGCGGGATTGATCAGCCCCTCGTCCTCGTAAAAGCGCAGCGCGCGGGCGGTGCAGCCGAATTCCGAGGTAAGGTCGGAGATGGTGAATTGCTCGCGCGCATGAATATCGGGCCGGTCGAGATGCGCGCCATTGCGGCGCGGTTCAGCCTCATTGGCACGAGCGGCGTTGTCTTGTGCGGGTGCGGTAGCCATGACACTTGCCTAGCTTACCTTTACGTGAGCGTCAAGTCTTGACCTTAACGAGAGCGGCCCCGGAATCCGCCATCTCGACCCGCCGGTAGAAGCAACTGCGCGCACCTGTGTGACAGGTCGGGCCGGCCGGACGCGCACGAATCACCAAGGCATCCTGATCGCAATCGACCAGCACTTCCTCGACCGTCAGCACATTGCCCGAAGTCTCTCCCTTCATCCACAAAGCCTGCCGCGAACGCGACCAGAAATGCACCTTGCCGGTGGCCAGTGTCGCATCGAGCGCTTCGCGGTTCATGTGTGCCACAACCAGGACATCACCCGTCTGCCCATCGACCACCACTGCGGTCAGCAATCCGTGGGCGTCGAATTTGGGGGCGAATTGCGCGCCGTGCTCGCGTTCGTCGGTGGTCAGGGACTGGTCGGCCATGAACATACTCCTGCGAAATTATGCGTCCGGTTGGTCCGAACCGGAAACTACCGTGACGAAAACGCCGCGCTCATGCGTCGAATGTTGCACGTTCACAACAGAAGGATGCAAAAAACTGCTTATGCGGAGGTTTGCACTTCCGCCTTGGCCGACAGAATGGAACAACGCGGTGTGAGCCCTGAAGGGGGTTCTCCACCGAACGACGGCATCGCCCGATGCCAGGTTCAGGGGGTGATCGGGACGCAGACTGGCAGCGGGGTGCCAGGGCGACCGATTGAACGATGAGGGACAGGATCCTGATGGCCAAGTTAGGGGGTGGCCATCTTTGCCCGCAAGGGCGGATCCACACCGTTTCGTCACGCGGCGCCCGAGGCTCACAAGGCCTCGGGCGTTTCGTTTTTGATCACCGCATTTTCAAAGCTCGGTATCGGCTCTGCTGCTTGAATGTCGCGATCCCCTCGTCCGGACGATTCGTCGACTCGTGCGAAACAGGCCACCGCAATGCTGCGCGCGCCCGCAGCGGCCATTACCGCGATGCAGGCTCGCGTGGTCGCTCCACTGGTGAACACATCATCCACCAGCACGACGTCGCGCCCTGAAATCATCCCGGTTCTTGCACGATCGACGACAATCGCCCCCGCCAGCGCCCGCTCGCGCGCCTCGCGCCCCAATCCGCCGAGGCTGGGCGTCCGCTTCCGGCGTTTCAGCGCATCGACCAGCAATTCGCCTTTGCCAAGCCTTGAAAGCTCATGCGCCAGCAAGGCCGCCTGATTGAAGCCGCGATGCCACAGCCGCCAGCGATGCAGCGGCACCGGCACCAGCAAGGGAATGCGGTCAGCCGCCCCCGGATCAGGCAGGCGCGCCGCCATCAACCGGGCGAGCAGGCGGGCTAACGTGATCCGGCCGCCATGCTTGTAGGCCAGCACAAGCCGGCGCGAGGCATCATTGTAGAGGGTTGCCGCATGGACAGGCACGCCGCTATGATCTTCGCAACCGGCCCCGCTTCCCGCGGGGATATCGAGCAAGCCCCAGCATTCGCCGCACAGTCCATCCTGATCAGCCAGCGCTGCGCCGCATAGCGGGCAGCGCGGCGGATAGACCAGATCGACGACCGGCCTCAGACCCTCGGCAAGATGCGACCCCCACCCCATGCGGACAGGTGTGCACCTCTTGCGCACCGCACGCAAGCGCGGCAGGGGACGGGCATGACCGGACCAAGCGTACCCAGAATTTTCTCTCGCCGCCGCGTCGGGTCACGGATCTTGCGGCAGAACGCACGCGCTTCGGCGGGGGCTACCCAGCAGTTCATCTGGCAAGACATCTGCGAAGACACTGCCGAACGCCTGGAATTTGTAAGGCACGAACCAAAGCGCCCGTTGGTGCTGGGCATGTGTCACGATCCGCTCCGCGCGATGCTGGATAATTGTGACGGAGACATGTGGGACGGGGCTGATTGGACCATCGAAGAGCCGTTTCCTGCGGCTGACTACGACTTCATCGGCGTGGTGGGACTGCTCGATGCAGTGAACGATCTGCCGGGCGCGCTGATCCATATCCGCAATGCGTTGGTGCCGGGCGGCCTTGCGGTTGCCAGCTTCATCGGCGGGGCGAGCCTGCCGCGCCTGCGGGCGGCAATGCTGACTGCCGACGGCGATCGGCCCGCAGCACGCATACACCCGATGGTCGACCCGCGCGCGGTGCCGCAGCTGCTCCAGCGTGCAGGATGGAAAGACCCGGTGGTCGATACCCGCAGCCTAACCGTGCGCTATTCCTCGCTCGACCAGCTTGTATCCGACCTGCGCGACCACGGCCTGACCAGCGCCCTCGCCAACGCCGGCCCGGCGCTGGGTAAGGCCGCACTGGACCGCGCCCGGGCTGCGTTTCGCGAACAGGCCGATCCCGACGGCAAGACCGCCGAAACCTTCGAGATCATCACCCTTACTGGGCGGCGAACGCTCGCCGGAACCTAGCTCTTCAGCGCGGCCTGTGCTGCTGCCAACCGGGCAATCGGCACGCGGTACGGCGAGGCGCTGACGTAATCTAGGCCGACACGCTCGCAGAACGCGATGCTCGCCGGGTCGCCGCCGTGTTCGCCGCAAATGCCCAGCTTGATGTCCGGCCGGGTCGCCCTGCCCCGCTCCGCCGCCAGTTCCACCAACTGGCCAACGCCTTCGATGTCGAGGCTGACGAACGGATCGCGCGGGAAGATGCCCTTGTCGACATAGACAGAGAGGAACCGCGCTGCATCGTCGCGCGACACGCCCAAGGTGGTCTGGGTCAGGTCATTGGTGCCGAAGCTGAAGAATTCGCCTTCCTCGGCAATTTCACCGGCCATCAGAGCGGCACGCGGAAGTTCGATCATGGTCCCGACGAGGTATTCGACCCGCGTGCCGACCTCGGCAAAGACCGCTTCGGCCACTCGGTCTATCAAGACGCGCAGGATCGCCAGCTCACGCTTGGTCGCGATCAGCGGGATCATGATTTCGGGCAGCGGAGCCTCGCCCGACGATTTCTTCACCGCACAAACGGCCTCGAAGATCGCCCGCGCCTGCATCTCGTAGATTTCGGGATAGGTGATCCCCAGGCGGCAACCGCGATGGCCCAGCATCGGATTGAACTCGTGCAACTCTCCCGCGCGCCGCTTGAGATGATCGACCCCCAAGCCGGTCGCGTCGGCAAGTTCGGCGAAGTCCTCGTCCGCGTGGGGCAGGAATTCATGCAACGGCGGGTCGAGCAGGCGGATGGTGCATGGCAGGCCCGCCATCACCTCGAAGATCCCGGTGAAATCGGCGCGCTGTTCGGGCAGCAGCTGTTCCAGCGCCCGCCTGCGACCGGCCTCGTCGTCGGCCAGAATCATCTGACGAACCAGACTGATACGCGACGCTTCGAAGAACATGTGTTCGGTGCGGCACAGCCCGATGCCCTCCGCGCCGAACTGCCGCGCCATGCGGCAATCCTCGGGCGTTTCGGCATTGGTGCGCACCTTCATGCGCCGCAGCTTGTCCGCCCAAACCATCAGCGTGCCGAAATCGCCTGCCAACTCCGGTTCGACCGTGGGCACGATGCCGAGCATCACCTGCCCGGTCGCACCGTCAAGGGTGATCGCGTCGCCCTCTTTCAGTTCGTGGTTGCCGATCCGCAGCGCGCGGCTGACCCGGTCGATCGATACCGCGGACGCACCCGAAACGCACGGCCGCCCCATCCCGCGAGCCACCACCGCTGCGTGACTGGTCATCCCGCCGCGCGCGGTGAGGATTCCCTGCGCCGCGTGCATCCCGTGAATGTCCTCCGGCGAGGTTTCGACCCGCACCAGAATGACCTTCTCGCCGCGCCCGGCCCATTGTTCGGCGGTATCGGCATCCAGCACGATTTTACCCGCCGCCGCGCCCGGTGATGCGGGAAGCCCGGTGGTCAGCACATTGCGTTCCGCCTTCGGGTCCAGCGTCGGGTGAAGCAGTTGGTCCAATGCCATCGGATCGACCCGCCGCACCGCCTCACGCTCGTCGATCAGGCCTTCTTCGACCATATCGACCGCCATTTTGAGCGCGGCCTTGGCGGTGCGCTTGCCCGTGCGGGTTTGCAGCATCCATAGCTTTCCACGTTCTACCGTGAATTCAATGTCCTGCACGTCCTTGTAGTGAAGTTCCAGCAGGTCGAACACGCGGGCCAATTCGGCATAGGCATCGGGCAGCGCCTCTTCCATGCTGAGCGGCTTGGCCCCGGCCTTCTCGCGCGCTTCCCTGGTCAGGTACTGGGGCGTGCGGATGCCTGCGACCACATCTTCGCCCTGCGCATTGATCAGGTATTCGCCGTAATAGGCACGGGTTCCGGTCGCCGGGTCGCGGGTGAAGGCGACGCCGGTGGCGCTGGTGTCGCCCATGTTGCCGAACACCATCGCCTGCACATTGACTGCGGTTCCCCAGTCGCCCGGAATGTCGTTGAGGCGGCGATAAACCTTGGCGCGGTCGCTGTCCCAACTGTCGAACACGGCGCGTATCGCGCCCCATAGCTGTTCGTGGACATCCTGCGGGAACGGGCTTCCGCGTTCTTCCTCGACGATCCTTTTGAACTGGCTGACCAGCGCCTGCCAGTCTTCGGACGTCATCTCGGTATCGTTGTAAAAGCCCTTGTCTTCCTTGACGATCTCCAGCGCTTCTTCGAACAGGCCGTGATCGAGGCCAAGCACCACGTCGGAATACATCTGGATGAAACGGCGGTAGGAATCCCAGGCAAACCGCGCATCGCCGCTGGACTTAGCCAGCCCGGCAACGGTCGCATCGTTCAGCCCGAGGTTGAGGACCGTGTCCATCATCCCGGGCATCGACACTCGCGCGCCGGAACGGACCGACACCAGCAACGGATCTGCGGCGTCGCCGAAATTCTTGCCCACGGTCGCTTCGACATGGGTCAGGGCCGCCGCGACTTCGCTTCGCAACTCGTCCGAGAAGTCTGCGCCATCACGCAGATAACGCACGCTTTCTTCGGTCGTGATAGTGAATCCCGGGGGAACCGGCAGGCCGATGCTGGCCATGACGGCAAGGTTCGCGCCCTTGCCCCCGGTGATGGTCTTGTCCTTCTGACGCGGGTCGGAGTGGTCGGCTTTACCTCCAAAAACATAGACCGTCTTCAATGTCATGGCAGTTCCCGCAAAGTGTTGGTGGAGGGACAATACAAGCGCGCGGCGCGGTGGATCATCCTTCGATCCGGCTGAAATCCGCGACCCGGTGCACCGCATCGCGAAAGCGTGCGAGCAGAGCAAGCCGTGCGGCACGCTTTTCCGCTTCTTCGGCGTTGACGATCACCTCTTCGAAAAAGCGGTCGATCGGCGCGCGCAAAGTGGCTAGCGCAGCCATGGCATCGGCGAAGCGCTCCGTCTCAACCGCCTCGGCAGCCCGAGGCGCAGCCACGGCGAGCGCATCGATCAGCGCCTTTTCAGCCGGTTCGGGCGTGTAGGAGAGGGTTTCCGCGGCGGCTTTGCGATCTGCCATCTTGGCCGCGATCACCGGCGCGAGATCGGGATCATCGACCAGTGCGAGCGGGTCTTCCTCGCCGGTCTGCGCGATTTCACCCTCGATGCCGCGCCAGTCCTCCTTCTTGAGGATATTGGCCGCGCGCTTGTAGCCTGCGAGGAGGTTGGTGCCGTCTTCTGTGGTGACAAAGGCCTGCAGGGCATGAACACGGGCGAGCAGGCGGACGAGATCATCCTCGCCCCCAAGCGCGAACACCGCGTCGATCAGGTCGTGGCGGACGCCAGCCTCGCGTTGCTGGACCTTGAGGCGGTCGGCGAAGAAATCGAGCAAGTCGCTTGAAGGATTCGTCACTTCGATGCCCTGATTGCGATACAACTGGGCTGCTGCGTCGAAAAGAGGGGACAGAGAGAGGCGAAGGCCTTTTTCTGTTACAAGCCGGATAACGCCTAACGCTGCACGTCGAAGTGCGAACGGGTCTTTCGATCCCGTCGGCTTCATTTCAGCTCCAAAGAAACCAACGAGAGCATCGACCTTGTCGATCAGCGCAGCCAAAATTGCGGCTTCCGCGTTCGGCAACTCGTCAGACTGGCCAGTCGGCTTGTAGTGATCCCGAATAGCAGCGACGATCGATGGGGCCAGACCCTCTGCTTCGGCATAGTAGCCGCCCATCAACCCTTGCAATTCGGGAAATTCGCCGACCATCTCTGTGACAAGGTCCGCCTTCATAAGAGCTGCAGCTTGCCTCGCATCAGCAACGGCATTCGGAAGCTGTCCCTGGAAATCATCCGCGAGAGATACAAACCTCTGATGCCGCTGTGCGACCGTCCCCAGCTTTTCGTGGAACGTAATCCGCTCCAGCCCTTTGGCGTGCTCGGCGAGCGTCTTCTTCTGATCCTGCTCCCAGAAGAACCGCGCATCGGACAGCCGCGCGGCCAGCACCTTGCGGTTGCCGTCGATCACCACGGCGGGGTCGATCGCGTCGATATTGGCGGTGCAGATGAACGCGTTGGCGAGCTTGCCGTCAGTGCTCTCACAAACAAAATACTTCTGGTTCACCCGCGCGGTGAGCTGGATGACTTCGGGCGGCACGTCGAGGAAAGCTTCATCGAAGCGGCCGAGCAGGGGCACCGGCCATTCGGTCAGGCCTGCGTTCTCGATCACCAGACCTTCGTCCGCTACCAGAGTCAGACCCGCCCCTCCGGCAACTGCGCGTGCGCCTTCGCGAATGATCTGCGCGCGTTCCTCGTGGTCGATGATCACATGGCAGGCGCGCAGCTTTTCGGCGTAGTCGTCGGCCGAGCCGATGGTGATCGGCCCTTCATGATGGAAGCGGTGGCCATCCGTGGCCGCGCTCGCTGCGATCCCTTCGACCGCGCAGGGCACCACCTCGCCATCGAGCAGCGCGACGATACCGGAGAGCGGGCGCACCCAGCGCAGGCTTTCAGGCGAGCGCGACGCATCACCCCAGCGCATCGATTTGGGCCAGCTGAAATCGCGGATGATCGTGGAGATCGCTGCGGCCAGCACATCGGCCATGGCGCGCCCCGGCTGCTCGATCACCGCGAAGTAGGTCATTCGGCCTTTGACGTCGCGCAGTTCGAGTGCATCGCGGCTCACGCCGTTCTTCTTGCAGAACCCGTCAATCGCCGCATCGGGCGCGCCTTCGGGCGGGCCTTTGGCTTCCTCGCTCACCGCCTCGGTCGCGAGCGGCAGTCCGCGCGCGATCAGCGCGAGGCGGCGCGGGGTCGACCAGATGGTGAGTTCGTCCACCTTGACCCCCGCAGCATCCAGCTCGCGCCGGAACAGCTTTTCGAGTTCGGCGCGCGCACCCGCCTGCATCCGGGCAGGGATTTCCTCGCAGCGCAGTTCGAGCAGGAAGTCGGCCATTACAGCACCCACCCCGGATATTTCGCTTCCCATTCGGGCGTCATCTTGAGCGCGTGAGCCTCGCACGAAGAGCGCGCGAGGTCGCGCACACGGCCCATGTAGCTGGCGCGTTCCTGTACCGAAATCACACCACGGGCCTGAAGCAGGTTGAACACATGGCTCGCCTCGACCGCCTGTTCATAGGCCGCAATCGGCACGCCTGCGGAAAGTGCGTTGCGGCATTCGGCCTCGGCCTTGGCGAACAGGTCGAACAGCGCGCCGGTATCGGCGACCTCGAAGTTCCACTTGGACATCTGGCGCTCGTTTTCGAGGAACACGTCGCCGTAGGAAACGCCAGCGGTGTTGAACGCCAGATCGTAAACATTGTCGACGCCCTGGATATACATTGCGAGGCGCTCCAGCCCGTAGGTCAGTTCGCCCGCGACCGGTTTGCAATCGAACCCGCCCATCTGCTGGAAATAGGTGAACTGGGTCACCTCCATTCCATCACACCAGACCTCCCAGCCCAGCCCCCATGCGCCCAGCGTCGGCGATTCCCAATCGTCCTCGACAAAGCGGATATCGTGGGCGAGCGGATCGATGCCGATCGCGCGCAGGCTGGCGAGGTAGAGTTCCTGAATGTCCGGCGGCGATGGCTTCAGGATCACCTGATACTGGTAGTAATGCTGCAACCGGTTGGGGTTCTCGCCGTAACGTCCATCGGTCGGGCGGCGGCAGGGCTGAACGAAGGCCGCATTCCACGGCTCCGGCCCGAGCGCGCGCAGGGTCGTCGCGGTGTGAAACGTGCCCGCCCCCATGCGCATGTCGTAAGGCTGCAGAATTGCGCAGCCTTGCGCGCTCCAGAAGTCGTGAAGCGTCAGGATCATGTCCTGAAACGAGCGCGCCGGATCGCGCTGCGCGGGCGTGAAAGAAGGGACGGCGTTCATGGCGGCTCGCCATGGCCGAACACCCCGAGAGCGTCAATGCCGCAGCGCAGCAACACGGTGGCGAAGACGGACGCTGGTCATGTTGATGTGACACAAAGTCAGGTTATCTTGACATAGTCAGCGAATCGCGACATATAGTCAGGTAAGCCTGACATCTGGTCGGGAAAGCAACTGGAGAGGCCCCATGTCCTCGATGACCGAAACGATCTGCATCAAACGCTGGCAGGCCTATCTGATGTTGGCCATGAGCGGCCTTGCCATCGGTATGATGGTCGGGGCGACAGCGAGAGCCGTCGGGCTTTGATTGCATGAAAAACCGCCTCAAAGTTCTGCGCGCAGAACGCGATTGGTCACAGGCTGAGCTCGCCGGAAGGCTCGACGTGTCGCGTCAGGCGGTCAACGCCATCGAGACCGGCAAACACGACCCCTCCCTACCGCTGGCCTTCCGCATCGCGCGCCTGTTCGACATGCGGATCGAGGAGATTTTCGATGATGGAGAGCATCATGACGGATAAAGGACCCCGCCCGCTCGGCCCCGGCGAAGCGCGCACGCGCCAACGGCGGCGAAATCAGGCGATCTATATCGGCGTGGCCGCTTTGGCTGGCGGAGTTATCGGCTTCGCTACCGGCTTTTTCGATCAGGGCGACGGCAATCTGTTCGCGGGCGATTGGGAAGACCTGAAACTGCCTCCGGCAATGGCGCTCGGCATCGCCGCGCTGCTGCTGGCGGTCTTCGTCGCCCTGCCGATCTACGGCTTCCGCATGATCGACGATTACAAGCGGGAGCAGAATCTGGTCGCATTCAGCGGCGGATGCATAGCGGTGGTCGCAGGTTTCCCGATCTGGGCTGCGCTTCATGCCGGAGGTTTCGTTCCTGCGCCGCATGCGTTCGGGATATTCGCCATCGCCTATGTCTCGACCATCATTTCCTACGGCTATGCCCGCTGGCGGCTGTGACCCGGCCGACATGGCCAGCTTGTTCAATTGACTGAAATGTAAAGCCCTCTAACCCCGTACCGAAAGGAATTCCCGATGAAGCTTTCCTCCGTTCTAGCCCTTACCGCCGCCCCGTTCGCGCTGTTCGCGCTGTTCGCCGCCAGCCCTGCACTGGCCGACAATCACGCCGCTGGCGAAGCCGCCCCTGGAACCGCAACCGCAGCCACAACCGGCCCGGCGATGTGGAAAGTCGCCGATGAGGACACCACGATCTATCTGTTCGGCACAGTCCATGTCCTGCCCGAGGGGATCGAGTGGTACGATGCCACGATCGCGAATGCCCTGGAAGGCGCCGACATGCTCGTAACCGAAGTCCCGATGGACAAGGCGAGCGAAGCGCAGATGCAGCAGCTCGCCATGCAGATTGGTGTCCTGCCCCAGGGCACCACTTTGCGCTCGCTGCTCACCCCCGAACAGACCGTCGTTTACGAGGCGGGTCTGGCCAAGCTCGGCGCCCCGCCGGCCGCTTTCGACCCGGTAAAGCCGTGGCTGGCCGGGCTTACCTTGGCTATTCTGCCGTTGATGCAGCAGGGCTATTCGCCCGAGAGCGGGGTGGAGAAGGTGCTGCTGTCCAAGGTGGGCGACAAGCCGCAAGGCGCGCTGGAGACCGCAGAGTTCCAGTTCGGTATCTTCGACGGGATGACCACAGAGGCGCAGGTCGCCTTCCTGATGGAGGCGGTCGAAGGAATGGACGAGGTCAAGCCGATGCTCGACCGGATGGTCGCCGAATGGATCGAGGGCGATGCGGTCGAACTGGCCAACGTCATGAACGAGAGCCTGGACGATCCCGCCGTCGCCGAGGCGCTGCTTTACAGCCGCAATGCCAATTGGGCAGAATGGATCGATGCACGGCTCGACGCGCCGGGTTCGGTGTTCATCGCAGTCGGCGCAGGCCATCTGGCCGGTGACCGCAGCGTTCAAGATTACCTCGCCGAAAAGGGCATTTCGGTGACCCGGGTGAAATGATCGGAAAGGTCGGGCGACGATGATTCCATTGTCAGGGGCCGGTATCGTCAGCCGCGCACGGTTTGCCGCCGCGACGCTGCTGGCCCTTGTTCTCGCAATTGCCCTTGCCGGATGCAGCGATGCCTCAGGCGAAGGCGCAGCCGGCCCGCCGCCGAGCCCGCTGCTGTATGAAATTGCCAGCGCCGATGGCGCGGTGGAGGGCTGGATGCTCGGAACCATCCATGCCCTCCCCCCCGGCACATCATGGCGGACCCCTGCGATCGGCCGGGTCGCTGACATTGCCGACATTCTGGTGGTCGAAATCGCCGCGCTGGATGATCGCCGAAAACTGGCCGCGACCTTTTCCGCGCTTGGCACCACTCCCGGCTTGCGTCCGCTGGACCAGCGCGTGCCCGCCCGCCTGCGTGCCAAGCTTGCGGCGCTGCTCGACCGCGGCGACATGGAAGCGAACCAGTTCACCAGCACCGAAAGCTGGGCTGCAGCCTTGATGCTCGCTCAGATCGACGCAGAGGGCGATCCCGAATATGGCGTCGACCGCGCACTGATCCGCGAATTTCCGGCGAACAAGGTGCGCGAACTCGAAGGCGCACGCGGTCAACTCGCCATCTTCGATGCCTTGCCCGAACCCGAGCAGCGCGAACTGATCGCCACTGTGGTGGCGGAATCGGAATCGTCCCGAAGCCGCGCGCGCGATCTGCGCCGCGCCTGGCTGACCGGGGACGAGGCAGCGCTGATCGATGCGGCGTCAACCGGGATCATGGCCGATGCCGAACTGCGCGAGGCGTTGCTGCTGGCCCGCAATCGCCGCTGGGATGCCGCCATCGCCAAAATGCTCGATCAGGCGGAGCGTCCGCTAATTGCGGTCGGCACCGCGCATCTGGTCGGCGCGGAAGGGCTGGTGGCACTTCTCGAAGCGCGCGGTTATCAGGTTACGCGCCTGCGTTGATGGGCTCAGCGCAGCGCAAATCGGTTGCCATCTGCCCCTCCTGTCTCTAAGGGCCCGCGCTTCGGCGCTCTGGTCATCCCTGGAGGCGGCGCGCCGGACATTCTGTTATAACACGCATTTGAAAGGCACAGCCATGAGCGAAGCTCTCACTCTGCCGGCAGAAGCGCGCGAACGGGCTGGCAAGGGAGCCTCCCGAGCACTTCGCCGCGATGGTCGGACTCCCGCCGTAATTTACGGCGGCAAGGAAGAACCCACGACGATCCACGTCGAGCAGAAGGAACTGGTCAAGCAATTGATGACCGGTCACTTCATGAACTCGATCGTGAATATCGAGATCGACGGCAAGATGATCCGCACCCTTCCCAAGGATGTGGCATTCCACCCCGTTTCCGATCTTCCGACCCACGTCGACTTCCTGCGCCTTACCGGCGATTCGATGGTCGAAGTTCAGGTGCCGGTGGTATTCATCAACGAAGCCGCCTCGCCCGGTCTGAAAAAGGGCGGCGTGCTCAACGTGGTGCGTCACGAGCTCGACCTGATCTGCCCGAATGCGGACATCCCTGAAGAAATCCAGATCGACGTCACCGGCAAGGATGTCGGCGATGCGATCCACATCAGCGAAGTCACTCTGCCAAAGGGCGTGAAAAGTGCGATCACCGATCGCGATTTCACCATCGCCACGCTGGTTGCCCCTTCGGCGCTGAAGAGCAGCGGACCCGATACCGATACCGAAACCGCGACCGAGGAAGCACCGAGCGAAGACTGATCGCTTTGCCGAAACGGTTTTCTGAAACGCCGGGCTTCGCAAGAAGTCCGGCGTTTCGTTTGCGGCTTGCACTCGTTAAGGACACGCCATGCAGATCTGGGTCGGCCTAGGAAATCCGGGACCGCGCTATGCGCTCCACCGGCACAATGTCGGCTTCATGGCCGTGGACGTGATCGCCGACATGCACGGCTTCGGCCCGATCCAGACCAAGTTTCAGGGCTGGATGCAGGAAGGCCGGATCGGCGGCGACAAGGTGCTGCTGCTGAAGCCCGCCACCTTCATGAACGAAAGCGGCCGCGCCGTGGGCGAGGCGCTGCGGTTCTACAAGCTGGGCACCGATGCGCTGACCGTGTTCCATGACGAGCTCGACCTTGCCCCTTTCAAGGTCAAGGTGAAGCAGGGCGGCGGCCATGCCGGGCATAACGGCCTCAGATCGATTGACCAGCACTTGGGTGCGGAATTCCGCCGCATCCGGCTAGGCATCGGCCATCCGGGGCACAAGGAGCGCGTCACCGGCCACGTGCTGGGCAATTTCGCCAAGGATGAACAGGACGATCTGGTTGCCATGCTCGGCGCGATCAGTGCCGAGGCGGAGTGGCTGGCCAAGGGGGACGACGCGCGGTTCATGAACGATGTCGCGTTGAGGATGCAGGATACCTGACATCCATGCGCCGGGTCATGATCATCGGCCCCTGCGGTTCGGGCAAGAGCACCCTCGCCCGTGAACTCGCACTGCGGATGGGCCTGCCGCTGGTTCACATGGACCGGCTGGGCTGGCAGGCGGGCTGGGTGGAGACCGAAAAGAGCGAACTGAACGCCCGCCTTGCTGACGCGGTAGCGCAGGATGCGTGGCTGATCGAAGGCAATTACGGCAGGACGCTGGCCCCGCGGCTCGAACGGGCGGACACGGTACTCTATCTCGATTTCCCGATCCGCCTGTGCCTGTGGCGCCTGATACGCCGCGTCACCAGCCTGCGCGGACAATCTCGCCCCGATATGCCCGAGGGCTGCCCGGAACGGTTCGATGCTGCCTTCTTCTGGTATGTGCTGAACTGGAACTCCGGCCCGCGGCCGCGCACCGAAGCGCAATTTGCGCCCTATGCGGACAAGGTGGTGCGGCTCACCAGCCCGCGGACACTTGCACAATGGCGCAAAGCCAATAATCTTCACTGATCGCACTGTGTAGCCAAGGAAACGTCCATGCCCCGCCTCGATCGCCGTACGCTGCTTGCCGGGGCTGCCGCCACCGGGGCGCTTGCCGCCGTATCGCGCAGCGCCGCCGCCAGCGAACCGGCCTACCGCCCCGATCTCGATTTCCGCGGGAAGAGCGTGCTGATCACCGGCTGTTCGTCCGGCTTCGGGCGGCTGACGGCGGAATTGCTGGCGCGGCAAGGAGCGCGGGTGTTCGCTACGATGCGAAACCTCCCCCGCCCCGAAGCCGACGAACTGGTCCAGCTTGCTGAGGCAGAGAACCTCGATCTGCACGTGATCGGCATCGACGTGACCGATCTCAAACAGATCAACGCAGGCGTCAAAGAGGCCGAGCGCATCAATGGCGGCCCGATCGACGTTCTCGTCAACAATGCCGGGATCGGCATCACCTCACCAGTGGAGGTGCAGGACATGGAAGCCACGCGCCTGATCTTCGACACGAACGTGTTCGGCCCGCATCGGATGGCGCGCGCTGTGCTGCCAGGAATGCGGAGTAAGGGAGGCGGGCAGATCATCCAGATTTCCAGCCAGCTTGGCCGGGTGATCGTGCCCTATTCGGGGCATTATTCCGCCACCAAGTTCGCGCTGGAGGCGATGAGCGAACAGCTCGCCTATGAACTGGTGCCGCACCAGATCGACGTGACCATCATTGAACCGGGTGGTTATCCGACCAAGGTCTGGGAAAACCGCAACATCTATTCCGCCGCCCTGAAGAAACGTTCAATGGCGGTGCATTCGGAAGGGTATCCGCAGCAGGTGGCGCGCATGGGGCAGGAGGACGGATCAGGCCGCAGCGCCGATCCCGCCGATGTCGCACGCGCCATTGGCGGGCTGATGGCGCAGGTTCCCGGAACCCGCCCGCTGCGCCTGCCGGTGCACCCGGGTGCCAAGCCGCAAATTCCGATCAACGAAGTCACCGCAAGGGTGCAGACCCAATGGCTCGGCAATTCCGGCTACGGCCCGCTGATCCGTGCTGTGCACGAAAGCTAGGCCGCTGGTCGCGCCTGCGGATGCCGACCCACTGGTCATGTTGCCCAAGCGGCGCTAAGGGCCAGCGCTTTCCAGCTAGCCAAGAGATTACATCATGGGTTTCCGTTGCGGTATCGTCGGCCTGCCGAATGTCGGCAAGTCCACCTTGTTCAATGCACTGACGGAAACGCAGGCCGCGCAAGCCGCCAATTACCCGTTCTGCACGATCGAACCCAATGTCGGTCAGGTCGCAGTGCCGGACGAGCGGCTGCAAAAGATCGCCGCCATCGGCAAAAGCGCCAAGATCATCGAAACCCAGCTCGGCTTCGTCGATATCGCAGGGCTGGTGAAAGGCGCGAGCAAGGGCGAAGGCTTGGGCAACCAGTTCCTCGGCAACATCCGCGAGGTCGACGCGGTCGTCCATGTGCTGCGGTGTTTCGAGGATGACGATATCCAGCACGTCGCCAACAAGGTCGATCCCATTGCGGACGCCGAAGTGGTCGAAACCGAGCTGATGCTGTCAGACCTCGAAAGCCTGGAAAAGCGCGTCCCCGCCGCCGCCAAGCGCGGAGCCACCGGTGACAAGGAAGCAAAGGCGATGGCCAGCGTGCTCGGCCAAGCCCTGGAACTGCTGCGCGAAGGCAAGCCTGCGCGCCTGACTGTCCCGGCTGATGACGAGGAGGAACGGCTGTTCAAACAGGCCCAGCTCCTCACCGCCAAACCGGTGCTGTATGTCTGCAACGTCGCCGAAGAAGACGCAGCGGAAGGCAACGAATTGTCGGCCAAGGTATTCGTCAAGGCTGCGGCTGAAGGTGCCGAAGCCGTTGTCGTCTCCGCCGCGATCGAGGCTGATCTGGTGACGATGCCGTTGGAAGACCGGGGCGAATTTCTCGAAGCGCTCGGCCTCACCGAAAGCGGCCTCGCCCGCGTGATCCGCGCCGGCTACACGCTGCTCGGTCTCAAGACCTTCTTCACCTGCGGCCCCAAGGAAGCGCGGGCATGGACCTTCCCCGATGGCGCGAAAGCCCCGCAGGCGGCTGGTGAAATCCACTCCGATTTCGAACGCGGTTTCATCCGTGCCGAAACGATTGCCTATGACGATTTCGTCGCGCTCGGCGGAGAAGCTGGCGCCAAGGAAGCGGGCAAGCTGCGGCAGGAAGGCAAGGAATATGTGGTGCAGGACGGCGACGTGCTGCTGTTCAAGTTCAACGTCTGAGCAGTAACGTCGCATAATTGTCGCGCGCTGACCGTAGGAGCCTTGCCATGCGCCGTATCCTAATCCTGCTCGCTCTCCTGCTGCTGCCCGCCTCTGCCGCGGCGCAGGACGAACCGCGTCCTGTCACCATCCTGATCGGCATCGACGGTTTCCGCCCCGATTACCTGACGCGCGGCATCACCCCGCGCCTCAGCGAGTTGGCTGCCAGCGGCGCTACAGGCGACATGCGGCCGAGCTTCCCGACCAAGACCTTCCCCAACCACTACGCCATCGTCACCGGCAGGGTGCCGGATCACAGTGGCATCGTCGGCAATTCGATGATCGACCCACGTCGTCCGGGGCAGATCTTCAGCATGGGCAATGCGCGTCAGGCGCTCGATCCATTCTGGTGGGACGACGCCGAGCCGGTGTGGGTCACCGCCGAGCGTGCGGGCATCCGCACCGCGACGATGTTCTGGCCCGGCAGCGAAGTCGCGATCCGCGGACAGCGGCCCAGCGATTGGCTGCGGTTCGATCAGAATGTCGGCAATATCCAGCGGGTCAACACCATGCTCGACTGGTTGCGGCGCCCTGCGGCGATCCGGCCCGCCTTCGCCACGCTCTACTTCGACACGGTGGATACCCAAGGCCACCGCTTCGGCCCTGACAGTGCCGAGGTCAACGCAGCTGTTGCGGAAGTCGATGCGCGGATCGGCGATCTGGTGGACAGCATCGCCGCGCTCGGCCTGCAGGCGAACATCGTCATCGTCGCCGACCACGGGATGCGCCAAACCGATGACGCGCGGGTGATCCAGCTGGACGACCTGATCGACCGTGCCAGCTATATCGCGGTGGAGGCTGGCCCCTACGCCGCCATCGAACCGGTCGCCGGGACCGATGAAAGGGTGGCCGAAGCCTTGCTGGTGGCTCACGATCACATGACCTGCCACCGCAAGGAAGACCTGCCTGCCCGGCTGAATTACGGCACCAACCCGCGTGTCGCAGCGATCATCTGCCTTGCCGAGAACGGCTGGACGATCCTGTCCGGCCCGCCCGCCTACCCCGTATCGGGCGGCGCGCATGGATACGACAATGCCGATCCCGACATGCTGGCGCTGTTCGTCGCCCGCGGTCCGGCTTTTGCGCAAGGCGTACGGTTGCCGGTGTTCGACAACGTCGCCGTGGCGGCACTGCTGCGTGCGGTGATGGGCCTTCCGCAAGATCCCGATGCCGACGGAAAGCTAGCTGACGTGAGCGCTGCACTGCGACCTTGATGCGCGGCGCGGCGTCAGCCCCGATATTCTTCTCCGAATGCGCTGATGCTTGTTTGAGCATGCCGGAACTAACCTGTGATGGAACACCTCCCGCTTAGTTGTTGTTCAACAGCGAACAGCAAATGAGGGAGACGCCGGGATGGTCGACAAGACCGAAAAGTTCAATTGGCTGGTACGGGTCGGCTATTTCAGCCGTGCGGTGCTGTATATCGTGCTGGGCTTCATCGCGCTCACCAGCGCCGGACGGGTAAGCGAGGGGACCGAGGGCATCTTCCGCGCGGTCGAGGAACTGCCAGCGGGAACATTGCTGCTTTGGGTGCTGGTGGTGGGCCTTGCCGCCTATGCGTTGTTCCGCCTCGCCTCGCCATTGTTCGATATTGAAAACAACGGCTCAGACGCGAAGGGTTGGGCCATGCGCATCGGCCATGCGGGCAGCGCTATCGCGCATGTCGCCCTAGCGTGGACTGCATATCAGTTCGCGACCGGCCAGCCATCGTCGGGGGGACAGGGTGCCTCGCAGGCGGCGGCCGGCGTGCTGTCGATCCAGTTCGGTGACGTGGTGATCGGCCTGCTGGGCATCGCGTTCTTCATCGCGGCGGCGGCGCAGGCGCAGAAGGGCATCAGCGGCAAGTTCATGCAGCGCATTTCGCCTGCAGCCCCCGATGCGACCCGCTGGGTCGGCGCGGCAGGTTATCTTGCGCGTGCGGTGGTGTTCGTGGTGATCGGCTGGTCATTGATCGAGACCGGATTTCTCGCGAGCGGTGCAGGCAACGTAAAAACGCTGGGCGATGCGGTCGCTTCGCTCGCCGGTACCGGCTGGCTGTTCACGGTGACGGCAATCGGGCTGCTGCTGTTCGGCCTGTTCAGCCTGATCCTCGCCCGGTACCGGATCATCCCCGATCTCGACCCGAGCGGACGCGTTCCGAACTTTCGCGCTTGATCGGGGGTGTCGAGAAAAATTCGATTCAATGCCGCCCGAACAGCTTCTCGACATCCTCCATGCTCAGCTTCACCCAGGTCGGGCGTCCATGATTGCACTGGCCTGACCGGGGTGTGGCTTCCATCTCGCGCAGCAGGGCGTTCATCTCCGCAACGCTGAGCGTGCGCCCTGCCCTGACCGATCCGTGACAGGCCATCGTCGCCAGCACCAGTTCGAGCCGCTCGGCCAGCAACAGTGCGCCGCTATCGTCCTGCTTGCCGTGTTTGGCGATGTCGTCAGCCAGATCGCGCAGCAGCGCGCCGCCGTCAGCCTTGGGCAGAGCGGCGGGGATCGCGCGCACCAGCATCGCCGATGGCCCGAAGCGTTCGATCACGAGGCCGTAGCGCGCAAGCCCTTGAGCTGCGTCTTCCAACCGGTCGCAATCGACCTCGTCCAGTTCGACGACGTCGGGGACCAGCAATGCCTGACTGCGGCGGTTGGCCTCCCCTGCCCCGGCCGCGCGCAGGCGTTCGAGCACAAGACGTTCGTGCGCGGCGTGCTGATCGACCAGCACGAGGCCATCGGCGGATTCGGCGACGATATAGGTGTTGGCGACTTGGCCGCGGGCAATGCCGAGGGGGTATGCGCGGGCTTCCTCAGCCACCGGCACGGCTTCCTCCGCCCGGCCCTGTGGCTGTGCGAGGGGTGCGTTCCAATCGTTCCGTGCTTCGCCGAGCCGTTGTTGCGGCGCATTCCAGTCGCGGCCTGAAAAAATGCTGGAGAGCGCCGGGGAAACTGAAGCCTCCGGAGCAATCGGTTCGCTCACCCACCGCGCCATCGCGCCGCGATCCGGACCTTGCGCGCTCCGCCGATCTCCGGTGCCGAGCGCCTGCCGCAATCCGCTGACGATGAAGCCGCGCACTCCGGCGCTGTCGCGAAACCGCACTTCGGTTTTGGCGGGGTGGACGTTCACGTCGACGTCTTGCGGCGGCAGGTCGAGGAACAGCGCCAGCACGGCATGGCGATCGCGCGCCAGCATATCGGCATAGGCCCCGCGCACGGCGCCCACCAGCAGCCGGTCTTTCACCGGGCGGCCATTGACGAACAGATATTGGTGATCGGCGACCCCGCGATTATAGGTCGGCAGGCCCGCAACACCGGTCAGCCGCATGACCCCGTGCGGCGTATCGCGCACCAGTTCGATCGCGACCGAATTGTCCTTCAACTCATGGGCGATGATCCGTGCCACGCGAGTCGCCAACTCCTCGCCCGCTTGCAAGGACAGCACGGTGCGCTTGCCTGCCGCGCCAACGGTTTCGAGCGTGAAGGCAATATCGGGCCGCGCCATCGCCAGACGGCGAACGACATCGAGGCATGCGGCATATTCGCTGCGCGCCGTGCGCAGAAACTTGCGGCGTGCCGGAACCTTGGCGAACAGTTGCTCCACCCGCACGCGGGTACCATGCGGCAGCGCGGCCGGCTCGTCCGCCAGCAGCGCGCCATGATCGATCACCTTGCGCCAGCCTTCCGAAGCGCCATCTTCGCGGCTTTCGATGGTCAGGCGGGCAACACTGGCTATGGACGGCAGCGCCTCGCCGCGAAAACCCAGCGTCGTTACCAGCTCGATTGCCCCGTCAGGGCCGATCAGCGAATCGGGCAGCTTGGACGTGGCGTGCCGTTCCAGCGCCAGCGCCATCCCCTCGGGCGCCATTCCACAGCCATCATCCACCACCTCGATCCGCTCCAGCCCGCCATCGGCCAGCGTTACGGTGATTCGCCGCGCACCGGCATCGATTGCGTTCTCGACCAGCTCTTTGAGCGCCGCTGCCGGGCGTTCGACCACCTCACCCGCGGCAATGCGGTTGACCAGAGCGGAGGGGAGACGGCGGATTTCGGGCATTTGTCGCACGCTAGCGGGCGGTGGTCGCAAATTCGAGGGGAAGCCCGGAGAAATCACCAGCCCGGTGGACAAATATTTTGGCGTTTTCGATGCGGATTCGCTAGGCGCACGGGGTCATGTCATAACCGGGTCGAAATTCTCGCAGCCGCCTGACACCTCCGGCCTTTGCGCTCACGCCCCGCCACCACTGGAACACCAATACAGATGAGCTTCCTGTCCAATCTCTTCAAGTTCGGATCGCAGAACCTCGCGATCGATCTCGGCACCGCAAACACCCTGGTTTATGTACAGGATCAGGGCATCGTCCTGAACGAACCATCGGTGGTCGCGATCGAGACGATCAACGGGATCAAGCGGGTCAAGGCCGTCGGCGATGATGCGAAGATGATGATGGGCAAGACCCCCGACAGCATCGAGGCAATCCGCCCGCTGCGCGACGGCGTGATTGCCGACATCGAGATCGCGGAAGAAATGATCAAGCACTTCATCCGCAAGGTGCATGGCAAGCGCAATCTGTTCCGCTATCCCGAAATCGTGATCTGCGTGCCTTCGGGCTCGACCTCGGTGGAAAAGCGCGCGATCCGCGATGCCGCTTCGAACGCCGGCGCTTCGCAGGTTCACCTGATCCTTGAACCGATGGCTGCGGCAATCGGGGCCGATATGCCGGTGACCGAGCCGGTCGGCAGCATGGTGGTCGATATCGGCGGCGGCACCACCGAAGTCGCTGTGCTTTCGCTTCGCGGCCTCGCCTACACCACCTCGGTCCGCACCGGTGGCGACAAGATGGACGAAGCAATCGTCTCCTATGTCCGCCGCCACCACAACCTGCTGATCGGCGACGCGACGGCAGAGCGGATCAAGAAGGAATACGGCATCGCCGTAATCCCCGAAGACGGGATTGGCGAAATCATCACCTTGAAGGGCCGCGACCTCGTCAACGGGGTGCCCAAGGAAATCACCATCAATCAGGCGCACGTTGCCGAGGCTTTGAGTGAACCGATCGGTGCGATCGTCGAAGGCGTGCGCATTGCGCTGGAAAACACCGCGCCGGAACTCGCGGCCGACATCGTCGATCAGGGCATCGTGCTGACCGGCGGCGGAGCGCTGATCCGGCGGTTGGATGAGCACCTGCGCGAGGAGACGGGCTTGCCGGTTTCGGTCGCGGAAGATCCGCTCACCTGCGTTGCGATCGGCACCGGCCGCGCGATGGAAGACCCGATTTATCGCGGCGTTCTGATGACGGCGTAAGGCGCCCCAGATTGAGCCGGGGGATCTGGCAGAAGGGACTATAAGCCATGGCGCCGCCTTCATCGCGACGGTCGGGCTTTTCGAAGAAGGCACAGTTCTCCGTGTTCACCGGCTACTTGCTGGCCGGTGTGGGGGCGTTGGCGGGCTTCGGATTGCTGTTGCTGTCCTTGTGGCAGCCATCGGCATTCGCCCCATTGCGGGGCGTTGCGGGTGACGTTGTCGCGCCCGCGGGCGAGGTGACCGCGGCAGCGCGCAGCGGCAGCGACGGCTTTTTCGATGGCATTGCGGGATATTTCCGCGCCGGAAGCCAGAACGCGGCGTTGCGCGAAGAGGTCGAAATCGCCCGCATCCGCCTCGCCGAGGCCGAAGCCATCAAGGCGGAAAACCGTCGATTGATGGCGCTGATGGCGTTGCGCGAAGGTGAGACCAAACCGGTCGCAACTGCACGACTGGTCGGCTCGACCGCAGCCAGCGGGCGGCGGCTCGCGTTTCTCGGTGTTGGCCGTAACGACGGGGTGAAGCCCGGTATGCCGGTCACGTCCGAGCGCGGTGTGATTGGCCGAGTGCTTGAAACAGGACGTAATTCTGCCCGGGTTCTGCTGCTGACCGACAGCGAAAGCGTGCTTCCGGTGCGGCGCGCGAAGGATGACGTGGTGGCCTTTGCCGAGGGGCGCGGCAATGGGTTGCTGCGCGTGCGGCTGGTCAATCTCGGGATCAATCCGCTCAAGGCAGGTGACCTGATGGTGACCAGCGGTGCGGGCGGATATTACAAGCCCGGCGTCGCGGTTGCGGTAATCAAGGAGATTACCCCCGATGGCGGGATCGCGCAGTTGGTGGCCGAACCGTCGGCAACCAACTTCGTTGCGGTCGAGCCGATTTTCGAACCTGCCGCCGTGGCCGCCCTCAGAAGTCCGCGCGAACCGCTTGACGAGGCTGCGGCAACGCAGCCGCAATCCCCGCCGGTGCCTTCCGACCAGGGTAGCGAATGATGGAGCGGCTCAATCAGCGGTCGCGTTCCGATCCCTATGGCAGCCGTATCAACCGCACCCAGTCGCCGCTGCGCGCCGGGAGCGTGCCGTATCTGTCGATCATGCTGGGATCGCTATTGCCGGCGCTGCTGATCGCAGACGTGATGCCGCTGGTGCCGCCGCTCGGCTTCCTGGTGTTGTTGGCCTGGCGTCTGATGCGTCCCGGTCTGCTGCCGCTATGGGCCGGAGCGCCGCTCGGTGCGTTCGATGATCTGGTCAGCGGGCAGCCTTTCGGCAGCGCGGTGCTGCTGTGGTCGCTCGCGATGATTGCAATCGAGTTGCTCGAGGCGCGCTTTCCCTGGCGCGGGTTCTGGCAGGACTGGTTCACTGCAGCACTCGCCGCTTTGCTTTACTGGTTGGCCGCGCTGCTGCTTTCAGGCGCACCCGTCACGCCGGAACTATTGGTGGTTGCCCTGCCACAGGCCTTGTTGTCGGTGCTGATCTACCCAATATTGGCCCGCATGGTGGCCAGTCTCGACCGATTTCGTCTCGTCCGGGCCCGGAGGATCGAGTGAAGTCGCTGTTCTCGCGCGGCAAACGCAACCCTCGTCCGGCTCCGGTTATCAACGCCTCGATTTTGCGCAGCACTTTCGAGCGCCGCGCTGTGCTGATCGGCACCGTGCAAGGTGGCATCGGCGTGCTGCTGGCGGCGCGCATGGGCTATCTGGCGATTGCCGAAAACGAGAAGTACCGGCTCGAATCCGAAAGCAACCGGGTCAATCTGACATTGATCCCGCCGCGGCGCGGGTGGATTCTCGACCGCAACGGCGCTCCGCTTGCTTCCAACCGCGCCGATTTCCGGGTCGACATCATTCCCGAGCGGCTGACCAATTCTGACGCCACAATCGACCGGATCGGTGCGCTCCTGTCGCTCGAGCCGTCGCGGATCGCCGATATCAAGGACAAGGTGGCCGAATCCCGCGGGTTTCAGCCGATCGAGGTGGCTAGCGGACTGAACTACGATCAGTTCGCTGCTCTCAGCGTCCGGCTGCCCGATTTGCCCGGGGTTGTCCCGCAACGCGGTTTCTCGCGGTTCTACCCGACCGGGGCCAGCGTCGGCCACCTTATCGGCTATGTCGGTCCGGCCTCGGCCGAGGAATTCGAGGAGGACCCCAACCCGCTGCTGATCACACCCGGCTACAAGATCGGGAAGGACGCGCTGGAAAAGCAGTTCGAGAAGGAATTGCGCGGCATTCCCGGCGCGCGGCGGGTCGAAGTCACCGCTCGCGGCCGGATCGTGCGTGATCTGGAAACCCGCGAGGATATTCAGGGCGATCCCGTGCGCCTGACCATCGACGGCCCGTTGCAGGATTATGCCGCCCGCCGGATCGGTCTCGAAAGCGGCTCGGTGGTGGTGATGGACTGCCGCACCGGCGACCTCATGTGCATGGCCTCGATGCCGAGCTTCGATCCCAACAGTTTCTCCGACGGGATCGGCAGCGTCGAATACGGCATGCTACGCGACGACGAGCGCGTTCCTTTGCGGAACAAGGTGTTGAAGGGCCTCTACCCGCCCGGCTCCACGGTCAAACCAATGGTGTCGATGGCGCTGATGCAACAGGGCGTCGACCCGAATGAAACGGTGTACTGCGGCGGCGGCCTCAGGGTCGGCAACCGGGTGTTCGGTTGCTGGAACCGGCGCGGCCACGGCGCGGTCGACATGGCCAAGGGCATTTATCAGAGCTGCGACGTCTATTTCTACGCCATGGCGCAGCGGGTGGGCATGGACCCGATCGCAGCAATGGCGCGGCGCTGCGGGATGGGACAGGAATTCCCCCTGCCCGTCACCAGTCAGTTCTACGGCACTGTACCCGATCCGGCCTGGAAGATGAACAAATGGGGCCGCGAATGGCAGGCCTTCGACACGGTCAACGCCACGATCGGTCAGGGCTATATGCTCTCCAGCCCGTTGCAGCTGGCGGTCATGGCATCACGGCTTGCCACCGGGCGCCACGTGATGCCGCGCCTGACACTCTCGACCAAGCCGCAGGGGTTCGATAATATCGACTTCCCCGCAGAGCAGGTCGATTATGTCCGCAAGGCGATGAGCGATGTGGTCAACGGCCCCGGAACTGCCGGACGCGCGCGCCTGCCGGTAGATGGCACGCTGATGGCGGGAAAGACCGGCACTGCGCAGGTCGTCTCGCTCAGCATTTCCAATGGCCGCACCGGCCCGTGGAAATACCGCGACCACGGGTTGTTCATCTTCTTCGCTCCCTACGACAATCCGCGCTACGCCGGAGCGGTGGTGATCGAGCACGGCGGCGGATCGGGCGCAGCCTATCCGATCGCGCGTGATGTCATGACCTTCATGTTCGATCCGGCTAAGGGAATGGAGGCGCTTGCATCGCTTGAAAAGCAGTGGGGCGGCACCGCCCAGCAGCGGCTCGACGCGCGCTATGCCGCCTATGCCGCCGAGCGCGGGGCCGAGGTGCGCCGCCCGCCGCGCCGCGACGAGGAAATTTTCGACCGGGTAGAAGCCGAAGCGCGACTTGCGGCCGAGCAATCGCAGGCCATCGCCGGCGAAGTCGTGACCCCGCGCCCGATTGCCAATCCTTCCGGCACACCGCCTGTGTCGCCTCCCGGTGAAGCGGCCGCAGCAGCGCCTGCGACACCAGGCGACGCCGGCGTGGATGCTTCTGGCCCGGCACCGGCGTCCACGCCGGACAGTTCTGTTGCCGGGGACTTGGCACAGTGAGGCTCGGCAGCGCCGCCACCACCTCCGGGATCATTCCAGAGCCGATTGCGCGCCAGCCATGGGAAATGCTGATCCCGCTGTTTGCCCTTGTAGGTTTCGGCGCGGCGGTGCTGTATTCCGCCGGCGGCGGCGCGATGCAGCCTTATGCCGCGTCGCATCTCGTGCGGTTTGCCGTCTTCATGACGATGGCGATCGTCATTACCGCCTTCCCGCGCGATCTGGTGCGGATGCTGATTTATCCGGCCTATATCATCGTGCTGCTGCTGCTGATGGCGGTTGAAGCAATTGGGCAGGTCGGCGGGGGTAGCCAGCGTTGGCTCGACTTGGGCTTCATGGTGCTCCAGCCCTCTGAACTGATGAAGCCGACCGTGGTGGTAACACTGGCGATGTTCTATTCGAGCCTGCCGTTGGGGATGACCAACACCTGGCGAGCGCTGCTGATCCCGGGCGGACTTGTGGGTCTGCCGATGGCTCTGGTGTTGCTCCAGCCCGATCTCGGGACGGCGCTCGCAATCGGATTTGGCGGGGCAATGGTCATGCTGCTGGCGGGGCTCCCGCTGCGCTGGTTCGTCGGCGGAGCGGCGGCGGGGTTGGTGATCGCCCCGCTGGCATTTTTCTACGGCCTGCAGGAATATCAACAACGCCGGGTGATGACGATGTTCGATCCCGAGGCCGATCCGCTCGGCGCAGGCTATCACATCACCCAGTCCAAAATCGCTATCGGTTCGGGCGGTATTTTCGGCAAAGGCTTCAACGAAGGCTCGCAAAGCCACCTCAATTACCTGCCCGAACCGCACACCGATTTCGTCTTCTCCACCATGGCGGAGGAATGGGGCGTGATGGGCGGACTGTTCGTGCTTGGAGCCTTCGCCGTGATCCTGCGCTGGGGTTGGAAGGTGGCGCAAGAATCCAATGATCGTTTCGCCAGCCTTCTGGCCGCGGGCATGGTGGTTACCATTTTCTTCTATGTCGCGGTCAACCTGTTGATGGTGATGGGCATGGCGCCGGTGGTCGGCATCCCGCTACCATGGATGAGCCATGGCGGATCATCGATGCTGACCAACATGATCTGTATCGGCGTACTGATGATGGTAAACCGCTGGAACAAAAACGCGCCGCGCCGGGGGCTGACAGGCTGAGCGGAAGTTTCAGGCGAATACACTCTTGCCATCGGCGCATGGGACGCTAAATGCAGCGCCTCACGCGAATCGGAGGCCGCCGAATTGGCCCTGCACCGCGGTCCGGTCAGGTCGGAATGGACGCATAGCTCAGTTGGTAGAGCAGCTGACTCTTAATCAGCGGGTCCTAGGTTCGAACCCTAGTGCGTCCACCACCCCCCTCCTTACATGCCCCATATCAGACGTTCGCAATCACATTGCGGCGGGCGTGTGCGGTAATGAGAGTTGATAGTAGCCATCCCGGCGCCGATTTTCTCAGCATCAACGTGGCTTGCCTCCACATCAAAATGTGATATCGAGGCATCATGAGCACATCACCTATCACACGCGTTCGCGACCTTGTCACATCGGGCGGCATGACCAAGGCCGGATTGGCCCGTGCCGCCGGGCTCCATGCCAACACCTTGCGCGACTGCACCGAGTATGGCTGGAATCCTACGGCCGAAACGCTCGCGAAGCTCGAATCCTTTCTCGATGCGAATGATGATCGGCCTGTGCTTGCCAGTATCGAGGCCATCATCGACGAGGCGCGCAATGGGCGGATGTACATCCTCGTCGACGACGAGGACCGCGAGAACGAGGGCGATCTCATCATCCCCGCCCAGATGGCGACCCCGCAGGCGATCAATTTCATGGCGATGCATGGGCGCGGCCTGATCTGCCTGGCATTGACCAAGGACCGCGTCGATCACCTCGGGCTGCAGCCAATGAGCCGCAACAACAAGGAATCGATGCAGACCGCCTTCACAATCTCGATCGAGGCGAAGGAAGGCGTCACCACCGGCATTTCTGCAGCAGACCGCGCGCGCACCGTCTCCGTCGCGATCGACGCGGCCAAAGGTGCCGACGACCTCGTGACGCCGGGCCACGTCTTCCCTCTGATGGCACGCGATGGCGGCACTCTGGTGCGCGCCGGCCATACCGAGGCAGCGGTCGATATCTCGCGGCTCGCCGGACTCAATCCTTCGGGCGTGATCTGCGAGATCATGAACGAGGACGGCACCATGGCCCGGCTCGACGATCTCGTGGCCTTCGCGCGCAAGCACGATCTCAAGATCGGCACAATCCGCGATCTCATCGCCTACCGGATGCGCAACGACCACCTGGTCGAACGTCTCGCCGAACGAAGCTTCGAAAGTGATTACGGCGGCCAGTGGCGGATGATCACCTACCGCGACCGGGTTGCGGGCAACGAAGCCTATGTCCTGCAGAAGGGCCACGTCATTCCCGGCGAGCCCACCCTCGCTCGCGTCCATCCGATCTCTGTCTTCGATGACGTGCTCGGCGCCCCCGGCCCGCGCAAGCGCACGCTGCAGCGGGCGATGCAGGCGATTGGCGAGCATGGCTCGGGCGTGATCGTGATCCTCACCGGGCGCGTGGGCACCGGCGAATGGCGGCCTGACGAGGAACTGCGCAATATCGGCATCGGCTCGCAGATCCTCGTCGATCTGGGCGTGTCGGACATGGTTCTGCTGTCGAACAGCCGCCCTGATTTGGTCGCGCTCGAAGGTTACGGCCTGACCATCACCGACTTCCATCCCATTCCGGAGTAACCCAATGGCTCGCATCCTGATCGTCGAAGCGCGTTTCTACGCCCATCTGAATGATATGCTGATCGCTGGCGCGCGCGCTGCGCTGGAAGTGGCTGGTCATGAGGTCGAAGTGCTGACCGTTCCCGGCGCGCTCGAAATCCCCGGAGCAATCGCGCTGGCTGCCGAAAGCGACCAGTTTGAAGGTTTCGTAGCGATTGGCGTCGTCATTCGCGGCGAGACCTATCACTTCGAGATTGTTGCGGGCGAAAGCGCGCGCGCAATCATGGCGCTGACCATGGATGGCATTCCGATCGGCAACGGTATTCTCACCGTCGAGAACGAAGCGCAGGCGCTGGTGCGCGCCGATCCGTCACAAAAGGACAAGGGTGGCGAGGCGGCGAAGGCGGCGTTGGCGCTGCTCGCGTTGCAGGACCGTTTCGGCCGCTGAGGCGTCACGCTAGCACCGTACCAATCTGGATCACTAACCTGACTAAGTAGTTTCCCTCTGTAGATTTCCGTAAGGCTTTAACGCGATATCCGAGCAGGTTCTGCTGTTGCTCGCCGTTCGCACGGGTTAGCAGCTTCGTGCAGTCAGCCTTGGAAAATCTTATCGTGAACAACCCCGACTCTCCGGCGACCGATCTTTCCCGGCTGCCCCGGATAATTGCCGTGCTGGAAGATCAACTCACCGAGCTTGATCGGATGCGCATTTATATCGGGGCCGCTCATGTCGATGCCGCGATCCAGCATCTGCGCACCGAACAGGCCCGCCGCGTGGCGAGCTGAACCAGACGCGCGGGGGATAACCAGACGCGCGGGGGATAAGGTCAACGTTGTTTCCCCAGTGAAACAGCGCACCTGCGTATTTGCCCTTAAAGCCAAACCGCGCCGCGCAAGATAATTTTCGCAGCGTGGTTTTCGATTCCTTCCCAGTAGACAGGCCTTTGCGGACGCGGGCGGCACATGGATGATGCCGCACCACTGCCCGAGTTCGACCGGCAGACCGATTTCGCCGGGCGAACCAAAGGCGAACTGCAACCGCTTTCCTATGAACTGCTGGCACTCGCCGAACGGCTACGCAAAATCGCTGCGGCACCCGATGGTGCTGGCGCAAATACCGGCGCAGAACGCGCCCCGCGCGACACACGGCGCTATCTTGCGCTGGCCCGACAGGCCTATGCGTTGCGGCGAAAGCGTGCGGCGATCTTCGGCAATCCCGAATTGTTCGGGGAACCCGCGTGGGACATCCTGCTCGATCTCTACATCGCGCATGGCGAAGGCAAGCCGGTTTCGGTGTCGAGCGCCTGCATCGGCTCAGCCGCGCCGGCCACCACCGGCTTGCGATGGCTCGGCGTATTGGCTGACGAAGGACTGGTGGTGCGCGAAAAGGACCCGCAGGACCACCGCCGCGTAATGGTGCGGCTGACCCGCGAAGGCGTTGCCGCGATGGAGCGGTTTTTCGATAACGTCAGGGCGGGCGGTTAGACCCGCAGCGGCTCAGCAGCGACCGCCGAAGCAGCCCTTGCCGGCATAGACTGCACTGTCGCCCAGCTCTTCCTCGATCCGGATCAGCTGATTGTACTTGGCAAGCCGGTCCGAGCGCGCCAGCGACCCAGTCTTGATCTGTCCGCAATTGGTCGCAACCGCGAGATCGGCAATGGTCGCATCCTCGGTCTCGCCCGAACGGTGGCTCATCACGCAGGTGTAGCGCGCGCGGTGTGCCATATCGACAGCGGCCAAAGTTTCGGTCAGCGTGCCGATCTGGTTGACCTTGACCAGCAGCGAATTGGCGAGGCCGCGAGCGATCCCGTCGGACAGGCGCGCCGGGTTGGTAACGAACAGATCGTCGCCGACCAACTGGACCTTGTCGCCGATCTTGCCGGTGAGCGCGGCCCAGCCTGCGAAATCGTCCTCGCTCATGCCGTCTTCGATCGATCGGATCGGGTATTCGGCGCACAGCTTGGCTAGATAATCGGCCATCTCGTCAGGGGAGAGGCTCAGCCCCTCGCCAGAAATTTCGTAGCGGCCGTCCTTGAAGAACTCGGTCGCTGCGCAATCGAGCGCGAGCACGATGTCCTCGCCGGGGGTAAATCCGGCCTTGGCGACCGATTCCATGATGAAATCGAGCGCGGCACGCGTGCTGGCGAGGTCCGGCGCAAACCCGCCTTCATCGCCGACACTGGTGGCCAGCCCCTTTTGCGCGAGACCTTTTTTCAGAGTGTGAAAGACTTCCGCGCCCCAACGCACGGCCTCGGCCAAGCTATCCGCGCCGACCGGCATGATCATGAATTCCTGAATGTCGATCGGGTTATCGGCATGCTCGCCGCCATTGATGATGTTCATCATCGGCACAGGCAGCAGGTGCGCCGACACACCGCCGAGATACGAATAGAGCGGCAACCCGCGCGCATTGGCCGCAGCCTTGGCCACCGCAAGGCTGGTGCCCAGAATCGCATTTGCGCCGAGCCGCGCCTTGTTGGGGGTGTCGTCGAGCGCGATCAGCGCCAGATCGATATCGCGCTGATCTTCCGCATCGAAGTTCTCGATCAGCAGCTCCCGGATTTCGCCGTTGACCGCGTTTACGGCACCCATCACCCCCTTGCCAAGGTAGCGTTCCGGGTCGCCATCGCGCAGTTCCACCGCTTCGTGAGCGCCAGTCGACGCCCCTGAAGGCACAGCCGCGCGCCCGAAACTGCCATCATCCAGCAGCACGTCGACTTCGACGGTGGGATTTCCGCGGCTGTCGAGAATTTCGCGGCCGTGCAGGTCGATGATCGCGGTCATATTTGGCTCCGGCGGTAAAGTGGTTTAGGATGTTAAGACACTTGTTCGGTATGATATTCGGGACGGCACGATTCTGGCTTGCTGAATCAGGCAGACGCCCGGATGCGAAAAGTCCCTATGCGCGGGAATCGCCCTGTGCAAGCGGGCGACGGCTCGCAGACCGGACGGAACAATAAACAAGGAGCATCGCAATGGCAGATACGACCCCGATCAAAAAGACGCCGGCAAAATCCACCAAGGGCGCGACCACCAAGACCGATGGCCCCACCAAGGCCGCCTCGCGCAAGTCGGGAGCGACCACGCGCGGCGCAGATACGCCGGCGGCCACACCGGTTGCGACGGGCACCCACACCGCCGAAGCCAAAAGCCGGTTCAACGCCGCGCTCGAAGAAGCCAAGGCCGGTGCCGCCGCGCTTCGTGCCGAGGCGGGAACCCGTGTCGGCAGCTATGGCGAACAGGCCAAGTCCAAGGGCGGCGACCTTGTGACCGACGCGAAATCCTATGGCGACAAGGCTATGGTGAAGGCAGGCGACATCGCGGTCGAAGGCAAGAAGGCCACCAGCGACGCGATCGCCTCGCTCGGCAAGGTGGTCGGCGAAAGCGCCACGCAGATCGACGAGAAGCTGGGCGAGCAATATGGTGATTACGCCCGCAAGGCATCGCGCACGCTGCAGGAAACATCCGCCAAGCTCGATTCCAAAAGCGTCGAGGAACTGGGCGACGATGCGCGCGAAATGGTGCGCAAGAGCCCCGGCGTGGCCGTCGGCATTGCGGCGGTCGTGGGTTTCTTCCTCGCCCGGATGCTTGGCGGCGGGAAGCGCAACTGAGCGAACATCTCACGCTCCCCGTTGCAGGCACGATTGCAGGAACCATTGCAGGACCCGTCAATGCAGGACAGTAACCCCGGCCTTCAGGAGCCTCCCGCCGATGCGCCCGGTGCCGACGACGATGCCGCGGATTCCCCCTTTGCCGCTGCGGAGGACGCGCTGACCGGCCTGCGCGAGGAAATTGCGGTGCTGGTGGAAGATGCGCGCACCTATGCCGAGGCCGAGGTCGCGTTTCAGAAAACCCGCGCGACGATCGCCGGCAAGACCGCCGGTCGCGCGGCGGCGATGCTGGTTTTGGCACTGGTGCTGCTGCACCTTGCATTGATCGCGCTGGCCGTGGGTGCAGTGATCGCGCTTGCTCCGTTGGTGACCATCTGGGGAGCTATCGCGATCGTCGTCGGCGTCCTGCTGATCGGCGTGGCGGCGCTGGTGCTGGCCGCGCGCAAGGATGCAGACGTTGTGGCGGCGCTGTTCAACAATGTGAAGGGAGACAGCGCATGACCAGCCTTCCCTCCCGCTTCGTCGAAGACCGCGCGCTGCGCGACGCCGCACGCGCGGTGATAGAGGAGGACATCTCCCGCATCCGCGCCAGCCTCGGCCAACAGGGTGTGGCAAGCAGGGTTTCCTCCAGCGTCGGCAGCAGCATCTCGGGCCGCGTACGCGCCGGGGCGAGCGACGTGCTGGAACAGGCGAAACAGCAGGCGAGCGACCATCGCGGCGTGCTGGCGGTGCTGATCGGCGCGATCATGCTGTGGCTGATGCGCGGCCCGTTGCTGGCGCTGATGGATGGCGAAGAAGAAGATGCACAAAACGATGGGAAAGGCGAGGATGCCGGCGCAGATGCCGGTACCGGGGCTGAGCCAGCCCGCGCCCCCGAAGGAGATTTGCAATGACCGATGTGACCGTACTCACCCCCACAGACAAGCGTGACGCCCTGCGCGCGAAAATCGATGCAGCCGAGCGCCGCAATGCCGAACGTTCGCTGGCCGATCAGGCCCGCGAAGCCGCCTCCGCTGCCGCCGACTACACCCGCGAACACCCGCTGACTGTAATCAGCGGAGCGGTTGTCGTCGGGCTGCTGTTGGGCTTGGCCACCCGCCCCGGACGGCGCGTAGCGACCCGTGCGGCCGGCGCGGTGGGTGTTGCGGCATCCGGCGCGGCAAGTTCCGCCGCATCGGGGGTGAAGGGCCTGACCGCGCGCGGCAGCTCCACCATGAGCACCTTGGTAAGCGATGCCGCGATGGCCTATGTCATGAAGCTGATCGACGACGTGGTGGATGCAGCGCGTTCGGGTCAGGACCGGATCGAGGATCTGGGCGACGAAGCTGAGGCCACTGCTCGCCGCGCCCGCCGCAAGGCTGCGCATGCACTCGGCACCGCTGCCGATACGACCCGCGATGCCGCGCGCAAATCCCGCCGCAAAACGTCCCGCGTGGTTCGCGACACGGTGAAGAAGGTCAAGGGCTGATGTGGGCTTGCTCTTGGCGCGCGAGCCGTTAAGGCACCGCGCAACGTTCCTCCCCAAGGGCTTGCAAAATGGCTGAAACCACTCCGAACCAGCGTCTCCACCTTGTGATGGGCGGCCGCGTGAAAGATCCGCGCGGGATCGAGTTCCAGGATCCGGAAAGCATCCACGTCGTGGGCGTCTACAGTTCGTATGATGCGGCGGTGGACGCGTGGCGCGCGCAGGCACAGCGTACGGTCGACGATGCCGAGATGAAGTACGTGGTGGTGCACATCCACAAGCTGCTGACGCCCGAAGACTAGGCCCGAAGATCAAGGTAAGCACGCTTGGCCAGCATCATCCGCCCGTTCCGCGAGGATGATGCCGAGCCGCTGGCGGCGCTGACCGGCGCGGCTATCCGCAGCATCGGTGGTCGCGCCTACGCGCCCGGTCAGGTCGCGGCGTGGGCCGCGCGCCATCCCGGCCCGCAGCGGTTCATCGCCAGCGCAGCAAAGGGCGACATCATCCTTGTTACAGTGAATGCGGCGGATCTCCCGACAGCTTACGCGCTGTTGGAGCCTGACGGACATGTCGACATGCTATATTGCCACCCCGATTACGCGGGTACGGGCCTCGCCGGGCGATTGCTCGACAGCGCAGAGGACCGTGCGCGGGCAGCGGGTATCGCACGGTTGTTCACTGAAGCGAGCGAATTGGCGCGCCCGGTGTTCGCGCGCGCCGGATTTCGTCTGGTGCAGCGGCGCGACTTCACCATTCCCCACGCGGGGGAAGACGTCGCGATCCACAATTACGCGATGGAAAAGGTGCTGGACTGACCGGCAGAAAGCGCTGCGATCAGCCCCGCCCGATCAGATGAATTCGATCTTTTCGACGTGGTAGAACTTCTCGCCGGAAGGCACCGTCACTTCGATGTCATCGCCCACCTGCTTGCCGATCAGAGCGCGCGCGAGCGGCGAGCTATACGAAATGCGGCCCTTGTTCGCATCCGCTTCGGTCTGGCCGACGATCTGGTAACGGATCGGCTTGTCGTTATCGTCGATCAGGGTCACGGTCGCACCGAAGATGATCTTGTCGCCCGAAAGCGTCGCAGGATCAATGATCTGCGCGCGGCTGACCATGTTCTCGATCTCGCCGATCATGGCTTCTACCTGGCCCTGACGTTCCTTGGCGGCGTGGTATTCGGCATTTTCCGAAAGGTCGCCGTGGGCGCGGGCTTCCTCGATCGCCTCGACGATCTTCGGGCGCTCGTCACGCAGCACCTTGAGGTCAGCGGTGAGCCGCTCGTAACCCTCGGCCAGCATCGGGACCTTTTCCATGGTTGCCATTGCCTTTATCTCTTCCTGTTTGCTCTTGGCTCTACCCGGCGGACACTGATTCAATCGTGGAACGCCCGCATTTCAGGAAAACGCGGCCGCGACTGATCAGAATGTCGGGGAGGGCGAGGTCAGTTAGACTCCACAATAGTCTTGCAACGACCGGACTTCAAGCTGATCCGGCGCGATCGCGGCAATCGCGGCCGCCGCAGCCAGCGAAGCAGCTGCAGTCGTGTAATACGGAACCTTGCCGGCGAGCGCCGCCTGACGGATAGATTTGCTGTCCATCAGCGACTGCCAGCCCTCCGTCGTGTTGAAGATCAGCGCGATGTCGCCGTCGATGATCCGGTCGACGATATGCGGCTGGCCCTCGGCCACCTTGTTGACCCGCTCCACCGGCAGCCCCTGTTCGGCCAGCCATGTCTGGGTGCCGCCGGTGGCGATGACGGTGAAACCGTGCTCGATCAATCGCCTGATCGCCGGGACGATCGCCGGCTTGTCGGTATCCTTGACCGATACGAACAAGGTTCCGCCACGCGGAAGGTTCATCCCAGCACCGATCTGCGACTTGAGAAACGCAGCCTCGAAGCTCGCGTCGATCCCCATGACTTCGCCGGTCGATTTCATCTCGGGGCTCAGAACAGGATCAGAGCCGGGGAACCGCGCAAACGGGAACACCGCTTCCTTCACCGACATGTAAGGCAGATCGCGCTTAAACGGCTCGAAGCTGGAGAGCGGCTCTCCCGCCATCACCCGCGCAGCAATCTTGGCGACCGGCTGGCCGGTAGCCTTGGCGACGAACGGCACGGTCCGGCTGGCGCGCGGGTTGACCTCGATCAGAAAAACCACGCCGTCCTTGACTGCGAACTGCACGTTCATCAGCCCCTTCACGCCCAGCGCAAAGGCCAGCGCTTCGGTCTGGCGCTCCATCTCGGCGACGATTCCAGGGTCGAGCGAATATGGCGGCAAGGTGCAGGCACTATCGCCCGAATGGACGCCGGCCTCTTCGATATGCTGCATCACCGCTGCAACCCGCACTTCGGTGCCATCGCATATCGCATCCACATCGCACTCGATCGCGTCGCGCAGATATTGGTCGATCAGCACCGGGCTATCGCCCGAAACATTCACGGCCGTGGCGATGTAATTATCGAGCTGGGCTTCGGAATCGACGATCTCCATCGCCCGCCCGCCCAGCACATAGGACGGGCGCAGCAGCACCGGATAGCCGATCCGCGCGGCCACTGCGGCCGCCTCGTCGCGGCTGCGGGCGATGCCATTCTCGGGCTGCTGGAGCTTCAGCTTGCTCACCAGCTTGGCAAAGCGTTCGCGGTCTTCGGCTAGGTCGATCGCATCGGGCGATGTACCGAGGATGGGGATCCCCGCATCCTCCAGCGCCTGCGCCAGTTTCAGCGGGGTCTGCCCGCCGAACTGCACGATCACGCCCACAAGCTCCCCGTTCTGCTGTTCGACACGCAGGATTTCGAGCACGTCTTCCGCGGTCAGCGGTTCAAAATAGAGCCGGTCAGAGGTGTCGTAATCGGTCGACACGGTTTCGGGATTGCAGTTGACCATGATCGTTTCGAACGCCGGGCCATGCCATTCCTCGCCCAAGGCAAAGCAGGCGTGGACGCAGCAGTAATCGAACTCGATCCCCTGCCCGATCCTGTTCGGCCCGCCGCCAAGGATCACGATCTTGCGCCGGTCGGAGGGGTTTGCCTCGCACTCCGCCTCGCCGAAGCTTGGGGCTTCGTAAGTCGAATACATATAGGGCGTGATCGCCTCGAACTCGGCGGCGCAGCTATCGATCCGCTTGAAGACCGGCAGCACGCCAAGCTTGTGGCGCAGCGCCCTCACCTCGTCCTCGCTGGTGGCACCGGCCATCGCGACCAGCGCATCGTGCAGCAGGCCGGAACGCTTGGCCTGCGTTTCGCCCATCCCGCCTGCTACCCCCACCGAGCGTACCGCCAGCGTGGCGAGGCGCCGATCGGAAAATCCCATCGCTTTCAAGCGCCGCAATCCGGCAGCATCGCGCGGCAAGCCATCGGCCTGCACTTCGCGCTCGGCAGCGATGATGGCTTCGATCTGGCGCAGGAACCACGGGTCGTAGAAGGTGACGGCGGCGATTTCCTCGACGCTCAGACCCTCGCGGAACGCCTGCCCCACCTTGAGCAGCCGGTCAGGCGTGCGGCGTGACAGCGCGGCATTGATCACATCCCGGCTCGCGCCTTCCAGCTCCGGCATGCGGTTGAACCCGTCGAGCCCCGTTTCCAGCCCCCGAAGCGCCTTCTGCATCGATTCCTGGAAATTGCGACCGATCGCCATCACCTCGCCCACCGACTTCATTGCGGTCGAAAGATCGGTGGCTGCGCCCTTGAACTTTTCGAACGCGAAGCGCGGAATCTTGGTGACGACATAATCGAGCGTCGGCTCGAAGCTGGCAGGCGTTGCGCCGGTAATCTCGTTGGTGAGCTCGTCGAGGGTGTATCCGACCGCCAGTTTCGCCGCGACGCGGGCGATGGGGAAGCCGGTGGCTTTGGATGCCAGCGCGGAGGACCGCGACACGCGCGGATTCATCTCGATCACGATCAGGCGTCCGTCGGCTGGATTGACAGCGAACTGCACGTTCGATCCGCCGGTTTCCACCCCGATCTCGCGCAGGCAAGCGATGCTCGCGTTGCGCATGATCTGGTATTCCTTGTCGGTCAGCGTCAGCGCCGGGGCGACGGTGATCGAGTCCCCGGTGTGCACGCCCATCGGATCGACGTTTTCGATGGCGCAGATGATGATCGCGTTATCCTTGCGGTCGCGCACCACCTCCATCTCGAACTCTTTCCACCCGAGCAGCGATTCCTCGATCAACACTTCAGTGGTGGGCGAGGCGTCGAGGCCTTCTGCCACGATCTGGTCGAATTCGGCCTTGTTGTAGGCGATCCCCCCGCCCGTGCCGCCAAGGGTGAAGCTGGGGCGAATGATCGAGGGCAAGCCGGTGCGCTCAAGGATCACGCGCGCCTGTTCCAGTGTGGTGGCAACGCCCGAACGCGCACTTTCCAGCCCGATGGAGTCCATCGCATCGCGGAAACGCTGGCGGTTTTCGGCCTTGTCGATCGCGTCCGCTTTCGCGCCGATCATCTCGACGCCGTATTTCTCGAGCGTCCCGTCCGCATCCAGCGCCAGCGCGCAGTTCAGCGCCGTCTGCCCGCCCATCGTCGGCAGCAGCGCGTCGGGGCGTTCCTTGGCGATGATCTTGGCGACGATATCTGGCGTGATCGGCTCGATATAGGTCGCGTCGGCGAATTCCGGATCGGTCATGATAGTCGCCGGGTTGGAGTTGACCAGGATGACGCGGTAGCCCTCCTCCTTCAGCGCCTTGATCGCCTGCGTGCCGGAATAATCGAACTCGCACGCCTGCCCGATGATGATGGGGCCGGCGCCAATGACGAGGATCGAGGAAATGTCGGTTCTTTTGGGCATCAGGAGTCCTGCTCGGAAGGGTCGGGCGCGAAGGCGAAGGTGAACTTGGTATAGCGGTTCACGAAAGGCAGCACGTCGGGCTTGGAGGCGGCGCTGCCGAAGGTGAAGGTGCAGTTGCGGCGGATGTCGATCATGCGGTCGCCGTCGCGCGCGGTGATGTAGCTCAGCGCGTAATAGCTGCGCGGGGCGTTGCGGCGGCCGATCACGTCGAGCTGGCGCATGGTGGCATCCTCGGAGGCGAGGCGCTCTGTGTCGATGAAGCCCTGCTGCTTGCGCTGATCGGCGACGGCTTCATGGCGGGCGGCGGGATTGAAGGTGGCTTCGTCAAACGGGCCTTGGCTGGCAGCGACGCGGCAATCCATCCGGCCTGCGACGGGATAGCGGCTATCCTCGTCATGCAGCACCGGCCGCCAGAAGGAGAGCACCGGCAGGCCGGTCTCGGGCGGGGCTTCGAGCGTCACCGAACCATCGCCTTGAAATGCCACGCCCTCGGCAATCTCCGCACCGGGCCATTCGGCCAGCGGGCGCGGGGTCATCGCGGGGTTCTGGGCGAGCGAAGGGGTTGATATAGTTACGAAAGCAGCGGCCAGCGCAGTAAACCCCTTCCCTTGAGGGAAGGGGTTGGGGGATGGGTGTTCGACGCCCGAAATGACACCCCGCCCCCTCACCGCCGAGCCCCCATCCCCAGCCCTTCCCTCAAGGGAAGAGAGAAGTAGGGCGCGAACATGTTGATCGAGGTGAATTGGGCCTTCACCCCAGCCCCCCTACAAACTTCTCGAACAGGTAGAAGCTATCCTGCGGCCCCGGCGATGCCTCAGGGTGGTACTGCACCGCGAACGCCCGCTTCCCGCGAATGGAAATCCCGCAATTCGTTCCGTCGAACAGCGACACATGAGTCTGCTCGACGTTGTCCGGCAAGGTCGCCGCATCCACCGCAAAGCCGTGGTTCATGCTCGTAATCTCGACAAGGCCAGACGTCTCGCCCCAGCCCGCGCCAACCCTCTGCACCGGATGGTTTGCGCCGCGGTGGCCCTGGTGCATCTTGATCGTCTTCGCGCCCGCCGCCAGCGCCAGCAGTTGGTGGCCCAGACAAATGCCGAAGATCGGCACGTCCGCCTCCAGCAGCTGCGCGATCACCGGCACGGCATATTCGCCCGTCGCCGCGGGATCGCCAGGGCCGTTGCTGAGGAACACGCCATCGGGCGACAGCGCCATCACGTCCTCGTAAGATGTCTTGGCCGGCACCACCGTCACCCGCGCGCCGGCCTTCACCAGATTGCGGAAGATATTGTCCTTGGAGCCATAGTCGATCGCCACAACATGCGGCTTTGCGTCCCTCGGTGCTCGCCCGTAGCCAGTGCCGAGCCGCCAATATCCGCCCTCCCAGCTTTCGTGCTTGTCGCGGGTGACGCGCACCGCGAGGTCCATGCCCTCCAGACCCGGCCACCCTTGCGCGCGCGCCAGCAGTGCGGGCAGGTCAAAC
The DNA here is from genome assembly GCF_024305245.1 of Erythrobacter sp. GTDB lineage: Bacteria > Pseudomonadota > Alphaproteobacteria > Sphingomonadales > Sphingomonadaceae > Erythrobacter. The sequence goes on from NZ_JAMWYX010000001.1 coordinate 466,171, forward strand.
TTGCCGTCGGGAGCATGGGCGATCACGGCATTGGGCGCGCCCGTCTGCCGGATGCGGCGGGTCAGCGCGCGGGTGTCCACGCCCGAAACCCCGATCTTGCCGTTTCGCGCCATCCATCCGGCGAATTTCTCGATGCTGCGGAAGCTGCTCGGCTCGGTCACATCCTCGCGCACCACGCAGCCGACTGCACCTTCGACCTTGCTTTCGACATCTTCGGCATTCGCGCCGACATTGCCGATATGCGGGAAGGTGAAGGTGACGATCTGCGCCGCGTAGCTGGGATCGGTCAGCACTTCCTGATAGCCGGTCATCGCTGTGTTGAAGCACACCTCGCCCACCGCGCTGCCTGCCGCACCGAAGCCCCGACCCCAGATCACCGTACCATCGGCCAGAACGATACAGCCGGTCGCACCCGAAGGTTGCGCGCGGAAAGATGCGGGGTCGGCCATGGGGCGCTCCGTTACAGGTAAAGCCAGCGATGTTGCTAAGTTTCGTGCGCTAAGCGCGTGGGCCGCGCGCGTCAACCTAGGCTTGGCCCCGCAATTGGGTTAGAGGGCCCGACATTCATTCCATCCACAGGAAACGCACGAATGATCCGTGACGACATCAAGGCCGCTACCATCACCGCGATGAAGGCAGGCGAGAAAGACCGCACAGCCGCGCTCCGCCAGATCAGCGCCAAGATCAAGGACCGCGATATCGAGGAACGCACCAGCGCCAAGGAGATCCCTGACGATGAACTGGTCGTCAGCGTGCTTCAGAAGATGGCGAAGCAGCGCCGCGAATCGATCGAGATGTACGTGACCGGCGGGCGCGAGGAGCTGGCGGCAAAGGAACGCGCCGAACTCGAAGTGATCGAGGAATTCCTGCCACAGATGATGGACGAGGCGGAAACCCGCGCTGCGATCGAGGCGATCAAGGCGGAAACCGGCGCGTCCAGCATGAAGGACATGGGCACCGTGATGGGCGAACTGAAAGCCCGCCACGGCGCGGTGCTCGACGGCAAGCTGGCGAGCACGCTGGTGAAGGCGGCGCTTTCGTAAGCCCACAGACCAATCCACAGGCCGCGCTTGAACCCTGGCGGGTTCGGGCGCACCTAACCCAGCATGGCCATCACCCCGCAATGGAAGGACGAACTGCGCGCGCGGATCACGCTGTCGACGCTTGTCATGCGGTCGGTCAAGCTGACCCGCGCCGGACGCGAGTGGAAGGGGTGCTGTCCGTTTCATGACGAGAAGACGCCGAGCTTTTACGTCAACGACCAGAAGCAGTTTTACCATTGCTTCGGTTGCGGCGCGCATGGCGATGCGATCAGCTGGATGGTCGATCACGCGGGCCTGCAATTCATGGACGCGGTCAAGGAACTGGCCGCCGAGGCCGGGATGGAAGTCCCTGCCCCCGACCCGCAAATGGCCAAGCGTGCAGAACAACGCGCCAGCCTGATCGACGTGACCGACGCGGCGCAGGCGTTCTATGTTGCAAGTCTCGCCGCGCCAGGCGGCAAGGCGGCGCGGGATTATCTGGAACGGCGCGGCTTCTCGGCCAAGATCATGGCCGAATTCGGCTTCGGCTGGGCGCCCGATGAACGGCAGGCTCTGCCCAAAGCCCTTTCGCAATTCGGCGAGGATATGCTCGAAGGCGCCGGGATGCGCGCCGCCAATGAACAGGGCGAACGCTACGACCGCTTCCGCGGGCGGGTGATGCTGCCGATTCAGGACGCGCGCGGACGGGTGATCGCCTTCGGAGGGCGCATTCTCGATAAGCGGGACGGCGTGGCGAAATACCTGAATTCGTCCGACACCGAATTGTTCGACAAGGGCCGCACGCTCTACAATCTCCACCGCGCTGCGCCCGCATCGCGCCAGACCGGACGGGTGGTGGTGGTCGAAGGCTATATGGATGTGATCGCGCTGGCGAATGCGGGGATCGCCGATGTGGTCGCGCCGCTGGGCACGGCGCTCACCGAGATGCAGCTCGAACTGCTGTGGCGCATGGTCGAGGTGCCGGTGCTGTGCTTCGATGGCGACGCGGCAGGGCAGCGCGCCGCGATTCGGGCGGTGACGCGCGCCCTGCCCCTGCTCGGCCCGATGCGCTCGCTCAGCATCGTGCGCCTGCCCGCCGGGCTCGATCCCGACGATCTCATCAACCAGCAAGGCAAGGCCGCGATGGAGGCGCTGCTCAGCCGCCCTGCCAGTCTGGTCGATACGCTGTGGGAGTTCGAACGCGATGCCCAGCCCCTCGCAACGCCCGAGGCCAAGGCGGGCCTGAAGGCGCGGCTGATGGCGCATGTCGAAACGATCGCCGATCCCGAGGTCAAAGGGCTGTACCGCCGCGAGCTTGGCGACCGGTTCTCCGCCTTCGCTTATCCCCCCCGTCCGCCGCGTGCGCCCTATTCACCGCCGCAGCGCAGCCAGCGCGGCCCCTGGCGCGGTGCACCTGTGCCGCCGCCGGGCCTTTCGGAAGATGCGCGCGCACGGCTATCGGGGATCATGTCCGGCGGCCAACGGCAAGGCTTGCTGGCCGCCGTGATTGCCGGCCTGACCCGGTTTCCGAAGGAGATCGACCGCCATGCCGAGGCGCTGTCGCAGCTCGCCCGGCATGACCCGAAATCCGCACCATTGGTCGAATCGCTCTTCGAACTTGCAGAAATGCTTGATTCGTCGCCCCCAAGCGCCATATGCGATTCGCTAGGTCATCCTGCCCCGCCGGCAGACATCCGTTACGCCTTCCTTGATGAAGGCACATCCACCGGCGCTGCGTGTGAGGAATTGGCCGAAGCTGTGTCGCTGCTGGTCGAACGGCCGGCGCTTGAGGCTGCGCTTGCGGTCACGATAGCCCGTTTCGACAACGATCCTGAAGGATCGTTTGCCGAACAGACCAGGCTGCGCGCACAGCTCATGACAGTTGAAGAGCGCCTCAAGGCATTCGGGCGCAGAAAAGCTGCCCCGGCAGCTACGGGTGACAACTCCGCGCCCGCGGAGGACATTGGTTAAACAGGCGGCGGTTTTCTGCGAAACGCAGGAGAAAGCCACCCGGCAACGGATTGATTGAAAAATATGGCCGACAAGGAAGACGCCCCGCTGATCGATCTCAACGAGGCTTCGATCAAGAAGCTGATCAGCAAGGCGAAGAAGCGCGGCTATGTCACCTATGACGAGCTCAACGAAGCGCTGCCTTCGGGCGAGATGAGTCCCGACCAGATCGAGGACATCCAGACCGCCTTGTCCGAAATGGGCGTCCAGATCGTCGAGAACGACGAGGAAGCCGAAGCCGAGAGCGACGAGGACGGCGAACGCGTCGAGCCGCTCGTCGCCGAGGATGACGACGAGGACGAAGAGGACGACGAGAAGAAAGGCCCGAGCAAGGATGCCCGCGCCGGCAACAAGAAGCTCGTCACCGGCGAACGCACCGACGATCCGGTGCGGATGTACCTGCGCGAGATGGGCGCCGTCGAACTGCTGAGCCGCGAAGGCGAAATTGCCATCGCGAAGCGGATCGAGGCGGGCCGAGACATGATGATCATGGGGCTTTGTGAAAGCCCGATCACCTTCCACGCCATCATTCACTGGTCCGAAGCGTTGAACAACGGCGACATGCAGCTGCGCGAGATTCTCGATCTCGACGCAATGCTGTCGAAGGAGCCGCCGGCCGACAAGATGGCCGAAGGCGCCGAGGATGACGACGACGACGGCGAAATTTCCGAAGCAACCGCCGGCCCGACGATCCGCGAGGACGATGAGGTCAAGGACGAGCCCGAAGCGGATGATGATGACGAGGATGGCGAAGGCCAGCCCAAGCGCGAAGAGGAAGAGGAGGAAGACAACACCCTCTCCCTCGCGCAGATGGAAGCCGCGCTGAAGCCTGAAGCGCTCGAAACCTTTGCCCGCATCACCACACTTTTCCATGCGTTCGAAAAACTTCAGGGTGACCGGGTCGATACGCTGGCGGCGGGCAATGATTTTCCCGCTGCGAAGGAAAAGAAATACGAAGCGCTGCGTGAAGAACTGACCGCAGAGGTCGAAAGCGTGCAGTTCCACGCGACGAAGATCGAATTTCTGGTCGACAATCTTTACGCCTTCAATCGCCGCTTGACCACGCTGGGCGGCCAGATGCTGCGACTGGCCGAGCGTCACAAGATCAAGCGCATCGACTTTCTCGGCTCCTACCTCGGCAACGAAATGGACGACGCCTGGATCAAGGAACGCGCGAAGAAGGACAAGAAGTGGGCTGCCTTCGCCGAGCGCGAAGAAGCCGCGATCGAACGCATCCGTGCCGAAATCGCCGATATCGCCGCGCAGACCGGCATGAGCCTGACCGAATTCCGCCGCATCGTGAACATGGTGCAGAAGGGCGAGCGCGAGGCGCGCATCGCCAAGAAGGAAATGGTCGAGGCGAACCTGCGTCTAGTGATCTCCATTGCCAAGAAATACACCAACCGCGGCTTGCAATTCCTTGATCTTATTCAGGAAGGCAATATCGGCCTGATGAAGGCGGTCGACAAGTTCGAATACCGCCGCGGCTACAAGTTCAGCACTTACGCAACGTGGTGGATCCGGCAGGCTATCACCCGCAGTATCGCCGATCAGGCGCGCACCATCCGTATTCCGGTGCACATGATCGAGACGATCAACAAGCTGGTGCGGACTTCCCGCCAGTTCCTGCACGAGGAAGGCCGCGAGCCGACCCCGGAAGAAATGGCGCAGCGCCTCTCCATGCCGCTCGAAAAAGTGCGCAAGGTGATGAAAATCGCCAAGGAGCCGATCTCCCTCGAAACGCCGATCGGCGACGAGGAAGACAGCCATCTGGGCGATTTCATCGAGGACAAGAACGCAATCATCCCGGTGGATGCCGCGATCCAGGCGAACCTCAAGGAAACCGTCACCCGCGTGCTGGCGTCCCTCACCCCGCGTGAAGAGCGCGTGCTGCGGATGCGCTTCGGCATCGGGATGAACACCGACCACACACTGGAAGAAGTCGGCCAGCAGTTCTCGGTGACGCGCGAACGTATCCGCCAGATCGAGGCCAAGGCGCTGCGCAAGCTCAAGCACCCGAGCCGGTCGCGGAAAATGCGGTCGTTTCTGGATCAGTAAGTCGCGAAAGGCCCCGCTTCGGCGGGGTTTTTCATGGGCGGTGTCGGAACGGCCATACCAACTGCCGCGCCCAGCCCTCCGGCGCGCGTTCTCCGGCCATGCCATAGCCGCTCGGCCAGCAGTCCTCCGGCATGTGATACGTCCCGAACCAGCGGTCGATCATCGGCAGGTGCACCGCGAAGTTCACATCGCGCGCCTCGGGCTCTGCCCCATGGTGCCAATGGTGGAAGCGAGGCATCGCCACCCACCGCTCGAGCCAGCGCACTCGCGGCGCGAAGTTCGCGTGGATGAACACCGCGTGGAAGCTTACCAGCGCCAGATAGGCGTAGACCGCGACAGGATCGAACCCCAGCATCACCAGTGGCAGCAGCACCAGCCCGCGCGTCATGATAACATCGACCAGATGCAGCCGCGATCCGGCGAGCCAATCCATGACCTCGACGCTATGGTGCACCTTGTGAAACCGCCACAGCAACGGGATGGCATGAAAGGCTCGGTGCACGCCATATTGCGCCAGATCCGCGACCAGCACCGCCAGCGCAAACTGCACCGCCAGCGGCAGGCTCTGCACCGCTGATTGCGCTGAAGGCAACGCCAGCACGCTTCCCAGCGCCACCGCAGGTGCCAGCACCGCGACGCTCATCACCTGCGCCAGCACGTGGCTGGCAAAGAAATACTGCGTGTCGGTCAGCCAGCCACGCCGGAATGCACCCTGACCGCGCCGCAGCGCAAAGCCCCGCTCCAGCGGCACGAAGATCGCGGCGGTGGTCAGCACGCCCAGCACGAACCAGTCGAGCCCGAGATAGACGGTGCTGGCACCGCCGCGCGGAATCTCCACCCCGCCCGCGCCCAAGGCCAAAGCCGCTCCCGCCAGAAACAGGCCCGCGATCCCCAGCGCCTTTCTGCGCCGCAACAGCATGGATAATCCCGCCAACGCCATCGCCGCCAGCAACCCGACATCGATCGCCAACCGCACCAACTCCAGCGGATAACGCGCGCGCAGTTCCGGCAGCGTCAGATATTGCGGGAAATGCAGGCACAGCACCGCAAACAGAGCCAGCAGCCCCAGCACGATGCCCATAACACCGCTGATCCAGCCCGTACCGAAATGGCGCGGCGCAGCGTCGGCAAAGACGCGGGCCAGCCATTGTTCGGCGGTCGGACGGGAAGCAGGATTGCTCATCGGACGGGCGGTAGCACGCTGCCTCTTTCGACGGCGTAAAGCAAAACCGGTGCTGACCGTCGAAAAGCCGATTCTACGGGGTGGAGAATCTCGCCCCCAGCGACTATGTCGAGCCAATGCGCATAGCAATTGCATCCGATCACGCCGCGACCGAGCTGAAGGCCGAACTGGCCGAATGGCTCATCGAAGAAGGCCATGACGTCGCTGATCTCGGCCCGGAGCCGGGGGTGAGCGTCGATTACCCCGATTATGGCTATCGCCTCGCGGAGATCATTGCCGAGGGTACCGTCGAATTCGGCGTTGCGCTGTGCGGTAGCGGCATCGGCATCTCGATCAGCGTCAATCGCCACCCCGAAGTGCGTTGCGCGCTGGTTTCCGAGCCGCTTTCCGCAGCCCTCGCGCGCGAACATAATGATGCGAATTGCATCGCAATGGGCGCGCGTCTCGTAGGAATCGAGATGGCCAAATCCTGCATCGCCACCTTTCTGGACACCGAATTCGCCGATGCCGGCGATCCTGCCGGGCGCCATCAGCGCCGGGTGGGCAAGCTCGGCAAGCCTCCGTTTCTGCCCGATCATATCGAGACCCACCAATGAGCACCGCCCCGATTGATTTCGCCACCCGCACCTCTGCCGCCCCGATGGACGGTTTCTGGAACGATGACCTGGCCCACGCCGATCCCGAAATCGCGGCGGCCGTCGGCAAGGAACTCGCCCGTCAGCGCGACAAGATCGAACTGATCGCAAGCGAGAACATCGCAAGCCGCGCCGTGCTCGAAGCGGCGGGCAGCGTGTTCACCAACAAGTATGCGGAAGGCTATCCCGGCAAACGGTATTATGGCGGCTGCGAATATGCCGATGTGGTAGAAACGCTGGCAATCGACCGCGCCAAGCAATTGTTCGGCTGCAACTTTGCCAATGTGCAGCCCAACAGCGGCAGCCAGATGAACCAGGCGGTGTTCCTCGCCCTGCTCAATCCGGGCGATACCTTCATGGGGCTCGATCTGAACTCCGGCGGGCACCTCACCCACGGATCGCCCGTCAATATGAGCGGCAAGTGGTTCAATGTCGTGTCATATGGCGTGAGCCGCGACACCGAAACCATCGACATGGACGAGGTCGCCGCCAAGGCGCGCGAAAGCAAGCCGAAGATCATCATCTGCGGCGGCACCGCATATTCGCGGTTGTGGGATTTCCCAGCGTTCCGCGCGATTGCCGACGAAGTGGGCGCGATTTTGCTGTGCGACATGAGCCACATTTCCGGCCTTGTCGCAGGCGGCGCGCACCCCTCGCCCTTCCCGCATTGCGACATCGTCACCTCGACCACGCACAAGTCGCTGCGCGGTCCGCGTTCGGGGATCATCCTGTGGAACGACGAGAAGTTCACCAAGCCCCTGAACATGGCGGTCTTCCCCGGCCTGCAGGGCGGCCCTCTGATGCACATCGTCGCAGCCAAGGCGGTGGCTTTCAAGGAAGCGCTCGATCCCTCGTTCAGCGAATACGCCCATCGCATCGTCGATAACGCCCGCGCGCTCGCCGCAAGCCTTGAGGAAAACGGGTTGCGCATCGTGAGCGGCGGCACCGATAACCATTCGATGCTGGTCGATCTCACCGCCAAGGACGTGACCGGCAAGGACGCCGAAAAGGGTCTCGATCGGGCATGGCTCACGTGCAACAAGAATGGCATCCCGTTCGACACCCGCTCGCCTTTCGTAACCAGCGGGATCCGGCTCGGCACGCCCGCCGGAACCACTCGCGGCTTCGGCCCCGAGGAGTTCCGCACCATCGGCAAACTCATTGCCGAAGTGGTTGACGGTCTTTCCAAAAACGGCCCCGAAGGCGATACGCAGGTCGAGGAAAGTGTGCGCGCACGGGTCGCTGAACTCTGCGCCGCCTTCCCCGTCTATCCCGGCCTGTAAGGAAGCAATGCAATGAACGATCAGGAACCCCGCCAGACACCCGACTGGGTCGAGGATGTGAAGGTCGAAGTCAGCGGCATGGCGAAGGAAGGGGTCAACCACCCCTCGACCGGGCCGGTGCTGACCGGCGCGGCAATTGGCGCTGTGGCGGGCTGGATCCTGCCGGTCATATCGCTGCCGGTCGGGCTGCTCGCCGGTGCGGGCTTTGCACTCTACCAGAGAATCAAGAAATAACCATCTGAATGCGTTGTCCCTTTTGCGCCCACGACGACACCCAGGTAAAAGACAGTCGCCCGACCGAGGACAATGCCTCGATCCGGCGGCGTCGCCAGTGTTCGTCCTGCGGGGCGCGCTTCACCACCTTCGAGCGCGTCCAACTGCGCGAGGTGGTGGTGGTCAAGTCCGGGTCCGATGGCGGGCCGGGACGGCGGGAACCGTTCGAACGGTCCAAACTCGAACAATCGGTCGCGCTTGCCTGCCGTAAACGGGCCATTGATCAGGAGCGGCTCGATCAGTTGATATCGGGCATTCAGCGTCAGGTCGAAACCTCGGGCGAGCCGGAGGTCCCCTCCTCCAGAATCGGCGAGATGGTGATGGATGGTCTGCGCCAGATCGATTCGGTGGCCTATATCCGGTTCGCCAGCGTCTACCGCGATTTCTCGGAAGCGCGCGACTTCGAAGAGTTTGCCAGCACCGTGCAGCAAGCGGCGAAAGAATAACCACAAAATGGCCGAAACCAACAAGCCGGTGATCGTGCTGGTGCGCCCGCAATTGGGCGAGAATATCGGCAAGGCAGCGCGGGCGATGCTGAATTTCGGGCTGACCGAGATGCGGCTGGTCGCCCCGCGCGATGGCTGGCCCAACCCCTCTGCCGGCCCGGCTGCGGCGGGCGCGGATATCGTGCTCGAACAGGCCAAAGTCTTCGAAACTACGGCCGAAGCCGTGGCCGACTGCGCCCATGTCCACGCCACCACGGTGCGCAAGCGCGGCGTTACCAAGCCGGTGATCGGCGCGGACGAAGCGGGGAGGATCGTCCACACGCTGGCCGGGCGCCATGCGATCATCTTCGGCCCCGAACGTTCCGGACTGGAAACCGAGGATGTGGCGCTGGCGCGCAATATCCTGACCGTGCCGATCAATCCCGAGTTCGCTTCGCTGAATCTCGCGCAGGCGGTGATTCTGGTGGCGTATGAATGGTCGCGGATCGGGCGAGAAATCGCGGATTCCGGCATGGTGCTGGTGCAGCCCACGGTTGAGGATGTGCTGCCCCCTGCCCCGCAGGAGGAGCTTGACGGGTTGATCGCGCATCTGGAAGCGATGCTGGAGCCGCGCGGCTATTTCCTGCCCGAGGGCCGCGCCGAAGCGACGCGCCGCACCTTGCGCGGGGTGCTGACGAAGCCGGGCTGGAACCATCTTGAGGTGCGCACCTTGCGCGGGGTTCTCACCACGATCCAACGCAATCGCCGCGACTGACGTCGTTCGTCGAATGCGGTTGGACTGGCGTTGGTCAGGCGGTACGTTGATCGCTTCCCCAGTCACAAATTCGTGAGATTTCAGATGATTTCGATGCGCCTCCCGCTTGCCCTCGCTTGCGCCCTGTTCGTTCTACCAGTTGCGACTGTGGCCAACGCCGCCGGACAGACAGCCGAGAAGCCCCCTGCCAGCGAGGAACCGGCCGAGCAGTCGGCTGATGAGGCTGCGGAGGACGCCGTGACCGAAGAAAAGCGCATCTGCCGCTACGTGAAGCTCGACACGTCGAGCCGCCGCAAGACCAAGGTCTGCCGCACGTCCGAGGAGTGGCGTGAGCTCAACAATCCGCGCTGATCGCCGTTTGCGCCGGGCCAATGCTTGACCTTGCGGCCCATCCTGCTATGCGCGCGCCTTCGCAATTGGCCCTGCACCCCGGTGAAGCAGTGGCCGCATCAGGCAAATCGGTCTGATGGTGCGATGCCGGGTTCAATGGTCAGGCTCAGTTCGATTGTCGGATTGGGGGATGATCCAGCAGATATGAAGGACACGACTTATGTCGAAGCGTAAAAGCGCCAAGTACAAGCTTGACCGCCGGATGGGCGAGAACATCTGGGGTCGCCCCAACTCCCCGGTGAACAAGCGTTCCTACGGCCCCGGCCAGCACGGCCAGCGTCGCAAGGGCAAGATGAGCGATTTCGGCCTGCAGCTTCGCGCCAAGCAGAAGCTCAAGGGCTATTACGGCGACGTCACCGAAAAGCAGTTCAAGCGCACCTATGCCGAAGCATCGCGCATGAAGGGCGATACCAGCCAGAACCTGATCGGCCTGCTCGAGCGGCGTTTGGACATGGTGGTCTACCGCGCCAAATTCGCGCCGACCATCTTCTCGGCCCGCCAGATCGTCAGCCACGGCCACATCTATGTGAACGGCGTGAAGTGCAACATCGCCTCGCGCCGGATCGATATCGGCGACGTCATCAGCCTCGGCAGCAAGGCCAAGGAAATGGCATTGGTGATCGAAGCCCAAGGCCTCGCCGAACGTGACATTCCCGATTACGTTGCGCCCGACGGCAACGAGAAGGTGCAGTTCACCCGCGTGCCGAAGCTCGACGAAGTGCCCTATCCGGTAACGATGGAACCGAATTTGGTGGTGGAGTTCTATTCGCGCTGATCTGATTTTTAGCGATGGACATACGAAAGGGCGGCCTTGCGGGGCCGCCCTTTTCTTTTGTGCCGCGCAATGCGATTGATTGGCTAGCGAAGGCTTGGGGGTGAACGGCGATGAATGTGCTGCTGATCGACGGACACCCTGACGAGCGGCGCTATTGCTCGTCCCTGATGGAAGAATACCGCGCCGCGCTTCCTGCACACGCCGAAGTCACGGCGGTGGCCTTGCGCGATCTGCGGTTCGATCCCAACCTCGCCCACGGCTACCGCCAGCGCACTGAATGGGAGCCTGATCTGCTCCGTCTGGCCGAGGAGCTGGATGCCTGCGATCACCTCGCGCTCGCCTTCCCGATGTGGTGGGGAGCGGAACCGGCGATGCTCAAAGGCTTGCTCGACCGGCTATTCCTGCCCGGATTCACCTTTGCCTATCACGATCAGGACACCTTCTGGGATCGCAACATGGCAGGGCGCTCTGCCGATGTGATCATCACCATGGACACGCCGCCATTCTTTCTGTGGCTTGTCTATGGGAATGCCGTGATCCGCCGCTGGAAGGGGCAGGTGCTGGGCTTTGTCGGCTTCAAGCCGGTGCGGATTCTGCCGCTGGGTCAGGTCAAGTTCGGCGGGGCGGAGAAGCATGCCGCGAAATGGACCGGCAAGATCAGGCGTTTGGCGCAAACCATCCGTCAGGCAGAACCGGCAAAAAAGGAACCCCGGTTGGGGCGATTCCTGAACCGCAAAAAAGCTTAGCCTTTTACCCGGTCCCACTCGCCGAATTCATACGCAATCGAGCCTTCGACGAGCCGTTCCCAGATGTCGCCGACGACATCGCCGGGAATGCCGTGCGCCTCTGCCTCGGCGACAGCCGCAGCGATCACGCTGGCCTTGCGCGCTTCGTCGCGCACTGCCCCGCGGCTCTGCTTGATGCGGGCGGCGGCACGCATATAGCCAAAGCGGGTCGCGAGCAGAGCGACCAGTTCACGATCGAGAGCATCGACTCCGACGCGCACTTCGGCCATCGTGGTGCAGTCCGCGGGGCTAAGGGGAATATCGTTCATCCTTGCCGCCCTAGGCGGTGAAAGGCGGATTTGTCGAGTGCCTTCGGGCTCCAGAGCGCCTTACCCGCCACGCCCCAGCGCCTCATCCAGAAAACGGCCGATGGTGGCGAGCATATCGGCGCGCGCCTTGCTGTCACCGAGGCCGTGCTGGAGGTCTTCGTATTCGTGGTAGATGACAGGCTTGCCCGCGTCCTTGAGCGCCTTTTCCATCGCGCGCGCATGGCGCACATCGACGTTGAGATCGCGGGTACCGTGGAACAGCGCGACCGGTGCGGCGAATTTTTCAGGATGACGGCGCGGGCTGCCTGCGTCCACATGCGGCCCCTGCCCGATGAAATCGCGCACCATACGATAGCTGGTATATCCCCGCTTGTCGTCTGCCAGATAGGCCAGATCCGTCACTGGGGCGATTGCCACCACAGCCTTGAACAGCGCGGGATCGAGCACCTGCGATTGAAGCGCGGCATAGCCGCCGTATGACCACCCGGCGATCGCCAGCTGGTCAGGCCGGGCAATCCCCTCGCTCACCAGCCAGCGCCCCGCATCGTTGACATCGCCGATTGCAACGTCCCACGCCTTGAACCCGTTGCGCCCGTACCAGTCGGCGCCATAACCCGATGATCCGCGGTAATTGGGCTGGAGCACGGCAAACCCGCGCGCGGTGAAGAACTGCACCAGCCAATCGAACCCCCATTCATCGCGCGCCGAGGGGCCGCCGTGCGGCATGACGATGGCGGGCAGGTTCTTGCCGTCGGAACCCGGCGGTAGCGTCAGATAGCCGGGGATCTGCGTGCCGTCCGCTGCCGGATAGGTGACCGGCCGCATCCGGCCCAGCTGCCGTTCGCCGATTTCGGCGCGCACCGGCAGGACCGGTTCGAGCGTGCGCTTGCCCTTGTCGAACAGATAGACCTGCCCCGGCTGGGTATCGCTCGACGCGATCAGCAGCAATTGCTGCTCGTCACTGCTCGATCCAACGATGTTGATCATCGGCTGATCGGGCAAAGCTTTGCCGAGATCGGTCGCCAGCTTGGCCAGTTCCGGACTGAAATAGGCAATCTGCCGCTTCTCCGTTGCGTAGCTTGCGCCAACCACCCGGCGTTGACGCCCGATCCGGATCAGCGCGTCGACATCGACATCATCGCGCGCCATCAGCAGGGTGCCCTTGCCGCTGCCATCGAGCGCGAATTCAGCGATCGCATCATAGCCGTCCATCTGGACAAACCCGACCGCAACGTTGCGTTTGCTGTTGACCGACAGAGGGGAAAACCACGGCACCGGCTCACCATCAAACGTGAGATTGTCGAGCGCCTCCCAGCCATTCTTGTCCGGCAAGCGATAGAAATAGTCGTACTCGCCGGTCAGCCGCCCATTTCCGTCAAAACGCGCCCGCACCTTGATCCGCACCTGTCCGGTCTCGTCGGCGACAAAGCGCTGCGCTGCGGGATCGGCGCGTTCGAGCGTGCGCCGCTTGCCGGACATCACGTCGACCAGATCGACACCCAGCCCGGCATCGCGACTGGCGATTCGCGTGCCCATGCCATTCTCCTCGACCCATTGGCGCGACATCAGGATCTGTCCCTGTTCGCCGCCAACGTCGAGCGCGAGCACATCCCCGCCCTGTTGCGCAAAGCCCATCGCCCGCGGCGACTCGCGCTTGCTCAACTCCTGAACATTGCCGCCGTCGCTATCGATGGCGAACAGTCGGTCGAACGGCAGCAGGAACCCGTCGCCGCCCTGCGCCATGGCCGACACCTGGCACACCAACCGCGTGTCATTTGCCCATTCGCACCAGTCGAGATCGGCGATTTTCTCCGAATTCACGATCACCCGCTTGATCTCGGCATCGCCTGCCAGATCGATGACGTTGAGCAATTCGGTGTGTTCCGGGCCTGCGGCAATGAAGGCGACTTTCGTGCCCGAAGGCGAGAGCGAGATGTCGAGCACGGTCTCGCGCGCGCCGAACACGGCGGCGGTTGCCTCGATATCGCTATCCTGCGCGGTGGCCGGAACAGATCCGACTATAGTGCTCGCAAGGCACAAAACTGCGCCCTTCGCCAACACGTTGGCGCTGCGTCCGAATTTCATGCTGGCTCCCCGATTGCAAGGCGGTCAGGCTAGCGCGTCCCGCCCGGCGATCAACCCCCTTGGCGCAAGTAATCGCGGCGGAAGCCGGCGGCGAAACCGGCGAAGGCTCCTGCCGCAATCGCATCGCGCATCGCCTGCATCAGCGCCTGATAGAAGCTGAGGTTATGCTCGGTCAGCAGCATCGCGCCCAGCATCTCGCCCGATTTGACGAGGTGGTGGATATAGGCGCGCGAATAGGTGGTGCAGACCGGACAGCCGCAGCGTTCGTCAAGCGGCCCGGTGTCCTCGGCAAAGCGCGCGTTGCGCAAGTTCAGCGGCCCGTTCCAGGTGAAGGCCTGCCCATTGCGGCCCGAACGGGTCGGCAACACGCAATCGAACATGTCGATCCCGCGTTCGACCGCGCCCACAAGGTCATCGGGCTTGCCCACGCCCATCAGGTATCGCGGGCGATCTTCGGGCAGCATGGTGGGCGCATAGTCGAGCACGCCGAACATCGCCTGCTGCCCTTCCCCCACGGCCAGCCCGCCGACGGCGTAGCCATCGAAGCCAATCGCAGTCAGCGCATCGGCGCTGATCCGCCGCAAGTCTTCATGCAGCGCGCCCTGCTGGATGCCGAACAAGGCGGCGCTCTCCGCGTGTTCTTCGCCCGCGTCGAAGCCATCGCGGCTACGCTTGGCCCAGCGCATCGACAGTTCCATGCTCTCAGCGATCTCGTCCTTGGGGCGGTCGGCGCGGGGACATTCATCGAAGGCCATCACGATGTCGGAGCCGAGCAGGCGCTGGATTTCCATCGATCGTTCCGGGGTGAGCATATGCTTCGAACCATCGAGATGACTGCGAAACTCCACCCCCTGCTCGGTCAGTTTGCGCAGCTCCGACAGGCTCATCACCTGATAGCCGCCAGAATCGGTCAGGATCGGGCGCTGCCAGTTCATGAACTTGTGCAAGCCGCCAAGCCGCGCCACCCGTTCCGCGCCCGGACGCAGCATCAGGTGATAGGTGTTGCCGAGGATGATATCGGCCCCGGTCGCGCGCACGCTTTCGGGCTTCATCGCCTTCACCGTCGCCGCCGTGCCGACGGGCATGAAGGCGGGCGTGCGGATTTCCCCGCGCTGCATCGCGATGGTGCCGGTGCGCGCCTTGCCATCGGTGGCATGGAGGGTGAACGAGAAGCGGGAGCCTGTCATCGGCCCGCGCGCTAGCGAGGCCGGGCGCTGCTGTCACCTCTAAAGCAAACGGGCTGCCCGGCGATAATGCCAGACAGCCCGTCTGTATTCGGTACTGGATCAGTCGATCAGAACTTGAAGCCGACGCCAACCGTTCCGCGCAGGGTGTCGAACGCGATGGTGTCGACATTGGCCCGCAAGACGACCGTATCCAGCGGAAGTTCGACGCCGGCGCCCACAAGGTAATCACCTTCGGTGGTATCCAGATCGAAATCGCTTTCGTCGAAGTCCGGAACGCCGATCACGTTGCCGGCATCAAGATCGACCCACTGATAGCCGCCGCGCGCATAGATCTTGGCACCGCCTTCGGTGCGGAAGCCAAGGCGGGCAGAGGCGCCATATTCGGCATCGATCGGGCCGCTGCCGAAGTGTGCGTTGCCTTCAACACCGGCAAACAGGTTTTCGCCGACCGGGAAATCGACCGCGGCAAAGCCACCATAGATTTCGCCGCTGTCGTCGATGTTGAGATCGTCGAACTCGCCATCGTCGGCGTCGAGGTCGCCCAGATCGAGACCGAGATCATGCAGACCGACCGATGCGCCGACCGTGATTTCCGGTTGGCCGTCATTGGACTGCGCGTGCGCTGCGGCCGGAAGTGCCATCGCGCCCATCGCTACGAGCGTGGTGATTGCGATTTTCCTCATGCGTTTATATCCTTGTTTTCTTGCCTGCCGCAGGGGGTGCGGCGGTAGGCAAGCCACTAGGATTCGGTGACTTTCTGCCACATGAACAGGGCGACCAGTTGTCGCTCGTGTCGGACGGACGACATTTGCTGTTCGACAGAGTGCGCCGGCAGACCCGCTCCGATTACTCGCGCAGGCGCCATCCGGTGCGGAAGATCACCGTGATGATGACGACGCACAGCGCGAGGAAGCCGAGCGTCAGGCCGAGCGACACGGCAATCGGCACATCGGCGGTGCCATAGAAGGTCCAACGCAGTCCGCTCACCAGAAAGGCGATGGGATTGGCGAGCGCCACCGCATCCCACGGCGCGGGCAGATCGCGGATCGAATAGAAAGTGCCGCCCAGAAATGTCAGCGGCGTAAGGAGCAGCAGCGGGATGATACCCAGCTTCTCGAACGAATCGGCCCAAATGCCCAGGATGAAGCCGAACAGCGCGAAACTGGACGCCACCAGCATGATGTAGAACGCGGCGAACACCGGATGGGCGATCTGGTAATCCACAAACAAAGTCGCCGTGGCGAGGATGATCGCAGCAAGGATCAGCCCCTTGGTCATTGCCGCGCCGACGAATCCCGCCAGCGTCTCGGCCACACCGACCGGCGCGGACAGCAATTCGTAGATCGTGCCGGTGAAGCGCGGCATGTAGATGCCGAAGCTGGCATTGCTGGTGGTTTCGCCCAGCAGGGTCAGCATCAGCAGGCCGGGAATGATGAAAGCGCCGTAAGGCACCCCGCCGATCGGCTCCATCCGAGCGCCGATCACCGATCCGAACACCACGAAATAAAGCGAAGTGGTCAGCACCGGCGAAAGGATCGACTGGAACGCCGTGCGGAAGGCGCGGCTCATTTCGCGGCGGTAGATCGCATAGGCGCTGCGGACGTTGAAATGCATCACGCGGCCCGCCCTTCGCCCAGCAGTCCGACGAAGATATCCTCCAGCGAGGAATCGTGGATATCGAGGCTGAGATATTCGATGCCTGCGCGGGTCAATGCCTGGGCCAGCTGCGCCACCTGAGCGCGGCCTCCGCCCTGCCCGTTTCCGCCGCGATAGGTCAGGCACGTGCGGCCGGCGTCCAGTTCGACCGGGAAAGCGGCGATTTCCGGCGGCAAGGCAGCGAGCGGCGCGGCCAGCGCGATCACAGCTTCGGTGGTGCCCAAGCGCTCCATCATTGCGCGCTTTTCATCGACCATCAGGATGCGACCGCCCTGAATGATGCCGACGCGATCGGCCATCTCCTCGGCCTCCTCGATATAATGGGTGGTGAGGATGATGGTGACGCCACGTTCTTTCAGCGCAGCGATCTGCTGCCACATGCTTTTTCTGAGCTCCACGTCCACGCCTGCGGTGGGTTCATCGAGGAACAGCAGTTCGGGGTCATGCGCCAGCGCCTTGGCGATCAGCACCCGGCGCTTCATCCCGCCCGAAAGCGCACGGATCTGCGCATCGCGCTTGTCCCACAGCGAGAGGCCTTTGAGGATATCCTCAAGCCGCTCGGCATCATAGGGTTTGCCGAACAGGCCCTGCGAGTAAGCGACCGCGCGCCAGACCGTCTCGAACATGTCGGTGGCGAGTTCCTGCGGCACCAGCCCGATCCGCGCCCTCGCCCGCCGCCAGTCGCGCGCAAGATCGTGCCCGAAGGCGGTCATCGTGCCGCTGCTGGGCCGCACCAGCCCGCACACCGCACCGATCAGCGTGGTCTTGCCCGCACCGTTCGGACCGAGCAGCGCGAAAATCTCACCCTTGCGGATCGACAGATCGACGTTGTCGAGCGCCCGCGTGCCGCCCTTGTAGACCTTCGACAGGCCGCTGATTTCGAGAATGGATTCGGGCATGCACCAGTGGCTAGGGCAGCAGCAGCGATGAGTCACCATAGGAATAGAAACGATATTCGTTGGCGATGGCGTGGGTATAGGCTGCCATCATCCGTTCGCGCCCCATCAGCGCACTGACCAGCATCATCAGCGTCGATTTGGGCAGGTGGAAATTGGTCATCAACCCGTCGACGGCGCGGAGTTTGTAACCGGGCGTGATGAAAATGGCCGTGTCCCCCGCGAACGGTTGAATGATCCCGCTTTCATCGACCGCGCTTTCCAGCAGGCGCAGCGAGGTGGTGCCGACCGCTATGATCCGCCCCCCCTTGGCTCGCGCTTCGTTGAGCTGTGTGGCGGTGGCCTGTGAAATGCGCCCGAATTCGGCGTGCATCCGGTGGTCGTCGGTGTCCTCCGCCTTCACGGGCAGAAACGTGCCTGCCCCGACATGCAGCGTCAGCATTGCCCGGCCGATTCCGCGCGCGTCCAGCGCATCGACCAGCCTCTGGGTGAAATGCAGCGAGGCGGTGGGGGCCGCCACTGCGCCCTTCTCCGCCGCGAACATCGTCTGGTAATCTTCGAGATCTTGATGGTCGACCCCGCGTTTGGAGGCGATGTAGGGCGGCAGCGGCATGGTGCCTGCCCGGTCGAGCAACACTTCGACCGGTTCCTCGCCTTCGAACAGCAGCGTGATGGATCCATCATCATGGCGCTGCTCGGCAAGGGCGGTCACACCGCCGCCGAACACCAGCGTATCGCCCAGTTTCACCCGTTTGGCATTGCGGATGAAAGCCTGCCAGCGACGCAGATCGATCCGCTTGTGCAGCGTTGCGCCAATCTTCGCTTCGCCGTCCGCACGGCGACCTTCGAGCTGGGCGGGAATCACACGGGTATCGTTGAACACCAGCACATCGCCGGGGTTGAGCAGATCAGGCAGATCGCGAACGCCCCAGTCTTCGAACGGCCGATCCTCGAACGGTGCATCAGCCCCGCGCACCACCAGCATCCGCGCCGCATCGCGCGGACGGACCGGACGCAAGGCGATGCGTTCCGGCGGAAGCTCGAAATCGAACAGGTCAACTTTCATGGGCAGCGCGCCTAGCGCGGCGCGGCATCCACGAAAAGGACTTTAGCTCAGCGGGCTGCTCAGCATATCGGCAGTGATCGGCGCCGTGTCGACCGGAGCAGCCGGTGGAGGCGGCGGCGGCACGTTGTCGCTCGCCAGCGAGGCTTGCACGATATAGGTCGGATCGGCGGGCGGCTCGCCGCGATTGATCGCGTCCACCGCGTCCATGTTCTCGATCACGCGGCCGAAATTGGTGTAATTCTTGTCGAGACTGAAGCGCGGATAGAACACGATGAAGAACTGGCTGTTGGCGCTGTCTTCCTCGCTCGCGCGGGCCATCGACACCGTGCCGCGCACATGCGGCATCGGATTGAACTCAGCCTCCAGGTCGGGCAGGTCCGAAGCGCCCTGACCGGTGCCGGTGGGATCGCCGCCCTGCGCCATGAAGCCTTCGATCACGCGGTGGAAGATCACGCCGCTGTAAAAGCCGTCGCGGGTCAGCTTCTTGATCCGTTCGACATGGGCGGGCGCCCAGTCGGCCATCAGCCGGATTTTGACCCGTTCGCCGTTCGATAGATCGAGCACCCAGACATTCTCCGGCTCGACGGCAGGATCATAGTTGATCGGTCCGAAGCGGCGCGGCGCGGCGACGGCGGCTTCAGCCTCGTCCTCGTCGTCCTTGTCGACATTATCGCCGAAAGCGACCGGAGGCGTATCATCGCGTTGTTGCTGCGCCAGCGCGGGATGCGCCGATGCAAGCAGGAAAAGCGCGCCAAGGGCGGTAGGGAGCGTGGCTTTGATCATCATTTCTTCCGTAGCAGACGCGCCGTGTAACCATGCCGGGCTGACACTTCAATGAACGAAGCGACGGGCTGTCGACAAGGCGGGTTCAATAATCGCCCTTCAAGCCCAGTTCGCGGACCCGCGCCTCGACTTCGGTACACACCGGCGGACTGACGAACCGCGCTATATCCCCGCCATACAGCGCAATTTCCTTGACCAGTTTCGACGCGATCGGCTGGAGCGAGACATCCGCCATCAGGAACACGGTTTCGATGTCGTCGTCGAGCTGCTGGTTCATGCCGGCCATCTGATATTCGTATTCGAAATCGGCGACGGCCCGCAGCCCGCGAATGATGACGCTGGCGCCCTGTTTCTGCGCGAACTTCACCAGCAGCGCGTTGAACCCCACCACCTCGACATTGCCGAGGCCCAGATTGGCGACCTCGCGTTCGACCATGCGGAAGCGTTCCTCGGTCGAGAACATCGGGTTCTTCGATGGATTGGTGGTGACCCCGATGATCAGCCAGTCGACCAGCTTCGACCCGCGCCGGATGATGTCGGCGTGGCCCAGGGTGATGGGATCGAAAGTTCCGGGATAGATCCCGACGCGGCGTGTCATCGCGGTTGTCCTTGTGGCTTGAGGGGATCAGCGATCCCGCTCGACGATATAGCGGGCCAGCGCGCGCAGGATGTCGGCTTCGGGGCCGTATGATGCGAGCCGCAGCACTGCCTGATCGACCAGTGCGCGCGCCTGTTCGCGGGCCTTGTCCGCACCCATCAAGGTGACGAAGGTCTGTTTGCCCTGTTCGTCGTCCTTGCGCAGCGCCTTGCCCGCCTTTTCCTCGTCACCCACCACATCAAGCAGGTCGTCGGCGATCTGGAACGCGAGCCCGATGTCGCGGGCATAGGCGCGCAAGTGCGCCCGGCCCTGCGGTGCGACCCGGCCCAGAATCGCGCCCATTTCAACACTGGCGGCCAGCAGCGCGCCGGTTTTCAGCTGTTGCAGGCGGGTGATGGTGTGAAGGTCATAGGTCACGCCTTCCTCGTCCGCGACCATATCCATCATCTGCCCGCCGGCCATGCCGTGCATCCCCGATGCCTTGCCCAGCGTGGCGATCAGTTCGGAACGCACGAAGGGGTCCGCGCTGGTTTCGTCATCGGCCAGAACCTCGAACGCCAGCGCGTGGAGCGCATCGCCCGCCAGCACTGCGGTCGCCTCGTCATAGACCTTGTGCAAGGTCGGTTTGCCGTGGCGCAGATCGTCATTGTCCATGCACGGCAGATCATCGTGGATCAGCGAATAGACATGGATCGCCTCGATCGCCGCGCCCGCCCGCAGCGCGGCATCGCGAGACACGCCGAACAGGCTGGCGGTGCTGCACACCAGCAACGGGCGCACCCGCTTGCCCCCGCCAATCGCGGCATAGCGCATCGCCTCGACCAGACGCGCGCTGGTATCGTCCGGTACCGGCAACAGCGCATCGAACAGTGAATCGATATCGGCCTGAACGCTTGCGATCGCGTCGCTCAGCATACTGCCCCCCGTTTGCGCCAGCATCACGTCAGCTTTCCGCGTCGAACGGCCGAGTGCCCGCCGCGCGGCCATCGGCACCGGTCACGATCTTCTCGATCCGCGCCTGCGCCGCATCGAGCCGTTGCTGGCACGCAAGCCGTAGCGCCTCGCCGCGTTCGTACAGGCTGATCGACTGATCGAGGGGCACGTCGCCGCGTTCGAGCTGCTGCACGATCTGTTCGAGCGCGGCCAGCGCCTGCTCGAAGCTCATTTTCGATATATCCGGCTGTGCCGCCGGTGATGCTGTGCCCTCGTCCATGGTCATGAGCATTGACGAGGCAAGCCTGCCCGGTCAAGGCTGCCAGTAGTGGGCGGGGCTACGAAACAGGGAATTGCAGACAGATGTTGAAATGGATCATCGCCTACGTGACGGCGGCTATCGCCTTTGGTGTGCTGGATGCGATCTGGCTGCGCTGGGCGGCGGGAAACCTCTATCGTCCGGTGATCGGCGACATCATGG
Source organism: Erythrobacter sp. (assembly GCF_024305245.1). GTDB lineage: Bacteria > Pseudomonadota > Alphaproteobacteria > Sphingomonadales > Sphingomonadaceae > Erythrobacter. The sequence continues at coordinate 487,739 of NZ_JAMWYX010000001.1, forward strand.
CCAAGGATTTCAACGTCGCTGCAGCCGGGGTGTTCTATCTGATCTACCTCGCCGGGATGACCTGGTTCGCGATCAAGCCGGGCCTCGATAGCGGTACGGTGCAGGCTGCGGTGCTCAACGGCATTCTGCTGGGCGCGCTGTGCTATGCCACTTTCGACCTAACGTCGCAGGCCGTGTTCAAGGTGTGGGCGACCCATATCAGTGTTCTCGACATCCTGTGGGGCGCATTCGCGACCGGCATGGCGAGCGGGATTGCCACCTATGTCGCGCTGCGGTTCGCCCCTTCGGTGATGCCCGCCTGACATGTTCATCGGTCACTTCGCTCCGGCCCTTGTCGCCGCTGCAGTCAGCCCGCGCAGCCCGCGGCTCGGCACGCTGTTCGTTGCCGCGCAGCTGATCGATTGGGGATTTTTCGGGCTCGCGCTGATCGGGGTCGAAAAGCTGCGGGTCGATCCCGGTGCGAGCGTGATGGTACCGCTCGATCTCTATCACATGCCCTATACCCACAGCCTGCTGGGCGCCGGAATCTGGGCGCTGGCCTGCCTGCTGGTGGTGGCACTGGCCCAGCGCGATGCATTTGCCGGAGTTCTGGCGGGACTGGTGGTGGTTTCGCACTGGTTGCTCGACTGGCTGGTGCATGTACCCGATCTCACCATCAACGGCGATCCGCCCAAGCTGGGGCTGGGATTGTGGAACTACCCGGCTGTCGCAATGCCGCTGGAACTGCTGCTGGTGGGCGGCGCTTTTGCGTTCTACGTGCGCCGCACGCGCGGCCCGCTCGGCCCGCCGCTGGTGCTCTTGGGAGTGATGCTGCTGTTGCAGGCGGTCAACTGGTTCGGCCCGCATCCCGAACAGGCGGGCGCGTTGCTGTATCTGCAGGCGTTGCTAGCCTTTGCTATCATGACCGCCCTTGCGCTGTGGGTGGGGGAGAATCGCTGGTTCCAGAAACGCGGCGGCTTGGCCTTCGGCGAGCAGTGATTTAGGGGGGCGGCCAAGGAGTCCCCACATGTCTGCCATTACCCCCGAAATCGTCGAACAGCACGGCCTCTCGCCCGAGGAATACGAGCGCGTCCTCGCCGCATTGGGCCGCGAGCCGAACCTCATCGAACTCGGCATCTTTTCGGTGATGTGGTCGGAGCATTGCAGCTACAAATCCTCGCGCCTGCACCTCAAGAAGCTGCCGACCGAAGCCCCGTGGGTGATCTGCGGACCGGGCGAGAACGCGGGCGTGATCGACATTGGCGATGGTCAGGCGGCGATCTTCAAGATGGAGAGCCACAACCACCCCTCCTATATCGAGCCCTATCAGGGCGCGGCGACGGGCGTGGGCGGCATTTTGCGCGATGTGTTCACCATGGGCGCGCGGCCCATCGCCAATGCCAACGCACTGCGATTCGGACGGCCCGAACACCCCAAGATGAAGCATCTGGTGCAAGGCGTGGTCGCGGGCATCGGCGGCTATGGCAATTGCGTCGGCGTGCCGACTGTGGCGGGCGAGACGAACTTCCACCCGGCTTACGACGGCAATATCCTCGTCAACGCGATGACGGTGGGCGTCGCCAATACCGACAAGATTTTCTACTCGGCGGCCACCGGCGTCGGCAATCCGATCGTCTATGTCGGCAGCAAGACCGGGCGCGACGGCATCCACGGCGCGACCATGGCGAGCGCCGATTTCGGCGAGGATGCCGAGGCCAAGCGCCCGACGGTGCAGGTCGGCGATCCGTTCACCGAAAAGCTGCTGATCGAAGCCTGCCTCGAACTGATGGCGACCGATGCAATCGTCGCGATTCAGGACATGGGCGCAGCGGGGCTGACCAGCTCCAGCGTCGAAATGGCGAGCAAGGGCGGCGCAGGCATCCGGCTCGACATGAACGCGGTGCCGTGCCGCGAGGAGGGCATGACCCCTTACGAGATGATGCTGTCAGAGAGCCAGGAACGGATGCTGATGGTGCTAAAGCCGGGCCGCGAGGCTGAGGCAGAGGCGATCTTCACCAAGTGGGAACTGGACTTCGCGGTGATCGGCGAGGTCACCGATGCGCTTGAAGACGGGGGCCACATGGTGCTCGAATTCAACGGCGAAGTCGTGTGCGACATCCCCCTCGCCCCGCTCGCCGATGATGCGCCGCTATACGACCGGCCCTATCTCTCCAAGGCCGAGTACAAGGCTTGGGCAGGTATCAAGCCGCTCGCCGAAGTGCCGGCGAGCGATGATATCGCTGCTGATCTGCTGACCATGATGGGTTCGCCCGATCTCGCATCGCGGCGCTGGATTGCGGAACAGTACGATTCGCAGGTTGGCGCGGATACGCTCCAGACCGGCGGCGATGCGGGCGTGGTGCGGGTGCACGGCACCGGCAAGGCGCTGGCAATCACCACCGATTGCACCCCGCGCTACGTGTTCGCCGACCCCTATGAAGGCGGCAAGCAGGCGATTGCCGAGGCTTACCGCAACCTGTGCGCGGTCGGCGCGCGGCCGCTGGCGGTGACCAATTGCCTCAACTTCGCCAACCCGCAGCGCCCCGAAATCATGGCCCAGATCGTGCACGCATTGGAGGGCATGGGCGATGCCTGCCGCGCGCTCGATTTCCCGATCGTGTCGGGCAATGTCAGCCTTTACAACGAATCGAAGGCGACCGGCGGCGGCAGCGCAATCCTGCCCACCCCGGCCATCGGCGGCGTCGGCATCATCAACGATTTGTCGAAGATGATGACAATGCACTTCAAGGCTGCGGGTGATGCGATCTACCTCGTCGGGCCGGAGTTCTGGGCCAAGCCCGATCCGACGCGTTCGCATCTCGGTCGTTCGCTGTGGCTCAAGATCATCAAGGGGCTGGAGGACGGCCGCACCCCGCCCACCGATCTGGTGGTCGAGCGCACTGCGGGCGCGATTATCCACGAGTTGATCGCCGATGGGCTGGTGAATGCCGTGCACGATCTGTCCGACGGCGGGCTGGCCGTGGCGCTGGCCGAGATGGCGCTGGCAGGCGGCATCGGGGCGGACGCCGATCTGGCGGGCAACCCCGATTACACCCCCGCGCAGTGGTGGTTCGGTGAGGATCAGGGCCGCTATCTGGTGACAGTGCCCGATGTGGCGGCGCTCAATGCCGCGCTCGCCAAGGGCACCCGTGACGAGGACACCGCGCAGATCGGGTTCCAGCGGATCGGCACTGTCGGCGGCGGCGATGTGCTGGGCATCCCGCTCAGCGAACTGCGCGCCGCGAACCAGCGGTTCTTCGATGATTGGATGGAGGGGTAAAAGGCGCGCCTTAAGCGGCCTGCGCCCCTGCCCCGCCCAGCGTCAGCTGTTCACGCATGGTGCCTTCGCTTTCGAGGGTCGCGAGGCACTGCCGGTACACTTCGGGCAGGCCGATATTCAGCCGCGCCCGCGCTACATCGATATCTTCGCGCATCAGCGCGGCGATGTCCTGATGCGAAATCTTGGCCGCAGCTTTGCCCAGCCGGCGCCCTTCCTTGATCGCGGCAAAGATCGGCGCTTTCGTGCCGCTCATCTTCTTGATCTGGCGCGCACCGGCATAGGCGATGAACAGAATGCCGGTGTTGTGGTTCTGCTGGTAGCTGAAGGCGAGCAGACTGGTTTCGCCCAGCGCGTCGCGCCCATAACCGCTCAGCACATGGAACAGATCATGCGTGTCGCGCAGGCGATCGAAATACCACTGGGTCAGGTCGCGCGGCAGATTTTCGGGCGGCGCCCACTTGTGACTTTCCGCCACCAGACCGGCTGCTGACAGCCCTTCGCGCTTCATGAAGGCGATGTAATGCGCCGCCACCGTGTTCGGCCCGCAATCGGCCCAACGATCGTGATCGTCGAGCATCGCGGGAATATCGACCTTGTTACGCAGGAAACGCTGGCCTTCAGGCGAGGTGATGAAATCCCGCGCCTGTGCATGGCTGCGCCTGCCCTTGGTCGCTTCGATGATGTGGAACACCTGCTCGGTGTCCTCCTTGTCCTCGACCAGCTTGCCGAAATGGTGCAGCACCTTGAGCGGACGAAAGCCCGAAACCTTGCGGTCCGGGGCAACCAGCGGAAGATCGAGCAGGGCCATCGTGTAACGTCCTTCATTCGAGTCGCGAACCGGGTCCGCGTTGCCTTACTTACATTGATGTCAGTATAGTGTCCAATCCCTTGTTGATCGAGGTCAAAAGCGTGCCCATGCCCGAACCCGAACCAATCCCCTACACCCTGCCCCGCCTTACCGACGCCGAGGGCATTGCCCGCGCCAAGGCGATGGCCGAAAGCCTCAAGCAGCGCCGCACCTGTCGCTGGTTTGCCGCCGATCCGGTGCCGCGGGAGATTATCGAAGCGGCAATCACCGCCGCAGGCAGCGCGCCAAGCGGGGCCAACCACCAGCCATGGCACTTCGCCGTGGTCGCATCGCCCGAAAAGAAGCGCGCGATTCGCGAATCCGCCGAGGCCGAAGAGCGGCGGTTCTACGGGGCGGACGGGGATTATCCCAAGGCTTCGGCAGAATGGCTCGCCGCGCTGGCCGATCTCGGGACGGACGCAGACAAGCCGTTCCTTGAGACCGCGCCTTACCTCATCGTGGTGTTCGCGCAGCGCAAGGGCGGCATCGACGAGGACGGGGCCACCCAGAACTACTACGTCAATGAAAGCGTCGGGATCGCTTGCGGCATGCTGCTGGCGACCTTGCACCAGGCCGGGCTGGCAACGCTGACCCACACGCCTTCCCCCATGGGGTTTCTGCGCGAGGTGTGCGGGCGTCCGGAATGGGAAAAGCCGGTGATGATCGTGGTTGCAGGCCACCCGGCGGCCGATGCCACCGTGCCGGCGAAAGCGCTGATCAAGAAGCCGCTGGCGCAGATCGCCAGCTGGCTCTGAACAGATTTAAGCCGCTGCCAATTCCTGCGACGTGTTCTCGCTGGAAAGCAGGTTGTAGGGATTGATCCCTTCGCTTTGCCAGATGCGATGGCATTCGCGATATTGCGTCGGCGCCGGGATATTCATCTGCGCGCGTACGCTCTCGAGCGGCTGCGCCAGCAGTGCGCGGATCGGCTGTTCGATCAGCCGCGGCGCGCCCTTGCCGGTGCGATGCGCCTGCCGCACAGCACCGAACACCGGTGCCTCGCTGCCCTTGACCATCTTCTTGATATTGGCCGCTCCGGCGTAACCGATCAGCAGGTGGCCCTGACTGGGCGACTGGCCGTGGGTGAACAGCAGCACACATTGTTCGCCCAGCGCGTCGCGGCCATAGCCGGTCAGAATGTGGAACAGATCATGGGTATCGCGCGACCGCTCCATGAACCACTGCACCAGATCGGGGTATTTGGGCCGACCGAGCCGCTCGGCCTCGGCCACAAGACCTGCGGCCGACAGCCCTTCGGCCTCCATGAAATCGCAATAGGCATGCGCCAGACTGCCCTTGGGCGTGCGGCGCAGCGCGACGTGATCGTCGAGAATTTCGGGCAGGCGCGGCTCGGTGCGGCGCAGTTGTTCGCCATGATCGGACAATGCCAGCTCCGCCACCCGCGGCAGGAAGGTGCGCGAAGGCAGCGATTCGAAAATCTTGAACACCAGGCTGGTGTCTTCCTTGTCCGCGATCAGCAGGCGAAAGTTCTTCCAGGCGCGCAACGGGCGATAGCGCGGCGGCACCCGGTCAGGGTGGCGCAGAACCGTCCCGTCGGCGGCGAACATCTGGCTGTACTCTGCGGCGGTGGCGGTCATTAGCTTTGGTCCTGATTGGCGTGCGGGGAATGCCACGGAATGCTTACATCAGTGTAAATAAGCGATTCGCGTCCCGAATCAAAACCCTTTCTTCGATGGACTGCCCCTCACGCGTGACCGGACGGCGCCCGATCAGGCCGCGCGCCACTCCTTGCGCGGGATCCCAAGCAGACTCAGCACCGCGCTCAGATCACCATGATCGACCCGGCCGTTGGCGGCCGCGCGTGCCTTGGGCTTGGCGCGATAGGCAAAGCCGTAAGTGGCCGCTTCGATCATCGGGATGTCATTGGCGCCGTCGCCAGTGGCAATGCTGATGCGGCCCTCGCCCGCTTCCTCGCGCAGCACTTGCGCCTTCACACCGCTGTCGACGATTCCGCCCAGCAATCCGCCGGTAAGCCGTCCGCCTGCAACTTCGAGCCGGTTGCCCACCACCCGGTCGAACCCGAGCATTTCGCCCACCGGATCGGCGAAGTGGTGAAACCCGCCGGTCACCAAGACCGTGCGCGCACCATGCGCGGCTAGTGTCGCCACCAGCGCCCGCGCGCCTGGCGTGGGGGTGATCCGCTCGTCGAGACAGGTGCTTACCGCGCTTTCCTCGAGCCCTTCGAGCAGAGCGACACGTTCGCGCAGTGCGGCGACAAAATCGAGTTCCCCCTGCATCGCGCGCTCGGTGATGGCGGCGATTTGCGGCTTCAATCCCGCGTAATCCGCCAGTTCGTCGATGCATTCCTGCCCGATCATGGTCGAATCCATGTCCGATACGAACACTTTGGGCATTTCGATGGTATCGCGGCTCACCAGCATATCGGCGGGTGCAAAGTGGCGGTCGATTGCGGCCAGCACCGTGTCCGGCTCACCGGTGGCAAAGCGCATTTCCAGCACTTCCTCGCCCGCCAGCAGCGCCGCCGAGGCGAGCGCCGCGCCCTCGCCCTTCAGCGCATCGACCATTGCATCGAGACGTGTTTCCCTTGTCGCTGCGTCTGCTATCAGCCGGGCTATGAGCATCGTCACATCTCCACCTTTACCGCTGGCGCTCATTGCAGGGCCGACCGCCAGCGGCAAGAGCGCGATTGCGCTCGCCCTCGCCCATCGCCTGGCCGAAGCCGGGCGTACGGGTGTGGTCATCAACGCCGACAGCGCGCAGGTCTATGCCGACCTGCAAGTTCTGTCCGCGCGCCCGTCCGAGGATGAGATGGAGGGGATCGAACACCGCCTGTTCGGCGCGTGGGACGGCGCGGAGGCGTGCTCGGCAGCGGCGTGGGCGACGCGGGCAAAGGCCGAAATCGCCGATTGCCACGCGGCCGGTGCGGTGCCGATCCTTGTCGGCGGGACGGGCCTATATCTCAAGGTGCTGCTCGAAGGCATTGCCCCTATCCCGGAAATCGACCCCGACGTGCGCGCAACGGTGCGCGCGATGACGCAGGATGCCGCCTACAAGCTGCTGCAGATCGAAGATCCGCAGCGCGCCGCCGAACTCGATCCTGGCGACGGCCAGCGCATCGCCCGCGCGCTCGAGGTCAAGCGCTCGACCGGCGTGACGCTGGGCGATTGGCAGCTGGCGAAGGCGGGCGGGATCGGGGAGGAAGTGACGCTCCATCCGCTGATCCTGCTTCCCGACCGTGCATGGCTCTATTCGCGCTGCGACCAGCGGTTCGAGGCGATGCTGCGATCCGGCGCGGTCGCAGAGGTGGAGGCACTGCTGGCACGCGATCTCGACCCGGATCTGCCGGTGATGCGCGCCATTGGCGTGCCGGAAATCGCCGCTTTTCTGGCCAGCGATCTGACCGAGGCGGACATGATCGCCGCCGGACAGCAGGCCACACGCAACTATGCCAAGCGGCAATTCACATGGTTCCGGCGCCAGCCCCCCGGGGAATGGCCCCGGGTCGCGCCTGAAGCCGAATTCGAATATATCGACATTGACGAGCATTTCGCATCAATATTGCGCGATTAGGGGTTGACCCGTCAGATTATAACCGATAGCGGCAATCTCACTCGGCCCGATGCGCTCCCCCCCCTGCGTCGGGCCGGTTTTGTTGGTATAGCCGACGCCTCTTTTGCGATGATGGAGTTCCCCGTGCCCGGCCAGCCGGATCATGCCCGACCAGACACTGCCCCGATCAGCGGCGCGGCGATCCTTGTGCAATGCCTGATAGAGCAGGGTGTCGAATTCGTGTTCGGCTATCCCGGCGGCGCAGTACTGCCGATCTATGACGAACTTTTCGGTGATGAGCGTATTCGCCACATCCTCGTCCGGCATGAAGCAGGCGCGGCCCACGCGGCGGAAGGCTATGCCCGCGCCACCGGCAAGCCCGGCGTGGTGCTGGTCACCTCCGGCCCCGGCGCGACCAATGCCATCACCGGGATTGCCGATGCATGGATGGATTCGATCCCGCTGGTGGTCATCACCGGCCAGGTGCCGACCGCGCTGATCGGGACCGACGCGTTTCAGGAAGCCGACACCATCGGCATCACGCGCCACTGCACCAAGCATAATTATCTGGTCAAAGACCCGGCCGATCTCGCCGCGACGATCGAAGAGGCGTTCCGCATCGCCACCACAGGCCGCCCCGGCCCGGTGGTGATCGACATTCCCAAGGACGTGCAGATAGCGGTTCCCTCGACCCGCCGCGCGTTCCTGCGTCCCGGCTCGCACCGTTATGCGCCGCAGACGGTCGCGCCTGCCGAGCAGATCATAGAAGCGATCGACATGATCGCCGCTGCCGAACGTCCGATCTTCTACACCGGCGGCGGGGTGATCAATTCCGGCCCGCAAGCGAGCGAATTGCTGCGGCAGCTGCAGGACATCACCGGCGCGCCGGTCACTTCGACGCTGATGGGCCTCGGCTCATTTCCAAGCGTACATCCCGATTGGCTGGGGATGCTGGGGATGCACGGCACCTACGAAGCCAACATGGCGATGAACAAGGCCGACGTGATGGTCTGCATCGGCGCGCGCTTCGATGACCGGGTGACGGGCAGGCTCGATGCGTTCAGCCCTGATTCCAAGAAGATCCACATCGATATCGACCGGTCATCGATCAACAAGACGGTGCCGGTCGAACTCGGCATCGTCGGCGATTGCGGCACGGTTCTGGGCCAGATGATCGAGGCATGGGGAGATCGCAAACCCCGCGATCTGGGCGACTGGAAGGCGCGGATTGCAGGCTGGCGCGCACGCGAATGCCTTGCCTATCCCGAACGGTCGGTGAAGCACCCGAACATGATCATGCCGCAAAAGGCGGTCGAACGGCTTTACGCCCTCACTCACAAGCAAAAGCCGATCATCTCGACCGAAGTGGGCCAGCACCAGATGTGGGCGGCGCAGTATTTCCGCTTCGACGATCCCAACAAGTGGCTGACCAGCGGCGGCCTCGGCACGATGGGATACGGCCTCCCTGCCGCCATCGGGGCGCAGCTGGGCCACCCCGATGCGCTGGTGATCGACATTGCGGGCGAGGCGAGCATCCAGATGAACATTCAGGAACTGGGCACCGCCAGCCAGTATCGCCTGCCGGTGAAGGTGTTCATCCTCAACAACGAATATATGGGCATGGTCCGCCAGTGGCAGGAACTGACCTATGAAAGCCGCTATTCGAACTCCTATTCCGACAGCCTGCCCGATTTCGTCCGACTGGCCGAGGCTTACGGCTGGAAGGGCATCCGCATCCACGACGAAAGCGAGCTTGATGAAGGCATCGCCGCGATGCTCGCGCATGATGGGCCGGTGATGGTCGATTGCCTCGTCGCGCAGGATGCCAACTGCCTGCCGATGATCCCCAGCGGGGCAGCACACACCGACATGCTGCTGTACGGCGACACGGTCGAAGGCACGATGGACGACGAAGCCAAGGCGCTCGTTTGATGCCTTACTGGGTTTTCGTACCGGTCGTCGCTGCGATCTGGTTGGTCGTTCTCGGCATCCGTGAATTCAGACGCAAGGATCATGCTTGGGGGATGATCGACATCGTGATTGCCGTAAGCCTGCTCCTGATCCCGATCCCGAGCCATTCCGTCACAATCGATCTGCCGAGCCAGCAACCATGAAAATCACCGAAGCAGCTTCCGAGCGCCATGTGCTCGCCGTCACGGTCGATAATGAACCGGGGATCCTCGCCAAGATCACCGGGCTGTTTACCGCGCGTGGATACAACATCGACAGCCTGACCGTGGCCGACATTACCGAAGACCATGCCCTTAGCCGCATCACCATCGTTACCAACGGGCCGCCGCAGGTGATCGACCAGATCGAGGCGCAGCTGGAACGGTTGGTGCCGGTGCACAAGGTCGTCGACCTCACCACCGCCGGCCCGCATGTCGAGCGCGAACTGGCGCTGATCAAGGTCACCGGCACGGGCGAGAAGCGGGTGGAGGCGCTGCGGCTCGCCGATATCTTCCGCGCGCGGCCCGTCGACACCACCACCGGAAGCTTCATCTTCGAAATCACCGGCCCGCCCGACAAGGTCGACAGCTTCATCGCCCTGATGCGCGAACTGGGGCTGGTCGAAGTCGGCCGCACCGGCATCGTCGGAATGCTGCGCGGGGCCGATGGGGCCTGAACAAATTCACTGAATACAATGTATAAGAGAGAACATTGATGAAAGTCTATTACGACGCCGACGCCGATCTCGATCTGATCAAGCCCAAGAAAGTCGCGATCGTCGGCTATGGCAGCCAAGGCCACGCCCACGCCCAGAACCTGCGCGACAGCGGCGTTGCCGAAGTCGCCATTGCGCTGCGCGAAGGTTCGGCCACCGCCAAGAAGGTCGAAGCCGCCGGGTTCAAGGTGCTCACCAACACCGCCGCCGCTCAATGGGCTGACGTATTGATGATCCTCGCGCCGGACGAACATCAGGCGGGCATCTGGGAAAACGACATCAAGGGCCACATGAAGCCCGGCAGCGCGCTGGCCTTTGCGCACGGCCTCAACATCCATTTCGGCCTGATCGAAGCGCCGTCGGACATCGACGTCATCATGATCGCGCCCAAGGGGCCGGGCCACACCGTCCGCTCCGAATACGTGCGCGGCGGCGGCGTGCCCTGCCTGATCGCGATCCATCAGGATGCGAGCGGCGCGGCGCATGATGTTGCGCTTGCTTATGCCAGCGCCGTCGGCGGCGGGCGTTCGGGCATTATCGAAACCAACTTCAAGGAAGAATGCGAAACAGATCTGTTCGGTGAACAGGCGGTGCTGTGCGGCGGAATCACGCACCTGATCCAGGCCGGTTTCGAAACGTTGGTCGAAGCCGGATACGCCCCCGAAATGGCCTATTTCGAATGCCTCCACGAAACCAAGCTGATCGTCGATCTGCTGTATGAAGGCGGCATCGCCAACATGCGCTATTCGATCAGCAACACCGCCGAATATGGCGACATCACCACAGGCCCGCGCATCATCACCGATGAAACCAAGGCCGAAATGAAGCGCGTGCTGGCGGATATCCAGTCGGGCCGCTTCGTGAAAAACTTCGTGCTCGATAACCGCGCCGGCCAGCCCGAGCTCAAGGCCGCCCGCAAGGCTGCAGAAGCGCACCCGATCGAAAAGACCGGGGCGGAGCTGCGCGCCATGATGCCGTGGATCGGTGCGAACAAGCTGGTCGACAAGTCGAAGAACTGACAGCGGAACTGAAGGTGTGTCTCGTTCATTGCTGGACGAGACACACTCCAGGAGACAGCCGCTATGAAAAGAATCGCCCTTGCCGCCGCCGCCACGATGCTCGCCGTGACCGGGGGCATCGCCGCAGCCCCCGCCATCTTCGCGCAGGGCGCTCCGCAGGTGCCGGGCCAGCAGGATCCGGCCCGCGTGACTGCCGGAACCTACTCCGCCGATCCCGCTCACTCGCTGATCACGTTCGAGGTCAACCACTTCGGCTTCAACGATTATTACGGCATCTTCGGCGATGTTGCCGGAACGCTGGTGATCGACCCGGCCAATCCGGAAGCCGCGATGGTCGACGTCACGATCCCGGTCGCCAGTGTCACCACCGCCAGCAAGGGGTTGACCGACCACCTGCTGCGTCCGGCGAAGGATGGCGGCAGCCCCGATTTCTTCGGAGCCGAACCCGCCCCTGCCCGCTTCGTTTCGACTGCGGTCGAAGTGGACGGCATGACCGCGATGATCACCGGCAACCTGACCTTGAACGGCGTTACCAAGCCGGTCACCTTCGAAGCCGAATTCACTGGCGCGGGGACGAACCCGATGAACAAGAAGGAAACCATCGGCTTCGAAGCCGAGACCGAGATCAAACGCTCCGATTTCGGCGTGAACTACGGCATTCCGCTGGTCAGCGACGAGGTTGAACTCGATATCAGCGTGGCGTTTGAAAAGCAGTAAAAGCGCTCTCGACAGCAATCCGGCAATCGGGCAGGCAGCACGCCGATGCGCCTGACCGATTGCCACAATATCGACGATTTCCGGCGACTGGCCAAGGCCCGCCTGCCCTTTCCCGTGTTCGATTATATCGACGGGGCGGCGGATGACGAACTGACCAAGGCGCGTAACACGTCCGCTTTCGATAATGTCGATCTGGTGCCCGATGTGCTCGCCGGGGTAGAGGTGATCGATACCTCCTGCACCATTCTCGGCCGCAAATCCGCGCTGCCGCTGATGCTCTCGCCCACCGCAGTGCAACGCGCATTCCACTGGCAGGGGGAAACAGCCGTGGCGAAGGCGGCGGAGAAGTTCGGTCTGTGGTTCGGTATCTCCAGCCTTGCCACCCGCAGCATCGAGGAGATCGCCGCGCTGACCAGCGGTCCCAAGCTGTTCCAGCTTTACGTCCACAAGGACAAGGGCCTGAACACCCACATGATCGAACGCTGTAAGGCAGCAAAGTTCGATGCGCTGGCGCTGACGGTCGACACCATTGTTTCGGGCAAGCGCGAGCGGTGCCTGCGCAGCGGCTTCACCACCCCGCCGCGTTTCACCCCGGCCAGCATCCTCAGCTATGCTACCCGCCCGCGTTGGACGCTCGACTATGTCTTGCGCGAGAAATTCCGCCTCCCCAATCTCGACACCCACGTGTCCGAGGGCAGCGGCAAGGCGGTGAGCATCGCCGAATATTTCAACACCATGCTCGACACCGCGATGGATTGGGACACCGCTGCCGCGATCCGCCAGCAATGGGGCGGGACATTCGTGCTGAAGGGCGTGATGAGCGCCGCCGACGCCCGCCGCGCGGTCGACATCGGCGCCGATGCGATCATGATCTCCAACCACGGCGGCAGGCAGCTGGATGGCAGCCGCGCGCCGTATGACCAGCTACCCGAAATCGTCGATGCGGTGGGCGGCGAGATAGAGATCATCTGCGACGGCGGCGTGCGGCGCGGCACCCATGTCCTGAAAGCACTGGCGAGCGGCGCGACGGCGGCTTCGGGCGGGCGGCTTTACCTCTACGCGCTGGCCGCTGCCGGGCAGGACGGGGTCGAACGCGCGCTCGGCATTCTCAAGGACGAGATCGAGCGCGGAATGCGGCTGATGGGCGTCACGGGGGTGGCGCAGTTGACGACCGACCGGCTGCGATTCCGCGGCATGTCATAATCTTGCAATGCAAGGCGCGCTTGAGGCTGACAACTCTTCGAACGGATCGACACCATGCTCAAGATTTCGCCTGCCCTCCTCGCCCTGCCCCTTGCGCTGGCTCTGACCGCCTGCGGCAGCGAACCCGACCCCGTCGCCAATGATGCCGACAGTTTCGCCGCGCGGATCAATCAGAACGGCGGCGCGACACCCGCACCGCAAGGCACGGTCGCACCCAAAGTGGCCGAAACCCTGCCCGGCGCTGCGCCCGGTCCGTTCGCAGCCGGAACACTGACCGATCCCGCGTCGGCAAACTGCGGCGCGAACATGATGGGACCGTTCATCGGCAAGCCCGCCGACGATGCGACACGGACCGAAATCGTCAAGGCGCTGGGCCGCAGCGACAACCTGCGCTTCGTCGCCTACGGCACGCCTGGTTATGTGAACCCCGATGCCACCAACCCGCGCCTCAGCCTGATGCTGGACGCGCAGAATGTCATCGTCGACGCTCGCTGCGGCTGAGCAGCGGCCCGCGGGCGCTGGCAATCCGTGCTTGCGCGCGGCCCGGTAATCGGCAAAGACTGCTGCCCATGACGCGGAACGGAACCCTGCTGCTTCGACTTATGCGCCCTTGGGCGTAGGGCACCGCGCGCGAGGAACGCCGCGGCCCCGCTCCCAAGGGTGAACCGCCGCCAGCCTTCCTTTTCCACTACCGCGACGAGCCTCATTCCATGCCCATGCTCAAGGATCCTTCCGCCAAGTACCGTGCCTTCGGGCAGATCGACTTGCCCGGCCGCCAATGGCCATCGCGCCTGATCGAACAGGCCCCACGCTGGCTTTCGACCGACTTGCGCGACGGCAACCAGTCGATCATCGACCCGATGGACGCGGTGAAAAAGCGCCGCTTTTTCGATCTGCTGATCGACATTGGTGTCAAGGAAATCGAAGTCGGCTTCCCCAGTGCGGGCGCGACCGAGTTCGACTTCATTTCCGGCCTCGTGAAATCCGATGCGATCCCCGATGACGTGATCGTGCAGGTGCTCACCCAGAGCCGCGAAGACCTGATCCGCACCAGCTTCGCCAGTCTCGAAGGCGCGCGGGCAGCAATCGTGCACCTTTACAACGCCGTCAGCCCTGCATGGCGCGACATCGTGTTCCGGATGAGCCGGGAAGAGGTGAAAGCCATCGCCGTCGCCGGTGCCAAGGTGATGCGCGACGAGGCGGCGAAGCAGCCCGGCACCGAGTGGCATTTCCAGTATTCGCCCGAAACCTTCTCCACCGCCGAACTCGATTTCAGCATCGAGGTCTGCGCGGCAGTGATGGAGGTGCTGGCCCCCACGCCCGACCATCCGATCATCCTCAACCTGCCCGCCACGGTCGAGGCGGCGACCCCGAATATCTACGCCGACCAGATCGAATATTTCTGCCGCCACCTGCCCAACCGCGAGGCGGCGGTGATCAGTCTGCACACCCACAACGACCGCGGCACCGGGGTCGCGGCGGCGGAACTGGGGCTGATGGCAGGGGCTGACCGCGTCGAAGGCTGCCTGTTCGGCAATGGCGAGCGCACCGGCAATTGCTGCCTCGTGACCATGGCGCTCAACCTCTACAGCCAAGGCGTCGATCCGAAGCTGGATTTTTCCGACATCGACCGCGTGATCGCGACGGTGGAATATTGCAACGACCTCCCCGTGCATCAGCGCCACCCCTACGGCGGTGAGCTGGTCTACACCGCGTTTTCCGGCAGCCATCAGGACGCGATCAAGAAGGGTTTCGAGGCCCGCGACGCGCAGAACGACGAATATTGGCGCGTGCCCTATCTGCCGATCGATCCGGCTGACTTGGGGCGCAGTTACGAAGCGGTGATCCGGGTCAATTCGCAATCCGGCAAGGGCGGGTTTGCCTGGGTGCTGGAGAAGGACCAGGGCCTGAAACTCCCCAAAAAAATGCAGGCCGATTTCAGCGCCCACGTCCAGCGCATGGCGGACGCGTTGGGCCGCGAATTGAATGCCGCCGATATCTGGGATGCCTTCCGCAAGGCCTATCAGGTGCAGACCCACCCCAAGCATTTCCAGCTGGTTCGCTACGAGGAAAGCCGCAGTTCCGACGGCACGCGGATTTTCGCCGGGACCATCGCGGTCGACGGGGTCGAACAGAGCGTATCGGGGCGCGGCAACGGCCTGATCTCCAGCGTCATGGGCACCTTGCGCGAAGCCTTCGGCGTGGATCTCGAAGTCGCCGATTACACCGAACACGCGCTCGGCTCGGGCACGGATGCGCGCGCGGCGGCCTATCTGGAATGCCGGGCGGGCGATGGCCGCACGATCTGGGGCTGCGGCATCGACGAGGACGTGGCGACCGCCAGCGTGCGCGCGGTGCTTTCAGCCGCAAACGTCGCGGTTGCGCAAAGCGCCGCATAGACGCGCCTTACCTGCTTGCACCACGCGCAATTTCCGCGCAATCTTGCGGCCTGCGCATCAGACGCGGATCATGGGTGGGGGAGGCAAGCCGATGGAAGTGCTGGAACAAGGCCCCGCCACGCCGCTGCCACCGCCGCAGGTGGCGGGCGATCTGGCATTCGGCGATCTGGGCAAGGCGCTGGCCGCAGGCTGGCGCGACTTCCTCAGCATGCCGCAATACGGGATGTTCTTCGGCGGGGTTTATGTGCTGGCGGGCCTCGCAATCGGCTGGGCGACAGTGACCGGGGGCGAGCCGACCTGGCTGATCCCTGCAATGGCGGGTTTCCCGCTGGTCGCGCCCTTCGTAGCAGTCGGCCTTTATGAAGCGAGCCGTCGGCGCGAGGCTGGCGAGGCAATCGGCTGGCGCGCGGTGCTGGGGGCGCTGAAGGGGCATGACGACGACCAGATCCTGTCGATGGGAGTGATCGTGTTCGTCGCCTTTTCGTTCTGGATGATCGTGGCGCACGCGATCTTCGCGGTGTTCATGGCCGAAAGCGGTATGGGCGGGGAATCGCTCGCCGCTCTGCTCACACCGGCGGGTCTGATGATGCTGGCGGTCGGCAGCGTGGTCGGCGCGGTGATGGCATTCGCGTTCTATGCGATGACAGTCATCAGCCTGCCGATGCTGGTCGAACGCAAGGTCGATTTTCTCACCGCGATCATCGCCAGCTTTAAAACCGTGCGCGGCAATTTCGCGGTGATGCTGGCCTGGGCGGCGATCATCGCGGCGGTGTTGTTTGCAGCGATGATCCCGGCGTTTCTCGGCCTGATGGTGGCGCTGCCGGTGCTCGGCCATGCGACCTGGCACCTCTATCGCCGTGCGGTTGTTTAGGCATTTCCTACCGCCAGACCGCTCCCTACCAGAAGAGGCATGACGCGCGCCGTTCGAACCATTAGAGCTAACTGGATAAAGAGCGGCGCGGGGCGGCGGGTTTTCTGTTCCTGAACAGTGTCTCATGTGTCTCCTACACGCCGCACCACGAGGGAGAGAACCATGACCGACAGCCGCACGCCCGAAGCGATTCTCGAACCCGATCTGCCCATCATCGATCCGCACCACCACCTGTGGGACTTGCGGCCGATGCTGCCGATGTTCCCCGAACCACATCACCACTTCATCGCCGCGCTGGTGGATAATGCGCACTACACCTTCGACCAGCTGCAGACGCACCTGAACAGCGGGCACAACATCATCGGCACGGTCTTCATGGAATGCAGCGCGTTCTACGATGCTTCGCTGGGCGACACGTTGAAGCCGGTGGGCGAGGTCGAATTCGTCAACGGCGTCGCCGCGCAGGCGGCAAGCGGGCTTTACGGGCCGGGTCGGCCATGCGCCGGCATTGTCGGCCATGCCGATCTGATGCTGGGCAGCGAAGCGGGGGCAGTGCTCGATGCGCTCCGCGCCGCCGCGCCGCGCCGATTCAGGGGCATCCGACATCAGGGCGCGTGGGATGCCGATCCGGTGGTGTTGGGCCCCCCGTTCCATGCACCCGAAGGCCTGTACCGCGACGCGACCTTCCGCCAGGGCTTCGCGGAACTCGGCAAGCGCGCGATGACCTTCGATGCGTGGGTGCTGGAACCGCAATTGCCCGACGTGATCGATCTGGCGCGCGCCTTCCCCGATCAGCCGATCTGCCTCGACCATTGCGGTACGCCGCTTGGGGTCGCGGCCTACAAGGGGCGGCTGCACGAACGCTTCGATATCTGGCGCCGCAACATCCACGAACTGGCGAAGTGCGAAAACGTGGTGGTCAAGCTCGGCGGGATGGCGATGGCATTCTGCGCCCTGCCCGAAGACGGCCCCGCCGCCGGGCACGGATCGGAGCATCTTGCTGCGCTGTGGCGGCCCTATATCGAGACCTGCATCGAAGCCTTCGGGCCGGAGCGCGCAATGTTCGAAAGCAACTATCCGGTCGATTACTGGGGCGCGGATTACGCTGTGCTGTGGAACGCGTTCAAACACCTCACCCGCTCGGCCAGCGCGGACGAAAAAGCCGCGCTTTACGCAGGCACTGCCGCGCGGTTCTACGGCCTAGATCATTTGCTGGGCTGATGCTGCGCGGGTCTTGCAAAGATCACGCTTGGCAGGTTCGGAACCGCCGCTAGAGACGCGGGTTAATGCCGAATACGTTTTGAGGAGAAACCGATGCCCCTTCCCGCCCCGTTCGATCGCCTGCGTCTGCCGCTGATCGGATCGCCGCTGTTCATCGTCTCCGGCCCGGAACTGGTGATTGCGCAGTGCAAGGCGGGAATCATCGGCAGCTTTCCGGCGCTCAACGCGCGGCCGCAAACGCTGCTGGATGAATGGCTGCACCAGATTACCGAGGAACTGGCTGCGCACAACCGGGCGAACCCGGATCGCCCCGCTGCGCCGTTCGCGGTCAACCAGATCGTCCACAAGTCGAACGACCGGGTAATGCAGGATCTGGCCACCTGCGAGAAATGGCAGGTGCCGTTGGTCATCACCTCGCTAGGCGCGCGGACCGAGATCTTCGATGCGGTGCGCAACTGGGGCGGGATCACCATGCACGATGTTATCAACAACCGCTTCGCCCACAAGGCGATTGAAAAAGGCGCGGACGGGCTGATCCCGGTGGCCGCAGGGGCCGGCGGCCATGCGGGAACGCAGTCGCCGTTCGCGCTGATGCAGGAAATCCGCGAATGGTTCGGCGGGCTTGTCGCGCTCTCGGGCTCGATTGCCCATGGCGGCTCGATCCTGGCGGCGCAGGCAATGGGGGCGGACTTCGGCTATGCCGGAAGCGCCTTCATCGCGACCGAGGAAGCCAACGCGGATCAGGCTTACAAGCAGGGCATCGTCGACGGGTCGGCGGAAGGGATCGTCTATTCCAACCTGTTCACCGGCGTGCACGGCAATTACCTGCGCTCATCAATCGAGAATGCCGGGCTGGATCCCGACGCCTTGCCTGAGAGCGACCCCAGCAAGATGAACTTCGGCAGCGGCGGCAACACCAAGGCCAAGGCGTGGAAGGACATCTGGGGATCGGGTCAGGGAATCGGCGCGGTCAAATCGGTCGGCACGGTCGAGGATATGGTGGCGCGGATGGAGCGCGAATACCACGCGGCCAAGGCGCGGCTGATCGCTAATTCGGCCTATTCGTCATGGGGCACGCTGGCGGAGGCGGCCGAATAGCAGCGGCCTACTGCGCCGACCACAGCGCCTCTGCCATCGCATCGAGATCGCTGAAGTCGAACCCGGTGCCAAGCGGATCCCTGCGGTTGAGCAGCACCCGCCGACGCTCGGCCAGAAGCTGGCGGCGCAGGGCGCTCTGGAGCAATTGGAGCCGCATCAGCGCGTCCGACAGGGCCGCTTCGGGATTGCTGCTGCGCGCAAGCGACCAGCTTTCCTCGATCCGGCCGACCCGCGCGATCACGACCTCGTTGTAGCGTTGGTGCGGCCCGCGATGCAGCGGCATTCCGGTCCGCACCGTCGCTTCCTCGTTCGCGGGAAGCAGCAAGCCATTGGTGCGGAAATCGTCGAACCCCACCTGATCGCGGCCAACCACATCGAACATCGCGCCAAAACACCGGCGCGACAGCAATTGCCGGGGGAGCAGGTGGTGACGCTGCAAGGACGGATCATGACCGGGATCGCCGCGGCGGTTGACCGAGCGGAAGGAGATGACTGTGCGGAAGGTGGTGCGACCCGGTTGCTTCATCTATTCGCGTCTGACCCGGATGTACTCGCTGTTGCGCGAAGTCTGCATCACGAGCCGGGTGCCGTCCGGGGCAATGATCCGCTCGCTTTCGGTGATACCGCCGACGATCACCAACTGGTTGATCAGCCGCACACCAAGCCGGGTGGCGGCGACCTTGTCATTGGAGAGCGGAGGTTCGATCCGGAGTTCCTGCCCGATCCAGAACGCCAGCCCGATGCTCTGCAGCGCGCCGTCCGCAGTCTCGTCGAATCCGATCAGACCAAGCGCCGGGAACGCACCACCTTCCAGCCAGGCGGTGACGACCGATTCGAAGAACCGCCGCCCGATCGCGCTGCCCGACGGGGGCCAGAAAACGGCCTGCAAATCCTCGAAATGCAAGGCAAGGTCGCGGGCCAGCGCCAGCATGCCCCTGAGAACCGGCATGGTTCGCGCGCCTGCGGACAGATGTGGTCCGGGCGCGATGCCGAGAACCTCGAGATGAGCGTTCGCGGGATGCGCCGCGAAATCGAAGCGGCGGGCAATCACGGGAGGCGTGAGCGATTGCCCCGGCGCGAGTCCGGCCAGATCGAAGGTCAGCCCATCACGCAACAATTCGATCCAGAGCTGGTCATGCGGCGCGGCGTCAGCCTCTGCCCGGCGCAGCGCTTCACCATCAGCAGCCACCGGATGCGGTCCGGCCTCGTCCACCGGATCATGGCTCAGCGAGACGGAGTGCTGCTGCGATACGAAGTCCAAAAGCGCGCCGCGCGTCGGCCGCGTGCCCGGCGCGAACAGCAATTGCAGCCCTGCGGCCTCAGCATGCTGCGACTGTGAAATTGTCCAGATCCCCCATCGTATCGCGCCTGACCCGGGCCGCAATCCGGCTGACATCTTTGGCTGTTTTGAAATCTATCGTCGAGTCCCGAATGTCGCCAAACCGTCCCAATACGGTTCACCACCTAGAAGACGCCGAGACGCAGCCCCTCTGCCATCGCGGCACCCAATTCCCGGCATTGTTTCAGAACCTTGTCGGGCACAACCTTGGGTGCAGCAATCGCTTCGGGGGTCCGTGCGGAGAAGTTCACGATCATCGGTTCAGCCACCCGTCTGAGCCGCCAGCCAGTCGCGATCCGGTCGATCTGGCGCTGCGCGCCCTCTCCGTCGGACCCGGCGGCGATGATGGTGGCATAGGGGCGGCCTTCGATCCTGCCGAGCACATCATAATAGGTGCGGTCGAACATCTCTTTCATCAGGCCGCTCATGCTCGCCAAATTCTCGGGACACACGAACAGGTAGCCTCCGGCCTCGATCAGCGCCGCGTCCGATACGGCATCGGCTCGCAGCAGTCGCACGTCGGCGGCACCTTCGGCAGCGGCCTGCGCCATCGCCTCGCTTGCTCCGGTTCGGCTATGCCAGACGACGAGCAGCTGTGCGGGCGGGGTTGTATCGGACATCGGGTGACTGGGTGCCGTTCGTTCCTGTCTATTGTCAATCGCCTGCGCCTGTCCGCCGTGCCCGGATTGCGATAGGAAGCGAAATATGGCCTCTGCTCCGCTTTCCACTGCCCCGCTCGCCCACGTGTTTGGCGTCACTGCCTCTCTGTCGGGCAAGGCGTGGCGTTGGCGGGGCGGCAATATGGAACTGGGCGATGCCGGATCGCTGGGGCTGGAGCATTCGATCCTCGATCAGTTGCTGTTGACCCGCGGGGTCGCACCGGACGACCTTGCGCGCCATGCCCGCCCGACCTTGCGCGAATTCCTGCCCGATCCTTCCGCCTTTCGCGACATGGATGCCGCTGCCGATCGCATTGCCTATGCGGTGATGACCGGCGAGCAGGTAACGATCTACGGGGATTACGACGTCGATGGCGCGACCAGCGCGGCATTGCTGGTGGAGCTGCTGCGCCAGCTTGGCCATGACGCGGGCTATTACATCCCGGACCGGCTGCTTGAAGGTTACGGGCCGAGCGGCGAAGCGCTGGTCAAGCTGGCCGAGGGCGGCTCCAGCCTGATCGTCACTGTCGATTGCGGCGCAATGGCGCACGAAGCGCTCGGCATGGCGAAGCGTGCCGGGGTCGATGTGATTGTCGTCGACCATCACAAATGTTCGCCCGAACTTCCCGAGACCGCGGCCCTGGTCAATCCCAATCGGCTGGACGAAAGCGACCTTGGGGCGGCGCACGGACATCTGGCGGCGGTGGGCGTTGCCTTCCTGCTCGGCATCGCATTGGTGCGCACCTTGCGGACCAAGGGCTGGTTCGCGCAGCGCCGCGAGCCGGATCTCATCGGTCTGCTCGATCTGGTCGCGCTCGGCACGGTCGCCGATGTCGCCGCACTACACGGCCTCAATCGCGCCTTCGTTGCGCAGGGCCTGAAGGTGCTCGCCCGGCGGGAGCGGATCGGAATGGCGGCGCTGATCGACGCAAGCCGCCTCACCCGCGCACCTGTGTGCAGCGATCTCGGCTTTGCGCTCGGCCCGCGGATCAATGCAGGCGGCAGGGTCGGCGAATCGACGCTTGGCGTGCGATTGCTCACCACCACCGATCCCGAAGAAGCGCGCGCCATCGCGGCCCAGCTATCGCAATTGAACGAGGAACGCCGCGCGATCGAGGCCGAGGTGCAGGAAGCCGCCGAAGCGCAGCTCGCAGGCCAGCACAACATGTCGGTGCAGGTATTGTCCGGCCACGGCTGGCATCCCGGCGTGATCGGAATCGTTGCCGGGCGGATCAAGGAAAAGACCGGCAAGCCGGCAATCGTGATTGCGCTGGACGGATTGCAGGGCAAAGGCTCGGGCCGCTCGATCAGCGGGGTCGATCTCGGCGCGGCAATCATCGCTGCGCGAGAGGCCGGGTTGCTGGTGGCAGGTGGCGGCCATGCGATGGCGGCCGGGTTGACCATAGACAGCGGCAGGCTCGCCGATTTTGCCGGATTCCTCGACGAACGGTTGGCCCGCGATATTGATCGGGCGATGGCGGGCGCCGCGATGCTGCTCGATCTCGCGCTCGCACCGGGCGGGCTTACGCCGGAACTGGTCGAGACACTGGAAGCCGCTGGCCCCTACGGCGTCGGCTGGCCCGCTCCGCGCGTGGTGGTCGGTCCGGCACGGATCGTGAAGGCGGACATCGTCGGCAAGGATCATCTGCGGCTGGTCGCCAGCGGGATGGACGGACGTTCGTTCAAGGCCATCGCCTTCCGTGCGGCAGAAACCGAGATGGCGCAGACGCTGCTCCATCGCAGCACCGGGCGGCGCTTTCATCTGGCAGGCCGGGTCAAGCTTGACGATTGGGGCAACCGTCCTGCCGCCGAACTGCACCTGGAAGACGCCGCCTTCGCCGATTGAGCGCGGTCCGCGAAAATTTCCCGTGAGCCAAGCAAACGGGGCTTGACCGATCCCATTCACCCCCCTAGTTGCGCGCTCTCGCAATCGCGACGGCCCCTTCGTCTAGCGGTTAGGACGCGGCCCTTTCACGGCTGAAACACGGGTTCGATTCCCGTAGGGGTCACCACTTCCGGTTACGGAAGAACATGGGCGGCAGGCTTCGGCCTTGCCGCCCTTTTCGTGTGCTGAACCCGCCTTGCCCGCTTTCCTCACCCGGCGCTTGTCTGTAAGGCCGTGCGCCATGGGCATGGGCCAGAACTTTCCGGTTGCAGGCATCCTGCTGGCAGGCATGGCCGTGGTGGCGATGATACTGCTGGGAGTCGATGCGGTTATCGCGCTCGCGGTGCTGCTGGTGTGGTTCGGCTCGCTCCTCGTCGCTGCCGGCCGGCCGCCCGAACCGCCCAAAGCGGTCGTACGGCAGAAACTCGATCTCGATTCGATCCGCGACCTGATCGAAAATTTCTCGACCCCCGTGCTGATTACCGAACGCAATACCATCGCGCTGGCCAATCGCGCCGCGCGCACCATGCTCGGCCTGCACATGATCGGACAGGATGCGCGGGTCGCTTTGCGCCAGCCCGAGGCGATCTCGCTGCTCAACGACAGCCGTGACGGTGAGGCGATCGTGCGCGGCCTGGTGCGGCGGCAGGACATCTGGCAGATAAGCCGCCGGGCAATCGATGACCGTCTTGCGATGCTGGAACTGACCAACCAGACCGCCGAGGCCGATATCAGCCGCGCCCATACCGATTTCGTCGCCAACGCCAGCCACGAACTGCGCACACCGCTCGCGGCGATTCTCGGCTATGTCGAGACCCTGCGTGAAGACGATGGCAGGGTCGACACACCCACCGCACAGAAATTCCTCGGCATTATTGAACGTGAGGCGCAGCGTCTGCACGCACTGGTCAGCGATCTGATGAGCCTGTCGCGGGTGGAAGCTGAGAAACATGAACTGCCGACCGAACGCGTCGACCTTGCGCCTCTGGTGGAGCGCGCCGCGCGCGATGCCGCCGGAACAGCGCGGATCGACCGGATCGAGCTTGAACTGTCGGCCCAGCCTTGCGTGCTGGGCGACCTTCATCAGTTGGAACAGGTGGTGCGCAATCTGGTCGACAACGCCCTGAAATACGGAGCGCATGACCGGACAGTGACCGTCACGCTCGATCTTGCGCCCGGCGATCAGGCGCGGATTGTGGTTGCCGACGAAGGCGAAGGCGTCTCTCCGGAGCAAATTCCCCATCTGACCCGCCGTTTTTACCGCACCGATCCCGGCCGCAGCCGTGCATCCGGCGGAACGGGCCTTGGCCTTGCGATCGTAAAACATATTGTCGAACGTCATCGCGGACGGCTCGACATCACCAGCGAACGCGGCAAGGGAACCCGCGTTGTGGTGCGTATCCCCTTGGCCGGGCAGCCAAATCAGGCCGAAACAGCGGAACAGGCCGGACTTGTCGAGGACGCGATCGGCGCGGAAACCCAAAAACTGTCATAGCTGTGTCTTATTTCTTCAACATGCGCCCGCCATGGCAGGCATTCCGAGTCAGCGGGGCCACAACACCGGCAGTCCGATTCACGCGCGCCTCATCTGAGGATAACAGGTTCATTAAATGTCGCCGATCACGCTCATCCTGATAGCCATCGGGCTTGCCCTTGCCGGATGGCTGGCGGGCCGGGCCAAGGCGTGGAGTTTCCAGAGCAGCGATCCGAAGTTGCGCCCGGTTTCGCGGCCGATCTACCACGCGTGGTATGTGGCGCTGTGGGTGGTGCTGCCGGTTTTGGCTTTCGTGACCTTGTGGTCGATCATATCGCCGCAGTTGGTTGCGCAAAGCGTGCTCGCCTCACCAGCGGCGCAGCAGCTTCCCGCTTTCGGGTTCGAGCGCGATGCATTTTTGGGTGAAGCGCGCGCGGTCGCCCAAGGCAATGCTCTCGGCGTATTCAACGATGAGGCGGAGGCGCTGATCGAGCCGTATCGCGAAGCGCTGACCCGCTACAATATCATCGGCGTGATCGTAACCGTGCTGATCGCGATCGGCGGCGGCGGGCTGGCTTTCCTGCGCGTGCGTCCCGATTTCCGGGCCCGTACGCGGGTAGAACGCACCGTGATGGTGATCCTGCTGCTTGCATCGCTGGTGGCGATTCTGACCACTTTCGGCATCTTCGCCAGTCTCGTGTTCGAAACCGTGCGGTTCTTCGGCATGGTTTCGCCGGTGGAATTCCTGTTCGGCACGAAGTGGGGGCCAGATACGATGGTCAGCCCCGATGCCGTCGATCCCTCGCGCTATGGCGCATTGCCGCTGTTCTGGGGAACGATCTTCATCGGTGCGATCATCGCCATGATCGTC
Organism: Erythrobacter sp.; assembly: GCF_024305245.1. Classification (GTDB taxonomy): domain Bacteria; phylum Pseudomonadota; class Alphaproteobacteria; order Sphingomonadales; family Sphingomonadaceae; genus Erythrobacter. The sequence goes on from NZ_JAMWYX010000001.1 coordinate 512,797, forward strand.
GCGATCCCGCTGGGCTTGATGAGCGCGGTTTACCTCACACAATATGCCGATCCGCGCGTGCGCCGCTACGTCAAGCCGCTGCTGGAGATCCTCGCCGGGGTGCCCACCGTGGTTTACGGCTATTTCGCCGCATTGACGATTGCGCCGGCCATCCGCGATGCGGCAGTCTCGATCGGGATAACCACCGCTTCGACGGAAAGCGCTTTGGCCGCAGGCGTGGTTATGGGGGTGATGATCATCCCGTTCGTCTCCTCGATGGCAGACGATTCGATGGCGGCCGTTCCCGGTGCGATGCGTGACGGCAGCCTCGCCATGGGCGCGACCAAGTCGGAAACGATCCGCCGCGTACTGTTTCCCGCCGCGCTGCCCGGCATCGTTGCAGGCATCATGCTGGCTGTCAGCCGCGCCATCGGCGAGACCATGATCGTGGTGATGGCCGCTTCGCCCGCCGCCAACCTGACCGCCAACCCGCTCGAGCCGATGTCGACCGTGACAGTGCAGATCGTGAAGCTGTTGACCGGCGAGCAGAGTACCGACCACCCGGCGACGCTCAGTGCCTTTGCGCTCGGCTTTGTGCTGTTCATGGTGACACTGGCACTCAACTTCATCGCTCTGCGCGTCGTCAAACGCTTCCGCGAGGCCTACGAATGAGCAGTTCAGCCCTCCCCCCTGCCGAGTCGATATCGCAGGCTCTGGCATCAGGCCGGTCCGACGCGCTTGGCCCGACCCGCACTGCGACTTTCGAGAAGCGGCTTGCGAAGCGGTATCGCTCCGAGCGCAACTTCCGCCTGCTTGGGCTGTCGGCGGTAATGTTCTCGGTAGCGGTGCTGATCTTCTTGCTGGGCAACATGCTGATCAACGGCATCGGTGGTTTTCAGCGCGCGGAAGTGACCGTAACCATCGACTTTCCCGCCAGCGGCGTGACCGGCGATGCTGTCTCGCTCACCGCGCCGAGCGCGATGCAGACGCTGGAAATGCAGGGTTTGCCCGACGTGGTGTCCTTCTATGTCGAAGAGCAGCTCGGCGCCGAGTCGGTAACGAAATTGTCGGCCGATGCCTGGCGCGATGTGGCCGCCGCGCTGGCCGAGGACCCGACGCTTATCAACCGCACCGAAACCTTCGAGCTGCCCGCCTCATCCGGGCTTGCTGCCGGATTGGAAGGCGAAGGCTCGCCGGAAGATCAGGCGCTGGCGGCACGGCTGGCCGAGGCTGGCAAACTATCCAAGAATTGGGACTGGGGCTTTCTTGCCCGGTCCGATGCCACCAGCCCGCAGGCAGTCGGCATCTGGGGCGCGCTCAAGGGGTCTATGCTCACCATGCTGGTGACATTGGCGTTGGCCTTCCCGATCGGAATCCTGTCCGCGCTGTATCTGGAAGAATACGCGCCAAAGAACCGCTGGACCGACGTGATCGAGGTTTCGATCAACAATCTTGCCGCCGTGCCTTCGATCATTTTCGGTCTGCTCGGCCTCGCGATTTTCCTGACGCTGTTCCCCAACCTGCGCTCTGCTCCGATGATCGGGGGCATGACGCTGGCGCTGATGACGATGCCGGTTATCGTCATTTCGAGCCGCAACGCGATCAAGGCGGTCCCTCCTTCGATCCGTGATGGCGCGCTGGCAATCGGCGCATCTCCCGTTCAGGTGGTGTTTCACCACGTGCTGCCCCTGGCTCTGCCGGGAATGCTGACCGGCACGATCATCGGCATGGCGCGAGCACTGGGAGAGACCGCGCCGCTGCTGCTGATCGGCATGCGCGCCTTTGTCGCCACGCCGCCCGAAGGCTTCACCTCGCCCGCCACGGTTCTTCCGATGCAGATTTTCCTGTGGTCGGACGAAATCGATCGCGGCTTTGTCGAGCGCACCAGTGCGGCTATCATCGTGCTACTGGTGTTCCTGCTCGCCATGAACGGCCTTGCCATCTACCTCCGCAACAAATTCGAGAAACGCTGGTGACTGTGATCCATCCCAATATGACAGACGAAAGCGCGAAGATTCGCGCGCGCGATGTCTCGGTCTATTACGGCGACAAGAAAGCGATCGACGATGTCTCGATCGACATCTCGCCCGATTACGTCACTGCGTTCATCGGACCGTCGGGTTGCGGGAAATCCACATTTCTGCGCTGCTTCAACCGGATGAACGACACCATCAGTGCCGCGCGCGTCACCGGCCTGATCGAACTGGAGGGCGAAGATATTCACGGCGACCGGATGGATGTCGTCCAGCTGCGTGCGCGGGTCGGAATGGTGTTCCAGAAACCGAACCCCTTCCCCAAGTCGATCTACGAAAACATCGCCTATGGCCCCAAGATCCACGGGCTGGCCGAAAAGAAGGCCGATCTCGACGTGGTGGTCGAACGCTCATTGACCCGTGCCGGGCTGTGGGAAGAGGTCAAGGACCGGCTCGAGGATTCGGGCACTGCGTTGTCCGGCGGTCAGCAGCAGCGCCTCTGCATCGCCCGCGCGATCGCGGTCGATCCCGAGGTGATCCTGATGGATGAACCCGCCTCGGCGCTCGATCCGATTGCCACTGCCAAGATCGAGGAACTGATCGACGACCTTTCCGGACGTTATGCGATTGTCATCGTCACCCACTCCATGCAACAGGCTGCCCGCGTCAGCCAGCGCACGGCCTTCTTCCACCTCGGCAAGATGGTAGAATATGGTCCCACATCCGAGATCTTCACCAATCCGATAGAGGAACGGACGAAGGATTACATCACAGGAAGGTACGGCTGATGGCCGAACATACGGTCAAGGCATTCGACGAAGACATCACCCGCTTGCGCGGGCTGATCGCAGAGATGGGCGGCCTTGCCGAGGTCGCGATCCACGAGGCGCTCGATGCGCTGGTGCGCGGCGACGTGGAACTCGCCGAGAAGGTGGTCGCGCGTGACAAGCGGATCGATGCGCTGGAAACCGAGGTCGACAAGCTCTCCGTGCGCATCATCGCCCTGCGCGCGCCCATGGCCGACGATCTGCGCGAAGTCATCGCCGCACTCAAGATCGGCGGTGTGGTCGAGCGGATCGGCGATTATTCCAAGAACATCGCCAAACGGGTCGGCATGATCGAAGGCCGCGCCCGGTTCGAGCCGCTGACTTTGCTGCCCGCGATGGGCGAACTCGCCAGCGAAATGGTGCACGATGTGCTCACCGCCTATGCTGCGCGCGATCCAGATCTGGCGCGCGAAGTGATCGCCACCGATGCCAAGGTCGACGCCTTCTACAACAGCATTTTCCGCAATCTCGTCAGCCATATGGTCGAAAACCCTTCGACCATTTCGAGCGCTGCGCAGCTGCTGTTCGTGGCCCGCAATATCGAGCGGATCGGCGACCACGCGACCAACGTCGCCGAGATGGTCTATTTCGCCGCGACAGGCTCCTACCCGCCCGAAGGTGACCGGTAAGCCGCGTCATTCCCGTGTGGAAAACTTGTCGGCTGCGGTTTCATCAAATTGTAGCTGAAGTGAAACATAGGATCAGGGACCGCCCCTCGGGAGGGGCTTGAGGAGGCATCACCGCATGTCCGCTGCCAAACTGCTGCTGGTCGAAGACGATCCTGCCCTGTCCGAACTGCTGGAATACCGTTTCCAGAACGAAGGTTACAACGTGCGCTGCACCGGCGATGGTGACGAGGCACTGGTGCTGGCGAGCGAGGACGTGCCCGACCTCATCATTCTCGACTGGATGATCGAGGGCACCAGCGGGATCGAGGTCTGCCGCCGCTTGCGCCGCGACAAGGAAACCGCGCACGTGCCGATCATTATGCTGACCGCACGCGAGGCCGAGGATGACCGCGTGCGCGGGCTGGAAACAGGCGCGGACGATTATCTCACCAAGCCGTTCTCCCCGCGCGAACTGCTCGCCCGCGTGGCGGCGGTGATGCGCCGCATTCGTCCAGCCCTTGCCGGGGAGACGATAGAGGTGGGGGACATCCGGCTCGATCCGGTGGCGCACAAGGTGCAGCGCCGCGGCCGCGCATTGCAGCTTGGGCCGACCGAATACCGCCTGCTCAAGTTCTTCATGGAAAGCCCGGGCCGGGTGTTTAGCCGCGGCCAGCTGCTCGACGGGGTTTGGGGCACCGGTTCGGACATCGAACTGCGTACGGTCGACGTCCATATCCGCCGCTTGCGCAAGGCGATCGGGTTCGACGGCGCGAAAGACCCGATCCGCACGGTCCGCTCGGCCGGATACGCGCTCGAAGCCACCTGACCCTAGCGGCAGACGCCAGACCAGCGCGGGCTCTGGTCGAGATGGAAATGATCGGCGTGGGCAGCATTGTAATCGGGTGACAGGACGGTGGAGAACCACTGGCACGCCCCGTCGCGCGCGCGGCGCAGGAAGCGTGCTTCTTCGCCTTCGCCGTCCCAGTCCGCGATCAGGCTGATGCGGCGTCCGTCGTCCAGCACGAAGGCGGCGATGTCGATAGCATTGGCGGTCGCGTGTTCACTCCACGGCCCTTCAGCGCTGCCATAGGTGCGGCGGCAGGAATACGCGCCGAGATGCTCGATCCGGGCAATGCCGGTGCCGAGAATCTCCTGCGCTGCCGGGGTCAATGTCTTGCTGCGCCACAATTCGAGCGCTGCAGCGGCGGGGCAGGTGACTGGCGGGGTATCGGGCGCGAGCGGGTAATCCGTCAGCCGGGTGCGATCAGGCCGGGCGCAGGCCCCCTCGCCCGCTGGATCGAGCACGGCATGGGTGACGCCGCTACGCTCCAGCACGGCGCGGCAATTGGCCACATCGTCTTTCAGCGTCTCCAGCTTGCCTGCGGTTGCCCACCCGACCGGGTGATTGAGATCGAGCGGAGCGGTGGGATCGTGTTCGGGATGATCCTTGATCCAGCGCAACCCCGCGACGAGCAGCGCAGCGAGGATCATCAGCACAATGATCGCGCGATCAGTGCGAAATCTGCCTATTCGGCGACTGATCCGGGTTTGGGATCGCTTGCTTGCCATGATCAATGAAAGTCGCGGGATCGCGGAAGTATCCGGTGATTGCGCGGATGGGTGCTGACATTGGGACGGGGTGCGAGTTCATCGATCATGTCGCGCGCGGTCAGCGCCTCGCGCCCCTGCGGTGGCTTGCGCCCGGTCAGCGGCGCGTTCACGTGATCGGCGCGGGCGAGCGGGGCGTCCAGCAGATCGTCCGAAAGCGCGTGCAGTGCAGTGGTCGCATCGGTCATGGACTGGGCGATCACGTGGATCACCTCGTCATCATATTCCACCCGCCCGCGCACCTCCATCAACCGCGCGCCCATCACCACCTTGCGATGCTTTTCCTTGAGATCGGGCCACACCACGAGGTTGATCACGCCGGTCTCATCCTCCAGCGTGATGAAGGTGACGCCCTTGGCGCTGCCGGGTCGCTGACGGATCAGCACCACACCTGCGACCTGCACCATGCTGCGGAACTTGCGCGCACGCAGATCGGAAGCGCGTACAAAGCCGCGCGCGGCAAGGTCTGCGCGCAGGAACGCCATCGGGTGCGCTTTCAGACTGAGCCGGGTGGTCTGGTAATCGGCCACCACTTCTTCCGACAGCGGCATGACAGGGAGCAGGATCCGCGTCCGCTCGGCCCCCTCCTCGCGCACTCCGGCAGCACGGAACAACGGCAGATCGGGCGCGGCAATCAGGCTGCGGGCGTCCCATAGTGCCTGCCTGCGGGACAGCCCCAGCGAGATGAAGGCATCGGCGCTGGCAAGCCGCTCGATATGCGCAGGCGAAAGCCCGGCGCGCGTCCGCAGATCGGCGATATTGCGGAAAGCCCCACCCTCCTCACGCGCGGCTACCAACGTGGCAGCGACATGCTCGGGCAGCCCGTCGATCTGCCGCAGGCCGAGACGCAGGGCGTGCTTCTCGTCTCCCTTCGCTTCCAAAGTGCAATCCCAGCCTGAATGGTTCACATCGATCGGCAGCACCCGCACCCCGTGTTCGGCCGCATCGCGCACGATTTGCGCCGGAGCGTAGAAACCCATCGGCTGCGAATTGAGCAACCCACAGGCGAACGCCGCCGGATAATGGCACTTCAGCCAGCTCGACACATACACCAGCTGCGCAAAGCTCGCCGCGTGGCTTTCGGGAAAGCCGTATTCGCCAAAGCCCCGGATCTGGTTGAAACAACGCTGGGCGAATTCGCGGTCATATCCGCGGGCGACCATTCGTTCGACCATCATGTCCTGCAATTCATCGACCATGCCCCGGCTACGGAAGGTCGCCATCGCCTTGCGCAAGCGGTTGGCTTCAAGGCTGGAGAACTTGGCCGCATCCAGCGCGATCTTCATCGCCTGTTCCTGAAAGATTGGCACGCCGAGCGTACGTCCCAAGATACTGGTCAGCTCGTCCGGCGGGCCGTGTTCGGGCGCAGGTGCGGGGATCTGAACCGGCTCGGCACCCCTGCGGCGCTTCAGGTAGGGGTGCACCATGTCCCCCTGAATCGGCCCCGGTCGGACAATCGCGACCTGAATGACGAGATCATAGAATTCGCGCGGGCGCAGGCGCGGCAGCATGTTCATCTGCGCCCGGCTTTCGACCTGAAACACGCCGAGCGAATCGCCCCTGCGCAGCATCGCGTAGGTTTCCGGATCTTCGCGCGGCACGTTAGCTAACGTCAGTGCGCGGCCATGATGATCTCCCAACAGATCGAGGCATTTGCGGATGCAGGTCAGCATCCCCAGCGCCAGCACGTCGACCTTGAGGATGCCCAGCGCCTCGATATCGTCCTTGTCCCACTCGATGAAACTGCGCTCGGGCATCGCGCCGTTGCCGATCGGCACGGTTTCGCTGAGTGCGCTTTCGGTGAGGATGAACCCGCCGACGTGCTGGCCAAGATGGCGCGGCATTCCAATCATCTGCTCGGTCAGCTTGAGGACGCGCCTGAGGTGCGGATCGGTCACGTCCAGCCCGGTTTCCGCCGCGTGTTTCTCGCTGATCTCGCGTCCCCATCCGCCCCATACCGTGCGGGCGAGCGCGCTGGTGACGTCCTCCGACAGTCCCATCGCCTTTCCCACCTCGCGGATCGCCATGCGCGGGCGGTAGTGGATCACGGTGGCGCATAACCCTGCGCGGTGGCGGCCATATTTGCGGTAGATGTACTGGATCACCTCCTCGCGCCGCTCATGCTCGAAATCGACGTCGATATCCGGCGGCTCCTTGCGTTCTTCGGAGATGAAGCGGTCGAACAGCAGCTGGTGCTTGGCCGGATCGACGCTGGTGATGCCAAGGACATAGCAGACGGCGGAGTTCGCGGCGCTTCCCCGCCCCTGGCATAAAATCGGCGGATCGCACCCGCGCGCGAAGTCGACGATATCCTTGATAGTAAGGAAATAGCGCGCCAGATCGAGCTTGGCGATCAGCGTAAGTTCGCGATCCAGCGTGGCACGCACGGTTTCGGGCAGGCCATCCGGATAGCGCCGCCCTGCCCCTGCCCACACCTCGGTTTCGAGGAAGGCTTGCGGGGTCTGGCCATCGGGATAGATTTCTTCCGGGTATTCATATCGCAATTCGTCGAGGCTGAACTGGCAGCGGTCTGCCACTTCGCGCGCTGCGGCGATGGCATGGGGCCAACGCGCGAACAGACGCTGCATTTCGCCCGGAGACTTGAAGTGCCGCTCGGCATTGGGGTGGAGCAGGTGCCCGGCCGCCGCCACCGTGGTCTTGTGCCGGATCGCGGTCATCACGTCCTGCAACGCGCGGCGTTCGGGCGCATGGTAATGCACATCGTTGGTGGCGAGCAGGCAAAGGCCATGGGCGCGCGCGAGTGCGTCGAGCCGCTCGATCCGGGCAATGTCGTCACCCCGGTAGAGGTAGCTGGCGGCGATGTGGCGCAGGCTTGGCAGCTGGCGGGCGAGGTGGGGGAGGATGTCGGGGAACGGGGCGGTCATTTCGGTAGGGCCGAAACGGGAGGGATCGGAGCCGGGCCCGCCCGGAAGCTCGCTATGCCCGCTCCCACCCCTAACCCCTCCCGCAAGCGGGAGGGGGACCACATTGCTCGGCACCGCAATGGTGAAGCGGGCGTCGAGATCATCGGGCGGGAGCAGGATCAGCTGCACGCCTTCGGCATGGGCGGCGAGCAGGGCAAGGTCGATCTCACACACACCCTTGTCCTGCCATTCCCCGGCAAGCGTCTGCATCCGGCCTGCACTGATCAACCGGCACAGGCGGCCATAGGCGGCGCGGGTTTCGGGGTAGGCGAGGAACGCCAGCCCTTCGACCGTTTCGATCCGGCAGCCGATCACCGGGCGCAGTTTGAGCGTCTTGGCCTCGGTATGCAGCCGCACCACCCCCGCCATCGAATTGACATCGGCAATCCCCACCGCATCATAGCCGTGGCCGTGCGCGGTCAGCACCAGATCGACCGCATCCGATGCCCCGCGCAGGAAGCTGAAGCAGCTCGCCAGACCCAGTTCGACGAAGGGCGCACGCGGCGGGGCGGCGACCGCATCGGGATCAATCGCAAGCGTGCGCTTGTCGGGGGTCAACGGAGCATCGGGCATCTCAGCCTGCCAGCTCTTCCAACCGCTCCTTCACCGCCGCAAGATCGCTTGCGAACAGTGCGGCCTGTGTTTCGTGCGCCTCGCCATCCAGACGCAGCAGGTAGGAAGGGTGCGCCGTCACCCACAGCTCGCCCCCATCTTCCAGCGCGAGCGGTGCCCCACGCGCCTTGGAAATGCTCACCGTCCGGCCCAGCAGCCCGCGCGCCGCGCTGGCACCGAGCGCCAGCACGAGGCGAGGTTTCACAATCTCGCGTTCGGCCTCCAGCCACCAGCGGCAGGTATCGATCTCCTTTGCGCCCGGCGACTGATGCAGCCGGCGCTTGCCCTTCCACACGAACTTGAAGTGCTTGACCGTGTTGGTGACATAGGCGGCGCTCCGATCGATTCCGGCGCGAACGAGATATTCGTCGAGCAGCTGCCCGGCAGGCCCGACAAAGGGCCGTCCGGCGACATCCTCCTGATCGCCCGGCTGTTCGCCGACGATCATCAGCGCAGCGCCAATCGGCCCTTCTCCCATCACCGCGTGATTATCGAGCTCGCCGATCGGGCAGTTGCGACAGGTATGGATCGCCTTGTCCACACCTGCCAGCGTCGCGGGCTTCTCGCCCATATCAAGGCTGCCCGATGACACCATCTGTGCCTCCTTCGCCTGTGCCCCGGCGATCAGCTGCGGGATCAGCTCCGCCTCGGGCAGGTTCTTCCAGTATTTCTTCGGCATCTCCGAAAGCATCGCGCCGACCTTGAGCCGCGCGGGATTGAAGATCGAAGCGTAATACGAACGCCACAGATCTTCGACCGGATCACCTGATGGCGCGTCGGAGCGCCGGGCGGGCGGGCCTTCGTGCATGGTCTCGCCGTCCCAATGCACGCTGCCGCGCGGGGTCAGAATCGACCAGCGCATATTGGCGAAACGGCGCATGAAGAATGCCGCCTCGGCGCGGACGATGTGATGATCGGGTTCGAACCAGGCGACGAAGTGCGGCGTGCCATCCTCCTCGGCAACCTCGCGGAAGCGGACAAAGGCGTGCATCTTGTGCGCATCGCGCCGCACCGCCTTGGCCAATTCCTCGATCCGGCGCACCTCGGGATCGGCCTTGTCTTCCATCAGCCGCGGATTGCGCTGAAGCCGCCACAGCACGCGATACAGCAGCCCGAAGCGCGCCGGATCGGTGTGCAACGCGGTGCTGCGAGCCACCGCCAGAAAGCGCTGGCTGGCGCGCACCGGCGGCGCATCGGCAGGCGGAGCGGGCAAGCGCTTCTCGCCGCGAGAGGGGCCTTCGGCGGCGAACAGATCACCCGTCCCGCCCGGCTCGATCCAGCTCACCCGGTCCGGCGGGACATCGCATTGGATCAACCCGCGCGCCCGTTCACGCCAGAACGCGAAATCGTCGGGCGCGGGCAGGTGCACGGCGTAATGCGCGCCGAGGCTGACGTTCCGCCCCAAGCGTTTTTGGGCGGTCATCAGAACAGCTCCAGCTGTTCCTGCTTCGGCGTGAGCAGACCGCGCAGGTCGGCGCGGTCGGTCAACAACGTAGGCCGCCAGTCGAGCGCGCAGATGAACGGACGCACCTTGGCGATCGAGGCGGTCAGCCGCGCGACATCGTCCAGACGCAGCGTCCGGTGCCGCCGCGCCGCGAGTATCCGTCCCACCGCCGTGGTCCCCAGCCCCGGCACCCGCAGCAATTGTTCTTTCGCGGCGCGGTTCACATCGACCGGAAAATTGGCACGGAACTTCAGCGCCCACGCCAGTTTCGGGTCGATGTCGAGCGGCAGATTGCCGTCCGCCTCGGCCGCATCGGCGACCTCTCCCGGCGCAAAGCCATAAAACCGCATCAGCCAGTCCGACTGGTACAAGCGGTGTTCGCGCAGCAGTGGCGGGCGCTTCAGCGGCAGCACCGCAGAAGCATCGGGGATCGGCGAGAAGGCGCTGTAATAGACGCGCCTGAGGCCGAAACTGCCATATAACCGGCTCGCCTTGCCGATGATTGCCGTGTCATTGGCATCGTCCGCGCCGACGATCATCTGAGTCGATTGGCCCGCAGGCGCGAACCGGGGCGCGTGGCGAAAACGTTTGCGTTCGTCCTTCGCCTGAATGATCCGCGCCTTGGTGCGCCCCATCGCGCCTTCGATCTGGCTTTCGTTCTTGTCGGGTGCAAGCCGGGTGAGGCCTGCGCGGGTCGGCAGTTCGACATTGATCGAAACCCGGTCGGCATACAGCCCGGCCTCGTGGATGATCTCGGCATCGGCTTCGGGGATGGTCTTGAGGTGGATATAGCCGCGAAAATCGTGCTCTTCCCGCAGAATGCGAGCGACTTCGACCATCTGCTCCATCGTGTGATTGGCGCTCTTGACGATGCCGGAGGACAGGAACAGCCCCTCGATATAATTGCGGCGATAGAAATTGAGCGTGAGGTCGACCACCTCCTGCGGGGTGAACCGTGCCCGCGCCACATTCGAACTTTTGCGGTTGATGCAGTAGTGGCAATCAAAGATGCAGTGGTTGGTCAGCAGCAGTTTGAGCAGCGAGATGCAGCGGCCATCGGGCGCATAGGCATGGCAGATGCCCATCCCTTCGGTCGAACCCACGCCTTTCCCGCCCAGCGAATTCTTCTTCGCCGTGCCGGATGATGCGCACGAAGCGTCATACTTCGCCGCGTCAGCGAGAATTTCGAGTTTCTGGCGGAGTGTTTGCTGGACCATGAGAACCTTGGGGAACACCTTTCGTGTTCCTTATATGTTCCAACACCACCATTGCCAAATGCAAAGCTTGCAAGCGGCTGACGACTGTTCAGTCAGACTGATCCTCAGGGGCTTCGCCCGACACGAATCCGATCTTTTCAAGCAGGTGATCGAGCACCGCCGGGTGAATCGCGCCTTCGAAGGCAATCCCTGCTGTCGAACCCTCCACCCAGGCAACCATGCCGAGCGGCGCATTGATACCGCCGACTTTCATGGTCACCCGGTCACCGATGGCGGCAAAGCCGGGTTTGCCGCGAAGCTTGCAACCGCCTTCCGAAATGTCGATCAGATCCACGAACACCACGCGCGAACGCACCCGGCTCTTGATCATCAAGCTGAGCGGACGGCGCTCCGAGGCGCGGCGGATCGTTTGCAGATTCATGTCAGCTTCAATCGCACAAATCGGTAAAGGAAATCTGAGCGCAGAGCCGCAAATTTCACGCGAACAGGCCTTGCAGGAACCATTCCGGCACGCCCCCGCGCCCATCGCCCGCCAGCCCCGAACGATAGATCCAGTAACGCCGCCCCGCCTCGTCCTCGATTCGGTAGTAATCGCGCAGCCGCGTGGTCGAACGTTCGCGCCACCATTCGGGCGCGATGCGTTCCGGCCCCTCCACTCGCACCACTTCCCGCACCCCTCCGCGCCAGCGGAAACGCTGCGGGAAACCATCGGGCGAGGCGTAAAGCACTGCAATCGGCTCTGCCCGGTCTAGCAGCTTCAAGGGGCGGGCATGGAAGGCAAGCAGCCCTTGCGTCGGGACGAGCTGATCGAGCGGGGCCTGCCAACCCTGCGCACGTTCGGGAATGTGGCTCGCACGAGGCACGGGGCGCGAGACCGCTTTCGGCCCCAGTCGCACGCTCAGCCGGTCGATGCAGGCGGCGATCGATGTGCCATGCTGCTCGGCCGCCGCATCGAGATCCGCCTGCGACAGCGCCAGCGACTCGCTCCAGCTGGCGCGCAGCTGCACTGTCTCGATCCCGAATCCGGCCTCGATATCGTCGAGTCGCGCGGCGAACAGCCGGATCATATGACTTGCCTCGCGGGTGGCGGCGGCGAGTTCGATACGGCGCCACAGCACCTCGCCATCGACCCGCCACAGCGCCAGTTCGAGCCGCCGCGCACCCTCGCCCCGCGCCTCGAGCGCGCGCATCATGTCGGCGGCAAGATCGCCCACCACCTGATCGAGCAAGGTGCGGTGACGGATCGGCTCCATCAACCGGCGCTGCACCATCGGCTGCGGCCGGGCGAGCACCGGCAGCAGCGGTTCGGGCACCTTGCCGAGCAGCTGATCGAGCCGCAGCAGCGGATTGGCGGCGGGCGAACGGCGATTGCGGAACCGGCGGCGAAGCGCGTCGCGCGCGGCGGCCTCGCGCGAAGGATCATCCTCCGCGCCACTGACCCCGGCGAGTTCGCCCAGACGCTTGATCCCCAACCGTCGCAGCACAGTCAGCACATCGTCATCCAGCCGCAGCGCAGCGACCGGCAGCGCGCCGAGCAGCCGCAGCGGATCGTCAGCGGGCGTGAGGATAGTTCCCGGTGGCGCGAAATGGGCAAGCGCCCATGCCGCCCCGGCAGTGGGGCCGAGCGCCGCCCGCACCGTCAGCCCGCGCTGCGCAAAGGCGGCGGCGACATCGGTCAGCAGCGCTTCCTCGCCCCCGAACAGATGCGCTGCGCCGGTGACATCCACCAGCACGCCATCGGGCGGATCGAGCGCGCTCCACGGCCCCCAGCGCTGCGCCCACAGGGCAAGTTTCTCCAGCGCGGCCAGATCGCCCGCCGGATCGGCAGGAACCGCCGCGAGGTGCGGACACAGCGCACGCGCATCGGCCAGCAGCATCCCGGCCCGCGCACCGGCGGCAAGACCTGCGTCATTGGCGGCGACGATCCGGGGGCCGTGCGCGGTTTCGGTGATCAGCGCGGTCGGCAGCGCATCGGCGGCAGCGCGATTGTCAGGCGCGTGCGCGAGCCGCCAGCGATCGACCGACAGTCGGGCGAACCAGATCGCCAGAATCCGGCGCGGCGACGGCGGGGTCGAGCCGCAGTGTTCCATTTGCATCGCTCAATATCCATTCGCCCGGCGCATGGCGGCGCGCGCGAAACAGTTCTGCCCGCCAAGTGGCATAGCCCGGTGCAGCCGGGTTCCAGCGCGAGTGCGGCGACGGGGCGGCACTTACCCGCCAACGCATACGGGCCGAGGAGAGATCGGGTTCGGCATCGAGCCGAACCAGCCATAAGGAAACCCCGTGACGTTCGGCGGTGAGGCTCAATCGGCGTGACGCGGTGAAGGACAGTGCGCGCGGATTGCCCGCGATCTCGCCGATAACGCAGACCAGATCGCGGCACCTGAGCCCTTCTTCGAGCGCGAACAGCGCATCCTCCGGCGTAGCGGCAGCGACGTGAATGAGCCGGTGACGCAGATCGGGTGGCAGGCCTTGCACACAGGGCCGCCCGCCCAGCCGGATCGCCCTGCGATCCTGCACCCACAGCACCTGGCGGCGATCATCATCCTCACCGGCCGCGGCAAGCGCATCGCGCGCCAATGCCAGCGCCAGCCCTGCCCCGCCCGCCTCGCCACCGGATGCAAAAATCTCGGAGTGACGCGGCTGTTCGTCCAGACCCGGACGCCAGCGCGCCTCAGGCCGCCGGGCGGCAAGCGCACGTGGGATCCGGGAGCGGAGAAAGGGCGCAGGCACCCGCGATGTGGCAGTGGATTCAGGCATGGAACGACTCGCTGACCGGACTCGGGCGAGTCCGTTTCGTTCCCATTATGTTCCACACCCGGCGTGCGATTGCAACGCCCGGATCGCAGCCTTTCGGCTGAAATCAGCCCGCCAAGCCGAATACCATGATCGCACCCAGCGCGAGGGGGCACACAAAGCGGATGAGGAAGCGCCAGAAAAGCAGCAAACCGCCCGACAATCCGTTCTCGCTATCAACCAGACGCCGGTCTGCGATCCAGCCGATGAAGATCGACGTGAGCAGCGCCGCGATCGGCATCGTCAACTTGCTGGTCAGACCGTCAAGCGCATCGAGAGTGCCCATTCCTTCGAAAATCGGAATGAAGCCGAGAGGATGAAATCCCGAGAGCACGCCGGTCGACAGCGCCGACAATACACCCAACACCGCCGCACCGAACGTGACCAGCCCGGCCGCCGCGCCGCGGCGCAGGCCGAAACGGTCGATCACCCACGCGGTCGGCACCTCCATCAACGCCACAGAACTGGTCAACGCGGCAAAAGCGACCATGACGAAGAAAGCGAGGCCGATCAGCGAACCGAACGGAATTTCCTGAAACGCGTGCGGCAAGGTCTGGAACATCAGCCCCAGCCCGCCATTGGGCGCGAGGCCCGCCGCGAACACGATCGGGAAGATGCACAGCCCGGCGATCAACGCCACCGCAGTATCGGCCCCGGCAATGATCGCCGATGTCCCCGCCAGGTTCACATCGCGCCCGACATAGGCGCCATAGGTCACCATGCCCGCCACCCCGAGCGATAGCGAAAAGAACGCCTGCCCGACCGCCGCCAGCATGATATCCGGCGTCAACTTCTGGGGTTCGAAGGTGAACAAATAGGCAAACGTCTGCTCCATCGCCCCGCCGAAAAACCCGTAGATGGTGATCCCGAGCAGAAGCACGAAAAAGGTCGGCATGAGATACACCGCCACCTTCTCGATCCCTCCCGAAACGCCGCGCGAAACGAACAACAAAGTGACGGCGAGAAACACAAGGTCGAGAACGCTGGTGACCGTGCCATTGCCGATCATCGCCGGGAACAGCGCATCGACTTCTTCATAAGAAAGGCCGTCGAACGCCGGACCGGCTACACCGGTCGCTACCAGATCGGCAGCAAAAGTGCCGATGTAGTAGAGTACCCAGCCGCCCAGCACGCAGTAGAAACTCAGCACCAGAAAAGCCGAGAACACGCCGAGCGAGGCGACCGCCTCCCACGCCTTTGATGCCCCTGATTCCATCGCCAGCTTGCGGTAACTTTCCGGAGCCGCCGCCTGCCCGTGGCGGCCGATCAGCGTTTCGCACAGCAAGACCGGCAGACCGATCAGGACGATGCACAATATATAGAACAGCACGAAGGCACCGCCGCCATTCGCCCCGGCCTCGGCCGGGAAGCGCACGAGATTGCCCAATCCCACCGCCGAACCGATCGCCGCCAGAATGAATGCCGTGCGCGATGACCAGCCGTCACGTGCTGTACCCGAACTCGCTACCATGATCGAAAAGCCCTCTCGTCGCATGTCCCGGACACGTCGTCGACGCGTCTGCGCAGTTGTCACCACTGTGCAATGTTTCAGAGGCCGCGCCAAGGGGCAGGTTTTGCGTTCTGCTCACGCGGAGGCTAAGGGCGAGATCATGTCCACGACTTTCCAGCTCGACACCAGCACCAGCCGGGCCAACCCCACTCCGCAACCGATGCGGCGCCTTACCGTGCCGCGCATCAGGGCGCGCAAGGTGGACGGCGTCACGGCAGAACCGCTGGTGATGCTCACCGCCTATACCGCCCGTCAGGCGCAGTTGCTCGATGCGCATTGCGACCTGCTGCTGGTGGGGGATTCGCTCGGGCAAGTGATCTACGGCCTGCCTTCGACCATTCCGGTGACGCTCGACATGATGGCGAACCACGGTGCGGCAGTGGTGCGCGGGTCGTATCACTCCGTGGTGGTGGTCGACATGCCGTTCGGTAGCTACGAAAGCTCTCCCGAACAGGCGTTCGAAAGCGCTGCGTTTCTGCTGAAGCAGACCGGCGCGGCGGCCGTGAAGCTGGAAGGCGGCGCAGCGATGGCGCCGACGGTCGCGTTCCTCAACAGCCGCGGCATTCCGGTGATGGGCCATGTCGGGCTGACCCCGCAGGCGGTCAACGTGCTCGGCGGTTACGGCGCGCGCGGTCGCTCAGACGCCGAGGCGGAGAAGATCGTGTCTGACGCAGTTGCGCTGGACGAGGCCGGCGCTTTCGCGATCGTCATCGAAGGCGTGGTCGAACCCATCGCCATCGCCTCCACCAAGGCCGTTTCCTGCCCTACCATCGGCATCGGCGCCTCGGCCAAATGCGACGGGCAAGTGCTGGTTACCGAGGATATGCTCGGCATGTTCGAGCGCGTCCCCCGCTTTGTGAAGCGTTACGAGGATATTGCAGGGGTGATCGACCGTACCGTGGCGCGCTATGCCGAGGAAGTGCGCAACCGCGCCTTCCCCGGCGATGACCAGACCTACCAGCCCAAAGACTGAACTCCCCTCCCACAAGGCTTTCGACCGACATGCAGACCCTGCTGCGCTTCTACGCATTCTCCTTTGCTTTCACCGCCGTCTGCCTTGCGCTGGCAGGCTATTATGGCTGGGTCAGCACCGGCAATCTGTCCGGCATGCTATCGATCCTGTGGATCGTGTTCGTGCTCTCGATCCTCGAAATTTCGCTGAGCTTCGACAACGCCGTGGTCAACGCCACGGTGCTACGCGAGATGGACCCGGTGTGGCAGCAGCGCTTCCTCACCATCGGCATTCTGATCGCGGTATTCGGGATGCGGATCGTGTTCCCGATCGCGATTGTCTCGATCGCGGCCAGCATCGGCCCGTGGGAAGCGGTGCAGCTTTCGCTCGGCGATCCGGAGGAATATGAGCGCATCGTCTCCAGCGCGCATATCGGCATTGCCGGTTTCGGCGGCGCTTTTCTGGCGATGGTCGGGCTCAGCTTCTTCTTCGACGCCGACAAGGAGGTGCACTGGATCCGCGCGCTCGAACAGGGGATCAACCGTTTCTCGACCGTTCCGGCAGTCGAGATCGGGCTGGTACTGGGGCTTGTCTACGGCGTTTCCACCCTGCTGGGGCCGGATGAATCGCTCACCTTCCTCACCGCTGCCGTCTTGGGCCTCGTCACCTATATCGGGGTCAATGCACTGGGCGCGATCATCGAACAGCGCGAGGCGGCCAAAAAGGCGAGCGGGGCTATCGTGCGTTCCGGCCTTGGCGGGTTCCTGTATCTCGAGGTGCTCGATGCCAGCTTCAGTTTCGACGGCGTGATCGGGGCGTTCGCGCTGTCCAACAACATGATCGTGATCGCCATCGGCCTCTCGGTCGGTGCGATGTTCGTGCGTTCGATGACGATCCACCTGGTCAAGGCCGGAACGCTGGCGGAGTATCGCTATCTCGAACACGGCGCGTTCTGGGCGATCATCGTGCTGGGTGTCATCATGCTGGTTTCAGCGCGCTATCACATCCCGGAAACCTTCACCGGACTGATCGGAGCGATCCTGATCGGCCTGTCGCTGTGGTGGTCGATCCGCCACAACCGCGCCGAACGGGCGGCTAATGGCGCGGCTGTGCCAGACGCGTAGCGAGCGGCGCGGCGAGCACCAACTGCGCAAGGTGATACAGCAGCAGCGGCGCGATCACGAACCCGGCGCTGGCTGGCGGAAACAGGATTGCGGCGAGCGGCGCTCCGATGGCCACGCTTTTCTGCGAGCCGGCAAACAGAAAGGTGATCCGGTCGCCGCGCGCGAGGCCGAGCGCGCTGCCGGTGCCCCATGCAGCACCCAGCGCCAGCGCCAGCAGCACCAGCACCAGTCCCACCAGTACCGCCCAGTCGGCAGGCGTGAACAGTCGCGCCAGCCCCTGCTCGACCGCGCCCGAAAAAGCGACATAGACCGCCAGCCCGATCACCGCCCGATCGAGCCACACGATTCGCGCCCGCTGCGCGGCAACACCCTCGATCACGCGGTCCTGCACTGCTTGGCCGATCAGGAACGGTAGCACCAGAATGAGCCCGATGCGGATAATCGCCTCGCTACCGATATCGCCCGCAGCGCCCCCGCCCAGAAGCGCGAACAGCGGCGCGCTGATGAAAACGCCCGCGATATTGATGAGCGCCGCCCCCACCACCGCCAGCGCGACATTGCCGCCCGCAAGGCTGGTATAGGACGTCGCCGACTGGATCGTCGACGGCAGGCATCCGAGATAGATGAAGCCGAGTGCCACCAGCGGCGGCAGCATCGTTCCTGCAAGCGCCGCGAAGCCCAGCCCCGCCAGCGCCATGCCGCCAAACACGAACAGCATCAGCGGGCCGAAAAACCGCCAGTTGGCGAGACCGCGCGCGATTTCGCTGCGGCGGATGCGCATTCCATTGACAAGAAACAGCAGAAAAATTCCGCCATTGGAGATGTTTCGCGCGACCTCGCTCCCTTCGCCGGTCGCAGGCAGCAGCAGCGCGAGCGACGTCGCCAGCAGCAGCACCGCGATCATCGGGTCGGACACGAAAGGCAGGCGGCGCAGTAACATGGGGTGAGCGCCCTGCCCCGCCTTGAACCGATTGTCGAGCGGCGCGGCGTCAGCGACGGGTCAGCGCGGGCGGCCTGAGGTCTGCGGCCAGCGCCGAAAAGCGCTCCGCTGCATCGCGCTGACCGAGCGCCCGCGCGGCATCGGCGCGCAACACCAGCAATGCCGGATCATGCCCGCCGCCAAGCGCGATGGCGTGATCGAGCAGCAGTGCCGAGCGCTCCCATTCCTTCCGCCGGGCGAGCGCCTGCGCCAGCGCGGCGAGTGCAGCAATATTGTCAGGCTCGCCCGCAACATGACGCGCAAGCAGCGTATCGGCGGCAAGATCGTCATCTTTACGGCGATAGGCTTCCACAGCCTTTCGGGTCAGCGACCAGGGGCGACGAATGCTTGCTGCCGGAGCGTAGGCCGCCAGCGCCGCATCCGCATCGCCGCCGCCAAACGCCGCGTCACCGGCCAGTTGGGCAAAATCGGCCGAAGCGGGAAAGCGCGTGCGAAAATCCGCCGCCATGCTGCGCGCGCCCGCCCAGTCTGCTGCCGCACCGCGTTTGCGCAGATCGGCGGTCGGCGCAGGCAGGCCGGGACGATCCGCCAACGCGACCAGCGCGACACTCGGCTCCGCGAACGCCCGTTCCAGCAGCGGGGCTGCGCTAGCCCGGTCGCCTAGCCGTTCATGAGCGCGTGCCACCAGCATCACCAAGTATGCCGAGGCTTCAGGCCGCGCAGCTTCTGTCGCAAACCGCTTTACAAGTTCCGTCTCTCGCCCGCTCAGCAGCAGCGCCCGCGCCAGCAGTTCGCGCAGTCGCGCATTGGCGGGCTGGCGTGCGCTCAGCGTTTCGAGCTGCTGCGCGGCACTGTCGTAATTGCCTTGGTCGAGGTTGATCAGCGCATCGAGCAGCAGCGCGGCCGGGACCCCGCGCGCCGCCATCCCGCTGCGTTCGAGCAAACTGCGCGCCAGTACCGGCCTGCTGCCGCGCTGGGCCAGCACCGCCTGAAGATAGAAAACGCGGCTGTCATCCGGCGCAAGCTTGGCCAGTTCGCGCAGGGCATTCAACATGTCGCGGTGCCGCCCGGAATCACCCAGCGTCGCAGCATATTCGGCCCACGCGTCCTTATTGGTCCGATCCGCTGTCAGGGCTGCCTCGAACCACGGCAGGGCATCGGCAAAGCCGTGGGCATCACGCACCATCAGCGCCCGCATAAGCAGCGCAGGCGCATGATCGGGGCCCAATTGCAGCGCCCGGTCGGCAGCTTCGATTGCGGTCAGGTGCTCGCCGCCCCGGAAACGCAGGCGGGCGATAGCCAGCCACAGATCGGCATTTTCCGGTCCAAGCCCCTGCGCCTCGTCCAGCAATCGCCCGGCCTCGGCAAGTTTGCCATCCGCCATCTGTTCGTTCGCTGCGCCAATCAGACGAAGACGGGCCGGGTTCTGCGGGGCTGTATCAGGCTGCCCCACCGCAGTGCCGGCCGATTGCGCGCAGCCTGCCAACAGCACGGCCATCACCAACAGTGCGACGGGTCGCCTAGGTCTGCAGGTCATACTGCTTGATGAGATCATAAAGCGTCGGCCGGCTGATCCCCAGCAGCTTGGCTGTGCTGGAGATATTGCCTTCGCTCCGGGCAAGCGCGTGACGGATTACCCGGCGGTCGGCGGCTTCGCGCGCGGCCTTGAGATTGAGCACGTTGGCGCTCTCCTCCTCCCCGTCGCCGAAATCGAGATCTTCGGCGCGCACCAATTTGCCGTCAGCCATGATGACTGCGCGCTTCACCCGGTTTTCCAGTTCGCGCACGTTCCCTGGCCAGTCATGCGCATCGATTGCGGCCAGCGCATCCGGAGCAAAGCCTGTAACCGCCGGGTTCATCTCAGCCGCAAAGCGTTTGAGGAACACCTTTGCGAGCAGCACCGGATCGCCGTGGCGTTCGGCCAGACCCGGAATCCGCACGACGATTTCGGCAAGGCGATAGAACAGATCCTCGCGGAAGCTGCCGCCGGAGATCATGCTTTCAAGATCCTGATGGGTCGCGCAAACGATCCGGGTGTTGACCGCAATTGCCTTGCGACCGCCGACACGCTCGATGGTGCGTTCCTGCAGGAACCGCAGCAGCTTGACCTGCAACGGCAGCGGAATGTCGCCGACTTCATCCAGGAACAGCGTGCCGCCGTTGGCGCTCTCGATCTTCCCCTCGATGGTCTTCACCGCACCGGTGAAAGCGCCCTTTTCGTGGCCGAACAGCTCGCTTTCGAGCAGATTTTCCGGAATTGCGGCACAATTGATAGCGATAAACGGGCCGCCCGCCCGGTCGCTGGTGTCATGCAGACCGCGGGCGAGGAGTTCCTTGCCCGTACCGCTCGCACCAAGCAGCATCACCGAAACCCCGGTCTTGGCGACACGCTCGATCGTGCGCGCGACCTTGACCATTTCGGGGGCGCCGGTGATCAGGCGGCCGAGCACAGTGTTGTCAGCGCTGGCATTGGCGATGAGCCTGCGGTTATCCTGCTCGATCCGGTGCAGATTGAACGCGCGCCGGACAATCAGACCCAGCGAATCAATATCGAGCGGCTTCTGATAGAAATCATAAGCCCCGCGAGCGATCGCCTGCAATGCGCTCTCGCGCGCACCATGGCCGCTGGCAACAATGACTTTGGTATCCGGCTTCAGCGCCATGATCGCATCGAGCACGGCAAAGCCCTCGCTGGTGCCGTCGGGATCGGGCGGCAGGCCAAGATCGAGCGTGACCACGGCGGGCGCATCGGCCCGGAGCGCGGCCAGCGCACTGTCGCGATCGCCGGCGATAATCACCTCGAAATCGTCGTAGGACCATTTGAGCTGGGCCTGCAGACCGGGATCGTCCTCGATCACCAGCAACGGCGGTTTTTTCTCGGCCATCAGGCAACCTCTCTGGAAGAAGGATTTTCGTTTCCGCCCAAGAGGCGGACAGCGTCGGCCAGCGGCAGAACGACGCTGAAGCGCGTGCCGACCCCTTCACGCGATTCGACCGCAACCCTGCCCCCCATGGCCTTGACCAGTTCGCGCGCTTCGAAAGCGCCGATGCCGAACCCGCCGGGTTTTGACGAAACGAACGGCTTGAACAGTCCGGTGCGCACGAATTCGGGGCTCATGCCGCAACCAGTGTCGATCACTTCGATGGTGCCGTGAAGGCAATCGGCGGTGACATCCAGATAGACCGGCATCGTACCATCGCTGGCGTCGATGGCGTTCTGCACCAGATGCATCACGGTTTGCTCCAGTGCCTCGGCATTGCCCATCACGCGCACATTTTCGTCGCGGGTCAGCGCGACCGGATGCACGCCGCGGAAACGCTCTGCAATCGCCCGCGCCAGCTGGCCGAGATCGATCATGTGCAGATCGTGATTGGGGCTCGCACCGTAGCGCCCCAGACGTGCCAGCAAGCCGGAAAGCTTGTCCGCCGAGTTTCTCAAGGTCACCAGCATGTCGGCGCGGAAGGCGGGGTTATCGGCGTGCTTCTGGGCATTGGCGGCCAGCAAAGACAACTGGCTGGTCAGGTTCTTGATGTCATGCATCACGAACGCCATGCGACGGTTGAAATCGTCGAACCGCGAAGCGTCCATCAACGCCTGCTGTCCGGCCTGTTCCGAAAGGTAGCTCGCCAATTGCTGGCCCACCACCTTGAGCAGATCGAAATCTTCCCAGTCGAGCCGCCGCTCGATCCGCGGACGGGCCAACACCACCACTCCCACAAGGCGATCGAAATGGATCAGCGGAACCAGCGCCCAGACGTCCTCGGCTTCGATCAGCCAGCCGGGAACGTGATTGCGCTCACCATGATGATCGATACCGCCGCGCACTTCATCGAGCGCGATGATATGCTGATGCTGCTCGAACAGTCCTGACAGATGGTGCTCGGCGGCAGTGGCCGGCACGGCAATCGTCGGCCAGTTCCAGCGCGCCATGAGTTCGAGCTGCGCTTCTTCATTCGGCATCAGCAACAGCCCGGCCGGGCTTTCGGTGATATCGGCTAGCGCCTTGATCGCGCGTTCTTCCAGACTGGCGCTGGCCTTGCCGCCCAACCCGATAGTGCGCGTAAAGCGCAGCCATTCATCGCGGTAGTCATAACGATGCTGAAACAGGTGCTTCGTGGCCGTCACCTTTAACCAGCCACGCAGGCGCGGAGACGGAAGCGCCATGATCGCACCGCCGACGGCAAGCACAACGAACACCACCTGGCTCGTGCGCGCGAAATCCCCGCCGATCAGCGGCAAAGCCTTCGCCACAACCAGCATCACCGCCAGATAGGTCCCGATCAGCAACAGCGAAAGCGTGCGAAAGGCGACGGTGCGCGAAGGGCTGAACTGCACGCGCGGGCCTGCCGGGTTCGCACCGAGCGCAAACAGCACAGCCATCACAGCGGCAAAAAGACCGCGGAAATCCCGCAGCAATGCCGGATAATCCCCGCTCAGGTAAGCAATCGTGGCAAGGTTGAGATCATAGGCAAAGATGCCCGACAAGGCGATCACCGACCAGCGCAGCAGGTAACGCGATGCCACCGCTGCACCGGCATAGAGATTGTGCAGCAGCATCAGCGCACCGATCGCGACCAGCAGGTCGATCAGCATCCGCACCTCGAAGGCGACCTGCGCAATCGCAGGCACAGCAGACGCCCGCATTTCCAGCCCGAGAACCAGCGGCTCGCACAGTTGCACCAGCACCAGCGAGATGATCACCGGACGGATCGGCTTCAGGCTCGCGGCCCGGCCGTCGGCACTGAACATTGCGAAGATCGCGCCGATAAATGCCAGATTGCGGGCGATGGTGGCCATCGCACTGGCGGCACTGTCGGGTCCGAGCGCCGCACTCATAACGCAGCCCGCACCCACCAATGCGCTGGCAATGGCGAGCGGCCGACGATCGGGTCGCGCCGGATCGCCGCGACGCCAGAGCCATACCATCGCGCCGAAGCACAGCACCGCGCCCGCGATCGACGCGATGAAAGCGGCAAACGCCAGATGTTCCGGCATACCGATCACCGCGCACCTTCCGGCCAGAGCACGACCCGCACAGTCTGCAACAGGATCACCAGATCAAGGAAGGGTGTGTAATTCTTGGCGTAATAGAGATCATATTCGAGCTTGCGACGGCTATCCTCGACCGATGCGCCATAGGGGAAATTGATCTGTGCCCAACCGGTAATGCCCGGCTTCACCATGTGGCGCTCGCCATAGAACGGGATTTCTTCCTCAAGGCTTTCGACAAAGGACGGCACTTCGGGACGCGGCCCCACAAAGCTCATATGGCCTTTGAGCACGCTCCACGTCTGCGGCAGTTCGTCGATGCGAACCTTACGGATAAACCGGCCCATGCGGGTGACGCGCGGGTCATTCTCCTCGGCCCATTTGGCCCCGTCCTTTTCGGCATCGGTGCGCATCGAACGTAGTTTTACCAGCGTGAACGGTTCGCCATACAGCCCGACGCGTTGCTGCCGGAAGAATGCCGGCCCCTTGCTATCCAGCCTCACCAGAATTGCGAACAGGCCGATAATCGGCAGTGTCAGCGCCAGCAGAACCGAACTGGCGACAATATCGAAGATGCGTTTGACCGCGCTGGAAAACATCCGCCCGCTTGAAAACCCGTCGGAAAAGATCAGCCAGCTTGGGTTGATCGTATCGAGATCGACGCGTCCGGTCTCACGCTCGATGAAGCTCGAAAAATCGTTGACGTGGACGCCCTTGGTCTTGATCCGCAACAGGTCTTTCAGCGGCAAGGCGTTGCGGCGTTCCTGCAAGGCCAGCACGACTTCGGAAACGCCCAGATTTTCGACGAAGCGACCGAGGTCGTGAATCGCCGCCCGCGGTATCGCTTCTTCGACAATCCGCTGATCGTCGCTCATCGCGATGTAGGAAACGATGGCAAAACCGGTTTCGGGTTGATCGCCCAGCGCGCGCAGTCGCTGCGCCCGGTCGCCTGCCCCGAGTACCATCACCCTTCGCCGGAACGATGAGGAACCGAGAAAACTGGTCAGCAGCAGCCGATCCGCGACCAGAACCAAGATCGCCAGGCCCATCGTATAGAGAAGTGTCGAACGCCAGAAAAAGTCGTTCGGAAAAACGAAGTCGATCACCGCCAGCGCAATGATGCCGAGGCTGATCGCCACCAGCAGGCGCGCACCGGCAAATCGCAGGCTTCGCAGCGCATTGGGACCATAGACCCCGACCGCAATCATCGCCAACCAGATGACCAGCGCCGTGCCCATCAGCGGCAACCAGCGATAGGAGAAGTGGTCGATCTCCATCCCGATCTGGCCAGCGCGCAGTTGCCAGGCAAGCTCGCTTGCCAGCACTAGCAAGCCCAGATCGAGCAACCCGAGCAGCAGCACAGCATGCGGGATATAGTGCTTGAACAGGCGGATCATTGCAGGGCGGGCCTCTGGTGAAGTCAGCCTGCCATCTAGTGCATAGACCTTAAGTGTCGGTAAACTTTACACCGCGTCCCGCACCAGCTTTTCTGCGGCTCACGAAGGTTAATGCTGCGTCAGGAACGGCGCCGCCCCGGCGACAGGTCGCTCGCCATCCGGGCCGGTGCCGGGGTAAGGCACTCCGCCCGCCCGCAGCGCAGACAGGGGGTGCCAAGCGGCACCGCATCGGCTGGATCGAGCGAAATCCCGCGTGCATAGGCCAGTTCCCCGGCAAAGCGCGCCTCGATCCCCAGCACCACCGCCGCGCGGGCCGCGCACATCACCCCGTCGCCATCGACTGTCCGGGTAAGGGTAAACCAGTGGCGCGGACTTGCCTCGCCTTCGCTGAAAGTGACCGCCTGCGTCAGCACGCTGCCGGGACGTTCGAACGCGGCGAAAGGTATCCATGCCGGCCAGCGCGCGCCGTCGAGCGGATAGAGCGCGCCGCTTCCCCCGGCGGTGAAGTGGGTCATCCGACCAGCGCGATCGATCGTGGCCATGAAGAACGGCAGCCCACGCTCCCCCACCCGCCCGAGCGTCGTCAGCCGCTGCGCCGCCTGATCGAAACTGACCGCGAACCGGCGTTGCAGCACCGCCAGATCGTAACCGGTCTGTTCGCAGGCGCGCAGAAAGCGGCGATAGGGCAGCAGCAGCGCACCCGCGAGGTAATCGGTGATGTGTTCGCGGCACAGGTTCTTCGCTTCGGAAGAACCCAGGCCAGCCCCGGCCACCAGAGTTTCGATCATCTCGCGCATTTCCAGCGCGCCGACCTGCCGCGCGATCTGGAACCGCCGCGCTGCGCCCGGCAGCATCTCGGACAGTTGCAACTGCCGGGCATGCAGGTCGAGCCGATGCACCTGCCCGGGCATGACTTCGGCCGGAAGGATGCGCACAGTCATGCGGTGTTTCTCGCGCAGCCGTTCGCCCAGTGCGGCGCTGATCTCCCCGCGCGACAAGCGCAACTCATCCGCAAGGTCCTCGGCAGCGTGGTCGAGATCGGCGAAGTGGTTCTGCCAGCGTTCGATTGCGCGGCGCACGGCTGCGGCCGCCTCTTCGCTCTCGGCGCGCTCCGCACCGCCGGTGTCGTACATCCGGGCAAAGGCGGCCGCGATTTGCGGCGCAGCGGCCAGGAATTCCTGCACTTCCTCGCGGTCGATGGCGAGATCGGCGAAGCGCTTGTCAGCCATGCGGCGCACCAGCCCGTCGAGCCCGCCGATCGCCTCATCCTCGCGCAGCGAACGCGGATCGAAGTCGAACCGCTCGATCACCTGCACCAGCACGCGGGCCGAAAGCGGGCGCTGGTTGCGCTCGATCAGGTTGAGATAGGACGGTGAAATGCCGAGCGCGGCGGCCATTGCGGCCTGAGTCAGCCCTTCGCGCTTGCGCAAGCGGCGCAGCGCGGGTCCGGCGAGGAGGTTGGTGTCTGCCATGGCTTCTTGTAAATTAATTCACCAATTGACACAAGATTGCAGGCAAATGTCGGGATGCCGACAACATTATTTGTAAGTTTTCCTGTCATGCTGCGCCGCAACACGCCACAGCTTGCCCATCCGAAGGCGCCCGCCACTGTGCAGCGCGCCGCTCCCCAGGACGGACAGGAGAAGAATATGACTTACCAGAACACCATCACCCGGATGCGCGAAATCGTTGGCGCGAACGGCCCGAGCTGGGCTGCCATCGACCCCGAGAGCGCCGCGCGCATGGTCACCCAGAACCGTTTCGCCACCGGCCTCGACATCGCCAAGTACACTGCCAAGATCATGCGCGCCGACATGGATGCCTATGATGCCGATCCCGCACAGTACACCCAGTCGCTCGGTTGCTGGCACGGCTTCATCGCGCAGCAGAAGATGATCGCGATCAAGAAGCATTTCGGCACCACCAGGCAGCGTTACCTCTACCTTTCGGGCTGGATGGTCGCCGCGCTGCGCAGCGAATTCGGCCCCCTTCCCGACCAGTCGATGCACGAGAAGACCTCGGTGCCCGCACTGATCGAGGAACTGTACACCTTCCTCAAGCAGGCCGATGCCCGCGAACTCGGCGGCATGTTCCGCGCGCTCGACAAGGCCCGCGAAGCCGGTGACGCGGTCGAAGCCAAGCGGCTCGAGAATGCTATCGACAGCTACGAAACCCACGTGGTGCCGATCATCGCCGACATCGACGCAGGGTTCGGCAACGCCGAGGCCACTTACCTGCTCGCCAAGAAGATGATCGAAGCGGGTGCCTGCGCGCTGCAGATCGAAAATCAGGTCTCGGACGAAAAGCAGTGCGGTCACCAGGACGGCAAGGTCACTGTGCCGCATGAGGATTTCCTCCAGAAGATCCGCGCCTGCCGCATGGCGTTCCTCGAAATGGGTGTCGAAGACGGCGTCATCGTCGCCCGCACCGACTCGCTTGGCGCGGGCCTGACCAAGCAGATCGCTTTCTCCAAGGAGCCGGGCGATCTGGGCGACCAGTACAACGCCTTCCTCGATGCCGATGAAGTCGATCCGGCCAACGTCACCAACGGACAGGTCTTCATCAGCCGCGACGGCAAGCTGCTCGCCCCCAAGCGTCTGCCTTCAAACCTCTACCAGTTCCGCCCCGGTACCGGCGTGGACCGTGTGGTGCTCGACTGCATCACTTCGCTCCAGAACGGCGCCGACCTGTTGTGGATCGAGACCGAGAAGCCCCACGTCGAACAGATCGCCAGCATGGTTGATCGCATCCGCGAAGTCGTGCCCAATGCGAAGCTCGTCTACAACAACTCGCCCAGCTTCAACTGGACGCTGAGCTTCCGCCAGCAGATCTTCGACGCGTGGGCCGAAGCGGGCAAGGACGTGTCCGCCTATGACCGCGACCGCCTGATGAGCGTCGACTACGACGGCACCGATCTGGCCGCCGAAGCCGACGAGAAGATCCGCACCTTCCAGCGCGATGGCGCTGCGCGGGCCGGCATCTTCCACCACCTCATCACGCTGCCGACCTACCACACCGCCGCGCTCAGCACCGACAACCTCGCCCGCGAGTACTTCGGCGAGCAGGCGATGCTCGGCTACGTCAAGAACGTGCAGCGCGAGGAGATCCGTCAGGGGATCGCCTGCGTGAAGCACCAGAACATGGCCGGCAGCGACATCGGCGACGATCACAAGGAGTACTTCGCCGGCGAAGCTGCCCTGAAGGCCGGCGGCGCGCACAACACGATGAATCAGTTCGAAGCGGCATAACAGCTTGGGAGAGCGCCGGAGGGCTGCATTTTGTAGCCTTCCGGTTGCCCGCAAAGCCGCCTAAGGACTGCGGGTATTCACCCGAGGAGAGTGACAATGAGCGATACCGACACCCCCAAAACCGAACCCGCCCGCGCCCGCGCGCTGCTTTCGACCGCTGATATGAAGCTGCTGCGCCGCGCGCTGGAAAGCCATGCCCGCAACACCGAAGACCGCGAGGAACTGGCCAAAATCAACGCCCTGCATCACCGGCTCGGCACCTACGTTCCCGCTTCGGAATAACCCGTTTCACAATTCTCCTGGGGAGGAGAACCGGCCGTCGGAATGCGCCTCAACAGGCGCGCTCCGGCGGCCGCATTTTTGCGGGATCACCCGCCCTTCTTCGGCATCAGATCCAGCGTCGCTGCGGTCAGCGCTTCGGTTGCGGTGGCGATCACCACCGGAGCATCAGGCGCCCAGAACGGGGAATGCAGCGAGGGCAGATCGATCTCGCCCGCCTGCGCCTTTTCCCATTCGCTATGCCGCACGCCGCCGACCCAGAAGATCAGCGATTCGACCGTCTCCGGGTCGGCACGGTAGAACTGGCTGAAATCCTCACCCCCCATCACGCTCGGCGTTTCGAACACGCGGCCATCGAATCGCTGCTTTAGCCCGGACATCACGGTTTCGGTGAATTCGGGCGTGTTGTAGGTCGCAGGCGTATAAGGATCGGAAACGGTTACCTTGGGCAGCTTGTCCTCGGGCATACCGGCAGCCAGAGCCTCGCCCTTGGCAATCCGGGCAATCCCGTCGAGCAGGTGCTGGCGGGTCTTGTCGGCGTAGCTGCGCACAGTGATCTGCAGCCGCGCTTCATCGGGGATGATGTTGTGTTTCGATCCGGCCTGGAAGCTGCCGACGGTGACCACCGCAGGCTCCTGCGGGTCGAGTTCGCGGCTCACCAGCGTCTGCAACCGGCTGACAATGCTGGCGGCGATCACGATTGGGTCTTTCGTGGTGTGCGGATAGGCGCCGTGCCCGCCAATCCCCGGCACCACCACATCGACCGAATCGACATTGGCGAGCGCGAAGCCACTGGAATAGCCGATGAACCCGGCAGGCGCCTGCGCTGCATCGTGGAACGCCAGCACGTAATCCGGCTTGGGGAAGCGGGTATACAACCCGTCATCCAGCATCGCTTTCGCGCCCTCGCCGATTTCCTCGGCGGGTTGCAGGATCATTACCAGCGTGCCGGACCACTGGTCCTTGCGCTCTACCAGTAGCTGCGCGGTGCCGATCCACGCGGTCATGTGGGTATCGTGGCCGCAGGCGTGCATGATCCCGGTTTCGATCCCGCTCGCCGGGACGCCCGTGCGCTTGGAGGCATAGGGCAGCCCGGTCTGTTCGATCACTGGCAACCCGTCCATGTCGGCGCGCAGCATCACTGTGGGGCCATCACCGTTTTTCATCACGGCCACGACGCCGGTCTTGCCGACGCCTTCGGTCACTTCGAAACCCAGCGCGCGCGCGCGGGCGGCGAGCTTCGTAGCGGTTTCGACTTCCTGAAAGCTCAATTCGGGATTGGCGTGCAGATCCTGATACAGATCGATCAGCGCGGGCATATCCGCCGCCACTGCATCGCGCAGTTCGTCCGCCTGCGCCGGCACCGCCATCAGCGCCAACGCGCTCGCCCCTGCCAAGATCGCCGTGATTCGCATCGCTTTCCCCTTCGTTATCCGCTGACCCATGCGCCGTGTAGGAGACACATGAGACACTGTTCAGGACTCAAAAACCCAGCCTCTCAAACTGTCCTAAAAGGCACGCAGTCTTGCAAGGTCGGGCTATGATCATGCCTCGAACATGGCACATCTCGCGCCGGTTAGGAAACCACCCAGTGTCGCCTCCCCTCTTCGGGTGAGAGGAGGCGACAGCTGAGGCTATTGCGCAACCTTGTCGATTGCCTGTTCGGCTGCATCGCCGACCTGGCCTGCAGCATTGCCAACTTGCGTGGCAGCGTCGGCAACGGCAGCATCCTTCGCCACTTCGGCATCGCTCATTTGCGAAAACACTAGCACTGCGGCGCCGCCCACAAGGATCAGAGCCAGCAGTCCAAACCATTTGGATCCGCCGCCAGAACCCGGCTGGTCGGTGACGATTGTGGTAGTGGTGTGGGTATTGCCTTCAGGCGTGCGGGTTTCGGTAATGCGTTCTTCGGTCATGTTCATTTCCTTGCTGACGCATCCACCCACCACGGTGCGAACCTGCGGCTGCACCAGCATTATTTTCTGCTGTCGAGAAGAATCGCGGATGTCGCTGTAATCACGGGTGAAGTGAGGGACCGGACGTCGAATGCCTACAACCCGTACCACAGCACCAATATGACCGAGAGCACCGTCACCATCAGCGCGACCAGCGGCACGCCTGCACGCATGTAATCGCCGAATTCATACCCGCCTTCGGACATGATCAGCATGTTGGTCTGGTAAGCGATGGGCGTGGCGTAAGCCAGATTGCAGCCGAACAGTACCGCCAGCACCAGCGGCTCTGCCGGCATGCCAAGCTCGGTTGCGATGCTGAACGCGATCGGAGTGCCGATGGTGGCGGCTGTGGCGTTGGACGCGAAATTGGTGAGGATCGTGACGAATAGCATGATCGCCGACAGCACCAGCGCAGGCGGCAGATAGGCAAGCCCGAGCGAGAGCGCCTGCCCCAGAAATTCCGCCGCGCCGCTGGCGTCGATCACCCGGCCAATGGCAATGCTGGCGGCGATCAGCACGATTACCTTGGCCGAAAGCGCGCGGCCCACGCGGTCGAACTTCACGCAGCCGGTCACAAACATCAGGATCGCGCCCGCCAGCGCGGCAATCGCAATCGGTAGCTTGATCGGTGCAAAGCCATTGGCATCGAACCACGGCAAGCCGACCGAGGCAGTGGCAATCGCGCCGAGCATGATCGCACCGGCGAGCACAGCCTTCGACCGGCGCGGCAATTCACGCGCCCCTTCGAGCCGCAGCAACCCGTCATTATTGGCGAATTTCTGGAGGTCTTCCTCGATCCCCATCACCAGCAGCACATCGCCTTCGAGGATGCGAAGGTCGCCCGCTTCGGAATAGGTATCGCGTTCGCCCAGCACCCGGTCAGGCCGGTGAATTCCCAGCACCGCAACGCCGTAGAGATCGGCAATGCCCGAACTGGCGAGCGTGCGGGTGATCAGGCGCGAATCGCCCGTCACCGTCATCTCGACCGCGACGATATCCTCGCCCTGATCCTTGGAGACGCGGCGGATCCGGTCAAGCACCCAAGCGGGAGCAAGCTCCCCCTTTAGCGCGCGGGCCGCTTCCTCGATTGCCTCGTGCGTGCCGGAGATGTGCAGGCGCTGCTGCGGCTGGAGCACTCCGGTCGGATTATCGTGGAAAGTGATCCCTTCGGGCAGCTTGTCCTGCACCGCGGAAAGCTCTGCCCCGGCAAGCAGGCTGCTGCTTCCCACCCGCAACCGGGTGTGAAAGGTGCGGCGGATGTTCTCAGGGATGACGCTGTTGTCGCGCAGCAGGCGCGGCATCACCAGCCATAGATAAGGCAGCGCCACCACCGCCGCCATCAGCACGATCGGGGTGAACTGGAACACGCCGATGGTTTCCATCCCGATATCCTCGGCAATGCTGACCACGAGAATATTGGTGGAGGTGCCGATGGTGGTGCCCATGCCGCCGATCAACACCGCGGCATTGACCGGCATCAGCGTCTTGGATGACGCGGCGACCCCCTTGCCCGCCAAGGCGACAAGGATCGGCAGCATCAACACCATGACAGGCGTGTCATTGACGAACATCGACAGGAAGAACGCCACGAACAGGGCGAACAGCAGCCCGATCTGGCTGTTGGTGCGGAACACGCCTTCCAGCAGGCGCGCAAACGGGTCGAGCGCACCGGTAACCACCAGCCCTCGCCCCATGATCATCAGCGCGCAGATAGTGATCAGCGCCTGATGCCCGAACCCGCCGAACGCGATCGCCAACCCGTCGGTCGGCTTGGTTCCTTCAAGCGGGGCGAAATACAGGCCCACACCAATGACTGCGATGGTGATGAGCGAGATGATCTCGACCGAATAACGACCCCGCGCAAAGGCGATGAACATCGCAACGGTCACCGCCATGGCCGCTATCGCGTGATAGGATGGGGGATCCAGCATGGTTGTGCCCTCGTGGCTACCCAATAGCGCAGGGCAAAGACAAGCGGTTTATACGAAGGCGTCGTGAGTGGTGCCCCTGGCCAGACTCGAACTGGCACTTCTTTCGAAACTCGATTTTGAGTCGAGCGCGTCTACCAATTCCACCACAGGGGCACACCGGGCAGCGTCGGGACGGCTGTTAAACGTGCCTTCGCTGCAAATCAACTCGCCTTAACGCAGGCTCCCCGCCAGCAATTTGTGCAGCCGGGAATGCAGCGCATCATTGGCGGCCAGCACCTGCTCTGAATGGATCGGTGCGGAGCGACCGCGGAAATCGGATACGAACCCGCCCGCTTCGCGCACAAGCAGGCATCCGGCGGCGGTATCCCAGTCGGACAGGCCGCTTTCCCAGAAGCCGTCAAACCGGCCCTGCGCCACGTAAGCGAGATCGAGCGAGGCCGCGCCGAACCGGCGAATGCCTGCCACTTCCGGGCCGATCGCACCGAAAATCCGGCTCCATTCCGAAAAGTCGCCGTGGCCGAAGAACGGAATGCCGGTTGCCACCAGCGCATCGCCAAGGCGCGAACGGGCCGAAACCCGCAACCGCGCATCCTGCAGCCACGCACCGCGCGATTTTTCCGCCCAGAAGGTCTGGTCGGTGATCGGCTGATACACCACACCCGCGACCACATCGCCCCACCCGCTGCCGTCGGGCTTGGGCTCCTGCGCGGCGATGGAAATGGCGAAATGCGGGATGCCGTGGAGGAAATTGGTCGTCCCATCCAGCGGATCGACGATCCAGCGCGGCATGCCCGGATCGCCTTCGATCACGCCCGCTTCCTCCATCACGAAGCCCCAACCGGGCCGCGCGGCGAGCAGTTCATCATACAGCGTGCGTTCGGAACGAATGTCCGCCTTGCTCACGAAATCGGCCGGGCCTTTGCGGCTGGCCTGCAAATGTTCGACTTCGCCGAAATCACGCCGCAAACGCCCG
Source organism: Erythrobacter sp. (assembly GCF_024305245.1). GTDB lineage: Bacteria > Pseudomonadota > Alphaproteobacteria > Sphingomonadales > Sphingomonadaceae > Erythrobacter. The sequence goes on from NZ_JAMWYX010000001.1 coordinate 546,084, forward strand.
CCCGCCTTGCGCGCTGCGCGTTCCATCACGCGGATCAGGCCGGAAATAGCTGCCATGTGTCTGCTCAGCTCGCCTTGCCGACGTAGGCCTGTTCGTACACATCGACGATGATGCGCGTGCCGCTGCCGATATGCGGCGGCACCATGATGCGCACGCCGTTGTCGAGGATCGCAGGCTTGTAGCTGGACGAGGCGGTCTGCCCCTTCACCACGGCGTCGGCCTCCACAATCACGGCTTCGATCTGCGAGGGCAGCTCGACCGAGATCGGCTTTTCGTCCCACAGCTCAAGGTTCACCTGCATCCCGTCCTGCAGGAACGGGCGCGCATCGCCCAGCAGATCGCCGGGCAGCGTGATCTGTTCGAAGGTGTCATTGTCCATGAAGACGAGATCATCGCCCTCGGCATACAGGAACTGGAATTCCTTGGTGTCGAGCCGCACGCGCTCGATCGTATCGGCGCTGCGGAACCGCACGTTGGTCTTGCGGCCATCCTGCAGGTTCTTCATTTCGACCTGCATGTACGCCCCGCCCTTGCCCGGCTGGGTGTGCTGGATCTTGGCAACTTTCCAGATGCCTTTTTCATATTCCAGAATATTGCCGGGGCGGATATCGACGCCGCTGATCTTCATGGGGCTATTGGCCTTTTGCTGAAGGAAATCGTGGGAGGGTGCGCCGCCGACCGGCAGGCATCCCGCAAATAATGCGCGCCGATAGCCGATCACTGGCGGCACGGCAAGCGCAAGGCGGACCGCAGGAAAGCCGTGGCCTTGGCAGCACCGGGCTGGTAGAGGCGCCGCATGCGAACCCGCTACATCATCATCCTCACGCTGAGCGCTGCGGCCATCGCCACCTTCGGTTCGGGCCTCGCCGGCGCGCAGGATCGCAAGGACGCACGCCCGCCGGGCAACCCCGATCTGGCGCCGGGCGGCACGATGCTGCGCACATTGCAGCGCGGCGAGTGGCAGTGCGCCTTGCCGGGCGACGCGGGCGGCGAAGCCTACCGGGTGGTCGAGGCCGAGGGTTTCCGCATCGGCAACGCCTCCAGCTATCGCAACCCGCAAGGGCGCGGCATATACCTGATGCGCGGCGACGAAGTGGTCTTCACCCGCGGCCCCAAGACCGACGAGAAGTTCCGGCAGCTGGGCGACAACATGCTGCAAAAGCTGAACGCCGACGGCACCCCGTCACGGCTGATCTGCACCCGGGTTGGCGGCAGCGGCTAGGTTTTCGGCCGTGCCGCGCGATTGCGGTGGCGAGTGTCGGCTTGTGGTGTTGTCCGGACAAAAGCTGCCGTTCGGGAAACGACCCCATAGCTGACCTTCAGTGGCTGCCTTACAATGCAAGCAATCGCCAACAGAATCGGTGCCCCATGACCGTTATCTCGAATGACAATCCATCAGCCTTCCAAACCTTCATGGAAGGATATTGGAATCAGATGGCGACCGAGATTTACAGCAGCTTTAGCGACGCACTGTCTGATTTCCGCGCTACAGAAGGCGATGGACTGCACAAGCGCCTGATCGCCGAAATAGGAGTTTTCCGCGCCGCTGGCCGCTTCCCGCAAATGGCAGATATTCAATCTGCGTATTCCGATCCATTTTGGAAGAGCTACGATCGGATAATCGTGCAAGAAGATTTAGAGTCCATCGGCGCTACATCGCCCGACATCGGGGTCGTCCGCTAACCACCCATCAGCAGCCATTCACCGTTCGTGACGCAGCGCCCGAAAGCGGACGGGCGATCACTCTCCCGCCCCTCTCACGTGCGCTTGATCACCTTGGCGAAGGCCTCGATCGCGGCGACCTCGTTACCGCCCCACACCGCGCCCGATACGGCGAGGAAATCCGCCCCTGCTGCAATCAGCGGAGCGCAGTTGTCGGGCGTGATGCCACCGATGGCTACACAGGGAATTTCGAAGATCTGGCTCCACCATTGCAGCGTCTCAAGCTCGGGCACCTCGGCGTCCGGCCCCTTGTCCTTGGTGGTGGAGGGATAGAACGCGCCGAAGGCTACGTAATCCGCCCCCGCCTCGCCCGCTTCCATCGCCATGTGGCGGCTGGCGTGGCAGGTGACGCCGATCTGCGCTTCGCGACCCAATTCCTCGCGCGCATCGCGCGGCGATCCGTCGTCCTGCCCCAGATGCACCCCGTCGGCCTTCAGCCGCTTGGCCAGCGCCACCGAATCGTTAACGATGAACGCGACATCATGCGCAGCGCAGATCGCCTGCAGCGGCGCGGCCAGTTCGGCGGCCTCGTGGCTGTCGACACCCTTCACGCGGAACTGGAAGGCGGTGACGAGCTGGCTTTTGGGCCCCTTCCCCGCCGCCAGCGCGCGTTCAAGCCGTTGCGGAAAATCGCCGCCGACGTCGAGCGGGGAGATGAGATAAAGCTGCGTTTCGATCATGCCGCGCTCGCTACTGCCTTGTTGCGCGGCTGTCACCTGTTCAGGGGCAGGCGCCGTATCAGACGCTGGCGCTGGCAATCTGGTCGATCGCCTTGCCGAGCACGGTATCGAACTCGTCATCCGACTGGGTTTTGCGCAAATCCTGCAACAGCCCGCGGCTGAAGCTGGCGATCATGCCGGGGTTCTGCGCAAGCCGCGTGCAGGCGTCGTCGGTCGAGAACCCGCCCGACAGAGCGACCACGCGCAGCACCTTGGGATGCTGCGTCAGCGGCGTGTAGAGGCCCGCCGTTGCCGGAATCGATAGCTTGAGCATGACCTGCTGGCCTTCGGGCAGCGCGCCGAGATGCTTGGTGATCTCCGCAAGCAGAATCTCCTCGCCGTCAACACGGTCTGCGGCAGTAATGTCGTATTCAGGCTCGATAATCGGCATCAGCCCGGCGGCGATGATCTGCGCCGCCACTTCAAACTGCTGGGCGACCACCGCAGCGATCCCGGCCGGGTTCGCCGACTTGATGACCGAGCGCATCTTGGTGCCGAACATGCCGTGCGCTGCCGACTTTTCCAGCAGCGCCGCCAGCTTCGTCATCGGCTTCATCAACTGCACGCCGTCCGCTTCGTCTGCGAGGCCTTCATCGACCTTGATGAACGGCACGATCCCGCGGGCTTTCAGCGCCTCGGCGGTGGGCTTGCCTTCCACTTCGCCGTCCATGGTCTTTTCGAACAGAATCGCGCCGATCACCTTGCCGCTGCCAAAACACGGCGCCGTGATGACGCGGGCGCGCATCGCGTGGATTGCCCCGAACATCTCGTCATCGCCCGACCATTCGCTGTCATCGACCCCGTATCCGCGCAGCGCCTTCGGCGTGGAGCCGCCAGACTGGTCGAGCGCCGCGATAAAGCCCTGTCCGGTGGCGATGCGGGTCGTCATTTCCTGGGTGTTCATTGCGGCGTTCTCCAGTGGCGCGGGGCGTGCGCGATGTGGCTGTTGTGGCTGCCCTCACAGGTCTATGCATACCTATGCAGGCGAAGGTTCGACCGGGCACTTAGCGAGCGTTTGCGCGGGCTGCAACAGCCATGCTGCAGCTGCACAAATGCTACAGTAACCTAGGTCACCGCGGCGTCAGGCGCCGGATGATTCCGGTAAAACTGAGCGCGGGCGTGCCGTCGCCCGTCACCAACCCGCGCACGAAAATGGTCTTGCCCCCGCCGCGCGTTACCTCGCCGCGCGCCTCGACCAGAGCGCCGGGCGCGACGGCTCCGAGAAAATCGCCTGCTAGGTTCAGCGTCACCGCGTGGCCGCCGCTCAATTCCTCGGTCGCAATGGCGAACAGGGCGAAATCCGCGAAGGTCAGCAGGCAGCCGCCATGCATGAAGCCGCCGCCGTTCATGTGGCGCGGTTCGGCGCGGAAGGCGCTGACATAGCTGCCATCATCCTCGCGCCGCATATAGAACGGGCCGGAACGGGTTTCGAACGGGTCCTGCGTCCAGTGGCGCCACCCGGCGAATTCTCCCTCGGTGCACAGGCTAGCCGTGGCGTAGCCCCAATCGTCGGTTTCGCTCATCGTGCTCGCACCCCGCGCCTATTTCCACAATTGCAGCTTGCCGACTGCTGCGGCGAGGTTGTCGCCCTCGTCGAGCCGCGCCAGGCTGCGTTCGGCGAGCTTCCACCCGCCGATCGTACCCTTGCGCCACAGGCCGGTGACCAGAAACGGTCCCGACCAGAGCTTTGCGCCCATCGCGAGTTCAAGTTCGGACCCGGCCACGAACCATGCGCTTTTGCCGTGCCGCCGCACGAACACCTCGTGAAAAGCGAACTTGGTGCAGGCAAAGCCGCGTTCCAGACCGGCAAGGAAGCTCGGCCGGTCGAGCAGCTGCGGCGGCAAGGTGCCGACCATGCACATGAAATCGCGCGCGGTGAGCTTTTTGGCTTCCTTGGCGTCGCCCGCCACCCACGCCCGCATCAGGCGCAGTTCGAGCGCTTCTATCTCGGACTCGACATTCGCCATATCAGGCCTGAAGCGCGGCTACGCCCGGCAGGACGCGCCCTTCCATCCATTCGAGGAACGCGCCGCCTGCGGTTGAAACATAGGAAAAATCTTCGGATGCACCCGCCTGCACCAGCGCCGCGACCGTATCGCCGCCGCCCGCTACGCTGATCAGCGATCCTTCCAGCGTCAGCGCCGCCGCCGTGCGTGCCAACGCAACCGTGGCCGCATCGAATGGCTCGGTCTCGAACGCGCCCAGCGGCCCGTTCCACACCAGTGTGCGGCAGGTCTTCAGCACATCCGCCAGCGCCTCGACCGCCTGCGGGCCAAGGTCAAGGATCATCTCGTCTTCGGCAACCTCGTGGACGTTGCAGGTGCGCAAAGACGCGGGGTTCGCCGCGAATTCCTTCGCCACCACCACGTCATAGGGCAGGTGGACGGTGCAGCCTGCGTGATCGGCCTCGTCCATGATGCGGGCAACGTTATCGGCCAGATCATGCTCGCACAGCGACTTGCCGACATTCACCCCGCGCGCGGCGAGGAAGGTGTTGGCCATGCCGCCGCCGATGATAAGGTGCTGCACCTTGCCCACCAGATGTTCGAGCACGGCAAGCTTGGTCGAAACCTTGGCCCCGCCGACCACCGCCGCAACCGGCGTTTCGGGACTGCCGAGCGCGGCATCGAGCGCCTTCAACTCTGCTTCCATCGAGCGACCGGCATAGGCGGGCAGGAAATGCGCCAGCCCTTCGGTCGTCGCATGGGCGCGGTGCGCGGCGCTGAAGGCGTCGTTGACATACAGCGTGCCGTTGGCCGCGATCGCCTGCGCAAGGTTGGGATCATTGGCCTCCTCACCCGGCCAGAAGCGGGTATTGTCGAGCAGGCCGATATCGCCGCCGCGCAGTATCCCGATCGACTGCGCCACCACCGGGCCGGTGATTTCGGGGATGAACATCACTTCCATGCCGAGCACCTGCTCGACATCGCCCACCACCATGCTGGTCGACAGGACCGACGACCGCTGACCGCCCGGCCGCCCGAAATGCGCCAGCAGCAGCACCTTGGCACCCCTGCCCGCCAGTTCTAGGATGGTCGGCTTGACCGCCTCGACGCGGGTCAGGTCGGTCGCCGAACCGTCCTTCATCGGCAGGTTGAGATCGACCCGCACCAGCGCAACCTCTCCGGTGAGATCGGCAGGCAGATCATCGAGGGTCTTGAACTTGGGCATCGGCATCTCCTGGCCCCCTCCCGCCTGCGGGAGGGGTAGCGAGACTTGCCAGCTTGCTGGCTAGTCGCAGCGGGGTGGGAGCGGTCGCTCGCGCCCACCCCCGACCCCTCCCGAAAGCGGGAGGGGAGAAGGCATTACAGAAACTTCGCCATAACCCCGGCGGTGTCGATCATCCGGTTGGAGAAGCCCCATTCGTTGTCGTACCAGCTGACCACGCGGGCAAGCTTGCCTTCCATGACGCTGGTTTCCAGCGAATCGACGGTAGAAGACGCCGGGTAGTGGTTGAAATCGCTCGAAACCAGCGGCTGATCGGTGAAGTCGAGCACACCCTTCATCGGGCCATCCGCCGCCGCCTTCAAGGCAGCGTTGATTTCTTCTGCGGTCGTATCGCGCCCCGGCACGAACACCAGATCGACAAGGCTGACATTGGGCGTCGGCACGCGCACGCTCGATCCGTCCAGCTTGCCCTTGAGTTCGGGCAGCACCAGCCCGACCGCGCGCGCGGCGCCGGTGGTGGTCGGGATCATGTTCTGCGCACCGGCGCGGGCACGGCGCAGATCGCTGTGGATCTGATCGAGCATGCGCTGGTCATTGGTGTAGGAATGGATCGTGGTCATGAACCCGCGCTCGATCCCGAAGGTATCGTTCAGCACCTTGGCCACCGGCGCGAGGCAATTGGTCGTGCAGCTGGCGTTGGAAATGATCACATCGTCGCCGGTCAGCGTTTGGTGGTTCACACCGTAGACGATCGTCTTGGACACGCCGGTTGCAGGCGCGGAGATCAGCACGCGCTTGGCTCCGGCGGTAAGATGCGGGCGGCTGGCTTCGTCCGACTGGAAGAACCCGGTGCATTCCAGCACGATGTCCACGCCCATGTCGCCATGCGGCAGCTTGCCGGGATCGCGTTCCTTGGTCACCGCGATGCGCTTGCCATTGACGATGATCGCATCGCCATCGGCAGTCACTTCGCCATCGAAGCGGCCATGGACGGAATCAAAAGCGAACAGCAGCGCGTTCGCCTTGGCATCTGCCAGATCGTTGATCGCGACCAGTTCCAGATCGTGGTCGCTGCGTTCGAGGATCGCGCGCGCGACAAGCCGGCCGATGCGACCGAAGCCATTGATGGCAACCTTGGTGGCCATGATAGATACTCCTGCTTAAGCGTTCAATTTGCTTTGGATTTGCGGGACTATTGCCTCCGCGGTGAAGCCGAAATGGGCGAACAGATCGCCCGCCGGCGCCGAAGCCCCGAAACGGTCCAGCCCGATATTGATCCCGCCGGTGCCGGTGTAACGCTGCCATCCGAAGGTGCTGGCAGCCTCGATCGAGACGATCAGCGCGTCGGCGGGCAGCACATCGGCGCGGTAGGCATCGGGCTGTTCGTCGAACAACTCGCTGCACACCATCGACACGACATCGACGCCCACGCCAGCCGCTTCGAGCTGCGCGGCGCAATCATAGGCGAGCGCGACTTCCGATCCGGTGGCGAGGATCACGACCTTGCGCGCGCCTTCCGCAGATTTGATCCGGTATCCACCCTTGGCCGACAGGTTCTCGCCCGCTTCCAACCGCAATTGCGGCAGGTTCTGGCGGGTCAGCGCCAACACCGTTGGGCGATCCTGCTGCTGCAACGCGATTTCCCAGCATTCGGCAGTCTCGACCGCGTCTGCGGGGCGCATCACCAGCAGGTTCGGCATCGCCCGCAGCGAAGCGATGTGCTCGATCGGCTGGTGCGTCGGACCATCCTCGCCCAGCCCGATGCTGTCATGCGTCATCACATAGATGACCCGCGCACGCTGGAGCGCCGAAAGCCGGATCGCACCGCGCGCATAGTCGGTGAACACCAGGAAGGTGCCGCCATAGGGGATCACCCCGCCGTGCAGCGCCATCCCGTTCATGGCCGCCGCCATGCCGAATTCGCGGATGCCATAATAGACATATCGGCCCGCGTAATTGTCCCGCTTGAAAGTGCCGATACCGCCTGCCAGCGTGTTGTTCGATCCGGTCAGGTCGGCGCTGCCGCCGATGGTGTCGGGCAGCGCCGGATTGATGGCGGCGAGCGCGATTTCCGATGCCTTGCGGGTGGCGATTTTCTGCGGTGCGCCGATCAGGCCGGCGATGTGGCTTTCAAGGCTGAAGCCTTCCGGCAGATCGCCTGCCATGCGGCGTTCGAAATCAGCCTTGTGGTCCGAAGCTGCGAGCCGCCCTGCCCACGCGCCGTGCGCCGCGCGGCCCGGTTCGCCGGCCATGTGCCAATCGGCGAGAATCTCGGAAGGGATCTCGAACGGCGCGGCCTCCCAGCCCAGCGTTTCGCGGGCGGCGGCAACTTCGCCTGCGCCAAGCGGCGATCCGTGAGTGGCGCTGGTGCCCTGCTTGTTGGGCGCGCCTTTGCCGATCACGGTGCGGCAGGCGACCAGAGAAGGCCGCGGATCGGCCTTGGCTTCCTGCAGCGCACGCTCGATATCATCGAAATCATGCCCGTCGCATTCCGTGACGTGCCAACCGGTCGCGGTGTAGCGCGCCTTGACGTCTTCGCTGGTGGAAAGGTCGGTCGCGCCGTCGATGGTGATGCGGTTATCGTCCCACAGCACGTTCAGGTGGCCGAGGCCGAGGTGGCCTGCCAACCCGATCGCTTCGTGGTTGATGCCCTCCATCAGGCAGCCGTCGCCTGCGATCACCCAGGTGCGGTGATCGACCAGATCATCACCGAACACCGCGTTGAGGTGCCGTTCAGCCATCGCCATGCCGACCGCCATCGCAACGCCCTGACCCAGCGGGCCAGTGGTGCATTCCACCCCGTCGAGCAGGAAGTTTTCCGGGTGGCCCGCGCACGGGCTGCTGATCTGGCGGAAGTTGCGGATATCCTCGATCGTCGGGCGCTCGTAACCGGTCAGGTGAAGCAGCGCGTAGATCAGCATCGATCCGTGACCGGCGGACAGCACGAAGCGATCGCGATCGGCCCAGAACGGCGCATTCGGATCGAACTTCAGGTGGCGCGTCCACAGCACTGTCGCCACGTCGGCCATGCCCATCGGCATTCCCGGATGGCCCGAATTGGCCGCTTCGACCGCGTCCATCGACAGGGCGCGGATCGCGTTTGCCATCAGCGGCAGGCGGGCGGGTTCGATCGTCATGGGCGCGCGTGTCTCCTGTGGTGCCTCGGGGCTGCCTGTCAGCCCCGAAAGCGTGCCGACCACGCCGCGCGGCGGGCAGGCGATTCGATCCCTCGGTTGCGGGCTGTGCCATTGCCGAGCCATCCGATGAGGTCAACCTTGCGTGCGATACGGTGCGATGCGGCAATCCCGACGACTTATCAACAGGTCTCGCCAAGGCTTTGCGTGAACATGCCTATCTTGGTATTTTACGCCGATGGTAGCCAACCGCATCGAGAACGCCGTGCAGCGCATAGAAGCCGCGATGCAGTGCATTGCCGCGGCGCGCGAGGCGGCGCTGGACGACGGCGGTCAGCAGGCAGCAGGCTCCAAGCGGGTCATCGAACTGGTCAACCGCCATGAAAAGTTGCGAGAACAAGTCGCTGAAAGCCTGAGCGAACTTGATGATCTGCTTGGCAAGCTGGAAGAATAGCCCATCATGAGCACGGTGACGATCTCCATCGGCCCCAAAAACTATCCGGTGGCCTGCGCCGATGGGGAGGAAGCGCATATCGCGGCGCTCGGTGCGATGATTGCGGAGAAATACGCGCTGATCGGATCGGCGCGTGCGCCGCTGGAAGCGCAGAACCTGCTGTTTGCCGCGCTCTTCCTGGCCGACGAATTGGCCGAGGCGAGAAAACGCGCGCCCGGCGCCACAAAATCAGGCGATGAAGCGCCCGCTTTGCAAGCCGAAATCGCGAGGCTCGAAGGCGAAATCGCCGAATTGCGCAAGGTGCCGGCCCAGCCTGCTGCGCCGCAACCCGCGCCCTTCGGCAATGCCGAGGCGAGCACCGCGTTGGCTGAAAGGCTGGAAGCGCTTGCAGAACGAGCAGAGGCCAACGCCGCGGCGCTTGAAGCGATCGCTCAGAGCGCCTAGATAAGGCCTTGACGGGACTGCCCGGCACGAGCCGATTGAATATCCCTGAGGCTATAAGTAATCCAAATGGGAGCTGTCCCTGTCCTTGCTTGCTGGTTCGTCCGGAAAGCTTGGGCATATGGCGCCCACCTGACGTAAAACGCGTCAGAGGATTTCTAGCGCAAACGACCCATGGTGGTCCCGTCACGTTTTTTCTTTAAGTTCCTCGCTCACGCGGCCTGAAGGCCGCATCGCTGCGGGCGCCCGGTCGGGCTTGCGGCCCTTCGGGTCGTTCCTCCGCTTTGAACTAAGGTTGTAAAAGCGCTTGGCCACCAAATCCGAACTTCGCCGTACCCTTCGCGCCGCGCGGCGGGCGCATGTTGCCGCGCAGCCTGATGCGATCCGCGCGCTGCTGTTCCATCGTCCGCCCGCGCCGCTTGCCGCCCGGATCGCTCCGGGCGCTACCATTGGGCTGTATCATGCCGCCCCTGACGAAGCCCCCGCCCGCGGCTATGCGCGGTTCTTCCATGAAGCCGGGCACACCATCGCCCTTCCCCGCTTCGCTTCGCGCGATGCGCCGATGATTCTGGCCCATCACACCGATCCTTACGGCGAAACCGATTGCGAACCCGGCCCGTTCGGCATCCAGCAACCCGGCGCCGCGGCAGATGTGATCGTGCCCGATATCCTGTTCGTGCCGCTGCTCGGCTTTACCGACGATTGCGAGCGGCTGGGACAAGGCGGGGGGCATTATGATCGCTGGCTGGCGGAACATCCCGGGCGCATGACCATTGGGCTCGCGTGGGACGTGCAGCTTTGTGCCGGCTTGCCTACCGAACCCCATGACGTGCCGCTCGACGCGGTCGTCACTCCCACGCGGATTTATGGATTCAACTGATGCGCGAAACCCCGACCTGGCGAATCCCTCTCGGCATCTTTGGTCTGTTCGTCGGACTGATGATCTATGGCGCGGTCATCGCCCGCTATGCACCCGGCCTGATCGGCAACTGGCCCGGCTGGGCGCAGACGGTTGTTTACGTGGTGCTGGGCCTCGTCTGGCTGCTGCCCTTGCGGCGCTTCCTGATCTGGATGGAGACCGGCAGCTGGAGCCCGCCTGTAACGGCCGCACCAACGAAAAAGGCGGACTGACGCCCGCCCCGTTTTCCTGATTGGATCTGTCGATGGCCATTCCCGCTGAGGGGAAGTGGCGCGAGTGACGGGACTTGAACCCGCGACCTCCGGCGTGACAGGCCGGCGCTCTAACCAACTGAGCTACACCCGCGTATTTCCTCGTCCGAAGAGCGTTCCGGCGATGCCGTTCCGTTCGTTGGAGCAGCGCCATTAGGGCTGGCTTCGAAGGCTGTCAACGCCCTCGTCACCTGCCCCGACGCGAATTTTTCATCAATCCACCAGCAACAATGCCGGCGTTTCGATCAGGCGCTTGATCCCCTGCACAAAGCTGGCTGCATTATGCCCGTCGACGACGCGGTGATCGCATGAAATCGAGATGTTCATCAGCTTGCGCTTGGCGATTCGCTCGCCTCCCATGCCGTCGGAAACGAACATCGGACGTTCGACAATGCGATTGGGGCCGATGATCGCAACTTCGGGCCGGTTGATGACCGGCGTGGTCGCCACCCCGCCAAGCGGCCCGAGCGAGGTGATGGTGAGGGTCGAGCCCGAAAGCTCCTCCGACGTCGCCTTGCCGCTGCGCGCGGCTTCCGCCAGACGCACGATCTCGCGCGCCAATTGCCACAGGTTGCGGCTTTGCGCATCACGAATCACCGGCACCATCAAGCCCGCGTCGGTCTGTGCGGCCATGCCGAGATGCACGCTGCCATAGCGCGTCACCACGCCCGCCTCGTCATCATAGCGCGCGTTGATCATCGGATAGTCGGGCACCGCCTTGCAGATCGCGCGGATCAGCAGCGGCAGCATGGTCAGCTTGGGCTTGTCGCCTCGTCCAGAGTTGAGATCGGCGCGCAGTTCTTCAAGCGCGGTGACATCGCATTCCTCGACATAGGTGAAGTGCGGGATGTGACGCTTGGCTGCAGCCATGTTCTGGGCGATGCGTTTGCGCAGGCCGATGACCTTGATTGTCTCGTCGCTGCGCGCCTTGCCCGCAGCGCCAAACCCGCTGCCGGCGTTGTAGGCGAGGAAAGCGTCCAGATCGCCATGGCGCACGCGGCCATCCTCGGCTGGCTTCACCTCGGCCAGATCAATCCCGAGATCGCGCGCGCGCTGACGCACGGCGGGGCTGGCGAGGACCTTGTGATCCGTTCGTGCCGAGCTTGTCGAAGCCCTGCCTTTCTCTTGCTCGGCCTCAGCCGGAGTGGAGGAAGACCCTTCGGCAGGCTCAGGAAGAACGGTGGCAGGCTCGGGCTCCTTATCGTCCGCCCCTTCGGCATCCGACATATCGTCTTCGATCTGCTCGGCAGCAGCCTCGGCCTGCTCCTCCGAAGCTTCGCCCCCCTCTTCCTGGGCAACTTCGATCACCAGCAGCATCGAACCGATCGCGATTACATCGCCGACCTCGCCCGCGACTTCGACCACGGTGCCCGCCACCGGGCTTTCGATGTCGATCGTCGCCTTGTCGGTCATCACGTCGACAAGGTGCTGGTCTTCCTCGACCCGGTCACCGACCTTCACGTGCCATTCGACGACTTCCGCCTCGGCCACGCCTTCGCCCACGTCGGGCATCTTGAAAATGAACTTCGCCATGGTGCGTTCAGTCCTTGAGAAGCTTGTCGATGGCATCGCCGATGCGGACCGGGCCCGGGAAATAGGCCCATTCGAGGCTGTGGGGATAGGGCGTATCGAAGCCGGTGACGCGTTCGACCGGGGCTTCGAGGTGATAGAAACAGCGTTCCGTGACGAGCGCGGAAAGCTCTGCGCCGAAGCCCGAAGTGCGGGTCGCCTCGTGCACGATCATGCAACGCCCGGTCTTTTCCACCGACGCTTCGATCGCTTCGATGTCGAGCGGAACCAGTGTGCGCAGGTCGATGATTTCGGCGTCGACGCCCTTTTCGCGGGCCACTGCTTCGGCGACGTGGACCATCGTGCCATAGGTCAGGATCGTCATCGCCTCGCCCGTGCGCACGATACGTGCCTTGCCCAGCGGGATGCGGTAATATCCTTCGGGCACCACGCTGTCGGCGTGCTTCTTCCACGGCTCGACCGGCTTGTCGTAGAAGCCCGAGAACGGGCCATTATAGATGCGCTTGGGCTCGAAGAAGATGACCGGGTCATTATCCTCGATCGCCGCGATCAGCAGGCCCTTGGCATCATAGGGGGTCGCGGGGATGACGGTCTTCAGGCCCGAAACATGGGTGAAGATTGCCTCGGGGCTCTGGCTGTGGGTCTGCCCGCCGAAGATACCCCCGCCGAAGGGCGAACGCACGGTCATCGGCGCGATGAAATCTCCGGCCGAACGGTAACGCAGCCGCGCAGCCTCGCTGATGAGCTGGTCGAGACCGGGGTAGATGTAATCGGCGAACTGGATTTCCGGTACGGGGCGCAAGCCGTAAGCGCCCATTCCCACCGCCACGCCGATGATCCCGCATTCTGAAATCGGGGTGTCGAACACGCGGGTTTTGCCGTGTTTCGCCTGCAGGCCAGCAGTGGCGCGGAACACCCCGCCGAAATAGCCCACGTCCTCGCCCATGATGATCACGTCGGGATCGCGCGCCAGCATGATGTCGAGCGCTTCGTTGATCGCCTCGATCATGTTGAGGCGGCGTTCGGGAGCGGTTTCCGCGTTCGCCACGGTTTGGGTATCTTCGCTCATCCGAAGGGCCTTTCGGTACCGAACTTGGCGATGCGTTCGCGGATTGCCTGATCGGCCTGTTCTTCAAGGTGCCAGGGCAGCTCCTCGTACACATCCTCGAACATGGTGTGGAACGGGTGGTGCAACCCGTGGCCGAGGATGCCGTTCTTTTCGGCTTCCTTGGTGGTGGCCTTGACCAGTTCGGCACATTCCAGATCCATCGCGGCGTGGCGTTCCTCGTCCCATTCGCCGATGTCGATGAGGTGCGCCTTGAGCCGCGTCACCGGATCGCCCAGCGGCCATTCCTCGCGCTCCTGCGCGCTGCGGTAGCCGCTCGGGTCGTCCGAGGTTGAGTGTCCTTCCGCCCGGTACGTAAAATATTCGATCAGCGTCGGCCCCTGATTGGCGCGCGCGCGGTTGGCGGCCCACTGCGCGGCGGCAAAGCAGGCGAGCGCATCATTGCCGTCGACCCGCAGCGCGGCGATGCCATAGCCCAGCCCGCGCGCGGCGAAGGTGGTGCGTTCGGCACCGGCAAAACCGCTGAAGCTGCTGATCGCCCACTGGTTGTTGATAATATTGAGGATAACCGGTGCATTATACACCGCCGCAAAGGTGCAGGCGCTGTGGAAATCGCCCTCTGCCGTGCTCCCTTCGCCAACCCATGTCGCAGCAATCCGGCTGTCGCCCTTGATCGCGCTCGCCATCGCCCAGCCCACTGCCTGCGGGGTCTGCGTGGCGAGGTTGCCGGAGATGCTGAAAAACCCGTGCTCGCGGCTGGAATACATGATCGGCAGCTGGCGGCCCTTCAGCTTGTCGGCCTTGTTCGAATATATCTGGTTGATCATCTCGATCAGCGGGTACCCGCGCGCAATGAGGATGCCCTGTTGACGGTAGGACGGGAACACCATGTCGTCGCTCGCCAGCGCCATCGCGGGCGCGATCGAGGTCGCCTCCTCGCCGGTGCATTTCATGTAGAAGCTGGTTTTGCCCTGCCGCTGCCCGCGAAACATGCGTTCGTCGAATGCCCGCACCATCGCCATGTGGCCGAGCATCTGGCGCAGGGTTTCGGGGTCCAGCCGCGGGTTCCAGGGCCCGTGCGCCTGATTGTCATCGCCCAGCACCCGGATCAGACTATAGGCCAGCTCGCCCATCTGCGAAGGATGCGCGCTTTCATCGGGACGTGGCTGACCGCCGGGTGTGCCGATGTCGATATCGGAGAAATCGACGGTGTCGCCGGGCCGGTATTTCGGTTCGGGAACATGCAGTGACAACGACGGACGATTGCCGTCCGGCGCAGGGGCAGGCTGTTTTTCAGGATCGACCGGTCCGGCCATTGCAGCGCTCTCCCAACTGCTTCGCACCCGTCAACGGTAGTGCAATCATTGCTTGATCGCGTATTTTTATTTCAACGCAGGCGCGCGGTCAAGCATCGCGCTCTGCGGCGATCACACCGCAACAGGCGCCTTGATCGGAGGCAGCGGCGCGTAATCATGCACCACGAAATCATCGATGCGGTAATCGAATATTGTTTCGGGGGTGCGGGTGATCTCCAGTCTCGGATGACCCTGCGGCGCGCGGCCGAGCTGCTCCGCGATCAGATGGGCGTGGTTGAGGTAGAGGTGCACGTCCCCGCCCATCCACACCAGTTCGCCCGGCTGCATGCCCGTCTGCTGCGCGATCATGCGGGAAAGCAGCGCCGCCGACCACAGGTTGAACGGCAAGCCGAGCGCGATATCGCAGCTGCGCTGATATAGCAGGCAGTTGAGCCGTGCGCTCTCTCCCTCCCCCGCGACATGGAACTGGTAGGTCTTGTGGCACGGCGGAAGCGCCATCCGGTCAAGCTCGGCGACATTCCAGCCTTCAATGATATGGCGGCGGCTGCCCGGGCTGGCGCGCAGGCTTTCGATCACGGCTGCGATCTGATTGATGCCCTCGCCCTTCTCGTAAAGTCCATCGGCGCGATACCGGTAAGTCGGCCAATCGACCCATTGCTTGCCGTAAACTGGCCCAAGCTCACCCCAAGCGGCAGCGAAAGCCTCGCTTTCGGCGATGCGGCCAACGAACTCGTCGAGGCTGATGTCGTCCCCGGTTTCGCGGACGTAATGCACGTGCGGCCATTCGTTCCAGATCTTGACGCCCTGCAGCACCAGCGGGCGGATATTGGTGGAACCGGTCAGGAACCACAGCAATTCGCGTGTGGCGGTCTTCCAGTAGACCCGCTTGGTGGTGAGTAGCGGCATTGCGCCATCCGCCAGATCGAATCGCAGCATCGCCCCGCACACAGAGCGCGTGCCCACACCGGTGCGATCAATCCGCTCGCTCCCGGTCTCCCACACCGCGCGCATCAGATCGAGATATTGCTGCTCCGGATGGGGAACGGCGGGGTCGGAAACGGGAATCGCTGCGCTGGCCATGAAAGCGACTATACGAGTGCAATTGCCCGCTTGCCACTATGCTCATCCACACCTATAGGGCGCGCCTTGCCTCGACCCGCGTGGCGTTTTTTCACGCGGGACCGACACGGTCGGGGAGTAGCTCAGCCTGGTAGAGCACTGTCTTCGGGAGGCAGGGGCCGGAGGTTCGAATCCTCTCTCCCCGACCAATTTCGGCATTTTCAAGCCTTAAGTCACTGAAGTCCTGCACTTTCCTCCATATGAGGAAATCGGTCGGGAATCGGTTTACGCGCTAACGGCCGCTCGCACGGGTCAGCGATCTAAATCGCATGCCGCTGCAGCCTTCGCTTACAAAATCAAGGCAGATGGCCTAACTTGTTGCCGATCAACCTGAGGCCGCCCGTGCCCGGGATCAACAAAGCGAGCTCACCTATGTTCGACGAACCCGGCTTTCCCAGCGCACCCGACTGGGAATTCGCTGAAATCACGCTCCAGACTTTCGTTTACTGTAGCCGGGCCGCCGAGGGCATCGATGATGTCGAGGTTGCGCGCATCGTCGAGTTTTCTCAACGCCGCAATGTCGCCCGCGGCATCACCGGGGTGCTGGTTTTCGGCAGCGGTGTCTTCTTTCAATGGATCGAGGGGCCGCCCGCCGAGGTCGAAAAACTGATCGCGAGCCTGCATGGCGATACGCGACACAATGATGTCGTCGCGCTGGATCTGAGCGTCGAAAAGCGTGAACGTCTGTACCCGGGCTGGGAAATGGAGTTGGTCGAAGCTGACGATATCCGCACGGTGCTGCACGATGCGCTCGACTGCGCCGAAGACGAAAAGAACGTGGCGGCACTAAAGCGCATTCTCCAGCACCTCGATACAGAGCCGCTGGCTTCGCTCGGACGCAATTGATCGGGCGGACGGTGGCCAGTTCCGAACCGTGCTGTCCTGTTCGATCTGCCAGCTTGATTGCGGCGCAAGACTCGCTGGATGACTAGTCAGCGCTGAAGACGTCGCATCGCGGCCAGATCCTCATCCCCAAGCATCAACCGAACCCCCAGCGAGCCTGTGCCAGCCAGCACCGGCGATTTCCTGAGGCAAATCTCCACAGCGACGATCTGGCTGTAAGCCGCGCAAGCCTGTGCGATCAGCGTCATCAGGTATTCCTGCGTTTCGAATTTCCGGCTCCGAGCGATCACCGCGATCCGTGCGATCAAGGGATCGTAATCGAACACATGGGCCATGTCGTCCGACGCAACCTGAACCAGTTCAGGCGAGATCGTCAGATCGAAATCCAGAACGTGGTGATCAGGCACCACATCATCCGGCCCGTAGGTTCCGATCGATGCCGGAAGATGGAGATCGCGCAGTTCAATCCGGGCTTGGCGGGTCATTAATTCAGCTTTCTGTTCGTCCGGGCAAGAAACTCGCCGCACGAAGGCAAGAGATTTAAACGTGGCGCGTCATACAATGAGATGTCTGCAATGACAGCTTTCCGTCGCGCGAAGTTGCCTTCGCGATGTCCGATAAAGGGTGGTTTCCGGAACGGCGGCTTCCGAACGGCGGCACCCTCCCGTCTTAGAGATTTCCGGCTTTCTCGTCCAAATGATCCTCGGACCCTCACCAATGCAATCCAATTAGGGAACTTGGGTTTTGGCGCAGCGCGTGTATCGGTTTGATGGTCAGAGCCTGAAAGTATTCCAAACCGGGGCTCAACATCAAATGCTTAAATGGCAAATCCGCATCGCGGCCAATTCCCTGAAGGCCTGCGTCCCTTTTCAGGCGAAGCTGAGAAGGCTGAAGCATTCGATAAAGCCTCCCGTCCCCGGCCGACATCATGAACTTGTGCTAGACGGTATCTTTGAACAAGTTTCGATGATCAGACAGGCTGGCGGGCGGATCGAAGGCGCCAGGGTGCTCGAAATCGGCAGCGGCTGGATACCGGTTGCTCCCCTGATCTACCGGATCGCCGGAGCCCGTGAAGTTGTATTGTCGGACCAGCACAGACTATTGCACCCACGTTCGGTGCAGGCGGCGGTCGCATTCCTGCGCAAGCGAACCAGCCGGCTCGCAAGAGAATTGGATGTCGACGAGGCCAGGGTTTCCGAAGTGCTTGACGTTCCAATGTCAGGACGTCTGAGTTCGATGCTTGAAGCTCTTGGCCTACGCTACGTTGTTCCGCTGAACGGCGAAACCCTGAAGGGCGAAATCGACATCGCCTACACTCATACCGTGCTTGAACACATTCCGCCGGAAGCCCTCACCGAAGTTTTCGCACTGGTTCGTACCCGGCTCGGAAAAGGGGGGGTGTTCTGTAACGGGATCGACAACAGCGATCACCGGCGATCATACGACGAAGGCCTCTCGACGGTTGATTTCTTGAGTTATTCTGACTTCGCATGGGATATGCAGTGCATAAATCCGCAGGATTATACCAACCGCTTACGGCACTCGGATTACATATGCCTGCTCACGGAGACCGGTTTTAAATTGCTCAACACTCAGGTCCACATTGCGAAAGACGCAATGGCCAAAATCGAGCCGCAAAAACTGCCCCAACGGTTCCGCAACAAAACTGCCGAAGACCTTTGTACGACATGGAGCTTGATACTGGCGCGCGCCTGAGGCGGGCTGCCACATGACGATCGCCATGATGGCGGGCGTGAATGGCTGCTTTTGGACACGTAGCGCAATACGGCCCTATGTTGGCACAAGAGTGACGCGTCAGCCTCTCTATCATGGCTTGCTAAGTGTCGGGTACAGTCGACATTGACCAGGATTGAGCGGGAGCGCACCGCTTAGGCGGCGGACAACTCGTCCTTACGCCGATTGCTGCCGTTGCCCTGATGAAAAGGTTCCGCGGAGCGCGTCGAGCCTGAACAGCGAATTGCGAGGCCGGACGAGAAATTTCGCTTAGGTTAGATTACATTATTCGCGGCCCGCCTAAGATATCGCAAGCTGTCCACCGGCGCATTGTTGGGGCAATTCGAGTGGACGGGTGGAGTAAATCTGCGTCGTCATTGCGGTGATGAACGCAATGCGGCGGGTCCGGGCTATGTGTGCTCAGCGCTGGCGCAGCTCGAGATTGCCGAGGGGGTGGTAATGGACGATAACTCACACGATTTGATCGCGACTACGGCGCTCGCCCCCAGCGAGGGCGACGGACGGTTGCTGGCCTTCAAAAATCTGGACGATCTCGGCCCTGCGGGGCGCGCGCAACTTCGAACCCGGGCTCTCGCATGCGCTGCTAGTGGCGGTTCCCGCTACCGACGACGTGATACAAAGCGGCCGTTCGGACCAAGGGGCCTGTGCGACGCAGTATGCAGCGCTGCGCTCGACATGGCTGTGGTTCTGCAAAAGTGCAATGTTTACACCTCCGTGAAGGCAAGTCGCCAGCCCCACAATCTGGTGGGATGTTTATGATGACGGGTCATCCCACGGCCGCCCAATCGGGCGCGGACTCCCAGTCTCGTGCAGTGATCGAGGCGGCACGGGTGGTCGTCATCCTCGCAACCCACAACGGGGCGGGCTGGATCGAACGTGTGCTTGCCGGCTACGAATGCCAACAAGGTGTCGATTTCCGCTGGGCCTTGCTGGTCATCGACAATGCCAGCACCGACGCGACGCCTGCCGTTCTCGAACGTTTCCGCTCCAAGTTGCCACTCGTTGTCATAACGGAACCGCGTCCAGGCAAGAACGCCGCCTTGAACCGCGGACTTGCCACTATCGACAACCCGAATTGCGACTACATCTTCACCGACGATGATGCGGTGCCTGACAGCCGCTTTCTCGCTTCCTGGCGCAAGGCGCTCGCGCCGAGCAAGGCTTACGGTCTGTTCGGCGGAACCGTCCTTCCCTGCTTCGAAGAAGTCGATGTCACGGTTCCGCAGCGCTATGCGAAATGGTACGCTGAGATTTACGCTTGCAACCAGCGTGGCGAAGGAGAAATTCCGCCGGGCGCGATCTTCGGTCCGAACATGGGGGTAGCGGGCCATATCCTGCGTGCGGGGTTCCGTTTCAACGAAGCGATCGGGCCGAAGAGCTCGGACCCCTTCTACGCGATGGGTAGCGAAACCGAATTTTGCGTGCGCGTTGCGCGTGAGGCGAAGGCGCGGTGCTGGTTCACGGCGGCGCCCAGCGTCAAGCACATTGTGCGTCCGACGCAGACGACGGAGGAATTCATCCTTGCGCGCGCCTTTCGCCACGGCCGCGGCTGCGCGACCAAGGAGGGGGCCCTTGCCAGCGGTTTACTCGAGGTGTTGAAGAGGCGGCTTCTTCTCGCCCGTTTTGGCACTGCCGGCCTGCTGGGAAGCGCCGAGGCGCGCTGGAACGAGGCGTGGCACCGGGGCTTCCTAGCGGGTCTGCGCGACAACCTTGCCGAAGGACTGGCGCCGAGTGCCTTGATTGATTTGGCCAGTCTGAGTGATCAATGCGGCGCTGAGCCCGTTACAAAGTCCTGAGTGGAGGATCGATCCGTGCAGGGGTAGGCCTCATGCAGCCGGGCTGCCGCGCGCATCAGTGGTGATCCCAAACCTTGCAGGCTGGCTAGTCTTCTGTTGGATCGCCAGCGTTTGGTCGGGATTTCCGGCCCAGCAAAGATGTCTGTTGTCTCGATCTGAGCAAGGTCGCAGCCTCTAGGTGCTGGTTCGCTTGAGACGATGGCAGCCTGACCCGTGCCAAAGCCCGCTTTACGCCGGATGCATGGGCGTGCGGAACTCAGGTTAGAGCATTCCTTTGCCTATCCGGCAATTGTTCATCTTCCGGGATGGAGATGATCGTGACGAAGAAGCTTGCCGACATGGAGGCACTGCGGGGCTTGGCTGCTCTCGGCGTGGTGATCTACCACTACCTTTACGGCTTCGTACCAGCCGCTGGGCACAGTTCTGCCGCACCCATCAACGAGATGGTGATGGTCGAGAGGCCATTTCTGCTGGCCTTCATCAACGGCCCCTTCATGGTCTCGATATTCTTCGTTCTGTCCAGCTTCGTCCTGACCACGAGGCTTGTCAGGGAGGCAGACCCGCGGGTCGCGATCATTGCCATGGCAAAGCGCTTCCCGCGCCTGTTCCCGCTCACGCTAATCGGTGCGCTCCTGCCAGCGCTGCTGTTCGCGGCGGGCTGGACGTATAATCATCAACTCGCCGATGTGATCGGTTCGATCTGGCTCGAACGCAGCGGCGGAGTCAAAATCCGGGACGATTGGCCAGAGCCGTCCGTCTTCGGCGGCGTCCGCGATTCCATTCTGCTGTTCGGGCGCGGTCTCAGCCAGTACAATTCGGCGCTCTGGACGATGAAATACGAACTGGTCGGCAGCATTTTTGCGCTTGCCGCGGCAATGCTCTTGGGCTCGCGGCGGAAGGTTGGCGCGGACGCTGTCATCACGCTGGCGCTTGGAGTGGTGGGGCTGACGGTCCACCCGCTGATCTCGATCTGTGTCGCCACGGTGTTCGTGACGAAGTATGTCGCACATCCAGACTTCAAGATCGGTCCCTTCACCGTCGCGGCCTGCATCATCGGCGGCCTCATCCTCGGCAGCACCTACAAGTCGCTCCCCGAGGAACTGCTGATCGATCCGTGGAGCAGAAGGCAAGTGTTGCGGCTCGACTGGCTGGCACATGGGGCCGGCGCCATCCTGTTGTTTCTGGGCGTCCGAGGGGCGTCGGGAAGCTCTTTCGGCGCAGGCTCGTTCGGCACGTATCTCGGACGCCTGTCGTTTCCCATCTATGTCCTACACCTTCCGGTCTTTGCCTCGGTGGCGAGCGGTCTTATCCTCGTTCTGGGTTACAGCGAATCTTCGGTGATGCTGGCGTTCTTCGTTTCAATGGGCGTCCTTTTAGCCATCTCGCATCCCGCAGCCATGTTCGACGAATGGTGGGTCGGACGACTAAACGCGATGCTGCGCCGGTTCTATCCCCAGCGCGCACGCGCGCAAGCCGTGACCGCTGATCCTGCGCCGTAACCAAATCTCATGCGCATGAGACCGGTTGCGGCCGGTGCCCTGAACACCACTCAGGTGAAGCGGGCGAAGGGGCTCGCACAGGCCTCGCCGCCGATGAAGCGCACGTTCTGCGCTACGGGATCGGCGGAGAGATAGTCGGTTTGGGTCACGAAGGTGGTGACTACGCGCCTTTCGTATTCCTCGAACTCCCGGCCGATCCGCTGGGGCCCCCATTCCGTGAGAGGGTCGGGGCCAGCGACGGTAGCGGCGCGGTAGAATGCCAGCCGCTGCTGCGAGGGAGCAAAGGGCCGGTCTATCTCGTCTAGCAAGGCGGCGAAATGGTCGTCCGCCATACGGAAATCTCCCACGGAGCGACGAAGGATGTCGCGCACGAGCGCGGCGCGGTGGTCTTGCATCAGGCCAATGCTGCCGCCGCCGACGATGACGGCCCCTGACACAGCAATCGCGGCGAATGTCTGGCGGCGGGTCAGTTCGGGCATGATGCTATCCTTCAGACCAGGCTTGCAGCGCGCAGCGAGAGGGCGGCGGCCGTAAGGCTAGGATTGGCGATTCCGCAGGTCGGAAAGGTCGAGGTGCCGACCACGGTAAGGTTGCGCCAGCGGTGATGCACGAGGCCCGCATCCACGACCGACGCGGCAGGGTCATTGCCCATCCGCAACGTGCCTTGAAGGTGGGATTCAGTTGGCCGCTGCGAGCGCAGGACGATATCCTCCACCGGCAGCGGCGCGAGCAGATCCGGTAGCTTTGCCAGTGCGCGTTCCTGCCCTCGCTCGGCATAGGCGGAAGTGCCGCCGTAATGCACGACCACCTCGCCCTCACGATTGACGCTGACCCGGTTGCTATCCTCGACCGCCTCCTCGACGACGATCATCAGCGGCAGGCTCTGGCGCATTCGACCGGGCTCGGCCCGCAGGCCATGGGTCCAGCGGTTGTCGAAATAGACCAGCGCCGCGCCGCCCTCGCGGCGATGCTCGCCGTCGTAGAGCCCGTAGTTGAGCCCGGTGGTAATCGTGCTGCCGTCGAAATTGTCGACCCCGTCGAGCAGCACCTCCACATTGCAGCCAAAGGTTTCGTGCAGCCCGGCGCCGGTGAGCGGGTCGGCCATTCCCGAACGGTGCAGGATCGCCGGACTGTGAATGGCATTGGCGCCGAGCACAAAGCGGTCGCCCGCCACGCGCACCTCGCTTCCATCGCTTTCAACCACAGCGCCGACCACCGCGTCGCCGCGCGTTTCAAGGCGGGTGACTTTGGCTCCGAGCGCCAGGTCGACCGAGGGGTGATCGAAAAGGTGCAAGAGGCCGTTGTTGAGCGTGAACTTGGCGTCGACCGGGCACAGGCTGCAACGAAAGCTCGCGCAGCAGGCCGAACGCTGCGCGGTTGCCACCCGCGCCCGCGCTGTCGGCATGGCGAAGTGCCGATCTGGCTGAGCCGCCGCCATCAATCGGTCGGGGGCGCTCATGCGGTGCGGGGGCTGCGGGAAGGGAGACGACCGGGGCAGCACTGCGGCCATCCGCTCGTCGCCCGATATGGCCATGATCGCCTCGGCCTGGCCGTAATACGGCTCGAGTTCGTCGTAATCGATCGGCCAGTCTGCCCCCACACCGTAAAGAGAGCGCAGGCGGAAGTCGCTCGGGTGAAATCGGGGGGTCTGGGCGAACCAGCAATTCGTCCCGCCACCAAGGCCGATGGTAAAGTTCCAGACCTTGTCCGAGGCCGTCCGGAAGGTCTCCTGCGGTGCAATGTCACTGTGGCGATTATCTGCGATTTGCCGGTCGTGCAAACGATGCTGGCCCCACTCGAGCACGAGGATACGCGCGGGCGCCTTTCGTTCGAGCAGGCGGTGAAGATAGAAGGACGAGCCGAAGCCCGACCCGATGATCACGAGATCGTAGGCAGTGTCGGGCAGGCGCGCGATGTCGACGAACTGACGCATAAATAAGTGGGCTCTCCCGTTCTCTCAGTGCGATGCCGCGCTTAGGGGCGGGTTGAGCGCGCCGGCTCCCGCAATTTCCGGCTGCTGTCTTCGGCAATAGGCAATTCCGCCCGGGCACGATTTTCAGTGGGCGAACGGACCGGTCGCGATGTTTCGCCGCGTATTGCCCGCATCGCTTTTACGAACGCGCTCCTCGCCGGTTCGTAAATCGCATGTGGCAGCACCCTGCGCATCTTGCGATTGAGGGCGTCCAGGCTGGCCAGCGGAGAGCCGGACATTCTCGCGTGAACGCTGAAATTCCGCAGCCTTTGCACCGCGGCCGCGCTGGACCAGGCGTCTGGGCCGACGATCTGTTGCCGCTCGATCGACAGCACCGACTTGCCCGAGACCTTGGCGATCTCGATTGCCTGACCATGATCACTCTCGATAAACAACACCGCCTTGCTGTCTCTGTAAACCTCGCCCTTGAACTGCCCGTGCAAGCCAAGCCGGCGCCGCTCGCTGGCGGTCGGCAGGTCGAGCATCACCAACTTGTCGTATTGAACGCCGTGGCGCTCCAGCCATGACTCGGTCTCGGCGCGGTATTTCTCGAGCCGACTGGTGACGAGACATCCAATTCGCTGGGTTGGCCGATAGAGCGGCGACACGCCGGCAAGAAAGCGAAGATAGTTCGGACCGTCGTCATTCTCGGTTTCGTCCGGATCGACGCAAAGAACCCCGTCGATATCGACGCAGGCGTGCTGCAGGTAGACGTGGTGCATGAAGTTCCATTCGAACATCCGCGGCATCGGAAGCTCTTCGAAGGCAAAGTCCACCTCGTTGCGACCATCGGGAACGACATAGACAACCGCAAATGTGAACTTCGTGTCGCCAGCGAAGTGGCGGAGCCGTTCCCGCGCTTCCTGCATCGCGTTGCCGCGGTTGAGGCTGTCATCGATCACGAGAACATGCCGCGCCGCGCGGAAATCGTCGATCAGGCCCGCGTGCCGCTTGGTCGAACCGACACCCGACAGGCGGCCTTCGAGGAAACTGTCGAGATCCGCGTAACGCAGATTGAGCAGCAGCGAAATCGTGATCGCAGGGAGAATGCCGCTGCGAGGAATGCCGACGACCAGATCAATGTCGCGGGGGATGAGATGCAGATTCTTCGTGATCAGACCGGAAAGATCGGAAAGACTGCGATACTTCATCAAGGATCCCCCGGCATGGCCAACGGAGCGGGGGATCGTGGAGATTAGCCTTAAGTGCCCTAACTCACGTTAGCACGCCCCGCACCAGCGACAGGCTTTCGGCGATGGAGCGGCGTCCTTGCGGAAACAGGGCCGTGGCAAGAGTGGCTGCAAGATAGGCGAGTGCCACCGAGGCCAGAAGGTGAAGGATTTCCCGAAGCCCGCCGCCATCGGGGGCGAACCCTCCCCACCACAGGAGAGCGACGGCCGCCGCACCGCCGGCAAACAGGCATTGCAGGGCAACACGGTAGAGGTCGCCGGCCTTGACCGGTCCCTTGCGGCCGACGAAGGCATAAAGGACCGGCGCCAGAACAAGGGCATCGGTCAAAGCATAGGCCTGAGCGACCCCGACAGCGCCGCCGAGAAAAGTGATGCCGAACAGAAACGCGGCCAGCACAGTCGCGCCGTTGACGATGCCCCAAAAGGCGAATTCGTCCGATCGTTGCTGGCTCAGGAACAGCCAGCCGATGGTGGTGGTCAACGGTTGGTGTAGCCCGGCTATGGCCAGCCATTGCAGGATGACGATTGCCTCCTCCCAGCCCTCGCCCAGAAGCAGAGGAACCAGCCGCTCGGCCTCCATCAACAAGACGACAACGCCGGGCAGCGTCACGAGCATGATCTGGCGCACTGTCCGCAGATAGGCTGCGCGGTAGCGTTCGGGCTGTTCGACAAGCTGCGAAAGGATGGGCAACAGGACGCGACCGATCGGTCGCGACACCTGCTCGAGCGGCAGGAGAAGCAGCTTGTAGGCGCGGTCGTAGGCGCCGAGCATCGCCGATCCGGCGACCCGGCCGATGATGATGTCGTCCGCGTTCCGGGCAACGAAATTGGCAAGGTTGAAGCCCGTCACGCCGGTCCCGAACCGCAACATGGCCGCCACGTCCGCGAACGGTCCGGGACGCGATGGCACCCAGCCTGCCGCAAGCCACGATCCGATCGACACCACGAGACTGGAGACGATCACCGCCCCTACAAGCGCCCAAGGACCGGGATAGATCAGTGCGAGGCCGAGCGCCACGGCGAGGCTTATGGCCGCGGCCGAGGTTTCAATCGCTGCGATTGCGGCAAAGCGCAGGCCGCGATTGAGAACGGAGAGGTGCTGCGTGGCGACGCCGGACAGAAGAACCGAGGCGGACAAGGCGACGACGAGTGGTGCGACGTCGGGCTCGCCGAAAAACTCGGCGATGAGCGGCGCCAGCAACACAAGGAGAACCGCGAGCAACGTGGCGATGGCCATGTTGCACCAGAACAGGGTGCTGGCCTGGCTCTGGCGAATGGTCTTGGCGGTGATCAGCGCCTGGCCGATGCCGAGATCCCCCACAAGTGTGGCGAGGGCGACGACCGGCGTGACCATGGCGAACAACCCGAAGTGCTCGGGTTCGAGCAGGCGGGCCAGCAGGACCACCGAGACTATCTGAAAAACGAGCCTGACCGCCTGTGTGCCGCCGAGGATCAGCGTGCCCGAAACCCCTTTGGCCCGCAGGTCTTCGCCAGGCGGGAAAAGCAAGGGGTCGGAAGCTGACAGAGCATGGACCTTTCGACAACCGCTCAGTGGTATGATTGCGGACAGGCCTGCAGCCCTAGCGCGCAAAGCCGTGCTCACCCACGCCCCGCCTCGCGTCCGTGTACTGGGCGAACCGTATTGGCATTGCAAGCCAGGCGCCTCGCGGCCCGCCCCTTCTGGAAGGCTAACCGTCGCAGCGGGCGAGCGGGTGTTACATCGATTGCAGCCACTGGCTGAGCCCAACGAACTCGGTGCACTTGCGGGCGCACAAGTCGCGAGAGCTGCCGGAAGGTGATCACAGGTTGCTGGTCGGCCGAACGCGGGCCCGACATGTGCCTCACGAACCGCGCAGCCTTTCGTAGAGCCGCCTCGTCTCGAGCAAGTTTGCGATGCGCAACCCGACCTCGATAACGTCGAAGGGCTTCGAGACGAAGTCCTTGGCGCCCAATGCGAGCGCCCGGCGGCGGGCCTGGATCGTGGTGTCGGCTGTCAGCACAAGGACAGGGCGAAATTCATCCGCTGCATCATGGCGCGAGAACGCTTCGAGCAATTGGAACCCGTCGACCTCGGGCATCATCAGGTCCAGCAGGACAAGGTCGGGCTGAAGCGCGATGTAGGTCTCGAGCGCGCGCGTGCTTTCGGTCAGGCAATGCACATCGCGGTAGCCTTCGCGCTCGAGGATGTTGGCGAGCAGGCGCACGTTCGCTTCTTCGTCATCGATCGCGAGGATGCGGCAGGCGAGGATTTCCTCGCTGTCGATCAATTGGACGGCCATCGCGTCATCCTTCCTGCGCTTGCGTGACGGCCTCGTTCCTCACCGCCTCGCCGCCGAGCCGGAACCAGAAACGCGCGCCCGGTTGGCCAGCCGTGTAACCGATTTCGCCGCCCATCGACTGCACAAGGGTTTTGGACAGCGCGAGGCCAAGTCCGGTCCCCTCCGTCTTGGTCCTTTGGTTCTGCCCCAGGCGGTCGAAGGCGGTGAACAGCCGATTGACCTTGCCGGGATCGATGCCTGGCCCATCATCCTCGACGAAGAAGGTGACGCCGCCGCCGTCTGGCGCGGCCTGGGCTCCGAGCCGGACGAAGGCTCCGCCCGTGTTGTATTTGGCGGCGTTGCCGACAAGGTTGAGGATCACCTGCGTCAAGCGCCGGCGGTCGGCATGTACGCTCGGCGATCCGGCGGGCAGAGTCAGGTCGAACCGCAGGCCGGCGCTCGCCACGATCGGTTCGGCAAGGTCGCGTGCTTCGCGCAACAGAGCCGCTACGTCGATGCTCTCGGGCTCGATCTCCGCCCCGCCCGCCTCGATGCTCGAAATGTCGAGCAGGTCGTTGATCAGGGCCAGCAAGTGGCGGCCCGCGCGGGTGATCCTCTCGACCGCCTCCTGGTGCCGTCCGCTCAGGGTCTCGGCGTCGATCTCGAGCAATTGGCCGAAGCCGAGAATGGCGTTGAGCGGCGTGCGCAATTCATGGCTGGTGCGCGACAGAAATTCGCTTTTGGCGAGGCTGGCCGCCACCGCCTCCTCGCGCGCGAGTTGCAGGGCCTCCTCGCTGCGGCGACGCTCGGTCATGTCGCGGGTGACCTTGGCAAAGCCTTGCAACGCGCCGTTTTCGTCGCGCAGGGCGGTGATCACGACATTGGCCCAGAAGCGCGTGCCGTCCTTGCGCACCCGCCAGCCCTCATCCTCGGCCGAGCCGTTCGCACGTGCCCGTTCCAGCATCTGGGCAGGAAGAAAATCGCGGGTCTCGTCAGGGTAGAAGCGGCTGAAATGCTTGCCGAGGACCTCGTCCGTCTGCCAACCCTTGATGCGTTCAGCACCGAGGTTCCAGCTGGTAACGATCCCCTGCCGGTCGAGCGTGAAGATGCCGTAGTCCCGCACCCGCTCGATAACGAGCCGGAACCGTTCCTCGCTGGTGCGCAGGTCATCCTCGCGCTCGCGAAGCAGGGCGCTGGCACGGCCCAGCTTGACCGTCAGCCGCCCGATTTCGTCCGCCTCCTGGGGCAGGTCCACCAGTCGCTCGCCGCGGGCGAGCAGTTCTGCATTATGCTCAAGCTTGCTGACCCGCCGCACGATACCGGTGGAGAAGAGATAAACCGCCGCGAGGCTGCCGAGCAGGCCGACCAGCCCGCTAACAGCCGTCAGCGTGAGGAAGCGGCGGCGCACCTCGTCGACAAGCGCGCGGCGTTCATCCAGCACCACCGCCTCGCGCCGCTGGATTTTCTCGATCTCGCTCCGCACGGTATCGAGCGTCAGCTCGTTGGCCATCAGCGCCCGCTCGATCGCTTCAGACGAAGCCGCCTCTTCGCTCCGGGCAAGTTCGACCGTAGCCCGGAGGCTCGCACGCTTTTCCTCGGTGACCTGTAGCAAGTCGACGAAATAGCGGCTCACCACCGGATCCTCGATTGCAATATCGAGCCGCTGCAAGGTCGCGGGAAGCTCGATCTCGGCGGCGCGGTAGGGCACGAGAAAGCGGTCCTCGCGGGTCAGGGCATAGCCCCGTACGCCGGTCGCCGCCTCGGCCAGCAGCGCATGGACCTGGTAGATGTCGCGCTGGATCGCGAAGGCGCGGCGCACGTCGTCTTCGGCGCGTGTCTCTGCGCTACTGGCCAGGTAGAGCGAGACCAGTGAACCGAGCAGGATGGTAAGCGGCATCGCCACCACCACCAACCCCTTGAAGGCGAGCGGCCGATCGGTCCAGATCCGCATCAGCAAGGCGGAACGGCGGGCGCTCATCGCACGGCCCCTCCCGCCTGCATTGTTACCGCCAGTACGGCCGCCTGCGTTCGGTCCGCGACGCCGAGCTTGCCGATCAACCGCTCGACATGGACCTTCACAGTCGCCGGACTGATGCCGAGTTCGCGTGCAATTTCCTTGTTGGTGAGGCCCTCCGCAACCAGCGCGACCACTTGCTGTTCGCGCTCTGTAAGAACCTGCGCGAGGCTGGACGGTGACGGCGCGGCCAGCACAGGTGCCCGCAAGGCCGCAGTGACAAGCTCGAGCGGTAGGGCCGACTGTCCGGCGAGGACCTGCTCGATCGCGGCGCACAGGTCGCCGATTGCCGTGTCCTTGAGCACATAACCTGCCGCCCCTGCGCCAAGCGCTTCGCGAACATAGCCGGGCATGTCATGCAGCGTCAGCATCAGCACCCGGATCGGCAGGCGGAGCGCGGCGATGCGCCTTGTTGCCTCCAGACCATCGATCCCGGCGCCAAGGCGCACGTCCATCAACACCACGTCCGGCACCAGTTCACGCGCGTGTTCGACCGCCTGTTCGCCGGTGTCGGCAAGCCCGACGACGTCGTATCCCTTTCCGGTCAACACCGCGGCAAGGCCCTCGCGCGCGAGTTGGTGATCGTCGACGATGAGTATCCGAGCGCTGCTCATCATAGACTCCCGCGCGGCAGCCGCGCTTCGACCGTGACCCCCCGCCCCGGCTTGCCGGACCATTCGAGTGTGCCTCCGAGCGCGCTCATACGTTCGTTCATGACGTCGATTCCGACCCGGTGGCCAGTCGCGCCGTCCTGCCCGCGCACCGGGACAGCGGGGCCGCGTCCTTCGTCGATGATCCTGAGGACAACGGGATCGTAATCCAGCCGCGCCTCGACGCTGACCGCGCAAGGGCCGCCGGCATGCTTGTGGATGTTCGCAATCGCCTCTTGCGCAACCCGGAACAGCGCAGTCTCGATCAGCGGAGCGAGCCTTGCGTTTTTTCCTTCGAGCACCATCCGCACAGCAAAGCCTTCGGCTGCGAGCCCTTCTCCCAATGATTGCAGCGCAGCCAGCAGGCCGAGGTCGTCGAGGAGGGTCGGGCGCAAGCCGGCGATCACACGGCGCAGTTCGGACACCAGGCCGCGCGCGACCTGCTTGGGTGCGGGGCCGGCAGCCGCAGCACCGGCACTTTCCGCACCCTCCAGCAGGCGGACAAGCGCGGTTGCCGTCTGCGCAACGCCGTCGTGCAGTTCATGACTGACCCGCCGGCGTTCCTCCTCCTGCGCGGTGAAGACCTTCTCCAGCATCAGCGCGAGCCGCTTCTCGCGCTCCTGCAGCGCAGCGAGCAGCTCGCTGCGTTCGCGCTCGCGCGCAATCCGGTCGATGGTCGTGCCCATCAGTTCGAGATGCATCCGAAAAGCTTCGCGATCCTCGACATCCGGGACCGCATCAATCTCTTCAAGATCGGGGATGACAAGCCGCGCCACCACCGCACCGCCCGCTCCTGGTGCCCTTATCGCGATGCCTCGCGCGCCATCGGCACGAGCGATCTCGGCGGACTGGCGGCCGGCGAAGAACGCGAGGCGTTCCGCGCACGTCTGCAGCACTTGGTCCAACGTACCGTCATCGGCCCTCGCCAATTCGCGCCCCGATATCGACAGCAACCGCAAACGTGCCGCGCGCGCCTCTGAAGCGCGGTAGAGCTCGCGCAATTCGGCAACCGTCTCGGCATCGGATGAAAGGGCGTAAGGGCGCGTCACCATGCTCTCCAGCTTAGAGCCTTGAAGCAAAAGCGCATAGGCCACCCGGCCTAGGCCGCAAGGGGAGCCGAATGGCCGATTTTCCGGAGAGCGCGAAACAGTATCTCTTTTCCACGTGCTGCGACCGAGCCCCTGACGACAGGTGGTGATGCTGCGACGCGCGTTCGGACCACGTGCTAATGGAGACACCTGCCATGACCAAGACCTCCCTCGCCATCGCCGCTGCGGGCATCGCTCTCGCCGTGGGCACGCCCACCTATGCCCAGGCCATGACCGCACCCATCGGCGCGGGCACCAATATGCAGCCTACCGAAGCCCAGCTCGAATGCATCACCGAAAAGGAGGTGATCGCGCGGCAGGGCGAATGGGGTGACGGCATCGTGCGGATCGGCAAGGTCTTCCGCGATGGCGGCGACTACCGCGAGGCAGCTGCAGACCACATCGACGAGTTCTATGCCTATGATCTCAGCCTCGTGCTGTTCAAGCCGACGCTTGCCGCGGTCGAACAGTTCCGCTCAGGCTTCGATGGGGCGCTCTCCTATTTCGTGGGCGGCAACGAATCCTTTCCCGAAGACAAGGGCTTCGCGATCAAGCCATGGACCAAGGTCCGCTGGCAGAACGCCGGGATCATGAACAATGTCTGTCACATGGCCGTGGCGATGGGGAACTACTACTTCACCCCGGCCGATGGAGGCGCAGAGACCAAGGTCGAATACACGATCGGGTACATCCGCGACGCGCAAGGCAAGCTGAAGATGGCCGTCCACAGTTCGACCATTCCCTATAGCGGCGGTTGATCCGCCCAGGCCCGCTGCGCCGCTTCCGGCTGGATCGGCGCAGCGGAGACCATGACTTTGCTTCCGCCCTCGTTCCGCCCCCCTAACCGAGTATCCATCCCATGGCGAATAACGCGCCTCTCAAGATCGCTCTGGGCGCGAGCGCGCTCGCGTTGACGGCCTCCCCCGCCGCTGCAACCGAGGACGACTTGAACGTTTGGGCCGGTCAGTTCGTCGTGGCCGACGTGGACGAGGATGGCGACTGGTTCGTGCGCGGGGAGGCGCAGGAACGGTTCACGAATGATGCCGACCGGCTCGGCCAGCTGCTGCTGCGCATGCTGGTCGGCTATCGCCTTAACAAGGACGTGAGCATCGGCGGCGGCTATGCCTATATCCTCACCGACCCCGTCGGCCCCGTCAAACTGAACGAACACCGCTACTATCAGGAACTGAATGTCAGGCTCTTCGACCGGGACGGCATTACCCTCGACAGCCGCACCCGCCTCGAGCAGCGCACCTTCGAAGAGGGTGAAAGCACCTCGTGGCGGTTCCGCAATTTCGTCCAGCTGCGCGTTCCGGTCAGCGAGAACAACAAGCTGGTCGCCTATACCGAGCCCTTCATCGAGCTGAACGAAACCGATTTCCAGCGCGGCGGCCTCAGCGTGTGGCGCAATTTCGCCGGGGTCTCGATCCCGATTGCGGAAAGGATCGAGGTGGTGCCGGGCTACCTCAACCAGACGGTATTCCGCGAAGGCGAAAACCGCATGGACCACGTGGCAAACGTGAACCTGTTCATGTCTTTCTGATCAGGCGTACGCCGCCATGCTTGAACCACAATCCTAGCTTGAAAGCCGGGCAACAAGCGCTTCGGCAACCGGGTCGCGGGGACGCACTTTCAGCGTGGCGTGGGCTTCGCGCAAAGCCCCTTCTTCGTCGCCGGTGGCAAGAAGCGCCTGAGCGAGATCGCGGCGCACCGGATACCAGAACGCAGGCGGATCGCTGAAGCGGCTGAAATCTTCGGTTTCCTCGATCAGCGCAGCTTCCGCAAAAGAAGCCGCGGCGTCGTGATAGCGCCCTTCCATCATCGCCCGCCGCCCGACCAGCACCGCCCGCGTGATCGCCAGCATCTGATCGGCGGCGGCCAGCCGGTTTTCCTCCTCGGCGTCCGACAGTTCCATCCGCACGGGAATTGCGTCCCGTTCCGCCATCATCTTGTCGGTGTCGCCCAGAAACGCGTAGGCCTCGCCGCGCGCATAGTGCCATGCCGCCTTGAGATAGGGCAGCTTCGGCTCCTCCAGTTCGAGCACGTCCATAGGGCTATCGAACCGCGCAACCGCGAAATAGGCCGACGACAGCAGCAACTGGCCGAAAAAGCCGCCTTCCTCCTGCGCCTGCGCGCGGGCGACCAGCGGGCGGGCGAGCATCAGGGCAGTGCGGGAATCATCCGCCATCATCGCCCCGCCCAGCCCGAAAATCACATTGTGGGTGTGATAGGGGATGTTCCAGACCTGCATCGGATCGTCATCGCCCATCATCATTGCCTGATGTTCACCGATCTGCACCGCGATGCGGTTGGCCTCGGCGGCCTCGGCATAGCGCCCGACCCAGTAATAGGTGTGCGACGGCATATGGACGAGGTGGCTGGCATCCAGCTTCATCGCTGCCAGCCGGTCGGCCTGGCTCTCGGCCAGGCTCGGCTCGCCGTAAATCTCGGTAGCGTGGATGTAGAAATGGATCGCGCCGGTGTGATCGGGATTGCGCGCCAGCACCGGCTCCAGGAAATCCATCGCGACGCGCATCGATTCCTTGCCATAATCGGACGTCATTTGCGCATCGGCGGCCAGCGTCTGCATTGTGGCGTGTTCAGGATGAGCCGCTGCCAGACGCGCCATGGCGGCGGCATAGGCAGTGTCGCGCTCCGCCGTGTCGCCCTTTCCGCGATAACGTTCCACCAGCGCGGCAGCGAAGCCGGTTTCCAGATCGGACCCGCCCGCCTTCGCCAACGCAAGCGCGCGCTTCGCCACCGCCAGCGGCTCTGCGCGTTCATCCATCTCCTGACCGTAATTCAGGGTCGGCCCCAGCGCATAGGCGTGACCGGCAAGGCACATCGCACAATCGGGGTCCAGCCGGACCGCTTCGGCCATCGCGTCGATCGCTTCCTGATGGGCAAAGGCGAACGCCAGTTCGATCCCGTTATCGAAGAAAGCCTGAGCCTCGGGAACGGTAGTTGCGATCGGAAATCCGCCATTGCCGTAATTCGGCAGCAGTTTGGTGCCTGCCGGGTTCGGCGTGGCGGCATGATCGGAGTGGCTGCCAGCAGAGGCGGCCTCAGCCGCAGCGCTGACCGCTTGCTCGCTATGTCCGCCTTGATCGTCCTGCGCTGATACGCTTGTCGCAACCAGTGCTGCCGATGCAGCAAATGCCCATTTGAACATCATCTATTCCTCTGATCCTGCCTGCTCTTCGGACGCTCGGGCGCGTCAGTCTGTCCATAAACCAGCGCGGCTGTCAGCGTAGCTGCGGCCCATACGACAAGCATTTTGTTCATTCGTGCCCCCAACCGCCGAGCGGAGGCCGGAGAGAAATCTTCCGGCACCTGATTGCGGCGAGAGTGGAGAACGGCTTGGGTCCGGTCAATCGAGCGATCGTCAAAAAAACGTCAATCCGCCTGTCCTTTCGGCGCGCTTCTCCCAAGAGGCCGTCCCCGACGCCCTCACCGACATCATCGACCATTTGCCAATGACATCAGCGCGCGGGCGCGGGCCGGCCGATTGGTGTCAACGACGCTCGAATTCCGCGATCAGCGCCTTCAGATGCGCCCGGTGCGCCCGGGTTTCTGCATCCGCAATCGGCGGGGTGGCGATGGCCTTGATCCGGGCAATCCCCGCCAGCGCCGCCGAGCGTGCGACGTAATCGAAATTGGGCAGTGGTCGCGGCCCTCCCGGCGTCTGCTCGACCCCGCCACCTTGACCGGCGGCAACGGCGATAAGACGCTGGAGGTATTCGATCTGGAGGTTCTGGCGGTAAGTGTTGACCGGCGTCAGGCGATCCGCGTTGAACACCGCCCCGGTCAGCTCCTCCATATAAGCGCCGACGGAATATTCCCCGCCATAGCGGCGGGTGTCCGTCAGCCGCGACAGGACGTTGGGATGCAGGAGGTGATTGAGCAGAGACTGCTGAATGCGCAGCGCCCGTGCATGCGGCTTGGGATCGATATTGGTGCCGAAGGAACCGAAACCGCGCCGCTGCACCTGCAACTGGCCCAAGAACGCCTCGCCAGCTTCGAAAGCGTCTGGAGCGAAGGCGACTTTGCTCACAACCCCGAGCGCGCGCCGTTGCTCCGCCACCGGAACCGGCACCAGCGGCTGTTCGGCCCCCGGCTGCCCCACCGCGCCGCGATTATTGTAGATCCCCGCAATCCACCGCGAGGCGATTTCCGCCACGCGGGCCTTCTGACCGGTCAGGATCAGATAGCTATCGTAGAGAGCCTGATAGCTCTCGCCGGTTTCGAGCACACGCGTCGGCAACAGCGCGAGCGTCTGGTCGATCAACGTGGCCTGTCCCGCCGCCCAACCGATCGGATCGCTGGAAAGGTCGTTGATCATCACCCGCGGATCGATGTGCATTCCGGGCGAGCGCATGTCGTCGGCATCATTGCCGAACGCAAGCACGGGCTCGGTCGAGCGCGCGAGGATCGCATCCCGAGCGGTGTTATCGGTGGTGTAGCCGAACTCGATTGCCCAGATGTCGTAGGGGCCGGGACGAACCGTCGCGAACTGCCCCTGCGGCTGACCGGGCGCGGCGATATTGATCGCCGGATAGTCCATCACCGAACTGGCCGGCGGCGCCGAGGGCGATCCGAGCGTTTCGAGCGACACGGTGTGGGACGAGCGCATGTTGTGATTGAGGCCCAGCGTGTGGCCGATTTCATGCAGCACCAGATAGTAGACCATCTCCCGAACGAGCTTTTCGGTCAGCGCTTCGCCCGCACCCTGCGCCACCAGCATGGCGCGCGCGGCCATCATGTTCGACTGCAGCAGCCCCGCCAGATCGCAGACCGCGCCGCCGTGCCGCCCGTGCGCTTCCGCTCCGCCGATGCCAGCCTGCCCTGTCGCCGGAAGCGCGGCGGTATCGAAAACTTCCGAATAGCGCAGGCGGTTGGTCAGGAAGGAATATTCCAGCATGATGTCCGCGCCGATGATCTCGCCGGTGCGCGGGTTGGTGAAGCTGGGGCCGTAGCCGCCGAACGGCGGGTTGGGCGACGATGTCCACCGCAGCACGTTGTAACGGATGTCGCCTGCATCCCAACCGGCATCGTCGGGCTGGATCTGCACTTCGACCGCGTTCGAGAAACCTGCTGCCTCGAACGCCTCGTTCCAGGCGAGCGCAGCGTCGCGGATCGTGCCGCGCAGTTCCACCGGCGTGGTGTTCTCGATCCAGAACGTGATCGGTTTGACCGGGTCGGAAATCGCCGCTTCCGGGTTTGTCTTCTCGAGCCGCCAGCGGTTGATCACATCCTTGAACGGCGTGTGCGAGAACGAGGTCAGATCGGTCGACTCGCCGGTAAAATAGCCCACCCGGTAATCATCGGCGCGCGGTTCGAAACCAGGCTCGGGCATGGCCAGAAACGAATGCTGCACCAGAATCGCGACCGAGCGCGGATCGGTGATGTCCGGATTGCCGAAATGCACCGGCTTGAGATTGTCGAACACATATTCGACGCGGATGTCGGTGTTGGCGGGGAAGTTGCCGAACTCGGTGATCTGGGTCTTGTCCTTGGACAATTCGCCCAGCGCGAAGCTGGAACCCGGCTTGGCATCGGGCGATTGCCACGGCTGGATCCGGTGCAGCGCCTCCCCTTCGAGCAGAGCATCGGCCGAGATCAGGATCCGCTTGCCGTCCTCGCTTTCGGCCGCGATTGCGACATTGCCGATCGGCGCGCGTGCAATATTTGCGCTGGACGCGCGCGACAGGGCGCTGGCCTCATCGAAATAGTAACTGGTGTTCACCGCCTCGACCTCGACGCGATCGAACCGGCGATTGAACGTCACGATCCTGTTTTCGCGGAAATTGCCCCGAAAAGCGCCGGCCTCGACCGGGCCGTTTTCGGTGTAGGTTAGGTAGATGAACTCGTCGCCGAACTGCTCTGCGTCGATCTCGAGGAAAACCTCTCCGGTTTTCAGGTTCCGGTAGATCGGGAACAATCCATCGGACCTGTCCAGATCAGCGACAAATTTGGAGAGGGATTTTTCCTTCTTTTCCTCCGCGGCAGCTTCTGCCTTGTCCTTTTCCTTGTCCTTGGCGTTGGCGCCCGATGCCGCGATCAACGCCGCGCTCAGGAAAAGAACCCACTTCTGCATACCGCCCCCTCGATTGAACTGCCCTCGCCGGTCAGTTTGCGATGATCGCCAATGCGATGCAAGCAGTTTGCAGAAGTCAGTTCAGGCCCGAACACCTTACCTCTGGGAGAGCTTCCAGCCCCAGGTGAGCAGGCATGGGGGGACGTTCAACAGCGCGAAACCGGTTTCCACCTTGCCGAACCGTTGCGCTGTAAGCCTGCGCGCAGCATCGCGGAACTGGTAGGTCAGGAAAGCCCCGCCCTCGCGCAGCACCGAATAGGAAGTATCGACGATTTCCTGACCCTGTTCGACCGACAGGGCAGAGAACGGCAGGCCCGAAAGGATGTAATCGGCCTTGGCGTGTCCCGTCGCCCGGATGAACTTGTCGACATCGGTGGCCGAGCCGAGAACCGCATGGAAACGGTCATCGTGGATCGATTGCCTGAGGTAATCGATGAAGCGGGAATTGGTGTCGATCACCAGAAGCTTGCCGTCGGCTGGCAGGCGATCGAGAATATGCGAGGTGAAGGTACCGACCCCCGGACCATATTCGACGAACAGGCTGCAATTTTCCCAATCGACCCGTTCCAGCAACGCATCGATCGTGCTTTTGGATGAAGGAACGATCGAGGCAACCATGCGGGGATGATCAAGAAAACCGCGAAAGAAGATCGCGGCGGAATGGGCGAATCGCATGATCGGCTTTCGCGGTTTTTGGATCGCCGGTTCGTTCAATTCGTCTACGTTCATATTCTTCCACCTGAGTGAGATGCTGCACCAAAGGGAGCGCATCCTGATTAAGACACAGCACCACCATATATGCACCCGCTCTGCGAAAACCATCCGCAGAGGCGGTCGTTCAGCTTTCCAAAGCCTCCGACATCCCGGGCGATCACCGCGCGAAATGCAGCGCTTTCCGGCTCAGGAGCAACACGCTCGCGGCCGAAATGCATAAATGTGGCCCCATGCGCGCTCCCTAGACAATGTGAGCGATTCATCAATGCAGAGGATGCCGCCTTGCCACTTGATCTGATCCGGCAGGCAAGGATTTGAGGAAATCCGATGCGACGGCGCGTTCGAGCGGAAGCGATCCAAAATCACATTGGAGCCCTGCGGTCGCTAACGTGGATCAGCATAGCTGCCTGACCCGTCCGGGATGGCCGCCGCCGCCGACAGAGCGACCAAACCCCTACCCATGTAAGGAAAGCGCGGGCTCGGGCCTGCTAGCCTTTCGATAAGGCCGCTGGCCGCAGCCCTGACTGATGAGGTGATCCTTGAGCAAACACAAATGGCTCATTGCAGTTTTGATTATCGGAGGATTGGTCGGCGCAGTGATGCTGTTGTGGCCACTTTGGCAGACGGCCACGGAGTCGGACACGGAAGCCTCGCAAGCGCCCGATTTCGGTTCGACCATCCGGGTCGAGAGCCCGCGAATCATGCTGCCGGAACGGGCTGGCGGTGCGGCAAGGGTCTATCTCGACATCACCAATATCGGCGAACAGACGGCGCTTCTCACCGAAGTGCGGTTGGCGCATGCAAGCGCCACCGGAATGCAGGAAACGGAAGGTCCCGCCTGGATGCCGGTCGCGAACCTCGCAATCGAACCGGGCGAGACACTGAGCCTACATCCCGACGGCGAGTTTGCCGCCATCTCGAACTACGATTCGAACGTCGTGCCAGGCGCGATGATCGATGTTACACTCGTATTCGGCACATCGGCGGCGATCACTGTGCCGGCGCAGGTTTTCAAGGCGGTTTGATCCGCCGCGCCGTCGCCCCGATGTTCGGGGCAGCCGCTTCAACTCACACGTTCCCGATAGGGTTTGCGAACGGGAGAAAATGACCATCGCTTCCAGAACTGAACGACATCAGGAGGCGCTATCCGCGTTCGGCGATTTCGTCCTCGACAATGCCGACCTCGACGACATTCTTACCGAGGCGTGCCGCCGTGTGGCGCACGGGCTTGATGTCACCCTTGCCAAGGTGATCGAGATCGATCGGAACGACGACACCGGACTGGTCCGCGCCGGGATCGGCTGGCGCCCGGGGATCGTCGGGCAAGAGCGTGTGAGCCTGTCGGAAAAATCGTCAGAGGCGTACGCTATCGAGAAAGCCGAGCCGGTGATCTCCAATGACATTTCCGAGGAGGACCGGTTTAAGTTCCCGCAATTCCTGATCGATCATGGTGTCGTGGCGCTGGTCAACGTCCCGATTTTCTTGCCCGGGCGTAAGCCATTCGGCCTGTTGCAGGTGGACGCGCGCGAGCGGCGCGAATTTGGCGGCGAAGACATCACTTTCCTGAAAACCTACGCCATGATCCTCGGCCCAGTCATCGATCGCCACCGGACCGTATCAGCGCTCAAAACCTCTGACGAACGGCTCAAGTTGATAGAGAATGCGCGCGCTTACGTCATGATCGTCAGCGACACCAACGACCGCATTACCGATTGGCTCGCAGGGTCACAGGATATCCTCGGCTGGTCACCCGAGGAGGCAATCGGACAGCCAGCCGCAATAATTTTTACCGACGAAGACCGCGCTGCGAACGTGCCCCACGAAGAACTGGCGCGCGCAGCGGCAACCGGATCAACAGCAGACCGTCGCTGGCATCAACGGCGCGACGGTTCCCGCGTCTTTCTGGATGGGCAGATGATCGCGGTAAAGGATGCCAGCGGCACGCCGACGGGTTACTTGAAAATCGCGCAGGATGTGACCGACCGGGTGCAGATTGAAGCGGCGCTCAGGGAAAGCGAGAACCGGCTGCGCCAGTTCGGCGAAGCGTCGCAGGACATCCTGTGGATGCGCGACGCGCAGACCCTCCAGTGGCAATACCTCACGCCGGCGTTCGAGAGCATTTACGGAATGTCCCGGCATGACGCCCTGGAGGGCAATGACTTCGACAACTGGATCGCAATGATCCTTGAGGAGGACCGCCCGCTGGTGCTCGACGCCATCGACCGCGTTCGCGCCGGTAAGCATGTCACGTTCGACTACCGGATCCGGCGCCCTGCGGACGGCTCGATCCGTTGGCTGCGCAACACCGACTTTCCGATCACCGACACGCGCGGCAAGATCACGCTGGTTGGCGGGGTGGGCCACGATCTGACCGAATTGCGCGAAACAGAATTGCGGCTCAAGGTGCTGATGGAGGGCATCCCCCAACTCGTATGGCGCGCCGACAATCAGGGAGACTGGACCTGGTCCAGCCCGCAATGGAGCGAATATACCGGCTATTCGATCGAAGAGAGCAAAGGCGATGGCTGGCTTCAGGCATTCCATCCCGATGATCGTGAGGCTGCACGCAGCGCCTGGAACGAGGCGGTCCGCACGGGCAGTTTCGCAGTCGAGGCGCGTATCTGCAATGCGTCCACGCAGGAATATCGCTGGTTCCAGACCCGCGCGCTACCGGTTCGCAATGATCGCGGGTCGATCATCGAATGGCTGGGCACATCGACCGATATCCATCAGCTCCACGAACTGCAGGGCCGACAGCAGGTGCTGGTTGCCGAACTGCAGCACCGCACGCGCAATCTCATGGCTGTCGTGCAATCGATGTCGGAAAAGACGGTACGAGCCAGTGCCGACCTCTCCGATTTCAAGGAACGCTTCGGACATCGGATCGCGGCGCTTTCCCGCGTGCAATCCCTGCTATCGAGACTGAACGACAGCGACCGCATAACCTTCGATGAATTGATCGATGCCGAACTCAATGCGCTCGACGGCCGGGCGGGTCAGGTTACGCTCGATGGTCCCGGCGGGGTGCGCTTGCGGTCCTCGACGGTGCAAACCCTGGCAATGGCGCTGCACGAACTTGCCACGAACGCGATCAAGCACGGCGCCCTCAGCCAACCTGCGGCAAAGCTCCGTATCGGCTGGGCGCTGCTTAGCGACACCGACAGTGAATATCCTCTGCTTCAGATCGACTGGCGCGAAACGGGCGTGGCGATGCCGCCCGATTTCGCGGAGCGGGCCAGCGGCCATGGTCGCGAGCTGATCGAATACGCGCTGCCATACCAACTCGATGCCGAGACGAGCTTCGCTCTCCATCCGGACGGTGTTCACTGCACTATTGTGCTGCCGGTATCGGCGCGCTGATATCTTGAGGAAACAACACTGAATGACCGCGCTCCCCCTGAAGAATTGCCGAATTCTGTTGATTGAAGACGAATACCTTCTCGCCACCGAGATGCGTGATGAGTTGCAAGATGCCGGTGCAATCGTGGTCGGTCCGGTGGCAGGGCTGTCCAAGGCGCTCACTCTGATCGAGGCGACCAAGGTCATCGATGGTGCGGTGCTCGATGTGAACCTGCGAGGCGAAGCGGCCTTCCCTGCAGCCGAAGTTCTGCAAGACCGCAAGGTTCCCACGCTGTTCGTAAGCGGCTATAATCTCGATATTATTCCTGAGCGGTTTGCTAAAACCCCGCATTGCGAAAAGCCGGTTGCGGCCCATCGGGTGATCGAAACTCTGATCCGGACGATGCAAGAGCCATAGCGTCGCACGACATCACCGAAATGCATTGACTTGCGCCACGTCCGCGATATTTCGATATTTCTCGAAAGGTGGTGTGATGGACGCTCTCGATCCTCAGGACTGGGCCGTGGATGCTCTTGGCGCGCTGGCGCATGAAACGCGGCTGTCGGCGTTCCGATCGCTGGTTAAGGCCGGACCGCAAGGGATGATTGCAGGTGCGATTGCCGAACATCAGAGCGTGCCGCCCTCCACCATGTCACACCATCTGGCGACGCTGGAGCGCGCTGGCCTTGTTAAGGCGACGCGTGAAAGTCGGCTGATCCGCTACCGCGCCGATTTCGCCGGGATGCGCCGCCTGCTGACCTTTTTGATGCAGGATTGCTGCGATGGCGCACCCGAGATGTGCGGCAACCTGCTGACCGAACTTTCCTGCGCTGCGGAGTAATCGCATGAACACCGACATCATCATCTACCACAACCCGAATTGCGGCACGTCGCGGAACACGCTGGCGATGATCCGCAACGCCGGGATCGAGCCGCATGTGGTGGAATACCTCAAGACCCCGCCTTCGCGCGGGCTGCTCGAAAACCTTATCGCGCGCGCCGGGATCACGCCCCGCGCTTTGCTGCGCGAGAAAGGCACGCCGTTTGCCGAGCAGGGACTGGATGATCCTGCGCTGTCCGATGCGCAGCTGATCGACGCGATGATGGCGCATCCGATCCTGATCAATCGTCCACTCGTGGTTTCGCCGCTCGGCGTAAAACTGTGCCGCCCGTCCGAAGCGGTGCTCGATCTGATCCCCGCCGATCAGCGCGGCGCTTTTGCCAAGGAGGACGGCGAACAGGTTGTCGATGCTTCCGGGCAGCGCGTGACATGAATCAGACCCTCGCCGCTCCCGCACCCGCCGCCTCGCCGCTCGGCACATTCGAACGGTTCCTTTCGTTGTGGGTGCTGCTGGCGATACTGGCCGGCCTCGCTCTCGGATTGGTCGCTCCCGGTGCGGTCGGCGTGCTGGCGGGGCTCGAATATGCTTCGGTCAATCTCGTGGTCGCGGTGCTGATCTGGGCGATGATCTATCCGATGATGGTCGGCGTCGATTTCGGCAGCATCAAGGACATCGGACGCAAGCCCAAGGGGCTGGTGATCACGCTGGTGGTCAACTGGCTGGTCAAGCCGTTCACGATGGCGGCGCTGGCGGTGCTGTTCTTCGATTACCTCTACGCCGGGCTGATGAGCGAAGCCGACGCCGATCAGTACATCGCCGGGCTGATCCTGCTGGGCGCTGCGCCCTGCACCGCCATGGTGTTCGTATGGTCGCAACTGACGCGGGGCGATCCGGCCTATACGCTGGTGCAGGTATCGGTGAACGATCTGGTGATGATCGTGGCATTTGCTCCGCTTGTGGCGCTGCTGCTGGGGGTGACCGACATCGTGGTGCCGTGGAACACGCTGCTGCTGTCGGTGGCGCTGTATGTGGTGATCCCGCTGGTCGCCGGAGCGCTGACCCGGCGGCAGGTGATCGCCGCGCACGGCGGCGATGAGGCGGCGGTCGATGCCTTCACTGCGCGATTGAAACCGTGGTCGATCATCGGCCTGCTAGCGACGGTGGTGCTGTTGTTCGCATTTCAGGCGGGCACGATCGTGTCCAATCCGCTGCTGATCGTGCTGATCGCGATCCCGATCATCATCCAGTCCTATGGCATGTTCGCGGTCGCCTATGCCGCGGCAATGGCGTGGAAGGTGCCGCACAATATCGCCGCGCCCTGCGCGCTGATCGGCACGTCGAACTTCTTCGAACTGGCGGTGGCGGTTGCCATCGGGCTGTTCGGCCTCTCGAGCGGCGCGGCGCTGGCGACCGTAGTGGGTGTGCTGGTGGAAGTGCCGGTGATGCTGTCGCTGGTCGCCTTTGCCAACCGCACCCGCGACCGTTTCCCCGCCGCCTGACCGGAAGCACAGCGATGACCCGTCTGCGCCCCTTGCCCGATCCCGATCACTTGCCCGCACTGCGCCGCGAATATCTTCATCGCA
This sequence comes from Erythrobacter sp., assembly GCF_024305245.1. GTDB lineage: Bacteria > Pseudomonadota > Alphaproteobacteria > Sphingomonadales > Sphingomonadaceae > Erythrobacter. The sequence continues at coordinate 589,564 of NZ_JAMWYX010000001.1, forward strand.
ACCCGGCGAGCAGCCTCGGCGCGATCGATCCGCCGCCGCGCATTCTGCTGCTCTACGGCTCGCTGCGGGAGCGTTCCTTTTCGCGTCTCGCGGTGGAGGAGGCTGCGCGGCTGTTGCAATTGTTCGGCTGCGAAACACGCATCTTCGATCCGTCGGACCTGCCGCTGCCCGATCAGGTGAGCGGCGACGATCACCCTGCGGTGCACGAACTGCGCGAACATTCGCTGTGGTCCGAAGCGCAGGTGTGGTGCAGCCCCGAACGCCACGGGACCATCACCGGGATCATGAAAGCCCAGATCGATCACCTGCCGCTGGCCTACAAGGGCTTGCGCCCCACGCAGGGCCGCACGCTGGCCGTGATGCAGGTCTGCGCCGGTTCGCAAAGCTTCAACACCGTCAATTCCCTGCGCGTGCTGGGCCGCTGGATGCGGATGGTTACCATTCCCAACCAGTCGTCCATCGCCAAAGCCTACGAGGAATTCGACGAAGCCGGGCGCATGAAGCCCTCACCCTATTACGACCGCATTGTCGACGTGATGGAGGAACTGGTGCGGTTCACCGTGCTGCTGCGTCCGCACGCTGATCAGCTCGTCGATCGCTATTCCGAGCGGAAGGAGCGCGACGAGCCGGTGGCAACGCCGGTGGAGGATGCCGATATCGCTTCGATCTGATATCGCGGAGACGTTCGGTCACCCGGAACAGAGGCTGCGTCGGCACCGCACCCTTCGCACTTGCAGCAATGGCCGACTTCGCATATTGCCCGCATCTATTCGCCGGACCCGGATCTTTCCGGGTGGCTCGGCCCGGCGCCTATCCCCGGGATAACCTTTTCTTCTCGTTCGATCCGCTTCCTGCATCGCGGCCAAGATAGCCAGCGCGCCGGATTTCGCGGGACGTCAGGTTGCAAGCAAGGTCAAACATGCCAAATTTCGAAACCCTCAAGCGCGAGTGGTTGTCCAACCCGCGCGGTGACATTCTGGCCGGGATCGTCGTGGCGCTCGCGCTCATTCCCGAAGCGATCGGCTTCTCGATCATCGCCGGGGTCGATCCGCGCGTCGGGCTTTATGCCTCGTTCTCGATTGCGGTGATCATCTCGCTGGTTGGCGGCAGGCCGGGCATGATCTCCGCCGCCACTGCAGCTATCGCGGTGCTGGTGCTGCCGCTGGTGCGCGATCACGGCGTGGAATACCTGTTTGCCGCCACCATCCTGATGGGCGTGATCCAGATGATTGCCGGGTTCCTGCGATTGAACCTGCTGATGCAATATGTCTCGCGCTCGGTCATCACCGGGTTCGTGAATGCGCTGGCGATCCTGATCTTCATGGCGCAGTGGCCCGAACTGACCGGCGTGCCGGTGCTGACCTATGCGCTGGTCGCAGGCGGCCTCGCGATCATCTACCTGTTCCCGTACCTGACCCGCGCCGTGCCGTCGCCATTGATCGCAATCGTGGTGCTGACCTTGCTGGTTTACTACACCGGCTTCGATGTCCGCAGCGTGGGCGACATGGGCGAACTGCCGACATCGCTGCCGATGTGGCTGATCCCCGACGTGCCGTTCACATTGGAAACGCTCCGGATCATCCTGCCGTTTTCGGCAACGATGGCAGCGGTCGGGCTGCTGGAATCGATGATGACCGCGCAGATCGTCGATGATTTGACCGATACCCCGTCGGACAAGCAGCGCGAGATGAAGGGTCAGGGCATCGCCAACTTCTTCACCGGTTTCCTCGGCGGCATGGGCGGCTGCGCGATGATCGGGCAATCGGTCATCAACGTGAAGTCCGGCGGTTTGACCCGGCTTTCCACCTTCGTGTCCGGCACGTTCCTGCTGTTCCTGCTGATGGTGCTGGGCGGACTGGTGGCGATCATTCCGATGGCCGCACTGGTCGCGGTCATGATCATGGTGTCGATCGGCACGTTCTCGTGGCGGTCGATCAAGGATATCCGCTATCACCCTTGGCAATCATCGGTCGTGATGGTGGTCACGGTCGTCGTCACCGTATGGACCCATGATCTTGCGCAAGGTGTGCTGTCGGGCGTGATCCTGTCGGGCCTGTTCTTCGCCAGCAAGGTGAAGCGGCTGTTCACCGTGGAATCGCAGCTTTCAGACGACGGCCTGACCCGTCACTATCAGGTCTCGGGGCAGGTATTCTTTGCCTCATCGGATAACTTCGTGGATGCCTTCGACTTCAAGGAGGTGCTCGACCGGGTCGTGATCGATGTCAGCGATGCGCAGTTCTGGGATATTTCGGCGGTCGGCACGCTCGACAAGGCGATCCTGAAGTTCCGGCGCGAAGGCACGGCGGTGGAGATCGTCGGCCTCAACGAAACCAGCGCCGCGCTGATCGAACGCTATGCCACGCATGACAAGCCCGGCGCCGACGCGCAGCTGGGCGGGCACTGATGGGAGAGAGACCAATGGAACGCATCCTCGCCGCAATCGACGCGTCTGCCCACGCGACCAGCGTGTGCAAATACGCTGTCTGGGCGGCAGAGCGCCTGTCGCTGCCAATCGAACTGCTCCACGTGGTCCAGCGGCAGGACGCGGTCGCCGCGCGGCGCGATCTGTCGGGCGCGATCGGGCTCGGCGTCAAAAGCGACCTGATGGAAGAACTGGTGCGATTGTCGGAAGAAAGCAGCCGCGCCGAGATCGAAAAAGGCCGCGTGCTGCTGGCTGCGGGCGAGCAGATCGTGCGTGAGGCCGGGGTGGACGATGTCACCACCCTGCACCGCCACGGCGGCGTTGTGGAAACCATCCTCGAACGCGAGGAGGATGCGCGGATCGTGGTGCTGGGCCGGCGCGGCACCGATCACGAATTCGCGCCCGAGCATATCGGATCAATGATCGAACGGGTGGTCCGATCCAGCATCAAGCCGGTGATGATCGTATCGCGCGCCTATTCGCAGCCAGAGCATGTGGTGTTCGCCTATGACGCCAGCCCCGCGGCGAAACGCGCGCTGGAACGGCTCGCCAATTCACCGCTGTTCGATGGCCTGCCGGTCACTATCGTCATGGCCGAAGCATCGGGTGAGACCAAGCGCGCCGCGCTGGCGGAGGCTGAGGCGGTGTTCGCGCCCGGCCACCCGGTCAGCAGCGTGGTCGACGCCGGCAAGGCCGAAAAGGTCATTCCGCAGGTCATGGGCTCGGTCAGCAATCCGCTGCTGTTGATGGGGGCCTATGGCCACTCGCCGATCCGCAACCTGATCGTGGGCAGCACCACCTCGGAAATGATCCGCACCATCCATGCGCCGGTGCTGCTGGTGCGGTAGGACGGCGCAGCGCGTCAGGCCAGCCACGCGGCGAGATACACCGCCACCAGCACGATCAGTCCGGCCCCTGCGCTGAACTGGCTGAACAGGCGCAGGATCAGCAGGTCGCCCGCCCTCACCCGCGAAACTAACCCTGCCCGGCAGCGCGCTGCGACAAAGCCGCTGCCGATGGCGGTCAGCCCCGCGTGAAGCGCGCCGTATAGCGACAAGGCCACCACGCAAGCCGCATAGGCGTGGCTGGTCGCAGGCGCGGTCAGCAGCGACGGGATCAGGCCGAAACCTATCGCGCTCGTAGCCCCACCTGCCGAGGCAATCGCCAGCCACCAACCTCGCGCCCTGCCCTTCCCCTGCCGGTTGGCACCAACGGCACCTTGCGAACCCAGCGCCGCCGCACCGAGGCCCGCAAGGATGAGGGCGGCGACCAGCCAGTCGGGCGCGATCATTGCCACAGGCGGCCAGTCCGACACGCGCGACAGCAGGAACACATAGCCGAACAATAGCGAGACAAGCAGCGTCGCATCGAAGACCAGCGTGAACACCATACCCCACCAACCCGGCGACTGGTCACGTGCAGGATGGGGCAGAAGCCTGTGCCCCTTGCCGATGTCGACCGGTTGCGGGTCCTCGCGCAGCCCGCTTTGCCACAGCCAGCGCAGACAGACGCCGACCAGCACCGCCGCCAGCACCGCCGAACCGGCGTAGAAACCAAACAGGAAACATCCCGCCGCGCCGAACAGCGCCAGTGCGGCCAGCAGCGGCAGGAAAGTCGGCCCAGGCAGGATCAGCACGTAATCCGGCCTGCCATCCAGCGCATCAACGGCCAGAGTCTCTCGCTGGCCCGGAACCGTCGGCCCGGCGAGGAAGCCCGCCCCTCCCGCGATGCAGACGGGAAGCTCCGGATCCTTCCACAGCGGGTCGCGCCCGGTCACTTCGGGCAAGCTGGCAAAGTTGTAGGCCGTCGCCGGGCTCGGCATGGCCCATTCGAGCGAAGCGGCCTTCCACGGATTGGTCGTGACATGCGGAGCGAACCGCCATTGCACCAGCATATCCAGCAGCACGAGCGCAAAGCCGACCGCCAGAATGAACCCGCCGATCGAGGAGACGAGGTTGGGCACCTCCCACCCCAGCCCTGCGGCATAGGTGTAGACCCGGCGCGGCATCCCCAGCAGCCCGGTCAGATGCATGATGAAGAAGGTCAGATTGAAGCCGGTGAACACCGTCCAGAATGCGAACTTGCCCAGCCCGCGATCCGACTTGCGCCCGGTGAATTGCGGCGTCCAGTAATACAGGCCCGCGATCACCGGGAACACGAACCCGCCCACCAGCACATAATGCAGATGCGCAACCACGAAGTGGGTGTCGTGCACCTGCCAGTCGAACGGCACCACCGCCACCATCACCCCGGTCAGCCCGCCGCTGACGAAGATGAAGAAGAACCCGAAAATCCACAGCATCGGCAGGCTCAGCCTGGGCCTACCTTTCAGCAAGGTCGCGAGCCAGGCGAAGATCTGCACCGCGGTCGGGATCACCACCAGCAGGCTCGCCGCCGAGAATATCGCGAGGCTGAGATGCGGGATGCCGGTGGTGAACATGTGGTGCGCCCACAGCCCGAAGCTGAGGAACGCCTGCGCAATCAGCGCGCCCACGATCCACGAATAGCCGACCATCGGTCTGCCGCAGAACACCGGCAGGATTGTCGATACTACCCCGGCGGCCGGCAGGAAAATGATGTAAACCTCCGGATGGCCGAACAGCCAGAACAGGTGCTGCCACAACAATGGATCGCCGCCGCGGGTCGGATCGAAGAACGGCAGGCCGAAGGCGCGCTCAAGTTCGAGCAGGATCGAACCGAGGATCAGCGGCGGAAAGCCCGCCAGCATCATCGCCGCCGTCACCCACAGATACCATGCCAGCAGCGGCATCCGCATCAGTGACATGCCCGGACTGCGCACTTTCAGTACGGTCACCATGATCTCGACCGCAGCGCAGACCGCCGAAATCTCGACCACAGTGATCCCGACCAGCCAGATGTCGGCATTGATGCCGGGAGAATAGGGCTTGGACGACAGCGGCGTGTACATGAACCACCCGCTATCGGGCGCGACCCCGGCCAGCAGCGCGCCCAGCAAGGTCAGCCCGCCCAGCAGATAACACCAATATCCGAAGGCGCTCAGGCGCGGAAAGGCGAGATCGCGTGCGCCCAGAAGTTTGGGCAGCATATACAGGGCAAACCCCTCGATCAGCGGGATCGCGAACAGGAACATCATCACCGTGCCGTGCATGGTGAAGACCTGCGCGTAATCGGCGGCATCGAGAAATTGCGTGCTCGGCCCGGCCAACTGCGCGCGGATCAGCATCGCCAGCACCCCGCCCACCAGGAAGAATGCGATCGCGGTCAGCATGAAGCGGATGCCGACGACGGTATGATTGGTCGCCGCGAACCTGCCGAACCGGCCCTTTGGCGGCGAATACAGGTCCTGCATTTCGTAATGCAGGCCAAGCGCGTGCCCATGATCGGCGGTTTGCTGCGGTTCTCCGCTCATGAAATGCCCAATGCCTCGAATACCCGATCCGTCCAGCGTTCGATGATGTCGCCCGCCGGAGCGCTGCGTTGATCGAGCACCGGCAGCGGCGCGGCCTCGACATTGTCAGCTGCGGCCAGCGCGGCGGCGTAATCCGCAGGCGGATGGGCGTGCACCTCGAACTGCATATGGGCATGGCCCTGCCCGCAATATTCCGAACATTGGCCGTAATAGATCCCGGGTCGGTCAGCCTGCAGCCGAAGCCGATTGAGCCTGCCCGGAACAGCATCCATCTTGCCGCCGAGCCGCGGCACCCAGAATGAATGGATCACATCCCCGCTGGTGATGGCGACCGTAAATTCACGGCCCGCAGGAACATGCAGGACGCCGTCCGATTGCTGTCCGCCGGGATAGGCGAAGCGCCATTCCCAGCGTTCGGCATGGACCCGGATAACCTCGGCGCCATCCTCACGCGCAAGCAATTGTTCGCCGCGCAGAAAGGCAAACGCCATCAGCGCGCTGAGCGTCAGCGCCGGGAAGATCAGCCCCCACCCCACCAGAACGCGCCGGGTGGAGAACGCCCGCTCCCGATCGCGGGTGGCCATCGCATAGATCGCGGTCGCCATCACGCCGGTTACGATTGCGGTCGCGCTCCAGAACATGATGAACCACAACGCTTCAACCCGCTCGGCCGCTGGCCCGGCAGGGTCGAGCGCCGAATAGACACCCGAACAGGCCGGCAGGGCGATGAGCGGGGGGATCAGCGCGGCGAGCCGCGTCGTTCGTCCGTAACCTGCGCTGATTCCGTGTGTTGAAGTGGCATGGCCCGACTCGACGAAGCAAAGGACCTCGGCGTCTCCTCGCGTATCGCGCTGGCCGGTCACCCGATCCACGCCATGCTGGTGACGTTCCCCATCGCCCTGATCGTGGCGACATTGGGCGCGGATATTTTCTGGTGGCTGCTGGCCGATCCATTTTTCGCCCGCGTGGGTCTGTGGACCAGCGGCTGGGGCTTCGGCATGGGCGTGCTTTCCGCTGTTGCCGGCACGGTCGAGCTGCTCGCCGGGCCGGGCATCCGCCGCAATCCTGCCAGCTGGAGTCACGCGGTCGCCGCCATGACGCTGCTCGCGGTGATCGGAGCGAACTGGGGTTGGCGCCTGCCCGATCCCGAAGCGGCGATCATGCCGTGGGGCCTGCTGTTGTCGGCAGGCGGCCTGGTGATGGTCGGCATTGCAGGCTGGCAAGGCGGAAGGCTGGTGTTCGAACATGGCGTCGGCATCATTGTCGATGAGAAAGCTGAGGTGCAGAAAGAGCCGGAGCCGGATCTTCCGAACGTTTCAGAAAGCCCGGCTCGCTGAGCCATTCGGGCAAGATGTCGTTGTTCAGAGCAGGCTTGGCCAGCACGAGGTAGAAAATCGCGCACGCCGCCGCGCCCACGGCAATGACAATGATCCTGATGCGCAGCGTTGGCTGCTGTGCGCCTTCTTCCGCCAGATGGGTCAGGACATAGGCGTATTGCACATGCGCCACAGCCAGCACCGCCACCGCCGCCAGTTTCGCGAACATCCACGGGTGCAGCGCATCGCCGACGAACAGCAAGGCGCTGCCCGCCGCAACCGCGATGAAGCCCGCAGGCGAAACAAGCCCCATGTAAGCGAACCGACTCGCCATGCGGATCCGGGCGAAGTCCTGCTGGTCGCGAACGGTGCTGTGGCCCACGAGCAGAGCGGCGAGGTAGATCAGCCCGGCGACCCAGATGGCAACGCCGCAAATATGAATGAACTTGAGCCACAGCATCGCTCAGGCCGCGATCCGGCGGCGGGTGTGCGCGACAAGCCGCATCATCGGCGGCCACGCAGCCAGGATGGTCAGCGGAAGGCTGCCGACCCACATGATCAGCCCGGCAAGCTGCTGATCCTCTAACACCCCGAAACCGAGGCTCTGGGTGGTCAGGAAATGCGGGGCATAGAGCGCGCGGGGTGCGAATGTCAGGATCGCACCGAGCATTCCCATCTGCATCACCATCGCCGCGATGACGAAGAAAACAGTTGTGGGGAGCAATTCCTCACGGGCCAAAGCGCGCCATAGCAGCATGGCCGATCCGAGCAGTGCGAACTGACCGAACCAGTATGCAAGATCGCTCGACAGGGCCAACTCATACGCCGCCGGAAGATGCCACAGCCAGAACACCGCGAGATGAACGCTCAACGCCGGGACGAGCGGCACACGGTTAAGCCGCAGCGCGTCGGCCAGCAGCGGCGCCGCCCCCAGCACGATGACGAGATGATGCACCGTTCGTGCCGAAAACAGGCCTGCGCTCAGGGCACACAGGGGCGAGACATAGGCAACTGCGAGTAATCCGATACCGATCCGGACGCGCAGACCGTGGCGGTGCAGACCCAATGCCAGCAGCGCCAAGCCTGCTAGCACCACCGGATCGAAATTCCATGCAGCAAGGATTCCGCCGGGCTCCGGGGCCGGACCGCAATAGGGGATGTAACCCAATGCTCACCCTCCTTCGCGAATTGTGCAGCGCTCTGGAGCATCAGCAACTCTGCATCGGCGCCGCGTTCGGCACCGAGACAGGATCAACGCTCCAGAGAGCGAGTCACCGGTTCCTGAGTGCCAGTCCCGCCACGCCAGCGGCGATGGCCACCCCCGCCAGCGATGTGAAGGGATAGCTGCGAAGCGTGGTGTAAACGCTCGTATGGCGCATGTGCTGTTCGCCATAGCGGTCGCCGCGCCCGCCTCCGGTGTGGTACCCGCCGCTCTTCTCGCGCTTCGGCTCGTCCTTGTTGATCGCGGTCTTGAAGAAGGCGTAGGCGAAGACCTGATCGGCAAGATTGGGGAGAAACCGCGAGAACAGCGTCATCGCCCGCCCTGCCCCGCCGACGATCATGTCGCGCGTCGGATGCTCGGCTGCGCGGCAAATCGCCTCTGCAACAATATCGGGTGAATAGACCGGCGGCGGCACCTTGGATCGTCCGTCCATTTGGTTGAGCGCATGCTCGCCAAACGGGGTGTTGATCCCCGAAGGCTGGATCAAGGTGACCGAAACCGGCGCATCTTCGTCAATCAGTTCAAGCCGCAGCGAATCGATATAGCCTTTCACCGCGTATTTGCTGGCGGTGTAGGACGACAGCACTGGCGCGGGCATTTGCGAGGAGATCGACCCGGTGGTAATCAACGCGCCGCCGCGCTGCTTGAGGTGCGGCAGGGCCTCGGTCGCGCAGTGGACCACACCCCAGTAATTGGTGTCGAACAACTGGTGGTGATCCTCGTCGCTCAGTTCCTCCAGCTTGGCATAGGCCCCGACCCCGGCGTTGCTGACCCAGGTATCGAAACCGCCATGGCGCTCGATGACGGTCCGGACCGCGGCCTTCACATCCTCGCGCTTGCCGACATCTGCGCTGATCGTATCGCAGCGCCCGCCCTCGGCACGGATTTGCTCCGCCGCCGATTTCAGGCCGTCCTCGTTGCGGGCGATGATGACAACATTGGCACCGCGTTCTGCAGCGTGCCGTGCAGTTGCCAGCCCGATGCCGGACGATCCGCCGGTGATGACGATGGTCTGTTCTTCGAGGGGCTTCAGCTTCATTGATGGCTCCATCACGTTCCAGATGTGTCCTGCTGCCCGAAGGCTTCTCCGGCCCACAGCAATGCGGACCCGCGCGCGGGCAACCAGGGGCGCCGACAGGATTACCCGCCGCGCAAAGCAGCGGAGTTGGTCATCGGCAGGGCGTGAAACGAACTAAGCCTGCGGTCGCGCCGCTCACCATAACCTAGGTCAAAGGGGTGGCTCGCTGTCGCGCTTGTGGGGTCTTTCAACGATCCGGCTGGCTGGACCGCAGTAGGGCCACACGTCCGACTTGGCGTGGACGGCGCGCTGGGCTGAGAGGATCGGATACTAGCGGATCTTAACCATCCGCTGGAGAAATTCCGAGGAGCCGCGCTATGCTACGCCCTTGGATACCGTGGCTCGGGCATCAACCGAACCTGCATTCACAAACAAAAAAAGCCCCAGTTTCCCGGGGCTTTTTATTGATTGTTCGAGCTTTGGATTAGCGGCTGCCGAACAGAAAAACGATGTAGGTCCACATAAGAAACTCCTATCAGCTGCAGGTGCTGTAGGATCGTTATAACACATGGTTAACCTTAATCAACTGTTAACTACGTTCTTCCTTAGGCCCATCATTTTCAAAAGATCGGGCATTGAGATGGCTCGAGAAAACAGGAAACCCTGAGCCTGATCGCAGCCCATCGCGCGCAACTCGGCAGCAACTGCTTCGGTTTCCACACCCTCGGCCACGACAACCTTGCCGAGCGAATGCGCGATCTCGATGGTGGCCCGCACAACAGCGCGGCTCTCCTCCGAACGGGCCATCTGCTGGACGAACTTCTTGTCGATCTTGAGCTCGGAGCTGGGAAGCTTCTCCAGATATTCCATATTGGATTGCCCGGTGCCGAAATCATCGATCGAAAGGCCGATGCCGCGCTGTTTCAGCGCCGCGATCTGCGGCGCGATGAGCTGGTCTTCCAGCTTCGCGGTCTCGGTCAGTTCGAGTGTGAGGTTTGCTGCAGGAAAGCCGAGCCGGCCCATGATCGTCATCATTTCGAACAACAGGTGCGTGTCGCTCAGGCTCTTGGCCGACATGTTGATCGCCAGCTTGAAGGCCGGATCGATTGCAATCGCCTGCCTGCCCTCCGACAGTGCCGCCTCCATGACAATCAGGGTGAGCTCGTTGATCCGATCGTTGGCTTCAGCCGCCAGCACCAATTCCTGCGGGTTCACGTATTCTTGTCCGTCGGGCTTCCAGCGGATCAGCGTTTCTGCGCCCACAATGTGTCCGGTCGCCAGATCGATCTTCGGTTGATAGGCGACCCCGACAGCGCGTTCGCGCAGCCCCCGCTCCAACACACGGACGATCTCGAGCCGATGATTGCGCGCCTCCAGATATGCGGCATCATTGATAATGAAGCGCGCACCGCGTGAGGCCGCATCGTCTGCCGCCTGCATGGCCTTCTTGATCCGCTGTCCAACCGGCAGGGCATAGTTCGTATCGATACCCAGAGCAGGCGCGCTGCTGGTCGACTGCCAATCGTAACTGATTGCAGTCTTGAGCATCGTCGAAAGCCCGTCCGCGTGGCGTTCCAGGCTGCCTACCTCCATGCGCGGTGCGAACCACACGAGGACATCACGCTCGAACGCGACGTCACCTGCGTCGCCCGGCCCTTTAACGTAGGTAATCAGGGTGTTGACGAATTCGCCTAATTCGCGCGCACTCCAGTCTTCGGAGATTTCGGACAGGTTGGAAATCTTCAGCGCGTAAATATCCCGTTCGGCATTGGTCTTGTCGAGGCTCAAGGCCGAGGTGGTCATCGCATCGACCTCGCTGCTGTAATACTTCTTGGCTAGCCGATGAAAACCGATCGTTGCGCCGATTAAGGCGAGCATGGCCGACATGATGTCGATGCTCACGAGAAACTCGTCCATCAACAAAGCCAACGGTGGCAATCCGCACGTCGCAAACCACAGTGGTCGTTTCGACCGCGAACGCGCAACTGCGTGGGAGAGAATGGCGAACCCTGCAATCAGAAGTGCGGGAAACCACATCACATCGACCGGTGCGCCGCGCTTGAGCGTATGCGCGCCAAGGATGTGGAAATAACTACCCGGAACTCGCCCAAGGAACGGCATGTGAAAAAAGTCAGCTGAAGCGATGTAGCTGTTTCCGATCACAACGCTTTTGCCTTCAAGTTCGGAAGCCGGAATCCGTTGCCTAAGGATATCGGCATAGCTGAAAGTAGGCACGGTCGTGACATCGAAAGCGAAGTCAGGGCGATAATTGATGCTTCTTCCGCCATAGTCGGCCAATAGGGCCGAGATTGATTGGTAGGCCTTCCCATCAACTTCCACCTCAGTCGGAAAAGTGACCGACAAGCGAAATGGGCTACCCAACCCGGTCATGGCCGCAAGCGCGACATGCTCGCGGAACTGCTCCAAGGGCACGATCTTCTCGCTCTCGAAGAAGCCCAAGGAATGATACGGCGACACCCCCAACCACACACGGCCCTTATGCCGCGCCAGCGTACGTGCAAAATGGGCATCGGAGGCGGGGGTTTCGGGATCTGCATGGGCACGGTCGAAAACGATCTTGTCCACGCCGGAGGCGACCAGTCGATCGATCAGTGCGCTGTCGTCAAAGCGCGAAGGCAATGGTTTGCCGAGCTCGTTCAGCGTGGCGTCGTCGACTGTAACCATGATGATGTCCTGCGGCGCAGGTCTTGAACGCAATTTCGCCCGCACAGCTCGGAAACCATCCTCTGCCGGCAGCGGCAGATCGATAGCAGCCGAAACAAGGCCAAACAGGATAGCGAAAATGGCGATCTTGATGCGCTTACGCTTGAGTAGCGCCTCGCCCGAATTTTGATCCGGCTGATCGTGGGCTTCATCGTGCACCACTCCGCCGTCGCCGGAATTGCGACGAAAAATTCCTTTCAATGATGCCAAAGATGAAATCATGGCGCGCCCGGACTATGTGAACCCGGGTTTGGCTCTAGGCAAGAATGGTTAATTCATCGCGAACGATACCGGCGCGCCTAGCGGCCGGATCTGGATGAAGCGCCGGCAATGCGTAGCGCGGACGCTTTAAACGACCTGTCCGGCGAATAGTCCCAGCGCGATGGTCAGGCCGCCCAGACCGATTGACAGGTGCGTTCTGAGCCGCATGAAGTCCTTCGACGCATAACCCAGAGCACGATCGATGAGGGGCGAGAGCAAGATCAGCGCGCCGAGGTAAAGCAATGCCGGTCCGGGCCATTCCCAGCCGAACGTCCACGGCAGGAACAGCGCCACCGCCAGCAGGCTCGGCATGACAGCGACCAGATAGATGCCAGCCGAAGACCTGCCGGACTGCACTGCCTGCCCCCACCACACGCCCCCAAGGAAACTGAAGATCGCGGCGGCATAGGCGAACCCGCCCGCAAGCGCGGAATATCGCCATTCATGCCCGGTCGCGACCATGGTAAGGCAGATGATCTGCGGCAGGAGCCCGGCATATCCGAGCAAGCGAGCGGCGGGAGACAGGCTGGTAGCCTGCGGGGTTGGTGATCCGTCCATGGGGCGACAAACCATGCCGGGCCTTCGGGTTCCCGCGCGCTTGCTCAGAACCGGCATTTGCGACAGGAATGCCCGCATGAACCTGTTCGACCTCACCGGCCGCACGGCCATCATCACCGGGGGCAATGGCGGACTGGGTCTCGCAATGGCGCGCGGGCTGGCCAAGGCGGGCGCCAATGTTGCGATCTGGGCGCGCAATCCTGACAAGAACGCCGCCGCACGGAGCGAACTGCAGACGTTGGGAGCGGGCGAGATCATCGCGCTCGCCTGTGACGTATCGGAGGAAGACGAGATTGCCTCGGCAATGGCGAGCACTCTCGCCGAATTCGGGCGCGTCGACGCCTGCTTCGCCAATGCGGGCGTTTCGGGCGCAGGTACTGCTATCGCCGACATCACCGCCGACGGGTGGGATCACACGATGGCAATCAACACCCGCGGTGCGGCGCTGGTCTACAAGCACGTGTCGCGCCACATGATCGAGCGGGCAAAGGCAGGCGAGGCGGGCGGAAAGCTGATCGCCACCTCATCGGACCAGTCGATCATGGGGGTTAACCGTTCGTCCGATTATGCCGCCTCCAAAGCGGCCCTGAACGGCCTTACCCGCGCCGCTGCATTTGAACTCGCGCGGCACCAGATCACCGCCAACGCACTGCTTTTCGGCTATTACGAGACCGATATCACCGCGAAGGCCGATCCGCGTTTCGGTGAATGGATCGCGCGGCGGATCCCGCTACGACGTCCGGGCGATCACGCCGGGCTGGAAGGGTTGGCGGTATTCCTTGCCTCCTCTCATAGCGATTACATCACCGGGCAATGTCTGCCGGTAGATGGTGGTTTATCCATTTCTTGAACCTATCTCGGTCGAATGACACGGTTTCAGCCGGAACGCAGTTCGGGCCTATCCGTTTCGCCGCAAAGCCTCTCGTAAATGGAACGATCCCGCCTTGGCCGACGACGATATCCCCGACTTCGACAACCTGCCTGAAGACCGCGCCCGCCAGCGCGCCGTGCCATCCGGTCGGATTGCGCGTTTCGGCACCTTTGGCCGGCTGGTCGGCGGTGTAGCAGGCGGAATGGTGGCCGAGGGCGCGCGGCGCCTCGCCAGCGGTGAAGGCATATCCACGCGCGACCTCATCCTCACCCCCGGCAATGTCCAGCGCCTGACCGATCGCCTGTCGCACCTGCGCGGCGCGGCGATGAAGATGGGGCAGATGATCAGTCTGGATGCGGGCGATTTCCTGCCCGACGAATTGTCGCGGATCCTCGCAACCTTGCGCGATCAGGCGAATTTCATGCCGACCAAGCAACTCGACACGGTGTTGCGCGCTGAATGGGGGCCGGACTTTCGCAAGCAGTTCCGCTGGTTCAACCCGCGCCCGATTGCCGCTGCCAGCATCGGTCAGGTGCACAAGGCGCTGACCCGCGATGGCGAGGAACTGGCGATCAAGGTGCAGTATCCGGGCGTCGCAAAGAGCATCGACAGCGACGTCGATAATGTCATCACGCTGCTGAAGGTGGCAGGCTTCGCCCCGCCCGAACTCGAAATGGAAAAGCTGATGGCGGCGGCCAAGCAGCAGCTACACGAGGAAGCCGATTACCAGCGCGAAGGCGAGCAGATGGCGCTTTACCGGGAGCGGCTGGCGGATACCCCCGGCTTTGTCGTGCCGCGCTTGCACGAAGGGCTGACGCGCGGATCGATCCTGGCGATGAGCTTCGAAGACGGCGTCAGTATCGAGGAACTCGGCAACGAACCGTCCGAGCGCCGCGACGAAGTCTTTGCCCGGCTGATCCGGCTGGTGGCGCGCGAATTGTTCGATTTCGGCGTCATGCAGACCGATCCCAACTTCGCCAATTTCCGCTATCGGCGCGAAACCGGCGAGATAGTGCTGCTCGATTTCGGCGCCTGCCGTCCGGTCGATCCGGCGGTGGCGAACGGGTATCGCAAGATGCTCGATGCCGGGCTGAAAGGCAGCGCGCAGGAAGTGCTTGCCGCCACCATTGAAGCGGGCTTCATGATGCCGATCGTCGCCGAAAAGCACCCCGAGCGCGTGAACCGGATGATCGATATCGTGATAAACGAGATGCGCGAAGATGCGCCTTTCGATTTCGGCGACCGGGCGTTCATCCCGTTGCTGCGCGAGGAAGGTTACGCAATCGCGCAGGACAAGGACACATGGGCCTTCCCTCCGATCGAAACTTTGTTTGTGCAGCGCAAGGTCTCCGGCACGGCGCTGCTCGGAGCGCGGCTGAAGGCAAAGGTGAATATTCGCCGGATCACAGAAGAGGTGCTGGCGACCACTTCCCCTCTACCTGCCCGCGCAGCCTGACCCATTTCGGGTCTACGTCGCACTGAATTGTTTTCGCGCTTTTTTCTTGTGGAGGCTCTGCTATATGCCCACCCATGCAGGGGGCGGGGCATAACACTTTGTCGATTTTGTTCGTGTGTCTGGGCAATATCTGCCGGTCACCGATGGCGGAGGGGGCGTTTCGCGCCGCTGCGATGCGCAACGAGCTGAATTGTAGTGCGGATTCGGCTGGCACGGCTTCATACCATATCGGCAGCCCGCCCGATCCGCGCGCGATCGCGGCAGCTAGCGCGTACGGCGTGGACATCGCTGGCCAGACGGCACGCCAGTTGGAACGCGATGACTTCTTTCGCTACACCCACATCTTCGCGATGGACGAAGCTAACCTTGTCGGCATTCGCGCAAAGGCTCCGCGCGACGGGACCGCAAAGATCGCAATGCTTAACGATGCGCTCGAAGAACGCGTCCGCAAGTCCATCGCGGATCCCTATTACGGCGACGAGGAACTGTTCGCGAAGGTATGGGAAGAGATTGCTGCCGCCGCCGAAGCGCTCGCTGCCCGCTTTGCAAGCGAGGGGCTTAGCGCCCGGCTTTAGCCGCCGCGCAGCAGTTGCACGCCCCAGTCGCGTTCGAACAGGTACAGCAGCAGCCGCGCCGCTTCGCCCCGTTCGCTGGTGAGGCCGCCGTCGCGATCGACCAGTAGCCGCGCGTCGGCGTGGGCAACGGGGAGCAAGCGCTGCACCTGATCCAGATTGGCGATCCGGAAAGCCGCCTCGCCCGACTGCCTTGTGCCCAGCAACTCACCCCCGCCGCGCAGCTCGAGATCTTCCTCGGCGATGCGGAACCCGTCCTGCGTTTCGCGCATCAGCGCCAGCCGCGCGCGGCCCGTTTCGGTCAGCGCCCCGCCGCGCAGCAACAGGCAGGTGGATTTCTCCGCGCCCCGCCCCACGCGCCCGCGCAACTGGTGCAGCTGCGCAAGGCCGAAGCGTTCTGCCTGTTCGATCACCATCAACGTGGCCGATGGGACATCCACGCCGACTTCGATCACCGTGGTCGCCACCAGCAACTTCGCCTGCCCGCTGGCAAAGCGTTCCATGGCTGCGTCCTTGATCTCGGAGCGCAATTGGCCGTGCACCAGCACGACGTCTTCGCCGAAACGCTCCTTCAGCGCCGCATAGCGCATTTCGGCGGCGGCGATATCGGCGACTTCGTTGTCATGCACCATCGGGCAGACCCAGTATGCCTGCTGTCCGCCTGCCAGGTGCCGGGCGACACCTTCGACCACCTCATCCATACGTTCCTGCGGGATCACACGGGTATCGATCGCCTGCCTTCCGGGGGGCAACTCATCGAGGCGGCTCACATCCATCTCGCCATATTGCGCCAAGGTGAGCGATCGCGGGATCGGGGTCGCCGTCATCGCCAGCGTATGCGGCGCACGCCTGCCCTTCCCTGCCAGCGCCAACCGTTGCGCCACACCGAACCGGTGCTGTTCATCTACCACCGCAAGGCCCAGATCCTTGTAGGCGACGGTGTCCTGAAAAATCGAATGGGTGCCGACGAGCAGCTGGATCGATCCATCCATCAGCCCCATCAGAATGCTCTCGCGCTCCCGGCCCTTCGCCCGCCCGGTCAGCAGCGCGATCTCCACACCTGTCGGCGCGAGCATTCGGCGCAAGGTTTCGTAATGCTGCCGCGCAAGGATCTCGGTCGGGGCGAGCAACGCCGCCTGCTTGCCCGCCTCGACCGCGATCAGCATGGCGTTGAGGGCGACCACCGTCTTGCCCGCGCCGACATCGCCCTGCAGCAGCCGCAGCATCGGCGCGTCCTGCGCCATATCGCCTTCGATCTCGGCGATGGAGCGGGTCTGCGCGCCGGTCAGCGCGAAGGGCAGTTGCAGCTTTGCCCACAAACGCCCGTCCCCCACCAACGCCTGCCCCTTGCGGCGCCGCCCTTCGGCCTTGACCAGCAGCAGCGCGAGGCTGTTCGCCAGCAATTCATCATAGGCAAGCCGGTCACGCGCGCGTTCCTCGGTGGTTTCCTGCGCAAGCTGCAAGGCCGCGCTCCATGCAGGCCATCCGCTGCGTTCCAGCTGGCCCGGTTCGATCCATTCGGGCAGATCGGGCAACCGCGCCAGCGCCTGTTCCACCAGCCCGGCGACGCGCGGCTGGGTCAGCCCTTCAGCAAGGCGATAGACCGGTTCGGACAACCGCCCCATCTGGCCTGCGCTGTCCACCTCGACATGATCGGGGTGTACGATCTGTAGCATGTCGCCATATCGGTCGAGCCGCCCGGCGACCCAGCGCCGTTCGCCCACAGGCAGCAGCTTCCTGGCGGAATAGGCCGCCTTGCCGAACCATGTCAGCGCGCAAATATTGCCCACCGCGTCCTGCGCCAGCACCCGGTGAGGCCCGCGGCTGCCGGATCGCGGCGCGCGGTGTTCCACAGCGGTAAGCGCGATGATGACCTGCTCGCCTTCGGTGCCTTCATCCAGATCGGCGATCGACCGGCGACTGACAAACCGTTCGGGCAGGTGATAGGCGACATCCTTCACCCGCGTCAGACCCAGCCGTTCGAGCGGCTTCATCAGCTTCGGCCCGACGCCCTCCAGCGTCTCGACTTCGGCAAACAGCGGATTGAGAGCCTCTGGGCGCATGGCGGTTCGCTATCATCCATCGGGTTGCATTGCGAGTTGAAGCGGCGAAGACCTGTGGCTAGGTGGACAGCATGACCGACACACCGACTTTCGCCCAGCGTCTCGCCCGCGCCAAATTCCGTTCGTGGCATCGCGGCACGCGTGAGGCCGATTACATGATCGGCGGTTTCTACGATCGCTATCATGCCGATTGGGGCGATGCCGAGCTGGCATGGTTCGAGGCGCTGCTGGACGAGGACGATGTCGACGTGATGGCATGGGCACTCGGCTCCGTCCCGCCGCCCGAACATCTCGCCGGGGACCTGCTGGGCGCGATGCAGAAACTCGATTACGTCGACATTCCGCGCTGATCGCGCGCGCCTGCCCGTTCGCGCAACCTTCTGGGGCGCGCGGGGTTTGACTGGATAGACCATGCCCGACCTTAACCGCATCCTGACGGCCAAGGAGCCGCTGACCCTGTCCTCGCTGCCGCGCGGCAGCCTGCCGCTGGTGCTGGCCGATCTCGCGCGGGCGGCGCATGGCGTCAAAGGCGGGCAACGCGCCGTGTTCATCGCGCCGGACGAGGCGGCGATGCGCGCGGCGGCCGATGCGGCGAAGTTCTTCGCTCCCGAGATCGAGGTGCTGACCTTCCCGGCGTGGGATTGCCTGCCCTATGACCGCGCCAGCCCTGCCCTGTCGATCAGTGCGGAACGGCTGGCCGCGCTCCACCGTTTGCAGAACCCGGCGGCAACCGCGCAATTGCTGGTGACCACCGCCAACGCCGTGCTCCAACGGGTGCTGACCCCGTTCCGGGTGCGCGAAAGCGTGCGCGAGTTTCGGGTGGGCACCAGCATCGGCCACGCCAGCCTTGCCGCGCTGCTGACCCGGCAGGGCTATAACCGCACCGACACGGTGATCGACCACGGCGAATTCGCGGTGCGCGGGTCGATCGTCGATATCTTCCCATCGTCGCTGGATGCCGGTTTGCGGCTGGATTTCTTCGGGGACGAGCTGGAAAGCCTGCGGCTGTTCGATCCCGCCACGCAGCTCACCATCGAGCGGATCGATTCGCACCTGCTGCTCCCCGCCTCCGAAGCGCTGCTGGACGAAGACAGCATCAAGCGGTTCCGCAGCCGTTACCGCGAGCAGTTTGGGGCAAACGCCACGCAGGATCCGCTTTACGAAGCCGTTTCGGACGGACGGCGACTGGCAGGGATGGAGCACTGGCTGCCGCTGTTCGAGGAGCGGCTGGCGACCCTGTTCGATCACATCGCGCCGCATGATCTGGTGGTGATCGATCAGGGCGCGCTGGGTGCGGTGGATGAACGGCTGACCGACATTGCCGATTACCATACGCAGCGCGGGCGGATCGCGGGCGAGCGGGCCGGAAGCTACCGCCCCCTCGGCCCCGACGCGCTCTATCTCACCCGCGCGGAGATCGACGCCGCGCTGGCCTCAGCCCCGGCCCATCGCGCCACCGGCTTCGTGTCGGAAAGCACCACAAATCTGGTCGATTTCGGCTTCCGTTCGGCGCGCGATTTCTCGCCCGAGCGCGGGCGCGGCGAAAATGTTTACGAAGCCGCCGCCGCGCATCTCAAGGCGGTTGCCAAATCCGGGCGCAAGCCGCTGTTCGCCGCCTATTCCAACGGCAGCGCGCGGCGTATCGCCTCGATCCTGGAGGAAGCCGGAGCGCCCACGGTACTGGCGGATGGCTGGCAACAGGGGCTCGGCCTTGCGGCAAAATCCAAGGTCGCGGTGCTGGTGCTGCCGCTCGAGACCGGCTTTGCCAATGATACGCTCGAACTCGTCACCGAAGCCGATGTGTTGGGCGACCGGCTGGTACGCCGCAAGAAGAAGCGCAAGGATTCCGACGCCTTCCTCGCTGAACTTCAGGCACTTTCGCGCGGCGATCTGGTCGTCCATGTCGAACACGGGATCGGCAAATATCTCGGGCTCGAACCGATTGCCGTGGGCAAAAGCCAGCATGATTGCGTCGCGCTGGAATATGCGGGCGGGGACAAGCTGTTCATCCCGGTCGAGAATATCGACGTTCTCAGCCGCTACGGCTCGTCCGAACAGGCCGTGCCGCTCGATCGGTTGGGCGGCGAGGCATGGCAGCGCCGCCGCGCCAAGCTGAAGGAACGCATTACCGCCATCGCCGGCGAATTGATGCAAGTCGCCGCCGAACGCGCGCTGAAGCAGGCCACCATTCTGGCGACCGATCAGGCCAGCCTCAACCAGTTCGTCGACCGCTTCCCGTGGTCGGAAACCGACGATCAGGAACGTGCCATCGCCGATGTGCTGGGCGATCTGGAAAGCGGGCGACCGATGGACCGGCTGGTGTGCGGCGATGTCGGCTTCGGCAAGACGGAAGTTGCCATGCGTGCGGCGTTCGTCGCGGCGATGGCGGGGCAGCAGGTGGCAATCGTCGCCCCCACCACCCTGCTCGCGCGCCAGCACTACCAGAACTTTGCCGAAAGGTTTACAGGCTTCCCGCTGAAGGTCGGACGGCTATCGCGGCTGGTCGCGGCCAAGGAAACGACTGAGACGCGCGAAGGGCTGGAAAACGGCCAGATCGATCTCGTCGTCGGCACGCACGCGATCCTGTCCAAGTCCACCAAGTTCAAGAACCTCGGCCTCGTCATCGTCGACGAGGAACAGCGGTTTGGCGTCACCCACAAGGAAAAGCTGAAGCAGCTGCGCGCCGATGTGCACGTCCTCACTCTTACTGCGACCCCGATCCCGCGCACCTTGCAGATGGCGATGAGCGGCCTGCGCGAGCTTTCCACCATCCAGACCCCGCCGGTCGACCGGCTCGCGGTGCGCACCTACGTGATGGAGTGGGACGACATGGTGATGCGCGAGGCCTTGCTGCGCGAACATCACCGCGGCGGGCAGAGCTTCATCGTCGTGCCGCGCATTTCCGACATGGCCAATGTCGAGGAATGGCTGCGTGAACACGTGCCCGAGATCAAGCCTGTCACCGCCCACGGCCAGATGAGCCCGAACGAGGTCGAGGAGCGGATGGGCGCGTTCTATGATCGCAAGTACGACGTGCTGCTATCGACCACCATCGTCGAAAGCGGGCTCGACATTCCCAGCGCCAACACCATCATCATCCACCGCGCCGACCGGTTCGGCCTTGCCCAGCTTTACCAGCTGCGCGGACGTGTGGGCCGGGCAAAGCTGCGCGCCTACGCCTATCTGACACATGAAAAGGACGTGGCGCTGTCCGAAGTCGCGCAAAAGCGGCTGAAAGTGCTCGGCGACCTCGACAGCCTTGGTGCAGGCTTCCAGCTCGCCAGCCACGATCTCGACATTCGCGGCGCGGGGAATCTGCTCGGCGACGAGCAATCGGGCCACATCCGCGAAGTCGGCTTCGAACTGTATCAGGCGATGCTGGAGGAGGCGATTCTGGCCGCCAAGGCGGGCGAAATGGGTCTGGAGCCTGCGCGCGACAAGGTCTCGCCCCAGATCACCGTCGATGCACCGATCATGATCCCGGAAGAATACGTCCCCGATCTTGCGGTGCGCATGGCGCTCTACCGCCGCCTCAATCAGGCCGACGGCCAGCACGAGATCGAAAGCCTCGCCGCCGAGATGATCGACCGCTTCGGCGATCTGCCGCAGCCGACCAAGAACCTGATCCGCCTGATCGAGATCAAGCATCAGGCGGTCGGCGCCAACATCGCCAAGATCGATGTCGGCGCGCGCGGGACGCTGGTGACGTTCCACAGGGACGACTTCCCCGATCCGCTGGGCCTGATCGCCTATGTCGAGCGGCTCAACGAAGGCGGCAAGGAAACAGCGCGGCTGCGCCCCGATATGAAGCTGGTGATCAACCGCGCATGGGGCGATCCGATCAGCCGTTTGAACGGCCTGTTCCAGCTGACCAAGGGCCTGAGCGGGATTGTGAAAAAGGCGGCGAAGGCAAAGAAAGCGGCCTGAGGGTCAGCTTGCCCCGACCACCCAATGCAGTTGCGGCGCCCCACAGTGCTTTGTGGGACGCCGCAAAATCACAGTTCAGCAGCAAAATTGGCTGCGATTATTCCATCTCGTCCGCGACTTCGTTGATGGCGTCGGCCCGTTCATCGCCGATGTCATCGATCCGCTCGGCACGCTGGTTGAGAGCATCTTCACCCGCGTCGGTCGGCATTTCATCGGCGCGTTCTTCAAGGGCTGCGGCGCGGTCATCGCCGTAGTCTTCGACGGCATCGGCGCGTTCTTCCAATGCGTCTCCGGTTTCCTCCACCGCACTATCCTGCCCGCAAGCAGCGAGGGCAAAGGCGGGAACGGCCATGATCGCAATCAGGTTCTTCTTCATGATTTCTCTCCGGTTGAAGGGTTCTCAAACTGGTTCGAAACCATTCAACAAGGATAGGTTGGCCGGTGTTCCATTGCGCCGGGTGAGCCGTTCACCGACATCGCCCGGTTGCAGAACCGGAGGATCGCCCTTCCCCCGGCCATAGGCGCCGCGCGCTCCAACTCAGGCGGCTTGCACCGACACGCTTTGGCCGTTCATCTGCAAACCCCGGAAGGCTGTCAGGAAAGCCACATCGCCGCTGTCACGGCCGATCCCGATCTTTGCCATCTCGAATTCCTTGGCCATGCCGGTCGCGTCGACCAGATGCCACGTATCGCTCAGGAACACTTCGGCCACAGCATGGAAATCGGGAGGGTTCACGCCCGGCGCGTACACGCTGGCAAACCGCGCCGGAATGTCGGCGGCGCGGGCGAGCGTGATCATCAGGTGCGCGTAATCGCGGCATATGCCTTTGCGGTCATGGAACGTATCGGCCGCCGTCGTGTCCGAATCGCTCGATCCCGCTACATAGGACAGGTTCCCGGCAATCCAGTCGCGCATGGCGATTATTCTGGCCCCGCCTTCCAAAGCACCGAACTCGTTTTCGACAAAATCGGCGAACTGATTGGACGGGCAATATCGCGACGGCAGAAGATACTGCACAGCCTCGCCCGGCAACCGGTGAAGCGGCACGGCCGACAGCCCCGCCCAGTCACTGCCGATCCGGTCAATCGATACGGTCGCCTTGTAGTCGACAAGGATATGACCCTGCAGGCGAAGCCAGATGCGTTCGCCGATGCCGTCCTGTGCCGGAACCCGGACAAGGTGCTCATACCGCGAGACCGTCATCTGCGCGTGCTCGATAACCTGATCGGGGAGCGCGGCAGCTTCCACCTGCAGCAAGACATCGCATGATTGCTCGAACCGGTAGTCAAGTTGCACGTCGATCTGGAGCTTCACGATTTTCGTTCCGTTCGGATAAGGTCGCCAGAATGTGACGAGGCAGTGGACAGCATAACCCCGCCAGGCGTTGCTTTGTTTCGGCGCTGGCCGAGATAATCCGGGCAGCGCCGTCCGCCGCCTTAGCCGTGCCCCATTCCCCGCGCCGTGCGCGCCAGCGCCAGCACGCTTTCGCTCGGCATGGGCTGCGCGCGCAGGAAGCCTTGCCAATAGTCGCAACCTTCGGCGGTGATCGCGGCTCGCTGGATTTCGCTCTCGATCCCTTCGGCATAGACTGCGAGGCCCAGCGCCTTGCCCAGCGCCACGATGGCTCGCAGCACGGCGAGCGCAGTTGCATCGCCCGGCACGCCATCGACCATCGCCTTGTCGAGCTTCAACGCATCGAGCGGCAATTCGCGCAGATAGCGGAAATTGCAGAACCCTGCTCCGAAATCGTCGAGCGCGGTGCGGAAGCCGAGGCCGCGCAGAGCCTTCAGCGCGCTCGCCGCCTGCGCCAGGTTGCGCAGCAGCAGATCCTCGGTGATTTCCAGCATCAACCGCTTCGGCGCAATGTCCGACCGGCCGATCAGCGCAGCGAAATCGGCGGCAAACCGCGGATCGCCCAGTTCCTCCGGCGTGATGTTGAGCGACAGCGTGAGCGCCTCCGGCCAGGTCGCGGCATCCTCCAGCGCGCGGGCCACCACATGGCGCGATAGCGGCGCGACCAGCGCAGCGCGCTCGGCAATGGCGAACAGGTCACGCGCGCCGATTTCGCCGAGTGTCGGATGCCGCCAGCGTGCCAAGGCCTCGGCCCCGACCACCGCCCCGCTGGCGCAGGCGAATTGCGGCTGGAACAATACCTCGATCTCGCGCCGGTCGAGCGCGCGCAGCAGATCATTCTCTAGCACACCCGGGCGAACGCCGGGCAAGCTGCCAATCGCCGATCCGCGCAATGAAGCCCGTGCCTGTTCCATTTGCGCCCCTTCCGACACGACCCTAGCTTGTGATTGTGCGACTGGCCTGCATCAATTGCAATCCGACCGAATCTGGCACATCAGGGCGATCCGATTGCACGGCGCCGGGGATAAGTCACATCCCGGCGACACCCGGGGAGGGAAAATTGGCCAGCAACGCAGCACCGTACGAGCGCCTCGCGCTGCTCGCTTCCGATACGCCGCGCGCGCAGGAGGCGTTCGCAGCCCTGTCGGCGCAGGGCGAGTGGGTGCCGCTGGAACAGGCCGATGCCGTGGTGGTGCTGGGCGGCGACGGGTTCATGCTGCACACGCTCCACGACATGATCGATGCCGGGCGGGTGATCCCGGCCTACGGGATGAACCTCGGCACGGTCGGCTTTCTCATGAACCGGTATGACAAGCGCGCCGCAATCGCATCGCGCGTTGCCAAGGCGCGCCGCTGGAGCATTGCGCCGCTGCGGGTCGAGGCGATCACCCAGGACGGCGAGAGCCACGAATTATGCGCCATCAACGAAATCTCCCTTCTGCGCGAAACCCGGCAGACCGCGAAGATCGAAGTTACCGTGGGCGACCGGGTGCGGATCAAGGAGCTGGTGTGCGACGGGGTGCTGGTGGCGACGCCGGCCGGATCGACCGCCTACAACCTGTCCGCCAACGGCCCTATCCTGCCGCTGGACAGTAAGCTGCTGGCTCTCACTCCGATCAGCCCGTTTCGCCCGCGGCGCTGGCGCGGGGCAATCCTGCCCGACCGGATGAAGATTATCCTCAAGGTGCTCGACCCGGCCAAGCGTCCGGTTGCCGCGGTGGCCGATCAGAAGGAACTGCGCGACATCGCCGAGGTGCGCCTCGCCATCGCGCAGGACATCGCCCTGACGCTGCTGTTCGACCCCGGCCAATCGCTGGAGGAGCGCATCGTGGCGGAGCAGTTCGTCACCGAGTGAGATGGGCACTTGCCGATCAAAACCCGCTTGCAATCCGCTGCCCTCCCCCATATAGGCGCGCTTCCGCTCTTCCTTAGACCGCTTGGAAGAGTTGCTCCCCGATAGCTCAGCGGTAGAGTAGGTGACTGTTAATCACTTGGCCGTAGGTTCGAATCCTACTCGGGGAGCCATTTTCTTCTTACATTTGTGCTGATTACGCTCGTCGCCCCGGACCTGATCCGGGGTTCGGCTTGTCGTATTCTGCGCCCAAAAAAAGGCACCGCAGGATCGCTCCTGCGGTGCCCTTTGCCGTGCCTGATCCGAGGATCAGAAGCCGAGGCTGTCGGTGTTGATCCGCACCCCGGCATAGAAGAACCGGCCCAGCCAGCCCACCGGCTGCGATGCGCTCCCGCGCGAGGGCAGTTCGTTGCTGAGGTTGTTGACCCCGAGGAAGAAGCTCGCCTGCTCGTTGTCGGTGCGGAACTCGGCGCGCAGATCGTGGACGAAACGGTTGTCGAGTTCGATCACATCGGGTGCGGCGATATCGGGATCGGCGGCGATCTGGTCGATTTCGTAACGCAGCTGTTCGCCGACATACCGGACCCCGTAGTTGAGGCTGATATTGTCGAGGTTCCAGGTCAGGTCGGCCACGCCGCTCCATTCGGGATAGCCGATCTCGCCGCGTTCCTGATCCACGGTCCCGCCATTGGCCGGCAGGAACTCGAACTTGTCCAGATAGCCCACCGTCCCGCTGAGATTGAAGGTGCCGAGATCCCCATCGCCGGGCTCGAAGCGGTAGCTGACGGTCAGGTCGGCGCCCGCGGTCTCGACGAAGGCGACGTTCTGCGGGCCGAGGATAAAGCTGCTGATATAGCCGGTGCCCTGCTCGCGCGAGATCCGGTCGCAGAACACGTTGTCGAGCGTCTCGGAGTCGACGCAGAACTCGGCCGTTTCATCCAGAGACGGTGTACGCACCGCATCGCTGAGGCGGATGTCGTACCAGTCGGCTGTGATCAGCAGGCCGGGAACGAAGCTCGGCTGGACGATCACGCCGGCCGTCCAGGTCGTCGCGGTTTCTTCGCTCAGTTCCGGGTTGCCCGAGAAAATGCCTTCGCGGCTGGCACTCGACTGCGGATCGAGGCTGGGATCGAAGGTGTCGAAATCCGCACCCAGGCCGTTGATCAGCGCCGCGCAGTTCGCCTGCCGGAACGATGTGCCCTGGTTCCGGTTGACCGGGCTGCAGGGGTCATCGAAGAACGCGAACGTGCCGGTGCGCGGCGCGAACAGTTCGGTGATGTTCGGCGCGCGCACCGATTCCGAATAGCCGCCGCGGAAGCGGATATCGCGGATCGGGGCCCACTGGCCGTTGACCGACCATGCCTCGGTGCTGCCAACGGTGGAGTAATCCGAATAGCGGCCGGCGACAGTGAATTCGAGCAGTTCGAAGAACGGTCGGTCGGACAGGATCGGCACGTTGATCTCGCCGAACACTTCCCACACATCGAAGCTGCCGGACTCGTCGGCGAGCAGTGCAAGATCTGCGAGCACGCCGCTGTTCGGATCGAAATCGGTCACCTGCGTGGAGATGTCGTCCGGACGGAAGTTGCTCTTTTCCTTCCGGTACTCAGCGCCGAATGCGAAGTTCACAGCGCCGCCCGGCAGTTCGAAGTAGTTGCCGAAATCGCCTGTGATAAAGGCGTTGGCGACGTGCTGTTCGATGCGATATTCGTTCGAGGTGTCGGTGAGCACGAAGTCGAGCGCCGCCTGACTGGCCACCCCTTCGCCGAACAGGTTGAGCGGAACGCACTCGCCCGGCTGGAAGGTCTGCGGCGCCTCACCGTAGTTGAAGTTGCCCGCGTCAGCGATCGCGCCGCCATCGACGTTCACCCGGCAATCGAACACCCCGTTGGGCGTGCCGGTGGTGAACTGTCCCACGTCGACCACATCGAGCGCCGCGAAGTAGCGGTCTTCGATACGCTGGTTGGTGGAGACGTAGGTGGTGTCGTTGCGGCCATAGACATAGCTCGCCTCGAACCGCACCCGATCGCTGATGTTGCCGTCGAAGCCGACGACGGTGCGATAGAGATCGCGCTCGAAGTTCTCGTTGCGCGTGCCGAGGTCGAAATTGTCGCGATTGAAGAACAGCCCGCCATAGGTGCCCAGCCCGGCGGCGCGGACGGTGTCGGGGATCAACGGATTGTCTTCGGAGATGTAGGTCGCGAAGTCGAAGCTCGGTTGGGCGACAGTGAAGTTGTCGCTCTTCACGTACTTGCCCTCGGCGAAGAACCGCAGGTCGGGCGAAATTTCGTAGTTGAAGAAGGCGTTGAACGCATGGTGTTCGGTGCCAGCCTGCAGGTCGCCCTGATAATCGGCGATCGGGGTGTTGTCGCCGCCGACTGCGAGGAAGTTCGACTGCGGCAAGAAGGTGCCGGGATCGTAGGGCCGACCATCACCGCCAAAAACCGGCGAGAAGCTTTCATCAATGATCAGCGCGCCCCCCGGCGAACTTTCAGCATAGCCGAGGCGGTTCAGAAAAATGTTGTCGGGAATGTTCGGATCGTCGGGAATGTCGTTCGGGTTGCGCACCAGACGGTCCGCCTCGTAACGCCCGGACGGACGGTCGCCGAAGCCGACGCGGTCATCCTTGCGGAATTCATAGGACAGCGCGATGTTCGCCCGGTCGTCAGCGAAGTTCTTGCCGACGGTGGCCGAAAGGAAAAGGCTTCCCGCATCGTCGAAATCGGACATGCCGCCCTGCGCGCGTATATCGACGCCTTCGAAATCGCGGCGCATGATGAAGTTGACCACGCCCGAAACGCCGTCTGCGCCATAGACCGACGAAACGCCGCCGGTCAGTACGTCGACACGCTCGATCAGGCCGACCGGGATGGTGTTGATATCGACCGCCGCTTCGCCCGAAACGCCCGCAACATGGCGGCGTCCGTCAACCAGCACCAGCGTGCGGTTAGCCCCCAGATTGCGCAGGTTGAGCAGGTTGACGCCCGCTGCACCAGTGCGGGCCTGTGAACCGGCAGCGTCGAAATTCGCCTCCGAGTTGAACAGCGCCGGGGTTTGCGTGAGCAGTTCGGTGACGTTGGTAACGCCCGACTGGACGATGTTCTCGCTCGTGATGGCAACGATCGGGGTCGCGGTCGCGGCTTCGGGCCGCTGGATGCGGGTGCCGGTCACGACGATGGCGTTGACCTCTTCTTCGGCGGCAGGTTCGGAAAGGATTTCGGTGTCTTGCGCGACCACCACGGATGGCAATGTGGCCGCAAGAGCCAGAACGCCCGCGCCAGACATGAAGCGCAGATTCTGAAAACTAATCAAATTACGTCGCATGGAAAAATGCATCCTCCAGAGAGATATATCAATCGCAGTCGTATTACCGACCATCTCTGGAATCATGACTAAAGCACTGTCGCCTCACAACGGCGAATTGAGCAGACCGGATATTTCCTATCTTCGAGTCACAATTTTACAACAATATGTTTTTACTTGGATTTTAGACCCACCTCAACCGATACTACATTACCGAAAACGCCGTCCGATTGCGCGCACATAGGTTATTTTCCCAAGCCGCAAATAGCCGATTGGACGCCTTTTCGGTGAAATGCGCTATATCTTCGACAAGCTGCAGGTATGCAGAAAACGGCATCTCGGGACCGGCGGGCAGATCGACAACACTGCAAAAATCGGGAGCCGGAGCATCCGCCGCGCGAACGGGCAAATAAGGCTCCGCACCGGCGAGCGGCGGTCTAGAGCGTTTTCCGCTCATTCTGGTTCATAGCCGCATGATCTGAAGTAATTGGC
>NZ_JAMWYX010000010.1 GCF_024305245.1 Erythrobacter sp.
GCGTGCTGAGCGGGTAGTAGATCATCGGCTTGTCGAAGACAGGCATCAGCTGCTTAGAAACGCCGCGCGTTAGGGGATAAAGACGCGTGCCCGATCCTCCGGCAAGGATGATGCCTTTCCTTGCTTCTTCAGCTGCTAAAATGCTCACTGTTAATTCAATCCCAATCTTGCTGGCCAGCCCGCTGGCATTGAACCAATGTCGCGTCAAGGAGCTACGTTCGGATATCTAGCGAAACTGCAGGCCCCACCGTCTCCTATTGGGAAGGACACTTGGTTTCTCTGAAAACAAGCACTTGCGCTGCATCCGTGCGGCGCCGCTACCGGCCAAGCACATCCATGAGCGCATCGACAGTGCCGAAATGGTCGCGCCAATCTGGAACCCGAAATTCTTTCATCCGAAACAACTGCGCATCTCGGCGAGAGCTGGGCTGCTGAGAGTAGTCACTGACAGCGTCACACCATGCCGCAACATCGTCGACCGGCAGCAGATCAGGAACACCTTGACCAATTTCCCGAAAAACGGGCAAATCGCTCGCGATTACAGGCACCCCAGCGGCAAGGGCCTCTACCAAGGGAATGCCGTAACCTTCAGCAAAACTTGGAAACAGCAATGCTCGCGATCCGGAAAGAATGTTTGCAAGGCGCCGGTCGTCGAGCGGCCCGACCTCAGTCACGCGACCCGCGAATTCATATCGGTCCAGTCGCGCAAATACCTCATCAGCCTGCCATCCACGGCGGCCAACAATGACGAGGTGGGGTGCCGCTCCCGCCCCTCTTGCCCAAATAAGCTGTTGCCATACGGATAAAAGCAAGGCATGGTTCTTGCGGCCCTCGATCGTTCCAAGAATGACAAAGGTAGGCTCGTCCTCGGGTCGCGCCGAGACGGGAGGCAGAATTGGCGTGCCCGGCCAAGCAACCGCTGCCGGAGGCATGATGCGGTTTGCCGCTGCGGCGTATTCGGCTAGGGTGCCGAGAGTATGGCCGCTATTTGCGACGATACCGCACGCAGTGTCGAGCACAGTGCGCATCCGGCGTCGGTGGCGCTCGCCTTCACCTTCACGACAATAACGAGGGTGTGTAATCGGGATCAGGTCATGGACAAGGTGGATGGGCCGCACATGACGCCGCCGAACCCAAGGTACTACACTTGGTGAATCAAGCCCAGTGTGTCCGGGATTTAGCCAGAACCGGCCTCGCCCCTCGAGGCGATCGCGCAGATGTCCCGAGCGGCGAATCGCCAGTGCCGCAAGTGCGGCCCGGAAATGTATTGCGTCGCCTCCCGCACGACCCGGACGCGAAAGCAGCTTAAATAGGGCTTGCGACGTGCTGAAGGGAAGGATTGCTTGACCGTGGCGGTGAGTAACGACCGCTTGCGCCTGCGCACTATAATGCTCCAGCCAAGCAAGGCAAATGCGGTCAATGCCTGTCGCACGAGTGCCGCTCCAGCGTCGCCAGATCAGGCGGGATATATCGAGCAGCAGCGGAGCGTCGTTATCGCGGGCTAGCACTGTTCAGCAATTCAGTTCGGCCGATTGATGACGCCCTCAAGGGTCACCAGCGGGAAGAATAACTGGCTGACGATTTGCACAAGCTTGGTTGGCTGGTTTGCCTCTGCATTGCCGATATACAGCACGTCCTTGTCTTTGATGGCGAAGCGCTGGGCAAGAAGATAGGAGCTCGCCTGCATCATATTGAAATGATACACAGTGGGTGTGTCCTTACCGTCTAGGTCTTCCACGAAGCGGAACAGGAAAATT
The DNA here is from genome assembly GCF_024305245.1 of Erythrobacter sp. Classification (GTDB taxonomy): domain Bacteria; phylum Pseudomonadota; class Alphaproteobacteria; order Sphingomonadales; family Sphingomonadaceae; genus Erythrobacter. Next base: position 1,758 of record NZ_JAMWYX010000010.1, read on the forward strand.
GCCCGGGGATCGCCCGAGTTCGGGTTGGAGCCACCGGCAACCGCAACCGCCTCAATCAGCGAAAGGCGAGGGCCGGGGAAGGCGATCTGGTCATTGCGCCCAGCCGCACCAAGAACGGAAAAGCTTTGCGGCGCACGTACTAGCTGAATGCGATCCGCTGGGAAGATACGGATGTCTTGACCCGGGTTCGCCATAATGTCGCTTAGCCGGAATTCGCTGAACGTTTCACCGCGCTGAACCCGCACAAGCATATCCTTGATCTCACCGGTATTACCACCAGAAAGCGCTATCACATCCGAAAGAGATTCGCGATTTGTCGGAAGCACCAATCGCCCAGGCTGGCGGACGTCGCCGCCGATGATGACCGAATTCGTGAGCCCTTCGGCTATGGAGACCAGCACCTGCGGGTTCTGCGATTTGCGACGCAAGGCGTTGCGAAGGAGCCGTTCGATATCGTTCGTGGTCCGACCTGCAACCATTATGTCGCCAACAAACGGCAAATTGATTGTGCCGTCGTCGTCTACGCGCATTGCCGGGAAGCGTTCTGCGCGCGAAGAAGGATCGAACACTTGATCCGCCCCTCCAACAGCAGCCCCGCCCCCGAACAGACCAATTCCCGTTTCGTAAATGGCAATACTGAGGACGTCGCCTGGGCCGACCAATTCGGTAGGGGCAGGCGGCGTGTAATCCTCGCTGAACACCGCCCCCAGGCTTATAGCAGTCGGAAGATCGCCCACTGATCTGACTTCCACCAATTTGATCGGCAGGGCACCTAGTTCGTTTTCGATTTGCGAAACTATCTGACCGCCGGTCGGGCCGCTCGACGGGATCGTCGAACAACCCGCCAAGGTCGCAGCAGCAGCAATCGCCATCAAGGCCAGATTGCGCTGGAGACTCAAAGCGAATGCATTGGCAAAATTCACAAAATCGATCCTGGGGCAAAGGGCACGGGTTGAGCGTCTATAGCCTCTTGCAGGGTTGACGCAATATGTACGAGGTGTGGATCAGCGCCTGCGTGACAGCATCCGCTGCACCATTCGCCTGACCGACCAACCGCCTTCTGGATCAGACGCTGGCTTGCCCCGCAACCTCGTCATTAGATCGGCCACAGGCTCGCCATGGTAGAGATTTGGTCTTCGCTGGCCATCGCTGATGGCGGTAATGTGGCGCCAATCCAGCGCGCCGATTGCCTCATCAGAGAAAGCCGGGGTGTAATAAATACAGTCATCGAAGTAGTAATGCGTCACCTGCGACCAGCGAGTCAGCCGCGGGTCGGTTTGTGGGCTGCCGCCATGTAAGAGATTAGCACACCAGATAAGCGCCTGACCTTTGCGCGCCATAAATGTTTCAGCAGTTGCTCCTTTCGCCCTTCCTATCGCGGCCCAAGCCGCTTCAAACGGGTCTTGCGCCGAGGCGAGTGTCCCTCCGAAGCCTTTGCGACCAACGAGCGCATTGCTCATTACGGGCCACCTGTGCGATCCGGGGAAGTAGAACAGTGGCCCAGCCTCGGCCACAATGTCCTCCATTGCCAGCCATACACCGCACATGAATTTTTCGGGCTGACTGGAAAAGTGCACAATATCTGTGTGGGCGCCTTGCTGCGTTCCAACAGGGAAATTGAGTGTCTGAAATGGAAAGGCCCCTCGGCCATAGAGCTTGCTAAGAAGCTCAAGCACCCCCGAATTTGATGCTATCGCCCGAACGTCAACATCGAACTCCCAGGCATCTTGAATGCGCCGGTCGCCTGCAGTTTTATCGCTCGCCGGGTCAGCGAAGTCCACGCCGAAACGTGGACCGAGGCTCGCCTGGATGCGCTCGATCCGTGCAACCAGATCCTGATCAGGAAAGTCGAACACCGCATATCCGCGCTCATGCAGCTCCAGCCCGATGCGCACCTCTTCCGCGTTCAACCCCAATTCGGGCAGAAGGACGGGAAACAGCGGCGATTCGATCAACGGGAGGCCCGGCAAGGGGTTCTTCACGCAACAACACTCCTTTCGCGCTTTGCATCATCAATTCGGTTGCGAATGAAGTGCAAGGCACGCTTTGCACCACCTTTTCCGCGGGCCACCTGCCTCAACAAACTATAGAAGTCATGGCGAATACTGCCCCGTTCGTCGAGACTGAGATAGATTTGCCAGAACTTTTGGCGGCCTAATATGCCCGGCATCTGCCAGACACCGTGATAGCCGAAACTGGTAGCCGGATTACCCGCGCGCTCCGCCGCAAAGGTGTCGGCCAACTCTCGCGGCGCAAACCTCAAACCTTGCGCCTCGAGCCAATCGCGATTGTGGCGGCCGATTGCCAAATCCTCTGGGTGAGAAGGTTTGAAACCTCGATTCCTGATCGCTTCTAGCAAGGCACGGCTCCGGAGCGAAAAGCCGCCATTTCCGACATCATGGCCATCGCTGAATTGCGGCCAGCTTGCACCGACATAGTCGTAATCGAGGAATTCGGGCATCCACCGGCCGGCGTCGATTACGTGGCCATCCCACTGGATCACAAGGCAGTGGATTGTCGCGATGTAGTCGCCAAGATTGCGGAGAATGAAGTCTGAATAGGCGTCAGCCGAGATAAGGGGAGGAATGAGTACCAGGTCGATGCCTTGCGGTAACGGATCGGGACGGGTGTCGGTAAGCAGCAGACATGCCCCGAACGCAACCTCGGCCATGCTCGCCTCCATTGCGGCGATAGTTGCCGAGACATTGACCGATGTGGCCGCGACAAGTGTGACCTCTGGAAGAGCGAGGCGTCGCTTATCGTTAGTTCCGCTCATATCAAAGTGCCACGGCAAATTGCTCGGAAGCACGACTGAGGTGAGGGTGATGGTAGGGGTCCACAATCTCATCGGTTTTCCAGATACGCTTAAGCGCTGCCAATTCTCCGGCAAAGCGCGCAGCGCCAATTGGATCGACATCATGTCCACGCGAAACAGATTCATGATGGATCAGTACGGCGCGTGGCTCGTAAAATGATTGCCATCCGCGCTGATTGAGCTTGAGGCACAGATCGACATCATTGAAGGCTACCGGGAAGTTGTCTTCGTCGAGACCGCCGACTGCCAAGAAGCGGTCACGCCGGACCACTAGGCACGCCGCAGTCACTGCCGAGACGAATTGCGGCAGACTGTGGCGGCAGAAATAGCCTTGCGACCCGGGATCGAGCAAGCGATGCGCATGACCTGCGGCGTTGCCCACCCCGATCACCACGCCGGCGTGCTGAATCCGTCCATCAGGATAGAGTAGCTGGGCCCCGACAGCGCCGACATCGTCGCGCAGTGCTTGGGCGGCCATGCTTGCGAGCCAGTCGGCCGAAAGCATTTCGATATCATTGTTGAGCAGGCACACCAGTTCACCACTCGCTTCAGCAACGGCGCGATTGTTGATTGCCGAGTAGTTGAACTCGCCAGCATGGCGCAGGACCTTGACCCCGCGCTTGGCGAGTTCGGCAAGGAATTGCAGCGTCGCGGGTTCGTCGCTGTCGTTATCGACGATAATGATCTCGATTGCTGGATAGTTCACGGTGTAAAGGCCTTCGAGACAAATCCGCAGCAAGTCCACTTGGTTGCGGGTTGGAATGATGACTGAGAGGTCAGGCAAAGAAGAACTTCGGGATGCAATTGCCGCTGGCACGCAGGGTGTAGGGCGCCCTCGGCGGTGGTGCAGGACCAATGGAAGGTGTTTCGCCCCGTCCGCGGTAGCTTGCCCGATCAGAAACGGTGCCCAATCTTTTTCATCTGCGAGGGCAGCGAGTATGGGGCGATTTCCTTTCACGATGCACGCACCTGTCAAATAATCAAAATGCGCATGCAGTTCGGGATTCCAGTTTGGCTTAAAGTGAGGATCCGTTCGGCGGCCCAGGCCATCGAGCAGGTCATCATCGGCGAAATATGCACTCCGGTCATCTTCCGCGATCGCCGCGCGATAGGCACGCGCAGCACCGGGTGCAATGCAGTCGCCTGCAGCAATTGGAAGGAGCCACGGCGATGCGGACCAATCGATCGCCGTAACTACCTGCCTGAGCGCGTTCTGGTTATTGGAATCAACCACGAATGATGTGATATTTTCCGCTTTGAGTGAGGCTAAAGTCTCCGCGGCATGGGCGAAACTCGCGGTGCCATATATCAAACCAATTATCGGGGGCTCTTGCGGAGGGCTGGCGGGACGAGCCTTGGCGTCCTCTCGCAAGACCCACCACTCATAGGCTAGTGAAGTTCGGCCAAGCAGGGGCGCCAACTGGCCCCGGGCTCTTACGCGCTTACGCAAGATCCACCATTTCATCGCGGTCAGGTATGGACCCGGTGCTGCGCGAAACGCTTCCAGATGAACGCGCAGCGTGAGCCACGCGTCTGCAATCTTACGGATGCCGGACGCGCTCACTGGTATCTTCCCGTGCAACTGATCGGAGGAGTGTTGACGCAAACCTGCAGCCTGACCAAGATCTACCCTAACGAAGCCGCCTTGGCATCTGAGGAGAGGATCGATCATGCAATCAACTCCTGCCAGCCAACTCTTTGTGGACAATCGCAAAAGCCATAAGCTAGATCGGAATGATGAACAACACTCGCCAAATTGGCAAAATCGTCCCTGCGACGGGACAGCCCTCGTCAATTATCAATACAAAGAACCAAGGCATTTTCGTTCTTGGTATGCACCGCAGTGGAACGAGCGCGTGCACACGCGTTCTTAATCTCCTCGGCTGCGCCCTTTCCGATCAGTTGCTCGGCAGCGGCGAGGGCAATGAGACCGGGCACTGGGAATCAGCCGAGGCGCTATCGCTTAACGACGAAATGCTGGCATCTGCCGGCTCGAGTTACGACGATTGGGGGCCGATCAACACAGATTGGCGGAATTCCGCAATTCGCGGCCAAATGGTGAAACGCGCCCGCAACATTGTAGCGGATCATGCTGAGCTCGGTCCATTATTTGCGATCAAAGATCCTCGCATTTGTCGTCTTGCCGACGTTTGGCTCGAGGCTGCCGTCGCCGCGGAGGTAGAGCCCCTCGTGCTGTTGATGTTGCGCAACCCGGACGAAGTGGCGGCTTCGCTCGAGGCGCGCGATCTCATGGCGACCGGCTATGGCGAGCTGTTGTGGCTGCGATATGTCCTCGACGCAGAATTCTTTACGCGCGGCCAAACGCGGGTCGTTTGCCGCTACGATCAACTGATCGGCAATTGGCAGAGCGTGGTCGCGAAAATCAAGAGCGCGCTTTCTGTCGTTTTACCACGCAATACACCGAGGGTGCACGCGGAGATCAGCCAGTTTCTATCGCATTCGCATCGTCACCAGGTCTCTGATCCGGCCATAGTGATTGAGGATCCGAGCTACTCGCCATGGTTGCGCCAGACCTTCCAGATCATGCAGACATGGAGTGAACAGGGGGAAGACGCGGCCGATTACGCGGCTCTGGATGAGGTGCGATGCGAATTGGACCGCGCCTACAGTGCGTTTGCTATGCTCCTGCTGACGCCGGAAATGACAGGTGAAGCCGGGTCAGCCAGTCGGTTGCGGAGCGAATTACAGGCGCTTCGTGAAGAGAACGAGAGCAAAACTGAAGCACTACGGCTTTCCGCGGAGGCCGCCGAGGACGTGCGTGGTGCCGCAGCGCAACGCGAGAGCGAACTAACGTCACAGATCGATGCCAAGACCAATCATACGCAGTTCTTGCAATCCGAGATCGACAAGCTGAATAACGAAATTGCCGCGCTCTCGGCGACGGATACGGAAGCGGAAAAACGGCTCGCAAAAGCTTTGCACGATCTGCATGAGCAGCAGTTGCGCAATGCCCAATTGGCAGGGCAGTTATCCGCCACGCAAAGTGCAATTGTTCAGCGTCAGGAGGAACTTGCCCAATTCCTCGACCAGTACAACCAGCTTGAGCAAATCCGCATACGGGCCGAGCTGGAATGCGAAAAGGAACGCGATCTACGCTCCCAATTGGAGCGACGCATTATCGCTGCCGATGGCAAGATCAGGGCTTTGGAGACCCGCCTCGAAGAGGCGTCAAAGCAGGTTGCCCAGGACTTGGCGGAGAAAGTACGCTCAGGGCAAACATTGCACGAATCCGAAGACCAATTGACACAGCTCTCGGGCAAGCCGGATGCTCAATTGCAAAATCGACTGACCGCGCTATTGCAGCAACGGGATCAAGATCTCGGTGCCGCCGAAGCCGCTCGAGGTGCTGCCGAACGCCAATTGGCTGCTCGTTTTGCAGAGATCGCATCATTGACAAAAATGTTGCGTGATACGGCAACTGAGTCTGATCAGTCCAAGCTGAATGCACAGTGGTTACGGCGCGTGAATGCTGTATCAGCAGGTTTCCCGCGCTGGTGGATGCTTATGCCATCCTCCTGGCGCCGCAAACGTGAGCATGCCCGTTATATGCGCAAGGGTCTTTTCAATGCAGAAAAGTACCTCAAGCTTTATCCCGATGTTGCCGCGAACGGAATGGATCCCATCAGACATTATATTCTGCACGGAATGGATGAAGACCGCCGAAATCCGCTCTGAGGCGCCGGAACTCAGTTTCCTTGTGATTATTGGATATGTTGCGAATCATGATTTTGGACCAGAAATCAGCCAGTGTAACGGCATCAGAAGATTTTGATCCGGTCTGGTATGCCATCACTTATCCGGACGTTGCTCAGGTCGGTATGGATCCATCTGATCATTATGAGTGGATTGGGAAGCGGCTTGGCCGTAAACCCAATGGCGGCAAAGGCTTCTTATCCGAGCAAGATGAGCCGCAAATTTCTGCCATGCTTTCGACGCCTCCCTCTGACACGGTAGGCCCGACTGAAGATGACCTGAAATCTATGCCAAATGACCCGGAACGCTGGGCCAGAAACGGCGTTCGGATTGCTCGGCAGCCATCTTTGCCGCTTAAGCCTCTGTTCCAGTCCTTTAACCCCAATGCGATGAATCTGCACTGGATCGTGTCTGGCGAACTCCCGTTGAACGCGCGACAGGCTCAAGTGTTCGCCTTGGTCCGCGAACTGGAACAACTGGGGCACAAGCAGTGGGTATGGATCCAGCCTCCGTGTGATCAAACAGGTGAGAGCGCATTCAAACAAGCCTTAGCCGCGGAGGGTATGTCGGTTCCGCACACCATTGTACGCCGGCTTCCGGATCATGTTCTTGGTATTTCCGGGGATGCGGTGATTGCCACGGACTGGGCGTCATGTTTTCCGGCAGCAGCAATGCCGTTGTTCAAAGCCCGGTTCCGGCTTGTGCAGCGGCTCGACGAAGGCAGGACAAGTGTTACTGCAGCCACATTGGCAGCTTATGCCGAAACTTTGGACTTCATGGCGTTCGGATTAAGTCCGCTACTCGCGTCCTCTCCTACCCCAGCGGTAGATTGGATGGGTAGCTTGCCGCTCTTTGTGGATGAACGCATATTCTACCCGGCGACGGATCGTGCTTGCCATGGACGGGATAAAACGCTGCAAATCGCTGTTGATCTCGGCAGCGGCGCGACCCCTGACGTCGCAACAGACCTGACGTTCGACGTTTTGAATCTTCTCACCGAACGCGGAGTGTCATTCACTGCTCATCTATTTGGCCAGCCAGACATCGGTGAACTTCGGTTAAAGGCCTATCGCGACCATGGGCCGATTGGCCCGAGCGACCGCGCGGAGCTCTTTAGAGTTTGCCAGGTTGGCTTATCGTTAGCGGCCGGACTTGATTGCACAACCCAATCAGAAATGTATGCTTGCGGACTTCATAGTGTCGGCCTGCCACGGAATGAAATCTGTGGTGCTGGCGGAAACTCCCCGCCGGCCAGCGGGCTGTCCGTCGCAATTGCAGAATCGATTTGTGCAAACTTGGTTGAGTTTCAGCCTCTCAAGCAAGCAAGCCAAAATGGCGTCGTATCCGCCCGCGCAGCAGCGCAAGCGACTGAAGGTATTTTGCGGACTGGGCTTTCGGCGAAAAGTGTCCCCGTGACCATCGCCAGCGCTATGGCCACTTCAGACTATGAGCACAAAGCTGCCGTTATAATTCCCACTTGGAATGGAGGCGCTCTATTTCGAGATGTGCTAGAGGCGATCGCAACCCAGCGCACTCCGTGGTCCTTCGATGTCCTCGTGATAGACAGCGGATCAACTGATGAGACGGTTGAGATCGTAAGGTCTTATGAAACGCGCGGCGTGCGCCTCCATACGATTCCAAATTCGCAGTTCCAGCATGGTAGAACCCGCAACCTCGCGATCTCCCTGACCAATGCAGAATTCGTGGCTGTTCTAACTCAAGATGCGACCCCTGCCAACAGCTCTTGGCTCGCAAACCTGGTGAAGGCCTTTAACGCGGGTGACCGTGTGGCAGGCGTGTTCGGCGGACATGAAGCCTACCCGGAGGCGACACCGTTTGTATCAAGCGGGATTAAGGGGCACTTCGAACACTTCGATCGCTTGCCCCATTTAGCGGAATGGGCAAACGATCATGGCGAACCTATAAGTTTCGGTTCGGTGGCTTGGCAAAACTGGCTGCATTATTATTCCGATAATAATTCATGCATGCGCCGCTCAGTTTGGGAAAAGATCCCCTACCCAGACATCGATTGGGGCGAAGATCAGGTATGGGCGTGGGAAGTCGTTAAGCAAGGATATCAGAAAGCATTTGCAAATGATGCCGTAGTTTATCATTCTCACAACCTGAATGCCGAGCAACAGCGCAAAGTTTCAGCTATCGAAGGGGATTTTTGGCTCCGCTATTTTAATTACAGCTTTGAAGGTTCCGACGCGGAGGTGAACGCTTCTCTGCTATACTTGCAGGAACAGAGACAAGCATTTGCGGCGGCTCACCGCGTTGAACCTTCGGTTACAGATGAACAAATGTTGTTGGACCGAGAGTCGCTCTTCGCTCGGTACCAAGGACAGGTGCGTTTGTTGCATGAAACCTACAAGACGCGTGATCGACTCAGAACCACACAAGGCTAAAGCAGAAGCATTAGAGCGAGTTGCGTTGATAATCGATCACACCATAGTCGCTTCTCCAGCCTCCCACCAGGCCCATGTCTTTGCGAGTCCCTCCGGAAGGCTCGTCTGCGGATGCCAGCCTAATTCGATAGCAGCTCGTTCAATCGACAAGACATTGGACCGTACGTCGATTTTTCGAGAAGGAGTATAGTCCACCTTGATCTTGCGCTTACTGATCTGTTCTATTCCGGCAATAATTTCCGTTTGTGTATAGCCCTTCCCGCTTCCGATATTCATCACGGATTCCGCGCCATCGTAGTCAAGGGCCATTGAGATCGCGTCGGCGACATCGCTGACAAAGAGATAATCGCGAATGACTGAGCCATCGCCCCATATCGATAGGGTCTCGCCAGACCATGCGGCGTTCATAGCAGCTGCCACGAAGCCTTGAGCTCGCTTGGCGACTTGTCCAATTCCGTAGGGATTGGAGATGCGGAGCGATATTGTTCGCATCGATCGGATTTCAGTGATCAAGCGCAGATAATGCTCTATCGCGAGCTTGGAAACTCCATATGCGTTCCGAGGGCTTGTCGGGGCAGTTTCAGGGATGGGTTCTTCACTGTCGAGCCCGTAAACGGTCCCGCCTGATGACGAGAAGACAAACGATTTCATACCGTGTTGTTCGCAAAATTCAGCAACAGCCAGGGTTTCAGCCACATGATGTTGAACCTCGTGCGCAAGGTGAGCATTGGCCGTAGCCGGAAGGCTGCCGGAAACGAGGTAGATGACATTTTCGCAGTTCTTGAGGGATGCAGCCAAAGCAGATCGATCGTCTGCCGGGCCCGCTGCCCATGAAAGCCACTTTTCACCGTGAAAGGTCCCTGGTGCCAACGGCTTGATATCCATGGCTGTAACGTGTCGATTAACGGACAGCAGACGCTGAACGACGTTGCGACCGATAAAGCCTGCCGCGCCGATTACCAAAACACCGTCCATGTTCACCAATTCCCAGATGTATAAATTAAATTCAGGCCGTCATGCGCCCAACGGCCACGTTAAGAATGTCCGCAACCTTGTCGCACTCACGCTCCCAATCCGTACTGGCAGCAAAGGCCATCGACCGCGAGCGAAGAGCGCCATACTCGACTGGCGGCAGATCGAGGATTCGGACCAGTTCGTCAGACAAGTCACGCGGATTTGCAGGCATCACGCTCGCATTACCTGCGTTGAGTAGCCACTCCACGTTGGGCCCGCTGTTCGAGACGACGGGCACACCACATGCCATCAGCTCTAGCGGAAGCAACGAGAGATTAGTCAGCGAGGGCACGAGGGCCACATCGCACTGGGAATAGAGATCGGGCAGCTCTGTCTGCGCTACTGCACCAGGGGCAAAAGCGGGAAACGGGAGAGCGGCGATATCTATGCTGCCGCCCGCCAGCACCAAGCCGACATCCGGGCGTTTTTTGTGAAACTCGGCAAGGGTGAGTGCTGTCAGGTCCCAGGCGCGCCGAGGAGTATCCGGCCTGACATAGCAAAAGAGATGCCGTAATTCCGAATTGCGGGCCCTTGGAGTATACAGATTGCGATCGTAAGAAAAGCCGACGGCGTGGGTTCGCATTCCGTATTCGGTCCGCAACTTATCAGCCAGCCAACCCCCGGCGGTTATTCCGGTGAAACCGAATCGATAGGTGTCCTCTGCGAAAACATATTCAGAACTGACCGGATAAAAGTAAGGTTCGAAGTCCTGAACGAAGTAATAGCGGTACAAGGCTCCCCGAAATGCCTTTACGGCGTAGGCCGATTGCCATCCCGTGGCGAACGCGAAATGACATGGCGGTATATCATCGTTGTCATGGTAGACCCCACCATTAAAGGGGCCATACCAATCGTTGATATTTTGTAGTAATTCTACGTTTGTCGCAACGCAAGGATTGACCATCGCGTCGTTAGCTATGACGACTCGGATTTGAAAGCCACGCTGCTCTAGTCCGAGCATGAAACGGAATAAATTTATATGTCCTCCAGAGTGTTTTGACAGCGGAGGGACAAACCAGTTTAAGGTGATTTGTTCGCTCTCCCACAAATGAGATACATTCCTACCGAATGGTTCCCGGAGAACAAAGTCCCAAAACTCAACAACGCCATTTGCCAAATCAGTAACCTTGTATCTGCAAAAATTAAGATGCTGGCGATTGCCAAAATTGAATAACAATGCTGCTTACTGCTACGATGTTTGCACCGCAGTTGTTGATTATTCTGTGTTTAACGTGCGAAAATTTTCATCTAGTTCGCATTTTCTCTTCCCCAGATTAGCAAGTTGCGCGAGAACAGCACGTCCGCATCAGCTTGCAGCCAAGCAAGATATCTTCATTTGCTCCAAGTCAACCGGGGTCGAAGGCCATCCTCGGTCTGGCAGGTCGTCAAGCATTATCAGTCTGCTTACTCGAAGCGCGCAGTTCTCCGCAAGCCTCGTGAACCGGCAAATAGCGTGCTGATTTGCCTTGTCCGTTTCGATCAACCTGTTGAGCAGCATCACCGCATGGGCGGCAGCGCCAACCTGATCGTCAAGGGTCACCGCCAGACGGGTTACGCTTGAGTCTGTACTGCACCAGCAGGGCGACACCACGCATGCCCTTGCGCTTATCCGCGTGGCTGAGTGCGATCCACACCCTTGGGCCTGAAGGGATCATCGAAAAGCCTTTGGCGCACCAGCAACAAAAGCCAGCGTGGCCGCGGCGATAATACTGAGACACTCGCCGCGCAGCAGGACGATCATCATCGCTGGCTGTTCGGCGGCACTGGCCGCCGCTATCTCTTCGTCGATCGCGGCTTCAGCAAACTCAGATGCCGGGCGCCCCTCGGGAGACTTGCGGTCCTGCGCCACACCTGCATAGAGCAGCTTGCGCCAGCAAGTGTCGATCAGCGCCACAGAGATATTGTGTCGTCGGCACATCTCGGCAACGCAGGCCTCTCAGCGCGAACGCCTCGGAAAGGATCCGCATCCGCTTAATTGTGGTTCTGTTCATCGATAAGTATCGCAATTTCTCGCAAAAACCGGTCCTTCCATATCTCACCTTCGAGGCCGGGAATTATAGCCGGGATATAACCGAAGGCTATGGTTCGTTGCGTCTTAATGATCAATCCGATGTCTGGATCGCGAAGGCTCGGCTCGAGAATTGTCGCCTTATCCTCCGCGCTCATCAGCGCATGAGACGAATGGCCTGAAATTGTGTTCGCGGGCATCGATCCTGAGACGAATTCCCCGCCATTTTCCCATACGACTCCGCCTATTCCAAATAGGTCATGCATCCAGTCGCCGCGGTACCGTCCGTCATCACCCCATTCGCCCGCACGAAGATCCTGAACCAGGGCTCGACTTTCAGCGAATTGCCGCAACGGCCTCAATGCTGCATCCGTGATAAACGGCTGATGAGGGATATAAATGGCATCCAGTGATGCAATCGCAGACGGTGATTTATCGAACGTCTTTTCGCTAATGATGATGGGTTCGAAAGACCCCGAATGGGCTAGAAGAGCAAAACTCGCAGTGACGGACTGTTGGTGTATGTTGCGTTTCTGGTCCCACTCACCGACAAACCATTCAAAATTCTCATGGGAGCAGTAAATTCCAATCCTGTACTTTTTCGCAGTCTGGTTAGCCGGAATTCTTCCCTCAATCGCAGCACGCATCAAAGGGGTCGATAATGCCCTTAAATCCCGGTTCATGTTCCCCAAGCCACCAATCTCAATGCCGTCAATGAGGTCATTGTGCCGCGCTTCCAAGATGGACTCTGCGACTACCGGCCAGATTTCCATTTTAACTGGCGAACCCGGCGCCCCGACCGGGTCACGCCATCGCTCCACATAATACCCGCCGAAAACGAATTTGTATCCGAGGGTCCGACAATAATTCGCCATCAGCGGAATTCGCCAAGGATTCGGGTCGACGTCCCAACCCGAATAAAAATTATAGTCGATGGCTACGCAATCGATGCAGCCTGCGAGCTCCCCAATCACAGACACCTGGCTGATCGCATCATGCGATGTAAAAAATTCTCCGAAATAGGCCATCGATAGAAAGTCGTGAGCACGAATTAAAGCGGACAACTGTGAGACAAATGAGACGATCTCTTTCTCTCTGAACCGCATCCAAGCAGAATATCCTATGCATTCGCCTGGGTTGGCAGCAATAGGGCGTCCATAATTTACCACCGGCGCCGTGAGGCCTGTTTCATCATAAAACTTATCTTTAGTTATCTTACTGTAGTCTCTCCACACATAGTTATTCTGGCCATATTTTACCTCACACTCACTGTGAACGCTTATTGCAATTGCAAAAATATGATCCTTAAATCTGCTGCCCAACGTTGAAAGTGCATTTTTGTAAAAATGAGATACGAAGTGCAAGCTATCTTTGTTCGAAAAATTCAGTTGAAGGCAAGCATTCCCCTCGAAATCCATCTGAAGCAAATCGTGATTTGCGATAACATAATTCGGCAAAACACACGTGCCAATAAGAGGATTTCCCTGATCATCGAAATCAAGCCGCCCACCGGCATCAAGCATAATTACGATCTTGAAGCCGGATTCGATGATTTTTTCAATAATGGGGATGTAATAATCCCAATCCCAAACATCGTATTCTTTTTCCACTCTGCTCCACATAATCGGAAGCGTCACATAATTTACACCGGCATTAAGTAGCTTTTTCGGATCGAAATCGGGATTAAGTACATCCCACTGGTGCAAAAGGGTCGTGACGTGAAATTTCGATTTCACTGCAAGATTCTTTTTGGGAATGTCACGATCCTTCTAACAGCCAAAAGTGCTAAGCTTCGAATTGTCCGGCTTGGCTATTCCATTTGGCCATGCACCTCGCGTATCCTGTAGACTACGCATTATCTTCTCGGGAGCCATTTTCACATCCCCTCATGAGCGCTGATAGGGTTTACAAACGGGAATAAGCATCCACCGCTTCCGATAGATCATCATGGACGGTCGCGAACCCATCGCTTATTACCACACCGCGATTGCACGTTCCGAGTATTGTATTCATATCATGGCTCGCGATAATCATCGCTCGATCAGACCGCTTTTCAAAAAGCTCATGGTGGCATTTGCGCTGGAAGTTCTGATCGCCAACCAATATCACTTCATCGATCAAATAGCAGTCAAATTCGATGGCAAGCGAAAGTGCGAAGGCCAAACGGGCGCGCATACCCGAAGAGTATGTCTTGACCGGCTGCTTCAGTGCACCGCCCAGCTCGGTAAAATCTTCGACGAATCCACGCATTTCAGCGTACGATCGGCCGTATATACGGGCAATGAAACGCGCATTATCAAAGCCGGTTAAACTACCTTGGAAGCCCCCGTTAAACCCGATAGGCCAGCTACACGTCATCTTTCTGACGATCTTTCCGCTGTCAGGGAGTTCAACGCCTCCGATTTGCTTGATCAGGGTCGATTTACCGGCACCGTTGCGGCCCAGCAAAGCCACTCGCTCTCCTTTGCGGACAGTGAGGCTGATACCCTTGAGCACCTCGCGCCGACCATGGCCGGTACGATAGCTTTTTCGGATGTTTTGGCAGGCTATCATTCGATGACAAGCCGGCGCCGGATCGTTCGACACAGAAGCAACCCCAGCACCATACAGGGCAGGCTGAACTGTAAGGGATAGAGGTAGTCATATTGCGGATCGATCGAAGGACCGAAGACCCCATACCGCATCATTTCCATGCCATGAACCGGCGGAGAGTAGAGGACAATGGCCGCTGCTTCGGGGGAGAGCGATGACACAACAAAAAATGCACCCGAAAATGGGACCATCAGATAGGCAGTAACTGGCAGAAACTTTTCTAGAACTTCACTCGCTTCGCTCAGCGGCGCCACGACCAGACAGACCGCAAAGGAAAATAGCGAATAGTACGCCCAGCCCAGAAGGAGAAATCCAAAATCATAGGGCCACGGAAAGTTTCCAAGAGCGCCCAAAACGACGGCGATAAAGAGATACGCCATCATGTGCCCCACTAGTTCAATGAGGAAACGAACCAGAAGCAGATCAAGAACCTTGATCTGACGATGATACATAAGGCTGCCGTTGGCGGTGAAGCTGTTCATTGCCCGCGACAACGAGCTACGAAACAGCACTAGCGGGATATAACCCGTGACGACGAAAGCGATTATGTCGACCCCGAATTCAAAAGGGCCCTTCATCGATCTCCAAAGAATTCCCACAAGCACGGCAAACAAGAGCGGCTCCGCCATCACCCAGAGGAAGCCAATGTTTTCACGACCGAAGCGGGTTGAAAGTTCACGTAGCATCAAGGCCTTGATGACCCGCACTTGGATAGCCCAGCTTTGGAGCAACACACTCACTGATCAATCCTCAGGCGCGTGTTCGAGGATCCCCACCACGAACATCCAGACTATAAAATACAGGCACAGCGCAAACCCAAAGATCGTCAGAACCGTTCGGAACGCCTTGGGGTATTCAGGTTGGTCGGGCACATTCGGATCGACGACCCGCTCGAGGTAGAATTGCTGCTTGAGCGCGTCGGTCCTCGCCCCCTCGAGCGTCGTTTGAGCAAGCACAAGCAGTTCTGAAGCCAGTTCCTGCTCCAGCACCAACGCATCGTAAAATGGCAGCTTGGAGCTGATCGTATTGCCGCTGCCAACAACCCGTGCGGTTTGGCGTTCAATCTCACGGGTGAGCGATGCGATCTGTTCGCGCAGAGCCGGAATTGAGGGATGGTCGGGCGTCACACTCCGCAGGGTGGATAGCTGCGCTTCAAGCGAAGCCCTTTCCGCAATGATGCGGTTCACGATCTCGGCTACGCCGGTGGCTTCCTCCAATGGGTCTACGACCGACGCGGTGTTGCGGTACTGAGCAATCGCAGCACGCGCCGCGGCGACACGGACTTCGGCCTCCACGACTCGGCTCTCTGCCTCCTCGATCGCATTGGTCCGTGCATTCTCGTTGAGTTCGTTGACCAGCTGTTCGCTTTGCTGCAACAACTTCTCGTTGATCGCTGCGGCCTCAGCCGGCTCGAAGGCGATCGTGCGCAGGACAATCAGCCCAGTGTCGGCGTCCCGGCTGATCTGGATTTTGTCGCGATAGTAGTCGAACAGATCCTCGAATGCGTTTTCCTGCCAGGGGAGGGGGAATCGCGAGAGCATGTCGACGTCTTCTGCGCCATAGATCTTGCGAACCGAAAGGTCCGTTGCAAGTGCGCTCAGTGCGGAGCGCGAGCGGACGAAGTCGATGACCTGATTGGATTGTTCCTGACCACCGGAGAGGCCGGTGGTTTGGATAAGATTGGCAAAGGAGGACACCTGCGCGCCGCGCTGGTTGGGCGCCTTGATTGCAAAGCGCGATTCGGAGACGAACTGGCTAGACGCAATTGCAAAAAAATAGATGGCGCTGAGCAGCACCGGTAGGATCACGCCGAGAAGAAACCATGGATTGCGGCGTGCTTTAGCTGACAGATTGCGGAGAAAATTCATGGCCGCCCTATGCGTCGGCGAGCCAGCCAACACCAGCAAAAACTCGTCTCAAAGTCGCATTGAGCGTTGAAGCGAGCGGGGTTCATTGGGGTCGCAGAATTTGGTTAATCCGTCCGGCTGTACGCCGCGCAATGACAATTGCCGATGCCGCGGCGCTCAAACTTGGCGCTCCCTCAGACAGACGGGAGACCAACGCCTCTGCCGGACAGGGGAGCCCTGTCAATGGGTCAAGGTAGCGCGGGTAAAGCAGTAGCGCGGCCGCAACCAGTTCGTCGAGCGTGCGCCGCGCCGTGCGGCGGGCGGGCACAGGGCCGCGATCGACCGTCAGGCCCCAGCCAGCGTAGAACGGCACCCCAAAAACGGTTACCTGCTTGCCGCGCATCAGCGCCTCGAACCCGGCGAGCGAGCTGTTGACGTGCAATTCGTCGACCATGTCGATCAGCGCCGCCATCGGCGCGCTGGTTTCGACCCGGTCGGCGAGCGCGACCATCTCGCGTTCTGGGATCAACCCGCGGCGGTGACCCGCCAGCACGTCGGGATGCGGTTTGTAGATCACGTAGGCATCGGCCCCGGCCTCGACCCGCGCGCGGCGCAGCAGTTCGAGGTTGGAAGAAAGCGCGCCGCCGCTGGTGACAGCGCGATCATCCTCCACCTGCCCCGGGACCAGCACATGGCGGCGCGCTCCGCCGGGACGCAGCAGCGGCTCGCCGCTGCCCTTTTCGTATTTGGAAAGGCCGCCGGCGATAATCGCCGCGCGCAGCGCGCGCGCGCGGGTAAGGAGCTCGGGCGGGAAGTCTCCGTCTTGCAGCAGGTGTTCAAGCCCGCTCCGTGCGCCGGGATCGAAGTGCGGCCCATGCTCGTCGACGATGATCGACAGGGGCGGAACGCAATCTGCCCCCAGGCCGGCTGAGCGGATGAAGCCGTCTTCGATCTCGATCACTGGAGGCGAGACCTCCGCAAGCGCGCGGGCCTGTGCGGCGGAGATCCGGGTCCGCCACAGCGCCACGCCTGCGCCTGGCGGCAGGTCTGCAAGCCCGCGACCATAGGGCACTGGAGCGCCCGCCCAGAGTAGCGCCGAGACTGTCGGCTTTTTCCAGTAAGCAATCCCCATCACCGAATGGATGCAGCGGTTGGCATCGATAAGGGCGCGCCACATGCCGCACAGGACGATGGCATCGAGCGGCGCGATTGTGCTGCCATCGAAGGGATTGTGCCACTGCCAGCCGGTGAGATGCGCTTCGAGAAGACATTCCGTGTCGCCCTCTCCGGCCTCTCGCTCGCTCCCATCATCCGCAACGAGGATCACCGACACGCCTGCCGCAACCGCTATCAGCGCGCGCGGATCGCCATCCGGGAGACGGGCGGCCTGCGCTGCCTCGAGAATCGACCAGGGGTCGTGCCCTTCAGGCCACGCGAAGGCTTCCGCCAGAGGCCTCTTCGTTCCGTCAAGAACTGCCCCCTTTGGCTGCTCAGACAGGCGGGAGCCCCAATAGCACCCGCCGACCCGGTGGCTCGCCAAGGCAGCAAGCAGCGCCGTCGGATCGCCGGCTCCACTGCCGCCGGGCGATGCGAAACGCGGTGCGCGCGCGCCCGGAAACGGCGGGATGGACAGGATCGGGGTGGGTCTCATCTTACCCGACTGCGGCGATGGCGATGATCTTGCGCAGCAGCCCGGAAAGCTCGCCAAGCGGGACCATGTTCGGACCGTCCGACAGGGCGCTGGCCGGGTCGGGATGCGTTTCCATGAACAGGCCGTCGACCCCGACCGCCATTGCGGCCCGCGCGAGCGGCTCGACGAACTGGCGTTGGCCCAAGGACCGATCACCGCCGCCGCCGGGCTGCTGGACGCTGTGGGTGGCATCGAACACCACCGGCGCGCCCATTTCGCGCATGATTACCAGCCCGCGCATGTCAACAACGAGGTTGTTGTAGCCGAAGCTCGATCCGCGTTCGCACAGCGTGATTTGCGGGTCGGCAATCCCCGCATTTTGAGCAGCCGCCTGTGCTTTGCCCAGCACCGCCGCCATGTCGGGCGGGGCCATGAACTGCGCTTTCTTGATGTTGACCGGCCGCCCGCTAGCGGCGGCGGCCATGATGAGATCGGTCTGGCGGGCAAGAAAGGCTGGGGTCTGGAGCATGTCGACCACTTCGGCCACTGCCGAAACCTGATCTGGCAGGTGCACGTCGGTCAGCACCGGCAGCCCGGTTTCCTTGCGCACCTTTTCGAGAACCCGCAAACCCTCCTCCACCCCGTGACCGCGAAAGCCGGTCACAGACGTACGGTTGGCCTTGTCGAAGCTCGCCTTGAAAATCACCGGAATATCTAGCTCGGCGCCGATGGCTTGCAGCTGCTCTGCGATAGACAGACAAAGCGCCTCGCTCTCGATCACGCAAGGTCCGGCGATTAGGAACGGCGGGGCTCCGGGTTCGCGGTGGAAAGATGGCAACATCAGGCGGGCTCCATTGCCGCGCGGCGGGCTAGCTCAGCCTCAATCAGCGGGACATCGGTAGGGTTGTTGAGTTCGATCATTTCCCAGCCGGGCGCTTCGCATACCGCGACCCCTACCGGCAACCCCGCGTCGAGGAACCGCAGCTGCTCGAGCCCCTCCTGCAGCTCAAGTGGCACTGGTCCGTGCGCCGAATAGTCTGCTAACGCCTCGGGTCGATAGGCATACAGACCGAGATGAAGCAGCACACTCTCGAGCGGAGTAGAACCTGGAGAGACATGGGGAATGATGGATTTGGAAAAATAAAGTGCGCGCCCGCTCTTGCTGCAGACAACTGTCGTTCCCCCAACCCTCCCGGCAGCAGCGTCAGACTGAAGGTGATCAAGGATAACCGGACTGGCGCGCACAGCTGCGGTTGCCATGGCAAGGTCCGGATTTGATGTAATCATCGCTGCAACAGCCGCCACCATGGCCGGAGGGGTAAGCGGTGCGTCGCCCTGCAGGTTTACGACAAGATCAGGCTTTTCACCGAGAACCTCGAGAGCAGCAGCGCAGCGCTCAGTGCCATTAGTGCACGCAGTTGGTGTGAGCACCACCTCCATACCTTCGGCTTTTGCCATTTGCGCAATCCCATCATCATCTGTGGCGATCACACACCATGTGTCCGGGCCTAATGCGCGGGCGGCCGAGCAAGCAGCCATCCACGTGTAGCACAAGGCTGGGCGAACCAGCCCATCGGGGCCCTTCACTGGCGCCAGAGGCTTGGCTGGAAATCGGCTCGAGGCAAGCCGTGCAGGGACAATGATGACGTTATTAGCCATTACTGGTCAAGGTGCGGTTCCCGCGAGCGGTGCTGCTGCGATGTCATAAATCTGCACCACCCCAAGCGGAATTTTTGGTTCGCGCTCGTCCACAACAAACAGCACCGTGATCCGATGCGTGTTCATCATCTCGAGAGCTTCCTGCACAAGCGCGGTACGCAAAATTGTGCGAGGCGTTTCGCTCATGACGTCGGCAGCAGATCCAAAAATCAGATTGCGCGCGTGCCGACGAAGGTCGCCATCGGTGATGACGCCAACCAATTCTGCTTCATCGTCGATCACTCCCGCCAACCCCAGTCGCTTCTCTGTCATAGTGAGCAGCACTTGTGGCATGGGCGTGTTGAGTGCGACGAGGGGCAGCTTGCTGCCCGAATGCATGACGTCTTCGACACTGCGAAGATACAGCCCGATTTCACCTCCAGGGTGAAGCGCGCGAATGTCAGGGGCGGACAGACCGCGTGCACGCATCGCTGCCACTGCCAACGCGTCTCCCAGCGCGAGCATCATTGTCGACGAGGTCGTCGGCGCCAGGCTCGATGTGCAAGCCTCCTCAACTTTCGGCAACATCAATCTGATATCAGCTGTGCGCATCAGCAAAGAATTGCGATTGCGCGAAACGCCGATGACGGGACAGCCGATGGACTTGGCATAGATACAAAGAGGCTGCACCTCGACCGTTGCACCGCTGTTGGAGAACACGATCAGCACGTCGCCCGGGCTCACCATCCCAACGTCGCCATGGGCAGCTTCGGCCGCATGCACGAAAAGGGCAGGAGTGCCGGTAGCGGCGAGCGAGGCGGCAATCTTCCGCGCGATATGGCCCGATTTGCCGATGCCCGATACAATCACCCGCTGCTGGCAGCTGAGGATCATTTCGACTGCCTTGGCGAAGTCCTCGTCCAGATGCTCGCTCAGCAGATGAAGTGCATCGGCTTCCATCCGAATTACGCCGCGACCAACAGCGATGTGCGCGTCATTGCTGCTCGAAGATGGCGCATCAACGTGCGCCTCTTTACGGAGTTCGGGAAATACCATCTGCAACTACCCCCAACGTGAAGCGTTATACTGCTCTGTGCGACCCAGGGCAGGAAGAAAAAAGGCAAAAATACTGTGCGATTCTGCAACATTGTCTTCGATCTTGACGGCACCCTCATTGATAGTGCGCGGCTCACCGGAGTGATTATCGACCAGATGCTGGACAAGCGGGGCGTAGACATGCGTGCCAGTAGAGACTTGATCCGCAAAATGGACGCCATTGGCGGCGAAGCCATGATAGCCGCCGTCTTGGGCCCTCATTCGATCAATCCCGCTGCTGAAATCGAGGAGTTCCGCGCCCTCCACCGGACGACCAATGTGCCTGCAGAATTGCCTTTCCCAGGTGTGCGAGAGGCCCTCGGAGAACTGTCCGCAAGCGGTATTGGCCTTGCGATCTGTTCGAACAAACCGCAGTTCTTGTGTGACAAAATCCTCGGCGACCTCGGCTTGGCGCAGCATTTCACTGCAATTATTGGCAGCTCGCCCGACCGCGCCCGGAAACCTGCCCCGGAGTGCGCGCAGCTGGCAGTCGCGGCGTTGCGGGGCTCTTCTAGGGACACCCTTTATTGCGGGGATTCGGTAATCGATATCGGCACTGCGCGCGCCGCGGGGCTGATGGCGACCTTGGTTCGGTGGGGTTATGGCACCGCTGACGCACTCAAAATCGAGCCCAGAACTCCTGTCCTCGAATCGATGTTCGCTTTGAGTGAAGCTCTTGAGGGACATGGACAGCTATGCTTTCCGGGAGGATGAGATCCGAGTCGAGAAAACGCGATCCCAGATCATCCCCGTGATCGCGTAGTTGCCGCCGACCTTGAAATGGTGGTGGCGCATATGGTGACGCTTTACCGCACGGGCCACTCGCCCTTTCATTGGGAACTGGTGACAGGCGTAATGCACCAGGTCATAAGCGACATAACCCACCATGAAGCCCAAGAAAAACCATGTTCCGATCAAGCCAAAGCCCCATAGCGACAGCAACCAGATCAAGCCGCCGACGCTGAGGCTGACAATCGGAGGCATCAGGTTGCGAAGCGGGTCGTTTGGGTCGGCGTGGTGATTCCCGTGAATGACGAAAATCGCCTGCTTAAGCAACGCCGACTGCGGCTCAAAATGGAAGATGAAGCGGTGCAGAACGTATTCAACAATGGTCCAGACAACCAGTCCGAGAAATACGAACAGCAGGGCCCAGACTGTGGGAGCGGTGATCACACCCACGATCGCGATAGCAGGAAGAGCCATCGCCCAGAGAACCACAAAGCCAGCCGCCGAGAGCACCGTTAGTCGCTCTAAGTAACCGTTTTGGAACAGCTGAATGCGTCTTGAGAGATTAGGGCGCGAACCTGTCATAAGCGCCTCCATGGACGGCAAGGGGATCAAGTCAAGACGCTTGCGACGAACGCCGGAATTATAAGATAGAATGCCAATATAGGATGGAAGTTCCCCATTCTGGTGTGACATATCGGCACCTGACGCATGCCTCGAAGCTTCGAAAGACCCTATTAAGCAGTGCGATGCCGCAGCTGCGAACCTGATTCAGGAGTAATCGAGTTTGGTAACGGAACAACAGCTGAAAGCCTCCGTGAATACACATATTTTTGTCAGCGGCGCTTCGGGAACTTTGGGTCGGGAACTCGCCATTCGGCTGGCGCGGCCCGGAGTGCACCTTTCACTATGGGGCCGCAATGAAGCGCGTCTCAGCGAGGTTGCTGACCGGTGCCGCGAGCATGGTGCCCGAGCAGATATTCGATCGGTTGATCTCGCCAACCTCGTCAACGCCCTCGACGCGCTCAATCACGAAGACAACCTTTCTCCCTTTGATCTGGCCTTTTTGGTTGCAGGCCAAGGAGACACGCTTTTGCCCGGCGAAGTCATTGAAGATCCGTATCAGGTGGCGAGACTCGGCCACGCAAACTTCGTTGCACCCGCGGCGATGGCCTCAGCTTTGGCTGCACGTATGACAACCCGCGGCGCGGGGCGGATCGGTCTGGTGGGAACTGCTGCCGCATCGCACTCGCTGCCCTTTGCGGCAGCCTATGCCGGGAGCAAGGCCGGACTGGCGCGCTATGCCGACGCTTTGCGGCTCGCCGTCCGGAAACACGGTGTCTCGGTAACTCTGATCACGCCAGGTTTCTTCGCCGCTGCACAAGGCGATCATTCGGTGACCCGCCGCCCCGGGGAAATTTCTGCAGGCATCGTCGCAGAACGAATGATCGCAGCCGTAGCATCGGGCCGTGCCGAGGTGGTCGTACCCCGGCGTTTCCTGCTGCTACGCTGGCTTGATCGGCTGCTGCCCCGCCCCTTGCGGGATCGGCTGCTGCTATCGCTCAGGGTCCCTTAGGCGGATGGCATCGAGAATAGCGTGGTGGAGTTCGGCGGGGGTGAGGTCGCATTCAGATCCGCTTTCGGGCACGGGCGTGCCATCGGCGGCAAAGCGGACCAGCACATAGGGCGTATGCCGCTCCGCCCCCGGTTCGCTGGCACCAGGAATGCTCGGCCGGTGATCTCCGAAGAAGCACAGGATGGTCGGCCGGCGGATGCGGGGGAGAGCATCCATCAGGCGCGCGAGCATGGCATCACTGCGTGCCAGCAGCCTCAGGTAAGGGGCGGCACTGCGCACTGCGTCGGCTTCGTCCGGCGGCCAGGGGCCGTGATTCTCGATCGTCACGGCATAGATCAGGCTCGCACCTGCACTGTCCTGCTCGGCCAGCGCGATGATCCGGTCGGCAACCGCCGCGTCGGTGACATAGCGCCCCTCGCCCGGTGCCGGAGGAGCGAAAGCCTCCTCGCCGACAAGCGCATCGAACCCGGCTTCGGGCATAAGCCGGTCGCGTCCGTAGAACCGCATGTCGTGGGGGTGCACGAACCAGCTGGTCCAGCCGGAACGGTCCAGCCGGTTGGGAAGCGCATAGCTGGTTTCGCCGCGCGCGGTCAGAAACGGGTCGAACCGGCGCGTTCCGAGCACCTCTTCGCCGCGTCCGAACAACACGCCGAATTCGGTGCGCATGGTGTAGGCCCCGAAGCCGGAAACCAGCAATCGCCCCTGCTGCAAGGCACGGCTCCGCGCCGCCGCCAGACCGGGAAGTGAAAGCGCCGGATCGCCAAAAACCGCGACCGGATCGGTAAAGGATTCGCACTGGATGATCACCACCAGCTGGCCCGGTTCCCCGGCAATCGGCGGCGCGCGGCAGGGTTCGGGGTCGGCGGTGCCGCGCCACGCATGCAAGTGCGCAAGGAGGCTCGCGGCGAGGCCATGGCGCATCACATCGGTGTCCGGATCGGGCACCACGTCCGCCACCGGGCGGCCGATGCGGCACAGCGCGGCAGCCAGCCCCGCCCCCGCGCCGAGCGCCAGCCCAAGACCCGCCAGCCTCGGCGCCAGTTCAAGGCTCGACAACGCAGCCAGTGCCACGACGAGGGCGGCCACGCCTCCTCCCAAAACTACAACCTGCGCCGGGCGCAACGCGGTGAGGTAGAATTGCGGGTGCTGGAAAACCGCTCCGATCAGCGCGAAATCGCTGAACACCAGCGGCTCTCCCAGAACCCGGCGCTTGATGTTCGAGATCAGTGCAAGCGCGCCCGAAAGCGCGGCCACGACCACTGCCGAGACCCCAGGCGCGCCGGTCAGGACGACTCCGAGGCCAAAAACCAGCATGGCGGCCAGCGCCAGAACGGCGGTGCCGCCCAGGCTGCGCGGCGCGGGGGACAACCGCCCGCGCGGGAGCGCGAAGGCATCGGCAATGATCGCGAACAGACCTGCCAGCAGCGCCGCGATCGCAAGTTCGCGCCATACTTCGATCACCTGTGCCTCCCGGGCAACACTGCGGGGCATTGCCCCCGGTACGGAGCATCGCTCCGATCATGCGCGACCGTGATCATGACCGCTCGGCTAGCTTCGAATCACCATGGAAAGCAAAAACAAAATGCTATTCCAGCATCGACAAACCGCTGCCCGCAGGCCTAGGGAAGACGAACGTAAATCCCGCACCTACCGAATGATCCAGCGATTTCCCGTGACCGCTCAACCGATCTTGCCGCCGACGAATCCGCTTCTGCAATCGGGGATGCAGCGCCGCGTGCTGCTGCTGCAGGGCCTGATGGGGCCGTTTTTCCGAAAGCTCGGGGAGGGTCTGCGCAAATCCGGGCATGAGGTGTTCAAGGTCAATTTCAACGGCGGTGACCGGGCGTTTTGGCGGCTCCCCAACGGGATCGACTTTCGCGGGACGCTGGACGAATGGCCCGAAGCCTTCGCCCGGCTGGTCGACGATCACAACATCACCGATGTGATGCTGTTCGGCGATTGCCGCGATCATCACACGGCGGCACTCGCGGTGTGCCGGGAGCGCGCGCTGACGGTGTGGGTGTTCGAGGAAGGCTATGTGCGTCCCGACTGGGTGACGATGGAGATCGGCGGCGTGAACGGCCACAGCCTGCTGCCACGCGACCCGCAATGGTACCGCGCCGTCGCGGCCGAACTGCCGCCTGTGCCCGAACACCGCAAGGTGCCTTCGTCGTTCCGCCGCCGGGCGACCGAAGGGCTGTGGTACAATGTCGCCGACGTCCTGACGCGCTGGCGCTACCCGGGCTGGCGCACCCATCGTCCGTGGCATCCGCTGGTCGAGGGCATCGGCTGGGCGCGCAAGCTCAACCGCCGCGAGGAGCGGCGCGAACAGGGAGCACGGCTGATCGCCCGGCTGGCGAAAGAGCATGCGCCCTATTTCCTGTTTCCGCTACAACTCGATTCGGACGCGCAGATCCGGCTGCATTCGCCCTTCGCCGGCATTGTCGAGGCGCTCAAGGTAGTGCTGCAATCCTTTGCCGAACATGCTCCGGCCGATACGCGTCTGGTGGTCAAGGAACACCCGCTCGATAACGGGGTGCGCGACTGGCAACTCGAAACCGCCGATCTCGCCAAGCGGTTCGGGATCGAGGACCGGGTCGATTATCTGGCTTGGGGCGATATCGAGGCGATTGCCGAGCGCGCGTGCGGGATGGTGACGATCAACAGCACCAGCGGGACGCTGGGGCTTGCGCGGGGGATTCCCGTGGTCGTTTTGGGCAAGGCGATTTACGACCTGCCCGATCTCACATTCCAGAACGGGCTCGATCACTTCTGGACCGAGGCAACGCCCCCCGATGCGGAAACATTCGGTGCCTTTCGCCGGGTACTGATCGATCATTGCTTGATCCCGGGCGGGTTCTTCTCCGACGAAGCGCTCGACAAGGTGGTCACCCATGCCATCGCCCGCTTCGAAGGGCGCAGGTTATTGCCCGACTAGGCCGGACGTCGATCACGGTGCAGCTTTCCAACCGATATCAGCGACAAGCGTCGCGGAGCGCGGGCACATGATCGACATGAGCCTTTTCGAACACGCCATATTCGCGGCCGTGATCCAGCTGATCATCGGCCTGCTCACAGGCAATTGGTGGGCCGGCGCTGCACTCGCTTCGACCTATTTCATCGGGCGCGAGGTTGCGCAGGCCGAATATCGCTGGATCGAGCATTTCGGGGACGGGCTGCGCGCCAACATGCCGTGGAACGCCGTATTCGACCGGCGTGTCTGGCAGAACAGCGATCAGATTGCCGATTGGCTGGGGCCAGTGATCACAACCGTCGCGATTGCCCTGATCGCCGGCAGCGTCGGGAGCGGCCCTGCCGTGCAAGAGCCTGTCGATGGAGCAGATGACGAGATCGCCCCGCCCGGTGCTTGACGGCTTGCGCCGTTGCCCATAGCCGCAGTCCGCACCATTGGGGTAAGGGCCGTCATGCGCACAATTCTCGTCACCGGATCGGCCGGGTTCATCGGCTTTCATCTGGCGCAGCTGCTGCTGGATGAAGGCTTCCGCGTGGTCGGCTATGACGGGATGACCGATTACTACGACGTGCGGATCAAGCAGCGCCGCCACCAGATGCTGCTGCAGCACCCGCATTTCAGCTGCACCGAAGCGATGCTGGAGGATTTCGACGCGCTGCACGCGCTGGCGATGGCGGAAAAGCCCGATGTGATCGTGCATCTGGCAGCGCAGGCGGGGGTGCGGTACTCGCTCGAAAACCCGCGCGCTTACGTGAATGCAAACCTGATCGGCACCTTCAACGTGATGGAATGCGCGCGCGAACTGGCGGTGGATCATCTGCTGATGGCCTCGACCAGCTCGGTTTACGGCGCGAACGAGGAAATGCCGTTCGGCGAGGGGCAGAAATGCGACACCCCGCTGACGCTCTATGCCGCGACCAAGAAGGCGAACGAGGCGATGGCGCATTCCTATGCGCATCTGTGGAACCTGCCGACCACGATGTTCCGGTTCTTCACCGTCTACGGCCCGTGGGGGCGGCCCGACATGGCGCTGTTCAAATTCACGCGCGGAATCCTCGAAGCGACGCCGATCGACATCTATAATGATGGCGAAATGTACCGCGATTTCACTTACGTCAGCGATCTGGTGCGCGGCATCCGGCTGCTGGTCGATACTGCACCGGTGCGGCCCGACAGCCCCGAAGACATCGCCGAAGGTGACAGCCTCTCGCCCGCCGCCCCGTTCCGGGTGGTCAATATCGGCAATGGCGAGAAAGTGCGGCTGATGGATTTCATTACCGCGATCGAGGCCGAATGCGGGCGCGAGGCGATCAAGAATTTCATGCCGATGCAGCAAGGCGATGTGCCCGCGACATGGGCCGATGCGTCACTGCTGAAGACACTTACCGGCTACGCTCCGCAGACCCCGTTCCGCGAAGGCGTGGCGCGGTTCGTCGCATGGTATCGGGATTATTACCGCGTTTAGGCGGCGTCAGTTTCCGGACGGGGCTTCCGCTGGCGGAATGGCGTCGATCGGTACCTGCTCATCATCGCCATCGTCGAACGGGCCGGGCTTTGCCGGAGCAACCGGGGGCTGGCGCGCTTCGGTGTCGATCGGCGGCGGGGCGAGCGAAGGATCGCTCACGGCCGGAAGTTCCCCGGCGCGCTCACGCTCGAGCCGTTCCATATATTCGCGCTCGATCATCTCGACCCGCTCCTGCTCGGCGGCCGCATCTTCATCGATGGTAGAGAGGCGTTCGGCCCTCGCTTCCTCGATCAGCGCGCTGAAGCGCACGTTATCGGCCTCGGCGCGGTCCTTGTAAGCGGCTTCGATGAACTTCTGGGTACAGCCGGTGAAGCCGCCGAGACCGGCCGGACTACAGCTCATCGCGCCGAAATCGCCGACATACTTGATCGACTCGACCCGCTCCGCCCAGGCGGTGTTCTCGGGCGAGTTGCTCTGGCGCAGGTTCGACGGGATGCGATAGCGGTCCGCTTCGACCAGGATCTCGCAGATCACCACTTCGCCGGGTTGCGCGGTCGGGCATTCGTCCTCGCTATAGGCGATCACCATGTTGATCTTCTCGTCGGCGCTCTGTGCCGAAGCCGGTGCAGCGGCGGCAAGCGTCGCAGTGGCGGCGAGAAGGGCGCCTTTGAGAACAGCGCCTTTGATAGCAGCAGGGGCGAGCAGGTGCTTCATCGCGTTTGGTCCTTTGTCCGGCAGAGCGGTTCGTCCCAGCCATGCCTTCGGGCGGGCCTACTTGTCTAGAGCGCTTGCGCTGAACCGGCTGTGAAGCGGGCACCGCTATCAGCACAGTTAGCGAAAAATTGAGTCCCGGTAAGCTATGCGGCGCGGATGGACAATAATATCGCAGTCGTGGGGCTTGGCTATGTCGGCCTGCCGGTGGCCGTGGCGCTCGCCGAACGGTGCGGCGGCAACGGGCGCAAGGTGACAGGGTTCGACATCGCCGCCGGACGCGTCGCCGCTTTGCGCGCAGGGCATGACGCAACCCGCGAGATCACCGATGAACGGCTGGCGTCATGCGGCCTTGACGTCACCGACGATCCCGCCGCGCTCGAAGGGGCGAGCGCTTTCATCGTAACGGTTCCCACCCCGATCACCGACGAACAGCGCCCCGATCTCACCCCATTGCGCAAGGCCTGCGAACCCATCGGCCCGCGCCTCGCCAAAGGCGCGCTGGTGGTGTTCGAATCGACCGTATTCCCCGGCGTGACGCAGGACATCTGCGGCCCATGGCTGGCGGAGATTTCAGGGCTTCGGCAGGGCGAGGACTTCGCGCTCGGCTATAGTCCGGAACGGATCAATCCGGGCGACCATGTCCACCGGCTGGAGACCATCACCAAGATTATTGCCGCCGACAGCGAAGCGGCACTGGCGCGGATGCGTGCGATCTACGGCAGCATCGTCGATGCCGGGCTGCACGAGGCACCATCGATCAAGGTGGCCGAGGCCGCCAAGGTGATCGAGAACACCCAGCGCGACCTCAACATCGCGCTGATGAACGAAATCGCGCTGATCTTCGACCGGATGGGCATCGCGACGCGTGACGTCCTGGCGGCAGCGGGGACGAAGTGGAATTTCCTGCCCTTTACCCCCGGTCTGGTCGGCGGGCACTGCATCGGGGTCGACCCGTTCTACCTGACAGCGGCGGCGGAAAAGCTCGGCTACCGGCCCGAAGTCATCCTGGCAGGGCGGCGGATCAATGATTCAATGGGGCAGGCGATCGCGCAGAAGCTGGTCAAGCTGCTGATCGCGCAAGGCGTATCCCCGTGCCGTGCGAAGGTTGGCGTGATGGGGCTGACCTTCAAACAGGACGTGCCCGACATCCGCAATTCCAAGGTGCCCGATATCCTCGCCGAACTGCGCGAATACGGGATCGAAGCGCTGGTCAGCGATCCGCTGGCGGAACCTGCGGCGGCTCTGCACGAATATGGCATCGCGCTGAGCCCGCCCGGCGATCTGGTCGGGCTCGATGCGCTGGTGCTGGCGGTGAACCACGCCGACTACCTCGCCGACCCGGCGCAATTGACCGGTCGGATCCGTCAGGGCGGCGTGATGGTGGACGTGAAAAGCGCGCTCGACCGGGCGGGATTGCCCGACGAACTGGTGTATTGGAGCCTTTGACACCGCATGCCGCCAGCGGGTTCCCGCAGGCGGTCGAAAAATGCTTGATCGATCAACAGCCGCGTGGGACTAAGCCCTTCGTTTCCAAGGCCCGCACTGACACAGAGCCGCTAATATGATCCGCAAGGCCCTACTGGCGCCGTTATGGGCGCTGCAGCTGGCAACCGGGGCCAAGAGCTTCCTCGACAATCCGCTTATCGGTTCGCAGCGCCTGAACCGGCGTGGGCTGCACGTCGCCAGAGTAAGGCTGGCCGATGCCATATGCCAGTGGCGTCGCCGCCGGTTGGCGTCCAGAGTTCGGTCCGACTGGCGCGAGGCATTCGATCGTGACGGCTTTGTCGCCATTCCCGACATCGTCCCGCCCGCGGAATTCGCCGCCTTGCGCGCCGCGGTGCTGGGCTACGAGGCTCCGGCGCGCGAAATGCGGCAGGGTGACGCCATAACCCGGCGCATGGCCATCGATCCCGATATGCTGCGGGCCATCCCCGCGCTGCGGCGTCTGCTGGAACGCGAGGACATCGTCGCCCTGTTCCACTATGTCGCGAGCTACCGCATAACCCCGCTCCACTACGTCCAGACGATTGTCAGCAAGATCGGCGGAAATGAACCCGATCCGCAGGAAGTCCTGCACGCGGACAGTTTCCATTCGTCGCTGAAATCGTGGCTGTTCCTCAATCCGGTGGCGGTGGAGGACGGGCCGTTCACCTATGTCCCCGGATCGCACCGTTTTACCCCGGAACGCATGGCATGGGAGCGGGCACGCAGCCTTGCCAATCCGCGCGCGATCGATCGCCTTTCGGCGCGCGGTTCGCCGCGGATCGGCGCGCCCGAGCTGGAGGCGATGAAGCTCCCTCCGGCACGGTCGCTGGAGGTGGCGGCCAATACGCTGGTGGTTGCCGATACGGTCGGCTTTCACGCGCGCGGACCATCGCTGCGATCGGGGGAGCGGGTGGAGCTGTGGTCCTATGCCCGGCGGAACCCGTTCCTGCCATGGCTCGCGGGCGATCCCAGCAGCTTGCCGGGCATTGCCGAGCGGCGGGTGGGACTGGTGTGGCGGGTGCGTGATCGTCTGGAGAAGCAGATCGGCCAGCCGTGGCAGCCGGTCGGGCGCAGGACCCCGTCGGAGCCGGGCTGAAAAGCCCCGCGCCGAAGATTCAGATCCGCTCGCTCACCTTGATCGCCAGGCGGCAGCCGAGCCGGATCGCGCCTGCCAGCAACGGATAGGCGGGCGCGCGTTCGGCGCCGTTCGCCAGCGCGGCATCGCGGTGTTCGCGCTCGTCTTCGCGGAACGCCTCGATCATGCCGGCCAATTCGGGATCCTCGCCGCTCGCTTCCAACCTGTCCAGCTGCTCGCTGTAATGCTTGTCGATCTCGGTCTCGACCGCGGCGGTGCAGGCCATCGCGGCTTCCGGCCCGAGCAGCGCAGTGCCTGCGCCCAGTGCGTAGCCCGCCGCCGACCAGAACGGGTGCAGCACCGTCGGGCGCACCCCGCGCCTCACCAGCAGTTCATCGAACTTGGCGCGGTGTTCGCGCTCCTGCTCGGCCATGTGGCGGATTTCGGCGGAATGCGGCGCACGGTCGCCCATCACGGCCAACTGGCCTTCATAGATGCGGGTCGCGCCGAATTCGCCGGCCTGATCGACCCGGATCATGCGGTGGAGTTCATCGCGTTGCATATTGCGTTCCCTTCTTGCCCCCGCCTTACCTTCTATACGCGGCGAGCGCCACAATGGCCGCACCCGCCGTGCAGGAAATCAGGAAATTGAACCCGGCAAGCGAGATGCCAAACAGCGTCCACGGGGCGACATCGCAGCGGATCAGCGGTGCGGCGGAGATGTTCATCACATCGACGCTCGACGGCAGGGTGGAACAGCCGGTGATCCCCTCCCACCAGCCATATTCGACCCCGGCATGAAAGCCGCCGATCAGGCCGGAGGTGATGATCGCCAGCCCGGCCAGCGCCGTCCACACCCGCGCGGGCTGAATCACGAAGGCGAGCCCCGCGATCCCCAGCGCGGCAAAATGCGGATAGCGCTGCCACCAGCACATCTCGCACGGCGGCAGGCCGAAGCCATATTGCGCGATATACGCACCGCCCAGCAAGGCGGCGGGAACCAGCACGGCAAGCAGCCGCGCCTTGCCGAAACTGTTCATGCAACCCGCCTCAACGCTTGGCAGGGCGGGCGGGCAAGGCCGGTCTCAGCGCGACAGTGCTCTTGGTGGTGCGGCGCAGGGTCTCCATCGCATAATGCAGCTGGAAATCCTCGACGCCCTGATCCTTGAGCTGTTCGGCGGTCAGCTGGAAACGCGGATCGGCGATGGTGTCGGCCTCCAGCTCCTCGTCCTTGATGCCCAGCTCGTTGATCAGATGGCCGCGCAGATCGCTTTCGCGGGTCTGGTACTTCATCCGTAGCGCAAGATCGGGGTCGGACAGCTGCGGCACCGCGATGTCGGGCTTGATCCCGCCTTCCTGCACCGAATTGCCCGCAGGCGTGAAATAGCGCGCGGTCGTCAGCTTCAGCGCCGCATCCCGGCCCAGTGGTAGCAGCGATTGCACCGAACCCTTGCCGAAGCTGCGCTCGCCCATGATCAGCGCACGGCGATGATCCTGCAGCGCGCCCGCGACGATTTCTGATGCCGAGGCTGACCCTGCGTTGATCAGCACGATCACCGGCACGCCTTCGGCCATATCGCCGCGATAGGCGGTTTCGGCATCGTAGAGGATTGTTTCGCCGCGCGCGCGCCCGCGCTGGCTGACGATCCGGCCATCGGTCAGGAACAGGTCGGCCAGCTCCACCGATTCGTCCAGACTGCCGCCCGGATTGTTGCGCAGGTCGAGCACCAGCCCGCTGACGCGTCCGGTCGCTTCTTCGCGGATCGCCTGCCACGCGGCGTACACATCCGCGCCGACATCGGCGGAAAATTCGTTGACGGTGATGACGCCGATATTGCCCGCGCCAAGTTCATGCGTGACCGGTTCGAGCTCGATCACGCCGCGGGTCACGTCCACTTCCAGCGGCTCTTCGCGGCCGGGGCGGAAGATCGTCAGCTGGATCGTGCTGCCCGATGGCCCGCGCATCTGCGCCACGGCATCATCCAGACTGCCACCATAGATGAGCTTGCCATCCAAATGGGTGATGAAGTCGCCGGCCTTGATCCCGGCATTATCCGCCGGACTGCCATTGAACGGCGAGATCACTTTGACCGCGCCATCCTCCAGCACCACCGACAGGCCGAGGCCGGAATAATTGCCGTCGATCATGGTTTCGAGCCGCTGCAGATCGCCGCCATCGAGATAGGCGGAATGCGGATCGAGCGCCGCCAGCATCCCGTCGATCGCGCCGCGGATCAGGACGTCATCCTCCACCGGCTCGACATAGCTGGCCTTCACCCGCTGGAACACCGCGAACAACTTGGCGAATTCCGGCCCGGCGCGGCCATCGACCTGGGCCATGGTGACGGTGGTGGCGGGGATCAGCGCCACCGCGGTGACAAGCGCAGCGCTGCGCAGGAGAGCGGCGATTTTCATTGGACGTGCAAGGCTCCTTCAGGACGCGAATGTATAGGTTCGGCCAGCTTAACGCCAGATGAGAGCGCGGGTGCCGCCACCCTGCGTATCCGGACGGGACAGGTGGGCCTGAATTCCTGCCGCCAAGATCGGCGCTAGCGTAGGAATTGCAAGGGGTTGACCGGATCGCTGTCACGGCGCAGTTCGAAGCTCACCGGCGTCGCCCGCCCGCCCGCGACGCCGATCGGGCTGCCGCCGATGACGCCGTCGCCGACCACTGCGTCGACCCGCGCGAGGCCGGTGACGAGGCTGGTCCAGCCGCCTTCGTGTTCGATGATGACGATTCGGCCGAACCCGCGATATGGCCCGGCAAAGGCGACGCGGCCATCGGCGGGCGCGACCACCTGCGCGCCGTCTGCGGGCGCGAGCACCAGTGCCGTGCTGGCGATCCCGCTGTCGCGGATCGCTCCGAAGCCGACCAGCGTGCGCCCGTCGACCGGTAGCTGGAACCCGCGCGGCGGCGGGGTGCTGGCAGATGGGACGGGAGCGGAAGGTGATGCCGCCGCCACGTTCGCTGCGGAGCGCGGTGCAGCCAGGTCAGCGGGGCGCGGCACTGGACCGGGCAACGCCGCCAGTTCGCGCCGCAGTGCCGCCACTTCATCCAGCCGCGCCACCAATCCATCGAGATCGCGCGCTTCCTCGCCCAGCGCGAGCGCTCGCTCGGCCTCACGCGATGCCGCCCCGCGCGCCGTGCGCGATGCAATGCGCTGCTGCGTTTCGAGCGCGGCCAGCTGCGAGCGGCGGGTGCGCAAGGCCTGCTCGCCGGCGCGCACTTCGGCCAGTGCGCGGCCCGCTTCGGCCTCCAGCGCGCGCCCGCGATCCAGTTCGGCGCGCAAACCGGCCGTGCGGGCGCGGATCTGCGGCACCGCACTGTCGAGCACGGCGCGCACGTAGACGACCTCCTTGAGCGAACCGGGTTGCAGCGCCGACAGGGCGAGCGGGCGGCGTGACGCCGTCTGCAATGCGGCGGCAAGGCGGGCGGTGGGTTCCTGCTGCCGGGCCAGCCGCGCAGTCAACGCACCGCGCTCGGCACTGGTCAGCGAATAGCGCGCGCGAGCCACTTCGATATCGGCTTCGGCCTGCTGGATGCGGGCGGCGAGCGCAGCGGCCTCGCGTGCGGTGCGGCTGGCGGCTTCGGTAGCGGCTTCGGCCTCGCGGGTGAGGCGCGCGGCGCGGCTTTCGGCGCGGCGGCTTTCGCGGGTCGCACGGGCAAGCTGGGCCTCGGCCTCGGCGGGCTCCAGCAGCAGCGCCGTGCGCGCCGCCCGCGATTCGGGCAGCGCCACGGCCATCGCCGCCGTCAGCACTATGGCGAGGCACAATGCCGGGATCGCAGGGGTCAGGAGCCCGGGGGTCAGGAGCGCGGGGCGGTTCATGATCCTACCCTGCCCGATGATAGGGATGCCCGGCAAGGATGGTGACCGCGCGGTAGAGCTGCTCCATCAGCATTGCGCGGGCCAGCATATGCGGCCAGGTGGCGGGACCGAAGGCGAGCAGCAGATCGGCCGAGGCGCGTTCGGCGTCCGAATGCCCGTCTGCCGCGCCGAGCATGAAGCGGGTTTCGCGCACGCCTTCATCGCGCCAGCGACCGAGCAGGGCGGCAAAATCCTCCGACGTCATGGCCTTGCCGCGTTCATCCAGCAGCACGGTGCGGCAGGGGGTAAGCGGATCGCCGACCTTGCCCGCGCCCGTCTCGGGCCACTCGGTCAGTTTGACCGGCCACGTCATCCGCTTGGCATAGCGATCCACCAGCTCGCCCTCAGGCGACCGGCCGATCTTACCCCGAGCGATGACGTGGAGGAGGATAAGAGAGTCCCTTTCTCTCACGGCGAAAGGCTGCGCCTTGGCCTTCGAGGGGCGGCCTGCCGGCCGGCGGGCAGTCGCCCTTTTGCGGTCCGCGTCGCAGCCCGTTTCGCAATGGATCGGCCACAAAGTGGCCGCAAGGGCGACCGCCCGCCCGCAGGCGCTCAAGCCCAAAGGGCTTGAAACAGCGCCAAGGACGCTCGCCCGGACGGGGGCGAGCGCAAAACAAATTACGCCCGGCCTTGCGTCGCTTCCCCGCCCTCGAACGACCACATGCGTTCAAGGTTGTAGAAGCTGCGCACTTCGGGGCGGAACAGGTGCACCACAACGTCGCCCGCGTCGATCAGCACCCAGTCGGCAGCCGGCAGGCCTTCGATCCGGACGTGGCCGAACCCGGCCTTCTTGATCGCTTCGCCCAGCTTCTGCGCCATCGACGCAACCTGCCGGGTCGAACGCCCGCTGGCGATCACCATGTGATCGGCAATCGAGCTTTTTCCCTCGAGCGGGATCGACACGATTTCCTGCGCCTGATCGTCGTCAAGCTGGGTCATTACCAGCTGGTGCAGCGGATGATCGCTCATCTCAGCGTGCGCCAGCGATTGGGCCGCCTGCGCCGCGGCTTGTGCCGGGGCGAGCGGAATGGATGCAACTAATGCCTCGGTCATCGGCAATCGGGTATCTCCAGAGTTCAGGGCGATGAAGACCGGCATTGCGCAGGCAGACAGGCGAGAAGGACGAAACGCGAGAAATGCGCTTCATGCCTTTTCCTCTGTCCGGATGCTGCGAAAAGTCAGCCGGTCGCGCAGCGGCACATCAATGTCGTCGTCGTCGCGATCCCTCCCGAGGATATCCTCGGCCCACCCGGCATTGGCACGGCGGATTGCCGTGGCCGAGCGGTCGTCAGGATCGAAACGCAATAACACCAGGGCCGGTGCGCTCCATTGCCCCCGTTTCCGAAAACTGGCGGCAGACACACGATTGCGTCTGAACCAGGCCATGGCGGGGCTCGTCATGGCCGTTCCATCATAGCCGGGGCGGGCGATCACCGCAATCGGCATTGTCCGCGCGATTTGTCGCCAGTCTTTCCAGCGGTGCAACTCGGCGAGGTTATCGGCCCCCATCAGCCAGACGAAGCGCCGTTTAGGATAGCGGCGGACAAGCGCGCGGAGCGTGTCGACGGTATAACGTGTGCCCAGCTGCTGCTCGATCGCGGTGGGCACGATTCGCGCACGGCGGGCCTGCACTTGTGCCGACCGCAGCCGCGCTGCCAATGGCGCCATGCCGGCTTTCGGCTTCAGCGGATTGCCGGGCGAGACCAGCCACCACACCTCGTCCAGCCCCAGCGCGTCGGCCGCGAACAGGCTGATCCGCCGGTGCCCGCCATGCGCGGGGTTGAAGCTGCCCCCCAGCAGCCCCGTTGTGACCGGGCGTGAGTTCAAGCGCCGTTTTCCTCAGCGGTCAGGGGCGAGTTTGGCCCGCGCCGCGAACCTGCCACTTGTAGGTGGTCAGCCCTTCGAGCGCGACCGGCCCGCGTGCGTGCAACCGCCCGGTGGCGATGCCGATCTCCGCGCCCAGTCCGAATTCGCCCCCGTCGGCGAATTGCGAGGAGGCGTTGTGCATCACGATGGCGCTGTCGACCTGCGTCAGGAATTGCTCGGCCACGTCCTTGTCCGACGTCACGATGGCATCGGTGTGGCCGGAGGAGTGGCGCGCGATGTGGGCCAGCGCAGCTTCGAGATCATCGACCATCGCCACCGACAGCACGGCGTCGAGATATTCGGTGTCCCAGTCATTCGCACTGGCGGGAGTGACGCGCCGGTCGAGCGACCGGATCCGGTCGTCGCCGCGCACTTCGCAGCCCTTGTCGATCAGGGCGGCGACCAGCTTTTCGCTCTCGGGAAAATCGGCGTCGATCAGCAATGTCTCCATCGCACCGCAGATGCCGGTGCGGCGCAGCTTGGCATTGAGCGCGATGTTCTGCGCCATCTCCGGGTCGGCGGCGGCATGGACATAGGTGTGGCAGATGCCGTCGAGATGCGCGAGCACCGGGACGCGGGCATCGGCCTGCACGCGGGCGACCAGGCTCTTGCCGCCGCGCGGCACGATCATGTCGATCAGCCCGCTGGCGGCCAGCATCGCGCCGACGGCGGCACGGTCCTGCGTCGGCAGCAATTGCACCGCTTCGGCGGGCACCCCGCCCTCGGCCAGTCCTTCGGCCAGTGCGGCGTGGATCGCGCGGTTGGAATGCACCGCCTCGCTCCCGCCGCGCAGCAGCGCCGCATTACCAGCGCGCACGCACAGCGCGGCGGCATCGGCGGTGACGTTGGGGCGGCTTTCGTAGATTATCCCGATGGTGCCGATCGGCACGCGGATGCGCTGCAGGTGCAGCCCGTTGGGCCGCTCGGCTGTGTCGATCACCTCGCCCACCGGATCGGGCAGATCAGCGACCGCGCGCACGGCTGCGGCAATCCCGGCGAGCCGCGCTTCGTCGAGCGCGAGCCTGTCGAGCATCGCCTTGGCAATGCCGCGCGCCTCGCCAGCGGCGATATCCTCGGCATTGGCGGTAAGAATCGCGGGGGCCGAGGCTTCGAGCCGGTCGGCAGCAAGGTGCAGCGCGGCGGCCCGCTGCGCGCTGGTCATGGCGGCAAGCTTTCGCTGCGCCAGCCGCGCGGCGCGGGCGAGCGAGCCGATCAGCTCTGTGGGATCGTGGGTTTCGGTGGCGGTCGGTCGTGTTGCTGTCTGGTTCATGGCCGCCCCATAGCAGCCGCGCCGCCTGCTGTCAGGCCCGCCGCAAAGCGCGCCGCGATGCTCAGGGCACGAATCAGGAACAAGACCCCCGCCGCCGCGCAACTTCCGGGTGAGCCGCACGCGCATTTGTGGAACATGGCGCTCAGATGAACCACTCGCCGCGAATCCGCTTCGGTTCACCCCTTGCTGCGCGTTGAAAATCGACCCTTAAGATTTGCGCTGATACTAACCCATGTGTGGGGCGCAAATAATAATATCGGGACCGCAGTGTCAGACAGTATTTCCACGCGCAAGTGGAGCCAGCAGCTTCGGCAGTGGTTCCCCGATCGCGAATTTTTCATGCGCTCCGATGGTCAGGTGCGCTTCATCAAGATTTCGTCGACGCTCCAGATTCGCGCTGCTGCGGTGGTGGTGGCGCTGGTGCTGGGTTGGTTGATTGCGCTGGCGGTGATGGCCTGGGGCCAATACCGCGCCGAAGCCGATCTCGCCTCCTTCGAACAGCAGCGCGCGCGGGTCGCCAAGTCGCAGGAGCGGCTCGAAGCCTATGGCGGCGACATCGGCCGGGTGGTGGACGATCTCCAGCAGCGGCAGGACTTCCTTGAAGACATGGCGCGGATGCTCCCCGAGGATATCGTCGCGGAAGGCGCCGCCACCGGCACCGTGACCGATTCGCGCGCCGAAGCCGCCAAGACGATCGAGAAAGTCAGCCAGTTTTTCCCGCAGGCGCGCGGCCTTGCCGAAGTCGAAGCGCGCCAGCTTGCCGTGGTCGAACGCCTGACCCGTTTTGCCGATGCCCGCTCGCGCCGTGCCGAAGCCGCGATGCGCAAACTGAACCTCGATCCCGGCGTCCTCAGCCGCACGGCGCAACAGGGGATGGATCAGGGAATGGGCGGCCCGTTCGAGGCGCTGTCCGGTTCGTCCGATGACGGAATCGATTCGCGGTTCGAACGGCTCGGCCTCAGCTTGGCGCGGATGACCGCGCTCGAACGCGCGCTCGACGGCATCCCGCAGGTCGTTCCCGCCACGATTGAAAACATCACTTCGACCTTCGGCTATCGCCGCGATCCCTTCAACGGCCGTGCGGCAATGCATGCCGGCATCGATTTCAAGGGTGCGGTCGGCTCGCCGATCTTCGCCGCGGCTGAGGGCCGCGTCACCTTTGCCGGACGCAAGGGCGGCTATGGCAAGGCTGTCGAAGTCACCCACGCCAACGGCTTGATGACCCGCTACGCCCACCTGTCGCGGATCGACGTGACACCGGGCCAGCTGGTCGAAGCCGGGGCGACGCTCGGCGGGCTTGGCAGTACCGGCCGTTCGACCGGCCCGCATCTGCACTTCGAAGTGCGCATCAATAATCGCGCGATCAATCCGCGCCCCTTTCTGGAGACCGCCCCCGATGTTCTCAAAGAAGTCCGCTCCGGCCGACCGGACCGCGCCACCGGCGCCGTCGCGGCCAGCAAGTAAGGGCAACGCAATGGCTTCTGGCTCGACCTTTTCGGTGATCGGCGCGGATGTGGTGATCAAGGGCGATATCGCCGCCACCGCCGATCTGCATGTCGACGGCACGATCGAGGGCGACATCAAATGCGCCTCGCTGGTGCAGGGCGAATCGAGCAGCATCAGCGGCGCCGTGGTCGCCGAAAGCGCGCGCATGGCCGGCACGGTGACGGGTTCGATCACCGCGCGCGATCTGGTGATCCTCAAGAGCGCACGGATCGAAGGCGATGTGCATTATGATGCGCTGACCATCGAACAGGGCGCGCAGGTCGACGGGCGTTTCGCTCCCAACGCGCGTCAGGCGGTCAAGGCCGTGCCGAGCGCGCCGAGGGTCGAAGCGGCGGAGTAGCGAAAGCTACAGCACCTCCGCCCGCAGCGCCTTGCGGTCGAGCTTGCCGATGATGGTGCGCGGCAGGTCGCTGCGGATCACCACCTGATCGACGCGTTCGTGCTTGCCGATCTTCGCGTTGAGCCAGCCCGCCAGTTCCTCTGCCGTCGCGGCCGCGCCTTCGTGTAACGTGATGTAGGCGCGCGGAACCTCGCCGCGGTATTCCTCGGGCACGCCGATCACCAGCGCCTCTTTCACCGCCGGATGTTCGAGAATCACGTCCTCGACGACGCTGGGGAACACCTTGAACCCGCCGACCGCGATCATGTCCTTGATCCGGTCGACGATTTCGAGGAACCCGTCCTCGTCCACGCGCGCGACATCGCCGGTGCGCAGGTACCGCTTGCCATCGCGCTCCACGAAGGTGTCGGGGTCGGTTTCGGGCCGGTTCCAGTAGCCGCGCATCACCTGCGGGCCGCACACCGCGAGTTCGCCGGGCTCGCCCTCGGGCGCGAGCCGCTCGGGATGTTCCTTGTCGAGCAGGATCACTTCGGTGCTGGGCACCAACTGGCCGATGGTGCCGCGCTTGCGCGTTCCTTCATACGGATTGACCGAGACCACGCCCGCGCTTTCGGTAAGGCCGTAGCCTTCGACCAGCCGCACGCCTGTCGCTTCCTCGAACCGCACATGCACCGGGCCGGGCATCGGCGCGCCGCCCGATATGCAAACTTTCAGGCTGGAAAGGTCGGTCTTGGCGAGATCGGGGTGGTCGAGCATCGCCTGAAACATCGTCGGC
This sequence comes from Erythrobacter sp., assembly GCF_024305245.1. Classification (GTDB taxonomy): domain Bacteria; phylum Pseudomonadota; class Alphaproteobacteria; order Sphingomonadales; family Sphingomonadaceae; genus Erythrobacter. The sequence continues at coordinate 42,157 of NZ_JAMWYX010000010.1, forward strand.
ACGCCGGGAAAGCCGGTGCAGCGATACTTCTGGATCGTCTCCAGCACCTGTTTGGTCTCGAACCGCGGTACCATCGCGATCGAGGCGCCGGTGTAGACCGCATGGTTGAGCAGAGCTGTGTTGGCAAAGACATGGAAGAACGGCAGCGCCCCCATGAACACTTCTTCGCGGGCATTGCCGAACGGGTTGATGCCCGCGACCTGCTGCGCGTTGATGCTCAGCTGATCGTGCCCCAGCATCGCGCCCTTGGGCCGTCCGGTAGTGCCGCCGGTATATTGCAGCAGCGCCAAATCGGTATGCGGATCGATGGCGACAGGCGTAGGAGCAGCGTTTGCAGGCGTCATGTCGGCCCAGCTGCGCACCACCGGACCATAGGCGACGTCGGCGATCTGGCTGCGCTTCAGCAGCTTGAGCGCGATGCCCTTGTACCACGGCAGCATGTCGGCGAGGCTGCCCACCACCAGCGTTTCCAACCCCGAAGCGGCGAGCACCTTGCTGGCGGTGGTGTAAAGTTCGGGCACGTCCAGCGTCACCAGCAGTCTGGTGCCGGAATCGTCCACCTGCCAGGCGAGTTCTTCGACCGAATAGAGCGGCGAGAAATTGACCACGATCGCGCCCGCCATCATCGCCCCGTAATAGGCGGCGGCATAGATCGGCACATTGGGCAGGAACAGGCCGACCCGGTCGCCCTTGACGATGCCCGCCGCCTGCAGCCCCGCGGCAAACCGCTGGGCTTCGCTGTAAATCTCGCCGTAGCTGTAGGTCCGCCCGAGGAAATGCAGGATCGGCGCCTGCGGGTCGGCGCGCATGGTGCGCTCCAACATGTCCGGAAGGCTCAGCGCCTCGAACCGGGTGTCCTGCGGCGTGGGGTGATGGTAGGCAGCGTTACTGACAGGCATGTCAGTAATATTGGCGGACAATGCGGGCGTGCACAAGCGAAACCGGCGAGGCAAACGCTAATTTTTCGCAATTGCGGCGTGTTGCCGCGGCCGGAGCGTTTGGCGCGCTCCGGCCAGCAGGACTCAGTCCTTGAACCCGCTTTCGGGGTCGATCTTTTCTTCGTTCGCTTCGGCCTCGCGGCGGGCGGCGAGCCAGGCTTCGGCCTCGGCTTCCTGCGCGGCCTTGCCAGCCGCCTGGACGTTGGCGTCGCGTTCGGCGCGCAGTTCCGCGATCAGGTTTTCGCGGTCGTTGCGCTCGGGCTTGGCGACCGGTTCGGCGTCTTCGACGATCCCGGCGCGCTTGGCCGCCTTGGCCACCATCGCATCCAGTTCGCGCTGCGAACACAGGCCCAGCGTCACCGGGTCTTTCGGCTGGATGTTCTGGATGTTCCAGTGCGACCGGTCGCGAATCGCGCCGATGGTGTTGCGGGTGGTGCCGATCAGCTTGCCGATCTGCGCGTCCGACACTTCGGGATGGCTGCGCAGGATCCACGCGATGCCATCGGGCTTGTCCTGCCGCTTGGACACGGGGGTGTAGCGCGGGCCCTTGGTGCGGGTCACTTCGACCGGCGCCTTGTGCATCCGCAGCGAATAGGTCGCGTCGGCCTGACCGGCCTCGATCTCGCCCTGCGTCAACTCGCCCGAGTGCACCGGATCGCGGCCGGTATACTTGCTGCCGGCCAGATCATCGGCCATCGCCTGCACTTCGAGGATGTGCAGGCCGCAGAATTCGGCAATCTGCTCGAACGACAATGCGGTGTTGTCCACCAGCCAGGTCGCAGTGGCGTGCGGCATCAGCGGCTTGGGCTGATCCTTGATAGCCATGGGAAATCTCCGTTCAAAATAGAAGGGCCGCCCCTTTCGGAGCGGCCACATTGCCAGCCTAGATAGGCGATGGCGCATCAAACGGCAAGGAAAAGGGTGCAGGACACCAGCCTGCATTGCGCGCGCAGTTTTGCGCGGTCTAGAACGCGGCCATCGCCCGAAGCGAGACCGCCTCCCTTTGCTCCAGCGGAGCCAGTCCGGCGAGGAACTGCCGCGTCGCCGCCTCCCACGAATAGGTCGCCCCGTAAGCCGCGCAGGCCGTGCGGTCGCAGTAGCGGGCGGCATCGATCGCGCGGGTCAGATCTTCGGACAGCGCGCCGACATGGTCGGTGACTATATCGAGCGGGCCAGCCACCGGAAAGGCCGCCACCGGCGTCCCGCAGGCCAACGCTTCGATCATCACGAGGCCGAAGGTATCGGTGCGGCTGGGGAAGACGAACACATCGGCCCCGGCATAGCAGCCCGCCAGATCGGCCCCGGTCCGCTTGCCGAGGAACAGCGCCTCCGGAAACTTCGCGGTCAGCGCCGCCAGCGCCGGACCGTCGCCGACCACGACCTTGGTGCCGGGATAGTCGCAGGTCAGGAAAGCCTCGATGTTCTTCTCGACCGCGATGCGCCCGACATAGAGCAGGATCGGACCTTCGATTGCAGCATATTCGGGCGGCGCGGGTGCAGCAGGAGAAAAGCACGCGAGATCGACGCCGCGGCTCCAGTGCGTGAGGTGCGTCAGTCCCTGTTCGCGCAGTTGCGCGCGGATCGTCTCGGTCGCCACCATGATCGCCTCCGCCGGGCGGTGGAACCAGCGGATATAAGGCCAGAACACGCGTGCGGGCAGGCCGGTGCGGCGCGAAAGATAATCGGGGAACTGGGTGTGATAGGCGGTGGTGAACGGCACCTTGCGGCGCAGGCAATACGCCCGCGCGGCAAAGCCCAGCGGGCCTTCGGTGGCGATATGCACCGCGTCCGGCGCGATGTTCGCCAGCCGCCGCCCGACTGCACCGGGGACAGTCAGCGCCAGCCTGATCTCGGGATAGGTCGGCGCAGGCATCGAAGGATAGTCTTCGGGCGAGATCACGGTGACGTCATGACCCCAGCGGCGCAGCACATCGCAGGTGGTGGACAATGTGCGCACCACGCCGTTGGTCTGCGGATGCCACGCATCGGTGACGATTGCGATGGATTGGGGCGCACCGGGCGCAATCGCGGTCGAGGCGGTGTCGGGCAGGATCGTCGTGTACCGGTTCACGCCGCCTCGCGTGCGGGATCGGCCGCTGCAGTTGCGGACGCAGGCGCTTCGTCACCGCCTTCTTGTGCGATCCGGCGCTTGATCTCGTCGGCCCAGTGGAGGATTTCCATCCGCCCGTCGTGATGTTCGACGAGCGCGTTGCAACCTTCCACCCAATCGCCGTCGTTCCAGTATTCGATCTGCCGCCCATTGTGCTCGAAATAGCGGAACTCGGCGGTGTGGATGTGGCCGCACACCACCCCGTCGACCCCGCGTTCCCCGGCGGCGCGGGCGACGACTTCCTCGTACTTGCCGATGAATTCGACCGCGTTCTTGACCTTGTGCTTGGCCGCCTTGGACAGCGACCAATAGGGCTTGCCCAGCCAGCGCCGGAACGCGTTGACCGTGACGTTCAGCTTCATCATCAGGTGGTAGGCATGATCGCCGACGAAGGCGAGCCAGCGGTGCGACAGCATCACCGCATCGAATTCGTCACCGTGCAGCACCATCAACCGGCGACCGTCGGCGGTGTCGTGGAAGGCGGCGCGGCGGATCTCGATCCCGCCGAAGTTCAATCCGGTGAACTGCCGGAACATCTCGTCATGGTTGCCGGGGATATAGACCACCCGGGTCCCTCGCCGGGCGCGCTTCATGATCCGCCAGACGATGTCGTTATGGGCAGAGGGCCAGTAGAACTTCTTCTTCAGCCGCCAACCATCGATGATGTCGCCGACCAGATACATCACCTCGCTGTCGGTGCGGTCGAGGAAATCGATCAGCATGTCGGCGTTGCAGCCCTTGGTGCCCAGATGCACGTCGCTGATCCAGATCGTACGAAAGCTGCGCCGCTCGGCCCCCTCGGGCTCGGGAATGCGCGGGGCGGTGAGCGGAAAGCTGGCGATGTTGTCGGTGATGATGTCGGTGAGGTCGGCAGCAGTCATGGGAAAACCCCCGGATGTCATGTCGCTTGACCACTCTGTGGCAGCGAAATGTTACAGGGGACTCACAGGGCAATGACGGTTTCGGGTCAGTTTCCGGTCAGGGCCGCGTCAATCTGGGCAGGTTCAATCCATCGCGACAAAGCCGGGAAGCGCCTGCACCCGCGCAATCCATGCCTGGATATGCGGATAATCGCCAAGGCCGAAGCCGCCCTCCTCGGCGACGTGGGTGTAGGCGAACAGCGCGATATCGGCGAGGCTCACAGCGTCGCCGCTGAAAAACGCGTTGGTTTCGAGATGCCGGTTCATCAGGTCGAGCGCGCCGCAACCCGCCATCCGCTTGGGCATGATCTGCGCGCGCTGTTCGGCCGAAAGTTTCGCCTCGCCCACGAACCGCAGCCAGAACCGTAAGGTGGCGACATTGGGTTCGTGGTTATACTGTTCAAAGAACATCCAGCGCAGCATGTCGGCCTGCGCGAAGCGTTCCTGCGGGATCAGCGCAGAGCCATGGGCCAGATACCAGCACGCCGCGTTGCTTTCGGGCAGGAAGCGCGCAGCCCCGTCCTCGCCGATCTGAAGCACCGGGATGCGCCCGTTGGCGTTGACCTTGGCGAGGAAATCGGGCGTGCGGGTTTCGCCCTTCATGATGTCGTAGGCGCGGGTTTCGAGCGGCACGCCGAGCAGCGCGGCGGTCAGCTTGATCTTGTAGCAATTGCCGCTGCGCGGGTCTTCGTGGAGCGTGAGCGCTTCAGCCATTGTCCGCTTCTCCCGCCACCTCCAGCACGATCTTGCCGATATGCTCGCCCGCTTCCATCCGCGCATGGGCGGCGGCGGCTTCGGCCAGGGGGAAGGTCATGTCCATCACCGGCGACAGCTCGCCGCTGGCGAACATCGGCCAGGCATTATCGGCGATTTCGTCCGCCAGCGCGGATTTGAACGCATCCGAGCGCGGGCGCAAAGTCGATCCGGTCAGCGTCAGCCGCCGCATCATCACCACCGCCATGTTCAGATCCGCCTTGGCCCCGCCCAGCACCGCGATGGTGACGTGGCGGCCATCTTCGGCGAGGCATTTGAGATTGCGCGGCACATAATCGCCCGACACCATGTCGAGCACCACGTTCACGCCCTTGCCTTGCGTTTGGGCCATCACCGCCTCGACGAAATCGTCCTCGCGGTAATTGATCGCCAGATCGGCGCCGATGCGGGTGGCGGCGGCGCATTTGGCCGCGTCGCCGCAGGTCACGATCACCTGCATGCCGAATGCCTTGGCGAGCATGATCGCCATCGTCCCGATCCCCGATGTGCCGCCATGCACCAGTACCGCCTCGCCATCGCGGGCAAGGCCGCGCTCGAACAGGTTGTGCCACACGGTGAACAGCGTTTCGGGCAGCGCGGCGGCATCGGCCAGCATCATGCCTTCGGGAACGGGAAGGCAATGCTGCCAGTGCGCGGCGCAATATTCGGCATATCCCCCGCCCGGCGTGAGCGCGGCGACCATCTGCCCGATCATCTCGCGCGGGACTTCGGTGCCGACCGCCACGATCTCGCCCGAGACCTCCAGCCCGAGCAGCGACGAAGCCCCCGGCGGCGCCGGATAGGCGCCCGCGCGCTGGAGGCAATCGGGGCGGTTGACCCCGGCATAGGCGACACGGATCAGCACATCATCGGGGCGCAGGCGCGGCAGGGGCTGGCGTTCGGGCCGCAGCACATCCGGCCCGCCCGGCGCATCGAAGCCGATCGCGGCCATGCTTTCGGGCAGGTCTGCGGCGCTCTCTCCAACCATTCTTTACCCCCTGCAAACGCCCGATTAACCATCCGGCCCTATCCAATCGACCGCGCAATTACCCGCCTTGCCGATTGACAGCAAGCCGCTTGGCTTGCGATGTTGCGTGGCAATGGAAGAGCCCGATCGTCCACGCCCCTCAGGAGATGCGGCATCCCGCCTCGCGGCAGAGGATCTCGCCCCCTATTCGCAGGCCGAACTTCAGGAGCGGATCGCATTGCTCGAAGCGGAAATCGCGCGGGTGAAAGCCCATCACGCGAAGACCGCCGCCCACCGCGCCGCCGCCGAATCGCTGTTCGGAAGGCCGGGTGGGTGAACCGGGACGGTTTTCTTACGGCGCCTGCGCAAACGGATTCGCAATTTTCGGCGACCATCCCATATACTCCCCGAACGACTCCTACGGCCTCCCCTACCGCCCCGCTGTCCGGGGCATTCCCCGCCCTCTCATAGAGATTTCCCATGCCCAGCTTTGCACAGAACCTCGAACGGACCCTGCACAATGCGCTCGGCAATGCCTCCGAACGCAAGCACGAATATGCGACGCTGGAGCACCTGCTGCTGGCGCTGATCGACGATGAGGACGCCGCCCAGGTGATGGCGGCGTGCGGAGTCGATCTGGCCGAGCTGGGCGAGGTGGTGAAGCAGTATCTCGATCAGGAGTACCAATCGCTCAAGACCGAGGACGGCGCCGATCCGCAGCCGACCGCCGGGTTCCAGCGGGTGATTCAGCGCGCGATCCTGCACGTCCAGTCGAGCGGCAAGGACACCGTCACTGGCGCCAATGTGCTGGTAGCGCTGTTTTCCGAACGCGATAGTTATGCGGTCTATTTCCTCCAGCAGCAGGACATGAGCCGGCTGGATGCGGTCAGCTATATCAGCCACGGCATCGGCAAGGGCGGCCGCCAGATCGAAAGCAAGACCCCGCAAGGCGCGGACAAGGCCGACGAACCGGCGCAGACCAAGGAAAGCGGCGGCAACAAGAAGGAAACCGCGCTCGACCAGTTCACCGTCAACCTCAACGTCAAGGCGGAAAGCGGCAAGATCGATCCGCTGATCGGTCGCGGGCCGGAAGTCGACCGGACGATCCAGATCCTGTGCCGCCGGTCGAAGAACAACCCGCTTTACGTGGGCGATCCCGGCGTCGGCAAGACCGCGATTGCCGAAGGTCTGGCGCGCAAGATCATCGAAGGCGATGTGCCCGAAGTGCTGGGCGAAGCGGTGATCTATTCGCTCGACATGGGCGCGTTGCTGGCGGGCACGCGCTATCGCGGCGACTTCGAAGAGCGGCTGAAGCAGGTCGTGACCGAGCTTGAGGCGATGCCGCACGCGGTGCTGTTCATCGACGAGATCCACACCGTGATCGGTGCAGGCGCGACCAGCGGCGGGGCGATGGATGCCTCCAACCTGCTCAAGCCCGCCCTGTCGAGCGGCGCGATCCGCTGCATCGGCAGCACCACCTACAAGGAATTCCGCAACCACTTCGAAAAGGACCGCGCACTGCTGCGCCGGTTCCAGAAGATCGACGTGAATGAGCCGACGATCGAGGACACGATCAAGATCCTCAAGGGTCTGCGGAGCGCGTTCGAGGATCACCACAAGGTGAAATACACCCCCGATGCGATCAAGACCGCGGTGGAACTCTCGGCACGTTACATCAATGACCGCAAGCTGCCCGACAAGGCGATCGACGTGATCGACGAAGTCGGCGCGATGCAGATGCTGGTGCCCCCCAGCCGCCGCAAGAAGACCATCACCGCACGCGAGATCGAAATGGTGATCGCGACGATGGCGCGCATCCCGGCCAAATCGGTCAGCAAGGACGACAAGAAGGCGCTCGAAAACCTCGAACGCGATCTGAAGCATGTTGTCTTCGGCCAGGACGAGGCGATCAAGCGTCTGTCGACCGCGATGAAGCTGGCGCGTGCAGGTCTGCGCGATCCGGACAAGCCGATCGGCAGCTTCCTGTTCAGCGGCCCGACCGGCGTCGGCAAGACCGAGGTCGCACGCCAGCTCGCCAGCATCATGGGGATCGAGCTGAAGCGGTTCGACATGTCCGAATATATGGAGCGTCACTCCGTATCGCGTCTGATCGGCGCGCCTCCGGGCTATGTCGGTTACGATCAGGGCGGCCTGCTGACCGATGCGATCGACCAGAACCCGCATTGCGTGCTGCTGCTCGACGAAATCGAAAAGGCGCACCCCGACCTGTTCAACATCCTGTTGCAGGTGATGGATAATGGCCGCCTGACCGATCACCACGGCAAGACGGTCGATTTCCGCAATGTGGTGCTGATCATGACCACCAATGCCGGCGCGTCCGACATGGCGCGCAGCGGGATCGGGTTTGGCAACGTGTCCAAGGAAGACGCCGGGACCGAAGCGGTGCAGAAGATGTTCACGCCCGAATTCCGCAACCGTCTCGATGCGATCGTGCCGTTTGCCTATCTCGGCAAGAGCACGGTTGCCCGCGTGGTCGACAAGTTCATCCTCGAACTCGAACTGCAGCTGGCCGAACAGAACGTCCACATCCAGTTCGACAGCGACGCGCGCAGCTGGCTGGCGGACAAGGGTTACGACAAGCTGTATGGCGCGCGCCCGATGGGCCGGTTGATCCAGGACAAGATCAAGCAGCCGCTCGCCGAGGAATTATTGTTCGGCAAGCTGTCGGACGGCGGCGAGGTGCATGTCACCGTCAAGGACAACAAGCCCAGCTTCGAAATGACTCCGGCCCCGCCCAAGGTGAAGCCGAAGCGGAAAGCCCCGCCGAAAAAGAAACCCGCCGCGAAAAAGCCCGCGCCCGAGGCCGGCGAAGGCTGAGGCCACGGGTCCGTTTGGATCCACGCAAGGGCGCGGACGGGGCAACCTGTCCGCGCCCTTTGCATATCTGAACGCCGCCACCGTAAATTTGCGAGATTGCGGCGGGCGCCCTGCGCGCAGCATGATGTCCTGCCAAGCAGCCAGAGATTGCGCCCGGCCAGCGCCAGGCGATCGGGTTTCGCCTGCAACTGCTGATGGGGACACGAGGACAAGCCATGGTAGTAGATAAATTTCAATATCATACGCCGCATCTTGAAGCCTTCGGCACCGCGCGCGATGCGCTGCTGTCGGTTTCAAACCCGCAAGTCAGGCAGGCGGTGCAGGAACTGGCGGAGGACAGCCGCAAAATCATGCGATCGCGGAACTCCGGGCAAGCCTAGCCTGCGCTTTATGGCCGTGCAGGCTGGACACTGACCCTGCCCTTGCCCATCTCGGGCGCATGACAGCCCCCTTCGCCTGGATCCGGCCCGAACCGTGGGGCATCCACATCGTTCCTGCCGATATCTGGGTCGATCCCTCGCGCCCTGTTCCGCGCGCGCTGGTGACGCATGGCCATGCCGATCACGCCCGCGGCGGGCATGGCGCAACGTTCGCCACCCCGGCGACCCTTGCGATCATGAAGTTGCGCTACGCGACTTCGGACGGGGCAGTGCCGGTGGAGTATGGCGAAAGCATCGCGCTGGGCGGCGGGGTCAGCGCGACCTTCCTGCCCGCCGGTCACGTGCTCGGCAGCGCGCAAATCCTGCTCGAACACGCGGGCGAGCGGGTGATCATAACCGGCGATTACAAGCGCGCGCCCGATCCGACCTGCGAACCCTTTCAGGTCACCCCCTGCGACATCTTCATCACCGAGGCGACCTTCGGCCTGCCGGTCTTCACCCATCCGCCGATCGCCGAGGAAATCGGCAAATTGCTCAAGGCGCGCAGCGATAACCCCGAGGCTTGCGTGCTGGTGGGCGCCTATGCGCTGGGCAAGGCGCAGCGCGTGATCGCCGAATTGCGCGCGGCGGGCCACACGGACACGATCTGGCTGCACGGGGCGATGGAGGCGATGTGCCACCTGTATGAGGAACACGGCGTCCCGCTCGGCGATCTGCGGTTGGTCGGCGATGCGGGGAAGGATGAGATGCGCGGCAGCATCGTTGTCGCTCCGCCGTCCGCGCTGAACGACCGCTGGAGCCGCCGTCTGCCCGATCCGGTCACCGCGATGGCGAGCGGGTGGATGCGGGTGCGCGCCCGCGCCAAGCAGCGCGGGGTCGAACTGCCGCTGGTAATCTCCGACCATGCCGACTGGAACGAACTCACCGCCACCATCGCCGCTGTGAACCCGCAGGAAACCTGGATCACCCACGGACGCGAAGAGGCGCTGCTGCGCTGGTGCCAGCTCAACCAGCGCCGCGCCCGCGCGCTGGCGCTGGTCGGCTACGAGGATGAGGACGACTGATGGAGGAGTTCGCCGCCCTCCTCGATGCGCTGATCTACACCGCCAGCCGCAACCGCAAGCTGGCGCTGATCGCGGATTACCTGCGCGCCGCGCCCGACACCGATCGCGGCTGGGCATTGGCCGCGCTGACCGGCGGGCTGGATTTCCCCGCAGTCAAATCCTCCACCATCCGCAATCTGATGATGGAGCGGGTCGATCCGGTGCTGTGGGCGCTGAGCCGCGATTTTGTCGGCGATACGGCGGAAACCGCGAGCCTGCTGTGGCCGGAACCGAAGTCGCAGGCGCCGCAAGGCGATCTGTCGCTGGCCGACGTGGTCACGCGCCTGTCCGCACTCACCCGCGCCGCCGCGCCCAAAGAACTGCCCGGGCTGCTCGACCGGCTCGATGCGAAGGGGCGCTATGCCCTGATCAAGCTCGCCACCGGCGGGATGCGCGTCGGCGTGTCGGCGCGTCTGGCCAAGACCGCTTTCGCGCAGGCCTTCGATGTGGCGGTGGATGCGGTCGAGGAATATTGGCACGCGCTCGCCCCGCCCTATGGCGAACTGTTCGATTGGGCCGCACAGGGTGGCCCCGCCCCGGACCTTGCCGATGTCCCGCATTTTCGCCCCTTCATGCTCGCGCACCCGCTGGAGGGCGGTGAAGTCGATCTTGCCGATTATGCCGCCGAGTGGAAATGGGACGGCATCCGGGTGCAACTGGTGCGCGCCGGGGGCGAGACGCGGGTCTATTCACGCTCGGGCGACGATATTTCCGCGACCTTCCCCGAATTGCTCGAAGTGCTGGCGTTCGATGCGGTGCTCGACGGCGAATTGCTGGTGCGCGGCACCGCACAGGGCGGAGAAGCGGGGGGTGCGGCGAGTTTCAACGCGCTCCAGCAAAGGCTCGGGCGTAAAGCCGTCTCGGCCAAGATGCTGCGCGAGTTTCCGGCCTTCGTGCGGCTTTATGATGTGCTCATCGCAGAAGGCGAAGACCATCGCGAACAGCCGTGGGAGTCGCGCCGCGCAACTCTGGAGGCGTTGATGGACCGCCTGCCCGCCAGCCACTTCGATCTGTCGACGCTGGTCGCCGCCGATGATTTCGCGCAGCTTGCCGCGATCCGGGAAACCGCGCGCGACGAGGCGATCGAAGGGCTGATGCTGAAACGCCGCGACAGCCGCTATCTGTCCGGGCGCAAGGTCGGGCTGTGGTACAAGTGGAAGCGCGATCCGCTGCTGATCGATTGCGTGCTGATGTATGCCCAGCGCGGGTCAGGCAAGCGGTCGAGCTTCTATTCGGATTACACATTCGGCTGCTGGGCCGACGATCCCGACGCCGGCGCGGACCTGCTTCCGGTCGGCAAGGCCTATTCGGGCTTCACTGACGAGGAGCTGAAGAAGATCGACCGCTTCGTGCGGCAGAACACGCTCAACCGCTTCGGCCCGGTGCGCGAGGTGGAGCGCAAGCTGGTGTTCGAAGTCGCGTTCGACAGCGTCCACGCCAGCAAACGCCACAAATCCGGTCTCGCCATGCGCTTCCCCCGCATCCACCGCATCCGCTGGGACAAGCCCGCGCACGAGGCCGACCTGATCGCCAGCTTGCGAGCACTGGTGAAGGATTAAGCCGACCCTGCGATACATATCACGGTGTTTGTTTCACGGTGTTTGTTTTGACAAGCACCGCGTGAAGGGCATATTTCCCATTGCAATTAGGGGGGTGTGAGACATGTTTCGAGCCGCAATTTTCGGACTGGCCTACTGTGTGGCGCTCACCGGCGCACAGGCGGCGCAGGCGCAATCGTCCTATCCGTTCGTCGCCGAGGAATTCACGGTGCCGGAGGAACTGGTCACCCCCGATTTCCGGCTTCGGATGCTCACGGTTAATGACGTGGTGCGGGACTTCGAAGCGGTCGTCGCCAGCACGCCACATTTGTCGAAGCTGTTTCCTTCGTCGGGCGGTTGGCCCACCGGACTCACCCTTGAAGACAACCTCATCGATTTGGGGTGGCACCAGCGCGAGTTCACCCGCCGCAGGTCGTTTGCCTACACCGTCCTCTCCCCCGATGGCGCGAAGGTTATCGGCTGTGTCTACATCAATCCCACGCGCAAGGTCGGGTATGATGCCGATGTGACCTTCTGGGCGCGCGAAAGCTTTCAGGGCGACCCGGCAGACCGCGCACTTGAAGCCGCTGTGCGCGCCTGGGTGGCGACCGAGTGGCAGTTTGCCAATCCCGCGTTCCCGGGGCGCGACCTATCGTGGGAAGAATGGAAAGCTGTCCCGACCACAACACGATAGCGCCGGATCGCATCCACCGCATCCGCTGAAACAAGCCCGCTCACGAAGCTGACCTGATCGCCAGCTTGCGAGCGCTGCAACAGGACTAACCTGATTGAATCAAGCAGTTAAGCGCCTGTTTGCGCCTTTTCCGAGCCGTCGCGGGGAACCCACAGCTTGGCGTGAAACCGGAACATGGGCACCGAGGTCTCCGTTGATCTCATGTAAATGAACAACGGAGACCGACCATGAAGACAAGGACATTACTCGCCGCCGCCCTCGCCGCCACGACCCTCGGCACAGCCCCTGCCTTTGCGCAGACCGATATGCGCGTGGCGCAGGCCGACTACGACCGGGCGATGAGCGAAAACGCCAGCGCCGAACGGATCCTGAGCGGCGATGTCACCCACGCATTCCGCCAGATGGGCGAGGTCACGGACCTGATCCTCGATCCCGCCGGACAGCGCGTCGAATATATTCTCTACGAGACCCCCACCATCGCCAAAATCTACGGCGACGATGATGGTTTCGTGCGGTGGGACAATATCGAGATCGAGCGCGGCGTCGGAGCCGGTCTCGATCTCAGGATCGACGACCCGGCCAGTGCCGAGGGCAAGGACAGGCTGCAGCTTACCAGAGCCGAGGCCGACGACCGGATGGTGAGCCGAATGATCGGCGGCGATATGATGTTCGCTGACGGTCAGACGCGCGAAATCGACGACATCCTGTTCGATCCCGACACCGGCATGGTGAAGCACTTCGTGGTCGAATTCGATGCCGACAGTCTCTACTCCGAAGACACAAGGCTGATCCCGGCCGCGATGGTGAGCCTCGACGAGCAGCGCGGCTACTGGATGGCCGCCCAGCCGGTGACCTATACCTACGAAACCTGGATTTTCTGATCGGGCTTTGATCGGAATAACGACGGGCCGCGCTCATCAGGGCGCGGCCCTTTGCGTCGTTCCGGTCTCGCAAGGGGATTGAATTGCCCCTCGCTTCGGGCGCATGACAACAGCCATGCACCGCTACGATCCCGCGCGCCAACGCCTCGCAATCGGCCTCGCTACGCTGGCGGGGCTGGTCGATGCGACCGGGTTCGTGGTGGCGGGCGGATATTTCACCTCCTTCATGTCGGGCAATACCACGCGCTTGGGGGTGGAACTGGTGGAGCGTCCCGCGCTTGCGCTGCTGCCGCTGGGTCTGATCGGATGCTTTCTGGCCGGGGTGGTGGCGGGCGCGCTGATGCTGCGGCGGGTGCCGGGGCGGCACAAGCGGGTATTGCTCGGTCTGGTCGCAGCGCTGCTGGGGATCGGCACCGGGGGGCTGGTTGCCGGTTGGCCGCTGCTATTTCTGGCAGCCTCGGCAACGGCGATGGGGGTTTCCAATAATGTCTTCACCCGCGACGGCGAGGTGACGGTCGGGGTCACCTACATGACCGGCGCTCTGGTGCGTTTCGGACAAGGTCTGGCGGCGCGGCTGGCTGGACAATCGCTCCCCGCGACGCGGGGTTATGGCCTGTTGTGGAGCGCGCTGGCATTGGGGGCGGTGGTCGGGGGCAGCCTGTGCCTGATCGACCGGTCGTTGGCGGCGGGCGCAGCCCTGTTTTCCGCGCTGGCGCTGTGGGGCTTCGCCTTCCGGGTGGAGACTACGCCGCGCTGATCCGCGCCAGCGACAGCGCCAACAGGCTAATATCTCATTTTAGGGTGCTCCGGCCAAAAACGCGCAGGCTGTGCAGAATGCCCGCGCATGTGCCGGGACATCCTGGTGGCCGCATATCGGCCCCGAAAACAACAAGGAGCCCTTATGACAACCCCGAAATGGACGAAGCTCGCTCTGGCCGCCGCCGGCCTTGGAATGGTTGCTCCGGCTATGGCGCAGAACAATGACTGGGCCATGCAGCGCGAACAGCAGCGGCAAGCCAACATGGCCGAACGCGTGAGCGCGGAAGAAATGCTGGATGGAGATATCTCCAACGGCTTCAGCCCGATCGCTTCGGTCGACGACATGATCTTGTCGACGGACGGGCGGCAGGTGCAATATGTGCTGTTCAATCAGCGCGGTTCCTACTTTCCGTTCGAAACCGGAAACGGCTTTGTCGAGTGGGCCAATATCGATGTCAGAGCCGGGCTGGGAGCGGGACCGGAACTTGTCGTCAATGACGAGGCGAGCGGAAAAGCGCCGCAGGAGATCGCGTTGACGCGGTCGCAGGCCAACCGGCGGATGGTGTCGAACCTGCTCAGTTCGAGCCTGACGTTTTCCGACGGGCAAGCCCTGCCGGTCAGCGACATCCTGTTCCACCCGGAAACCGGCATGCTGAGCGATTACGTCGTACAGATGAATGCGGAATCCGTGTTCGACGACGATCAGCGCCGCATTCCGGCAAACATGGTCACGGTCGATGCGAATGGCGGATTGCGCGTCAATCAGCCGACGACCTATCGCTACGAGATCTGGGTGCTCTAAAGCCCGCTGGCTGCCACGGCTTCGGCGTGGGCCTTTGCGTTTTCGGCATAGTGCATCACGCCCGCCCGCATTCCGGCGATCGCAGCGTCGCTGAGATCCTTCATGCGGGTTGCCGGGCGGCCGGCCCACAATTCGCGCGGGCCCATCACCTTGCGCTCGGTCAGCATTGCGCCGGCCGCCAGCATCGCGTCCGCGCCGACCACCGCCTTGTTCATGACAATCGCGCCGAGGCCCACGAAGCCGCGGCTCTCGATCGTGCAGCCATGTACCATCGCCATGTGGCCGATCAGCACATCATCGCCGATCACCAGCGGGCATCCATCCGGATCGCCGGGACGCGGCGGATCGCAGTGGAGGATGCTGCCGTCCTGCACATTGGTGCGCTCGCCGATGCGAATGCTGAACACATCGGCGCGCAGCACGCAATTGTACCAGATCGATGAACCCGCGCCGATCACGACATCGCCGATGATGGTGCTGCCGGGGGCGACGAATGCGGTTTCGTGGATCTTCGGCGTCTTCCCGTGGATCGGAATGATATTGACGCCGGGGCGGTGTTGGGGGCGGTTCATATTGCGGCCTTGCTTTAGGGATTGCGCCTGACGAGTTCGTTCCAGCGGAACCGGCTCAATGTCGATGCATGCTGATCGGTCCACACACTCGGCGCCGGGTCATCGAGAATGCGCCAGTTATCGGCGCCGCTGATCCGTTTGATCGACGCGAGCGTTTCGTTGGTGGGGGTTAGCACAACCCAGGTCGACGGGAAAAGTCCCGTCGCCGCATCGGGAACGTCCCTGCGCACTGCAGCGGCCAACCCGCCATCGCGCGCCAGGGCCGCCAGCACCGGCTTCAGATCGATGAAGCGGTTGGTGATGTGGATCGCGATCGCTCCATCATCCCTGATCGAGCGGCGGTAGGTCTGCAAGGCTTCACGGGTCAGCAAATGCAGCGGAATCGCGTCGGACGAAAAGGCATCCACCACCAGCACATCATACTGACCGCCCGCTTCCTGTTCGAGCGCGATCCGGGCATCGCCGATCACGGTTTCGCTGTCCGGCGCGCAATCGGACAGGAAGGTGAACCGGCCCTCGGTCGAGAAATCGAGCATCACCGGATCGATCTCGTAGAAGCGATACTTCTGATCCGGCTCACGGTAACAGGCCAGTGTGCCGGTACCGAGACCGACGACGCCGATGTCGGCACCCTCACCGAACAGGTCCGAAGCGCCCGACAACAGCAGTCCGATCCCGGCAGCGCGGCCATAATAGGCGGTGGGTTCACGCCGCTGTTCCGGTTTCAGGAACTGCTGGCCGTGATTGGTCGTCCCGTGGCCCAGAACGCGGATACCGAGGGCGGCATTATCGCTGATATTGTAGACCCCGAAATAGCTGCGGACCCGGTCGCCGTTGACGTAAGTATATCCATGTCCGGCAAGGCTGCTGGCAACCATCATGCCGCAGAATACCGCCACGAATGCCACGCGATTGAAGGCGAGAACCAGCGCCGCCGCCGCCAGCGCAAGATACAGCGCGATCACCAGCATATCGGCATCGCGCATGGTGGCATTGAACAGGGCCGACGACATACCGAGCGCCAGAATCAGCCCGCCGCCCAGCAATGCCAGACGCCGCGTCCGGTCGTCTGTAATCCGCATCTGCCATGACCCGAACCAGCCCAGCGGGATCAGCGCGGCGGCGGCCAGCATCAGCAGAGGATGTTCCCACACCCAGTCGAACAGCAGCGGCGCGATCAACGCGGTAAACAGCCCGCCCAGCGCGCCCCCCGCCGACATCACCAGATAGAACAGCGTCAGCCGCGAAGGATCGGGCCGCAGATCATACAAGCGCGTGTGCAGCGCAACCGCCACCACGAACAACAGCGCGACCGAGGCGAGCAGCAGCCACAAGCCTTCGCTCGACTGCGAAACCATCGCCATGCCGCCCGCCAGCAGGACAACCACCGGCGCCGCGCCGGTAATTAACCGCGCAAGGGTCCGCCGTTCGGCAAAGGCCACGCTGAAGCTGAGCAGATACAGCCCGAGCGGGATCACCCACAGCAGCGGCATCGCGAAAATATCGGTGGTCAGGTGCGTGGTGGTCGACAGCATCAGGCCCGATGGCACTGCAGACAGCACCAGCCACATGCCCATGCGCCGCCAGTCAATGGGATCGCGGTCGGCGGCGGCGGCTGCCTGAACGCTCTTGTCGTCACCATCCTGCGCGATCGTCTGCCACCGGGCGCGCACCACAAACAGCAGCAACACGATCAATGCGCCGTAGCCGAGGCTCCAGATGAGGCTCTGCTGGCCCAGCGGCAGCAACGGCTCGATCAGGATCGGATAACTGATCAGCCCGGCAAAGCTGCCGAGGTTCGATGCGGCATAAAGCGGATAGGGATCGCCGGCGGCCGGATCGGCGGAGTACCAGCGCTGGATCAGCGGAGCCTGCGCCGAAATCAGGAAGAACACCGGCCCGACCGATGCGAACAGCAGCGCCGGCACCCAGAAAACCTCCAGCCCGGGGCCGAAATCGGGCAAATCCGCGAGTGCCAGCGGCAAGCTCAGCGCGGCCACCGTCAGCAGCCCGATGTGCAGCACCAGCTGGCGCCGGAGCGTGAACCTGCCGATCACATGGGCATAGGCATATCCGCCCAGCAGCAGCGCCTGATACACCAGCATCGCGCTGTTCCAGACATTCGGCGTGCCGCCCAGACGCGGCAGCGCCAGCCGCGCCACCAATGGCTGCACCAGAAACAGCAGAAAACTGCCCACCAGAATGGCCGCGACAAACAGCGAGCGGCGAGAGGATGTCATGATCGGCCTGTCCATTGTTGACGGGTGATCGCGAATACAATGTTATGGTTAAGATCCGGTCTCTCGCCCCGGTTCTCTGGCGAATCCGGAAAATCGAGATCGCGCCGACGCTCCATCCCGAGCCGTTCCATCAGCCGCCAGCTGCCGACATTCGCCTCGCAGGTGATGGCGACAATGTGCGGCGCGCCGATGACGGCAAAGCCCCAGTCCACCACCGCGCGCATCGCTTCGAGAGCATAGCCCCGCCGCCAGCGATCCTCGCGCACCAGCCACCCGATTTCGTGATCGTTGGGAACGGGATAAAGCGGGTGGGCGGCCCGGCGCAGCCCGCAATGACCGACGATTTCGCCGGTGGCTCGTTCCTCCATCATCATGAAGCCGAACCCTTCGGCGGCAAAGCCGGCGCGCGCGGCTTCGTGCTTGGCGGCGATGGCACTGCGCGGTTGCACGCCGCCCAGATGCTGCATCACCGCCGGGGTGTTGAGCAGCGCCATGTGCGGATCGAGATCGTCCGGCACGATCCGGCGCAGGATCAGCCGCTCGGTCGTCAGCACAGTTGCCGTCACGCGGCCACGCGCCATTTCTCCGGGGTGATGGAATAGGCGATGATCACCGGATTATCGGGATCGAAGTCCGCGCTGGCGAAATCGAGATCCAAGCGCCGCTCCATCCCCAGCCGCAGCATCAGGCCCCAGCTGGCGGTGTTGCCCTGCACCGTCAGCGCAATCACCTCGTCCGCGCCGAAGCGGCCGAACGCCAGATCGAGCGAGGCGGCAGCGGCTTCCCTGGCGTAGCCCTGCCCCCAGGCATCCTCGCGCAGGCGCCAGCCGACTTCCATCATCCCCTGCGGACCGCCCGGCTGATTGGAGCGTTTCAGCCCGCAGAAACCCAGCAGCGCGCCATCGGCCTTGCGCTCCACCGCCCAGAAAGTGTGGCCGAAATCGCGCCGGTAGCCGATCAGGCGATCCTGCGCGGCGGCGCGCACGTCGGCATCGGCCACCCCGCCCAGCCAGCGCATGACGGCGGGTGTGTTGGTGGCCTCCCAGAACGCCGCCCAATCGTCATCGCGCCAGTCGCGCAAGATCAGGCGGGCGGTTTCGTGCCGGAAATCAGCCCCGGATTCGGCCATGCTGTCAGCCGTTCAGCAGGCGGGCAACGTGGGCGGCGTGATAGGTCAGGATCCCGCTGCACCCGGCGCGCTTGAAGGCGATCAGCTTTTCCAGCACCAGCGCATCGCGGTCGCCGATCCCGGCGGCCTCAGCGGCCTCGATCATCGCGTATTCGCCGCTGACCTGATAGGCGAAGACCGGCACGTCAAACCGCTGCTTCACCCGGTAAATGATATCGAGATAGGCGAGGCCGGGCTTCACCATCACGCTGTCCGCGCCCTCGGCAATGTCCAATGCGACCTCGCGCATCGCCTCGTCGGCGTTGGGCGGGTCCATCTGGTAGGTTTTCTTGTCGCCCTTGAGCAGCCCGCTACTGCCGACTGCGTCTCGGAACGGGCCGTAGAACGCGCTGGCATACTTGGCGGCGTAGCTCATGATCTGGACATTGGGATGCCCGTTCATCTCCAGCGCCACACGGATCGCGTGGATGCGGCCATCCATCATGTCGGATGGCGCGATGATATCCGCGCCTGCATTCGCCTGATTGACCGCCTGATCGACCAGCGCTGCCACCGTATCATCGTTCAGCACATAACCGGCATCGTCCACCAGCCCGTCCTGTCCGTGGGCGGTGTAGGGATCGAGCGCCACGTCGGTCAGCACGCCGATGGAATCGCCGCAAGCATCCTTGATCGCGCGGATCGCCTGACACATCAGGTTGTCCGGATTATGCGCCTCGGCCCCATCGTCGCTGCGCAGATCACGCGGGGTGTTGGGGAACAGCGCGATGACCGGAATGCCCAGTGCGACCGCCTCCTTCGCGCGGGCGACGATCCCGTCGACCGACCAGCGCGACACGCCCGGCAACGTCGCGATCGGTTCCTCCACGCCCTTTCCGGCGGTGACGAACAGCGGCCAGATCAGATCGGCGGGGTTGAGGATGGTCTCGCGGTGGAGCGTCCGGCTCCAGGCGTGGGCGCGCGTGCGGCGCAGGCGGGTGTTGGGAAAATGTCCGGTCATGGCTGCGGATTTGGCGCAATCGCACGCCCGCGACAAGCTCTCGTTACAGCGAGCTTGTCGCCGCGGTGCGGCGAGTCCCGCGGGTCGCTATGTCGATCTTCTCGATCTCGCGCACCGGCTCCTCCACTTCGGTCGGCAGCGGTTCGAGCTCCTTCAGCGCGGCACCGGTTTCGACCTCCTTCAGCCGGATCAGCTGGCGGCGGAAATCGATCAGTTCGGTGCCGCTCAATTCGGCGCGGGTGACGAAGGCAACGCTGGACGGATTGATCGCCCGCCCGCCGCGATACATTTCGTAATGCAGATGCGCGCCGGTCGACAGGCCGGTCGATCCGACATAGCCGATCACCTGCCCGCGCCGCACCTGCTGGCCGCGGCTCACCGCCATGCGGCTCATGTGGCAATAGCGGGTGGACAGCCCGCTGCCGTGTTCCAGCCGCACCGCTATGCCGCAGCCGCCGGCGCGCCCGGCGGAACTCACCCGGCCATCGCTGACCGCAACGATCGGCGTGCCGTGACGCGCCCGGAAGTCCATCCCGGCGTGCAACCGGCGATACCCGAGGATCGGATGGCGGCGCATCCCGAAGCCCGATGTGATCGACCCCGGCACCGGCGCCAGCAGGCCGTTGCGCTGCTCGCCCACGCCAGAAGCCTCGTAAAAGCGCCCCTCGCTGCCCCAGCGCATCAGCTGCGTCTTCGGCTCTCCGCCGCGCTCGATTCCGGCATACAGCAGCTGCCCCGCCTGCCGTTCGCCGGTGGCAGCGCGGCGATAGGAAAGGATGATGTCGAATTCGTCGGTGGAGCGAACCTCGCGGTCCATGTCGATCTGGGAATCGAGCGTCTTGAGATAATCCTGCACCGCGCTGGCCGGAACCCCTGCCCGCCGCATCGAGCGGTAGAGGCTGGAGCCGACCGTGCCGCGCACCCTGAGCGGGGTTTCGTCGACGCGGATGATGTTGCGTTTCAGCGCCAGCGGGCCGTTGGGAACGATGGGCGTGCCGTCTTCAGCAATCTCGCCCACCCCCGGCCGGGTCAGTTCAAGCTCGAGATTGAACCGCGCGCGGAACGCGAGACTATCGAGCGGGCGCGGCTGGCCCGCTGCAATCCGGCGGCCGAGCAGCACGTCGATCTGCGTCCCCGGTGCGATATCGGCCAGCGGCACCGCCTGTTCGACCAGCGCGGCGGCGCGATCGATGTCCACTGCAGAAACTCCGGCGCGGCGAAGCATGGTGACGAAACTGTCCCCCGATGCCAGCGTGACGAGCATCTGGATCTGCGGGCGTTCGGGCGCGCTTTTCAGCGGGATCACCTGCCCCGTCGGCCCCATGCGGCGGCCCGAATCCGCGCCCAGCGCCAGCGGCAGGATCATCTGGCTGCGCAGCTCGCTGGTGACTGCCTTGTCCTGCGGCATCGCGGGCCGGGCTTCGAGCGGGGTGAGATCGGGCCAGAACGCCAGCGCCAGCGCGCCGAGGCCGACCATCGTGCCCAGCCCGCGGAACCAGCGGCGGCTGCCGATATTATCGGCCAGATCGGGAGCAAGATCGACGCCGTCGAACCAGCGCGAGGCGGCCAGCTTCCATTCGTCATAGCGTTCGCCCCAGCCATTGACCCGGACAACGACCTTGCGTTTTGCCGCTTGCGCCTTGGTCGGCGGGGCGAGCTTCTTGGAATTGCGCAGGTAGGGCAGCAGATCGCGCGCGGCCTCCGGGTCGAACGGGGCCGGATCGGCCCGGACCAGTGCGCGCGGGTCTTCATCGGCGCAAGGTTCACCCTCTGCCTCGGGCAGATCGTTCATATTGCGCACGTGGTTCAACATCAGTGCCCCGATAGCCGCGCCCCTTGCGGGCAAGACCGATTGCCGCCTTGACGCAATTTCCTGCCCGATCAAAGTAAAGGCTGCATTAACCAGCGATCAAATGCATCACAGATGCGACAAGTTGTTGCCCCTGCGCCCCCACCTGCACGGAGCGCGGCCTTGCTCCGCCGCGCCAAGCCTGCGACAACCGCCGGGTCGTGACCTTTCCCCCCGGTGCCCGTGCCGTCGCCCTGCGCGACAAATCCTCCGCCCCGGACGAGCGTGTGCGCGCCGTGCTCGGCCCGACCAACACCGGCAAGACCCACCTCGCGATCGAACGGATGTGCGGCCATTCCAGCGGCATGATGGGCTTTCCGCTGCGGCTGCTGGCGCGCGAAGTGTATGATCGGGTGCGCAGCCTCAAGGGCGACAAGCAGGTGGCGCTCATCACCGGCGAGGAACGGATCGAGCCGCCCGAGGCGCGCTATTTCCTGTGCACCGCCGAAGCCATGCCGAGGACGATGGGCGAACACGCCTTTGTCGCGATTGACGAGGCGCAACTGGGTGCCGATCCCGAACGCGGGCATATTTTCACCGACCGCCTGCTGCATGCACGCGGGCGGGAAGAGACGATGATCCTCGGCAGCGCCACGCTGGAGCCGATGGTGAAGGCGCTGATCCCCAAGGCCGAGATCACCACCCGCCCACGGTTCTCCACCCTGTCCCACGCGGGCATCTGCAAATTGTCGCGCCTGCCCAAACGCTCGGCCGTGGTCGCGTTCTCGATCGAGCAGGTCTACGCCATGGCCGAGGCGTTGCGGCGGTTCCGCGGCGGCGCGGCGGTGGTGATGGGTGCGCTCTCGCCCGAAACCCGCAACAAACAGGTCGAATTGTTCCAGTCGGGCGAGGTCGATTACATCGTCGCCACCGACGCGATCGGCATGGGGCTGAACCTCGATCTCGACCACGTGGCGTTTGCTGCGCTTTCGAAGTTCGATGGACGGCGCAAACGTCGGCTGACCCCTTCGGAAATGGCGCAGATCGCCGGGCGCGCCGGGCGGCACCAGCGCGACGGCACCTTCGGCACGCTGTCGGGCATGAGCACCGCAAGCCAGCAGGGCGAACCGCTCGCCTTCACCGATGAAGAAGTCTACGCGATCGAGGAACACAAGTTCGCGCCGCTGACGCATCTGTATTGGCGCGAGGCGGAACCCCGGTTCGATAGCCTGGGCACGCTGATCGCCGATCTCGAATCCCGCCCCGACCACGCGGTGCTGCGCGGCGCGCCCGAAGCGATCGATCTCGCCGTGCTGAAACGCCTCGCGGACGATCCCGTTGCCACAGGCGTGCGCGGTGCGGGCAGTGTCCGGCGGTTCTGGGAGGCATGCTCGCTCCCCGATTTCCGCAATTTCGGGGTGGAGCAGCACGCGCGGTTCGTGGCGCGGCTCTGGCAGGACCTGGGCGAAGGGTATCTCGGCGCGGATTTCGTCGCCGCGCGCATCGCCGAGCTTGACCGGATGCAGGGCGACATCGACACGCTGCAAGGGCGAATCGCGGCGATTCGCAGTTGGGCTTACATCTGCCAGCGGCCCGATTGGGTGCTGGCACGCGACGAGATGGCCGCGCGGGCTCGCGCGGTCGAGGCGAAGCTGTCGGATGCGCTGCATGCGCGGCTGACCGAAAGATTCGTGAACCGAAGGACGACACTCTTGATGAAATCGCTGGGGCAGGACGCAAGCGCGCTGCCCGTCACGCTAGAGCCCGATGGCCACCTGACCGTGGAGGGCGAACACATCGGACGGCTCGAGGGCTTCCGCTTCCATGTCGATCCCTCGGCAGGCGTCGCTGACCGCCGGATGCTGCTGGCGGCGGGCGAAAAGGCGCTGCCCGCGCTGCTGGCGGGGCGCGCCGAATGGCTGCTGACACAGGGCTTGGGCGAGCTGGAAATTTCCGGCGGCGCAATCCGCTGGCCCGGTCAAGGTGGGGGCCGCGCCCTGGCCGACATCACTTTTCCGGGCCATCCTGGCGCAGACAATTTCGGCTCGCCCCGCCTCGTTCAGACCCGCGATCTGGCACTGCTGCCCGAAGCTGCGCGGGCGAGCCTTGAAGCGGGGTTGACGACATGGCTGGAGGCGCAGCTCGAACCGCTCGCCCCCTTGCGCAAGCTGGCCGATGCCGCGCGCGATCCCGAGGCCGGATCGCAGGCGCGGGCGCTGGTCATCACCCTGATCGAAGCACGCGGCGTGATTTCGCGCGAGGAAGCGGGTCTGGAACACCTGCCCAAGGAAATGCGCCCCTATCTGCGCAAGCTGGGCGTAACCTTCGGCGCGCTCGACATCTTCGCCGCGCCCCTGCTCAAGCCTGCGCCGCGCCGGTTGTTGCACGCGCTAGGGCTGGACCCGCGCCCGCTGCAGGAGGCAATGTTGCCGGTGCTGGCGGAAGGTGCGTGGGCCAAGGGGCGGCTGCCGGCCGGATATCGCTTTGCGGGCACGCAGGCGATCCGGGTCGATCTTGCCGAGAAGATCCTGCGCGCCGCATTCGATGCGCGGGCGGTGACAACCGCTGCCCATCCGAAGGAACGCAACCGCGCGTTCCGGCTCGATCTGGCGCTCAGCGTGTCGATCGGGCTGGAAGCGGAGAACGCTCGCCGCCTGCTGGGCAGTGCGGGCTTCCGCTGTGATCGTGCGCGCGCCTTGCCCGAAGGCGCGCAGGGCGCGCCTGCGCCCGACCGCTGGCACTGGCGCCCGCGCCGCCCCGGCGAGCAGGTGCGCGAACGTGACGAAAAGCGCAGCGAGCGGCCACGTCATCCGCGCCTCAAGCCCGCACAGGCGCGCGCGCCTCAAGACAAGGATCAGGCTGAAGGCACCGCACCCGCCAAAGGCAAGGCCCGTTCTGATAATCGCTCAGACAATCGGCCCGGCAAACGCCCGGAAAGGGGTGACCGCCGCCCCGACCGGCCACCCCGTCCTGCGCCGCCCAAACCCGATACCGGCCCGGCCCGCGCGAGCGGCGCCTTCGACAAGCTGGCGGACCTGCTCAAGGGATGAAGTCTTTGGGCGCGGAGGTAGACAGAACGGGGTCGATCCGGATCGACCGCCTGCTGGTCTATCTCCGCTTCGCCCGCACGCGCTCCGCCGCGCAGGCGCTGATCGACAATCACGCTTTGCGCCGCAACAGAAAACATGTGCTGCGCGGGGCCGAACAGGCGCGTATCGGCGACGTGCTGACCATCGCGCTGGGCGAGCGGATGCGGGTGATCGAACTCACCGCCCTGCCCGACCGGCGCGGCCCACCCGGACACGCACGGTCGCATTACCGCGACCTTGTGGTTTTTGACGAGGTTGACCCAGACAGTCTTGACCCTCAGGGGCAAATCGCCATAGCAACCTCGCCTCTCACGGCAGTCCGTCCGCCCGATGATCCCGAAGATTGATATCTGAAAGAGCCGCAATGACTTACGTCGTCACCGAAGACTGCATCAAGTGCAAATACACCGATTGCGTGGAAGTGTGCCCGGTCGATTGCTTCTACGAAGGCGAGAACATGCTGGTGATCAATCCCAGCGAATGCATCGATTGCGGCGTGTGCGAACCCGAATGCCCGGCCGAGGCGATCCTGCCCGATACCGAGGACGGGCTGGAAAAGTGGCTTGAGCTGAACACCAAGTTTTCGGCGCAGTGGCCCAATATCACCAGCCAGAAATCCCCGCCCGACGATGCCGACGAGTTCAAGGGCGAGAAGGACAAGTTCGAGAAATATTTCAGCACCGAACCGGGCGAAGGCGACTGATCGCCCCCTGAACGGGACAAATCATGGAACGCGCCGGACGCCGTCCGGTTGATGGTTCATGCATCCCATTCTCCCCTCGCTTCGCGCAGGCTGGTCGCAGGCCAGCGACGGCCATGTCGGCATCATTGCCGCCGGGGTCGCCTATTACGGCTTCCTCGCACTGGTCCCCTTACTCGCCGCCGCCATCCTGACTTACGGGCTGGTGGTCGACCCTGCCACCATCGCTGCTCATGGCGAGACGCTGGCGCGCAACCTGCCGGGTTCCGCAGGCGAGCTGGTGGCCGAACAGATGCGCGATGTCGCCGATACACGCGGCGGGGCGCAGGGCTTGGGGCTGGTGATTGCGCTCGGCCTGTCGCTCATCAGCGCGCGGGCGGCGGCGGGCGCGCTGATCACCGCGCTCAACATCGCGTTCGAGGTCGAGGAGGAACGCGGCTTTATCGCGGCCAACCTGCTGGCGCTGGCGATCACGCTGGGTGCGGTGCTGGCGCTCGGCCTGATGGTCGGCGTGACAACGCTGGTCTCGACCGTGTTCACAGGGCTTGCGGGCGCCTTGGCAAGCTACGTTGTTGTGGGTCTGGCCGGGCTCGGCGGGGCGATGCTGGCCTACCGGGTGGTACCGCATGACGCTGCGGTCGGGCGCGGCCCTGCCCTGCGCGGCGGCGCACTGTTCGCGGTCGGCTGGCTGGCAGCGAGTGCGGGTTTTGGTTTTTATGCAAGCAATTTCGGCAATTACGGCACCACTTACGGATCGCTCGGCGCGGTGGTGGTGTTCCTGACATGGCTGTGGCTCAGCGCCTGGCTGCTGCTGCTCGGCGCGCATTTTGCTGCCGCGAGTTCGGACGGGCATGGCTGACAGGTTGGACTCGCAATTTTGTTGCCAACGTGCTATATAATAGGCGAGCGCGTTGGCCCTGATCGGTAATCGGGGCCTGCCGCACGCGTCGAAACCAGGAAGGCCACACACCAGCAACCCCCCCTCCGGACAATCCGCTCCCGGTGCTTTCCCTCTAACGGGGTGGGTCGCGCCGCCGGGATGATTCTCCCCCCCCCTGTTGCCGGTTGGCCCACAGAAAGGAACTTGCATGGCAAGCACCGCAAACGCATTCACCGTTGGCGATTATGTTGTCTACCCGAAGCACGGCGTCGGCCGCGTGATCGAATTGCAGAGCGAGGAAATCGCCGGAATGCAGCTCGAACTTTACGTGCTGCGCTTCGAAAAGGAGCGGATGACGCTCCGCGTGCCGGTGGGCAAGGTCGAATCGATCGGGATGCGCAAGCTGTCGTCCGACAAGACGCTGAAGCAGGCGATGGAAACCCTCAAGGGCAAGCCCAAGGTGAAGCGCACCATGTGGTCGCGCCGTGCGCAGGAATACGAAGCGAAGATCAATTCCGGCGACCTCGTGTCGATCGCCGAAGTGACGCGCGATCTGTTCCGCCCCGAAGACCAGCCCGAACAGTCCTATTCGGAACGCCAGATCTTCGAAGCGGCCTCCAGCCGCCTCGCCCGCGAACTCGCGGCGATGGAAGAGACGGATGAGCCAACCGCGCTGAACAAGATCCTCGACGTTCTGCGCGAACACGCACCGCAATATTACGACAGCGCCGAAGAAGCCTGAGGGCTTCAAGCGCCGGTCGCAGCAACAAGGGCTGTCCTTCGGGACGGCCCTTTTTGTTTGTGCGGATCACACAGATACGCGCGCTTGCTTCCGGCGGCTTGGTGTATTATGTCGGCAACACGCTGAACACATCCCGGAGGGAGAAAGCATGATAAACCAGTTCTTCAGGCGCATGGCCCCGGTCGCCGCGCTCGCGCTCGGCACCGCACTTTCGGGCTGCAATGGTGCGGATATCAGCATCAACGGCGAAAAGGGCGTGCCGCTGGCCGAACTCGACATGAGCGGCCCGGCGCCCAACGAACTGGTGCTGTCATCGGGCGACACCGTGATCCTGACCGAAGGCGAGACGTTCGATCTCACCGTCGAAGGTGCAGGCAGCGATGCCTTGCGCTTCGTGCGCGACAACGAAGTGATCGGGATCACCCGTGAAAACAGCCGGGACGGCAACGGCAAGGCGACGATCCGCATCACCATGCCCCCGCCGTCCGAAGTGGTGATCGCGGGCAGCGGCAGTGTGAAGGCGCAATCGCTCGCCAGCACCAGCTCGGTCAATATCGGCGGATCGGGCGATGTCGAATTCACCACCGTCGCGGCCGAGAGCTTCGAGGTGAATATCGGTGGCAGCGGCCGGATCAAGGGCGCGGGCACGGCCAAGCGGCTCGAAATCAATATCGGCGGGTCGGGCGATGTCGACCTCGCCGCGCTCAAGGCCGACCGCGCTGACGTGAATATTGGCGGGTCGGGCGATGTCGCCTTTGCCTCGGACGGCACGGTCGAAGCCACGATTGCCGGCGCAGGCGATGTTCGTGTGAACGGCAGCGCCAAGTGCACGGTCAAGGCGTTCGGTTCGGGCACGCTGACCTGCAATTCGGCAGCGGCCACGGCAACGGATGCTCCTGCGACCGAACCCGCAGAATAGGTTTGCTTTTCGGGCAGGAGCGCGCGAAATAATCCGATCATGCGCGCTCCCCAGCTTGTGGCCCTCGGCCTCGCCTCGCTTGCCCTGCAGGGCTGTCTCGCCCGTGCGGCGGTCGATGTCGTCACGCTGCCGGTCAGGGCGGTGAGCAAGGGCGTCGATCTCGCCACCACCAGCCAGTCCGAAGCCGACGAGAATCGCGGCCGCGAAATCCGCAAGCGCGAGGAACAACTCGGCAAGCTCGAACGCGATTACGACAAGGCGATGGAACGCTGCGGCGATGGCGACGATGCCGCGTGCGACCGCGCGCAGGCGATCCGCGCCGAACAGCGCGCGCTGATGCAGGGCGTGCCGGTCGAGCCGGAAGCGGACTAGGCTGGCGGCGTCGCTGCCCGCCGCAAACGGTCGTTGATCGCGCGGCCCACGCCGTTGTCCGGCACCTGGGCGATAGCAATGCGGGGCTGCGGCGCACGCGCGGCTTCGTGAAGGCAGGCATAGAGCCGCGCCGCTGCCTCGTTGACGTCGCCACTCGCCGACAGCGTGCAGTCACCTTGCACTGCGCCGAAGCCGATCCAGAATTCGTCAGGCTCGGCGCTGGTCGCTTCCAGCCGCACCGGCTTGCCCGGCGCATAGTGGCTGGCAAGCTGGCCCGGAGCCTGAATGCGCGCCTCTAAACGCGCTCCCGTCTCTCCTCCCGCAGTCCGGTGCCCGATCTGGAGCGGCCCGGGGCGCAGTTCGTCAATGCTGCCGTCTGCCCGTACCGCCAGAATGGTCGACTCCACCCCCGCCGTCGTCGGCCCGCCGTCGAGCACCAGATCGATCCGCCCGTCGAGCGAGGCGAGCACATGGGCGGCGCAGGTAGGGCTGATGAACCCGCTCCGATTGGCCGAAGGCGCGGCGAGCGGAAAGTCGACCTGCTCCAGCAGTGCCGACATTACCGGATGCGCAGGCGCACGCAGGGCGACAGTCGGCAGGCCCGCTGTCACCGCGTCGGCCAGTCCGGCATCTGCGCGGCGCGGCACCACCAGCGTCAACGGACCGGGCCAGTATTGCTGCGCCAGCGCCGCCGCCTCGGGCGAGAAACTGCCGTAGCGCGCAGCCTGCTCTGCATCCCGCACATGGACGATCAGCGGGTTGAAATCGGGCCGCCCTTTCGCGGCGTAAATCTTCGCCGCAGCCTCGGCACTATCGGCCCTCGCGGCAAGGCCATAGACCGTCTCGGTCGGCACCGCGACCAGCCCGCCCGATTCGAGGATTCGCGCCGCGCGCGCTATTCCTGCGGCGTCCGCAAGCACCATGTCCGTAACGTTCTTGCCGCTCATGCCCCTCGCGCTATAGACTGCCGCGTGCTCTGCCAAGTGCAGGGCGCCCGCCGCCTCCCTCACGCCAGCTTCACAGGACGCCCCTAACGTGACCCCCTATACCCCGCCGACCGCCGACCAGCTGCTCGCCATCCGCGTCAATGCCGGGATCGAGGAACTGGCGCAAAGCGAACGCTTCGCCCATGCCGAGCCCGATCTGGTCGAAGCCATCGTCGAAGGCGTCGGCGCGTTCGCCGCCGGGGAATTCGCACCGCTCAACCGCGTGGGCGATCTCGAAGGCGCGCGCCTCGAAAACGGCGTGGTGCGCCTGCCGGACGGGTTCCGGGAAGCCTACCACGCCTATGTCGAGCAGGGCTGGAACGCGATTGCCTCGCCCGAAGCATTCGGCGGACAGGGCCTGCCCTTCACGCTGTCGTGCAATGTGCTGGAAAACCTCGGCGCGGCCAATATGGCCTTCACGCTGCTGCCCATGCTGTCGGTTGGCGCGATCGAAGCGCTGGAGCATCACGGGTCGAAGGATCAGCAGGCGAAATACCTCCCCGACCTGGTCAGCGGGCGCTGGTCGGGCACGATGAATCTGACCGAGCCGGGCGCAGGCAGCGATGTCGGCGCGCTGCGCACCACCGCCGAACCGATCACGCAAGGGCCGCACGCGGGCCAGTACCGGATCACCGGGCAGAAGATCTACATCACCTGGGGCGAGCATGATCTGGCCGACAACATCGTCCATCTGGTGCTGGCGCGGCTACCCGGCGCGCCCGAGGGGTCGCGCGGGATCAGCCTGTTCCTCGTGCCGAAATATCATGTGAACGACGACGGATCGCTTGGGACGCATAATGACCTGCGCTGTGTCAGCATCGAACACAAGCTGGGCATCAACGCCTCGCCCACCTGCGTCATGAGCTACGGCGACAACGGCGAGTGTATCGGCGAGCTGGTCGGTCACGAGAACAAGGGGTTGGCGGCGATGTTCACGATGATGAACAACGCGCGCATTAATGTCGGCAACCAGGGCGTGCAGATCGGTGAGCGCGCCACGCAGCAGGCGCTCGCCTACGCCCGCGACCGGGTGCAATCGGCGCGCGCCGGCTCGCCCGACAAGACCGCCGTGGCAATCATCGAGCATCCCGACGTGCGCCGCATGATCCTGCGGATGAAGGCGCTGACCGAGGGCAGCCGCGCGCTGCTGTACTACTGCGCAGGACAGGTCGATCGTGGCAATCTGGGCGATGCGGCGGCGAAGAACCGCGCCGAAATCGTCGTGCCGCTGATCAAGGCGTGGGGCACCGACATCGGCGTGGAGGTGGCAAGCCTCGGCATCCAGATCCACGGCGGGATGGGCTTTGTCGAGGAAACCGGCGCGGCGCAACACTGGCGCGATTCGCGCATCGCGCCGATCTACGAAGGCACCAACGGCATTCAGGCCGCCGACCTCGTCACCCGCAAGCTGGGCCTCGACGGGGGTGAGGCGATGGTGGCGCTGTTCGAAACCATCGCCCGCGAAGCCGCCGGTGAAGCGAACCTCGCTGCTCTGGCGCAGGACTGCGCCGCCATCGCGCGCTGGATGCAGAGCGAAGCGAGCCTCGACGATCGCCTTGCGGGCAGCGTGCCGTTCTGCACCATGGCCGCGGTTACGGTCGCAGGCTGGCAGCTGATGAAGCAGGCCGCAGCGGTGGCGGCGGGCGCAGCGCCGGCTCTGGCAGCGAGCAAGCCGGTAACGGTGCGGTTCTTCCTCGACCGGATCGTGCCCGAAGCGGCGGGTCTGAAGGCAGGCGCAACCGCCGGGGCCGATGGTCTTTATGCTCTCCCTGCCGAAGCGCTGGTCGGCTGAGATGACCCAAGGGGGCGAGGCCTGGGAGCGGATCGCCGCCGCGCTGGAGCGGATGGCACCCCCGCCTGCGCCACCGACCGATTGGCTCGCGCACCCCGCCTATGTGTGGGACGGCCAAAGCGCGCGCAGTATCGCGGAGTTGGACGCGCTGCCGTTGGAGCGGCTCCACGGGATCGACACGCAAAAGCAAGCGCTGCGCGACTTGTGCGGACGTCTCGCGAGCGGCGCGGCGGCGCATGACGTGCTGCTATGGGGCGCGCGCGGGATGGGCAAGTCGGCGCTGGTGCGCGCCGCTGTGGCCGATGTGCAGTCGGACAGCCCGCAGGCATTGGCGCTGGTGCAACTTGCCCCCGGCGCGCTGCCCGGTTTCCCGGCGCTGATCGCCGAACTGGCGCAGCAACCCCGCGCCTTTCTGCTGTTCATCGACGATCTCGGCTTCGGCGATGATGGACGGGCCGAAATGCTCGCGCTGCGCGGTCTGCTCGACGGCGGCGTCGCCCCGCGTCCGGCGCATATCCGGATTGCGGTGACCGCCAACCGCCGCGCGATCACCATGCGTGAGGATACGTCCGCCGCGCTGCACGAACGCGACGAGCGTGACGATGCGCTGGCGCTGGCTGACCGGTTCGGGCTGACGCTGGGATTCCATCCCGCCAGCCGCGAGACTTTTCTGGCGATGGTCGAAAGCTACACCGCGCCGCTCGGTCTGAGCGTCGATGCGGAGGAGGCGCTGGCCTTTGCGATCCAGCGCGGCAACCGATCAGGCCGCACCGCGCTGCAATTCGCCACGGAGCTTGCGGGGCGGGCAGGAAAACGCCTCTAGTTCGTCTGCTGGCCGGCCTGCTCGCGCAGATAATCCTCCTCGAACACCGCGCGCGGATCGCGCAGCTCGCTCTGCGGACGCAGCGGATCGCTCTGCAACCGGGCAATCGCGGGCGCTGGCGAGGCCGAGGGCGAACGCACCCGCCAGATGACGCCCGCCGTATCGTCGGACACCAGCAGCGCGCCATCTTGCGCCCATTCGACCCAGGTCGGCCGTCCGCGGGTGGTGCCTTCGCCGGTCAGGAACCCGGTCAGCACCGGCTGCGGCTTACCCACCGGATTGCCGCGCGCATCGAACTCCACATAGACCACATCATAGCCCGAGGGCGGCTTGCGGTTCCACGAGCCGTGCCGCGCCACGAAGGCACCGCTGGCGAAACGATCGCCCATCACGTGGCCTTCGCTGCTGAACACGAAGCCCAGCGCCGCGACATGCGGTCCCAGCGCGTATTCAGGGTTGCGGGTATATTCCATCAGGAATTGCGGCATCGGCGCTTCGACCCGGCGATCGATGTTGGTCTTGTAGTAGATCCACGGCCAGCCATATTGCGCGCCCACCGGGACATTGGTGAGGTAATCGGGCACCAGATCCGACCCGAGCATGTCGCGCTCGTTCACTGTGACCCACAGCTCGCCGGTCCAGGGGCTGAAATCCATGCCGTTGGGATTGCGCAGGCCGACAGCGAACTGGCGCTGGCGACCGGCCTCGAGATCATATTCCCAGATCATCGCCCGGCCCGCTTCGAAATCCATCCCCTGATCGCCGATATTGCTGACCGATCCGACCGCGACATACAGGCTGTTGCCATCGGGCGAGAGCTCGAGATTGCGCATCCAGTGGCCGCCGCCGCCGGGCAGATCCATCAGTTTGCGCGGGGTGCTGGTGACCTGGTCGGTCCCGAGCGTGTAGGGGAACGCCAGCACAGCGTTGTGATTGGCGACATACAGCGTGCCGTCCTGGTAGGCCATGCCCGAAGGCGAGTCGAGCCCTTCTTCGAGCAAGACCTGCTGCGTTTCGGCGGCGCCATCGCCATCAGTATCGCGAAGCATGATGATCTGGTTGGCGGATTCGCCCGCCGATCCGGCCTTGGCGAACAGGATGCCTTCGATCCAGCCGCGGACCGTCGCCATGATCCCGCTCGCCTCGTTCTCCTTCGCCGGAGCGCGGGTCAGCGTGACCAGCACATCGCCATTGGGCAGCGTGTAGAGCACGCGCGGATGATCCAGCCCCTCGGCAAAACGCATCACCTCGAGCCCGGCGGCGGCTTCCGGCTTTTCGTCCGCAGCCCAGCCCACCGGCTCGGCAATCTTGACGGTCGGGAAGCTTTCGGCGGCAGGTTCCTGCAACACCGGATCGGTGCCGGCAACCGCCTCTACCGAAAGTTCGGCGGTGTCGCCGCGTGAGAGCCAGAACAGCACCGCGACGACCAGCAGGACGACGACGAGGACAGCGATTGCGATTTTGCGGGAGAATGCCATGTGGGGGGAGATAGAGCCGCCGCGCCCCGGCGGCAACTGGCAAGCGACGCAAAGGCCCGATCCCGATGTATGATTTCAAGCCCGATACCGCACTCGACCCGGTCGAGGTCCACCGCGAACTGCTCGGTGCCGCCGATGCGCTGACCGCAGGCGAGCCGGACGGTACCGCCAACATGGCCAATATCGCGGCGCTGCTGTGGGAATTCCTGCCCGATCTCAACTGGGCCGGGTTCTACCGCACCGCACCGACCAAAGACGGCGCGGGCAGCGAGTTGGTGCTTGGCCCGTTCGTGGGCCGCCCCGCCTGCATCCGCATCCCGTTCGGCGCAGGCGTTTGCGGCGCGGCCGCGGAAAGTCGCGCCACGCAACTTGTCGCGGATGTCCATGCCTTCCCCGGCCACATCGCCTGCGACGCGGCGAGCCGTTCGGAACTGGTCGTGCCGGTGCTCCGCGATGGCGCGGTGATCGCGGTGATCGACCTCGATAGCCCCTCGCCCGCCCGCTTCGGCGCTGCCGATGCCGAAGGGATCGAGGCGCTGGCGGCGCTGCTGTCCGACCGTATCTGACAGAATTCCCGCCACTAGCGGCCCGAAACGGGACAGCGCCCTCAGCACTGCTTGGGGACGGGCGCGAGTCGATGGTAAGGTTTTGCTAACCATCGGTTTGCGCGCCATATCCCGCGCGCGGCTGCTTCAGGGGGAATCTGCCAATGCCCACGCGCCTGCCCACCCGTTCGCTCACCGCGCTTACGCTCACCATGCCTGCGCTTGCGCTGTCCACCGCCGCGATTGCACAGGATTACAGCGACTTGCCGCCGCTCAGCCCGATGAGCGAGGCGGAAGTGCGGACGTTGCCCGCCGAGTATCGCACCGCGCCGGTGATGACCGCCACGGCCGACACGCAGACCATCATCGGTGACGACGGGGTGGAGACGATCACCCGCACCCGCCGGATCGAATCGCCGCGCCCGCTCCCCGCTGCCCCGCAAGGTCACGCGATGCAGGGCTACACGCAGTCCTATGCTCCCGCGCAGGCCTATGCGCCCGCGGTGTTCGAGCGTGACCAGTGGATCGCGGAATGCCACCGCCGCACGGCGGGGCGGAACCGCGACGATACCGGACTTATCATCGGCGGGCTGCTCGGCGCGGTTGCGGGCGGCGTTGCCGGCTACGAGATCGCCGGCGGGGGTGATCGCGTGCTCGGCACCGTGCTCGGCGTGGGCGGCGGCGGGCTGATCGGCGGATTGCTCGGGAGCCTGTTCGGCGGGGACAAGGACAAGAACCGCTATGATTGCGAAGCCGCGCTCGACAGCTACCTGTCGCAATATGGCGCGCCGGGCACGGTGTAATTTTCGTAACGCACCGTCTCGCGCACCACCACCTGCTGCTGCTGTTCGCTGCGCACCGGGACCATCACCATCTGCTACGGCTATTCCTATGCCCCGCCGCAGCAGATGGTGATGGTCCCGGTGCGCAGCGAACAGCAGCAGCAGGTGGTGGTGCGCGAGACGGTGCGTTACGAAAATTACACCGTGCCCGGCGCTGTGCGCGAAATCCCCGCAGCGCGCCCCTCGCCCAAGATGATCAAGGCCGACCGCTAGAGCCTTTCCTCTGCCTTGATGGCAGGCACAGAAAGCCCCGGAAGTTGCATGGCGCGACTTTCCGGGGCTTTTGATTCGGTGAAACGCGGGGTGGGTGTTCTCAGAATTCGCCGCCGGTGAGGCGCTGGCACACCAGATCGAGCTGATCCAGCGTGGTGTAGCGGATCGTAATCGTGCCCTTGCGCGGATCGACTTCGGGCTTGATCCGGACGCCAAGCCCCAGAAATTCCTCGAGATGATGCTGCACGGCGAGAATATCGGCGTTTTCCGCCGGTTCGGCGCGGTGGCCAGCGTTGCGGGCAGCGCCGTCCTTGCCAGCCTTGCGGGTCAACCCCTCCATGTCGCGCACCGACAGCCCATCGGCCACCGCGATTTCCGCCAGATGCGCGGCATCGGGCCGCCCGATCAGCGCGCGGACATGACCGGTGCTGAGCTTGCCCTGCTCGACCAGATCCAGCACCCTGTCGGGCAGCGTCATCAGCCGCATCATGTTCGCGACATGGCTGCGCGACTTTTCGACCATCTTGGCGATGTCGACCTGGATCATGCCCTCGTCTTCGGAGAGCCGGTGATAGGCGCGCGCTTCCTCGACCGGGTTCAGATCTTCGCGCTGCAGGTTCTCGATCAGTGCGAGCGCCATCACTTCGCGGTCTGTCAGGGTGCGGACCAGCGCCGGGATCTCGTGCAGACGCGCCTTCTGCGCCGCACGCCAGCGCCGCTCGCCTGCAACCAGCTGATAACCGGTGCCTTCGGGATGGGGCCGAACGATAATCGGCTGGATCACTCCGCGCGTGGCGATCGAGGCCGCCAGTTCATCCAGCGCCGCTTCGTCGAAATGCTTGCGGGGGTTGCCCGGCAGCGGCTTGATCGTGGCGAGCGCCAACATCCGCAGGGCCGCGCCGCCGGGTGTCGGTGCATCGACAGGCTCTTCGCGCCGGACCAATGGCTCCTCGCGCCGGGTCTCGCCCAGCAGCGCGCCCAGACCCTTGCCCAACCGCCGCGGCTTTTCCGCAGCCGCGCGCATTGTTGGAGCAGTATCAACGGCTTGATCGGTATCTTCGCTCATGCGGCTTGCCTTTCTGCGGGGAAGCGCCCGATCAATTCGCGCGCCAGGGCCATATAGGCGCGGCTGCCGGTGCAATGCTGGTCATAGATCAGCGCGGGCAGCCCGTGGCTCGGCGCTTCGGACAGGCGCACGTTTCGGGGAATGACGGTTTCGAACACCAGCTTGCCGAGGCAATCGCGGACATCGTCGGACACCTGATCGGTCAGCCGGTTGCGGCGATCAAACATCGTCAGCGCCACGCCGATGATGCCAAGCCGCGGATTGAAGCGCTGCTGCACCTGATCGACCGTCTGGAGAAGCTGGCTCAGCCCTTCGAGCGCGAAGAATTCGCACTGCAGCGGCACCAGCAGCGTATCGGCGGCGCACAGCGCGTTCAGCGTCAGCAGCCCCAAGGACGGCGGACAATCGATAAACGCAATATCGTGGCTGGTATGATTCGCCAGCGCATCGCGCAACCGCGAGGTGCGATCCTCGACCGAAACCAGCTCGATCTCGGCCCCGCTGAGATCGACCGTTGCTGGTACGATATCCAACCGCGGGATACTGGTCGGCACGATGGCGTCTTCCAGCGCGACTTCGTCGACCAGCAGATCGTAGCTCGAGACTTCGCGCGATGCGGCCTGCACGCCAAGCCCGGTCGAGGCGTTGCCCTGCGGATCGAGGTCGATCAGCAGCGTGCGCCATCCGGTCGCGGCCATCGCGGTGGCAATGTTGATCGCGGTCGTGGTTTTACCCACCCCGCCCTTCTGGTTGGCAATCGCGATGGTCAGCATGGCGTATCCCGTCCTTCCCGCAGCCGAAATTGCCTGAATCGCGGCGTTCCGGGGGTGTGTCGCGTGTCAGGCCTTCACAATGATTCCCGCATCGGGATCGGTCAAGGAATGTTTCACGTGAAACATTGCTCGAATCGAAGGTTTCAACGCCTCCAACTCCTGCGCCGCCGAGCGGCCCTTGGGCAAGACATAGGCAGTCGCCGCTGTGGAGAAGGGTGCGGACAAGCTCAGGAGCTTCGGCAAGGGCGCAAACGCACGGGCGGAAATGGCGCGGGCGGCGAAGGGGGTAACCCGCTCCAACCGCTGCCCTTCGACCCGGCATTTCCGCAGATCGAGCGCCGCAATGCATCTTTCGAGAAATTCCACCCGGCGCGCCCGGGATTCGACCAGCACCATCGGCATGTTGGGGCACAGCGCCGCTATTACCAACCCCGGAAATCCCGGCCCACTCCCGAGATCGAGCCAAGGGCCGATCGCATTCGGCCCCAATGTTTCTCGTGAAACATTTTCGATGAGTTGCGCCGAATCGGCAATGTGGCGCTGCCAGATATGCGGCTCGGTCGCCTTGGCGATCAGATTCTGGCGCTGATTCTCCTCCAGCACCAGCGCGGCGAATGTCGCCATCCGCGCCATTGCGTCCGCATCGGCGAGGGTCGCGACATAGGCGCGGGCCTCCTCTTCAGTCCTGATCACGCTGCACGCTGCCCGTCAGCCAGCCGGCGGCGGGCGTGGACCAGCAGCGCCGACAGTGCAGCGGGCGTCACCCCCGCCACCCGGCCCGCCGCCGCGAGCGTTCCCGGCGCGGCCTTGGTCAACCGCTCGACCATTTCGTTCGAGAGACCGGGAACCTCCGCAAAGGGGAAATCCGCCGCCAGCGTCAGCGCCTCGCTCGCGCGCAGATCACGCAATTCGGCATCCTGCCGCGCGAGGTAAGGCGCGTAGGCCGCATCCTCTGCCATCTCCTCGGCCAGCAGCGGGTCCAACGCAGCCACGTCGCCAAGCCATGGGGCGAGCGCATCATGCGTGATCCCGTCATAGCGGAGCCATTCGGCAATCGGTTTTACACCATGATCGCGCCGTACCGGCAATCCAGCATCGGCCAAGTCGCGGGAGTGGAGGCACTGCGAATGTTTCACGTGAAACATTTCGCGCAAATTTTCGCGCCGTTCCCACCATGACCTGCGTTCTTCACTCACGCATCCCGCCGCGATCCCCAACCCGGTAAGCCGCGTCGCCGCATTATTGGCGCGGAGCCGGAGCCGGTATTCAGCGCGGGAGGTGAGCATCCGATAAGGTTCGGACACGCCCTGCAAAGTCAGGTCATCCACCATCACCGCGATATAGGAATTGGCGCGATCAAGCGCGGGCGCAGCCCTGCCCAGCACCGCAGCCGCCGCCTCCAACCCGGCGACCAGGCCCTGTGCGGCAGCTTCCTCATAGCCAGTGGTGCCGTTGATCTGTCCGGCACAATAGAGACCTGGGATCACCCTCACCTGCAAATCCGGCGTCAATGCACGCGGATCGATATGATCATATTCGACCGCATAGCCCGGCTGCACGATTTCGACCCGCGCGCAGCCCGGCATCGTGCGGACAATAAGCTCCTGAACATCGACCGGCAGCGAGGTGCTGATCCCGTTGGGATAGACCATGTGGGTATCCAGCCCCTCCGGCTCCAGGAACACCTGATGGCCCTCCCGGTCCCCGAAGCGGTGGATCTTGTCCTCGATCGAGGGGCAATAGCGCGGCCCGGCCGCACCAATCGCACCTGAAAACAAAGGGGACCGGTGGAGATTCGCGCGTATCGCATCATGACCCGCCTGCGTGGTCCGGGTGATCGCGCAGAACACCTGAGGGTTAAGCCGCCGCGGGGTGAGCGGAGACATAGTCCAACTCTCGTCATCCGAAGGCTGTTCTTCCAGCGCGGCCCAATCAATGGTGCGCCCGTCGAGCCGCGGCGGTGTGCCGGTCTTCAGCCGCGCCATCGGCAGATCGGCAGCGCGCAGCTGCTGGGCGAGACGCTTTGCGGCGTTCTCACCGATGCGCCCGCCTTCGAACCGCTCCTCGCCGCGAAACAGCACGCCGCCGAGGAACGTGCCGGTGCACAGGATCACGCGCGGGGCGTTGAGGATTGTTCCGTCCGCGAGTTCCAGTCCGGCGACCACCCCGCTTTTCAGCACCAGCGCAGCCGCTTCGCCCTGCACCAACATCAGGTTCTCTTGCGTGCGCACGATTCTCTGCACTGCCGCCTTGAACCGCACCCGGTCGGCCTGCACACGCGGGCCCCAGACGGCGCTGCCCTTGGAACGATTGAGCATCCGGTAATGAATCGCGCCGGCATCCGCCGCGCGCCCGATCACCCCGTCGAGCGCGTCGACTTCGCGCACCAGATGCCCCTTGCCGAGACCACCGATGGCGGGGTTGCAGCTCATCGCTCCGATGGCCTGGAGATCGAAGCTGACCAATGCCGTGCGCGCACCCATCCGCGCCGCCGCGCAGGCAGCTTCGACTCCGGCGTGACCGCCGCCGATTACGAGGACATCGAAGGAATGCATGCGGCGCAGATAGGGCTTGGCGCAGGGATCGTCAAAGCCGTTTCATCAGGCAAAATGTTTCACGTGAAACATTGGCCGCAAGAAATGCCGAAAATGTTTCACGTGAAACATTGTGCACGCTTCACTTGCCGATGCAGAACCGCCCGAACAGCGTGTCGAGCATATCCTCGGTGGTCGCGCGCCCGATCAGCCGGTCGAATTCGTGCCGCGCACGGCGCAGTTCTTCCGCGATCAGCAGCGGGTCGCTGAGCATCTCTGCCGCTGCCAAAGCCTCTGCCGCTTCGGCAAGCCGGGCATGTTGACGGGCATTGAGCGCGGCCTCCCCCGGCTTCGGCAGTGTGCCGCGCGCCACTTCGGCCAACGCGGATTTCAGCGCGCCAAGCCCCTCGCCGGTCGTTGCCGACAAGGTGAACCGCGCCGAAGGTTTGGCTGTGAAGTCGCCGCGATCCGCCTGCGCCGCAATTTCCCACGCGCCCTGCGGACCCTCGCCTTCCGGTCCGAGCCACAGTACGAGATCGGCGCGCGCCAACTCGCCCCGCGCGCGGTCGATGCCGATCGCCTCGATGGCTTCCGCGTGCGCGCCGTCGCGCAGCCCTGCAGTGTCGACAAAGGTAAACGGAACGCCTGCGATACCCACAGACCGCTCGATCACATCGCGCGTCGTCCCGGCAATGGGCGAGGTGATCGCTGCCTCGCTTTCGATCAAAGCGTTGAAAAGCGTTGATTTGCCCGCATTCGGCGGCCCGGCGAGCACCACCCGGTACCCCTCCCCCAACCGCTCCGAGCGCGGACGCGACAGCCAGACGCGCAGTTCGCCCGCCAGCGCGGCAATGTTCCACGTGAAACATTCTGGGAGGTCGGACGCGTCCTCATCGTCGGAGAAGTCCAGCGCAGCCTCGATCTCGGCCGAGAGTGCGAGTGCACGTTCGCGCCAATCCACCACCTGGCGCGACAAGGCACCGCCCGCGTTCGCCAACGCGGCGGCGCGCTGCAATTCGGTCTCGGCGGTGAGCAGATCGGCCAGCCCCTCGGCCTCGGCGAGATCGATGCGGCCATTGGCGAAGGCACGTCGGGTGAATTCGCCCGGTTCGGCACGGCGCAGGCCGGGGAGTGCCGCCAGCGCCGCCTCTACCGCGGCGATCACCGCGCGCCCACCGTGGCAGTGCAATTCCGCGAGATCCTCGCCCGTCGCGGTGTTCGGTCCCGGAAACCACAGCGCCAAGGCTTCATCGAGCATTGCCCCGTCCGTATCGCGCAACTTGACCAGCGCAGCGCGGCGCGGCTCCGGCATCCGCCCGGCCAGCGCAGCCAGCGCGGCTCCCGCCTGCGGCCCGGAAATGCGGATCACACCGATAGCCGAAGGCGGCGCGCCGCTCGAAAGCGCGAAGATCGTCGGATTCTGGCTCATCGCAGCGGAACTATTCGGAGCCCTTCGGCCCTTCGCCGGCCCGCCCGGTGGAGCCGGACGCCGCCTTCATCCCGCTTTCGACGAAGCTCTGGAACATCTTCAGCCCTACCTGCCCCATCGGCGCCAGGGCCTGCGCATATTGCTGCAACTGATCGGGGTTTGAGACGCCCTGCATCGCCTTGGTGATGTTCTCGACATAGACATTATTGGCTGCGCTGACATCGGGCAGGCCCATGAAACTGCGGGCTTCCTCTGGCGTGCAGTCGATTTCGATGGTGATCTTCATGGCGCATCCTCCTGTCTGTCCATCCATTTGGGCTTGGCAGCCGAGCAAGGCAAGCGATAGGGTTCGCCCCGCACCCCTTCCCCCGCAAGCGAGAGAGACATCATGAGCCTCAACGAAACCATCCCCACCCTTGACGGCGCCAATGAAGCTGGCGGGTCCAGCTTCGGTGCCTATGTCGCCAAGCCCGAAGGCACACCCAAGGCCGCCATCATCGTTATTCAGGAGATTTTCGGTGTGAACCCCGGCATCCGCAGCAAATGCGACAAGCTGGCAGCGGACGGATATCTCGCGGTCGCCCCCGATCTGTTCTGGCGGCTTGAACCCGGCGTCGAATTCGATCCCGATGTCGAGGCCGAGTTCCAGACCGCGCTCGACATGATGGGCAAGTTCAACCAGGACGCCGGCATCCGCGATATCGAGGCGACGATCCACCACATCCGCCGCTCGCTGGGCGTCGCGAAGGTCGGCTGCGTCGGATACTGCCTTGGCGGGCGGCTCGCTTACATGACCGCAGCGCGCACCGATATCGATGCGAGCGTCGGCTATTACGGCGTCGGGATCGACGGATTGCTGGGCGAGAAGCACGCGATCTCCAACCCTCTGATGCTCCACATCCCGACCGAGGACGGCTTTGTTTCACGTGAAACACAGGCAGCGATGCACGAAGGGCTGGACGATCACCCGCGCGTGACGCTGCACGACTACGAAGGGCTGGATCACGGCTTCGCCACCGAAACCGGCAAACGCCGCGACGAAGAAGCCGCGACCCTCGCCGACAGCCGGACTGCCGCCTTTTTCGCCGAACATCTGGGGTGAGCGCGGGCGCCGAAAACCACACGGGCCTCGCCCGCTGGCACGCCTATATGGAGGGCGGGAGCGATCCTGCCCTCCTGTCGGCGCTATTAGCGGATGATGCTGTGTTCCACTCTCCGGTGGTGCACACCCCGCAGATCGGCAGGCCGGTGGTGCTGGCCTACCTTGTTGCCGCTGCGCAGGTGCTGGGGAACGATGCTTTCCGCTATACCCGCGAGCTGGTCGACGGGAACGAGGTGATGCTCGAATTCGTCACGGCGATCGACGGCATAGCGATCAACGGGGTCGACATCATCCGTTTCGACGAAGCAGGAAATATCAGCGATTTCAAGGTTATGGTGCGTCCGCTGAAGGCGATCAACAAGGTCTGGGAAGTGATGGCAGCGCAACTCGAAACAGCGAAGGGTCAATCCTGACGCACGGCGAGGTATTGCTCCACCTTGCGAACGGCGTCTTCGGGAATGCCCAAGGTACGCAACTGCGCGATGAAGTCGGCCGATTGCGTAATGGGCTGTGACAGATGGATCCGCTTCATCTTCCACGCCGGAAAAGCACGCTTATCAGCGGCCCAGCGCCCGAGGATCGTGATCGAATGATGTCTTGGGTCGTGGGCCAGATCGCCAAGCAGTTTGTCCAGCGCAGACGTATCGCCTTCGATATACTGGAAGAACAGACCGCCCACGACACACAGAAACCCGGTGATCCCGCGATCGGGATTGCGCAGGGACGACTTCTGAATAATGTCGAACACGTCACCACCCGCAAGCGAGGGGATTGCAGTGCTGACGTAGATTAGCCGTTCCATAACACCCCTCCTGCACTTGGAGGGGGTTACGCGAAAAGGTGTGAAAACAATCCTACCGGCACATTAAGATTTAGAACTGATCTATCGTGACCGGCGCACTTCCAATCAATTCAGCACCGCGAAGTTCATGATCATCTTGCGCACTTCGGGGTCGAGGCCTTTGGGCAGCTCGCCTTCGAGCATCTCCTGGCGACTTTCGATGCTCTCGGCGATCATTACCCGCTTCATCGCCCAATCGGGGCAGGTGCGTTGGGCGATCCCGCGCCGGTCGAGCACCGAGACACCGCTGTGGCGCGGATCGGCAAAGATCGTTTCCATTAGCGCATTGACCTCGCCCTCTGCCCCTTCGAGCAGCTGGAGAAAATTGCGGCCGTTGAACAGCAGCAACCCGGTTATCCCGCGCGCCGGATTATTCCGCTCGCTGGTGGCGAGAATCGCGTCGACTTCTTCGCGCAGCAAAGTCGGCGCGGTGCTGATATAGAGATATTGGCTGAGCACTTTTTTCGACCCGTCCGTTGTCGTCCCGATGGCACGCCCCCCGGCGCGCCCTTGCCTATTGATTCATCGTATCGAAGAAATCGTCGTTGGTCTTGGAATCCTTCATCTTGTCGAGCAGGAATTCCATCGCATCTACGGTGCCCATCTGCATCAGGATGCGGCGCAGCACCCACATCTTCGACATCTTGTCCTTTTCGACCAGCAGTTCTTCCTTGCGGGTGCCGGACTTGCCGACATCGAGCGCGGGGAAGATGCGCTTGTCCGAAACCTTGCGGTCGAGCACGATTTCGCTGTTGCCGGTGCCCTTGAACTCTTCGAAGATCACTTCGTCCATGCGGCTGCCGGTGTCGATCAGCGCGGTGGCGATGATCGAGAGGCTGCCGCCTTCCTCGATGTTACGCGCCGCGCCGAAGAACCGCTTGGGCCGCTGGAGCGCGTTGGCATCCACACCGCCGGTCAGCACCTTGCCCGATGATGGCACCACGGTGTTGTAGGCGCGGCCCAGACGCGTGATCGAATCGAGCAGGATCACCACGTCGTGCTTGTGTTCGACCAGACGCTTGGCCTTTTCGATCACCATTTCGGCGACCTGCACGTGGCGATTGGCGGGCTCGTCGAAGGTCGAGGAGATCACCTCGCCCTTCACGCTCCGCTGCATGTCGGTGACTTCCTCGGGCCGTTCGTCGACCAGCAGGACGATCAGGAACACCTCGGGGTGGTTGTCGGTGATCGCCTTGGCAATGTTCTGCAGCAGCACGGTCTTACCCGTGCGCGGGGGGGCGACGATCAGCGCGCGCTGGCCCTTGCCCTGCGGCGCGATGATGTCGATTACGCGGGCGCTCTTGTCCTTGACCGTGGGATCGAGGCTGTCGAGCGTCAGCTTCTCGTCCGGGTAGAGCGGGGTGAGGTTATCGAAGTTGGTGCGCAGGCGGACCGCGTCGGGATCGTCGAAATTGACCTTGGCGAGGGTGGTAAGCGCAAAATAGCGCTCCCCTTCGCGCGGGGCGCGGATCTCGCCTTCGACCGTGTCACCGGTGCGCAGGCCCCAGCGGCGGACCTGATTGGGCGAGACATAGATATCGTCCGGCCCGGCAAGGTAATTCGCCTCGGGCGAGCGCAGGAATCCGAAGCCGTCCTGCAGCACCTCGATGGTGCCGATCCCCATGATCTTTTCTTCGTATTCCTCATCCTCGGCCAGTTCCCGCAGGATGCTGAACAGCAGGTCCTGTCGGCGCATGGTCGAGGCGCCTTCGACGCCCAGTTCTTCGGCCATCTGGACCAGTTCGGCCGGGGTCTTTCGCTTGAGGTCTTTGAGATGCATTGTCGTTATTTTCCGAAAACAGGAGTGGCCGGATGGTCAGTACCTCTTTGAGAAAGAGGCGCCCCGTGTGGCGGGGCCGGGCTTGGAGAAAGCAGACCTGAAGAAGCGCGTGGAACGCTTCCGAAACCGGATGAACTCACGCGGGATAGAACTGCCGCGCGGTCCGGTCAATCGCGGAAATGCAGGGCCGGTGCGGCCTGCCTCAGAACGGCTTCAGATAGACCAGCGCGACGATGAACAGGAGCAGCACGCCGGGCACTTCGCCGATCA
Organism: Erythrobacter sp.; assembly: GCF_024305245.1. Taxonomy (GTDB): domain Bacteria; phylum Pseudomonadota; class Alphaproteobacteria; order Sphingomonadales; family Sphingomonadaceae; genus Erythrobacter. The sequence goes on from NZ_JAMWYX010000010.1 coordinate 86,746, forward strand.
TCCGCAGACGGGCTTCGGTCAGCGGCCGCTCGCTGCGCGCCATCTTCTTGGTCTGCCCTACCAGCCAGCCATGATAACCGGTCAGGATGAGCACCAGCGTCAGCTTGGCATGCAGCCAGCCGTCGCTGAAAAAGCCCATCGCGATTGCCATCGCCAGACCCAGCACCCAGACGATGATCAGGCTGGGGGTGAGGATGATTTTGCGCAGCTTCCCCATCCGGGTCGCCCACTTGGCCTCACCTTCGGAACCAGGCGCATGATCGAGCATGTAGATGCACTGGCGCGGCAGCATGAACAGGCCCGCCAGCCAGAACACCATGAAGATGACATGGCCGATCTTGAGGAACGGGTAGATGGTGAGGAGGACGGATTGCATGACCTCTCAACCCCTAGCCGGGTTTCTGAGGGCCGCAAGCAGTTCCTCGACATGCGGGATCGGGGTGAATTGTCCGATTCCGTGGCCGAGGTTGAACACATGCGGGCGATCCTCGAACGCGTCGATGATCGTCCGAACCCGCTCGGCCATGGCCGGACCGCCGGCTTCGAGCAGCAACGGATCGAAATTGCCCTGCACCGGCATGCCCGCAGGCAGGCTGGCATGCGCCCAGGCCGGATCGAGCGTTTCGTCCAGCCCGACCGCATCCACCCCGGTTTCGCGCGCATAGGACGGCAGTTTTGCGCCCGCGCCCTTGGGAAAGCCGATCACCGGGGTGTCGGGATGCGAAGCCTTGAGCTGCGCGGTGATCGCCGCATTGGGGGCGACCACCCACTTTTCGAACTGGTCGGGGGCAAGGCTGCCCGCCCAGCTGTCGAACAACTGCACCGCCTCGGCACCCGCATCGATCTGACCGCGCAGGTAGGTGACCGAAACTTCGATGATCGCATCCACGATTGCCTGCATGTGCGCCGGATCGCGGTACGCCAGCAGCCGCGCCGGGCCCTGATCCTTCGAGCCCTGACCTGCGATCATGTAGGTCGCGACCGTCCAGGGGCTCCCCGCAAAGCCGAGCATCGTCACTTCCGGCCCGATCAGCGCGCGGGTGCGGCGCACGGTCTCGTAGACCGGTTCGAACCGCTCGAACGCAGGTGTGAAGCTGTCGAGCCCGGTTTCCAGCAGCGTCGGCGACAGGTGCGGCCCTTCACCAGCCTGAAACGTCAGCCCCTGCCCCATCGCATGCGGCACGATCAGGATATCGGAAAACAGGATTGCCCCGTCGAACCCGAACCGCCGGATTGGCTGCACGGTGATCTCGGCTGCGGCCTCGCTGTCGTAAACCAGTTCGAGGAACCCGCCCTTTTCGGCCCGGAGTTCCCTGTATTCAGGCAGATAGCGCCCGGCTTGGCGCATCAGCCAGACGGGGGCAACGTCCTGACGGACACCATTGAGCGTATCGAGAAGCGGACCGGGCATAGGGTTCCTTTAAACAAAACTAATCTAATTATAAAAGGATTGATGGAGTCTGTTGGCCCTGTGGATAGCGGGAATTACCGGCGCTTGCCGGATTATGCCCAAGCTGAACAGGACCGAATGCCCCCACCGAATCCGCAAGGGACCGAGGTCAAGCAAGCTTTATCCCCACTCTTCCCAGCCTGTCGACAAGACTTGTCCCGTGTGCGCAAATACCCCCCACCGAATGCCTGTCAGCGGGGACTTAAATCGCTCCCCTGCTTGTTAGCCCCGCTGTCCCGTGGTTTATGCGGGGTTCTGTCCACAGCCTCCACCCCCTGGCCCGAATCCGGACCGCGAGCGCTCAACTCATGAACCGACTCAATCTGCATCTGGTATCGGATTCGACCGGCGAGACGCTGGAAATGATCGCGAAAGCCGCGCTGGCGCAGTTCGACGATCCCGATGTCAGCCGCCATTTCTGGCCGATGGTCCGCTCGCTTCAGCATCTCGACCGGATCGTGCCCGATCTCGCCGCGCATCCGGGGCTGGTGCTGTACACGCTGGTCAATCCCGAAACCCGCAAGCGGCTGGAGGAGCATTGCCGCCATCTCGGCCTGCCAGCGGTCGCGGTGCTCGATCAGGTGACCGCCGCACTGGAAGCGCAGCTGGGGCAGGAGGCGCATGGCCGTCCGGGCCGTCAGCACATGATGGACGAAAGCTATTTCAAGCGCGTCGATGCGATCCAGTACACCATCGCCCATGATGACGGGATCGGATACGAGGAGTGGGAAGAGGCCGATATCATGCTGGTGGGCGTGTCGCGGTCTTCCAAGACCCCGACCAGCATCTACCTCGCCAATCGCGGCTTCAAGGTCGCCAATATTCCGCTGGTGGTCGAAAGCCCGCCGCCACCTGCCTTGTATGGGCTCAGGCACCCGCTGGTGGTCGGCCTCACCACCTCGCCCGAACGGCTGGTGCAGATCCGCCGCAACCGGCTGCTGTCGCTGAACGAGGCGACCGAGACCGCCTATGTCGACAATGACCGGGTGAAGGCCGAATTGCAGTTCGCGCGGCGGATGTTCGCCGATCATGGCTGGCCGGTGATCGATGTCACCCGCCGCTCGATCGAGGAGACGGCCGCCGCGATCATCCGCCTGGCACAGGAACGCCACCGCCGCCCGCCGAGCGAGGGCGGCGTGGGGAAACCGATATGACCGCCGCGCACGCGCCGCGCCTGATCCTCGCCAGCAAATCGGCTTCGCGCCGGGCGATGCTGGATGCCGCCGGGGTGGCGTACGAAGCGGTGCCTGCCGATATGGACGAGCGTGCGGTGGAGGCAGGGCTGGCGGGCGCGGCCCCCGGCGAGGTGGCCGAGGCGCTGGCGGTCGCCAAGGCGGCGGCGGTGGCGGCGGCCCATCCGGGCGCGCTGGTGCTGGGTTCGGATTCGCTGGTGGTTGCAGGCGGGCGGCGGTTCGACAAGCCGGGTTCGGCCGAGGAAGCGGGCGAGCATCTGCGGTTCTTCTCGGGACGCATGATGGAACTGCATAGCGCCGCGGCTCTGGTGCGAGACGGTGGATGCGAGTGGAGCCATGCCAGCATTGCCCGCCTGCACGTGCGCGATCTGTCGGATGATTTCATCGCGCACTACCTGAGCCTCGAATGGCCCGAAATCGGCCACACCGTCGGCGCATTCCGGATCGAGGGGCCGGGGGTGCAGCTGTTCGATCATATCGAAGGCGACCAGTTCACCGTGCTGGGCATGCCGTTGCTGCCGCTACTGGGCGCGCTGCGCGAGGCCGGGGTGCTGCTGGCATGACCAAGCCCTATGCAGAAGTCATCGGCGATCCGATTGCGCAGTCCAAATCGCCCGCGATCCATAATTTCTGGCTGGGCAAGCTGGGGTTGGAAGCGGAATATCGCGCAGCCCATGTGCGGGCGGACGGATTGGCGGATTACCTCGCCGCCCGCCGCGCCGACCCCGACTGGCGCGGGTGCAACGTCACCATGCCGCACAAGCAGGCAGTGATGGGATTGCTCGACCGGATCGACCCGCCCGCCGATGCGATCGGTGCGGTCAACACGATCTTCCCGACCGCCGGAGCGCTGGCGGGCACCAACACTGACGCGGCGGGCTTCCTCGAACCGCTGGGTGAAACGCTGGCGCAGACGCATTATTTCCGCATGGCGCGGATTCTCGGCACAGGCGGCGCGGCGCGGGCGATCATTACCGCGCTGGCAGGCCACGGCTTCACGCTGGTGGTGGCAGGCCGCAATCCGGCCAAGGCGCGCGCGCTGCTCGACGAACTTGGTGGAAAGGGCGAGCATCATGCAATCGACCTCGCCCATTTCGCCGATCCCACCGATTTCCCCTTCGACGACCGCGAAGCGTGCTGCGATCTCGTCATCAACGCCTCTTCGCTGGGGATGCAGGGGCAGCCGGCGCTCGCCTTCGACTGGAGCCACGCCCCGCCCGGCAGCATCGCCTATGATGTCGTCACCGCGCCGCTGGATACCGCGTTCCTGCAAGGCGCGCGGGCGAAGGGCCACCGCACCATCGACGGGCTTTCGATGCTGATCGGGCAGGCGGCGGCGGCGTTCGAGAAATTCTTCGGCCACCCCGCTCCGCGTGCACATGATGCCGAATTGCGCGAGATCCTGACCCGATGACCCGCCCCACCATCATCGGCCTCACCGGCTCTATCGGCATGGGCAAGTCGACTGTCGCGGCAATGTTCGCCGAGGCGGGGATCCCCGTGTTCGATGCCGATGCCGAAGTGCGCGCGATGCAGGGGCCGGGCGGCGAACTTGTCTCCGCCATCGAAGCCGCTTTCCCCGGCTCGACCGGCGAGGCTGGCGTCGACCGTGACCGGCTTGGCCAGCATGTCTTCGCCAATCCGAAAGCGCTCGCCCGCTTGGAAGCCATCGTCCACCCGGCGGTGGCGGCCAGGCGCACCGCGTTCCTCGCCGCGCATCAAGACAAACGCGCGGTGGTGTTCGATATCCCGCTATTGTTCGAACGCGGCGGGCACGAAAGCGTCGACATGATCGTCGTCGTCTCGGCCCCGGCTGACGTGCAGCGCGCCCGCGTGCTCGCCCGCCCCGGCATGACCCCGCAGAAGTTCGAGCATATTCTCGGCCTGCAGCTCCCCGATGCCGACAAGCGCGCGCGCGCCGATCATGTGATCGACACCGGCACCAGCCTCGATGAAACCCGCAGCGCGGTCGCTGCACTGATTGCTTCACTTTGATGGCTTGCGGCACTTGCCAGCAGCAAAGCTTGGGCAGATAGTACCGCCAATGCGCGAGATAATTTTCGATACCGAAACCACCGGATTGGATCCCAAGAGCGGGGATCGCATGGTGGAAATCGGCTGCATCGAGATGGTCGGTCGGGTCGAGACGGGCCGCACCTTCCACGCCTATTACAATCCCGAACGCGATATGCCGATGGAAGCCGAACGGGTGCACGGCCTCAGCGCCGCCTTCCTCGCCACCAAGCCGCGCTTTGCCGAAAGCGTTGACGAACTGCTCGAATTTCTGGGCGATTCCCCGCTGGTGGCGCATAATGCCGGCTTCGACTTCGGGTTCCTCAACAACGAGCTGGAACGGATCGGCCGCGCGGCGATCAGCCTCGAACGAATGGTCGATACCGTCGCGCTTGCCCGCAAGAAGCATCCGGGCGCGAAGAACTCGCTCGATGCGCTGTGCACGCGGTACGGGATCGATCGCTCGCACCGGGTCAAGCACGGCGCGCTGCTCGATGCCGAATTGCTGGCGCAGGTCTATGTCGAACTGACCGGCGGACGGCAGATCGGGCTGGAACTGGCGGCGGTGCACAGTGTCACCGTGGCTGCGGCGGTGGTGAGCGTCGCCGGAACGCCTGCCCCCGCCCGTCCGGTGCGTCCACCGCGCCCGCACACCGCTTCGCCGGAAGAACTGGCGCGGCACAAGGAATTCATCGCCGGAATCGATAACGCGATCTGGGCGCGCTGAAGCCTGGGCGCGCGTCAGGATCGCCAGGATCCTCAACCCATAAGGAGGACAATGCATGGATATTCGGATTTCGGGCCACCAGATGGACACCGGCAGCGCCTTGCAGGAACACGCGGCTGACCGGCTTGGCGTGATCGTCGACAAGTATTTCGACAAGGCGCTGTCCAGCCACGTCACCTTCGGCAAGGCGCCCGCCGGGGCGTTCACCTGCGACATCGTCACCCACGTGATGCAGGGCCTGATCCTCAAGGCCCAGGGCTCCGCGCCCGATGCGCATATCGCGCTCGACGATGCGGTGGCCAAGATCGACAAGCAGCTGCGCCGCTACAAGCGCCGCCTGAATGATCGCCACGAACAGACCAACCATTCGCGCGCCGAGGAAGAAGCCGCCTACACCATCTTCGCGGTGGCCGAGCAGGACGAGGAAGAGGCGGATACCGCCTCCGACGCCCCGCTGGTGATTGCCGAAACGCGGGTGGATATCCCGACCGCCAGCGTGGCCGACGCGGTGATGATGATGGACCTGCGGCACACCCCTGCCCTGTTTTTCAAAAACGCTGGCACCGGCAGACATAATATGGTTTATCGCCGTGCCGATGGTTCGATCGGTTGGGTCGAACCGAAATAGAGTTCAAGCCTGGCCGTCGGGAACGGTAAAATGATCAGGCAGGACGTATGCGGCAGCAGCAGGAGGGGCATCGCCCCGGTCCGGCACGAGCCTTGCTCAGCTGTCTGACCGGATATTGTCTGCGCACGCATTTCATTTCGGGATTCGCACCATAATGGACGTCAACCTTGCCCTCTCGCCGCAGGCCATTGCGTTCGAGCACATCGACAGCAAAGCAAAGGCGCTCGACGCGATCGCGCACTTGCTGGCCGATACCTACGGGCTGGACGCAAACGAGGTGCTGGAAAACCTCGAAACGCGCGAGGCGCTGGGCAGCACCGGCTTCGGACGCGGGGTGGCGATCCCGCATTGCCGCAGCAAGGATGTGCGCAAGCCCAGCCTCGCGCTGATCCGGCTCGAACAGCAGCTCGATTTCGCCGCTGCCGACGCGCAGCCTGTCACGCTGATCTGCGGGCTGGTTTCGCCCGAGAACGCCGGGGCAACCCACCTGCACGCGCTCGCCGCGATTTCGCGCCTTGCCCGCGACGAGGCGAAGTTGCAGATGCTGGCCGACGCCCCCGATGCCGAGGCGGTCTATGCCCTCCTCACCAACCAGTTCGAGCGTAATGCTGCCTAAAGCGCACCGCCTGAGATCATGACCGCAGACGAGCACGATTCCCCCGCCACCGGGGCCGACGGACATTACCGCGCGCTGGAGCGGCTCTATGCCTCCGCGCCGGTGAACCACAAGTTTGCCTCGACGCTTCACATTCCGGGCGAAGGGCGATCGCGCCTGACTTTTACTGTGACCGAAGCGGATTATCACGCAGCGGGCGCGGCGCACGGGACGATCTATTTCAAGATGCTCGACGATGCGGCGTTCTATGCCGCGAACACGATGGCGACCGATCGTTTCCTGCTCACCACCAGTTTCAACCTGCACTTCACCAAGCCGGTACGCGCCGGAACCGTGATTGCCGAAGGGCGCTGGGTTTCGGGCCGACGGCGCGTGTTCGTCGCCGAAGCGCGGCTGGTTGACGAGGAGGGCGAGGAGATCGGGCGCGGCACCGGCACCTTCATGCGCTCGCACATCGCGCTGTCGGGCCTGCCGGGCTATACGGCCGGGCCGTGAGCGCACGCCTGCCCGCGCATCTGGAGGCCGGGGCGATCATGCGGCTGGCGGAAACCCAAGGCGGCTTTGCAACGGTGCTGGCCAAGGGCGAGCGCGATGCCGGGACTGTGCTGATCGTAACGACCTATCGCGGCGAGCCTTCGGTTCTTTACGAAAGAATGCCCGCGCTCGATGGTTCGCGCAGCTTTGTTGCTTCAAAGCGCGAAGATCCTGAAAACAGACAAGAATTTGCCGAATATCTGGCGCGGCGGCGGCGGCAGGACCCGGATATCTGGCTGATCGAGGTGGATATCGCTGATGCGGAACGCTTCATCGCCCAATTGTCGGGTTTTGCTTGACCCTGATCCGCGCGTAGCTATTTGCCCGCCCACTTCCTGGCGCAGGCTGACGGAGCGGCAATTCGGTCGTTCGATCAGCACGCAGACGGGGAGCGGCCGGCAGGCTTTTTGAACCCCCTCTTTTTTCAGCGAATAATCGCACAGGGATTCCGCCTGCGTCGGAGCACGCTCACCGCTTGAATAGTAGATTAAATGGGTCGTAAGACTTTTTCTGTCGTCGCACTGGCCGCTGTGGCCGCCGCGACGGTGACTTTGCCCGGCCTTGACAGTGCTGCGGCGCTGGCTCAAGCAGCCGATGACACGCTTTCGCTTTCCGGTGCGGCCGATCCGGCCCCGGCTGCGGAACTGGTTCCAGAACCCACCGTGTTCATCTCGGAAGAAGTGGTGCAGCCGCTTCCCGAACAGCCCGAAGCGCCGGTTCTGACCGAAGCCGGTTCGCTCCGCGAACTCGTCGGCATGGTCGATACCTCCGCCCCGATGAACGAAGATCTGCGCTGCCTTGCCGGTGCGGTCTATTTCGAAGCCCGCGGCGAGCCGCTGGCAGGCCAGCTGGCGGTGGCGCAGGTGATCATCAACCGCAGCGAGGATAATCGCTTCCCCGGCACCTATTGCAGCGTCGTGGCGCAGAAGGGGCAGTTCTCGTTCATGCGCGGCAGCCGCATGCCTGCTGTCCGCACGGGCACAGCCGCCTGGAGCCGCGCCGTGGCGATCGCGCAGATCGCCCATCAGGGCATGTGGCAGTCCGAAGCGGGCGACGCGGTGTTCTTCCACGCCAATTACGTCCGCCCCGGCTGGAGCCAGCGCAAGACGAAGCTGGCGCAGATCGACACGCATATCTTTTACCGCTGATCCTCGCCGCTGTTTCGCGCGTGCCGCGCGTGCCGCGCGAGCGGCTGCGGGCGCCCGGTTGGGCTTGCGGCGCTTCGCGCCGATCAGAGACAGCCAACGGGAGTAGCGCCGCAAGGGCAATCGCCCTCAAGGAGCGCAGCGATAGGGCGACAAAGACTCGGCGAGGATTACGCCTTCAGGCGTACCCAAACCGGCGCATGATCGCTGGCCTTCTCGCGCCCGCGATGATCCTTGTCGACACCGCAAGCTTCCAGCCGGTCGGCGCATTCGGGTGACAGCAGGATGTGGTCGATGCGGAAGCCGTGGTCGCGCTGCCATGCGCCTGCCTGATAGTCCCAGTAGGTCCACACCCCGCCGCGCGGATTGTGGGTGCGTAGCGCGTCGGTCCAGCCATCGGCCAGCATCCGGGCATAGGCGGCGCGGGATTCGGGCTGCATCAGCGCATCGTCCCGCATCGCCTTTACCGACCACGTATCGTCATCTTCGGGGATCACGTTGAAATCGCCGAGCACCACGGCGGGCACTTCTGCGGCCCAGATGTCCGCCATGCGCGCGCGCAAGGCTTCCATCCACGCCAGCTTGTAGGTGAATTTCGGCCCCGGATGCGGGTTGCCGTTGGGCAGGTACAGGCAGGCGATCCGCACGCCGCTGACGTCCGCCTCAAGGTAGCGCGCCTGTTCGGCGTCGCCTTCATTCGGACCGGGAATGCCAAGGCCGCGCTGGACCTCGGTGAGGGTGTATCCGGCAGCGTTGTCGACCAGAATCGCGACGCCGTTGAAGCTTTTCTGCCCGTGCCAGATCGCGCTGTATCCCAGCGCCTCGATGTCGGCGGCGGGGAAGCCTTCGTCCTGCGATTTGATTTCCTGGAGGCAGGCGACGCTGGGCCGCGTTTCGGCGAGCCATTCGAGCAGGCGCGGCAGGCGCGCCTTGATCCCGTTGATGTTGAATGTGGCGATTTTCATGGGATTCGCCTTACCCGTTCGCCCTGAGCCTGTCGAAGGGCTGTACTTTCTTTTTCCGCGTGGAGTTCAAGAAGTGCAGGGCTTCGACGAGCTCAGCCCGAACGGTAGGTGTGCTTAAATCCCGAAGCTCGACCCGCAGCCGCAGCCGGCCGCCGCATTGGGGTTTTCGACCTTGAACGCCGCCCCGCCGAGCGATTCGACGAAATCGACCACGCTGCCGCCGACCAGTTCGAGGCTCATCGGGTCGACCACCAGCTGCACGCCATCGGTTTCGCTGACCATGTCTTCGCCATCGGGCGCTTCGGCGAGGTCGAACTTGTACTGGAAGCCCGAACAGCCCCCGCCTTCGACCGAAAGGCGCAGGATCGGCGGGCGTGCCTGCTTTTCGGCGATCAGTGCGATCCGCTTGGCAGCCGAAGGGGTCAAAGTCATGGTCTGTGCGGTCATGAGTTTAAAATAGGCCACCCGCAGGACAACCTCAAGGCTTTCACACCGCCTGGATATAATTGCGCAGCGCCTCGGCCTCGTGCTGCACTTCGTCGATCTTGCGCTTCACCAGATCGCCGATCGAGATGAAGGCGACCAGCGTGCCATCCTCGACCACCGGAAAATGCCGGAACCGGCGGCGGGTCATCATGGCCAGCGCCTCGTCGATCGAGGTTGCAGGTTCGACCGTGACGGCGGGCGAGGTCATGATCTGTTCGACCGGCAGATCGAGGCACGCGGCCCCCTTGTCGCCGAGGCAATAGATCACGTCGCGTTCCGAAATGATGCCGACTACTGCGCCATCGCGCAGCACCGGCAGCGCGCCGATGCGCCGGGCAGCGAGGATGCGGACGGCCTCGGCCACCGGGGTCGAAACGTCGCAGGCGATGATGTCGGACGCGCCGCGCTGGGCGATGATGCTGGCGATGTTCATGGCCGACTCCCTTCTCTCAGGGTGCGAAGGTGCCATGTCTGCGGTCAAAAAGCGAATCCGCCCGTCGCACGACTTGCATCGCATGCGGGCAACCTTGCGGCTTTTGCGCGTTGCATTGCCTCCGGCTGCGCGCCATCTGTGCGGCATGACTCGCAAATCCCCGCTCGACGATCCCAAGAACGCGGCCCACGCCTGGGCGCGTTATCGCCAGATCATGAAGCTGCTGCTGGCGGTGACCGCGCTGGTGGTGGCTGTGGCGATGGGGCTGCTGTTCGCGTCCAACGGCACGGTGTCGGTGCATTTCTACATCGCGGTTGCGCTCGGCATCAGCTTTACGATGCTACTGGGCGGCGGACTGATGGGCCTCGCCTTCCTGTCCAACGGGACGGGGCACGACGAATCGGTCGACAACCGCCTTCCGGGCCGCGACGAGTTCTGGTCGCCGAAGGATGATTAAGCGGGCGGTTTGAGCTGGTAATCCTCCACCGGCACGCCGCCGACCAGATGTTCCTCGATAATGCGGTCAAGCACTTGCGGGCTGCACGAATGATACCACACCCCGTCCGGCCACACGACCGCGATCGGCCCCGCCGCGCAAATCTGCAGGCAATCGGCCTTGCTGCGCTGGATCCCGCCGCCCGGCCCGCGCTTGCTGTCTTCCCCGCGCTGCGGACCGACCAGTCCGCGTTCTTTCAGCCGCGTCTTGAGGAATTTCCACGCCTCCTCGCCTTCCTCGCGCGAGCAGCATTTCTGCTTGTCCGAGACCGAACACAGCATGATGTGGCGCTGGATTGCGGTGCCCTTGTCCGGGTCGCCGAAATGCTTGCCGAGCGAGGTCTGGGCGGACAGCAGTTCCTTGCGGCTCATTGCGCGCCCTCCTCGTCCTTCAGCCAGCGATCCAGCCAGGCGAACACCGTGTCATGCCATTGCAGCGAGTTCTTCGGGCTCAGCACCCAGTGGTTTTCATCGGGAAACACCAGCAATTGCGAGGGAATGTCGCGTTCCTGCAGTGCGGTGAAGCTTTGCAGGCCCTGGGTGTAGGGCACCCGGAAATCCTGCTCGCCGGTCACGACCAGCATCGGCGTCTGCCAATTGTCGACGTAATTGGCCGGATTCCAGCGTTCGTAGGTGTCGCGTGCCTCGGTGTAGGAGCCGCCGAAATCCCAGCGTGGGAACCACAATTCTTCCGTCGAATAGTAGAAGCTGCGCAGGTCGAACAACCCGTCATGCTGGACAAGGCAATCGAACCGTTCGGGCCAGCGCCCTGCGATCCAGTTGATCATGTAGCCGCCATAGCTCGCCCCCATCGCGCAGGCGCGGTCCCCGTCGATCTGTGTGTCGAGTGTGAGCGCCGCGGCGAGGCCTTTTTGCAGGTCTTCCAGCGGCTTTCCGCCCCAGTCGTTGCGGATCGCATCGGTGAAGGCCTGCCCGTATCCGGTGCTGCCGTGGAAATCGACCGAGATCACCGCATAGCCCTGGCTGGCGACGACGCGCGGGTTCCAACGGCTTGACCAGCCATCGTTGAAACTGCCCTGCGGCCCGCCGTGGATATACAGCACCGCCGGGATCGGCCCTTCCTGATCGGCTAGCCGGGTGATCTGGCCCCACACCGTGTCCCCATCCGCCCCGGCAAAGCTGAAGCGGCGGGTGATGATATTGGCCATCTGCCCCATTCGGGTGGTGGCCACATCGGTCAGCGGCCGCCCCTGCTGGCCCGCATCGGCAAGATACAACTCCGCCGGATTGCCCAGCGAATCGCGGGTGAACAGCAGTCGCCCACCTGGCAGCGCGGCGAGGCCGGCAATATGCGCCTCGTTCCCCGCCATCAGATCGAGCCGGGTGACTTTGCCGCTGGCCGGATCGATGCGGAAGGCAGGGGTATCCAGCACCTCCTGCGCGGTGGCGATCAGGCTTTGGCCATCGGCGCTCCATGCCAGACTGCCGAAGCTGAGATCGGTATCGGCGGTCAGCGCGCGGGTGGTTCCGGTCGCCAGATCACGCAATTGCACCATCAGCCGATCGGCTTCGTAGGTCGGGCGCTCCATCGCCAACCATGCAAGATAGCGGCCATCGGGCGACACGGCGGGCGCAGTGTCGGTGGCGGCATTGTTCGCGGTGAGATTGGTGGGCGCGCCGCCCGAAAGGTCGGAAACGTAAACATCGAGATTGGTCGAGGTCGGCTCCTCGCCGTCAGCTTTGCGCGCGACGAAGTAGACCTGCTGGCCATCGGGCGACCAGACGATGTCCTCTCCCCCGCCGAACGGCATGGTCGGGGTGTCGCCGGTCAGCCCGGTGGCGGGATCGGTGCCGTCGACCGGCACGCCCTCGCCCACCGCTTGCCCGTCTTCGATCGGGAACACGAACACGCGGTTATAGGTGCCGGGCGTTTCCCACTGGTCCCAGTGACGGTAGAACCCGTCCGCGCCGTCATACAGCCGCCCGGTGCCCGGCCCCGGCAGGTGTGCAGGGGTGGCATCGGGGCACGCGAATTGCGGGCAATCGCGCGGGGCAGCGCCCCATAGCGCGATGGCATTGCCGGTCGGTGCCAGTTTGAACCCGTCGATGCCGGTGCCGGGGGTGTCGGCCACCAGTTCGGGCGTTCCGACCCGTCCATTGCTGCCGAGGCTTACCCGCCAAACGCGGCTGCGCGCTTCGGCATCGGCAGCGGGATGGTCGCTGCTGAGGAAATAGAGCGCTCCGCCGGCGCCGAAGGCGACCGCAGAAGCCTTCAGCCCGAAATCGAGCGCCACCGGCGCTGCACCGGGCTGTGTCAGGTCGAGCAGGTAATGCGCGGTGCTGCGCACCAGCGTGTCCGGATCGGTGGTGGTCACGCTGTAAACCGCCAGCGTGCCCGCGCCGTTCACCGCCGGCGCGCCGAGGCGCGGCATGGTGACAAGATCGCGCGCGGTCATCGCCGGGGTGGCAAGGCCGGGAATGGTCGCGGTTGCGGTCGCCGCGCTTTCCGGCGGTTCCTGTGCGGCGAGCGGGGCGGAGAAAAGGGCGGCGGCGAGTGTGACCGGAATCAGGGCGCCGAAAGCTGTAACATTACGCATGGCTGCAAGAGTAGCCTGCCGCGCGGATGTGCGCCAGTGTTACGGCCGCTTGCCGACGATCCGGGCGATTTCCGCCTGCACCAGCTTTTCGACCATCGCGGGCAGCTTTGCCTCCAGCCATTCGGCCAGCATCGGGCGCAGCAATTCGCGGGTCAGCCCTTCGAGCGAGGTTTCGCCCGAGCGGACGATCTGCGGTTTCACGCCCGGTTCGGCCAGCATCGCCAGCGCGGCGAGATTATCCTGCATCGCGCTGCGCACGGCATCGGCGATCAACGGGGTATCGTCCGATGCTGGCGCGCCAATGCCCAGCGGCAGCGCGCTGTTTTCGCCTTCGGGCAGGCATTCCATGTCGGCCAGATCGAGCACTTCGTCCCCGACCATGTCCGCGTCGCGCACCTGATGCTGGTTCGGCGCCTCGGACTGCGGTGTCGCCGCGCTCTCGGCATCATCCGAGGCGGTTTCGCGGCGGCGACGCTGTTCCATGGCCACGGCGCGATTATCGCGCGCGATGACTTTCTTGATCGATTCGAGGATTTCCTCGACCGACGCTTCGCTGTCGTGCCCCATGTCCTGCCCTTGTTACGCTACCCGACCGTTCCCGAATCGGGACAGATTCATTCGCCCGGAAGCAATTGCGGCCCGATTGTTGCGTCAGGGGCGGGAATGTCAACGGTGCTGGTCGATTTCGCTGCGGCCGCGGGGTCGCGATCCCAGTCCCAGATCCTGTCGCGCACCCGTTCGTAATTGATCGTCGGATCATATAACGGGCCGCCGGTGTCGAGATCGAGGTCGCGCGCCTCGGCCTTGCCCATCAGCGCCAGCAGGTTGAACCCGGCGACATAGGCGTTGCGGCGCGCCGTCACCAATTGCGCGCGCGCGTTGACCAGTTCCTGTTCGGCATTGAGCACGTCGAGGATCTGGCGGTTCCCGATCGAATTTTCGGCCCGCACGCCTTCAAGGCTGAGTTCGGCGGCTTCGACGGCGGCCTGCGTGCTGCGGATGACCGCATTGGCCGCCTGCCAGTTGGAATAGGTCGAGCGGGTTTCGGCGATCACCTGACGTTCGGCGGCGATCACGTCTTCGAGCGCCGCGCTTTCACGCGCACCGGCCTGCCGCTGGCGGGCGGCGGGCAGGCCACCCTGAAAAATGGGGATGGTAAGGCGGACACCGGCGTTTCCTGTCACCTCGGCCTGGACAAGGCCTTGCCCAAACCCGCCGAGCGTGCCGAAAAAGTTGCTGTAGTCGGCGTTCGTGAAGGCGGAGAGCTGAGGCAACCGGCCGGCTCCCGCAACCTTGGTGTCGAAGCCCGCTGCATCGGCGCGTTCCTTGGCGGCGATCAGGTTGGGGTTGTTTTCCAGCGCGGTAACGATCGCGGTGCCGACCGTATCGGGCAGGCCGGGAAGCGGCGGCGGCGGCGCGAGTTCGCCCGGCGCGTTGCCGACCAGCCGGATATAGGTCTCGCGCGCGGCGATCAGGGTCGCCATCGCCTGTTGCTGATCGCCTTCGGCCACCGCGAGTCGCGAGCGTGACTGGGCGACATCGGTGATGGTAAGGTCGCCGATCTGGAACCGGTCGCTGGTGGCCTCCAGATTGGTGCGCAGCACGGCGACGTTGTTATCCGCCAGCGCCACCAGCGCCTCGGTGCGCAGCACGTCCATATAGGCGGCGACGACCTGGCTGAAGAGCGCGCTTTCGGTGTTGCGCAGGTCGGCCTGTCCGGCGGCGACCCGTTCCTTGGCGGCGCGGATGGAATTGCGGACGGCACCGCCCGAATAGATCGGCACCAGGAATTGCGTGGCGACGCCGAGGTTGCGTTCCGGGGCGGTAAAAGCATTGGCCGATTGCCGAACGAACTCGATGTAGGTTGCGGTCGTATTGAGGCTGGGCAAGCCCGGCGCCCGCTGGATCGCCACGTTCTCGTCGGTCGCGCGCTGGTTGGCGCGCGCGGCTTCGAGCGAGGGGTTTTCGACATAGGCCGCCGCCAGCGCCTCGCGCAGCGTATCCGCCTGCGCCGGAGCGGCGAGCGCAGTCAGCGTCAGCAGGCTGGCCGAACCGGCCAACCGCAGCAGGGCGGGAATGCGCGTCACCCGAACGTCCAGCCCTTGGGCGCGTCGAAGGCGTGGAGCACCGGGATGCCCATATCCTCGAGCGGTTGCAGCGCGACCTTGCCCACAACCTTGCGGCCCGAAGCCAGCCGCGTCACCTGCCGCAGCACGAGGCCCGCAACGACCCGGCCGTTATCTGCCAGCCGTGCGACCAGCGCTTCGGGCAGCTGCTCGATCGCGCCATCGATCATGATCAGCGAATATTCCGCATCACCTGCGCCTGTAACCGCATCGGCCGCGCTGACAGTGGTCAGGTCGGCCACCAGCGGGCGCAGCAATTCGGCGAGGTAGCCGGTGCCGCCTTCGACCACCAGCACACGGTCGGTGCGCGCGGGCGCGGCTTCCATCAGCAGCTTGCCGTAGAACAGCGGCGCGGCGAGGTGGCCGTTTGCGCCGAGCGAAACCGCCCGGTCGATATAGGCGAGCGACGCCTTTTCGGCCGGCAGGAAATCCTCGCGCGGGACGGCGATCATGCGCGCCAGCACATATTCCTCGTTCACGCCGCTGGTGCGCAGCTGGCTGTCGATCATGGCCCGGCGCGCGGGCTGCGTGTCATTGCGGGGTTCACTGGTCATGGTCAGATCGGTCATGCTTGCTCCGGACGCTGTATTAGAGGAGTAATACAGTTAGTCAAACCTTCCTTAGACGTGCGTGAAGCGGGTTCCAAGGCCTTTGCGCCCTTTGCGACCGACTGTTGGCGGCGTTCGATTTCGGGCTTTGACCTCATGGCTCACCGGTGCTTAGGGGAGCGCGCAATCAAGCGACATTGTATTCGACTTATGCAGGGATGGCTTCGATGAGTGACATGACGACCAATGGCGACAACGTGCGGATCGAAACGGATTCGCTGGGCGAAGTGGCGGTTCCCGCGCATGTTCATTGGGGCGCGCAGACGCAGCGCAGCATCGTCAACTTCCCCATCGGCGGCGAGAAAATGCCGCCTGCGCTGGTGCGCGCGCTGGGTATCCAGAAGCTGTCCGCCGCCAAGGCCAACATGAAGCTGGGTGTGCTCGATGCCAAGCTGGGCGAAGCGATCGTGCAGGCCGCGCGCGAAGTGATCGACGGAAGCCTTGCGGACCAGTTCCCGCTGGTGGTGTGGCAGACGGGTTCCGGCACCCAGTCGAACATGAACGCCAATGAAGTGATCGCCAGCCGCGCCAACGAGATTCTCACCGGCAACAAAGGCGGCAAGGATCCGGTTCATCCCAACGATCATTGCAACATGGGGCAATCGTCGAACGACACCTTCCCCACCGGAATGCACATCGCCGCCGCGCATGAGGCGATTGCCAATCTGATTCCCGCGCTGACAAAGCTGCACGGCGCGCTCGATGCCAAGGCGCAGGAATTCGGTGCAATCGTCAAGATCGGCCGCACCCACTTGCAGGACGCTACCCCGATGACCTTGGGGCAGGAATTCTCCGGCTATGCCAAGCAGATCGAATACGGCATCGCCCGCGTCGAAGCGACGCTGCCGCGCGTCCTCGAGCTGGCGCAGGGCGGTACTGCCGTGGGCACCGGGATCAATTCCAAGGTCGGATTTGCAGAAGAATTCGCCGCGCAAGTGGCTGCCGAAACCGGCCACGCCTTCGTCACCGCGCCCAACAAGTTCGAAGCCCTCGCCGCGCATGATGCGATGGTGGAGATCTCGGGCGCATTGAACGTGCTCGCGGTCAGCCTGATGAAGATCGCCAATGATATCCGCCTGCTCGGCTCCGGCCCCCGCAGCGGGCTGGGCGAACTCAGCCTGCCCGCCAACGAGCCCGGCTCCTCGATCATGCCGGGCAAGGTCAACCCGACCCAGTGCGAAGCGATGACGATGGTCTGCGCGCAGGTGATCGGCAATCACATGACGGTGACGGTTGCGGGCACGCACGGGCATCTTGAGCTCAACGTGTTCAAGCCGGTGATGATCTACAACGTGCTGCAGTCGATCAAGCTGATCGGCGATGCGAGCCATGCCTTCACCGATAATTGTGTGGTCGGGATCGAAGCCAACGAAGGCCGGATCAACCAGCTGCTCAACGAAAGCCTGATGCTGGTGACCGCGCTCAATCCGCATATCGGGTACGACAACGCCGCCAAGATCGCCAAGAAGGCGCATGCCGAAGGGATGACCCTGAAGGAAGCCGCGCTGGAACTCGGCCTGCTGACCGAGGAACAATTCGCGCAGTGGGTGGTGCCCGCCGACATGATCAAGCCCCGAGCATAAGGCTGCGCGTAAGGCTGCGCGTAAGGCGCGCGCCTGAACAGCCGTTCATCTTTCGACCAAGGCCCCACCCTGCCCGACGACAAGCGCCCTGCCCGCTAGGATTCGTGCGGGCAGGGCGTTATCGCTGACGCGCAACATGGCGAATGATCGAAAAACCGAGGTGCCCACGTCCGGGGCTGATGTGACTGTGCCGTTCCGCACGGTGCTGGTTTCCATGCTGGTGCTGTGGGCGACCTATTTCGCGCTCACCACGCTGCGCAGCATGGTGATGGAATTCGATCTCCAGTTCGAACTGGCCTGGCGCCGCCTTGCGGTGACGGCGATGGGCGTCACGATGACGATCGTGTTGTGGCTGCTGCTGCGCCTGTTCGATGCCAAATCGCTGTGGATCAAGATTTCCGCCTCGTGCCTGCTTGCGCTGCCCGTGGCGCTTGCGATCGGACAGGTAAATTACCTTGTCTTCAAGGACATGGAGGCCGCCTACCAGCAGGCCTATGCCGAGAAATACAACCTCAACCTGCGCCGCGACGAAGCGGGCAATCTGCTGGTCGACGTGCCGGTGCGGCGGGTCGGCCCGGCGGTTCCGGGCGTGCCCGGCGGCGCTGTCGACGACGATGACGATGTGGTCGGGTCCGAAAGCGTGATCATCGCCGGCGCGGAAACCTATGCCGATTTCTGGCGCAAGCTGCTCGACGTGGCGCTGGGGCGCTATTTCCTGCTGCTCGCCTGGGCATCGACCTATTTCGCGCTGCTGGCAGGCGTGCAGGCGCGCGCCTCACAGCGCCGCGAGGAACAGTTCCGCTCTGCCGCCAAGGCCGCCGAATTGCGATCCCTGCGCTATCAGGTGAACCCGCATTTCCTGTTCAACACGCTGAATTCGCTCTCTGCCCTGGTGATGACTGGCAAGGCCGACCGGACCGAGAAGATGATCCAGACGATGAGCCGGTTCTATCGTCACAGCCTAGCGAACGAACCCACCGCCGATGTCGCGCTGAAAGACGAATTCGACCTGCAAAAGCTGTATCTCGATATCGAGGCGGTGCGCTTTCCCAAGCGGCTGGTCTGCGTGTTCGATCTTCCGGAAGATCTCGAGGAAGCGCGGGTGCCGGGCATGATCCTGCAGCCGCTGGTCGAAAATTCGGTCAAATACGCGATCTCGCCCGTCGCACGCACAGTGACCGTGACGCTCGCCGCGCGCGAGGAATTCGATCGGCTGGTATTGACCGTCAGTGATGATGGCCCCGGCGTGCCGCAGGGCGCCAGCCACGGCTTCGGCATTGGCCTCGCCAATGTGCGTGACCGGCTGGAGGCGCGCTTCGGCCCCGATATCGGCTTTACCTCCGCCCCTGTTCCGGGCGGATATCGCACCGAAATCCGTATCCCCCTGACCCGGTTTGCGACCCGCCATGACTGATAACGACATCGAACCGACCGCCCTGCGCACCCTGATCGTCGATGACGAACCGCTCGCGGTGGAACGCGTGCAGGTGATCTGCGCCGAAATCCCCAATGTGCGGGTGATCGGCACGGCGAGCGACGGGGCCGCCGCACTGCGGCTGGCCGAAAAGCTCGAACCCGATCTGGTGCTGCTCGACATGACCATGCCCGAACTGGACGGGCTGGGCGTCGCGCGAAAGCTGGCCGAGCAGGAACAGGCACCGGTGGTGATCTTCGTCACCGCGCATGATCATTTCGCGGTCGAGGCGTTCGATTGCGATGCGGTCGATTATGTCCTGAAGCCGGTCGCTGCCGACCGGCTGGAACGCGCGATCGAACGTGCACTGGCGCGGCGCGGCCAGCGGCGCCAGAAAACCAGCCGCTATCTCGACGAATTGTGGGTGCCGCACCGGTCAGAACTGCTGCGCATCGCGGTGAGCGAAGTGCACCAGATCGATGCCGAGCGCGATTACGTGCGGCTGCATGTCGGCGGGGCCGATGCGGAGCGATCATATCTGCTGCTGCAGACCATCGCCGGGCTGGAAGCGCGGCTCGATCCCGAACAGTTCATCCGCATTCACCGCTCCACCATCCTGCGGCGCGACAATATTCGCGGGCTGCGGCACGACGGCCTCGGCGTGTGGTCGGTGGAATTGCAGAACGGCGAGGCGCTGCGGATCGGGCGCACCTACCTCGCCCGGGTCAAGGCGATGGCCGGAAGGTAGTTTTTCGGGTTCGCTGATGCGAGCTGCGCCACACAAATGCCCTGCCAACCAAAAAAAGCGACCCGAACCCCAGGGACTATGAGGGTTCGGGCCGCATCGCTGCACTGCGGGGTGGGGCAGCGTCAGGCTGCGCGGTTCAGCCGCCGCGCTGGCGATTTTCCATGATGGTCGCGACCTGCTGGCGCGCATCGACGCGGGCCTTGGCCAGACAGGCGCGCGCTTCGCGGTTCATCACGCGCGTGCCGGTCTTGAGATCGGTGGTGCGGCACACCGTGCGCGCGGCTTTCTCGATCCGCTGGTCGAGCAGCTTCTGACCGGACGGCGTGGCGAGATTGATGTCGCTGGTTTCGATCGTCAGCGACATGGTGGTTGCGCCGCTGGCAAAGGCCGGGGCGGCGGTGCCGACGAGGCCCAAAGTGGCGGCTGCAATTGCGAATGTTTTCGTCAGGTTTTTCATAGTCATCCTCCAAAGGCAGCCAGCCTGTGATCGGACGGGGGTGCCGATCCGGGGGGTGCCAGGCCCTCTGCCGAATTGAGGAATAGGCCGATTCGCCGCCGCCATCGCGCGAGACTCGATCAACCCGTTGCGTTTGCTCGACCGGCGCGGCGGTATCCGGATGGACGGTTCGCCATCCCCGACAAATGGCGGTTTCCATCCGACCGGCGCATCTGCATAGTGGCGGGGATGGGACTGGCGACAATCGTGATCTTTGTGCTGGGCGTCGCCAACTTCGCAATGAACCGGGCGGTGTTCGAAAGCGGCCATCCGCTGATGGCGCGCCTGCCGCGGTCGAGCCGCGAGCTGGGCCGCCGCGCTTCACTGGTCACCGAATTCGCAGTGCTGTTCTTTGCGCTGCTGCTGTCGGTCAGGGGCTGGCCGGGATTTGCCTGGGCTTATGCAGGTTATACCGCGTTCAGCGCAGTGGCTGCATGGCTGATCCTCACGAGGCGGGTATAGTGCCGCGGAACGGTAGAGGAATTGGCGCTTCACATGAATCGGAAACCGGATTCGGCCTGCTGGCTCGTCGTCAACCCGGCCAGCGGGAGCAACGAGGCGGCTTCGGCAGAGACGCTCGCCGCCGCGCTGCAAAAGCGCGGGTGGTCGGTCAGCCGCACGATCACTTTCCCCGATCAGCCCCTGCCGACCCCGGCGGCGCTGGATGCAGCCGCAATCGCGATGGTGGTCGTCTATGCGGGCGACGGCACGGTCAACGCCCTGATCAATGGGCTCGCCGGATGGGGCGGCGCGGTGCTGGTGCTGCCGGGCGGAACGATGAACCTGCTGGCGAAGCGACTGCACCGGTCGCTCGACATGGACGATATCTTCGACATCGTTGCGGGCGGCGGCGCGCGCAGATGTCGCCCCGCCTGTGTGCGCTGCGATGGCCGGCTGGCGCTGGCAGGATTGCTGGTGGGGCCGGGCACGCAGTGGAACCGGGTGCGCGAATCGATGCGCGACTTCGCGCTGGCCGACATGGCGGCGGAAACGATCGAGGCGATCCGGCATACCGCCACGGCGCCTTATGTGCTCGTGCCCGAGAGCGGCATGGCACGCGAGGACGGCTATCCCCTGATCGAACTGACGCCGGGCGAACACGGCATCCAGATCGACGGCTATTATGCGGAGGACCCGCTCGATTACGCCGGGCAGGCTTGGGCATTGCTGCGGCGCAGGTTCCGCGAAGGCCCGCACGACCGGCTGGGGATGGTCGAAGCGCTGGTGCTGTCCAGCATCGATGGCAGCCCGCTCGCCTGTCTGATCGACGGGGAGCCGGCCGAATGCCCCTCTCCGTTCCGCTTCACTGTCGAGCCGTGCGCGGTGGATCTGCTGGCGAGCGCGCATGACCTCTGACCGGCTCGTCCTGTTCCACCTCTCCGATATCCATTTCGGCCTGGAGGACCGCGAAGCGCTCGAATGGGTGCGGCGCGAAATCGCCGCGCGGCGGCCCGATGCGGTGGTGATTACCGGCGATCACACGATGCGCGCGCGAACCCATGAATTCGCCGCCGCAACGCGCTGGATTACCGCGCTCGATGTGCCGGTGACGATCAGCATCGGCAATCACGACATGCCCTATTTCAACCTGATCGAGCGCTTCTTCGCGCCCTATCGCCGGTTCGAGGGGATGCAGGCGCTGATCGAGCGCGAGATCGATCTGCCGGGGCTGGCGATCGTTCCGCTCAAGACGGTGCGGCGCTGGCAGCCGCGCTTCAACTGGTCGAAAGGATGGGTGACGCAGCCCGCGCTCGATCGCTGCCTTGCTGCGCTCGACCGGCTTCCGCAAGGCACGCGCGCGCTGGTGGCGGTGCATCACCCGCTGCGCGAGGTCGGCACGCAAGGTACCGCGCTGACCCGTCACGGTGAGCGCGCCTTGCGCGAACTGGCGCAGCGGCAGGTGCTGGGGGTGTTGTCGGGCCATGTCCACGACGCTTTCGATATCGCCGAGCCGACCGCCGAGGGGGCGGTGCGCATGATCGGCGCGGGTACGCTGTCGCAGCGCATCCGTTCGACCCCGCCGAGCTTCAACGAGTTGCGCTGGGACGGGACCCGGCTCGAGGTCGAGGCGCGCAACCTCGAACATCTGCCGACCCCTGACATGATGATCGCCGATGTGCCGGAGAACGCGCTTCCGCCGCGTGGTCCGGGCGATCCCGTCGCACCGGCCGGACGCGTTCCGCCGGTCGATCCGCCGGTGCACTGACGCGCGCGCTTCGTAACCTGCGGCCCCCCCGGCTTAACCTTTTCCCGAGTATCGGCGTTAAGATTTTCTAAGTGAAACTGCGCAGGCAGACCGCGGAGTCGCGCGCAGGCGATCCGGCGGTGCTGCCTTGGTCTTACCCTTGCCGTTCTGGATTGTGCCGGAGGTTCGTGATGGAGATGTTGAAGGCATTCATATTCGGTGCGCTGATGTCTGCGGCGATCGGATTGGTGATCGGGTCGCAGGGCACCAGCGCCGGGCCGCTGGCCATCCACATGGTCGCGATAGCCGATGCCAAGGTCTACTGGTCGTGGCCGGTGTTCCTGTCGGGCAGCGGCCTTGCCTGGGGGCTGATGCTGCTGCAGCGCTGAAATCTGGCGGCGCAGGACAACAAAAAAGGCGGCACCCTTGCGGGGCCGCCCTTTCGGTATCCGTAAAGGATCGAGTCTTAGCGCTTCGAGAACTGGAAGCTGCGGCGGGCCTTGGCCTTGCCGTACTTCTTGCGCTCGACCACGCGGCTGTCGCGGGTCAGGAAGCCTGCCGCCTTGACGGTGCTGCGCAGTTCCGGCTCGTACTTGCTCAGTGCCTGGGCAATGCCGTGCTTGATCGCGCCGGCCTGACCCGAAAGCCCGCCGCCGCGCACTGTGGCGACGACATCATACTGGCCGTTGCGATCGGTGATGGTGAAGGGCTGGTTGATGACCAGACGCAGGGTCGGGCGGGCAAGATAGGTTTCCTGGTCCCTGCCGTTGATGGTGATCTTGCCGGTGCCGGGCTTCACCCACACGCGGGCAACCGCATCCTTGCGGCGGCCGGTGGCATAGGCGCGGCCCTGCTTGTCCAGCTCCTGCTGGCGCAGCGGAGCGGAAACGCGGGCCATTTCGACGGCATCACCCTGCGGTGCATCGCCGGCGATGTCCTTGAGATCGGCGAGATCGGTCACGGTGGTGGTTTCGCCAGTGTTCTCGCCAGTATTTTCCGGGGTCATTATGCGGTGACCTTGTTCTTGCGGTTCATGGAAGCAACGTCGAGCACCTGCGGCTGCTGGCCGTCATGCGGATGCTCGGTGCCGACGTAGAGGTGCAGCGCCTTCATCTGCTGGCGACCCAGCGGGCCGCGCGGAATCATGCGTTCCACGGCCTTTTCGAGCACGCGCTCGGGAAACTTGCCCGCCAGCACCTTGGCCGGGGTGGTTTCCTTGATGCCGCCGGGGTGGCCGGTGTGCTTGTAATAGACCTTGTCGCCCATCTTCTTGCCGGTGAACTGCACCTTTTCGGCGTTGATGATGATGACATGATCGCCGCAATCAACATGCGGCGTGAAGCTCGGCTTGTGCTTGCCGCGCAGGATGCTGGCGACGATCGCGGCCAGACGGCCGACGACGAGGCCATCGGCATCGATGATGTGCCAGTTCTTTTCGACCTCGGCCGGTTTGATCGACCGGGTCTGCTTGCTGAGCGCCTTCATGGCTGTGTATCCTTGGTTCGAAACATTATCCGGCCGCCTGCCGGAGAATCGCCCCGCCAGCCAGTCGGCCAGAGGGCAAGTGAGCGCGCAATTGTCGTTTCGCCCCCCGAAAGTCAAGCAAAAGCGCGGGTCACACGAGAGGTAAAATAATACCGTATGCCAATCCGGTCAGGCGCGGCGCAACTTCCAAAGCTCGCGTGAGCGGCGTTCCAGCCCGTCGATCCGGGTGATGACCTGACGCTCGCCTTCGGCCAGCCAGCGCGCATCCGGCGCGGCGCGCGCCTCCCACAGCAGCGCGAATTCGCCCGCTATGCCATCGGGCAGCGCAATGGCCTCCACCTGCCGCACCGGCGTGGCAGCGGGGAAGAACAGATCTGCGGGCATTATCTCGAACTCGCTCGATCCGGCGCGGTGGACCTCCGCCAGATAGCGCATCAGGCTGTCGCGCCGCGGCCCGGACCGGGTCAGCCGTGCAATCACCGCCTCGGCAGAACGAAGAGCCGCCGAAAGGTCGGCCGGCGCGGTGGGGGCCGGGCCCGAGGCTAGGATCAGGCCCGTTTCCGACAGCAGGATCGGGAACATCCCTTGCGTGCTGCGCCGCTGTTCGATGGCGGCGAGTTGGGCAAGGTTCGGCGGTGCATCGACGCTGGCGGAAACCTGCGCGCCGGAAACGAGAATTCCGCGCGCTTGCCGGGCAAAGCCGATTTCCCATCCGCGCCGGACGGTAATCGCCGCGCCGTCCGACAATTCGCGCACCAATTCGCGTTCGAGCAGCATCGGCCCTTCGGACAGCGCCAGCGCGGTATCAGCCGCTACCAACGGGCGCGCGATAGCGGCAAGGCTGCCCGCCATGCCCGCCCCGATCAAGCCGGCCAACAGCGTTCGGCGGGTGCTCCCGGCCATTTGATATTCCCCCCGTTTACGACCTTGTCGCCGCTTCAGTCTTTCGCCTGCGCCCCGCCGCCAAGCGCAGCCGCCAGCCATGCCCCGGTCGCCGGATGTGCAGCGTCGCAGTGCCAACCGATGATAGCGGGTGTATCATAGGGGTGCAACTTGCCCAACTGCTCGACCGCGATTGTCAGGCGCGCGGCGGTGGTCTTGAACAATACGCCGGTTTCCGTGCCGGTCTCGCGTTCGCCTTGCCACAGAAACACGGATTCGATTGCGGCGATGATGTTCGCGCAGGCAATGTGGCCGTGGTCGAGCATCTGTCCGGCAACTGCGCGGGCGCTGTCGCGATCGGGGAAGGGGCACCAGATCAGCGCCGCACCATCCTCTGCGCGCGTCATCAGTTCGCGGCCCGCGCGTTCTGGCGAATCACGCCGTCGCTGTGCATCGCCCATACTGTCGCCGCCACTGTCAGCGCGCCGACCAGCTGGTGCGCGGCGGCGATCCATAGCGACACTTCGCTCATCACCGTGGCAATGCCGAGCAGCACCATCGTGCCGAACGCGGTGTGCACCGCCACCGAAGCAAAGCGATCGGCCTTGCGCACCCGCCGCGCCAGCCACACCAGCGCGGCGACCGCGATCCAGGCCCACCAGCGGTGCAGGAATTGCAGCAGGAACGGATCATGGGTGAGCGTCCACAGCACGCCGCCAGACCAGTCCACCTGCGGAATCAGCTGTCCGTTCATCAGCGGCCAGTCATAGGCGGCGTGACCGGCATTCAACCCCGCCACCCACGCGCCGAGCAGCAGCTGGATGAACAGCACCCCAGCGACCAGCGCCGAGCCAGCCGTCAGCGGCGCCGGGCGCGCAGCGGGATCACGAGCGAGCCGCCCGAGATCGCGCGCCGTCCATACCAGACCGCCAAGCAGGAGCAGCGCTGTCAGCAGATGTGCCGACAGGCGGAAATGGCTGACATCGGTAAGATCGGTCTGCCCCACGCCGGAGGAAACCATGTACCAACCCAGCGCCCCCTGCCCGAGGATCAGCCCGAACATCGCCGCCAGCCGCCAGCCATAGCCCGCCGGAATCGCGCGGCGCACCGCGAACACGATCAACGGCAGCAGGAACGCGAGCCCGATCAACCGGCCCAGAATGCGATGAAACCATTCCCAGAAGAAGATGAACTTGAAGGCCGCCAGATCCATTCCCGCCGGGCCGCTTTCGAACCGGTACTCGGCGGTCGCGCGATACTTGGCGAATTCGGCAGCCCAGGCCGCTTCGGTCAATGGCGGCAGGATGCCGGTGACGACGTTCCATTCGGTGATCGACAGCCCGCTTTCGGTCAGCCGGGTGATCCCGCCCACCAGTACGATGACGACCACCATCGCCGCGACGACCATGAGCCAACGGGCCAGCGCCAGCGGACGCGCCTTGCCGCGCGGGGCGACAGCGAAATGACTGGAGACTGAGGCGGACGTGGCCATGACGGCGCATTCCATGTGCCGGAGCGGCGGCGAGTGCAAGCCCGTTCGGCGCAAGCGCAAGTGCGATCGGCGCAATCCCGGCGGCCGCGCTTGCACAATGTAACAATATCACATAAAGGATGGATCGTGATGACCCAGTCCCCCGTGCCTGCCGCGAATCAGACATCGCTGCGCCCCAGCCTGCGTCGGCGCCTAGATCACCTCGGGATCGGGTTGGCGGGTCTGTGCGCGCTGCATTGCATGGCCACGCTGCTGGTCGTTTCGGCGCTGGGGGTCGGCGGGCATTTCCTGCTGGAAGAGAACATCCACCGTATCGGCCTCGCGCTGGCGCTGGTCGTGGCCGCGGCAGCGATCGGCTGGGGGCTGGTGCGCCACCGCCGCGCGTTCCCTTTCGCCGTGGCGATGGCGGGGCTCGGCTTCATGTTCTGGGCGCTGATCGTGCCGCACGGAACCAACGAATTTGTGCTGACCTTGCTCGGGGTTACGCTGGTTTCTGCGGCGCACTACCTGAACCTGCGCGCCTTGCGCTGAAAGCCCCGTCATTCTGATGGTTGCACCCTCGCGGCGAGAGCCTATGTCTCGCGCCATGAGCGATCCCAAGACCATCACCCTCAACGGGGACACCCGCCGCACCCACGCCGCCACCATCGCCGATCTGGTGCGCGAGCTGGAACTTTCGCCCGAGAAAGTCGCGGTCGAGCGCAATGGCGAAATCGTGCCGCGCTCGACTCTGGGTGAAGCATCGCTGGCCGATGGCGACACGCTGGAGATCGTCCATTTTGTCGGCGGCGGCGATCATGGGGGCGATCATGCGGCGGACACCTGGACGGTCGCGGGCCGCACCTTCACTTCGCGGCTGATCGTCGGCACCGGCAAGTACAAGAACTTCGAACAGAACGCGGCGGCCGTTGCGGCTTCGGGTGCGGAGATCGTTACCGTCGCGGTGCGCCGGGTGAACGTCAGCGATCCCAAGGCGCCGATGCTGACCGACTATATCGACCCCAAAAAGATCACCTACCTGCCCAACACTGCGGGTTGCTTCACCGGCGAGGACGCGGTGCGCACGCTGCGGCTGGCGCGCGAGGCTGGCGGCTGGGATCTGGTCAAGCTGGAGGTGCTGGGCGAGGCGCGCACGCTGTACCCCGACATGCGCGAAACGCTGAAGGCGACCGAAGTGCTGGCCAAGGAAGGCTTCCTGCCGATGGTCTATTGCGCCGATGATCCGATTGCAGCCAAGCAGCTGGAAGACGCAGGCGCGGTCGCGATCATGCCGCTGGGCGCGCCGATCGGCTCCGGCCTCGGCATCCAGAACCGGGTGATGATCCGCCTGATCGTGGAAGGCGCGAAAGTGCCGGTGCTGGTCGATGCGGGCGTCGGCACTGCGTCCGATGCGGCGGTGGGCATGGAGCTGGGGTGTGATGGTATTCTGATGAACACCGCCATCGCCGAAGCGAAAGACCCGATCCGCATGGCCCGCGCCATGAAGCTGGCGGTCGAAGCCGGACGCGAGGCGTATCTGGCAGGCCGCATGGCGCGGCGGATGTATGCGGACCCCAGCAGTCCGCTGGCGGGATTGATCTAAGCCCAACCGCGCGCGTGGCGGTGAAACGGCTCACGCAGTGAGCCGCAAGGCCGACCGGCCGCCCGCAGCGACCGGAGGGAGCGAGGATTTCGCAGCCCGGACGGGCTGCGGACAACAAGAAACCCCACCTAACGCTAAATTAACCATGCCGTGCGACACCTCTCCTTGTCCGAAGGAGGCACGCCATGATGACGCCGATTGCCGAGATGCGCGAATTTGCAGGCTTCGCCCCGTGCGAACAGCGCTACATCAAGCGCAGCCTCGATATCGGCCTTGCCCGCACCGATGCGTTCCGGCGCTGGGGCCGCGGCGAGGCGGAGAACGTCGCGATCCGCCGCCAATATGTCGCCTATCAGGATTTGAAGGCGCTGCGCGCGCTGATCCCGGCCGAAGGCACCCCGAACGAAGTCGAACGCTTCCTCGGCAAGCTGGTGCGCATCGCCGCTTTCGATCTCGAACAGGAGCGGCTGGAGTGCTTTTCGGCGTTCCGCTTCCTGTATGAACGCCTGCTCGGCGCAGCGGCGCGGCCCTATCTGCCCGCCGCCTTCTGCGCCGCGAGCGCGCTCCCCGCCATCCGCCCCGAACGCCGCAAGCTGCTGCTGCAATCGCTGAGTGAAGCCGCCGCCACCGCGCCGGGCTGGTCGCAGCGCGAGCCGGGGTTCTATCCCGAGTATGTCGACGATTTCGAAGCGGCATGAGCGGGAGGGGCGCTCCGCCATGCCCCTAACCGATCACGATCCCGGCCACCTTCCACGCGCCGTCCTCCCACACCAGTGACAGGCTCTCGACCTGATTGGTCCCGCTGGCATAGCTGCTGGCGAACTTGACGAGGCGATACCCTTCCGGCGGTGCGGGGACGTACTCGTTGGCGACGAGGTTGCGGGTCATGAGCTTGCCGAGCGGCGCGCGCACCTGTTCGGATATCTCCGCCCAGCTTTCCAGTGTGTTCACGCTGCGAAATTGCGTCCCGGTGGCGGAATAGGTTTCGGCCCAGCGGCTTTCGTCCCACAGGTTCAGAAAATCCTCGGCCGTGCGGGCGGCTTCGGCGGCAGAGGGTTCAGCGGCGGCAACGCTGCTCGTGGCCGCAGCAGGCACAACCGAAAGCGGCGAGGCGGGGAGGAACAGGGCAGCAAGGATCAGCGACATGGCAAGCACTCCGATGGACGCGAGGGCAAGGTCTGGCCGTGCCCACCGCCGGGTGGCGGATGCCGCCATTGGTGCATCGGGAGGGGCCGCCAAGGCATCCCCCAAAGCCTTGTCCCCCGGCAATTGGGGGTCATCGGCTTCCTCTGTCAAAAGCTTCCGCGCCGCCTCACGGCTGCTGGTCACCCCAAGCTTGCGCCGTGCATCGCGCAGCCGTTCGTTGACGGTATGGACCGAAAGCCCCAGTTCGCGTGCCGAGGATTTGGCATCGTGCCCGCGCAGGAGCAGCCGCAACGTATCCTTTTCCTTGTCGGTCAGCGCGTCGAGGTCGGATGTCATGGGCGTAGGTCTAGGATGCGCACCCGCAAGCGGCCACCCCGAATCTCTTGGGTCGTCGGAGCGTCAGTGACGAAGGATTAAGCCTCTGTCCTGTAGCCAGACCCGATGTCTGTGCATTTCAATCTCAAGGAAGCCGGTTTCTTCTCGCTGGAGGACTGGCCGGTTACGGTCTGCGCGTGGCGGGGATGTTGCATCGAAGTGTTCGCGCAAGGTGAGCACGCGGTCGCGGATTGCCTGAGCGCGCTGGAAAAAGCCGGGATCATGCTTCCCAAGGATGCGCGCAGCCCCATGCCGGTTACGCGCCTGCGGGGGCTGAAGGCCTGTATCGAGAGCCATGATTTCGGCAAGCACGGGGAACTGGCCCGGCAGCGGATCGATCATTGGGAAAATGTCTGCAAACAGCGCGCATCGCTTGCGCATGGCCGGATCAAGGCGACCGCCGACGGGGTCATCATCAGCCACCGCGTCTTTGACGGCAGTACCGAATGGCCGCAGCCTCCGGAGCGCCTCTCGCGCATGGATATGCTGGTGAGCCTGCAGGAAATCTCGCGCGCGCAGCAACTGCTTCATCAGCAGCTGCGGCAGATCGAGGCGTTGGCGGCCGATGCGGCATCCGCAACTTCGCGGTCGGACAAGAAACCGCCGCAGTGAGGCGTTAGGCTGCTCTGCAACAAGGAGACAGCCATGACCGACCGCATTCTCGTATTCTACGGTTCCTACCGCCGCGACCGGCAGGGCATCCGGCTCGCCGATTACTGCGTCCAGAAACTGGCCGAACGCGGGGCCGAGGTGGAGCTGATCGACGCGCAGGCGGTGGGCCTCCCGATGCTCGACCGGATGTACAAGGAATACCCCGAGGGCGAAGCGCCCGAGGCGCTGGAAACGTTGGCGGGCAAGATTCGCGGCGCCGATGCGTTCGTGTTCGTCGTCGGCGAATATAACTGGAGCGTGCAGCCGGGGCTGAAGAACCTCACCGACCACTTCCTCGAAGAATGGTTCTGGCGCCCCGCCGCCATCGCCAGCTACTCCGCCGGGCGAACCGCGGGCGTCCGTGCGGCACTGGCCTGGCGCGACATTCTGGGCGAGATGGGCATGGCGGTGGTGTCGAGCACCATCGCGGTCGGTCAGATCGGCAATACGCTCGACGAGCAGGCCCAGCCGCAGGGCGAAGGCGGCAAAGCGCTCGAACGCCAGTTCCCGCGCTTTGCCGACGATCTGGCGTGGTGGACCGAAGCGGCGCGGGCGCAGCGGGAGAAGGTGGCGGTGCCTTATTGATGTGCCATGGAGGCAGCGACCCCAAAGCTGCTACATATCAACTCCTTGTTTATGGGCGACTTACCGTTAAATGCAGGGTATGTGGCTGAAGGAACCTCAGGCGATAATCTTCGATTGCGACGGGGTTCTAGTAGACTCTGAAATCATTCACATAGCTGCGGAGATTGAACTGCTGGCGAAGTTTGGTTTGGTTTATGCGCGCGAAGCATACTTGACCCGTTTTGTCGGACTGTCGAACGCTGATTTCCAAACTGAGTTGGCGGCCGATTACGCAAAGCTTACCGGTGATGAATTCCCTTCAGACTTCGGCTCACAGCTTGATGAAATAGTCTGGCCTCGGATTGAGGCCGAGCTTAGAGCAATCGATGGCGTTGCTGAGCTCGTCCAATCATTCTGTGGCAAGGTCGCGGTCGGATCATCTTCCCCCCTCGAAAAGCTGCTAAAGAAGCTTGAGATAACAGGGCTACAATCGCTGTTTGCGCCCCACATTTACTCTGCCGACCATGTCGAGACTGGGAAACCAGCCCCCGACCTGTTCTTGCATTCCGCTGCGCAGATCGAGGTTGATCCGATCCGTTGCCTTGTCATCGAAGACAGCGTTCACGGAGTTTTAGCTGCGAAGGCGGCGGGTATGACCCCCATCGGCTTCGTCGGAGGCGGTCACTGCGATAAGCGGCTTGAACAAAGGCTTTTGGCAAATGGTGCCGTGATGGTAGTTTCCCACCACTCGCAGATCCGCGCTTTGCTTTGCTGAGCAGCACTTCCTGCCGCTCGCACCTACCCCCGATATAACCCGTCAATCCGCCCCTGATACCGCTCGCGGATCTTGTGGCGGCGGATCTTCATCGACGGCGTCATTTCTTCGTTCTCGATGCTGAACGCTTCGTCCGCGAAGGCGAACTGGCGGACCTTTTCGATCACTGACAGATCGGCATTGGTCCGGTCCAGCGCCGCGCGCACCGCGTTCCTGAAGGCGGGCAGGTCCTGCAGCGCGGTCAGATCGAACTTCTCGCCGTTCGCGCGCGCCCATTCGAGCGCCCATTCGGCATCGGGCACGATCAGACCGACCACGTAAGGCCGCTTGTCACCGCTCACCATGGCCTGCGCGATTTCGGGCTGCAATGTCAGCATCCCTTCGACCTTCTGGGGCGCGATATTGTCGCCCTTGTCGTTGACGATCATGTCCTTCTTGCGGTCGGTGATGACGATCCGGCCCTTGTGATCCAGATGCCCGATATCGCCGGTGTGGAGCCACGGCCTGCCCGCCGGTTCGGCGGGATCGGCCTGCAGCGTGCGCGCGGTTTCGGCATCGTTGCGCCAGTATCCGTGCATCACCAATTCGCCGCGCACGAGGATTTCACCATCGTCGGCAATCCGAACCTCGACCCCGCGCAAGGGCGGGCCGACCGTGTCCATCCGCAGGCCGACCTTGGGGCGGTTGCAGCTGATCACCGGCCCGGCCTCGGTCTGGCCGTACCCCTGCAGCATCGTCAGCCCGAGCGCATCGAAGAAATTGCCGACTTCGGGGTTGAGCGGCGCGCCGCCCGATACCATCGCCTTGATCCGCCCGCCGAACTTGTCGCGAATCTTGGGGCGCAGCGTCTTGCCGACGATATAATCGAGCGGCCGGTCGCGCAGGCGTTTCTTGCCGTCCTTGCTGTGCTCGGAGATTTTCATCGCCGCATCCAGCATGAAACCGGCGACTTTGCCCTGCTTTTCGATCTGCTTCATGATGCGCGCGCGCAGCACTTCGAACAGGCGCGGGACCACCACCATCAGCGTCGGGCGCGTTTCCTCGATATTGGAGGCGAGCTTTTCGAGGCCTTCGGAATAGAAGATTTCCGCCCCTACTCCGATCGGCAGAAACTGCCCGCCGGAATGTTCATAGGCGTGGGATAGCGGCAGGAAGGACAGGAAGCGTTCGTCGTCGAGCCCGAAATCGTTGATCAGCACCTCTGCCGCGCCCGCCGCGTTGCACAGAATCGCGCCGTGGTGCTGCATCACCCCGCGCGGCGCACCGCCGGTGCCGCTGGTATAGATCAGGCACGCGGTGGCCGACCGTTCGATCTGCGCGATGCGTTCATCGACCGCAGCCCGCGCCGCAGCGGCATCGCCGGCGATCAGCGCGCTCCATGCGTGATATTCGAAGCTGCCCGATTGCTGGCGCTTGAGATCCTCGATCCCGATAACGTGTTCGATCAGCCCGGTCTGGCCGATCGCGCCGACCAGCGGGGCAAGCAGTTTACTGTTTGACACGAACACCGCGCGCGCGCCCGAATTGTCGAGGATGTGCGCGTGATCGCGGCGGGTGTTGGTGGTGTAGGTCGGCACGGTGATGCACCCGGCGGCCATGATCGCCAGATCGGCGATGCACCATTCGGGGCGGTTTTCCGATACCAGCGCCACGCGGTCGCCGTCTTCCAGCCCCATGCGGCGCAAGGCTTCGGCCAGCAGGCAGACGTGCTCGGCGGCGGAACGCCAGCTTTGCGTCACCCATTTCCCGTCGGCCTTGTGCCCCAGGAAAGGCGCGTCACCCTTTTCATCGGCACGCTTGAGGAACAGTTCGACGAGGTTTCGCGCGCCGTCGATGTCCTGCAGCAGCGGATCGTCCGCCGGGTTGATTGTCGCGCGGACATTGTTGCCTGCCCCCTTGGGCGGCAATGTGGGGGAATGCACTGGCAAAGGCTCCTGATCCCTTCGAGCATGTTGCCGGGGCTCTGATGCGGCCCCGTTGAATTTCAGGTTAGTGCCTCATCGCCGGAGCGGCAAGCCGCGAGCATCACTCGTAATCGAGCTTGCCCTTGAGCCGCGGATCGACTGCGGCTTCCCACCCGCCACCCGGCAGGCGCCGCAGGGCATTGGCCTTGAGCGGCGCGCCCGATGTGCGGATATTGCCATGGCCGAGCGCCTTGAGATCATTCTCCATCGCTTCGAGCAGACCTTCTTCTATCACAACCACATCGCCGAAGCTCATGATGAACGGCAGGCCCAGCGCGGCTTCGGCGGTGAGGCCGAAATCGACCACGCCGATGATCGCGCGGGCGACCTGCACCGGGATCGTTGGCCCGCCCGCCGCGCCGATCACCAGCACGACCCGGCCATCGGCATCATAGACGATGGTCGGCGCCATCGAGGAACGCGGACGCTTGCCGCCCTCCACCCGGTTGGCGACGGGCTTGTCATCGGCCTCGGGGGTCAGAGTGAAATCGGTGAGTTCGTTGTTGAGATAGAACCCGTTCCAGTACAGCCCCGATCCGAATGCGCCCTCTACGGTCGAGGTGTAGCTGACGGCGTTGCCCTCGGCATCGGCGACCGCGAAATGGGTGGTGCCGTTTTCCGGCTCTTCCGGCCCGTCCCCGCGCGCGAGCGGCGCGCCCGGCGGTGTGCCCGCTTCGACCTTGGCGAGTGCGGAAGTGGAGGAGATCAGCGCCGACCGGGAGGCCATGTAAGCGGGATCGACCAGTCCGGCGACGGGCACTTCGACGAAATCGGCGTCTGCAAGATACAGCTCGCGGTCGGCATAGGCGAGGCGCTGGCTTTCGACGAACAGGTGCCAGAAACGCGGGCTGTCCGGGCCAAGCGCGGCGAGATCGAAGCGTTCGAGCTGGCCGAGCATCTGCCCCACCGCCACCCCGCCCGAAGACGGCGGCCCCATGCCGCATACGCGGTACACGCGGTAGCGCACGCAGACGGGTTTGCGCAGCTTGGCATCATACGCCGTCACATCGGCCGCCGTCATCGCGCCGTCCTGCGGGGTTTCGCCTGCGACATAGGCGGCGAGGCCAGCGGCGGCATCCGCCCCGTACATTGCCTGAGGTCCGGCGGCGGCGAGGGCTGCGAAGGTGTCCGCGAGCGCGGGGACGGTCAAGGTCGCGCCGATCGGCAGCGGCTCGCCATCCGCGCCGAAGAATGTGGCGCGTGCAGCTTCGGTCTTGTCGGCGCGGCCCTTGTTGGCGGCCAGCGATTCGTGAAGGCGGCGGTTCATGACGAAACCGTCGCGGGCTAGCGCGATGGCGGGTTCGAACAGCGCCGCCCAGGGCAGCTTGCCGAACTTTTCATGGGTTTCGGCGGCGAGCGCGATATTGCCCGGTACCCCGACGCTGAGGCCGGAGAACACGCGGGTCTCGCGCGGCAGAACCTTGCCCTCGGCATCGAGAAAACGGGTCGCCGTGGCGGCGGCGGGGGCGGTTTCGCGCCCGTCGATGGTGACGATATCATCGCTATCCCCGTCGGCGCGCAGCATGAACCCGCCGCCGCCGATGCCGGAGCTTTGCGGTTCGACCACGGTCAGCGCCAGCATCACCGCAATCGCAGCATCGGTGGCCGATCCGCCCTGCGCCAGAATCGCCTCCCCGGCGGCAGTTGCGCGCGGATCGGCGCTGCTGACCGCGCCCTGCGCGCGCGTCGGCGACGGCGCGGCGGCAGTTTCGGGCGGGAGAGTGGCGGCGCAGCCGGTGAGGGCGAGCGCCAGCGGGGCGAACAGGGGGACGAGAAAACGCATCGGCAGCCTCGCTATTCGGTTCCGACCGCTTCGGCAATGCTGGCAAAGCCATCGCGCCGCATCAGCCGCTCTAGCCCCTTGACGATCCGCGCGCCGAGGCCCGGTCCTTCATAGACCATCGCGGAATACAGCTGCACCAGCGAAGCCCCGGCGCGGACGCGTTCCCACGCGTGTTCGGCCGTGGCGATGCCGCCGACACCGACCAGCGGGATCGCCCCGCCGGTGGCCTTGCGGAAATCGCGCAGGCGCTGCTGCGCCAGATCGCGCAAAGGCGCGCCCGACAGCCCGCCGGTCTCGCCCGCATGGTGCGAACGCAGGGCAGGGCGCGAGATCGTGGTGTTGGACACCACCAGCGCGCCCAACCGCCTGTCCAGCGCGATGCGGGCAATGGCGTCGATATCGGCGGGTTCGAGATCGGGCGCGACCTTGAGGAAGATCGGCGGGGGCGAATCGCCCTCCGAAACCTCGTCGCGCGCTGCAATCACCGCATCGATCAGACCTGCCAGCGCGCCTTCATCCTGCAAGGCGCGCAGGCCGGGCGTGTTGGGCGAGGACACGTTGACGCACAGATAGCTCGAAAATGGAGCCATCAGCCGCGCCATCACGGCATAATCGGCGATGCGATCGTCCGAATCCTTGTTCGCGCCGATATTGACGCCGACAATGCCCGGTCGGCCCGCGCGTGCGCGCAGCCGGTTCAGCGCGGCTTCGGCCCCCGAATTGTTGAACCCCATGCGGTTGATCACCGCGCCATCCTCCACCAGCCGGAACAGGCGTGGCTGCGGATTGCCCGCCTGCGGCAGCGGGGTGATCGATCCGACCTCGGTGAAGCCGAAGCCCAGACCGAGCAGCGCGTCGGGCACCTCGGCATCCTTGTCGAACCCGGCGGCGACACCGACCGGATTGGGGAAGGACAGCCCCGCCACCTCCACGCCCAGCGCGCCCGG
Source organism: Erythrobacter sp. (assembly GCF_024305245.1). Lineage (GTDB taxonomy): Bacteria > Pseudomonadota > Alphaproteobacteria > Sphingomonadales > Sphingomonadaceae > Erythrobacter. Next base: position 122,795 of record NZ_JAMWYX010000010.1, read on the forward strand.
CACCGGCATCGGCCCGCGCAGCGGCAGCGCCTTCAGCCCCTTGATGGCAAGACGGTGTCCGGTTTCGGAATCGAGCGCGAACAGGGCGGGCTTGAGCAGGCGGAACAGCATGGAAATTGCGCCTATGGCAGGCCGCGCGCGCTGTCGAGCATGCAAGTGCGCAGCGGGCCTGCGCGCGCATAATCGATCAGGCGTGGCAGCACCTTGGCAGCCGCAATCCTTCAGTTACGGGACACTGCTTGTCGCTTGCATACAATCAATCCGGCGATTCGCTCTTTATAGGCCGCACTGCGACCCGAAGGGCTCGGAGCAGCAATGCAAAGAGTTCCTCAACTTTGAAGGGGCGGCGTTCCACGACGGAGCGCCGCCCCCTTTTTTTGGTGCCATCGGTTTTGACAGGGCGACACGGCGGCTGATAATGTTACGCTGTTGTATGAGCGTCGAAACCTACCTCGCCCCGAACGTGCCGAATGGCTCTGCCGCAGCGCAATCGGTTTTGACCCCGGCAGCGCTGATCAGCATCGATTATATCGATCCGCCCGAACAGATCGCTCCGCTGGTCACCACGCTGTATCACTTTCGCTGCGACGAGCCGGTAATCCGCGACATCCAGCCCGCCGCCATCGGGCAGGTCTGCCTGTTCCCCTATGGCACGGGCGAGATTCAGTTCGCCGATGGGCGGCGCGATCCGAACCATGCCGTCGGGCTGCTAACCCCGCTGTCGCGCGCCACGCCGATTGTGGTCGACGGGCCGTTCCATGCCTTTGGGGCGGCGCTGACTCCGTTCGGCTGGGCCGCCTTGACCGGGCTTCATGCCGGGCAGCATCGCGACCGGCTGTTGCCGGCAGCATCGGTGCTGGGCGAAGCTTTCGGCGCGTTCGGAGAGGCGCTGCTGCAGGCCTATCGCAGCGGCACGACAAGTGGGCCGGATTGCGCGCGCTCGGTGGGTGATTTCATCGCCCGCAACGCCCGCCCGGTGAACCCGCGCCATGTCGAACTGATCATCGCCGTGGGGCGCTGGCTGGGTGCGTCGTTCAATCCCGACATTGCCGATCTGAGCGGGGCCGCAGGCTATTCCGCCCGGCAGGTGCAGCGTCTGGTCGAGCGCTATTTCGGCCTGCCGCCGCGCGGGTTGGCGCGCAAATATCGCGCGTTGCGCGCCGCTGCCCTGCTGTCCGCCCCGCACCTCGCCCCCGAAGACGAATCCGCCATTTCCGAGGCCTTTTTCGATCAACCCCACATGATTCGCGAGATTGCGCATTTTGTCGGGCGCACCCCGGCGCGGCTGAGCGATCCGTCGCTGCCCTATCTTGCCGAGATGATCGATTCGCGGAACCTGCGCGAACTGCGCAGCTGAGCGGCCTTGCCCGGGATTCTCGCCTGCGGTTGTCAGGGCGGGGTAGGCAGGGCTACAGCCTGTCGCATATTTGCCATACCTGCGAAGAAACCCGAGGATCCCCGATGATGATTGCCCGCCTGTTCGCCGCCCCCGTTTCCATGCTCGCCATCGCTGCTGCACTCGGCGCTGCCGCGCTGCCCGCGACGCTGGCAGCCCAAGGCGGCGAGGCCGCACCCGTAACCGCGTCCGCCGATCTTCCGGTAACGGCCAGCATCGACGAATTCTTCGCCGCCTATGATGCAACCCAGCTGGCCATGTCGCCGCAGAGCAAGGCCTATCGCGGCATTCGTGATGAGGATTACGGCAAGTGGGACGATCCCTCGGACGCTGCCGAACTGCGCGAATATGCGCTGTTGCAGCAGACCCTGGCGGCGATGCGCGCGCGGTACGATCCGGCAACGCTCACCGAGCAGCAGGCGCTGTCGTTCCGGCTGTTCGAAGCGATGGCCGCGCGCCGCGCCGCACTTTGGCCCTATCGCGACAATGACTACATCTTCGACCAGATGAACGGCGCGCAGAGCCGGATGCCCGCCTTCCTGATCAACATCCACCGGGTCGCGTCGGGCGACGATGCGCAGGCCTATGTCGAGCGGATTGCCGGAATGGGGCCGCAGCTCGATGCGCTCACCGCCGAATCGCGCGAGCGGGCCGCAAACGGCGTGATGCCGCCCAAATGGGTGTACCCATATGTCATTTCCGACATCCGCAACCTGCTCGAAGCGGGCGATGACAACGCGGTGCTGGAGGATTTCGAAGCCAAGCTCGGCAAGCTCGAACTGGATGCCGACACCAGCGCCGATCTGTATAGCGCAGCCCTGACCGGGTGGCGCGAAAGCGCAGTCCCCGCCTATCAGCGTCTGCTTGCCGAGATGGAGCGTCAGCAGGCGATCGCACCGACCGATGACGGCGTGTGGCGTCTGCCCGAAGGCGCAGATTACTACACCGCGCTGCTCGCCAACTACACCACCACCGATCTGACCGCCGACGAAATCCACGCCATCGGCCTGCGCGAAGTGGAGCGTATCCATAACGAAATGCGCGCCATCATGGCCAAGGTCGGCTTCGAGGGCACCCTGCAGGAATTCTTCGCCTACACCCGCGACGATCCGCGCTTCTTCCACACCAGCCGCGCGGATTATCTGGCCGAGGCCGAGGCGCATATTGCCCGGATGAACGAAAAGCTGCCGGAATTCTTCACGACGCTGCCCAAGGATCCGCTGGTGATCAAGCCGGTCGAGGCGTTCCGCGAAAAGAGCGCGGGCAAAGCCTTCTACCAGAGCCCAGCGCCCGATGGTTCGCGCCCCGGCACCTATTACGTGAACCTCTATAATCTCAACGACATGAGCAAGAACGAGCTGGAGGCGCTGGCCTATCACGAAGGGGTGCCGGGCCACCATCTGCAACGCTCGATCCAGACCGGGCTGGGCAACCTGCCCGCGTTCCGCCGGTTCGGCGGGGTGACCGCCTATTCCGAAGGCTGGGGCCTCTATACCGAGGAACTGGGCAAGGACATGGGCTTCTACACCGATCCCTATTCCGATTTCGGGCGGCTCGGCATGGAGTTGTGGCGCGCGGGGCGGCTGGTGGTCGACACCGGCATCCACGACAAGCGCTGGAGCCGCGAGGACGCAATCGCGTGGCTGGCCGAGAACACCCCCAACCCGGCGGGCGATATCGAGAAGGCGATCGAGCGCTACGTTGTCTATCCGGGGCAGGCGACCGCCTACATGATCGGCAAGCTGAAGATCATGGAACTGCGCGAACAGGCCCGGACGGAGCTGGGCGAGGACTTCGATATTCGCGCGTTCCACGATGTCATTCTCACCAGCGGTCCGGTGCCGCTGTCGATCCTCGAGGAGAATGTCGAGCAGTGGATCGCCGAGGCCCGCGCATCCTGAGCGCACCTCCTGAGTGCTGGGCGCGGGCGGCGCCGACCTTTGCGGTTGTAATCCGAGCGGATCGGTCCTAATTGGAAATCAGACTGATTCCGTCCGAATTGAGAACCGCTCGCAATGCGCCTGTCCAACCTTGCCGATTATGCCGTCATCACGATGTGCCAGGCCGCCACGCATTGCGGTGACGGGCGGGTCAGCGCGGCTGAACTGGCGGCGGAAACCGGGCTGCCGGTGCCGACGGTGCAGAAGCTGGTTTCGAAGCTGACGGGCGCGGGCCTGCTGCGATCTGTGCGCGGCGCGCATGGCGGTCTGCAGCTCGGACGACCGGCGGCGGCGATCACGGTCGCCGACATCGTCGAGGCGATCGAAGGGCCGATTGCGCTGACGGCTTGCGTCGATCACGTCGCCTGCGATTTCGAGGCCGGGTGCAACATGCGCGCCCATTGGCCGATCATCAACGTCGCGCTGCGCGGCGCGCTGGCCGGGATTACCTTATCCCAGCTGCGCAATCCGCCAGCGGCGCGGCCCATCCCGCTTATCGAGGAAATTCCGGCATGACCGATCTTCAAACGCGTTCACAAAGCGATGTGGCCGAAACCGATGTCGAAGCGCGCGAAGCCGCCGCGAAAGCCGCCGATTACGAGCATGGCTGGTCATCGGACATCGAAACCGAATTCGCCGAAAAAGGCCTCACCGAAGACACGGTGCGGTTTATCTCCGCCAAGAAGAACGAGCCGGAATGGATGCTCGAATGGCGGCTGAAGGCGTTCCGCCTGTGGCAAACCATGCCGGAACCCGATTGGGCCAAGGTCGGCTATCCGAAAATCGATTATCAGGACGCCTATTACTACGCCGCGCCCAAGAAGAAGATCGAGCTGGACTCGCTTGAAGACCTCGATCCCGAGATCAAGCGGATCTACGACAAGCTGGGCATCCCCCTGGGCGAGCAGGAAGTGCTGGCAGGGGTGAAGGGCGCCAAGAAGGTCGCGGTGGATGCGGTGTTCGATTCTGTCAGCGTCGCCACCAGCTTCCGCGCCGAATTGCTGCGCGCGGGCGTGATCTTCCTCTCGATCTCCGAGGCGATCCGCGAATATCCTGACCTCGTCAAAAAGTGGCTCGGCAAGGTTGTGCCGGTGCGCGACAACTACTTTGCGGCGCTGAACTGCGCGGTCTTCTCCGATGGCACCTTCGTCTATGTGCCCGAAGGCGTGCGCTGCCCGATGGAGCTCAGCACCTATTTCCGCATCAATGCCGAAAACACCGGCCAGTTCGAACGTACCCTGATCATCGCCGAAAAAGGCAGTTACGTCAGCTACCTCGAAGGTTGCACCGCGCCGATGCGCGACGAAAACCAGCTCCACGCCGCGGTGGTCGAGCTGGTCGCGATGGACGATGCCGAGATCAAGTATTCGACCGTGCAGAACTGGTATCCCGGCAATGCCGAGGGCAAGGGCGGGATCTACAATTTCGTCACGAAGCGCGCACTGTGTCAGGGCGACCGTTCCAAGGTCAGCTGGACGCAGGTCGAAACCGGCTCTGCGGTGACGTGGAAGTATCCCTCCTGCGTTCTCAACGGCGAAGATAGCGTGGGCGAGTTCTACTCGGTCGCGGTCACCAACAATTACCAGCAGGCCGACACCGGCACCAAGATGATCCATAACGGCAAGAACAGCCGCTCGACGATCATCTCCAAGGGGATTTCGGCAGGCAAATCGTCGAACACCTATCGCGGCCTCGTCCGCGTCGGGCCGACCGCCAGCAATGTGCGCAACTTCACCCAATGCGACAGCCTGCTGCTCGGCGATCAATGCGGCGCGCACACCGTGCCCTATATCGAGGTGAAGAACCCCAGCGCGCAGATCGAGCACGAGGCGACCACCAGCAAGATCAGCGACGAACAGCTGTTCTATGCCATGCAGCGCGGGCTTGGCGAAGAGGAAGCCGTGGCGCTGATCGTCAACGGCTTTGCCAAGGACGTGCTGAAAGAGCTGCCGATGGAGTTTGCCGTCGAGGCACAGAAACTGCTGGCGATTTCGCTGGAAGGTTCGGTCGGATGATTACCACCCCCACCACAACCGTCACCCCGGCGCAGGCCGGGGCCCAGAGCGGCAACGTGAAGCACCCAGCGTCACTGGGTCCCGGCCTGCGCCGGGATGACGAAGGGGCGATTTCGCTTGAGGGGAGCGTGGGGTGATGTTCAAATCAATGTCTCCGCAGCCGAACGAGACACCTTGGTTCCCGCTCTTTATGGTCATGCTTTGCGGAATGCTGTTCGTTCTCGCAATTTACACCGACCGTAGCATGGCAGCCGGCCCACTAGCTCTCTTGGGTGCACTGAACGGCTGGCGAGCGGTGACAGCGTGGAAGAAAATCCGCCTTGAGCAAGGGCTCAAGGAGAATCCAGAGCTATGGCGCCTCTATCAAGAAAGGCGCAGACATAATGACTGAACGCAAAACCCTCGCCCTCAACCCTGAGGCCGCCACCGCCGAAGCCCCCGCGCTCAAGAAGAAGGGCCGCGGGTGGGAGATTTCGGATTCGCGGCTCGATGCGCTGCATGAACAGGCGCGCGAGATGCGGCGCCATTCATCCGCTGCGCACAAGGCGCTGGCCGAGAAATTCAGCAAGGCCGATCTGGGCCGCTACACCTTCAAACGCTTCGCCGTGGTCGGCAGCGCGATTGTCGATTTCAACTGCCACAATCTCGGCCTCGCATTGTCGATTGACGAGGAGGGGCAGAACGATGCCCTCGCCAAACGCCGCGACAAGAGCCTCGAAAGCGTCGGCATTCGGGTGATGCGGATCGCGGCGAGCGACATTCTCGACAATATCGATGCCGTACTGCAACGCCTCACCACCGTGATGCGTGACCGGATCGCCGAACGCAAAGCCGCCGCCCGCGCGCACAAGGCGGCCAACCCGAACCAGAGCTACGACCGCCCCAAACCGCGCCCCAACTCCCGCCCCAACTCTCAGCGCGATGATCGCGGCAGCGAGCGCTCGTCCAACCCCAAGCCCCGGAACCGCCCATGATCCTTGCCGCTCTTGTTGCCCCATTGCTCGCCCTTCAGGGTGCCGGCGAAGCCGTCATCGCTGTCACGAATGATGCGCCCGAGACCTGGACGGTCGAATATCCGCGGCTGATCCAGCCGTTCGTGGCCGATTATCGCCGCTGTCTGGCGATCACCAACCGCAATCTGAGCGGTCAGGCCGATTTCGAAGCCCAATACCGCGCCGATCTGCCGCGCTGCGCCAAGGTCTCCGAAACCGCGCAGGCCGAAGCCAACCGGGTGCTCGCCAATCGCGGGGAGGCCGCCGAATTCTCGCCCGCTGACGTGCGTGAAACCTTCGAACATATCGGCCGCATCCATATCGCGCGGGGCGGCGATCTCGACAGCCAGTTCCGCCAGCGCCTCGCCGGGGCCGAGGCCATTACCGAGAAGTACGAAGCCACCAAGCCCAAGGGGCTGGTGATCGAACTGCGCGACGCCAGCGTGGTCAAGGCGCGCACCGATGCGAGCGCCGCCACTGCTGCCGCTGCCGCCGCAGGACAGAAAAAGGACGTCCAGTAATGCTTACCATCACCGATCTTCACGCCACTGTCGGCGGCGGCGATAATCCGAAGCCGATCCTCAAGGGCCTGAGCCTGACCGTGCCTGCGGGCGAGATCCACGCGATCATGGGGCCGAACGGCGCGGGCAAATCGACGCTCGCCCATGTGCTGGGCGGCAAGCCGGGATACGAAGTGACCGGCGGCAGCGTGGAGTTTCGCGGGCAGGATCTGCTCGGCCTCGACCCGCATGAGCGTGCGGCGGCGGGGCTGTTCCTCGGCTTTCAATACCCGGTCGAAATCCCCGGCGTCTCCAACGTGCAGTTCCTGCGCGAGGCGCTCAATTCGCAGCGCAAGGCGCGCGGCGAGGAACCCCTGAGTGGCGGCGAATTCCTGAAGCTGGCCAAGGACAAGGCCGCGCTGCTGCAGATGGACATGGACATGCTCAAGCGGCAGGTGAATGTCGGCTTTTCGGGCGGCGAGAAGAAGCGCGCCGAAATGGTGCAGATGGGCATCCTCAACCCGGCCTTCGCGGTGCTGGACGAGACCGACAGCGGACTCGATATCGATGCGCTGCGGATCGTCGGCGCCGGGATCAATTCGATCATGCGTTCCCCGGACAAGGCCGTGCTGCTGATCACCCACTACCAGCGCCTGCTCGACGTGGTGAAGCCCGACAAGGTCAGCATCCTTGCGGGCGGCCGGATCGTCGAAACCGGCGGCCCGGAACTCGCGCTGCGGCTCGAGGCCGAGGGTTACGATTCGGTGATGGCATGATGGCGGAAGGCGCGACCCTGACTCTTCCCACCCGCCGCGATGAGGCATGGCGCTATGCCGATATGGACGGTGTGGCGCGGCTCGGCGTGGAAGCGCTCGATGTGTGGCAGGCGATTGATGTGCCTGCGGGCGAGAGCGTGACGCGCTGCATGATCGTCGGCAGCGAAGCGCCCGAACTCCACCGGTTCCGCGTGACGTTGGACGAAGGAGCTCGGGCGGCGTTCTTCGTGACCAATGCCGGGCAGGATTACACCCGCGTCGAGGTGGAAGTGCGGCTCGCCAAGGGTGCGCATTTCGAATTCGGCGGCGTTACCATCGGCGGCGGGGATGCCACGCGCGAATTCGTGACGCAGGTCACCCATGCCGAACCGGATGCAACCAGCAACCAGACGGTGCGCGCCGTCCACTGGAACACCGGCACCGGCAATTTTCTCGGCGAGATCAAGGTCGCGCGCGATGCGCAGAAGACCGATGCGACGCAGGATTTCAAAGGCTTGCTGCTGGAGGCGGGCGCAAGCGCCAATGCCGTGCCGCAGCTCGAAATTTTTGCCGACGACGTGAAGTGCGCGCATGGCGCGACCGTGGGCGAGCTGGACGAATCCGCCCGCTATTACATGATGGCGCGCGGGCTCGATCCCGCCACCGTGCAGCGGCTGCTGGTGCAGGCCTTCATCGGCGATGCCTTCGTGTCGCTGGCGGACGAGGCCGAGCATGAACGCCTGCTCGATGCGGCGCTCGGCGCGCTGGAAGGGGCACGGTTATGAACGCCCCCGCCACTTTCAAACGCGATCTGCGCGCCGAATTCCCCGGCCTGATCGCCGCGGACGGCAAGCCGTGGCACTACCTCGATACCGCCGCCACGTCGCAGAAACCGCGTTCCGTGATCGACGCCATGGCGCGCGCGCTGGGCGAGGATTATGCGACGGTGCATCGCGGGGTCTATTCCCGCTCGGCCGAGATGACGATCGCCTATGAGGCGGCACGGCGGCGGATCGCGGCGTTCCTTGGCGGGCACGAGGACGAAATCGTCTTCACCCGCGGCGCGACCGAGGCGATCAACCTCGTCGCGCAGACCTGGGGCCGCGCGAACCTGAAGCCGGGCGACCGGATCCTGCTGTCGCAGCTGGAGCATCATTCGAACATCGTTCCATGGCAGATGATCGCGGTAGACACCGGCGCGCAGATCGACGTCTGCCCGCTGACCGACGATCACCGCATCGATCTGGATGCTGCCGAAGCGATGCTGACCGAGGCGCACAAGCTGGTCGCGCTGGTACACGTCTCCAACGTCACCGGCGGCGTGCTCGATGCCAAACGCGCGGCAAAGCTGGCGCACAAGGTTGGCGCAAAACTGCTTCTCGACGGGTGCCAGAGCGCGCCGCACATGGGCGTCGATGTCAGCGAGCTGGACTGCGATTTCTTCGTATTCAGCGCGCACAAGCTGTACGGCCCGACCGGGATCGGCGCGCTGTGGGCCAAGGCAGAGATTCTCGCCGATATGCCCCCCTATCAGGGCGGCGGCGCGATGATCGACCGGGTGACCTTCGAACGCACCACCTATGCCCCCGCGCCGCAGCGGTTCGAGGCCGGGACGCCCGCAATCACCGAAGCGATCGCCTTTGCCGCCGCCGCTGATTACGTCGACAGCATCGGGCTGGAGCATATCCACGCCCACGAAGCCGCGCTGGTCACCCGGTTGCGGCGCGAGCTTGGCGCGATGAACGACGTGACGCTGTTCGGCCCCGCCGACAGTGCAGGCATCGTCAGCTTCGCGCTGGACGATATTCACCCGCACGATCTCGGCACGCTGCTGGACGAAGGGAATGTCGCAATCCGCGCGGGCCACCATTGCGCCCAGCCATTGATGGATTATCTCGGGGTTCCCGCCACCGCGCGCGCCAGCTTCGGCGTCTATTCGACCGAAGCCGATATCGACGCGCTGATGGCCGGGATCGCCCGCACCCGCCGCATTTTTGGAAAAGGATGAGAGCGATGGACAGCTCGGACCCGACGGACATGACCGTGAACAAGCCCCCCCGCGCCCGCGTGGAAGACGCAGTCGATAATGACACCGCACCTGCAGCAGACGCGCCGCGCAGCCGCGATTATCTCGACGGGTTTCTGGCGGCGAAGGTCGCCGATGCGCCGGTTGGCGGCAATGGCAGCGATTTGCAGGCCGATGTGATCGCCGCCTTGCGCGAGATTTTCGATCCGGAAATCCCGGTCAATATCTATGATCTCGGCCTGATCTACGGGGTCGAGGTCGATGACGAATGCGACGCCACCGTCACCATGACGCTGACGACGCCGCATTGCCCCGTTGCCGAATCGATGCCGGGCGAGATCGAGCTGCGCGTCGCCTCGGTACCCGGGATTCGCGATGCCGAGGTGGTTCTGGTATGGGATCCGCCATGGGGGCCGCACAAGATGTCGGACGAAGCCCGGCTCGAACTGGGAATGTTATGATGAGCGATACCGCCACCACCACTCGCCCCGCGCCCAAGGCCGCCGTGGTCCTGACCACCGGCGCTGAAGCGCGGATTGCCGACCTGATGGCCAAGGCGCCTGCAGACGCGATCGGCGTAAAGCTGTCGACCCCGCGCCGGGGCTGCTCCGGCCTCGCCTACTCGGTCGATTACGTGACCGAGGAAGCGCGCTTCGACGAGAAGATCGAAACGCCCGGCGGCACCTTCTACATCGACAGCGCGAGCGTGCTCTATCTCGTCGGCAGCGTGATGGACTGGCGGGAGGATGATTTCACCGCCGGATTCGTGTTCAAAAATCCCAACGCCAAGGGCGCGTGCGGCTGCGGCGAAAGTTTCATGGTCTGATCCGTGACTGCCACTGTCGAACTATCGACAACACTGGCCTGCACACCGGACGAGGCATGGCGCCGGGTGCAGACATCCGCGCTGCTGCTGCACATCGCCGCCCCGCTGATCCGTTTCACCTCCAAGGGTGCAGATCGCTTTCCCGAAGTGTGGCAGCCGGGCGGATACCGCGCGTGGATGTGGCTGTTCGGGATCATCCCCGTCGGCTGGCAGGCGGTGGTCATCAGTCAGCCTGCGCCGCAAGGTGAGGCCCGCTTTATCCGCGACAATGGTTATGGCCCGCTGATCCGGCGCTGGGATCATTGGATCACGATTGCACCGGGCGCGGACGGTTCCACCAGCTATACCGACAGGGTCGCGATCGAGGCAGGGCTGCTCACCCCGTTGATCGCCGCATTCGCGCGGGTGTTCTACGCCCACCGCCAGCGCCGCTGGCGGCGGCTGGCGCAGACGGAATTCGCGGCGCTGAAGCGGTAAGCGCTTACGCCCCTGCCGCCAGCCGTGCGATCAGGCGGCTTTCCAGCTCATCGACCTCGCCATCGGCGTTGATCATTTCTTCGAGCCATTCGCTTTCGTGATCGGTCACCACTTCGCCCGCTGACGCCAAGGCGGCGTAATCCGGCCCTGCATCCTTGCGCTTGCCGAACACCTTGCCGAAGTGATTGGCCACTTGCGGCGCTTCACGTGCAACGCGCCCCATGAAGCGGCCCACGCTGGCGCTGTTATCGGCCACGAAGGCTTCCAGCTCCAGCTTGCGTTCGTGGCTGACCTGCGCGTTCTGCAGAGTGAAGCCCTTGAGGTAATTGGCGACGCCGTCGACGAACAGATCGTCCCATTCGGCAGCGTTTTCCTCGGCGAGGGTCTCGTCCTTCAGGCGGAACAGCATTTCCGCATCGAACCGCGTCACCGCTGCCGGGCCGTGACCGCCGCTGGCGAAGATCACCCGGCGGATGATGCGGCACTCGGCGGCGCTGATATGGGTGGCGCTGAGCTGACCGCCGCAGCGGGTCGGGCCGGTGCCGGTCAGCACTTCGCGTTCGATCTGTGTCAGGACGTAGTTCTTCAGAGTTTCGGGGGTGTTCTCGGCGCGCTCGATGATCCGCACCATCGTTTCCAGCTCGACCATGCTTTCGACCACGCCGTCATGATCGATCTGTGCGATCAGCCATGCGGCCTCGTCATGGCTGCATTGCAGGCGCGGCGGCGCGGCGTTCAGGACGAATTCGCCGATTGCCTCGACGAAGAAATCGCACCATTCCGCGCTGCGTTCTTGCAGTGCGTTGTTGAGCGCGAACAGCGCCTCGGCTTCGTCGCGGGCGATGATGCCGTCGCCCCAGCCTTCGCGCCGGAGCGCCAGCAGTTCGTCTGCGGATACCTGCCCGTCGGCGGCGGCGCGCTGCGCGATGTCGATGAATTGCGTGGTCATGGCCCGTCTGATCCTGTGATTGCGCGCCAGCCATGGCACAAACAGGCTTAAGACCCGGTTACCGTCGCTATTTCCCGGCCTCGACCTCGCGGATGCAGGCACCCGCATCGGCCGCCGCGCCGCCCTGCCGCAGCCTTGCATCGACATGGGCGGCGGTCGGCTCGGCTCCGGGGCTCATCGGGTAGAGGTAGATGTCGAGCACGCAGGTCGCGCCGCTGAATTGCAGCTTGCGCGCGTCACCCTCGGCCAGATCGATGCGGGGCTCGCCAAACCGCCGGGTGAGCCGATCTGCTTCCTGCCCGATCACGCCGCCAAGCCCGCGCGGCGCCATCACCTGCGGCACCCGGACCACGCCGGCGGTGCGAACCGGGGCAGGCGCAGGCGCGGGCCTGCTGCCCCCCGCGCACCCGGCGAGCGCCAGCATCAGGACCGCCAAGACAGGCGCGGAAGTCTTCATCGGGCACCTGCTTGCGGCATTTCCAGACGCCGCAGCACCAGATGTGTCCCCGCCGCCGCGCCGAGCACCGGTGCGATCAGGCCGGCGAACGGCACCAGCATCAGCCCGGCAATCGCCGCGCCCATCAGGAACCGATCTGCGCGCCCGGCGGGATTGGCGACGCTCTCACCCGCGCCGCAATGCCGCAGCCACGCCATGTCGGTCAGCTCGCGCCCCAGCAGCACGGCGTTGACCACCAGAAACACCAGCGCCGGACCGATCGCGGTGAACACCAGCAATCCCGCCACCGGCAGCGCCAGCAGGTTGTAGCCCAGCGCCCGCATCAGCCCCTTGACCGAATTGGCGAGGTCGCGGCGAAACGGCAGCGCCCTGGCTGTACTCGCCAGCGCCGGATAGTGCCGCGCCTCGACCGCAGCGACGATCTCGTCGGCGAAGAACTGCAGCACGGCAATCGCGACCACCCTGAACAACAGCCACATCGCCACCGGCACCAGTATCGCGGCGGCCACTCCGGCCCATTCGCCGTCATAGCCATAACCTTCGATCAACGTGGCCAGCCCGAAAAACACTGCTGCCCCCAGCGCGGCGAACAGCGCCAGCGTTATGCCGATGCTCTTGCCCAGCACGCGCAGCACGGCGCGGTCGGACAGCTGGGCAACGGCCTTGGCAAGGACGGCAGGAACGGCGGACATGGTGCCCGGTCGATGCGGGGTGCGCACTGCGAAGTCAACGTGGAGGACGCACGGCGCACACAGATGCTTGGCGCAGGGGCCGAACGCGGCTAGGCGGCGCCGCAAGCAATAGTGAAGGAACTCTCCCGTGCCCGATATCCAGCCCGCCCGTTACGACGTCATCGCCATCGGCAATGCCGTGGTCGATGTGATTGCCTCGTGCGAGGAGGAACTGATCGACGAGCTTCAGCTCAATCGCGGCGGGATGACCCTGATCGACGAAGCACGCGCCGACGAACTTTACGAAGCCATGCCGCCCGCGCGCGAGATCTCCGGCGGTTCGGCGGCGAACACGCTCGCGGGCCTCGCCACATTAGGCCTGCAATGCGCCTTCATCGGCCAGGTTGCGGACGATCAACTGGGCAAGGTGTTCCGCCACGATATGCGTGCGACCGGCATCGACTTCGACACCCCGGCGCGTGAAGGCGATCCGGCCACCGGCCGCGTGCTGATCTTCGTGACGCCGGATGGCGAGCGGACGATGAACACCTTCCTCGGCGCTGGCCAGTATCTCCCCGCCGCCGCGCTGGACGAAGAGCTGATAGCCAGCGGCGCGATCCTCTATCTCGAAGGCTATCTGTGGGATCCCGAGGAACCCCGCCGCGCGATGCGCCGCGCCATCGAAGTCGCGCGCGACGCCGGCCGCAAGATCGCCTTTACCGCGTCCGAAAGCTTCGTGATCGACCGGCACGGCGACGATTTCCGCGCCATGATCGATGACGGGGTGATCGACATCCTGTTCGTCAACGAAACCGAACTGGCGACGCTGACCGGCGAGGACGATTTCGAAGCGGGCCTCGCGCAGGTGGCAGGCAAGGTGCCGGTGCTGGTCGCCACCCGTTCGGAGAAAGGCGCTGTCGCAATCGCCCACGGCGAGCGCGCCGAAGTGGCCGCCGTGCCGGTCATCAAGGTGATCGACACCACCGGCGCGGGCGACCAGTTCGCTGCCGGGTTCCTGTCGGGCTATGCGCGGGGCGAACCGCTGACCCGCTGCCTGAAGCGTGGGGCGATTGCGGCGTCGGAAGTGATCGCCCACTACGGCCCGCGTCCGGAAGCCGATATGGTCAAGCTGATGGAAGAGCGGTTGTAACCGACATGAACCCCCTTCCCCCCCGGGGAAGGGTCCGGGATGGGGGAGCGAGGCCGTAAGGCCTCGCGTCGTGGCTAGCGTGGAGCCCCCACCCCAACCCCACCCCAAGGGGGAGGGGGGATAGGGAGTGTCACTCGTCCGGCACGTATCCGGCGCGGCGCAGCGTCACCATGTAGCGCGCGATCTGGTCGATCTGCGGACGGGTAAGGGTGAAATCCATATCCTCGGGATAATTGTGCGCCTCGGCCAGCCAGTCGGCGAGCGAGGCTTCCGACAATCCCCGGCGGTTGGCAATCGCGGCAAAGCTGGGCGAGGCCGGATTGGGCGACAGGAACGGCGGCTCGACCGCATGGCACCCACCGCAAGCCGCCTCGACGAAGGCAGGCGCGCGGGTGTCGGGCGAAGGCGAGGTGGGTTTGCCCACCATCGGCGGCGGGTTCTCGCTCCCCGGCGTCTGGCAGGCGGCAAGCGCCAAGAGCGGCGCGGCGAGGATGGCGATGGCGCGGAGGGGGTGCTGTGTCATGGCGCCTGTATGCGCCTTTCGCGTCGTCCTGTCCTTGATCGTGGTCAATTTTACTTGTTGCGTTTTTCCTTAGGCAACTTCTTCTGAGCTTCCTTGATTTCTGCAATGCCCTTATCGGCTTCGGCCTTTCTGATCGCCTTCTGTTTAGCTTTGAATTGCTCGAAAGCTGATTCCGCACGGCGCTTCGCGTCGTCCATGGAGATTTTCCCCCCATGACTTAGCACAACTCGGCCCAAGCTCCGAAGTTGCTGATCCAGAAGAGATTCAGCTTGGCTCATGAGCGTCAGGCGACCTAGATCTAGTTGGTCCTCAAAGATATCTAGGAGGATTGTCGTTAGCCGATTTAGCTCTCGAATCTCAGCTTCACCCAGATAATTTTTTGAAGTCGTCACATCCGTTTTGCGGATGTTCTCGTTTGGCCAGGTTCGCAGACCCATGTTGTCAGTGGACACATCCGCACGGCCATGGATAACCTCGGCAGGCGTCTTGTGCTCTGCCACCTGAAAACTGGACCATTTCTGGTTAGAGTTTTCTGCCGTAGGT
>NZ_JAMWYX010000011.1 GCF_024305245.1 Erythrobacter sp.
CAGCCAACCCGGGCCTGCTCGGGGCGAAACACCCCTGCCCGCCTTGCGGCGAGCGCGCGGCCCCTATTCGGCCTTGCTCCGGGTGGGGTTTGCCATGCGGTTGCTGTTGCCAGCCCCCCGGTGCGCTTTTACCGCACCCTTTCACCCTTGCCTGTGCGCCTCTTGCGAGGAGCCATCGGCGGTTTGCTCTCTGTGGCACTTTCCCTTGCCTCCCCGAAGGGAGACCGGCGGGCGTTACCCGCCACCCTTGTTTCGTGGAGCCCGGACTTTCCTCGCGCACCCCGCTCTCGCAAGGATACACGCGGCTGCCTCAGGCCCCCTGATGCACGGGGATATAGGCGCTGTTCAGGTCGTAGGAAAGCCCCGCTTTACCGCGTCCGTCCCTGATCGCGGTCGAGCAGCAATTGCCACAGGATCGCGGCGATCTCGCCGTCGACCACACCGGTGATGCATTCGGGCCGCCAGCGCCGCTCGAATGCTTCGACTGCCTTGCGCTGATCGGTGATGTCGTACCCGAACCGTTCGAGCGCGAGGAAGAACACGCGTTCGTTGTGGAACGGATCGCCCGCCGCCAGGCTGGTGGGGCGCGGCAGGCACAGCTTGTATTCGGCCAGCCGCTCCCACGGGAACAGTTCGCCCGGATCGATCTTGCGCATCGGCGCGACGCAGGAATGGCCGACCACATTGGCGCGCGGGATGTTGTATTGCCGCACGATTCGCGCCAGCAGCGGGATCAGCGCCGAGATTTGCGGTTCGGCAAACGAACGGTAGCCGAGCGCATGGCCGGGATGGTCCAGCTCGATCCCGATGCTGGCCGAGTTCACATCCGGCAGTCCGCGCCAGAACGATTGGCCCGCGTGCCAGGCGCGGCGCTCTTCGGGCACCAGCCGGATCACTTCGCCTTCTTCGGTAATGCAGTAATGCGCGCTGACCGAGGCTTCGGGATCGCACATCCGTTCCAGCGCGGTCTCGACCGGCTTCATCTCGGTGTAGTGCAGCACCACCATGCTGATCGGCGCAGCGCGTTCATTGTGGTTTGGCGAGGGAACCTCGCGGTGAACCAGCTCCTCGTCGCCTCCCGGTCCTATGCCCCCCAGCATCGACCCGGCCCTAGCCGATCAAGCCATCGGGCTCGGGTAATACTGCGCCAAGCACCAGTACCCCCTCCCCGAGCTTGTATTGCAATCCGCCGTCCAGTTCCTCGGCCACCAGCGCGATCATATGTGCGGCGGCGGTGCGGCTGGTGATCTCGGCCTGCGCCAGATCGCCCTGCAACGCGCGGCCGATGGTTTCATCGAAGGCAATCCGGTCACCGCGTGCGCGTGCGACGATCTCCACCGCACCGTCGCGCCGCTCGGCTCCGATATCCAGCGTGCCCCCGCGCACCAGCGCATCCAATGCAATTTGCGCGAGGTTGAGCAGCACCTTGACCGCAGGCTTGGGCAGGCTGGGATCGTTGATCGCCCAGTTGATCTCGACCCGCTTGCCCCCGGCGGCGAGCGCATCGATCACCGACTTGGCTTCCTCGATCGGGATCGCTTCGCCGAAACCGCCCGCCGCACCGAAGGCGAGGCGGAAGAACTTCAGCTTGTCGGTGCTGACCCGCGCCGATTGTTCGAGCAATTCCATGCAGCGCGCGCGCATTTCGGGGTCCTGCTCCTCGGCGAGCAGTTCCAGCCCGTTGGCCAGCGCCCCGACAGGCGAAAGCATGTCGTGGCACAGTCGCGAACACAGCAGCGCGGCAAGATCGGTCTGCGAAGTCATAGAAAGGGGATGGCCCAACCTTGTAGGAGACACATGAGACACTGTCTAAGGCCAAAAAACCCGCCTTGCCAACCGCTCACCTGCACTGGGCCGACAGAATGCGCGGAAAAGAAGAGAAGATGCATGGGCATCGGCACGATTTAGGGTCAGATGACGAGGTAGGAAAGCGCTGCAAAGCCTTCGCCCGTATCCCGCCAGAACATGACTTCGTCCGCAGCGATGATCGCCCACACCCGCCCGTCACCCGCTGCCATCGCGCGGTCGGTGCTGCTGGGAACGGGTTCGCCGGTGGGATGCGAGTGGAAATAGCCGATCACCTGCGGCCCACCCGCCCGCGCGGCCCGGTGCGCGTCGATCAGGGCCTGCGGATCGATCTCGAAATGGGTGCCGGGCGCGGGGTGGATATTGGCGGCGGCGCGAGCCTCGTCGATGCGCGCGTCCTCGCCCAATAGCAGCCCGCAGACCTCATTCGGGAATGCCGCACGGGCGGCGGCCAGCATCGCGGCATGGGCCTTCCCCACCACCTCCAGATCCGTTCGCCCTGAGCTTGTCGAAGGGCTGCTTTTCTTTTTGGCAAGCCGCGAGATCGCATCCCAATCGCCCCGGATCAACGCGAGCTTTTTGGCCCGTGACCAGCCCTTGATCTGCATTTCGGCTGAAATGGCCTCATACCGGGTCGGAAACTCCTGCGACCAGACCAACTCAACCGGCAAGCGGTCTCTGGTGAAGCCTGGCACTAAACCTGACGAATGCTGGCCAATCCGCCGTTCCAGATCATCGGTATGACCTGTGTAGAATTTGCCGCCCCGGCAATGGAGCATGTAAGCCCAGAACGACATAGAAGACAGCTAAGTGAAAGACGGCCCTTCGACAAGCTCAGGGCGAACGGTTAGGGGCGTGATGTGAGCGAACCACAGATCATCACCGGCACCATCCCGGCTCCCGCCCGCATCGACAAGGCGCTGGCCGAGGCGACGGGCTTTACCCGCTCGCGTGTGCAGGGGTTGATCGATCAGGGGCGGGTCGATGTTGCGGGGAAGACTGCCACGGCGGCTTCGATGAAGGTCGCAGCCGGCACGCCGTTTCGCATCATCGTTTCCGCCGCCATGCCGGCCGAGGCTGCGCCCGAAGACATTCCGCTGGTGGTCGCCTACGAAGACGAACACCTGATCGTGATCGACAAGCCGGCGGGCATGGTGGTCCACCCGGCGGTGGGCAATATCACCGGAACGCTGGTCAATGCACTGCTGCACCACTGCCGGGGGCGGCTCTCCGGGATCAACGGCGTCGCCCGCCCCGGCATCGTCCACCGCATCGACAAGGACACCTCCGGGCTGCTGGTGGTCGCCAAATCCGATGCCGCGCACGAAGGGCTCGCCGTGCAGTTCGCCGCACACACAGTTCACCGCCGCTACATCGCCGTGTGCGCCGGGCACCCCTCGCCCGCTGCAGGGACGATCGATGCGCGCGTCGGGCGGTCGGATGCCGACCGAAAGAAAATGACCGTGCTGCCAAACAATTCCTCACGCGGGAAAACCGCGATCACCCATTACAAGGTGACTCAACGGCTGGATGAGGCTTCGCTGATCGAATGCCGCCTGGAAACCGGGCGGACCCACCAGATCCGCGTTCACTTTGCGTCAATCGGTCATCCGCTATTGGGAGACCCTGTCTATGGACGCACCCCCAAACCGCTCCGCCCGCTGCTCGATACGCTCGGCTTCGCCCGTCAGGCGCTGCACGCAGCGGAATTGGGGTTCGTTCACCCGAAAAGCGGCGAAACGCTCCGATTAGCGGCCGATCTGCCCCCCGACATGGCGGAACTCATCGACCAACTGGGACGTTCTAATCGATGAAATGCGCATACATCGGCCCGGTTTTGGCGTATATGTAACCACGTGGCCCAGTTCGCCGGATGCCCATCAGGGGTCCGGTGCAAGCGGTCGACATCAGAAAGGTTAGGAAACAAGTGCCCAAAGCAAAAACCCCTTCGGTCCCGGCCCTCAGCGGCGAGCAGAGCCTCAACCGCTATCTGTCGGAAATCAGGAAGTTCCCGGTTCTCACCGCCGAGCAGGAATACATGCTCGCCAAACGCTATCAGGAACACGAGGATTCAGAGGCCGCCGCGCAGCTGGTGACGAGCCACCTCCGTCTCGTCGCTAAGATCGCGATGGGATATCGCGGCTATGGCCTGCCGGTCGCCGATCTCATTTCCGAAGGCAATGTCGGCCTGATGCAGGGCGTCAAGAAATTCGAACCCGATCGCGGCTTCCGCCTCGCGACCTACGCGATGTGGTGGATCAAGGCGTCGATCCAGGAATTCATCCTGCGGTCGTGGAGCCTCGTGAAGATGGGCACCACCGCCGCGCAGAAGAAGCTGTTCTTCAACCTGCGCCGGATGAAAAAGCAGCTCGAAGCCTACGAAGACACCGATCTCAGCCCCGCGGACTTGACCAAGATCGCGACCGATCTGGGCGTGCCGGAGCAGGAAGTCGTCAACATGAACCGCCGGATGATGATGGGCGGCGACGGCTCGCTCAACACGCCGATGCGCGGTGGCGAGGAAGGCTCGGGCGAATGGCAGGACTGGCTGACCGATGATCGCCCGCTGCAGGACGAAACGGTCGCCGACGCCGAGGAATCGCAGATGCGCCACCAGATGCTGACCGAAGCGATGGACAGCCTCAACGAACGCGAACGCCACATTCTCACCGAACGTCGCTTGACCGAAAAGCCGCAGACGCTGGAGGAATTGTCGCAGGTCTACGAAGTCAGCCGCGAACGCATCCGCCAGATCGAAGTGCGCGCTTTCGAAAAGCTGCAAAAGGCAATGCAGCGGATCGCGGGTGAGCGGCTGCTGCCGGGGATCGCGTAATTTGTTTGGAGCGAGAGCGCGTCCGCGCTCTCGCTTCCTCGCTCACGCGGCCTAGAGGCCACGTCGCTGCGGGCGGCCTTGCAGGTATACTTTGCACGTCTGCGCCTTCGGCTCCGACTCCGGCCTTGCGGTTCGCCTTTGACGAACCGGTGAGTTCTTCAACGAAGACGAAAGAGGGCGCTGCGGGTGATCGTAGCGCCCTTTTTCATGTTGTAGCGGCAATGTTTCACGTGAAAAATTTATGGAACATCGCCGTCGCGCATTAATCCGCCGGCGCCAGATCCAGCACCGCCGCCACCATCGCCCGCGTGCCCAGCGTCACGCTCTCCTTGGGCGCGATCTTGAACAGCGGGGAGTGGTGGCCCGCCACCGCCGCGCCGCCGTTCGCCGCCGCGTCGAACGCCGCCTGCGGGGTCCCGCCGACCGCGAAGTAATAGCCCGGAACGCCGGTTTCCTCGGACACGAAATAGGTGAAATCCTCTGCCCCCATGGTCTGCTGCACGAACGGCACCACCGCTGCTTCGCCCAGTTCGCGCTGCATCACCGCGTTGAGCCGCCGGGCAAGTTCGGGGTTGTTGTAGGTGACGGGCGTGCCGGAAACCTTGGTGACCTCGACCGGCATCGTGTCGGGCAGGCCGTGGGCCTTGCCGATATTGACGGCGAGCCGCTCGATCGCCGCAAAAGCAGCCGCGCGGACGGTCTCGTCATTGGCGCGCACCGTCACCTGCAGCTTGGCCTCGTCGGAGATGATGTTGTGCTTGGATCCGGCGTGGAACGAACCGACCGTCACCACCACCGGATCCAATGGACCGACTTCGCGGCTGTCGATCGATTGCAGCGCGGTGACGATCTGCGCGGCGATATAGACCGGGTCCTTGCCCAGATGCGGCGACGCGCCGTGGGTGCCGATCCCCGGCACGCGGATATCGACCGCGTCCGAGCTGGAATACTGGATGCCTTCCGCAGCCGAGACCTTGCCGGTCGCAAGATTGGCGGCAACGTGGAACGCGAGCGCATGGTCGGGCTTGCCGAACCGTTCGTACAGCCCGTCGGCCAGCATCGCCTTGGCCCCGCGCACGCCTTCTTCGGCGGGCTGGACCACGAACATCAGCGTGCCGCGCCACTGGTCCTTCATCGCCGCCAGCCGCCGCGCGGTGCCGACCATGGCGGTGATGTGCACATCATGCCCGCAGGCGTGCATCACCGGATATTCCTTGCCGTCCTCGCCGATCTGCAGCGCCTTGGAAGCATAGGCGAGCCCGGATTTCTCCTGCACCGGCAAGCCGTCCATATCGGCGCGCAGCAGGATCAGCGGGCCATCGCCGTTCTTCATGATGCCGACCACGCCGGTCTTGCCGACCCCTGTCGTCACGTCCATCCCGACGGCGCGCAGTTCGGCAGCCATCCGCGCCGCGGTGGCGTTTTCGAGGAACGAGAGTTCCGGGTTCTGATGGAAATGGGTAAATAGCGGCGCGAGATAGCTGTCGTAATCCGTTTCGACCGCGCGCGCGGTTTCGGCATCTTCGGCCCAGGCCGGGCTTGCGGACATAGCGGCGGCAAGCACGGCCGCGCTGGCGGCGGCGGCATGGAACAGGCGCATCGGATAGTCTCCCCTGGTTGCTTTGCGCACAGGTAGCCCTGCCCTTGCCCGCGGTGCAAGCAGCGATGCTTCCCCGCTGCCGACGACTTCGCTAAGGCTGCGCGCATGGCCCTTCGCATCGCCCGCATTTTCGGCAAGATCATCCTGTGGTTCGTCGGCATCACCGTGCTGCTGGTGGTCGCCTTCAAATGGCTGCCCGTCCCCGTCACCGCGACCATGGTGATGGATGAAAACGGCATCACCAAGGATTGGGAAAGCCTCGACAATATCGACCGCAATCTGGTGTCGGCAGTGATCGCGGCGGAGGATTCGCGGTTTTGCGAGCATTCCGGTTTCGACGCCGAAGCGATCGAGCAGGCGCTGGAGGAACGGCTGGCAGGAACGCGCCAACGCGGCGGATCGACGATCAGCCAGCAGACCGCCAAGAACGTGTTCCTGTGGCAAGGCGGCGGGTGGTTCCGCAAAGGGGTAGAGGCGTGGTTCACCTTCTGGATCGAAGCGCTGTGGAGCAAGCGGCGGATCATGGAGGTTTACCTCAACGTCGCCGAAACCGGCATCGGCACCTATGGCGCGGAGGCCGGAGCACAGCGGTATTTCAACCATTCCGCCGCGCGTCTGACCGCCGACGAAGCGAGCCGCATGGCCGCTGCCCTGCCCAGCCCCAAGAAACGCAGCGTCAAGAACCCCGGCGGGTGGCTGGCCCGCCACGGCAACAGCATCGAACGCCGGATCGGCATCGTCAGGCGTGACGGCCTCGATTCCTGCGTCTACAATTAGACCCAGCATGGCCCACGCGCACGCCCATCATCATCACGATCACGCCGGCAATGGCGGTCCCCACGGCCATCAGCACGGCCATCAGCACGGGCACCACCACGCGCCGGCCGATTTCGGGCGGGCCTTCGCGATCGGGATCACACTCAATCTCGTGTTTGTCGTGGTCGAGGCGGCAGCCGGGTTCATCTACGGTTCGATGGCGCTGGTCGCCGATGCCGGGCACAACCTGTCGGACGTGCTGGCGCTGGCGCTCGCATGGGTCGCCGCGATTGCCGCGCGCCGGCCACCTGCCGGCCGGTTCACCTATGGCTACAAAAGCTCCACCATCCTCGCCGCGCTGGCCAATGCGCTGCTGCTGGCGATCGCGATCGGGGCGATATTGTTCGAGACCGTAAACCGCCTGATGGAGCCCGCCGAACCGCAGGGCATGGCGATGATCGTGGTTGCCGGGATCGGGATCGCGATCAACGCGTTGACGGCCATGCTGTTCGTGCGTGGTCAACAGGATCTCAATATCCGCGGAGCCTATCTCCACATGGTGGCCGATGCGCTGGTGTCGCTTGGCGTGGTGCTGGCGGGCGTGGCGATCCTGCTGACCGGCCTTGCATGGATCGATGCGGCGGTCAGTCTGGTGATCGTTGCGGTGATCGCGTGGAGCACCTGGGGGCTGGCGCGCGACAGCGTGGCAATGGGGATGCTGGCTGTCCCGGCAGGCATCGACCTTGGCGAAGTGCGCCGCCACCTTGCCGGGCTGGACGGCGTGGCGGCCGTACACGATCTTCACGTCTGGCCGATGTCGACCACCGGAACCGCGCTCACCGCACATCTGGTGATGCCGGTGCGCCCGGCCTCGGACGGCTTCCTGCACGATGTCGCGGCGGGCCTGCGGGAACGGTTCGGGGTGGATCACGCCACGCTCCAGATCGAAAGCGACGAACACCTGTGCGAGCAGGGTTGCTGATGGCCGCGCGCCCCCGCCCTGCCAGCGCCGAAGCGCGCGATGCCCTGCGCGATGCCATGGCGCGCCTCGCCGCGGGCGATCAGGCGGCGCTCGAAGAAATCTATCGCATGACGCGGGTGAAGCTGTTCGGCATTACCTTGCGTATATTGGGCGACAGGAAGGAAGCCGAGGACGCCTTGCAAGACGTCTACATCAATCTCTGGCAGCGGGCCGACCGCTATGATCCCGCGCGGGCTAGCCCGATTTCGTGGTTGGCGACCTTTGCCCGCAATCGCGCGATTGATCGGTTGCGCACCGGCAAGGTGCGCGGCGGATCGGTCGGGATCGAGGAAGCCGCCCCGCTTCCCGACGAATCCCCGCTTGCCGACGCACTGCTGGTTGATGCGGAGCAGGCAGCGCAGATCCACAAATGCATCGCCGGGCTGGACGAACGCACGCAGACCCACATCCGGGCGGCGTTCTTCGACGGGCAGACCTATGCCCAACTGGCCGAACAGGCGGATGTGCCGCTGGGCACGATGAAAAGCTGGATTCGCCGCGGGCTGCAACGCCTGCGCGCCTGCCTCGAAGCGAGTGAGAAGGCATGAGCGGCGCCGACGAAACCATCCCCGAAAACGCGGGGCCAAACGACGTGCCGCGCGATGATCCGATGATCGCGGCGGAATGGGCGCTGGGCCTGCTGGAGGGCGAGGAGCTGCTCGCTGCGCGCGGCAAATATGCGACCGATCCCGACTTTGCATGGCGCAAGGAATGGTGGGACAACTGGTTCGCCCCCTGGACCGACGACATGGCCGGGGCGGCGGAACCGGGCGCGCATGTGTGGGATGGCATCGCCGCACGGGTCGGCGGGCAACAGGGCGCAGGCAGCGGCCCGGTGGCCAACCCATCGGCACTTGGCAGCGAAGTGATCGAACTCAAGGCGCGGCTGCATCGCTGGCGCTGGATCGCCGGGCTCAGCTCGGCGGCTGCAGCGGTCGCGCTGGCTCTGCTCGCCTTCGCCCCCGGCAATGCGCCGGGCGAAGCGCCCCCGCAGATCGCTGCCGCCGAGCCGATGATCGCGACCGTGCCGATCGGCGACACCGGGCTGCGGCTCGATGTGACCTATATTCCCGAAAGCGAACGGATGCTGGTCGCCGCCATCGGCCTGACGGCTGACGGCGTGCACGATCACGAATTGTGGCTGGTGTCCGATGATGGCAGCGCGGCAAGATCGCTCGGGGTGGTCGCGCCGGGCGAAGTGCGCAGCATGACCTTGCCGCAGGATATCGCTGCGCAGATGCACGACGGCGCGCGCGTGCTGCTGACCCGCGAGCCGATCGGCGGCAAGCCCGAAGGCATCGACGCCGGGCCGGTGGTGGCCGAGGGCGCTTTTACCCGCGTCTGACGCGATCTCGCTTCGCCGCAGCAATGCGGCGCTTCATCCGTACCGACGATTTATCACGCATCCGCCGCATCCGCCGGGCCGTAGCTGGCTGTGCAAGCGGGAGGGGCTTGCAGACGAGATATTCCCCATAAGGAGAACCCTACTGTGACCCCCACGACCAAATTCACCGCCATCATCGCCGCCGCGCTCGCCGCCACCACCGGCGTGGTCGCCGCACCTGCGCTGGCCGATCATCACAAGGAAATGAAGGCCGAAGCCAACATCGTCGAAACCGCGATGGGCACCGGCATGCACAACACACTGGTCGCCGCCGTGAAGGCCGCCGATCTGGTCGATACGCTCGCCAGCCCCGGCCCGTTCACCGTGTTTGCGCCGACCGACGCCGCTTTTGCCAAGCTGCCCGCCGGCACCGTGGAAACGCTCGTGAAGCCCGAAAACAAGGGCACGCTGACATCGATCCTCACCTATCACGCCGTCGCCGGCAAGGTGACCGCCGGTGACCTGATCAAGCTGATCAACGATAACGGCGGCAAAGCCACGATCCCCACTGTTGCAGGAGGCACGCTGACCGCGATGCTTGAGGGCGGCAATGTTGTGATCACCGATGCCAAGGGCGGCAAGACCACCGTGGTCAAGGCCGACGTCATGACCTCGAACGGCGTGATTCACGTCACCGACGGCGTGTTCATGCCCGCCTGATCGCACAAGCGTCCAACCTTTGGCGTCGCCCTGATACCCCATCCCCCTCCCCCCTGAGGGGCGGCGCTGATCCCGACCCCGTCCGGCCTACCTCCATTGGCCGGGCGGGGTTTTGCTATCTGGGGAGCCAACGGCGCATTTTTGAATGAAGTAGAGCTACGAGCGGCGGATCCATGAAACCGTATTCGTCAGGGATGCCGAGCACCACGACCTGCTTGTCCTTGAGCGCGAGACGGTAATTGGTCTGCAGCTTGCGGCGATGCGCGCGCTCCATCACGAATATGATGTCGGCCCATGCAACCTGTTCTTCGGTCAGGTGTTCGTCCGCATCGCGGCTCATCCCCGCCGAGAGTGTTTCCACACCAGGTACGGCGGCGAAGACATGCTCCGCTGTAGGACTTCGCAGCCGGTTCTTGCCGCAGACGAAAAGGAAGCGCGAAGGTCGCTCCGAAGCGATTACGCCGCCTCTTCCTTCTTCTCTTCGCCGCCGATCACGCGGATCGGCTCTTTCTTGCCTTCGACCACTTCCTTGTCGATCACGATTTCGGTCACGCCGTCCATGTCGGGCAGGTCGAACATCGTGTCGAGCAGCAGGCCTTCGACGATAGAGCGCAGGCCGCGTGCGCCGGTCTTGCGCTTGATCGCGCGTTCGGCAATCGCCTGAAGCGCGTCGGGTGTGAAGGTCAGCTCCACGTCTTCCAGCTCGAACAGCTTCCGGTACTGCTTGACCAGCGCGTTCTTCGGCTCGCTCAGGATCGTCACCAGCGCAGCAATATCGAGATCGTGCAGCGTGGCGATCACCGGCAGACGACCGACGAATTCGGGGATCAGACCGAACTTGAGCAGATCCTCAGGCTCGCTCTTTTCGAGCAGTTCGCCCACGCGGCGCTTGTCCGGGTCGGCGACATGCGCGCCGAAGCCGATGCTGCGCTTCTGCAGACGGTCGCCGATGATCTTGTCCAGCCCGGCGAACGCGCCGCCGCAGATGAACAGGATGTTGGTGGTGTCGACCTGCAGAAACTCCTGCTGCGGATGCTTGCGCCCGCCCTGCGGCGGCACGCTGGCAGTGGTGCCTTCCATCAGCTTGAGCAGCGCCTGCTGCACGCCCTCGCCGCTCACGTCGCGGGTGATCGAGGGGTTTTCGGCCTTGCGGGTGATCTTGTCGATCTCGTCGATGTAGACGATGCCGTGCTGGGCTTTCTCGACATTGTAGTCGGACGCCTGCAGCAGCTTGAGGATGATGTTCTCCACATCCTCGCCCACATAACCCGCTTCGGTCAGCGTGGTCGCGTCGGCCATGGTGAAAGGCACATCGAAGGTGCGCGCCAGCGTCTGCGCCAGCAGCGTCTTGCCCGAACCGGTCGGGCCGACCAGCAGGATGTTGGACTTGGCCAGTTCGACATCGCTCGATTTGCTCGAATGCTTCAGCCGCTTGTAGTGGTTGTGCACCGCGACCGAGAGCACGCGCTTCGCCCGGTCCTGACCGATCACGTAATCGTTCAGGGTGGTGAAGATATCCATCGGCGTGGGGATCTCGCCTTCCTTCTTGCCGGCGATCCCTGCCTTGGTTTCCTCGCGGATGATGTCGTTGCACAGCTCGACGCATTCATCGCAGATGAACACGGTGGGGCCGGCGATAAGCTTGCGCACCTCGTGCTGCGACTTCCCGCAGAAGCTGCAATAGAGGGTGCTCTTGCTGTCGGATCCGCTCAATTTGGTCATTCCTGTGTCCTCAAATCCACACGCAAAAGCATAGCAATGCCGCGTGCGGATTCGGTAAATGTATCCATGGCACCAGATGAATCAACACATGGCGCGATATTTAATGCCGCCGGCATGGTGCCAGCGTCGATGAAAGGCCGGAAAATGGGCGGCGCTTCGGTGGCTGTCCCGGCCCGGGGCAGGTCAAGGGCGCGCTGCTTATTCAGGCGCGCCGCCCGATCCGCTTTCATCCCCGGTTTCTTCGTTTTCCGGGCGCGTTTCGAAGACCTTGTCCACGATTCCGAAGGCCTTGGCTTCCTCGGCTTCGAGGAAGGTGTCGCGGTCCATCGCCTTTTCGATTTCCTCGAGGCTGCGGCCGGTGAACTTCACGTAGAGGTCGTTCATGCGGCTGCGGATACGCAGGATCTCGCGCGCCTGGATTTCGATATCCGACGCCATCCCGCGCGCGCCGCCCGACGGCTGGTGCACCATGATTCGCGCATTCGGCAGCGCAATCCGCATCCCCGGCTCGCCCGCGGCCAGCAGGAAGCTGCCCATGCTGGCGGCCTGCCCCATGCAGACAGTCGATACGCGCGGCTTGATGTACTGCATCGTGTCGTAGATCTGCAGACCAGCGGTCACCACGCCGCCGGGCGAGTTGATGTACATGCTGATCGGCTTGGACGGGTTTTCGCTTTCGAGGAACAGCAGCTGCGCCGTCACCAGGCTGGCCATGCCGTCTTCGATCTGCCCGGTGACGAACACGATGCGTTCGCGCAGCAGGCGGCTGAAGATGTCGAAGCTGCGTTCGCCCCGGCTGGTCTGTTCGACCACCACCGGCACCAGCGCGCCCGTGTAGGGGTCGCGCGTGAACTGGCCCTGGGTGCCGTAGGTTTCGCCGGAATTGCCGAGCAGGTCGATCATGGGAGGTTGTTGTCCTTCGTCAGTGTCGAAATGGCTATGTCGGAGGCGAGTATACAATTTCAAGAGCGTTTACCTTGTCGGCTGTGAATTGCCACCCGTAGCGAACCAACGCTTGGCAATCGGCCCAGCATGGCCCGCACTTGCGTTCCGGCGAAGATCGGGCAAACCTGTGCGCCATGATCACTCTCACCTTCGCGCGCCGCGCGCTTCCGTTGCTGCTTGCCGGTTACTCCGTCGCGGCTTTCGCACAAAACGACCAGACGCCTCCCGATCGCGAAGCGATGGCGGAAATGCTGGCGGTGGACGAATATGTCCTGCGCATTCAGGCGCTCGACGACAACGGACCGCGGCTGAATGCGGTGATCGATTACGATCCCGCCGCCTCGGTCAAGGCGCGCCAGCAGGCGGGCGTCGGGCCGCTGCGCGGTCGCACCGTGCTGGTGAAGGACAATATCGAGACCGCCGGATTCCCGACCACTGCGGGCAGCCTGGCGCTGAAGGGCAACATGACCGGGCGCGATGCGCCGCTGATCGCCAACCTGCGCGCAGGCGGCGGCGTGGTGCTGGGCAAGACCAACCTGTCCGAATGGGCCAATATCCGCTCCGACGGGTCGAGCAGCGGGTGGAGCGCGGTGGGTGGCCTGACCAAGAATCCCTACGCCATCGACCGCAACACCTGCGGATCATCGTCCGGCAGCGGCGCGGCGGTGGCGGCGGGGTTTGCGTGGGGCGCGATCGGGACGGAAACCAATGGTTCGATCACCTGCCCGGCCAGCATCAACGGCATCGTCGGGTTCAAACCCAGCGTCGGGATCGTCAGCCGCACCCATGTCGTGCCGATTTCCAGCACGCAGGATACCGCCGGGCCGATGACCCGCACGGTGTATGATGCCGCGCTGCTGCTGACCGCGATGGCGGGCGAGGACCCGGCCGATGCGGTGACGCTGACTGCGCAGCGCGTAGCCGATTACACCGCCGGGCTCGACACCGCATCGCTTCAGGGCGTGCGGATCGGGGTGATGCGCGGACAGGTGGGCAACCGCGAAGACCTCAAAGGAGTATTCCAGAACGCGCTCGCCGATCTGGAGCGGGCGGGCGCGGTGCTGGTCGATATCGACTTCAAACCCGATGCGCAGATGTACGAGGACAGCTTCACCGTGCTGATGTTCGAACTGCGCGAGGAGATGGGCAAATACCTCGCCGCACTCCCTGCCTTTGCCGGAGAGCAGACCCCGCGCAGTCTGGCCGATCTGATCGCGTTCAACGTGGCCAATGCCGATTCCGAGATGCGCTGGTTCGGGCAGGAATTGTTCGAACAGGCCGAGACCACCACCGACCGCGCCGCCTACGAAACCGCGCGCGCCAATGCGTTGCGGATCGCCGGGCCGGAAACGCTCGATACGCTGCTGGCCGACAACGACGTGCAATTCCTCGTCGTCCCGACGCGCGGCCCGGCGTGGACCACCGATCTGGTCAACGGCGACAACTTCAACGGCTCGGTCGGCTTCGGCAGCCCCTCCGCCATCGCGGGTTATCCGCATCTGACGGTGCCGATGGGCGGGATCGAAGGGCTGCCGGTCGGCCTCAGCATTCTGGGCGCGAAGTGGGACGATCACGGCGTGCTGAAAGCGGGCGCCGGATACGAAAAGGCGCGGACAGCAACACTGCCCGCGCCCACGTTTCGCGCATGGCGACCGGCGGAGCGCTAAACGCTCCGCCTTTCGCGATTACTTCTTGGCAGCGGCCTTCTTGGCCGGAGCCTTCTTGGCTGCGGGCTTTTCCGCAGGCTCGGCATCAGCCGCCTTCTTGGCCGGGGCCTTCTTGGCCGCAGGCTTGGCTTCCGCTTCGTCGCCTGCCTTCTTGGCGGGAGCCTTCTTGGCCGGAGCCTTTTTCGCAGCAGGCTTTTCTTCGGCAGCCGGAGCTTCCTCAGCCGCAGCGGCTTCCTTCTTGGCGGGCGCCTTTTTCTTGGCAGCGGCCTTCTTGGGCGCAGGCGAGGCGTCGGCGGTTTCTTCCGCTTCGATCGCGGCCTGAAGCTCCTCGACGGTCACTTCGCGCTCGGTCACTTCAGCCTTGTCGAACAGGAAGTCGACGACCTTGTCCTCGTACAGCGGCGCGCGCAGCTGGGCGGCGGCCATCGGTTCGGACTGGATGTATTCGACGAACCGCTGGCGATCCTCGGGGCGATACTGCTGGGCACCCTGCTGGATCAGCATGGACATTTCCTGCTGCGTCACCTCGACACCATTGGCTTGGCCGATTTCGGACAGCAACAACCCCAGACGCACGCGGCGTTCCGCGATCGACTTGTATTCGTCCTTTTCGTCTTCGATCTGCTTCAGCGCAGCCGCAGGATCCTCGTCATTCGCGGCTTCCTGCTGGAGCTGCTGCCAGATCTGAGCGAATTCCGCCTCGACCATGGTGCCGGGCACTTCGAAGCTGTGACCTGCCGCCAGCTGATCGAGCAGCGCGCGCTTCATCTGCGTGCGGGTCAGGCCGGCGGTCTGCTGTTCCAGCTGCGCCTTCATGATGTCCTTGAGCTTTTCGAGGCTGTCGAGGCCGAGGCTCTTGGCGAATTCTTCGTCGATCTGGGTTTCGGTTTCGACCTTCACTGCCTTCACGGTGATATCGAAGGTCGCATCCTTGCCCGCCAGATGTTCGGCCTGATATTCCGCCGGGAAGGTAACCGTGATGGTCTTTTCCTGACCGGTCTTCACGCCCACCAGCTGTTCTTCGAAACCGGGGATGAAGGTGCCCGAACCGAGCACCAGCGCCGCGTCTTCGGCCTTGCCGCCTTCGAACTCGACCCCGTCCAGCTTGCCGACGAAATCGATGATCAGCTGATCGCCGTCCGCCGCCTTCTTGGTCTTGGCCGCGTCCTTGTAGCTCTTGTTCTGTCCGGCGATTCCCTGCAGCGCCTCTTCGACCTGCGCGTCGGTAACCGGCACGACCAGCTTTTCCAGCGTGATCCCGTCGATGCTCGGCGTGTCGATCGCGGGCAGCACTTCGAGGCTGACGGTGATTTCGGCGTCCTTGCCCTGCTGGTAATCTTCACCCAGCGCGATCTGCGGCTGCATCGCGGGGCGCAAGCCCTCGTCACGCATCAGCTTGTCGACCGATTCGCTGATGGTGTCGTTCACCACCTGCGCGTGCAGGGCTTCGCCGTGCATCTTCTTGACGAGGTTGGCGGGCACCTTGCCCGGACGGAAGCCGGGCATCCGCACTTGCGGCGCAACCTTCTTGATCTCGGCGTCGATCTTCGCGGTGAGATCGGCAGCGGGGATGGTGATCAGATAGGCGCGCTTGAGCCCTTCATTGACGGTCTGCTTGGTTTGCATAGGGACTGGTCTGAAGCCTTCTTGCCAAAAAATCCGTGGGTACGGCCCCATCCATGACAAATGCATTCCGGGGCGAATTTGGTGCGGGCGAAGGGACTCGAACCCCCACATCTTGCGATACCAGAACCTAAATCTGGCGCGTCTACCAATTTCGCCACGCCCGCATGCCCGAACGAAGCCGCGCGGGAAGCGATGGCCACCCGCGCGTATCAGTCGCCGCCCTTATCCCCCCAAACCCAAAAGGGCAAGCGCAACACGCCTGAAGTCGCTTGAAGCACGGGGGATTGGCGATTAAGGGCGCAGCGATGAGCGATCAACCTTCCGAAACCACACCCGCGGCGAACACCGGCGCGGATGTCCCGCCCGATCACCTCTCGGTCAATCCGCGCAGCGCGTTCTTCGACGCGGATAAACTGCAGCGCGGCATCGGTATCCGGTTCAAGGACCGGGTGCGCACCGATGTCGAGGAATATTCGATCTCCGAAGGCTGGGTGCGGGTGCAGGCGGGCAAGGCGGTCGATCGCAAGGGGCAGCCGCTGACGATCAAGCTGACCGGCCCGGTCGAGGCGTGGTTCGAGGATCTGGGCGACAGCCCGCCGGTCGCCCGCAAGGATTAGGTCGCAAAGGTAAGGGGGCGGGCCACACTTCCGCGCCGCTTGCCAAATCGGGGATTTGCGCCCACTTGGCGGCAATATGTCCTCCTTGAAGAAGCCCGAAGTCGTCATCATCGGCCGACCCAATGTCGGCAAGTCCACGCTGTTCAACCGGCTGGTGGGCAAGAAGCTCGCCCTCGTCGACGATCAGCCCGGCGTCACGCGTGACCGGCGGATGGGCGATGCCGACATTGCGGGCCTGCATTTCACCGTGGTCGATACCGCCGGGTGGGAAGACGAGGACGCGCACACCCTGCCCGGCCGGATGCGGATGCAGACCGAGGCCAGCCTCGAAGGCGCGGACGCCGCGCTGTTCGTGATCGACGCGCGTGCCGGCCTGACCCCGCTCGACACGGAAATCGCCCGCTACCTGCGCGAACAATCGGTGCCGGTGGTGGTGGTCGCCAACAAGGCCGAAGGGTCTGCGGGCGAACACGGGGTGATCGAATCCTACGCGCTCGGCCTCGGCGATCCGGTGCCGCTGTCTGCGGAGCATGGCGAAGGCATCGCCGACCTGTTCGGCGGGCTGTTCCCGATCATCGGCAACCAGGCCGATCTGTACGAGGAAGCGCAGGAAATCGAAGCGGCCTATGCCGCCGCGATGGACGAGGAAGAGCGCCCGTCCGGTCCGCTGAAGCTGGCCATCGTCGGGCGGCCCAATGCGGGCAAATCCACGCTCATCAACCGCCTGCTGGGCGAAGACCGGCTGCTGACCGGGCCTGAGGCAGGCATTACCCGCGATTCGATTGCGATCGACTGGAAGTGGACCGACCCGAAGACCGGCGAGGTCCGCGACATCCGCCTGATCGACACCGCCGGGATGCGCAAGAAGCGCAATGTGACCGAAAAGCTCGAAAAGCTCTCGGTTGCCGATGCCAAGCGCGCCGTCGATTTTGCCGAGGTCGTGGTGCTGCTGCTCGATGCGACGCAGGGGCTGGAACATCAGGATCTCAAGATCGCCAGCCACGTCCTCGAAGAAGGCCGCGCGCTGATGATCGCGATCAACAAGTGGGACGTGGCCGAGGGTGCGAGCGGCCTGTTCAACGGTATCCGCGGCGCGCTGGACGATGGGCTGGCGCAGGTGCGCGGG
Organism: Erythrobacter sp.; assembly: GCF_024305245.1. Lineage (GTDB taxonomy): Bacteria > Pseudomonadota > Alphaproteobacteria > Sphingomonadales > Sphingomonadaceae > Erythrobacter. Next base: position 17,764 of record NZ_JAMWYX010000011.1, read on the forward strand.
CTGCCGCTGTTCGCGGTGTCGGCCAAGACCGGCAAGGGGCTCGACCAGATGCTGTCGGGCGCGTTCGAACTGCGCGACAGCTGGTCGAAGCGCGTCTCCACCGCCGCGCTCAACCGCTGGTTCGACGATGCGCTGGAAGCCAATCCCCCGCCCGCACCCGGTGGCAAGCGGATCAAGCTGCGTTACATCACGCAGGCCGGCACGCGCCCGCCGCGTTTCGTGATCTTCGGCAGCCGGCTCGACCAATTGCCCACCAGTTACGAACGCTATCTGATCAACGGCATCCGTGCCAAGCTCGGTTTCGATGCGGTGCCGGTGCGGGTCACGCTCAAATCTTCCAAGAACCCCTACGCCAAAGACTGATGCTGCTCGATCTCCTCGCCGCCACCGCGCAATCGCCCTTCGCGTTCGAAATTCTCGAGCGCACCGCCTCCACCCCGCGCGTGCAGCAAGTGGTCCAGCTGAGCCTTGCGCCCGCGTTCCTGCTGTCGGGCATCGGGGCGATCATGAACGTCATCATGAGCCGGATGATCTGGATCGCCCAGCGGATCGACAAGATCGAGGACGCGACCGAGGGCCAGCGTACCGACCGGCAAGAGAGCGAGCTGGACTGGCTGATGGGCCGCCGCCGCTTGATGCAGGGCGCGATCATGTTCTCGACCGCGTCCGCCGTGATCATCAGCGCGGTGATCGGGCTGCTGTTCATATCGGCCTATATCACCGCGCAGATCGGCACGCTGATCGCGTTCCTGTGGGTGCTGACGATGGCGCTGCTGGTGACCGGGCTGGCGTTCTTCCTGCGCGAAACGCGGATCGCGGCGCGCGGGGCGAAGCCAATCCAGGACAAGCAGTGAAGCGTGTTGGGCACGCGTAAAAAAGGGAGCAGAACCGCGAACCGGCCCTGCTCCCCTGATTTCAGCCCTGACTGATCGTCTCAGCTGTCGCCCGCAGGCGCGCTTTGCAGCTGGACGTAATTGTGCAGACCCATGCGATCGATCATCTCGAACTGGGTTTCGAGGAAGTCGACATGCTCTTCCTCGTTCTTGAGGATTTCCTCGAACAGCCCGGCCGAGGTGTGGTCCTTGACGCTGCGGGCATATTCCGCCGCATCTTTCAGCAGCGGGATCGCTTCGTGTTCGAGCGCGAGGTCGGCCTTCAGCACTTCCTCGACATTCTCGCCGACCTTCAGCTTGTGGATCGCTTGAAAGTTCGGGAGCGCTTCCAGGAACAGGATGCGTTCGGCCAGCTTGTCGGCGTGCTCCATTTCCTCGATCGATTCGTGGCGTTCGTAGGCTGCCAGCTTCTTCAGGCCCCAGTTGTCGAGCACGCGGTAATGCAGCCAGTACTGGTTGATCGCGGTCAGCTCGTTGGTGAGCGCCGCGTTGAGATAGTCGATGACTTTGGGATCGCCCTTCATGGCGGTTCCTCCTTGCGATAGATCAAAGCGCCTTGTGGCGTTGCGCCCTAGATAGACGCTACCGGGCTATGTCCGCAAGGGGCGGAAAAGAATTTTTCTTTGTGAATCAGCGGGTTGCGAGAGGTTCGCAATCGCGGGTGGCGGCGCCTATAGTGCGAATTCCTTGCAGCAGACGGCTGCGCGCTCCGCGTCGATGATCTCCTGCGCTTCATCAAGACATTGGCCGCAATTGGGCCGCTTGCCCAGTGTGGCGTAAGTCGCTTCGGCGTCGCCTTCGCAACTGACGGCCGCCTGACGCAAGTCAGTCTCACGAATGGCATTGCAGATACAGATGTACATGGCCGCCGAATCACTCCTGCGAGGCGTTTGCAGGAGCAATGTATGCGAGTTATTCTCAATAACAACTCTTTTGTGCGCCGCATCGCATCCGCGATGCGAAATCCTCGCTCATGCGACCTGAAGGCCGCGTCGCTGCGGGCGCGCGGTCGCGCTTGCAGTCGCCTTCGGCGACTGTTCCAGTACCTTTCGGGGGGCTTCCTCGGGCGCTTGACCCTCACTTCTTCAGCGGAAACATCTGCCGGTAGGTCAGGCAACGCCACAGCCATTCGAGCGGGCCGTAGCGATAGCGGTCGAGCCACGGCTTCGACCAGGCCAGCATCAACACCCAGGTCAGTGCCACGACGATGTAAAGCTGCGGGCGGTTCAATTCGCCGAACAGCCCCAGCGCCCAGCCGTGGAACACGAACATCATCACAATCGACGTACCGAGGTAATTGGTGAACGCCGCGCGCCCGGCCGCGCGCACCCGGTCGCCCAGCCAGCCGGTCGCGCCCGGTGCATAGACCACCAGCAGCGCCGCCAGCCCCAGCACCATCCACAGCCGCGGCAGCGGGCTCCAGCCGACGAAAGCGGCGAGCGTGCCGTAGTAACTGAAGCCGTCGGCCTGCATCGCCAATCCGATCGCCAGATGCGCCAGCCCGCCGAAAATCACCCCAACCCAGCCCCACAGCAGCATTTTGCCGCGCGCGAATCCGCCACTGAAGAAGCCGAGGCGATAGAGCGCCATGCCCAGCAGCATCAGCGGCAAGGTTTCGAATCCGAACAGAAGGGCGTTGAGCAGCGGTTCGCTCCATTGCTCGGTCAGCCGATGCATCACCAGCGTGCCGTAATCGCCCGCAGCGATCGCGGCGTTCGGCACGTCGCCGCGAGCGAGCGTTTCCTGCATACCGCTCTCCAGCCCGGCGCGGGCATCCGCCATTTCGGGACTGTCCCCCAGCGCGCCCGACATGACCACCCACGGCATCGACATCGCGGCGGCATAGAACAAAACACCCCCCATGTAGCCCGCCAAGCCAAGCCCCAACTGGGCCTTGATGCTCCAGCGGATGCAGGCGAGCGCGACGAAGCCGAACAGCGCATAATAGAACAGGATGTCGCCCGGCCAGATGAAGAAGAAATGCACCATCCCGAAGATCATCAGGATGAACAGGCGCCAAGCCTGAAGCTTGCGAGTGGCCCCGCGCGCCCAGGCTTTCTCCATGAACAGATACAGGCCTGCGCCGAAAAGCAGGGTGAACAGCCCGCGCATCTTGCCGTCGATCAGGATGAATTGTGCGATCCACATCCAACCGCCCGGATCGCCCGCGTCGACCTTGAAGGCGGCCGGGTACATATAGGCGTCGAACGGCTGGCCAAAGGCGACGATATTGGCGGCAAGGATGCCCATTACCGCCAGCCCGCGAATGAAATCGAGCGTGTCGATCCGTTCGCCCGCCGCCACCGGCGCAATTACCGGTTCGGTGTTTGTGAAAATGCCCTGTGCTTCACCCGCGCTAACTGCGTCATCCATGGCCGATCCCCCGCCTTGATTGAGCGGGCAATCTAGCAAGTCAGGCGCTTATGGAAAGCCCGCTCAGCCCTGACTGACGACCAGACAGGCCTGCCCCTGCCGCTTGAGGCTCGCACAGGCCTGTTGGGCGGCGGTCTTGCTGGCGAACCCGGTGGCCAGCAGGCGGGTAACCTTGCCGCTGGGAATGAGGGTCTTCTGCGTCCCCGCGAGCGCAGGATTGCCGGACAGCTTGTTCCACATCCGGTCGGCATTGCCCGCCACACCGAACGCGCCAAGCTGCACCCGCCAGGTGCCGATCGAGCGGGCGGCGGGCGCAGGCGTTGGCGTTGGCGTTGGCGCTGCGGCAACACGCACCGGCGCAGGTGCGGCAGCAGCAGTCATCGCGACCGGCGGCGAAACGGGCGTGGGCGCCGGAACGGGCATTGCCGCCGGGCCTTGGGACACCGCAGTCAACACTGCCGGACGCGGCTGCGCGGCAAGCGGTGCCGCCTGGCCAGACCCGAGTTCGGCGGCGGCCAATTCGGCACTGCGCTGGGCCTGCGCCTCGGCTTCGAGCTGGCGCGCAAGCGACTGCGCCTGCTGGCGCTGCACCAGCGGGACGAATTGGTCCATCTGCGCCACGGCATCCTGCGCCTGCGGCAGGCCCTGCCCTTGCGCCAAAGTCATCAGCGCATAGGCACGCACCCAGTCGCGCGGGGCGAAATCAGCGTTGAAATGAGACAGACCCAGCACATACTGCGCGCGCGGATCGCCGCGATCGGATGCGGCGCGAATCAGCGGCATCGCCTTTTCCTGCTCGCCTTCCTGAAACAGCATCAGCCCGTAATTGTCGGCGGCTTTCAGATGGCCGCGTCTGGCGGCCTCTTCGTAAAGACTGCGCGCGCGGGCATTGTCGGCATCGACCCCGCGACCAAGACGATAGGCCTGCGCCAGATTGAACAGCGCATCGGCATCGCCCGAAGCCGCAGGGCCCTGCCATTCGCCCACCGCGCGGGTGTAGTCGCCCTCACTCCAGGCATCGACACCGGCCTTCACGTCGGCCAGCACAGGGGTAGCAGCCAGCGCCAGCAGGGCTGTTGCCATGATCGCTTTGGTTCCTGACACCTTCATAGTCATCGCGCTCCTCGCATCATCCTGCGTATTCGCTGGCGCTTTCTTAAGCACAATAGGGTTAGCAAATACTTGCAGGGCGGGTGGATGTCCCCCTGAGCGGAAGCAAAGTGCAACCTGCCCATCCCGATGCTTGCAGCAAAGCACGCGACCTTAACCCAAAATTAGGGGTATCCTGCGATCCCTTGGACATCCAGCCGCAAGTCGGGGTCGCAATCGGGCGGTCCGTAGCGGAGTTTATCCAGGGGGACCCAAGCGTTGCGTGTACTCGCTTTGGCATCGCAGAAAGGCGGATCGGGGAAGACCACCCTATCCGGACATCTCGCCGTCCAGGCACAGCGTGCGGGCGCAGGCCCGGTCGTGCTGATCGATATCGATCCGCAGGGCTCGCTGGCCGACTGGTGGAACGAGCGTGAGGCGGAATATCCCGCCTTCGCCCAAACCACCGTCTCGCGGCTTGCAAACGACCTTCAGGTGCTGCGTCAGCAGGGCTTCAAGCTGGCCGTGATCGATACCCCGCCCGCAATCACCATGGCGATCCAGTCGGTCATTCAGGTGGCCGAGCTGATCGTGGTGCCGACCCGGCCTTCGCCGCACGATCTGCGCGCCGTGGGTGCCACGGTCGACCTGTGCGAACGTGCGGGCAAGCCGCTGGTGTTCGTCGTCAACGCGGCGACGCCCAAGGCCAAGATCACATCGGAAGCCGCCGTCGCGCTGTCGCAGCACGGCACCGTGGCCCCGATCACGCTGCACCACCGCACCGATTTCGCCGCCTCGATGATTGATGGCCGCACAGTGATGGAAGTCGATCCCGAAGGCCGCAGCGCCGCCGAGATCGCCGCATTGTGGCGCTACATCGCCGATCGGCTGGAGAAGAATTTCCGCCGCACCGTGTTTGCGCCCGCCCCCAATGGCGCGGTGCAGATGGGCGGCGTCCCGCGTCCGGCCGGCGGCTTCGGTCGCCGGGTGGCGCAGTAAGCGCGGGAAAGAGGAACAAGGACAATGTCCGAAGCCGGTTTTGCCTCGCTCGGTCCGACCCTGCTGGCCCGCAAGGGCGGCGCCAAGCCCGCGATGCGTCCGCAGGTCGCGCCGCTGGTTGCGGACGAGGCGGAGATCGCCGCGCTCGCCGATGAACAGCTCGAGGATCTCGGCTGGAACGACATGGGCGACGGCGATAGCGACAGCGACAGCGATAATGTGAACGGCGCCGACGTGGTGCCGATCAATGCTGCAGTGGCCGCTTCCGAATCGGCCACTTCGGAAAGCCCGATCATCCGCCGTCAGCAACGCCGATTAGAAGAGCGCGTGCTGGCCGAAGCCGCGATGACCGGCCCCGAGGACGAATCGGAAGAAATATCCGATCTCTCGGCCACCAACGCCGGTTACGAATTCGATGACGCGGATGAAGAAGGCTACGAAGGGGCAGAGGAAGAGGGCGAGGATTACGGCGACGACTATAACGAAGCCGCCTATGCACCCATCGCTCCGGCTCCGGCACCCGCCCCAATTCCCGCTCCCGCTGCAACACCTGCCGCGCGCAAAGTGCCGGCCCAGCGTGTTCTGAACCGCAAGGCGCAGAGCAACAACGAGCGCCGCGCCGCTTTCACCTTGCGGCTCGACCCGGAACGCCACCTCAAGCTGCGTCTGGCTGCAACCATGCAGGGCGTCAGCGCGCAGGTACTGCTCACCGAGGCGCTCGATGCGATGCTCGCCGAATACGACGATCTCGACGTGATCGCCGCTCATCTCAAACGTCACTGACACCGACTGCAACCGACCCAGACGAATCAACAGGGGAAGCAAGACCATGGACCGCAGCATCAAGACCGGCCTCACCACGCCGCGCCTCGCGCTGGCCGTCACGACCGCGATCGCCGGGCTCGCGCTCGCCGGATGCAGCACTTCGGCTGCACCGCGTGCCGACGTGTCGTTTTCGAACGCCCAGATCGCGCTGCAGAAGGGCCAGACCAGCAAGGCAATCGCCCACGCAGAAGCCGCCGTTCTGGCCGAGCCCCGCAATCCCGGTTTCCGCGCCCTGCTGGGCGCTGCCTATCTCGAGGCAGGTCGCTTCCAATCGGCGGCAGTTAGCTTCGGCGATGCGCTCGATCTGGGTGACGAAGACCCGCGCACCGCGCTGAGCTTCGCGCTTGCCAACGCCGCTCTGGGCGAGAGCAAGGCCGCGGTTGCGGTGCTGGACGAATATGGCAACCTGATCGATCCTGCCGACCTTGGCCTTGCCTTCGCTCTCGCCGGGCATCCGGAACGCGGCGTGCACGTGCTGCTCAATGCCGTGCGCGGTGCCGAGGAGGTTACCCCCAAGCTGCGCCAGAACCTCGCCTACACCTACGCGCTGGCCGGCAACTGGCGCATGGCGCGGGTGATGGCGGCAGAAGACGTATCCGCCGACCAGCTCGATGCCCGCCTGACCCAGTGGGCAGAAGTGGCAGCTCCAGAACTTTACCAGCAGCGCGTCGCAGCGATGCTGGACGTGAAGCCGGCCATGGATGAAGGCCAGCCGCAGCAACTCGCGCTCGCCAATTTCCCGGCGCAGGCCGTGATGGTCGCCGAAGCCGCAGCGCAGGCCGATGTGCCGATGGTGCCGGAAGTGGCATCCGCGCCGCCGCCTGCCCTGGCCGTAAACGCCCCCAAGGCAGCGCCGCAGCCGAGCTTTGCCGAAGCTTTCTCTGCCCCGGCTCCTGCTGCCAATGCCCCTGCTGCTGCTGCTCCGGCACCGGCTGCCCGCGCATCGGGCATGCGCTTTGTCTCCAGCCCGGTGGTGCAGCAATTGCCCGCCGCTCGCGAGCGCACCGCACCGCGCGTCGCCGCATCATCGCAGCGCCGCATGGCCAACGACAAGGCTGCCGCCACGCACCTCGTCCAGCTCGGCTCCTATGACAACAAGGTCGAGGCGACCCGCGGCTGGACCGTTCTCAAGCGCAAGTTCCCGGAACTGAAGGATCACGATGTCGTCATCACCGAAGCGGTGGTGAACGGGCGCACCTTCTGGCGCGTTGCCGCAGCCGGGTTCGGCGCGATGAGCGCCAAGAGCATGTGCGGTTCGGTCAAGTCCGCCGGGCGCGGCTGCTTTGCCTATGCCAAGACCAACCCGCCCGCAGGCGCAGTGGATACCGGTGTGCGCCTGGCTTCGCGCAGCCGCTGAGTTCCCCCCTGCGATCACGCAGCGAAACGCCCCCGGCGAGCGATGGCTCACCGGGGGCGTTTTGGTATGGTGTAGGCGTGACTGCAGAAGGATCAGGCGGCGACCTTGACCCCGCCTTTCCACAAGCCCAGCACGCGGCCTTGCGCGCCCTGCCGGTCGAACGGGGTGTTGTCGGCGGTGGCTTCCATCTTGCGGCGGTCGATGATCCACGGCGCGTCCGGATCGATCAGCGCCAGATCGGCCTCGTGCCCTTCCGCCAGTTCGCCCGCCGCGACGCCGAGCAGGCGGGCGGGATTGCGGGCGAGCAGATCGAACACGCGGGGGAGGTCGATCACATCGTCGCGCACCAGATTGAGCGTCATCGCCAGCAACGTTTCGGCCCCGGCCATTCCCGGCGCGGCATCGGCGAAGGGCAGACGCTTGTCCTCCGGCCCGCGCGGATCGTGGCCGCTGGCGATCACATCCACTGTGCCATCGGCGATGGCGGCACGCGCCGCTTGCCGATCGGCCTCGCTGCGCAAGGGCGGCGCGATGCGCGCGAAGGTGCGGTAATCGGCGGTCGCCAAGTCGGACAGCATGAAATGCGCAGGCGTTATCCCGCAAGTGACGGGCAGCCCCCGCGCCTTGGCCGCGCGCACCAGATCGAACCCTTGCGCGGTGGTCACCTGCCGGAAATGCAGCTTTGCGCCTGCAAGGTCTGCCAGCGCAATATCGCGGGCGATCGCCAGCGCCTCGGCCTCGGCAGGTGCGGCGGGCAGGCCCAGCCGGGTCGCGATTTCGCCTGACGTCGCCACGGCGCTGCCCGCCAGCCCGGCATCCTCGGCATGGGCGACCACCACCAGATCGAGCATCGCGGCATATTGCAGCAGCCACAGCATCACGCCCGAATCCGCGATCCAGCGCCGCCCGGTCGCGATCCCGCGCGCGCCCGCCTGTTGCATCAGCGCCAGTTCGGCCAGTTCGGAGCCTTCCAACCCGCGCGTCGCGGCGGCCAGCGGGTGCACCCACAGATCGGGCTTGCCGCTCTTGGCGATGAAGCCCACCCGGCTCGGCAGATCGAGCGGGGGCGACTGGTCGGGCATCAGCGCGGCGCGCGTAATCCCGCCGAAATGGAACGCGGGTTTGTCGACCGCGAACACGCACAGATCGACCAGCCCCGGCGCGATCAGCTTGCCGCGCGCATCCAGCGCCGCGTCGCCATCCTGCGCGGAGACGTCCGCCCCCAGCGCCGCAATCACCCCCTCGGCGCAGCGGATCGCGCCGCGCACGATCCCCGCAGGCGTTACCAGCTGCGCGTTGGTGATGGTGAGCGGCGTCGCCTGTTTCATGACCAGCCCTCCACGCCCCGCGCCCCGCGCGTGAGGATGTCGAGACACGCCATGCGGATCGCCACGCCCATTTCCACCTGCCGCGTGATCAGCGAGCGGGTGTCCATGTCGGCAACCTCGCTATCGATCTCCACGCCGCGGTTCATCGGCCCGGGATGCATTACCAGCGCCTCGGCATCGGCGAGCGCCAGACGCGCTTTCGTCAGGCCGTAAAGGTGGCGGTATTCGCGCGCCGAGGGGATGAATTGCCCGCTCATCCGTTCCGCCTGCAGGCGCAGCATCATCACCACGTCCACGCCTTTGATGGCGGCGTCGAAGTTGTGAGACACGCTGACCCCCATCGCTTCAATCCCGCTCGGCATCAGCGCAGGCGGCGCGCAGACCCGCACATCGGCCCCCAGCGCGGTGAGGCACAGGATGTTCGATCGCGCCACCCGGCTATGCAGGATATCGCCGCAGATCACGACCTTGAGCCCGGTGAAATCCTCCGACGCCTCGCCGCGTTCGTCGAGCGCGTGGCGCAAGGTGAGCGCATCCAGCAGCGCCTGTGTCGGGTGTTCGTGGCTGCCGTCGCCCGCGTTCAGAACCGGACAATCGACCTTGTCGGCGATCAGCCCGGTCGCGCCGGACGAACCATGCCGGATCACAATCGCATCGGCGCGCATCGCGTTCAGCGTGATCGCGGTATCGATCAACGTCTCGCCCTTCTTCACGCTGGAAGTGGCGGCGTGCATGTTGACCACGTCCGCCCCCAACCTCTTGCCCGCGATTTCGAACGACAGCAGCGTGCGGGTCGAATTTTCGAAGAAGGCGTTGATGATGGTGAGGCCCGACAAAAGATCGGTGTGCTTGGCGCTCTGCCGGTTCAGTTCGACCCATTGTTCGGCCTGATCGAGCAGGTAGAGGATCTCGTGCCGTTCAAGCTGGCTGATGGCGGTTAGGTCGCGGTGCGGAAAGGCCATGCGCCCCGCCGGAAAGCGGCCCGAAGGCGCTGAAAGATCGTTCGCACTCATTAAAGCGATGTCCTTAGTCGAGGCTCATGCGTCGCTCAACCCATGCTGCACCGGTTTCTCATGGAAGTTGCGCCGCAAAGTCCCTAGATCGGCGCAGCATACGCAAAAGGGACAGTGGATGAGTTTTGTCGGCAAGGTGTGGAAACTGCTCGTCGGAGTGAAGGACGGGCTGGTCCTGCTGTTCATGCTGCTGTTCTTCGTGGCGCTGTTCGGCATCCTGTCCGCCCGCCCCAGCCCCGGACAGGTGCGCGAAGGCGCGCTGCTGATCGAGCTTTCGGGCGTCGTGGTCGAGGAAAAATCCGCGATCGATCCGATCACCGCGCTGCTCAGCGGTTCGGCTCCGATGGCCGAATACCAGGCCCGCGACATCATCCGCGCGCTCGATGCCGCAGCCACCGATGACCGGATCAAGGCGGTCGTGATCGATCTCACCACCTTCGTCGGCGGCGGTCAGGTGCACTTGACCGCTATCGGCGAGGCGATGGACCGCGTGCGCGCGGCGAAAAAGCCGGTGATGACCTTCGCGCTCGGCTATGCCGATGATCACATGTTGCTGGCCGCCCATGCCAGCGAAGTCTGGCTCGACCCGCAGGGCGCGGCGCTGATCACCGGGCCGGGCGGCAGCTACCTCTATTTTGCCGAGCTTCTGGAAAAGGTCGGAGTCACAGCGCGGGTCTATCGCGCAGGCGACTACAAATCGGCGACCGAGCCCTATTCCCGCAGCACGATGTCGCCCGAAGCGCGCGAGAATATCGGCGGGGTCTACGGCGCCTTGTGGGAAGAATGGCAGGCGAATGTGAAGAAGGCCCGCCCGAAGGCCGATCTGGCGCAGGTCACCGGCGACACGGCCAGCTGGATCGCGTCGGGCGGAGGCGATCTCGCCACTGCCGCGATCAACGCCGGGCTGGTCGACAAGCTGGGCGACCGGGTGGCCTTTGGCGCAAGGGTCGCCGACATTGCGGGTGAGGATCGTTTCGACAAGACGCCCGGCGCTTTTGCCGCGAGCGAATTCGACGCCTTTCTGGCCGCATCGCCGGAGAAGCGCGGCGGCAAGAAGATCGGCGTAATCACCATCGCAGGCGAGATCGTGGACGGCGAGGCCGGACCCGGAACGGCCGGGGGCACACGCATCGCCGATCTGCTCGACGACGCGCTCGACGATGATCTCGCCGCGCTGGTGGTCCGGGTCGATTCGCCCGGCGGATCGGCCATCGCTTCCGAAGAAATCCGCCGCGCGATCCAGCGCTTCCGCGATCGCAAGATTCCGGTTGCGGTATCCTTCGCCAATATCGCCGCGAGCGGCGGCTACTGGGTCGCCACCTCCAGCGACCGGATCTTTGCCCAGCCCGAAACGATCACCGGGTCGATCGGCGTGTTCGCGGTGATCCCGACCTTCGAACAGGCGGCAGCGCGGATCGGGGTCACTACCGACGGAGTTCGCACCACACCGCTTGCGGGCCAGCCGGATATCATCGGCGGCTTCTCGCCCGAGATCGATGCGGTTCTCCAGGCGGGTGTGGCCTCGACCTATCGCGATTTTCTCGCGCGGGTTTCCAAGTCGCGCAACATGCCGGTCGAACGGGTCGATGCGCTCGGCGGCGGCAGGTTGTGGGATGGCGGCGCAGCGCGTCAGGTCGGACTGGTCGACCAGTTCGGCGGGATCGAGGAAGCGCTGGAGTGGGCGGCGGCCAAGGCGGGCGCCGAAGGCAAGGATTGGCATCCGGTCTATCTCGGCGAGAATGCCGACAACTTCGATCCGCTGATCCGCCGGCTGCTCACCAGCGAGGCCGACAGCGCGCGCGCGATAAGCAGCGGCGGCCCCTTCGCGCTGGTGGCACGCCGCCAGAACGAACTGGCCGCTCGGCTGACCGGCGATGTCGAACGGCTGATGAACGCGCAAGGCGTGCAGGCGATCTGCCTAGAATGTCCGGGCCGTTCGCCGATGCGGGAAGGGTCAGGCGCTCCGTCCGGCGGTATCGCGGCGTTGCTCAGGCTGCTGATCGCGGCCGAGTGAGCTACGCGAGAAAAGTACCCCCACCCCGGGCTGGCAATGCTTGCCAAGCGCGCAGGACCACAGTAAAGGCGCGCCCCTGTCCCGGCCAAACGGCCGATCGGGACGGGCGCGTAGCTCAGCGGTAGAGCACACCCTTCACACGGGTGGGGTCACAGGTTCAATCCCTGTCGCGCCCACCATCTTTTCAATGACTTAGAAAAGATGGCGCCGGTTTCCATGAAAAAAACATGAAAAACTTAGGCAGGCATCTGCGAACATCAGCGGTGATCTCTGAGAGGTAAATAACCAGCCTCCTTTTGGCTGCGTGCCGGCAAAATTTTGGCTGCAAACCCTAAGGTTACTGCTTTTTCACTCTTTTCTGACAGATGTCGCGGCTTAGGAACGAGAAGAGCCATGCCAGCCCATCAACCTGTCCTTCCGGCCAGAGCCATCGATCTTGTAGAGGCAAGAGACCTTGACGCGGCCAAGTCGCTTTTGGCGGACTTCGCAGCCGCCGGGCTCATCAAAACCTATGCACTCGTGCGCGAAATTAGGCCCGCGGAAGGTCCGATCGAGATCTTTCGTGACTCGCAAATCCCGTCGGACGAATGGGATCGTATTGTTGCCTCTGGCAAGATCAGTGCGGCCTTCAATGGTGGAACAGTCCGGCTCGAAGGGTCGGCCCTCAAGGGAGGCGCTCCTGCGATCCTGATCACAGGCATCAGCTTTTCCGAAGCTTCGCTTATCAAGGTTCTTGATCGCTACTGTGCAGCACCCCCGATCGGCGCAGCAAAAAAAACCGTCAATCCGGGTAGGAAGGCCGAGGAGGCGGCTTCGTCCTCGTCATGTCAGAATGGCAAATTAAAGGGCAAGGTCGTCCCTCCAATTCGGCCAGGTGACCTCACGGCCTCAATAGCGCAAACGATGCAAGCAACGGGCCTAGGGCGCACAAAAGTAGACGAATTGATGCGAGAAAGGGTTCTTGTCAGGCATAAAGTCGGCAGTCGAACCTTGATTACCGTCGAGAGCATCGAGCGTTTGGTTGGCGCGAAAGTTTATGGATGACGAGACCAACCGCACGCCGTGATGAAAATCAACGCGTGGTTCGATTCTGGAAACAACATGGAGATTACGCCGCACTCTGCAGCAGCTTGACGTTCCTTTGCCTGGCCTCAGAATTCGCTGGCCCAACAGTTAAACAGAGCACGAGCACCAATTGGGTTGCCTCCGCCCGATCAGGCTGCATGGCCGATCCTGAGACAAATCCGCCGTTCCGAGGCCTGATTGCGAAGTTCCGCTTCGTCGGGGATCGGAGTTGCGGATTTAAACCGGCTTCCGCTCACAAATGAGCAAGTCTGACGTTCAGCAGATCGGCATTTGGGATCTACCCTGGTTTTGCGGCCCCTCAAAAGCGGCTCTCACTGCCGTAGCGTTAGAGCTCAGAGGCCTCGAATATAAGCACGTAGAGCCTGCAATTCTTCAGGGACTAGTTCAGGCTTCCTCTGCCACACTGCAGCGATAGCTCGCTCGGCGGCATCCTCATCGGTGAGCCCAAAATTTGGCAGAATAGATCTGAACACCTCCTTCCCCTCACATAATCGCCAGAGACCATCATCTTCGCGCCTGCGTGCATAGACTTTTGCGCGAGCGATCAAATGCGCCTTCAGGGCCGCGATCTCTTTGTCATTTAGATTTCCATGCGCATTCGCTATTTCATCACACTTGGTTTCTAAATCGCTGAAGTCCACCCACGTCAACCTGTGGACTAACTCCCGAACTACTTTGGAAGGTTCGGCATAGTCGCGAAACTTTCGATCAGTGCGCGCCGCATCGAAAATCCAAGTTCCTGCCCGACGGTCCGCAGAGGCAAGAATGGTCGAATAAATATTTTGTGCATCTCCTCCCATCATCGTGAGGAGTTCGACTAATGTTGGTGGATGCAAAAATAGGTTCTCCACCTCGTGGACCCCCAAGACAAATAGGCCTTGCGCTTCTAACTCACCTTGCTCGCACTTTGTTCTCCAATCTTTGTCGACTACTCCCCCAATTCGAATCCCCTGACCGGATGCCGCCGCCAGATCCTTTAAACCCTCGATCCTGCGAATGACCTCTTTGCATGATCCGGCCTCTAGAAAGCGCACGTGAGAAGGTATGTCGCAAAGCAACCTGAACCGCTCACGTTCGCCAATCTCCTCTTCGCCCTCGATCATGACGAACGCCAAGTTGGAAATTGAAAAGGCCGGAGATCCAATCGCACGCGATAAAGTTGCTATCACGGGCTGCTGGCTAAGTGGTGCGGCTCCCGTCACACGGCGAGTTTGATCATCGCGACTAAGAATGACAGTCGCATCCTGCCCTGTGACTTCCACTACCTCTAACGAATGGGTGGCGAGCCAAATTTGCCCCGCCTCCACGCTCTTTTTCAAAAATCCGATCCACGCCCGGAGCAAGTCGTAGTTAAGGTGCAACTCCGGTTCGTCGACTAGAAGCAACCCCCTTTTTAGCCCAAAGCGCTCGATCTGCCCTACTAGGAACGCAATTTCACGCTCTCCACCACTGAGTTGGTCGAACGTCAGAGGTATGCCGGTCGAGTCAAATCTAATTTGGCGCGTCTGGGGGTCGATACCCACAAAGAGTAGATGCGGAAGCACGTTTCTGACGGCGTTTTTGTAAGCCTCAAATTGATCGACAAATACGGGTTCCTGTGCGCCAGCGTTACGCGCGACCCGTATCGCCTGAACGTGCTTGTTATTATCTTGATTTTCCCGACCGATCAGAAATCTGAACCATTCGTCATAGAGATTTCTGGTGATTCTGAAGGAGCTCTGCTTATTCGTCGCGTCACCCCAATCCCGATCATAAACTTCGCTCAACTGGTGACTAGCGATCTGGATTTTGGGGTAAGCTCGATCTGCGTCTAGCGATAGGTAATGGATCGACGCGCTCTGCTGGATAATTTGAACGGTATGCCGAGCGAACTGGGCAGCCCTATCCGCAGGAATTCCGCCGGCAACTATGTCACTACCTTTGTCCATCCGACTGCGCACAAGCAGCGTTCTGTCCCATGCCGCGTAGTCTTGGCGAAGCGTGCCCTCCGGATAGGCATGTTCATCATCCAAGTTCGGAATGGTTTGAGGCGCCACAAAGAAATTTATTTCGAACGCGGCGTTCTCCGCAAATGGATCACCTCGTGGATTCTCAGAGCCCGGCGTAAGACCTATACGTTGAGCGCACGCTGCAATTAATTCGAGTATTTGGCTCTTACCAGTTCCGTTGCCGCCGACGATGCAAATAATTGGAGCCGATTCTGGAAGGGTGAAGGCGACCCCCTCGAAATGCCTCCATTGATCGATCTTGATATACTGAATGCGCAAGCGTTTTCCCCTAAACCCTTAATACTTAAGCATGTAGTTCGAGCCGGTGCAATGTTGTTGCTCATTCACAGACCCTTACTGTGGGCCGCAGCTTCCGTCCCGACCGGGCGCATCATGCCGCAAGGCCAAATGACCGCGTCTGGATCGGGTGCAGACGCCATTCAAATCGGGCGACAATGGCGGCTTTGCCTCGCTGCTGGAAAATTCCTGCCATTCGGGAAGCGACCCCGTTGCGGACACTTATGCATTGAGCCATTTTGTGCCAGTGAAATGGGGAAGCGATACCAATGGGAACTGAAGGTCCTTTCGCATGGTTCGCTCTATTCTTCCTCGGATTGGCCATAGTCATTCTCGTCGGAGTGCCTCTGTATGGCGCCGCACTGATCGTCAGAGATTGGCTAGACAAATAAGCTCTACGACTGTCTGCTAACCACCCATCTTCGGTCATAAGCGGTGCTGATGCGCAATCCCGAAAGCGGTATGGCAGCTTTGCTTCGCTTCTGGAAAAATCCTGCCATTCAGAAACCGACCCCGAAGTGGACGTTCAGCCTGCCTAGTTCTGCTGCCCGGAAGCGGTCACGGGTCGGTCGAGTTCGCCAAAAAATCCGATGACCTTGACGATCTTGCCGGCATCGGTGACTTCCGTGACATCGAAACCGGTCATGACCTCCTGATCACCACTGTGGATCGACCAGTGGTAGCGACAATGGTTGTTTTGCCATTGCGGCTCACAGGAACGAGAATAGCTCAAACCGGCATGTTCGGCCTGCGTCTGGCGGACCATGCTCAGAAACTGTTCGCGCCCGATGATGTTATGTCTCGGGTCGACAAAGTGAACGTTGTGCTCCAGCGCAGCTTCGGCGAGCGTGCGTTGCTCGCTTTCATCCGTGGTATTCCAGATGCCGAACATGCGGTCGATGCTTTCTAAATTTTTAGACATGCGGGACATCCTCAAAGAAACCGACTGCCGGTTTGTTTGTCACGTGGCTCGCGGCTTGTAAAGGGGCGGAGAATGGCCACGCAGAAAGAACGATCGGACGCCACGCGCGCTAGACTGCTGGAAGCGTTCCGCAGATCCATCCTTTCGCGCGGTCTCGAGGCCACCACAACGCAGCGCGTTCTCGACGAAACGGGGCTGAGCAAAGGCGCCTTGTATCATCACTTCCAGAGCAAGGACGAGATCATCGAGGCCCTTTACACGCGCGAATCCAAGGTGGCGATCGAGCGCGCCTTTGATCAAAGAGCCGAGGGCAAACCGCCGCTGGAGCAACTCAAGAACGGCTGCATGGCATGGCTCGATGTAGTGAAGGATCCTGATGTTGCAGCGATCCTTTTCAAGATCGGGCCATCCGCGCTCGGCCAGGAGCGGGCACGCGAGATCGAAAATTGCTACGGGATCGCCAGGCTTCGCGGCTTGCTCGAAGAAGCCCGGAAGCAGGGCGCGATTGCGGTGGATGACGCGCAATTGCTGGCAAGCTTCGTCAACGCGCTTGTGGCTGAAGCGACCCTTTACGGTTTGAAGACCGGAAAGGAGGTCAGAGCAGATCTGGAAATGGCTATCGACGCTGTGCTTGACCGTCTGACCCTCGCCCGCCCGAACACTGTTGGTGATGAGCAGCGCATGAGCTGATCGTGTCCGCGCATCGGACCGTTCGCTCACACCCACCTCCGGTCACCGATGGATACCAGGCGCGGCCTCTAAACCTGCCTGACAGCTTCACCGGGTTTCTCGCCGAAAGCCGGAATTCGCAATTCGAGCCCAGTTCCGTCGTTCCTGCATAACCTACGCCGCTTTCCGGGCACTGCCAAAAAGTGCCTGAAATTGGATCCCGCGGCTTGCGATGCCGCATGACGGCGCAGGCATCCGAGGTTCGCGAGGTTCGGAAATGCCCGCGATGCGCTGAGCGCAAAGCAACCTTCATCTGAAAAATTTGATAAAGCGCGTCACCACGCGCCGACATATTACAAATGACGCAGTCCTTGACCGGTTGCTTGGCGGCATTAACCTCTGTGGAGAGCGAAAGCCTTTGGGTGCCGCTTGGTTTCTGGTGTGGCTATGGGGACTGAATGCAACGGCTTCGTGTGGGAAACGGGCGCGGCTATAAAGAAAGCGGGCGCGTGACAGCATATTGTGAGTTCCGCATATCTGCAAAGAGCTACTAGAAGCATGTGCTCGTCAGCTGGCGAGAAATACGTATGCTAACGTTGGCCAACTTGCGTTGCTGCTTCACTCAACAGCGCGGGCCAGGAGACTGTAATGACCAGATCAGCCGCATGAAGGATATTCACCCGCACAACGCAATAGTAGCTGCGCTTCCCCAAGCGGCCTGCCTGCTGGAGCGAGTTTCCGCTGAGGGCGAAGGCGCAAAGGACTGGCGCTACCGGGCCAACAATACCGCCATGCAGGAAATGCTTGGCGTGGGCGATCTGACGGGACAGCTCCTTCGTGATCGCTTTCCGGATCGGGCCGATGAGTGGCACGACAACCTGCTACGCGCCGCGCAAGCGCAGCGCCCAGTTCTCTTGCGGCCCTACACCGATCAGAACGGAAACGTTTACGAGATGACCCTTTCGCCGGTGGGCGGCGGTGATACGCAGCTGGTGCTTGCCCTGATCCACGACGTGACCGAAGCTGAACGTAAACGAAAAGAAAGGGCGCAGGCAGAGGCGCGGTTCAAGACCTTGTTCGACGCGATCGACGAGGGGCTGTGCGTGGTGGAAATCAGGTTTGATGAAGCTGGCGAGGCGGCAGACTATAAGTTCGTCGATTGCAACCGCGCGTTTGAGGCGCAGTCTGGGTTGGCGGACGCCAAGGGGCGCTGGATGCGGGAATTCGAACCTGATCTCGAGCCTGAATGGTTCGCCATCTACGGCGAAGTCGCTGCCACAGGAAAGCCGATCCGATTCGAACTGGAGTCCCAAGCGATGGGGCGATGGTTCGACGTTTACGCCTTCTCGGCTGGTCCAGTCGGTTCCAATCTCGTCGCTATCCTGTTCGAAGATACCAGCGAGCGCAAAGCGACAGAGAACGCTTTGAGGGAAAGCGAAAGCCGGCTCACCTCCTTGATCAACGTCAGTTCCGACGTCGTATACCAGATGAGCGCCGACTGGACCGAGCTGCGTGAGCTTTACGGCAAGGGGCTACTCCTCCCTGGCGCGGATCCGACGAACTGGATTGACGATCACGTCCCGGCCGACGATCGACCGGCGCTGGAAGCCGCGGTCGCAGAGTGCCTCGCGAACAACACTCCCTTCGATGAGGAAATCCGAGTCAACAGGGCCGACGGCACGGTTGGTTGGCTGCGCTCGCGTGCTGTTCCGGTGCTCGATGACGCGGGTAAGGTCCGCGAGTGGTTTGGGATGGCTACCGACATCACCGAAAGCAAGGCCACCGAAGCGGAGCTTGCCAGCGGCGCCGAAATGCTTCGTGTGGCCACCGAGATCGGCGGCGTCGGGGTGTGGGACTGGGATGTCGTCACTGAGCAAATCAGATGGTCTGATGCCCATTTCGAACTGCTGGGTTACGAGGTCAACGAAATCGCCGCAAGCCTCTCGGCTTTTCGAGATCGGGTGCACAAAGATGATTTCGAAGCGGTCGAATCAGCGCTCGAGCACGCCCGCGAGACGCGGCAGGAATATGTCTGTGATTTCCGCGTCGTTCATCCCGGTGGGGAGGTGCACTGGATCTCGGCTCGAGGGCAGTATCTGTATAATGCTGATGGCAAGCCGGTCCGCATGCTGGGGGCGATGATCGACACGACGGAACGTCGCAGACAGGAAGAGTGGCAGAAGCTGTTGGTGGAAGAACTCCAGCACCGCGTCCGCAATCTCATCAGCATGATTCGTGGGATGGCGCGGCAATCGGCTTCCACGCACCGCACTCTCGAAAGCTATGTCGATCACCTGATCGGGCGGCTACAGGCCATGGGGCGGACGCAGGCAATGCTGACGCGCTCACCTGGGGCGAACGTCGATTTGTCATCGATTATGCGCGAGGAACTGCTTGCCTGTGCCGCGCCCGAAAAGGCTTACCGGATTGAGGGGCCTCCAGTGCAACTGTCGCCGCAGTTGGCCGAGGTTCTCACTCTGGCGATCCACGAACTTGCCACCAATTCAGTCAAATATGGAGCCTTGGGCGACAAGGGCTATATTAAAATAAGCTGGACAATCATTGCGAAAGAATCAACAAATCACCTCGCCTTGCGCTGGCAGGAAACCGGCGTGAGTGCAGTGACCAAGCCGTCGCGCGTGGGATTTGGGCGGCAGCTAATCGAAGAGCGCATACCATACGAATTGCAGGGAACCGGTTCACTTACGATCCACGATACAGGTGTGCTGGCAGAAATGTCGTTTCCGCTGGTCGACGGGTCAAGTGTGCTGGAAACCGGCATCGAAGGAATAGAAAGGCAGCGAGGAAACGCGAGCTTGGGGGCATCAGAGGAAGTCCGGTAAGGCGAACGTAATATAGAAGGAACGACGGCATGGTCGCCAAACTTCTTAAGGGCTGTCACATCCTCATCGTCGAGGACGATTTTTACCAAGCACAGGATATACGCGATACGCTCCAACAGGCGGGTGTGGAAATCGTTGGTTGCCGTGCCACCGTTCCTGATCTTGATGAAATCCTGGAACGCAGCAAAATCGATATTGCTCTTCTCGACATCAATCTGGGCGACACGCAGTCTTTCGATTTTGCCCGAGCGCTGGATGCCAAGGGTATTCCGTGCGTGTTCCTGACCGGATATGATGTCACAGTCGTCCCCAATGATCTGAACTATGCCAAGTTCATCTCCAAACCTGCTGAGGCATCGGCTGTGATCACCGCGCTACACCAGGTTCACAGCGAAGCCCCCAAGGCGAGCGGTGGCGGAGGTCAACAGGTCAAATCCTGATTGCTGCTGCTGACATTCACCCCGGCAATTGGCCTGCCGCGTCCGATATATCAATCGTTGCCAGGTCGCCAAGGTAGGCACTCTGGAAGCCGGCCATGTGTCGCAGGCGGGCAAGGTCGAGGATCTCGAGGTGCCGGCCTTTCAGTGCGATCAATCCCTCCTGCCGCAATTGCTGTATTTTGCGGTTCACATGAACCGGAGCAAGTCCCAGCACATCGGCCAGTTCGTGTTGCTTGAGCGGAAATAGAAACTCTGCCCCCTGAACGAGACCCACTCTGGAAAGCCGGTAGTGGATCTCGCAAATGAAGTGAGCCATGCGCTCGAACGCATCTCTTCTTCCAACGTTCACCAGCCAGGAAATAGCCATTGCGTATTCGAGCGCTGCGTAGCTTCGCAGGGCGATCCCGCAAACCGGGTGGGACGCGACAAGTTCTTCGACCACCAGCGCGGGAAGCCATGCGACTTTGCAGGTGCTGAGCGCCACAATTTCCTCGTCGATTACCTGCCCGGGCATGCGGCCGAGATAAGCAAGATCACCCGGAACGAGCAGCCCGGTGATCTGCCGGCCGCCATCCAGAACGAACTGACATCTTGCCGCCCATCCGGAAATGATGACGGGAAAACCAGTAACCTCACTGTCTCCGCGGCAAATCACCTGTCTGGCGGGAAAGCTCCTTGGCTCGCTGAGAGCTTCGCTCAGCAGAACGGGTCCGGTGTCGTCCGGTAAGCCAGGGCTACGCAGGCGAGAGATAAAATGGGTTTTCATGAGGCGCATCCCATGAATACACCAAAGGGAGCGCCTGCCAAGGTAAGGCAGCACTGCCACTATCCTTCCATGGCTTTATGGCGAGAGACGTTATGTGTCTGCGCGTGTGTTTTCCTCTCGATCCAGACGGTGGATGGTGCCCAGTTCTCGAGAAGCAGCCATTCAGATTTCCACCCACAAGCGGTCAAAACCGAGGTCGCGACACGATCCCGAAAGCGGCAAGGCGGCTTTGCCCTCCTCCTGGAAAATTCCTGCCATTTTGCAATCGGCCCCATTTAAGGCATTCGCTGGCACGGAGCCTAGGATGGACGTAGCTGTTGTTAACATTTAATTATAGATACTTAACCGAAAAGAGGGTCGCGTTGGAGCTATGGGGCGAGTTCCTCCGTGATTTGCGAGGCACCACCTTGGCGGGAGAGCCGAGCAGGAAATGGCTTTATGCAGATCAATTGAAGCGCTCGATCATAGCGGCGTGCTGATCGCCTAACTGAGGATTGCCATGCAGGATGACTTCTGGAGTCGCAATGGACGAACACAGTGGTATGAGCCGGAACCGAACAGCAAAATTTTTCTCGCTACTTTCTTCGTAGAAGTTGGCAAAATTCGGCACGGTCCCAAATGGGCTGGGGCGGTCAAGAAACCGAGCTCGAAATCTGCTTTGCCGATAAAAGAAGAGATTGCCCAAGCTGCGGCAAGTGGCCTGATCCAGACCTTTGTGCTCAACCCAAAGACTTACGAGTTCCAGCCTATCGCACGATCTGGTTGGCGGAATCCGAAAGCCTTGGCGGCTCGCTTCTCAAGATGCCGAATTGACGCGAACGATCCCGTTAGCGCGGCGGCAGAAGGCGGGCACCATGGCCCGATATATGTCGAACAAGAAAGCGCAACCGCCTACCTGGCGGCGATCAAGTCGGCATCGAACTCGCCGCTCAACAACAACACGCTTAACCACCTTTCGACCTACGCTCGATACATGATCTTTATTGCTCAAAAACATAAGATTGATGAGCGCGCTCCTCCCCCACTGCAGCCTCTGAGAACAATCATCATGAATGAATGGAAATCTTGGCGGCAAACTGAGTGCAAGACTAAGATTCTTCCGCCTGAGGCCGTCATGACGGAAGCAATGGCGCGTCATATTGCAACAATATTACGGGGCGAGGAGGCTCGCGCCGCAAAAGGAGGGGGCGTTAAATCGCTATAGCGTTACGATAATTAGTATATAGTTTAGTTACTTACTCGAACGCAATGCGATAAAAGGCTTTGAATTCAGCCAGATTGAAGCGCTCAAATACTAATGCGCTTTTTCGCAAAAAAAACGATCTCCCACAGCGCCGCAACGTCGCGGCGAATGTCGGAGAACGACCATGGAAATCGATTATAAGCAGTGGCCCACTGCCGAAGAATGGCTTACTACTACACAGCTTGCCGGGCTCACCAAAACGAGCAGAAGCTTTTGGGATAAAGCCCGGGTCAGGGGGGATGGCCCCCCCTGGATCTCCTTTGGTAATCGGCCGCGCTACCGGCGCGCTGATATCGAGGCGTGGATCATTGCCCGCACCATCAGCAGCACCAGCCAACGTCGGCGCGTATGAACCGGCTGCACTCGCATTTCGCTGAGCAAGCTTCGCAGACGCCAAAGAAGCGCCTGCAGCGTGAGATCGTCGAGGACTATCGCGACGATATCATTAGCTTGATTGCCGATTACGGCGCCAGGTTGCCAGAAGTTGCCGATGCCGTCCGCGCGCAGGGTGAACCCGTTTTAGAACCCGGGTTTAAGGCCGCGATCCTCAAAACGATCGGCTCAGTTAACGACATCCGGGCAGGGCGGATCAAGGCGACCGCATCCACACCCGGTGGTCTAGCACAGCAGCCGGAAACGCTGCTGACGCCGACGTTAGCACAGACCAACTCAACTGAGATCGCAACGTCACCCGACGATGACGGCGATGACGACGATGACGCGTTTGCCGCTCGTCGTCCGCGTCGCTGACAACCTCATTTAAGGACTCCATTATGACTGATCTGATATCGACCACCACGCTCGCTTCCACGTCGGCACCCACCCTTCCGCCCAAGCCTAAGAAAAAGCGAAAGCTGAAGGTCATAATCATAGGCCCAAACGGTGGCGGCGTGCGCAAAACCAAAACCGCGTTGGCTATCGGGAGTGTTGCCACTGCCGCCGGTCTGGTTGTCATCTATGTATGCGCCGACCGTGGCATTGGCAGCCTATCCACCAGCTTGAAGGTGGGTGGTCCCAACCGCGTCGAGCTTTTGCCGGACGAGGAAACCGGCAACTACGCTGATACCCTCATCGCTCTTGCAGACGAAGCTGGCGCCGATGTTATCATCATCGATCTCGGTGCGAATGAAATGCTGAATAGCAAGTCGCGGCGCACCGTCCGCGCGGCGCTGCGGCAAATGAGGGCGCTCGGTCACGACACATTCGCTGTGCTGTCGCTGGTTCCTGGCAAGGTCGGTCTGGAAGACGATGCCGCCAACTTTGCCCGCCAGATTTCAAAGGAGGCGGAAGTCCTCGTTGCGGTCCACGGCCAAGATGAGGGCTGCGATCTATCGAAGTTCGACGAACTGAGGCATGATTTCCCATCGATTGCGGTCCTCACCGATCAACTCGCCATCCTCAGCCTGATCACTGCCGCCGGGGTTACGCCGTTCGATTGGTGTGCCAAACCGGTAGCAGGCTTTGAACTCGCAGCGGCATGGACGGCGCATAATCTCATGGAGCTCGCCAAGCAGCCGGGCATGGTTTATCTAGTCCACGGAGACCTTGCGGTGCCAGTCCTTGCCGCCCTTGCTAGGGGGCGCCTCGTCCCATCCTACTCCGGTCGCAATCTCAAGTGGCAGGTAAGCAACGAATGCCTCGTCGCGGATGCCCGCGAGATCACATCGCAGCGCAACCTCCTGAGACTTGCCCCCGATGCGGACGACCCGGCGGTGCTGGTCGCGGCCCGCGCCTTCATCGTGGCAGCTAAAGAGGCGGCATTGGCAGCACACCGCGCAGCCGCTGCCGCGATGTGATCCCCCAGCGTCTTCGTCATGCGACCGGCGAAACGTGCCGGTCGCCATTCATCTCAACGATGGGGGTTTTCCATGATTGACCGCAACGAGATATCCCAGCCGCTCCCGAAGGAGTTCATCTGCGTTGCTCGCCTAGCTGAATACCACGGCTACGCCATAGGCTCCACTTTCGAACAGATAGTCGCAGCCCTGATCAACGGCCGCGCCAACTGGCTTCCGTCGAGCTATCCTGAGCCGCTTGGCGCGATCAAGCGGCTACATGCCGGCGGCGCCGATTGGTGGCATACGGCTCTTTATGTTCACGGGTGGACTGGCGTGAGTAGCTGCAGCGTCAAGCTGGCGCTCCAATCGCCCAAATCTTCCCGATCGGTCGACGACAAGTCGCGGATTATTCGGAAAATAGAAGCAGAAGGACACAGGATGGGGCGTGTTTACGCCCAGTTGCCGCTCTGCGCCCTTCGGGCTGGTCGCGGCATTATAGAGGATGCAAGCTGATGACTGGCGACACCAAGCGTGATTGTTCCGTTGCCGTCCGGCTAAATGCGGACGAAAAGCTACGGATTGCAGCGCGAGCTGCTTGCGAAGGGCTGGCGATTTCCCCGCATATCCGGCGCGTGTTGCTGGGCCAAACGAGTCGCCCACTCCCAACTCTTGCAGCCAGCGCCGAACTTCTAGCTATTTGCCAAGCCCTAGTGAGAGTTGCTGACGGGACCGAACCTGTTGCGGATGACATCCGGCAATTCGTTTTTGAACGTGCCGAAATGGTCTTCGAAATCCTGCGCCAACACGGCCACAGCGGGGCGTCAAAATGATCATTGCCAAGATCCGCCGTAAGACCCCTTCGAGGCGACAGACTGCTGGTTCTGAGTTTGCCTACGTCGCACGGCTCTCACGCTACATCGTGCGCGCAGACCTCGAAGATCTACGAAAGCTTCGGCTCCATGAAGACAATGCGCACATTCGCGACCTGCTCACATACACGGTCGAAGAGCAGGTTCTTGCGAGCGGTGCGATAGGCCTCATGGGTAAAAACCTTGAGGCTCAACAGGTCGAAATGATGGGCCTGATGCACCGCTGCGAGAATGGTGCCGGGGCACTCGACCACTGGGTAATGAGCTGGGCTGCCGACGATAAGCCCACGGTCGAACAAATTGAGAAATCGACCCATATTTTCTTGCATTGCCAGGACCTGGAGAATTGTCCTGTCATTTGGGGCGTGCATGGCGACACTGACAACCTCCACGTCCATATCGCCGTGCTGCGCATCGACTGCGTGACAGCAGAGCGCCGGACTGCTGGAAACGGCTGGGATATTGACACTGCTCAACGCGCGAAAGCCGTAATCGAAAATACATTCCCGCATTGGTCGCGGGAAGAAGGATCACTTTACGAGGTCGCCGCAGGCGTGCTTGTCCACAAAGCGGACAATGCTGAGATCGGGCCAGCCGACAACCCGCGTCTGTGGAAAAAATCGGGTGTCGGGCGAGTTGGTAGCCAAAGCAAAACGGCTTCTAAGTCGAGGGACGTCGCCGCCCGTATTGATGAGGCATCTCGCAGATACGAGGAAGAAAGCGGTTACAAATCCAGACAGCGCATTGCACTCGAAACTGCGGTGCCGATCGCGCTGAAGTCGAGCTGCTGGGATGAGTGCAACCGTCTTCTCGCTGCGGAAGGTATCTCTATAGAAAACGTCCGAAAAGGTGCGAACTTCATAATTGACGGGAAGCGAGTAAAAGCGTCCATCGATCGATCGACATCCTACGAGAAGCTCAAGACGCGCTATGGCAATGAAGAGTTCACCCCTTCAGCGCACCCCATCAAGCCCACACCCCAGCGGGAAATGTGGTCGCATGATCTGAAACGCCGCGAATACTATGCTTCAAAGCGTGACCACGAGAACCGCCTTAGCTCAATCGTCGACCGATTCCGCGAGGGCCACGGAAGGGCCGCCTCTGGAGGCGTCAGCGCAGATGCCGTCGCAACCGCCAAGGCATCTGCGAAATTTCCATCCTTCGATGATTGGGCTGGCGGCACCCAGCCTGCAGACCCCGTCGAAGCAGTTGCCAGCGCCTTAGGCTTCGGAATTATTGAGGTTTCGCCTCTGAATGGTAATGCCCCTCAGCAGGAACCGATTGAGACATTTACAGCGGTCAAGTTATCAGGTCGCGTTATCTACCGACGGGCCGATGACCCGGCAGGCAGACCCTCTTTCATCGACCTTGGAGATCGAGTGCTCGTCAACGCTGCGAAGGATCGCGGCGCTGTGAGGGCGGCTCTGCTTCTCGTAGCCAAGAACAACCCAGGCTGCGAAATTGCCGTGTTCGGAGACCGCGCATTCAAGAAGCTAGCCCTCGAACTTGCCATGCAGGAAGGCATAGCCTTGCATGGAGCCCTTGGTCGTCAGCAGGCGAAAATTCAGCGGACCGATGAGGCTCCCAAAGCTGAAGCGAATAGGCAGCGGCCCCCTACGCCTGTGCAACCACAGCAGCCTTTTGCGTCCCCTTCTGCGCGCCGGGCACCAATTCAATCCACGGTTCAACATCGACCTCATACAGCGCCGACGACTCCGCGCCCGTCGGGTCCGTCTATTGGCCGCGACGCACTGCAAGCCTTGGTGGCTCGCATATTCCATTCCAATGCGTGGGATCCAGCCGAATTCTGGCCGGACAGCATGCTCGGCAATCTGAACAGCGGTATTCCTTCGGCGATCCGAAGATTCAATCAGATCCGGAGTGTCACTCAACCTCTACCAGTCGATGACACCCCGCTTGGTGACACCACAGGCGAAGCTCAGAGAAAAGCTTCCGACGCGGCTTATCGCGCCGCCGCAATCGCCGCAGCAGCCAGAGGTTTTTGACCCCGCGTTCTTATTTCTACCGCTCAAGACAAGGAGAAAGTAATGAGCACCCCTACACCGCCACAGCCCGAAAAAGTTTCGGGTCGACATACTGAATTTACGCCGGAGGCATTTCGTCTCATGAAGGTTTCGCCGCAAGATCGACCGTTGACCGCATGCGCTTCGTGCCCGGCTTCAATTTGGTTTTATAAAGAGGAATGGCGGAGCTTCTGCAACATAATGAAATTTGCTTCATGGCAGGGCAAAGGGACACCAATTCTGGTGTGCAGTGCCCGGGAAGCCGCGGTTATGAATCTTCAGCAGGAATACGATCAGTTGGCGGGGCAATAGCAACGCCAAGGCGATTGTCAGCTCATTGGCCTGCGATCAATCGCCCAGCGGCTGGCGAGTATCGGTAGGATGTGATTGAGCGGTCGCGTATTCGTTCGACAGCCTCGTCGATCACTTGCAACGGGATCACAAACCATTCGCGCGGTTTTACCATATGGCCAAACCGATCAGGGATTGACAGGTCGAGCTGAGCGGCAGCGAATACCTTGTGCAATAAGGCTTCCAACCTTTGGCAGTTCACGCCGTAGACCTTGTATGTGGCGACGACGTCGACCCCGGCTAGTAAATATGTCGAGCTCTTCTCGGCACTGGAAATGCGAGCTTCGACTGATCCGCGCGTGACGCCGATTTTGTGCACAACCTCGCGGTGCTCCGTTACGAACGGATGGTCGGACTTGCTGCGCAGCACATAAATCGTGCCAGCTTCTGCCTCCCCATCCTCGGACCGATCCGCGAACAACGGACCCGGTGAAGGATCGGTGATCCGGCGTCCAGCATCATCGTCGTGCAGCTGGCGCTGGAGAGAGCGCATTAGCATGCCGCTTTCGGTGCCGTTGTCGAAGATCACGCGCAGCCGCGCGTCGGTGCGCCCCTGTGCGTTCGTAAAGATCTCGTCCATCTCGGCGACATAGGTGATAAGGCCGCCGACGATGAAAAAAGCTCCAGGCCGGATCTCAGCCTTTAGCTCGAATGCCCGAGTAACGCGAGCGCCGGAGGCCAGATCCTGTTTGACCTGCTCGAACAGCGGCTTGAACTTGTCGAAGTCGTCACATTTGTCCCGCCGGGCGATTTCCTCGGCAGCCCGCTTTTCCTCTGCCGAGCGAACGTGGCGAAGCTGGGTTATGTCCTCCCCCTCGCCCGCCCCGGCCAGCTCTGAGGCGAGGTCGTCTATGTCCAGATCCAGTTCGTCAGCCAACGCCGTTGCTGGTGCGTTCAGCAAGCCATGCTGATCGAAGGCCGCCAGCAACTCTCGGCAATCGTGCTGCGCGCGCATCCGATCCAAACGCACAGCATAGAGGCGCTCGAATATGTCACGATCCTCGCCGTGTTGCGGCGCGCGGCTATGTTCATCGAAAAACCGGACGATATCCTCAAACCCCGCGATGATCCGCTCTTCGCGAGGCGTGTAGGCGGCTTGCTTCTTCTTGGCGGGGGCGAAATCGGCCAACTCGTCAGCCAGATCGTCCAGATTGAATTCACTCATAACGGCCCTCTTCGCGGAAGCGCATAAAGGCTGCTGCGCCTTCCGCAAGTCGCTGCTCCCACGCATCCGCCGAGGTCACCGAGGGCAGACGCCCGCGCTCCTTCTTGAACCGGACGGCCGCAGCAGCCAGCTCCCGAGCTTCCTCAGGACTAATTTTCGTGCGCTTAGCCGCAATGGCAGCCTGCACCTGCTTGAGGGTGCCCTCGTTCATCGCTTTCGCCAGAACCGTATAAGCAGCCTGCCACGGGTTGATGCTATCGATCAGGTCAATATCGAGTTCGCGGACATCCATTGCGTATTGCCGCACGCCTTCCAGCAATGCGGTATTCGCACGCTGCTCTCCGTCACTCAGATCGGCCGCAGCCATCGCCAGCGATTTCGCCTTCTGGGTCAGGTTGAGGGCGGCAATCGCGTGCTGCCGCACCGCTTCTTGATCCTCAGCGCTCAGGTCGGGGTATCGATCGCGAACGATCGCGCTCATCGCCGCTTGGGTGAGTTCCTGCGGCGGCGTTTCCTCGTCGAACATTCCGCGCTCGGCAACGGACTTCTTCTGGACGAAGGCAGCGATGACCTCGTTCAGGTCCTCATCGCAAATCCGTGCGGCCTCAGGCGATTTTGGCGTGACGAGCCCGGCGATCTCGAAATGATACTGGCCGCGCTCCTCGTTGACGCCGACGTTCGCCTTACCCTCCTGATAGCCCTCCGGACCGTAGTCGAAATCGGGGAGCGGTCCGGCGCTTTTCGGGCTGAAAGTAAAGCGGGGCGCGAGCACCTGTTCCATCAGCAGGCTGGCTGCGATCGCCTTCAGCGTATCGTTGATCGCGTCAGCAACGGCCGCTTCCGATGCGTCGGGCTCGGCGATCAGGTTCGTGAAGGTTGCGACCGCCTTGCCCGGCGCATCGCGAGTGGCGCGACCGATGATTTGAATGATCTCGGTGAGGCTTGATCGATAGCCGACCGTGAGCGCATGCTCGCACCAGATCCAGTCGAAACCTTCCTTGGCCATGCCCAGCGCGACGATGATGTCAACGTGATCGCGGTCGTTCTTGTGCGCTGGGTCCTTCAGCGCGCTCAGCACCTTGGTGCGGCGAGCCGGATCACTGTCATCCACCAAGTCAGCAACCTTCAACACTCGGCCGTCAGGCAAGCCAACCAGTTCGAAACCGGTGATTGGATCAGCACCCTGCCACTTGCCGAGATAATGGAGGATCTCGTTGACCTCGCTCACCTTGTCCTTCGTGCTCTCCCGCGCATTCACCGAGGGAATGTGAACGATCGTCTTCAGCACGGGATTGAGACAATGTTCGATCGCCTCCAGATAGCGACCGGTGTAGAAGAAATAGCCGATATTGAGCGCCTTCAGGTGCTCGTAGCCGTTCAGCTGCTCGTAGTAGGTGTAGGTAACCGGCTCGAACTTCTCTTCGTCCTCCGGGCTCAGCACCGGCACTGCATCGCCGCGGAAATAGCTGCCGGTCATCGCAACTATATGGACCTTGTCGCGGGCTATGAATTCGGTGAGCTGGTTGCCGAGACGGTTGTCTTCGCCAGCCGAGACGTGGTGGAATTCATCCACCGCGATCAGGCGATCATCGAACGCCTCTACTCCGAAGCGGTCCACGGCGAAGCGGAACGTAGCGTGCGTGCAGACCAGCACCTGGTCGTCGCTATCGAGAAACTGGCCTAAAGCTTTAATCTTGGATGGATCCGCCTTCTCGTCATCCGCGCCCGGCGTGTTGCACAAGTTCCATTTCTGCTTGACCTTCCAGTCGGCCCAGAAGCCGAACTGTGACAGCGGTTCATCCCCGAAGCTTCCGCCGATCGATTTCTCCGGCACCACGATAATTGCTTGGCTCAGCCCCTGATTGTGGAGCTTGTCGAGCGCGATGAACATCAATGCGCGCGACTTGCCGGAGGCCGGCGGTGACTTGATCAGCAGGTATTGCTCGCCGCGCTTGTTATAAGCGCGCTCCTGCATCGGGCGCATGCCCATCTCGTTCGCATTGGTCGAGGCGCCGCTGCGTGCGGTCTGGAACGACACAGCGGGGATAGGTTTGGAAGTGGTCATTGTGGCGACGCCCCGTCACAAAGATTGATCATGTCCGCGTGCATCAGCTCCGCCCGTGCCATTAAAAATCCGTCATATTCGTCGCCAATCAGCGCATCGTAGGGGATCAGATGGCTCTCAAGCCGCTGGCGGACGACATTTTCGCCCAACGAGGCTTTCGCAGCTCGATTGGCGATATAGTGGGACGGCGTTTGTGCGCCTACCTTGCGATTGGTGGTCCAGCTAATCAGCGCGCAATTAAGCGCCCTGTTCACTTTTTCGTCGGCACGATCGCCGCTCAGCACACCGACCGGATAAAGGTGATGGAACTCGCGCCCATGAAAATTGTCGGGTGTGATCGAAGCTCCGTCCGCGAAATCGAGTGCGCTTCGGCGGAGACCGGTTGCCAACAAAGCTCGCGGCAAGCGGTCCCTGCGACCGGGCCATCCGGCCAAGACCATCTCTTCCTTCGCAGGCAGGGGGTTGAAAACTTCATCGAAGAGCTCGCATCCAGGATCGGCCTTGCCCGCAACCATGTCGCGCAAAATCCTGTAATCCGCATAGGCGCGGGTCGCAGAAGTCTTGCCGTAGCGATTTGTGTAGCAAGCGCGCCAAAGTGCCTTTCGGATGAGTGTTCTGGCGTTGCCGCCGTTATCGAAACCGTGCTCCGGCACATCAGCCCAAAGCGCGCAGGTCAGATATACCGCCACCTCGGTCGGCAGGCATTGTTCATTGAGGATGGCTTCGGACCGCAGGAACGCGATCCCGTGCTTAAAGCCGTGCTTCAGGCGATCCCAGACGGACCCGAACTCATCGCCGTATGATGTATCCAGATAGGTTTTCTTGAGCGGCGGGCGTTCCATAAGCAGTGCGGCAACCGACAGGATGATATCCTCGATGCGTCCGAAATCCCGCGCGGCTGGCACCGAGGCAACCAAATCCTCCACCATGTCATGAAGGCTATCGCCAGTCGCACTTTCAAGCTGGGCAACGACAATGTCGAAATCCTTCAAGGGCGTCGCCGACGTGTTCATCTTGATGAAGACGTCAAGAGCGGTGTCGCGGCCCGTCGTGGACGACAGCGACAAGAACGGTATGTTGTAGCTGCTAACCCTTTGGCGCAGTGCTGACACACGCTTCGTCAATGCCTTAGTGAGCAGCTTTGCGTCGTCCAATGCGTCTTCCCAGGCTTCCAGCGAGGCTTCCCCCTGTGCGCCGGGGCAAAGAAGTGCAACAGGCATATAGCCCTCTTCGAACATCGTGACCGGGTCGTTCGCCCAGACGGGCTGCAACACCCCTTTGCGATCCCATCGCTTCAGAATCTCGACCTTCGGCGCATCGATCGCCTCGTCATCGAGGGCGCCCTCGCCGTCTTCTTCATCCGGTATGAGTTTAACAACAACATCGATGCCGTCGCGGCGATAATCGCCCGTAAGGCTACGCCATAGCGCGGTCATGCGCTGCTGCCCGTCGAGCAGATGCAGCATCACCTTCCCGCCTGTTTCTGGCGCGCCGACGATCGGGCGTGAATGGAACAGTTCCTTGTCGCCTACCTCCAGAGTGAGCAGCGCCCCGATCGGCAAGGGGGGGTCGCGGAGAATGTTCTCGAGAGATCCTACGACCTGGGCCTGCCGCCATGCCTCGTGCCGCTGGAACCTTGGCAGCACGAGCTGGCCCTGCTTAATCATCGCGAACCAGTCGTCGATCTTCTTGTTACGTGCCTCCACGCGGTGCGCCCCCCTCGAGATAAATCAGTTAACGTCATGCTTGGCGACAAAGGCATCAATGCTGCCGTAGGTCTCCTTCACCCGGGTCTGCACCTTGCGCATCATGTCTGAGCCGCGCTCGGGCCATTCGTGCTTCTCGAACATGCCAGCGAAGCCGTCATAGTGGCGCGCGGCGATGTCACTGATGGCCTTGGCATCCCAGCCCGGCGTCTTGCTCATGCACTGCCTCCCCAAAATCCGGTCTGCCAAATCAGGATGCTCAACATCCGCCAAACTCACCTTGGACAACCCAAACGGTTTCGACCTTCAGCCGGGTTGCAAGCCGCTCCACGTTTTCTGGCGGATCTATCGCACAGTTGAAGGCATCGCTGTCGTCCGTCGGCGCGTATTCGTCCAGCCCCCGCTGTTGGCGCACCGCTTTTTCCCAAAGACTAAGTGCGTCGCTGGACTGGTCGTAGTCCGACGAGAAACTGATGCCGATGTCATTGTTGAGGCGTGTGGCGCGGTATCGCAGATCAATTGTCGGATCCGCTGCATTCCCGCAATTGGCGAGGCATGTTGCGGTCAAGGCGCCCCAATCGCTCCGACGGAGGATGTCGCCGAACGTAGTGTCGGGACCAACACGTGTTCCCCTCACGTTGACCCGACACGATCGGGCCACATCGAAGAAGAACGTGGTCACCTCATCGTCTTCGGACCAGTAGGTTATGGTGCAACCGCCGACATCATATACGAGCGAGGTCGGCCGCTTTTCCTTCGGGATGCCTAATTTCTGCTCGAGAAACGCGGGGGTCATCCCGATGATGCTTTCCGACGTGGCGAAGGCCAAGAGCTCGGCCGCTGAAGGCGCTGACACTTCGGCAGTCTGCGCGGGTTCCAGTTCGATCTCCGGGGCCGGCGCGGCAGCAACAAGCGCAGAGCCTTGGCTGGATGACGCAGCGGTTCCGGATGAGCGACTCCAAAGCGCTGCAGCTCCGACTAACGCAGCCAGCGCGACAATGCCGAAAGCCCAAGTAAGCCAGCGTGGCACGGCAGCCGGCGGTTCTTTAACGGCGAACAGGATTTCCCGCTTCTTTGCATCAAATTCCTCAGCCGTCAGTGCGCCTGTTTCGCGCAGACGGTTGAGGCGTTCCAGCCGGTCGAGGTCAGTATCATCACTCACGCCATTTTCTCTTTATCGGTCATTTTTATGTAGATATCGAATTGCTTATCGAGCGCGATGAACAAGCGCGCGGGACTTGTCCGAGGTTGGCGCCAGCTTGCTCAACGGTTATTGCTCGCCACGCTCGCTTCAGGTGCACTCCTGCATAGAGCGAACGCCCATCTGGCCCGCTTTCGCCGAGGCACGGCTTCACGCGGTCTGGACTGATTTGGCGGGCAAGGCTTCTGCATCTTTGTTCATTTCCTCTCCCCAGCGACGCTGGCTAGTGCCGCCTTTAGGACTTGCAGACATACCTTAGCGGTGTGCTCGTCTGGCGTGAAACCGGACAGCATCTGTTCGAAAGGATGGATGTAATTTCGAAAGTCCCGCAAGCCGTGGCTAAACTTTTTTACATCTGGCTTCAGCAGGTCAACTTCGCATGCAACGTCAATGAGCTGCGCCAGGTTCCAGTCATGGAGGCGCTTTACGGTCCCGTCCGACGCTTTCGGACTGGCTAGGGCACGATTGAAGCTTGCTGGAGCACGCTGAGCAGCCCCTAGAAGAACTGCCTCCAGAACACTTCCGCAGAGAAATATGGTCGAAAGGTATGCACCTGCACCCATCGCGATCCGTGCCTCAGCTAAACGGCTCTCGATTACCGGCACAACCTGCCCTTCGATCGGCAGCTTCTGAATGCTGGGCATCGCAAAATCACGAGCTAAAAAATCGTCCTCTGTTTGAACGGGCTTCGCGCGTGCGGGCACGCCTGAAAGCCTTGCAACGATTTCGCGCGCTTTCTCTAACGCAACAGTTTCGAGCTCGCGATTGTTCAAACTGCAGTCGGCTTCAAAGCCGTCCAGCATTTCGCCGAGCACCCTCCCGACCAGAACGTCCGGCTCTTGTTCCCAGAAGGAGCGCATCTTATTGGCCTTGGACGAGCCGTATGTCTGATATCTGTTACCATGGATGTCGACCCCAAAACCCCTGAAAAAGGACGCAAACTTCGGATCGCTATAGTCCAGCACATAGCCCTTGCCCATCGCGAGAACTTTCTCGAGGTAACGCTTTTCAACGTCCGTAAGGCTGCTCATGCGGCACCCCCATCCCGCATCCGCGTCACGCCGCTTTCCCCTTGCCGGTCATCTTGGTGTAAAGTTCAAACAGCTTTTCCAGCCGTTCGGTGTCGTTCTTGAAGCGGCGGCCGATGTAGATGCGTTCGAGAACCTCGTCGTTCTCCTCGTGGGCGTGGCGGAGGTTTTCGGGCATGGCTTCGGGATCGTAGAGATCGGCGATGGTGGAGGGGAAGTGCGCCTCGCGCGCGAGCAGGATGTTCTCGGCGCAAGCCGTGAGGTCAGCCTTGTTCTGCTCGGTCAGCTTGGGGAGCGGGAAGGTGTTCCAGCCGAGTGTGTTGGAGTAGCGGAAGTCGGTCTTAAGCTTGCCGCAGACAGTAGCAATCCAAACCAAATGGAGGCGGGACGCCACAAGTGAGAGGCACCAAGTAGGTGCGTCATAGATTACAAGGTTCGGAGCGACAATCACCGTGCCTTCATCAAAATAGCCACACGGTAGGACCTCACGGCGCTCTGAGGACACGCTCGGGACCAAAATCGAGTAGCCCGCTCGATGCGGCGCATAGACAAAACGATGCGGTGACTTCGCCGCATCGTTGGCCTGTTTACCTCGACTTTCCGAACGTGACGCCTTCACAGCATCCAACCGTCGAGCGATGTGACATAGTTCATCTGCTATCGCAGCGTCTTGATCGTCGATCCATAGGCACCAACGCGCCTCACCACGGATAAACTCTTTGGCACCCTCAAGCCTCCTGACGAACCTTCTTGCTTCCGGGTGGGCCGCCAAGAGATCGATCAGCTGCTCCTTTGATAGGATAAGGTTCCCAGCATCAGTTGCCTTGTTACCCGAAACCATCTCTGGCAGCCCCGCTAGGGAACGCGATTGTTTTTGCACGATAGTTGTCGAGTTCGGAGTCAGGTAAGGACCGATTTCGTCTACATTGCGAACTACATCGCCATCATAGAGAGCAGCGCATTGAGAAGGCTTGTTTGAAATTCCAATGACTATGCAAGTAACGCCTGCATTATTCGCAGCGTTGTTGCTCCACAAAAAAGAATGATGCGCGAATGAAATCCTGTGGCCTGTCTTAAATACAATAGGCCAAAGCATGCCGACCTGTTCGCCTTGGCAGATAGAGTTCGTGCATACGAAAGCGGTTCGCGCTTCAGATTGCAGGCCATATTCGCATGCCCGGACCAGCCAACTTGCGACATAGTCCAAGTCTTTGTAGGTTTTTAGGTATCGCTCGAATATTCTCGCCATATCCTCCTTTTGCTCGGCAGTCTGATTTACGCTGCCCTGATAAGGCGGGTTCCCGCAGATATAGGTCTCACCCCCAGCGTTCTCAAAGTCGATCTCCGACTGGTCGAGCGGCGTCTCGAACAGGTCATCGCCCCGCACCTTCACCCCCGTCCCGGTTGGCGGACAGATGCTCAGCCAGTCGAGCCTCAGGGCATTGCCGCAGGTGATCCAGTTCTGGCTGTCGAGCGGCAGGAACTCGGCCAGCGCCTCCTTCTGACCGCGATAGAGCACGTCGCACTGGTATTCGGCGATGATCAGCGCCAGCCGCGCGATCTCGGCCGGGAAATCGCGCAGTTCGATGCCACGGAAGTTGGTGAGCGGGATCTCGCTGCGGCGATCGGGCTCGCCGCGCCGCTTGTTGATCTCAGCCTCGATCGACCGCATCTCCTTGTAGGCGATCACGAGGAAGTTACCGCTGCCGCAAGCCGGGTCGAACACCCGGATCTTGGCCATGCGGCTGCGCAAGTTGAGCAGCTTGCGCGCGTTGTCGCCTGCCTCCTCCATATGGCTACGCAGATCGTCGAGAAACAGCGGGTTCAGCACCTTCAGGATGTTCGGCACGCTGGTGTAATGCATGCCGAGCGCGCCGCGCTCCTCATCATCGGCCACCGCCTGGATCATCGAGCCGAAAATGTCGGGGTTGATCTTGATCCAGTCGAGGTTGCCGATGTGAATGAGGTATCCGCGCGCGGTGCGGCTGAAGCGGGGGACGTCGATATTGCCGCTGAAAAGCTGGCCGTTGACGTAGGGAAAGCCGGTCGCCCAAGTCTTGATGCCCGCTCCCGCGCGTTCGGCGATGGGCGTGTTCATGGCGCGGAACAGTTCCTGGATCACCTCGGCGGTATTGTCCGCCCCGCCGCCGCTCATCCGCTCAACCGTTTCAGTAAACTTGTAGCCGGAAGCGAAGATGTCAGTATTCTCGGCGAAGAAGCAGAAAATCAGCCGGGCCATGAAATGATTCATGTCCGCGCGGCGTTCGGTCGCGGCCCACTCGGGATTGTCTTGGAGGAGGGTGACGTAGAGCTTGTTGAGCCGGCCGGTCGCGCGAATGTCGAACGAACTTTCGCGAAGCTGCGCGACGGTGGTGATGCCAGCCAGCGGCAAGAAGAAGCCGAAATGGTTGGCGAAGTCCGAATAATCGCAGGCGACCGTCTCGCCAGTGGTGAGATCCTCGGCATGGAACTCGGCGCCATCGGTGGCGAGGATGAATTTGGCCTTCTGGCTTGCGGTCTTGGGACTGGCGCGCAGTGCAGTGAGCGTATCGTTCACCGTGCTGGGGCCGCAGGCAGCGATATGGATGTGGCTGCGCTGAAGCACGCCCCCGGGAACGTCGGACTGGTTGGTGTTGCCGGCGCGCAGGCGATCGATCGCGGTCTTCTTGTTACCGAACGCTGCGAGGAACTGGAACGGAAACTCGGCAGCATCAAACGGCTGCTGGGCAAGTTCGGTTATGGCATCGCCGATTTCTACGGGGTTCATGGACGATGCATAGGGTAACAAGACGTTTTCAGCCAAGCGGTTCTAAGACTTTTTCGAGACGCCATTCGCAATAAGATGGCGCTGTCGTCCAAAGCCGTTTCTCGCCGCGAAGCCGAGAAAAGCTATAGCATTCGACGCTATGTCGGCAGTTTGAATTTCCGTAAGTCTAGATGGTTGGACGATCACGCCTTATCGCCCGCCTCACAGCTGTCGATGTGCCGATGATGTCGAACCATCAGCAAGCTCCGCCTCAGGAAATGCCTGCATGAAGGCTAGGGCCATATCGACATTTCGGAAGTAGAACACCGCCGTGCTGCAAGCGATGCCCGGCGCACTGTGGCAAGCAAAGCTTTGCACGGGCAGGTTTTCACGCAGCCACCCAAACATTTGATCAAGAACCTTGCCAAGGCCATGACCCGGGATGCGATCCATCACCCTCACCGTGAATGCGAGGCCGTCGCGCTTGGCTTGCCGAATCGAATGAGACACTATGAGCGGAACATCACAAGAACATCGATTTTTAACAAGAGCATTGGGTTGTTTTCACATTCACGGGCCGGGCGTAGCTCAAGGTCAAGCTGGTCCCGGCTGCTCATAACGGTGCCTACATTCCGAGCAGCCGGCGTTGCCGATCACTGGTTGGCGCATCGAACAGAGCAGTAATTTCAGCGTCACGCCGAGCATGAAGGCCCACGCTGTCGGTCAATTCGAGCCAGAAGCTAATCCCCTGCGGAACATATTTTAGCACTGGCGCCTCTTTAACAACATCAGGCTGACACATCCCGGAACGCTGGTAATCACACCAGCGCGAGCCGAGTGCACCGATCCATTTGCTGGTTGGCAGACCATATCGCTGGAAAATGTCGTTTTCCAAATTTCGGACATCATTCGTATTAGTGTCGAAATACAGAATCACGTTCGAAACGCTTGAACCACCTCTCTGCTGAATGAACGAGATAACAACTTTATTCCTACTACTATCTGTGCCGGAAATTTTGTCGGTTCCCTGCAACGAGGCTATGCTGGGGACGGGCTGGTTCAGGCGCTTGGCTTCACGGGCTGCGAGATCTGCAAAGGACCGCCAAGACTTCTCTTCCGAGAAGGTAAAGCCGTTGGTCTTCAAAATCGATCGAACTTGATCCGGTGTCATGCCGAGCTTGATACCAGCGACGTCAAACGAACTCACATCGTATCGGCGCTCACCCTGAAAGGGATTCGCTTCGTCTGCGACATTAGTGCTCGCTTCGCGGTGCGCCGTGCTCGGTGCCGGTTTTTTCGATAAGTTGCCCTCCAGTTCCTCAACCGTTTTTTTCAGACCTCTCAGACTGTCAAAAAGTGTTTGTGCTTGGGCCGAGGTAGACGAAATAAGCAGCGCGGCTGTGACGAGATAGACGAACTTCATGGGAATTTCCTTCTTTAACTTCGAGAACCGAAAAGGAGGCTTTTTCACTCCAAGAATTTCTCAACTTTCCACCAAAGTCCGGTCCTCATGAACTGGGTCCGCTGACGGGTCGCTGCTTCAAGGCACGCCAAACGTGCGGTGCCTTCACCGGAGTATCCGCGATATGGTTCGGCCTCGGCCTCACAAGCTTTGTCGCGGTAGGTAACCCACGCACGCTGTGCGGCTCGAAGGCTTGTCTTCTCCGCCTCGTCGAGTGCGCTCATGATGCGCCGATATGTTTCGTTCAATTCAGCGTCGGCGCGTTCATAAGAACCTGCGAGGCATATCTTCACGTCGACCTGCGACCCGGCTTCCATACAGGCAGCGGAAGGGTCGTTCATGTGCTGCGCCAAGACGGGAGTGCTGACCGTAAAAGGTAACCCAGCGGCAAGGCAGGCGAATGCCGCCTTCAACAGCGTAAGTGGATGCTCGCTATCGCTAGTGTTGGCGTGGCCTTCAAATCTAGCCCGTTCTGTAACGGTGGTTCCGGACGGCATCAGCGCGCCCCCCCGAACTTGATGTTCCAGCTTGCCACGCCGCGCACATCGCGCGCCTGAGCATCGCTGGCAGCACCGATCTGCAGGCTCGAATGTTCGCCAAACTTCTCATAGCCGATCGTGAACTGCGGCACGATCTCGCCGGCGAGGTAGACCCTGCGATCCTGGAACAACAGGCCGCGCGCATCGAGGCTGTAGCTGTCACCCACGGTGAAGGTCGCATTGCCGCCGAGCGTCGTCAGCTGCTGCGCAAGGCCGAAGCTGATCCGTCCATCCAGTGCAGGGCGGCTGGCGATGAAGCCGAACCGGCCGCTGGTGACCATCTGCGCATCGGTCAGCAGCATGTTATCCGACAGCCGCAGACGCGTGCCGCCTACGCTGGCGAAGCCGTCGAAGCTCCACTTGCCAAGATCAAAGCCGCTGGCTGCCTCGATAAAGTAGGTGCGAGCCCCATCGCCGAAGCGCAGCATGCCGACACCCACCGGGGTGCCGTATACCGAACCGACCTCGTCGATCATCCCCAGCTTGACCGAGCTTGCGCCCTGCTTGAACTGGAGCGTCGCACCGTTCACTTCGATATTGTCCTGACCACCCGTATAGGCGGACAGTGCCAGCTTGCCCTTGCCAAGCTTCTGGCTGACACCGACGCTGGTCTGCGCGAGCGGCGAGTAGGCGAACATCGCATCCGAGGTTGGCGCCAAGCCGAAGATATCAGCTGTGACGTTGTTGTCGGAATTGAACCCGCCGGTAACCGACAGGCCTTCGTTCACCCGAACCGCAATCTGGGCATTGGTCAGCTGGTTCTGCAGCACCGGAACACCGCCGGCATCGCGCAGTCCGGTATCGAAGGCGGTAACGCCGACGACTGCCGAGCCCTGCGGACTGACGAAGCCTGCCGTGCGGGCATTCATCTGCGCTTCGACCCGGCGGTTCATCCGCAGATTGTCGACAGCCGCTGGCTGAACCACCATGCTCGAGATATCGCCCTGGTAATCGCGGCCATAGTCATCGAGCACGGTCACATCGCTCAAGGCGCTCTTGACCGAGGCCGCCCCAAGGCCGCCGAAGGCATTGCCCATCACCATGACGGTGTTATTGACCGATGCGGTGGCAGTGCCATTCGAAAGCATGGGATTGACCGGCTTCAAGGCAGCTTCGGCATCGACCAGCCCGCGACCGTAGATTTCGTCCACGCCGGGAGCTCCGATATCGCGAGTGGAGTTGAGAATGATGTTGCCGGCATCCACGCCCGTCAGCTGCGGCCACTTCGACAGGATCATGGCAGCAACCGAGGTCACCACCGGAGCCGCTGAGCTGGTGCCCTGAAACGGCTGATCGTTGCCATCAACCATAACGGTGACATTGAAGCCCGGTGCAACGACGCAGCGGTTCATCATGGTTCCGCAACGCTCCGAATATCCGGCAATTTCGTAAGTCGGATTATCAGGGTTCGAAATCAGCGCGCCAACGAACAGCCAGCTTTCTGAAGAGATCGGATCCATATCGATGACGTTGATCGGATTGGCGCCTCCACTGTTTCCATTGGAATTGATGAGCAGCCCTTTCGCCGCTTGGTTGTAGTAAGTTACTGCATCCCGGAATTCGGTCGCTACGCTGACGCCGCTGTTCACCATCGACATATTGACCAACGGGATATTGTTGTCGGCAGCGTAACGAATTGCCTCGGCGCGCCCGATTCCGACAACCCTGTTACCATCAATTACGCCATCCATGCGTAAGGAGACGATCGTCGCACCTGGAGCAAGGCCTTGGACGCCTTGGCCATCATTGCGCGCAGCGATAATCGCGGCGACCGGAGTTCCGTGAACCGAGTTTTGATCGCCGAACCGGGCATCGCCGGTGCGAAAGGTCCGAACATCATCCTCGGAATCGTAACCAAAATCTCGGCTAAGATTCTTATCGACCTTTCCTTCCATTTCGCCCGTCGGCAAAACTCCGTCATCCAGCACCCCAACCAGAACGCCTCGTCCATCCCAGTTGTTGTTCAGGGCGAACAGGCCGTTGATCAATTCTGCCGAGGCATAGTTCCGGCGGTATTCCTGATCGTCATGCTCCGAGCGCTGCGGCTGCAGGTGCGACGGGGTGATAATGAAGCCTTCCGGCGGAGCAACCGGATCGCAGTTGGGGACGCACGACGTGGGAGTTGGAGTTGGAGTTGGAGTTGGAGTTGGAGTGGGAGTCGGCGATGGAGTAGGTGTCGGCGCAGGCCCAGAAACCGGGGCAGGCGTAGATGCCACCGTGGATCCGCCACCGCCGCATCCAGCAAGCGCGCACGCAGCGGCGCCAATCAAAAGCATCGCGCCATTCAACCGGCGTTTCAGATTTGCCACAGAGTCTTCCTCAACAATTTCGTTTGGCTTCAATGCACTGAATTGCCTGAAAGAAGATTGATTTTGCCGCCAGTTTCGATCGGTAGGTTTCTTAGGGTCGCGCTAATCCGAATTTTACGCATTGTTTGGGCAGCCACCCTGCCCCCTCTAAGATTCTTAGAAGCGCCACATATGCCGCTACATCAGGAAAAGCCTTCGCCCTGAATCTCGTGGAGCGAGGTTGGTAAAAGAAGGGAAAAGGCCCTTCGGCCAGCCTCGTTACAGACGAGGTAGATTATGAATGACGTAAATCAGAATAACGCTGCGACCGGGATCGACCCGGGCGGCCGCAAAGAAACACGAAGCCAGCAAGAGCAGCGCCTGCTCACACCGGTGCGGCAGCGCGAAGACTGGCCGCGGGAGGTGGCCGGCAGTCAGCCGCTGCGGCGAATTGCCGTCATCGATACCGAAACGTCGGGTCTCGATTGGAGCCGCCATCGGGTAATCGAGATTTGCGCGGCCGTCGTGCTGGTTGATGCGAACGGACGGATCGCAGCGATTGAAGGGATGGGCTCGGGCGTTGAGGATCCCGGCCATCCTCTGCCTCCGGAGATCGTCGAGCTGACCGGCCTCACCGACGCTATGGTGCAGGGCAAGGAGATCATGCGCGAGAAACTCACCGCGTTCATCGCCGGCTGCGAGGGGGTGATCGCATTCAATAGCGGCTTCGATCGGCCATTCGCCGAAGCCTTGCTGCGTGGTCTGCCGCTGATGCCGTGGGGGTGCGCCATGGCCGATGTCCCCTGGCGCAGTCTTGGGTTCGAGCCGGGGCCACAGAACTACCTGTTGATGCAGATGGGCCGCTTCAACGCCGACGCTCACCGGGCACGGGACGATGTGTTGTCGCTCATCGAATTGCTGGATCATGTGTGCCGCGACGGCGAAAGCGTCATCGCCAAAGTTTTGGCCGCAATGGACGGCAAGGCGTGGCGTTTCGAAGCTACCTATGCGCCCTATCATCTCCGGGATCTGCTCAAGGACAAACGCTATCGCTACCGGTCCGAAGGACGCAGCGGCGTCTGGCACAAGCATGTCCGCGAGGCTGATTTCGATGCCGAAATGCAGTGGTATGTCGATACCTTTGGCGAACAGCCGACGGTCGTCGAACTGCCTGCTACCGAACGCTATCGATACGAGCGAAGCTGGAAGCCGGTCGAACGCAAGGCGAGGTATTTGGCTGAAGTCCGGTGAAGTGAGCCTGCCTTAGAGAAGGAAAAAAGGGCTTAGGTCCGCCCGGCAATGGGCGGGCCGTCACTCCAATAAGGAAATAGGAATGATTGATTTGAACCTCGGCGGGGCCTGCCCCCGGCGACCACTGACTTATGCCTTCATTAGGGCGATGAAATATCCCAATGCACCAATCGACGTGCCGCTCGGCGAATGCAATGTCGGCGTAGTCGCCAGCAACGGCTCATCGGCAGAGGGGATCGAGGTGATTGGCGATGTTGCCCTGCGCTCAGGCCGCAACTGGCTGATGGCGAATTTCGCGGACAACATCACCACAGAGTGCCGCGATCTCGTTTTGCTTCGTCCTGTCGACGAGGGAATCCTGATCGGCACGGTTGAACCCTGCCTGCTCCGGCCCGGTGCACCGATGATTCTGGTCAGCGCCGATCGCACGCGTGCATTCGAAATGACCGCTGCTGGCCAGCTTGTCGATCGTCCAGTCCCTCGGACTGCGCGGGTGAAGGAAGGAATCGAGCGGGCCTGGGCTGAACTCATCCGCCGCATGCGTGCACTGACCACGGACAGCGGGGAATTCCGGCATGAAAGTTGGGAAATCCACATCATGGCGTTGGACGCTAACGCCCACTAACCAAGCGGCCATCAATCATTGCCTCACCACCAGACGGGCGGAGCTCCCCATCGGAGTGCCGCCCGCCTGCTTTTGCCCAAAGGAAATCTCATGCATCATTATTGCTCAGACCATCCCCCGACCGTGTCATCGCTGATCATCATCAGAACGCGTCCGGAATGCGAACCGCGTTCGCTGATCTCCAGCCTAGAGTTGGCTCCGGCAATTATCATACAAAAATGTGTTTCGGCGAAGGAAGGCGACCGTCCATCAATTGTTAAATCAAGCCCATCAGCAATACGCTGACCTCCAGCTGACTATTGGTGTCTGTTTTGGAGAAAACCCGCTTCAAATGAGAGCGAACGGTGCTCGGCATTATACCCATCAATTGAGCTATGGTATCGGGCTTACGGCCGCTGGCGATATGAGCAAGCACCAGTGCCTCTGTAGGAGTAAGATCGAACAGCTGCGCAGCCATGCGGGACAGGTCGGTTTTGCGGCCTTCTGCAACACAAGGTATTACCAATACCATTTTGGTCAGGCGGAACGGATCGGCATCAGGAAACCTGTGCATCCGCACGAGCAGAGGCGCACCATCAGCATCACGCAATACCATTGCATCATCACTCACGCCGGCAGTGCGGCGCCCCATACTTGAGTCAAACATTAACGCGGAGAATTGTCTCGCAAACCCCTGGTTTGTAGGAATGAGATATTGCCCTCGGGATGTGAGCCAACGGCTTTCGGATAGCAGGCGCTCGGCAGAGGCCGAGCTGGCTACGATTCGCCCATCTCGCCCACATACAAAAACCGCTCGCCCTATCTCGTCGAAGCTACCGGCGACGATCGCTGCCTGATCTCCCTCGATTATCATCTGCGTCATTACTGCATTGCGCATAGCGCCGCCTAGTTCGCTCAGAACGGTCAGCTGCAACGAGGAGAAACCATCCTGACTGGGATCCCTCACCACGCCAGCACCAACTAAGCCACCATCCTTCTTTACCAGATTTATCAGCCGACACTGGCCGAGCTGATTGCGGTTTATCCAGTCGGCGAAAGCGGGGGAGCGGGCAGCGTCCTGCTCTGGCGTTAGTAGGGCATCCCCAAACCAATCCATCTCAGGTGCCAACATACCTGCGCGAACACGCGAATTGACATAGGGATCTCCGCCACCGACTAAGTTGAACTCTTCGAGAGCAGCAGGGTCAACGCCGGTCATAATGTTGAACCGCAGATCACCTCGCATGCCGAGGGAAATTAGCTGACCGACTTGGCCACCTGTTGCTGCTGCGACGGCGCAAACCGCCTCTTCCCAAGACGCAAGTGAAAGAGCGGCACGCGAAACGAGTCGTTTTGCGTGATCCAGAGCGTCCATCGTCACAAAACCTCCATCACAGCGTGAACACTAAACCCATCAAGCATTTTGCACGCCTCAACATATTTCGCTCCCCCCCCCATTTGGGGGAAGCTGATCGGCCCTTTTCGAGAGTAGCTTAACTTTCTATTGAGCATGTGAGCT
Source organism: Erythrobacter sp. (assembly GCF_024305245.1). Lineage (GTDB taxonomy): Bacteria > Pseudomonadota > Alphaproteobacteria > Sphingomonadales > Sphingomonadaceae > Erythrobacter. Next base: position 62,505 of record NZ_JAMWYX010000011.1, read on the forward strand.
AGCGGTTGAAAAATTGGGGAACGCGATGTTGAAATCTTGGGGAAATCTAGCAGTTGCGGTGGTTCTTACAAGCGGATGGGCTTCTGTCGCTTTTGCTCAGTCATCGGTAGGAAGCAATGATAGTTTTTATACTCAAGCTATTGCAACAGGGTTCTTCAATGCGTCCTCGAACACCCCGCCAATAATTTCTGAAGATACCGGGCAAACAGTGAATGTGCGCGCCCAAGCAAATGTAGTAAACGCCACATCTGTAGGCACCGCTGCTGCAAATTCATATGCCGATCTAAGAACAGGCAAGCTCGGCGGATTCGTGAGTTCGGAAAGTAATAATCCTTTTTCGGCATCCGCTGCCAGCACTAGCTCATGCATGGGAATGCCTGATGTGGCCGAGTGGCTGCGTGAAAGCCTGCTCGAGGCCGAAATGTGGACTGCGCAACGTCTCCTGAGAGCCATAACCGCCGGGCGCATCAAGCCTACGTTATATTTGGCTGATCACAAAAAATGATATCGCTCGAAGATCCCCCGATCGCCGATCCGACCGATGCTATGTTATAGCTGACCGCGAGGCTCAACGACAAAGCTCAAATATCGAGGCACACCCTCAGTTCCGCTATCAAATTGATCACTTACCGTCAGCTCAAGAAATATGAAAAATTTAAGCCAATTTTATATATTTTTACGAATTCCCATTATGCAAATGTAGGCTTACACAAATTGTTTTGTTTATGAATGTAAGTCAGCAGTTTCTTTCGCTATTAAGATTTCAAATCTGTTCGGCCAGACCCCAAACTTGCTGAGGAACGACACTATGAATAAGCACTCACTGCTGACTCTCACTTGCGGCGCATTTGCTATATTTACGGCTACAGCAACAAACGCGGCTGAAATCGTTGCTGACGATTTCAACAATCCGACTTCTGTATCCTTTGGGCGCCCTTTTGGATTTGCATTCGTGCCCGAGCCCCAGGTATTTGGTCCCTTTACGGTCACCAGCCCTTCTGGATCTGGCCTGATCTCCTTTTCACCCCACCTGACCTCTCAAAATTGTCTGAAAGGCTGCATCACTTCAGGCACCAACAACGGTGAAGGGTTGATTTTGACCCTTGGTCAAGCCTTTGGCCAGGTCGGACTATTTGTGGGCCAAGTCAGACCTTACTCTTTGGACGTTTCTTTTTTTAATTCGACTAACGCGCTGTTGGGGACGGTCAACGTCGCTAATTCATCGTTGAACGGCGGGTTATCTTTTGCAGGCTTTCAAAGCAGCCAGGGCATTTCCTTTATCTCGGTATCTGGCACTAACAACGGCGCCGTTATTGCCGTTCAATCCGCTCTTATTTCAGCAGTGCCGGAACCGGCGACGTGGTCGATGATGATCGTTGGTTTTGGCGCGGTCGGCGGAGCTATTCGCTTGGCCAAGCGTAAACAGAAGGTAAAACTCCTTTACGCCTGATGCTTGCTCGCGAACGAAGCAAATACGCCGCTAATTGAAATTGGCGGCGTTTCGCCTACAAAGGAAGTTGAGTCGGCTGACAGATCGAGCACAGTCACGTGCAACGGTTGAATACCTCTAAGAACCCAATGTTTCAGCATGACGTGGTCGCGAGGTTGCTGATGTTCGCCTCGGCGCGGTGAGGGCGATCTTTTTGGCTTCGTATTCTTGCTTTTCCGCGCCGGAGCGCTGCTCAGTGTCTGGTTTGGGCGCTATGCAGGCGCACTTAGCCCCTCAAGCCGAGCGAGGTGCTGGAAGTTATGGACGAGGTTCGCCATCGGGATCATTATCCGCGCACGGACAATACAGATGGTGCGGATGAACAGCCTAATGCGGTGTTTTTGGCCGGTGAACACATGCTCGACCGCCGAGCGGACAGTGGAGCGCTTTCCATAGGCCCGCGAGATGTGCTCGGGGATCGGCCGACGCGGTATGGTCTGCCCGCTCATCGCCAGATAGGCGCACCGATTATTCTCGTAAGCACCGATCGCCAGCGGGCGTTTGAAATGACGGCCGCAGGTCAGCTTGTCGATCGTCCCGTGTCCCGGCCTTCACGGGTGAAGGAAGGCGTCGAGCGGGCCTGAGACGAACTCATTCGCCGCATGCGTTTGCTGACAACTGGCAGCGGCCACTTTCGACACGTAAGCTGGGAGATTCACCTCATGCCGTCTGACGCAACCTTTCACTGACCAAGCGGCGATCCATCATTGCCTCACCACCAGACGGGCGGTGCTCCCCATCGGAGTGCCGCCCGTCTGCTGTTGCCCAAAGGAAATTTCATGCATCATCATGGCTCAGGCCATCCGCCAATCCTGTCATCGCTAATCATTATCCGAACGCGTCCGGAATACGAACCGCGTTCGCTGATCTCCAGCCTCGCACTCTTCACGGCTATCAAGACGAGGCGGAGAGAGGCCACCTTCGATCTTATCCATGCCCGGTTTGATCCGACCGATACGCGTGCGGCCATCATCGAAGGTCTGGTCGAACGCATCCCACCCGGTGCGCAGCTATTGGTTCGCCAGCCTGTGGTTCCTGCACACAAAATGCTGGAGACGGCAGCACGTCATGACGTCATGCCGCCGTTGGACAACACAATCCTGTCCAAGCGCTTGCCGGGCGTAACGCTTCTACCGGTAACGCTGACCGATGAGCAGCTGCACGCCGTAGGCAAGGCGCATGGACTGGAAATGCCAGAACCCAACGCAACGCCGATCATGCGCAACCGCCGCGCCCCGGAGACGGCGATGGCCATGTGGTCGATCTACGTGAAATCGTTCTGCCGCAGCCCTGAAGCACGGTCGCTAATCGCCGCCTTCCAAGCTTGGCGAATCCTCGAGAAGGTCAGGCCACTCCCGTTCTAAACGCGACTCAGAAGCCAGCACCGGCCGTGGCACCCGCGCGGCTCGACATCACAAGTTACCAGAGAGGGAATGGGGTTGGCGGGTCCAACCCATGAAAGGAAAAATGATTTTGAAATACACATTTATAGACATCGAGGCAGCGTGGGACGAGCAACTCCATGAAGCCTATCGCCAGATCGATCCGGTCAGAGCCGGAGAGCTGATGCGCAATGGCCACCAGCGCAGGCGCTTACCCTGCAAACGCATCATGGCGGCGGCCGCGTTTGATCTTGAACTGCATGACGGCGGTGCGATCAGCATCGTCGGCCTCTCTTCGTGGACCACCCACGATCACGGGGACGAGCGTGAGGTGGTCGCCAACTTGTTCGAGCACCTTCGCGCTCGTCCGGACACGCATGTTGTCACCTACAGTGGCCTTGCTGCCGAACTTCCGCTGCTCAACCTGGCGGCCATGGAATACAGCTTGGTGTTGCCCCGCCAGCTACGGAGCGGCATTCCTGTCGCATTCCGCCCGGGCATGTGGCGCCCGCACATCGACCTTGCACTTGAACTGAAGGGCCAAGGCCGGGACTGGGCGCATCTCAGTGAGATCGGCCTGCGTCTTGGCCTTCCAACCGAGCTATTCATCGGCAAGGCGGACATCGAGCAACCCAAATCGGCTAAGGAATGGCGGTCGATGCGCGAACGGGTCAGCATGGACTGCGTGCTGACCGCCATTATCGCATTGTCGTTCTGGCGGGCCAATGGACGGATCGCGGTGGACCAAACGGCACTGCTACACAACATCTCCAATTGGTGTGTCGGCAATTTGCAAGTCGCAGAAACACATACTAAGCCTCTCGCAAAATTAAGAATGGATATGTTGGACCGTATGTATCACCAAACTGAGATGGTCTAATCGTCGTCAGTTTTGTTTTCTCGAAATGAATTCCGGAGCTAACGACGAACCCTCTGCCGAGGAGAGGATCTTGTGGACGTGGCTTCGGAATTCTTCTTCAGAAACCTCTGTATATGTCCAACAGCTAAAGGTGTTCCGTCCTGCATTTTCGATGTATTTAAGAGCTTTTGCTGCGGCGTCCTTCATTACCGGAATGTCACCGAGAACCGCATAGGTAAGAGCTTTGCACTGCTCGAAATTTGCTTCATCTACGTTCGCATGCTGTTGCTCAAATAATTTAGCAGTCCTTGCGAATCTATTCTTGTCAGGAGCTCCATTAGATCCCCAATCTGCCATAGCAGTGTTAAATGAAACATTCAGGTTTTCGATCGATTGGCCGGAAAGTTCGCCGATCTTGCAGGCGCTGCTGAAGTTACCAGTTTCAATTAAAACGAGTTGGATTGATGTGATATCGTCAATCACAAGGTCATCTTCGGGATCGTGCCGCTGCAAGGCGGCCTCTGCCACTGTCGCTGTCGTTTCTGATAGCCCAGGAACCCCAGCCAACTGCTCTGCGAACTCAAATAAACTTTCAGAACTAGCGTTATTAAATGCAGGGTAACCGAGCAATTTGGCCACATCAAAATCTGAGTTACCTGATACTAATGTCAACGCATCCAGCAGTATCGGATTAAGCATTGTAGCGCTCGATAGAATAGACTGCGCCTCTTGCCGTGCACTTTCGTCACTTCCAATATCCGCTAGATTTTTCATACGAACGAAGTGCACTCTCGCCCGTAAATCTTCCATATTCCGATTTTTTGTCTGCGTTTTCCCATCAGCAGCGAGTGCAAGATCGCAAGCCTCCAAGGATTTCTTTAAATTTCGAATCCGACGGTAGGCTCGAGCTAAAGCCCACTGAACCACAGCATCATCCGCGTGGATTCTACCGATGCTCTCCATTCGATTGGGATCGGGCCGCTCCGGCCTAGCCCCCAATCGAACCAACCCTTGAGGCGGCGCAATTAGATTCAGATAGTCGAATGCACCGATAGCATCCTCAGGATTTAACCGGGCCACACTAGATGCAATTTCCCGATACTGTCGGGCCAAGCCCGTCTTCGGCCGATCCAATACAAAGATGGCCTGATCGAGCAGCATCAGACTGTCATAATGCTCAATCTTCAGCAAACTGCTATCGTGGTTTTCGAGCTCCAAATTAGAGCGCCGGATCCAGTTCCGCAGATGGCCATGTTCGTCATCAAGCCGAGGTATGCGGGAGGCTGCAAACAAAAGCTTGATTGGCTGTGGACGAGCCCCATCCCGCCGGATGCTACGGACGATCTGCTTAAGTCCTGATAAGTTCTGTTCGTTCGGGAAAAACACAGCCACTACTGCGTCAGGCAACTGCCGCGTGCAAATTCCGCCAACATCGGTATGGCCCGTGCGGCTGTCGATTAACACATAATCGTAGCCAGCGTTTTGCCATTGCGCGCGCAAATCTTCCATCAGTAGAAAACCGTTATGCGTAGAGTAAAGTTGCCCCCAGTCGAGATTGCAAAGGCGGGTCGCATAACCCTCGTCAGCGTCCCGACCGGCTGGCATAACGTCTATCGAGATACTGCGTTCAAAAGTCTCGCCAGTATCCTCATCATTCTCTAAAAAAATGAGTTCGCAGGATTTGATGTAATCCTTCGCTTTGGGAGCTCGGCCACTGCGGAGATAGTCGCTCACATAATCGACGATCCCTGGGACTTCTTCCGCGGCTTTAAATGCCGGAAAAGAAGTCAGGCCTGGAGCCTCAAGGTCGAAATCAACGACAAGCACCCGCCGACCGTTACAGGCCAGTGACGCTGCAACATTAGCAAGAGCCAACGTCCGACCTACTCCGCCCTTGAACGAGTAGAATGTGACGCAGAACACGTTAGCCTATCGCTTGCAAGTTGAATGTCCGGCTCCGACGAAGCGCATCTTCCTGTTCAGAGACGGGGCGGAGAGACAGGGCGCCAAAGTTAACGTAGATTACGTTACCTTTAGCCGCAAAGTCCTCAACTTGCCTCCGGTCAAGCGCTGCCGCGACACCTGGAATTTGAAGACTTCTGAGGAGGGTGTCCATACTTCTGTTTTGCATCAGCTTGCCGTTTTCCCAGCGCTCCATCGATGCAGGCGGAATCCCAAACGCCTCCCCAAAAACCTTGCGCGTCATCCCGAGCCATTCACGTATTGCCTTCACCTCATTTGGGGCGAGAAGACCTTCGTGACGGCAAGCCGCAGCATGGCGCAAGGCCTCTGCACGGTGGTCTCTAAATTCGAAACCACACTCATCGCAACGCAAAATGGGCACTTCGACTTCGAAGAAGTCGTCTTCATTGAGCTTTACCCGCTCCGTAACGAAGCGCTCGCTGGTTGACCCGGAGCAAGAGCAGGCATTATCGCCTCCCAATCCAGATGGAGCTGGACCAAATAGTTCATCAAGAAGTTCGTGCATAGTGGAAGCTAAGTCCTATTATACGTCTAATTGGCGGCCTTATTGCAATCTTCATATAGATGCCCCGATTGCCATAGGGTGGAACAACAACCGCCTCGTATGCATGATCGGGATGTAGCGCCGACATTGGCTTGTATCGGATTGGACAATCGCCCTTGATACAGTCCGCAATAAACTCCCAAGCGCCAGCATCAGTGAACCGAGAGAGCGAAGAGAGATCGGTTACCGTATATGGCTCCCAATGATTGGCAATATCGATCTCAGGCGGATTGATCCTTCTCTCCGGCAATCGACAGGCCAACTCCAGAAGCTCACGCATTGATTCGATGTTACTGAAGTTTGGCATAGCGATCTTAGGTGGCCTTGTGAAGCGAAAAACCTCATATGAGGCGAATTCGCAGAACCTTTTCCTTTAACGTGAGGGTTAGAATGCGGTTCGATGGAAAAACTCTAGGCGGGCTCACGGCGGGTGACGTCGAGGAGTCGATATCATTACTCGAAAATTCAGGCCAGACTTATCCCGTGAAATTAGGGGATTGAGCCTTTAAGGCACGCCCGCTGACGTGATGGCGTGGACGGCCCCTGCACCAGCCTAGTTGTGCCATGATGCGGCCGCTGTAGGTCCACGCCTAGGAGTCGGCAGATGAAGCGTGCGATTGTTAACGTCGGATCGGATCTGGCAAAGAGTGTTTTTCAGGTGCATGCGATCGGGGGCGATGGGGCCGTCCACGCCATCACGTCAGTCGTAGCCTTGCCTCTCAAAGTGCGCCCATGGCTCCATTGCAGCAATCGCTGACCGTTAACTGCAAGGAATATTTCTCGGCCACCCAGTGCCGCCCGCAATGACCTGCGCGGCTAGTCGGGTAAATCACGGGCCGGAGTAGACTGACCATTCATACACCCTAGCAATGCTTCTCTTCAAATGAGCACCAAGCTACGAACTCAAGCAACTGTTGCTCTGTGAACTTGGGCATCGGAATTGGCGACGACCAGGAGGGGAGCTTAGGTTTAACTCCCGAATCCAATCGAAATGATGCGCCTCTCTGAATGGCAGATTTTCATTAGGATTTATTCCATAGCCACACCCAAAGATGGAGTAACCATTTTGGGTGCCTAGGGAACGAGAATTGCTGCAAACTTCCTTAAGATTGCTCTCCAAGCTGGAATAAAATGACGATGAATCCCGAGGCCCCCGACACCGCCATTTGCCGATGGTCGCTTGGTCGCAAATTGCGATCCCCTCCATCCAAGTGACCATTTGCGGACTGGACGACCCACCCCCTTGGTTGGGAATGTTGACGCTATTTCCGTATCGGTCTGGAGTGGTCGGACCCTGAATTTGGCTCCCAGTTGTTGAATTGCCAACAGGGGGGTTGGCCGCACCATTGCTAGCAATTTGTGCATTCCCAGAGTTGGGGGCCTTGGTCTTGTTGCAGTGAGCAAGTTCTGGTCGCGCAAAGTAGGAGACTGGCATATTCGGATCGATGCACACGCTAGCTGCTGCAGTATCATTAGGATATGGGGTGACAGGCTGCTGCGGCCTCGCGGCGGTATTGACCATTTGTTGTGGAAACGCCGCCTGGTTGGCTTCAGCGATCTTCCTAGCGGACTCTCGAACCTGATTTTCCAAACCAAATGATTGCACAGATTGCATCGCGGCGGCGGACTGTTGAGCAATATGGGTTTGACGCGCCACGTCGCCCGCTGCGATTGCTTTTTGCATCTCAACTGCTCGAAACGCCTCTGCTTCGGCGAAAACTCGCGTAATAACATCTCGATCAGCTTTGGCTTTTGACTCAACTGCTGATTGCGTGTGCGCCATTTGCTGCTGACGATAGAGGTCATCAGCGATCCTTGCTTGCGAAATTAACGCCGCCGTTTGAGCGTTCTGGGCGGCAGCATCTGCATAACCTTGAGCCATCCCATCGGTGACAGCTGTTGTCGCGGCAAGAGCGTCTTCCGGACTGATTTCACCACTTCCCACTAGAGCGCCGGCAGCGGCACTCGCGGCCGTAGCTATAATGCTTTCTGTCAGTCCTAGACCTTGGGTCAGTTCTGCTCCAGCAAGCATTCCGACCACGCCTCCAAAAACGCCGCCGAGACCCTTACGCACACTTCGCGCATGGCTGCCGTCGTCGCTTGCTTGGCTGCTGTTCGAACTGCGCGGCATGGCTTCTCGGCCGAGCAGAGCAACGAGGGTTTCACTTACCGCTCCAACGGGCCTGTATGGCGAGGAGATAGGGGGCGCGCCAGCCGCGCTGTGTATTCTAAAGAAATCTTTCGCATACCTTTTTGGGTGTCGAGATCTATCTACCCAAGGCTGCCTTCGCTGGACCTTGTTTTCTTCGACCACTGTAACGGTCGGAACCCCCTCCCACTCGCTATAAATGAAGGTCGAATCCTGGAACTTCAGAACCATTTCGTTCGAAGTGGAGGAGATTAACTGCAGCGGAGAAATTTCACCCCCGCTCATGATGAGCGGCTGTCCTGCCTGATCAGTGACGTAAATTGTAACACCGCTCTTCCCGTGGATTGCATACCCACCAGGAATCTCTCGAACAGCAACCGGAGCGCTATAAGTTTTTTCGCATTTAACACCCCCCCAAGTCTCGCAAGCGATATAGTCACGCCCCGCCAGCTTGGCTAAAAAGCCCCAGGTCTTTGCATCCCCATATTGGGATTGGGCAGCGATCTCGGGCTGCTGCGCCTCAGCAGGTATTGCGGCAACGGAAAGCACCGAAAGTGCAAGCGCAGAAAACCAGCTCCACCTCATTTTGATCTCACCCCCCATTGGGGCATCCGATTACCCCGCCAAAAGAGCTTACTCATCCGAAGGAGAATTGGGAATAGCATTTGACCAATCGCTGAGGTTGCTTGTGAACTCTTCACGAAACAGCCCCGTCACATAAGGCGACGGGGCTAAGAATCACCGCCCGCCCTACCTTAGAGTGCGACTGACCCCGAGGTGATTGCCATGTGATTGCTGATCCGCAGAAATGACCCGGTGCCATCTCCACTTTTCTCTGCTATATTACTGATATAATTGGTGAGCCCGACAGGATTCGAACCTGTGACCCGCTGATTAAAAGTTACTGGTGCCGAATGCTCGCAAATCGGACGGTCTTCCCGACGATTTTAGTTCGACGGTGGCTCTTTTTTCTTCACATGTCCGCTTCAGAGGGCAAGGGTTGCAAGAGCATCCTCGGCATCGTCTCGCACTAGATGCCCATAGTGCTTTTCGATCATGGCAACACTCGTGCCCGATAGCTGCGCAACCGTGAGGATCGGCAGGCGAGCGCGGATCAGGTCGGTGATGACGCTATGCCGTAAGGTGTAAGCGGCCGCGGCTCCGGGCAAGCCAGCCTCAGCCACTGCGTCTTTGATCGGGTGTTTCCAAGTGTCTTTGTTCCAAGCCGCGCCGCCGGTGCGGGAGAAGATCGACGCGGCTGGCAGTTTATCCTCCACCTGCAGTTCGAAGAAGTCGGCGGTCGTTTGCGGGATGGTAAGTTGGCGCGGGTTGCCGTTCTTGTCCTTGCCGATGGTAAGAGCGCGGGTGCGCTTGTCAAAATCACTCACCTTTAGGCCTGCCAACGCACCCGGGCGCAGCGGCAAGAGGCACAGCGCCCTTATGAAGGGGCGCGCCTCGTCGCACGTGGCTTTGATCAGCTTCTTGCGTTCATCGCGGTCCAGATACAGCTCCCGGCGCCTGTCTGCACCCTTGAAGGGGCGCAGCGCCTCTTGCCATGCTGCATCCGTATTCGGGGCGCCCGACTTCAGCACCAGCCCTAAGGCCGCGCGTAGCGGCACCATGTCGCGGTTCACGGTCGACTGAGATCGTTGCTTCATCCGCTTTTTCTCTGGATCCTTCGTGCGCGTCACCAGCGCCGGGGCTTGCTCCAGCCGCTTGCGCCACGCCTTCAGATGGTGTCGCCGGAGCTTGTCGAGCATCACCTTGGCAATGGGATCATCATAGACATGCCGCCGAAATACGCCCTCAGCAATCGAACCGGGCTTTTGCTCAAGATAAGCTTCGCAGGCATCCTTCACCGTCACCATGTCGCGGGCGCGCTCGCCTCCGCTTTCGACCGTATCGGCCCATGTTTCGGCATCAGCCTTGGCCTGCTTATATACCTCGTGGCCTGACAGAGTGCCGTAATCGCCCAGCCGCTTGCGAGCATTCCGGTTCGCGTCCGCATCATAAAAGCGGGCAAACCATGTGCCCCCGGCCTTCTTCTTGGAAGGCCGATAACCGAGGTAGACGCCTTGCCGAAGACGATGCCAATGCGGCTCGTCGCCCGCCTTCGGCTTCAACTTTTCACGCTCTCCAATACGGCTCAGATCTGGCATCCGGCGTCACTATCAAAAAATCCATGAAAAAAACATGAAAAAGATGGGCGGACAACGACGAACAACAACGGCCCTCTAAGATTGTTTTTATTATGTTTTCTGTTCAGCTCGAAACCGCAGTTTTCCGTTTTTCCCACCCTTCACACGGGTGGGGTCACAGGTTCAATCCCTGTCGCGCCCACCATCTTTTCAGTGACTTGGAAGAGATGGTGCCGGTTTCCACGAAAAACATTAGAGCGCGGTGCGGGGCGTCCATTTGCGGCCCATCAGATTAGGGAAACCTACAGCGTGATTGGCTCCAAAGAGGCTGACGTGCGGCGTGCTCCCCTGATTGTTAACAGTCAGAGGTGAATTCTGGCTCCTTCATGATGGGTGTTTGATCGGATGGGAACGTGTCTGGGGCATGCCCCAGACACGTTGGCCGGCGATCTCGGCGGGCGCCTTTCCGACCAGTTCGAGTGCGGGCTGACCGTGTTTCAATCGTGCCGCCAAACCGCGTAATGGTCAGCGATGTCGACGGCGAATAACTTCGCCTGATTGAAACGCAGGTCAGAGTGATCGGACGCCATGCCCGCCTCCCCCATCACGCGAAGATTGAACCACCAGCCCCCAATGACCCGATCATCACGACTGAAATCGTCAGGCCGGTTCACCGTAGAAAAGAAGCGAATCGCAGTAGGCCCATTTCCATTCAAATTTTTCGCGGATGTACTCCTCGAAGTGGGGCTGGATATCATCGCAAGCTAGCACGCCACCAGGCTGTAGCTTGTCCAGAAGCGCTGGGATGTTGCGGTCGATCTCCGCAAAGTTATGAGTCGCATCGCAGAAGATAAAAGCGAATTTTCCTTCCGGGCCAACCTCATGAAAATCCCCGCGATGGATCGTCGATCGGCACAGCACGAGGCGCGACCACCAGCCGGCGAATCTCTGCCAGTTCCTTCCTCACCTATTTTTTGGGGCCAAGACCTTCCTTGATGCGCTCGATGGACAGCGAAAGCTCGGAGAGACGCTCGTCAATGCTGGCCTCTGTGCCTTCACCTTCTACCATTTTATGGATCCTCACTCACGATCAGGATGCTATACGCAAACGTGCCCGGCGCCTATCATGGGGGTCTTACCGTGGCAATTGCGGACTAGGCTTCTTGTCCTGCGGTTGGCCACCTGTAGTGGCAAGGGCGTATTGGCCAAACCGTGCCACAGGTGAGCCGTGCGCATCAGTCACGCTGGCGCTTCCAATCCAGCACGGCATTCCATTAAGCACCCGCTTAACGCGGAAAAAACGTGAACCAAAGCAAGGTTGTGATGAGCCCACCAAACATTGCCCTGTAGCGTGGTCATCAACGACACTCGTCGCGCTGTTTTTGCCCATCTGGCGGCGGCCCTGTGCGCCCGGTTTCAGCGCCTGCGACAACCATTGTCCTGCTCGTGGCCAGGGGAAAATCCACCATTCAGCAGTGCGGAAGCTCAGGAGATCTGAAAGGTCCGAATAGCCTGCAAATTCGGCCGCCATCACGAATGCGCCTCGATAAGCTCAGCAAGCAGACCGACATCAAGATCGATCTGCAATTGCACTCCGGTTTCATCCAAACCATCCGGCTTTATCTAGGTAATCGCTACGTCGCACGGATCGCTCGTCGATATGCTGGCCATGCAGGTTTTGGCATAGTCGGCTGGTGCTAAATAGTCGGCTGGTGCTAAATCGGGCATGGTGCATACCTCACACATCGGCCTGATGGGCCAAATTCCCCACCATGCTTGACCGCGCAGCCGTGTTCGCGGCAAGGCTCGCTTTCATCGGGCTGACACAAACAAGCGGGAACACATAATGCGCAACACAATTTGGGGCCGGGGCCTCGTCGTGCTGGTTGCCATGTGGGCGATGATTCAACCGGCTGCGGCGCAATCCTTTATCGACGGCCGCTTCGATCCCGCGATCCCGACCCTTGCCGATACGGTCGGCCACGCGCCCGCCACACGCATCACCTCGCCCGATCAGACCTATGCCTATCTGAACGCGCTGGTCGCCGCCGCGCCGGACCGCACGCGGATGGTGCAATATGCGACCAGTTGGGAAGGCCGGCCCCTTTATTACGTGATCCTGTCCGCGCCCGAGAACATCGCGCGGCTCGATGCGGTTCAGGCCGATCTCGCCAATATCGCCGCAGGGCGCGTGTCCAACGGTGCGGCGTTGCCGGTGACGTGGCTGCAATATGGCGTCCACGGCAACGAAATCTCCTCCACCGATGCCGCGCTGATGACCGCGTATCACCTGCTCGCCGCGCAGGGCGACGCGCGGGCGGAACGGATCATGCGCGAAACTCTGGTGGTGATCGACCCGATGCAGAACCCGGATGGGCGCGCGCGGTTCGTGAACAATTTCCTCGCCGCCAGCGGGATCGCGCCTGCTGCCGACCGGCAAGCCGCCGAACATGACGAGCCGTGGCCGAGCGGGCGCGTCAATCACTACATGTTCGACCTCAACCGTGACTGGTTCACTCTGTCGCAGCCCGAAACCCGCGGCAAGGTCGCCGCGATACGGCAGTGGAACCCGGTGGTGGTGGTCGACCTGCACGAAATGGGCGGGGACGAGACCTATTTCTTCAGCCCCGCCGCCCAGCCGTTCAACCCCAATCTCACCCCGGCACAGGTGCGCGCCTACGAACTGATCGGGCGCGCCAATGCTGCCGTCTTTGATGCCCGGGGCGAGCCCTATTTCACCCGCGAGGTCTATGACCTGTTCTATCCCGGGTACGGCGACACGTGGAACGCGCATCAGGGCGCGATCGGCAGCACCTATGAACAAGGATCGGCGCGCGGGCTGGTGTTCGAACGGCGTGACGGGACGCAGCTGACCTATGAAGACGGGGTGCACAACCACTTCACCGCCAGTCTGGCGACTGCGGGCGCGGTGGCTGACAATCCGGAGCGATTTCTGTCGGACTTCGCGCAATATCGCGCGGCCAATGCCAGCGGAGCTGCCGGGCGCGGCACCTATCTCATCGATCTGGCCGAACGGCGCTGGAATGCCGAAAGCCTCGGGCGGCGCCTCGCCGCGCAGGGCATTACCGTGCTGCGCCGCGATGGTCCGGCCAGCGCCTGCGGAAAGAGCTATCCGCAAGGCTATCTCGCAGTGCCGCAGGCCCAGCCCGCCGCGCGGCTGGTGCGCAGCCTGCTCGACCGCGACACGCCGCTGCCGCCCGACTTCCTCGAAGAACAGGAACGCCGCCGTTCGCAGGACCTTCCGCACGAGCTGTATGATGTCACCGCATGGTCGGTCGGGCTGATGGCGGGGACGGACGTGACGCTGTGCAACAGCGCGGTTTCGGGCGCGCCGCTTGCACCCGATGCTCCGATTGCGCCGATGATCGAAGGCACCGGCGCTTTCGCCATTGCCGTGCCGTGGAACGACAGCGGACAGGCGCGCTTCGTCACGCTGGCGCTGCGCGAAGGGATGGATGCGCGCGTCACCGACAAGGCGTTCGCCAAGGCGGGGCGCGAATTTCCGCGCGGCACCGTGGTTTTCCCTGCAGGCAGCAACACGCCGGAGCAAATGGCGCGCCTCGCTGCCCTCGTCCGCGAGGTCGGCGCGCACACGGTTGCGCTCGATTCGGGCTGGGTCGACAGCGGCCCCAATCTCGGCAGCGAAAGCTTCGTCCGGTTGACCCTGCCCAAGGTAGCGATCGCATGGGATGACGGGATTTCGCAGTTGAGCGCAGGCGCGGCGCGCTATGTGCTCGAACGGCGCATCGGCCTGCCCGTGACACCGATCCGCACCCAGCGGCTCGCCCGCGCCGATCTGTCTGATTACGATGTCCTGCTGGTTCCGGAGGGCGATCCGTCGGCGGCTCTCGGCGATGCTGGCGAGCGCAACATCCGTGATTTCGTGCGCAAGGGCGGCGTGCTGGTGGCGATTGGCGATAGCCTCGAAACCTTCAGCGACGGCGACACCCCGATGCTCGCCGTCAAGCGTGAAGCCGCGTTGGGCCGCGAACCCGGCTCGGAGGATGGCGACAAGGACGCGTCGCTCGCCGAAGCGGTCGAAATCGCCAGCGACGCCGAATATCGCGAGGCGATCAAGGATGAGCGCGCCCTCCCCGATACGCTGCCCGGCGCGCTGCTCAACGTGGTGTCCGAACGCGACCATTTCCTTTCGGCAGGATATGACGGGGGTGCGGTTGTGCTGGCGACCGGCACGCAGATCTTCACCCCGCTCGACCGGGCGGACGGCGTCAACGTGCTGCGCTTTGCCGAGCCGGGGAACCTGATTGCAAGCGGCTATGTGTGGGATGAAAACCGGCGGCAGCTGGCGTACAAGCCCTATCTTATGGCCCAGCGGCAAGGCCGCGGGCTGGTGATCGGCTTTGCCCATGACCCATCGACCCGCGCCTATCTCGACGGGCTCGATCTGCTGATTGCCAATGCCGTGCTGGTTGCGCCGTCGCGGGTTCGGTGATGCTCAACCGGTGAGGAAATCTGACCTAGGATAGTCATCCCGATTATGTCATGCCTTGCGGCATGGAGCTGTTCGAAGCCCTTGTCGTTGCCCATGTGGTCACCGGAACGGTGGGGCTGGCGGCATTCTGGGGACCGGTTGTCACCCGCAAGGGCGCGTCCAATCATCGCAAATGGGGCAAGGCCGCGTGTTACGGCTTTCTCGGGGCAGGCTCGCTGGCGATCGCGATGGCACTGCTTTCGCTGTACGGACCGGAGTGGCGACACCCCGAGATCACCGACCGCGCGCTGTTTGACGGGTTGTTCGGCTGGATGATGCTGTATCTCGGCGTGCTGACCATCGGTTTTGTCGATTATGGCCTCGCCGTGGTGCGCCATTCGCGCGACCGGCGGGCGCTTCGCCGGCTTCGTTATCAGGCAGTGATCGCGGCGGTGGTGGTGTCAGGCGCATGGTGCGGCATTTACGGGTTCAAGGTCGGGCATCCGCTGATGATGCTGGTCGCCTTCATCGGCATCGTCGCCATGCTGATCCAGCAGGTCTACATCTGGCGGCCCGGCGATCCGCCGCGCGGCACTTATATCGGCGAGCATTTCCGGGCGCTGATCGGCATGGGGATATCGGCCTATACCGCGTTCATGTCGGTCGGCCTGATCCGTCTGGTGCCCGAACAGGTCTTCAATCCCGCGATCTGGGCCGGACCGAGCGTGATCGGGGTCAGCCTGATCCTGTATTTCACGATCCGGGCCCAACGGGCCAGCGCGCCCAAGGTTTCAGGCGTGCGCCCACATCCGCAATAGGTTGGCGATGGTCTTGTCGAGCGTCAGCAGTTCGGCCGATTGCAGTGGCAACTTCTGGCGCAGCGAAGTGCGCAGGTTTTCCAGTTCGAACAGCATCTCGCGCCGCCCCTGATCGGCGATCAGGCTTTCGATCCAGCCCACACACACGATCCGCTCACCGCGCGTGACGGGGCGCACTTCGTGGATGCTGGTGGAAGGATAGAGCACCAGATGTCCGGCCTCGCCTTTCATTTCCTGACTCATCCCGGCGGCATGAACCACCAGCTCGCCCCCGTCATATTCGTCCGGCGGCGTAAGGAACAGCGTGAACGAAATGTCGGTGCGCAGGCGGGCGGCACCCCTCCCCATCAGGGGATTATCGACATGCGCCCCGTATTGCCCGTCCACCCCGGTCTTGCTGATGATGAGCGGAGATATGCGGCGCGGCTGAGCAGCCGCCTTCACCACTGCATTCTCGGCGATCAGCGGCAGCAGTTCGTCTTGCATGCGTCGCCCGGCGGATGTGCCCATTGCCGCCTGCAGGTTACGCTTCACCTCGCGCGCGGTTGCGCCTGCGGTTGCGCGTCCGTCGCGCCATTCGAGCAGGTCGATCCGCTCGCGCAAGGCGGCAAGGTGATCGGCGTCGCCGAGCGCGTTGATGACCAGGATCATGGGCCAATGCTCTATCGCGCGCCGCGCCGGATGGGAAGCGCGGGCCGGAACGGCGTGTGTGTGAAGAGGGGCGAGAGGACACATCGCCCCTCTCCACAACCCGGCAAGCCGATCAGCCGCCGCCGCGTGCGGTCCCTTCGGCGATCATGGCGATCGCCTTTTCGCTGGCGGCTTCGGGCGTTTCCTTGCCCGCCTTGATCTTGTCGGCGAGGATCAGCAGTTCGTTGGCAATCGCCGTGCCTGCGCCCGCTTCCTGTTCGATGCGCACGCCGCCATTGGCCTCGGCGACCGCATCCCACTTGCCACGCACTGCGTCCCAGAAAGTTCTGGTCTTGTCCCAATAGGCTTCGGCTGCAGCGACATTGTAGCCGTCGAACCGTTCATAGGTGTTGAGCACATATTCCTGCACCACCGGCGTCGGCGCGGCACCCTCTGTCCGGCCCGCGCCGCCCTTGGGCGCGATCATCTTGGTGTTGTCCTGCCAGTGGATCCAGCCGGTCGGGGTCAGCTGATGGCGGTTGATGCCCATATAGTGATCATAGACGGGATTGCGGATCGCATCGCGGCGGGCGAGCGGGCGCGCTGTCCAGTTGGAACGCCAGCGCTTGACGCCCAGCGTCGTCTCCCACTGACCCCACCCGGCGTAGCGCGGGCTGTCGTCGACCTGATAGACCGTCTGCGACCAGCGCCCGGTGCGCATCTTTTCGGGCACTGCGCTCCATTCCCAGCTGTCCCCGCCCGCATAGGTCAGGATCTTTTCGGGCTCGTATTCCCAGTCCTGCCGCCAATGCTTGACGATGTAGGGGTTTGCGTCATCGCCCGTCACCAGCAGGTGCTGCAGCACGATCTTGGTGCCGGTATCCTCGATCACGCGGACGGATTCGTACCCGCCCGATACCTTGCGCTCGAGCGGTTCGTAGCCTTCCATCCACGCAGTGGACTCCTGCATGTCGAAGGTCACCTTGAAATCGCCCGCCATCGCGAGGATGGTTTCACGATCGGCTGCGAAGGCGGCGGCGGCGGCGTCCTCGCCGCGCACGATCGGCGCATCGGCCACCGCGGGAGCGGGCGCGGCGGCCAGTGCTGCGGCGGAAAGTCCGGCAGCGAGGAAAATTCGGGTCAAACGGTTCATCGGGGTGTCCTCCTTTCAGGTTCAGAAGCGGTAGCTGGCCGAAACGCTCAGGTTACGGCCCGGCCGGGTAAAGGCATCGAAAATCGCGGCATCATTGACCCCGAGGCCGCGCACGTCGGACCACAGGGCGTATTTCTCGTCGGTCAGATTGAAGAGGCCCGCGCGCAGTTTCAGCCGATCGGTCACGGCGACGAAGGCGGTCAGATCCAGAACGGTCGAAGCATCGGGCCGAACGAACAGGTCGGTGCCGTCGGCGGCCCGTTCCAGGTCGCCCTTCTCCTTGCGGCCATTATGGGTCAGGATCAGTTCGCCGCCGAACCGCCCGCCCGGATCGCGATATCCCAGTCCGGCGACAAGGTTGAACGGGTCAATCGTGTCGAGCGGCACCCGCGCGCCGCCCGGATTGACGATGTCGCCATTGGCATAGGCCATTGCGAAGCGTGCGTTCCACCCGCTGTCGAGCTTCATTTCGGCGCGCGCTTCAACCCCCTCGATTTCGACCGCGTTGAAGTTGACGAACTGGAAAATCGCCGGGTCCTGCGGGGTGAAAGATCCGCCGATGACCTGCTGGCTGATGAAATTGTCATAGTCGCCGCGAAACCCGGTGACCTGCAGCGAGAAGATTTCCCCGACATAACGCGCGCCCACTTCCCAGCTTTCGCTGGTTTCCGGTCCCAAATCGGGATTGGGGATCGAGGTGTAGCCCCCTGCGATGAATTCGAAGAAATTGTTCACCTGCGAAGGTGTCGGCGCGAGGAAACCCTGCGCGTAATTGCCGAACAGGATCACGTCCTCGGCCAGCTTCACCGTCGCGCCGAACTTGGGGCTGAGGCGGCTGTCGCTCTGGCCTTGCGGATCGAACGCCGTGAGCAGCGGATCGTCGGTCGGATTGAGATCGTAGAAGTCGAATCGCAGTGCCGGGAACAGCGTCAGCGCGCCATTAAGCAGCGTGATCTCGTCGGACAGGAACACGCCGCCCAAAGTGAAATCGGTAGCCGGGAACGCGCGGGTCGGGAAGCTTTCGCCGCGTCCGGGAAAGGTGCCATCGCGCAAGCCCTCCTGCCGGGTCCAGCTGATGTCTCCGCCGATGGCCACGCGGTGCTGCATTCCGCCAAGATCGAACGACGAACGCGCCTCGCCGACCGCGCCGTAGATCCGGTTTTCGAAGGTGTTGAGACGCTCGCGATCGGGTGCAGGCGTCGGCCCCAGCGGCGTGCGCTCCTCGAAGGCGAACTGGCGATCCGCGTTGTCCTGCCAGAAGGCAGACAGGAAGGCATATTCGACGACATCGCCGGCGCTGCCGTCATAGGTCCAGTCGAGCGAGGCACGCAGCCGTTCATTGGTGTCGCGGGCATTGAGCGCATCGACATTCCACACCGGCGCGGGGCCGAACAAGAAAGCGGGGCCGATGCCGGTCAGCACTTCGGTTTCGACGGCAGTATCAAGCCATTCGCCGGTCAGCCGGACGCGGTGCGGCCCATTGTCCCACACCAGCTTGGCCAGCACCGCGTCGCTGCGCCCGTCCTGCGGGTTGGGCGCGGTTCGCAGCGGGCCGGTGCCATCATTGGTCGCCCGGTTTTCAAGCTCCTCGAAGTCGCGCCTTGTATAGGCGATCATCGCGGAGACATTGCCGCTCTGTGCGGCGAGCGTCGCGGTTTGTGCGAATTCGTTGTCCTCGCTGGAATATTGCGAGGTGACGAAACCGCCGAAGCTGCCTGCCCCGATCAGATCAACCGGATCGGCGGTGACGAAGCTGACCGCGCCCGCTAGCCCGTCGCTGCCGTAGAGCGCCGAGGCTGGCCCGCGCAGGATCTCGACCCGCTTGACCAGACTGACATCGGCAAAGCCGCCGCGTCCGGCATCCTGCGGACCGAAGGCGAAGCCCTGCGGCGCGCGGATCCCGTCGACCTGGATCAGCACCCGGTTGCCGCCGATCCCGCGGATGGTGAAGCCTTCGTTGCGCGCGCGGCCGGTTGCACCGAAGGCGGCACCAAAGCGGGCCGGAGCGCGGCGCACAGTCACGCCGGGTTCGAACCGCACCAGATCCTTGATGTCGGTGGCGAGCTGATCGGCGATATCCTCATCGGTGATGATCGTGACCGTCGCGGGCGCTTCTTCCTGCAACACCGGCGTGCGGGTGGCGGTAACGGTGATGCGGCCGGTCTGCTGCTGGGCCTCGGCCCCGGTTTCCGCAGAGGCGACCTCGGCAGCGGCAGGCGCGGCGAGAATGGCTAGAGGGGCGGCGGAAAGAGCAAGTTTGGTGATCACAAACACGCGAAGGGCATCCTGCTGAAAACGAAGGGTTGCCGCGTCAATGACCTTGTTGCGAATGAGAGTCAATAGAGATGTGAATGAGAATCGATTGCAATTATACCTTTGCAGATGCAAAGGCTCGCGCATCCGAGCCACAGTCCGGAATGCCCATCAATCAGTGATGTAGGTGGTTGGCGCCAACGGCGCTCAGCGGCGCAGGACGCCTTCAGCCAGCAGGCGATTGACCCCGGCGGCAGCATCTTCAGCCGGCATTCCGGCATCACCCCACACGACATAGCGCAGACCGACGAAGACGTTCATGCCCATCACCGCCCAGGCTTCCAGTTCGCCCAGCCCGCCGCGAAACTCGCCGCTTTCCGCGCCCGCGCGCAAGCGGTCGGCAATGCGCAGGGCAATGGTTTCGTAATGCGTGCGGTAGCTATCGGGATCGACGAATTCCGCTTCGTCGATGATGCGGTAGATTTCCTTGTGCTCCGCAGCAAAGCGCAGGAACGCGGTGAGCGCCGCACGCTCGATCTCCAGCGCGCCCATGCTGTCGGACAGGGCCGAGCGCGCACTGGTCCTCACCTTCTCGCTCATGTCTGCGACCAGCGCCCGGAACAAGGCGTCCTTGCTATCGAAATAGGTGTAGAAGCTGCCCAACGCCACGCCTGCCCGCCGGGTGATCGAGCTGACCGAAGCTTCGTGGAAGCCCTTCTCGCCAAACTCCTCCGCCGCCGCATCGAGCAGCTTGCGCAAGGTCCGCCGTCCACGCTCGGTGCGAGGCACCTTGTCCTCGCCGCCAGCAGCCCGCGCGACGCTCATCCCGGTGCCCCGAGTGTTGCTCATCAGCTACTCCCTCCGCGCTTTCGGTAGGACGGGCAGGAGTCGGAGACAAGTCTAAACTTGAAAGGTGGTTCAACTTTCAATATTGGTGTCCCCACAAGAGGGCCAGGAGAGGAAACACCCCATGAAAAAAGCGTTTTGCCAACGTGCGCTGCTGCTTGCAGGATGCGCCGGAATTGCCACTTTCGCCGCGCCTGTCGCCGCGCAGGACGAAGTTGCGGACACCGCCAGCGCCAGCGAGCAGGCCGAGGAAGGCGTCATCATCGTCACCGCCCGGCGCCGCGAAGAACGCCTGATCGACGTGCCGCTGTCGGTCACGTCGTTGTCGGGTGACACCCTGATCAAGCAGGGCGTGCAGGATCTTACCCAGATCGCCCAGCAGGTGCCCAACGTCACGCTCGAAGTGAGCCGCGGCACCAACACCACGCTGTCGGCGTTCATCCGCGGCGTCGGCCAGCAGGATCCGGTCGCCGGGTTCGAAGCGGGCGTCGGCCTCTATGTCGACGACGTCTATCTCAACCGCCCGCAGGCCGCCGTGCTCGATGTCTACAATATCGAACGTATCGAAGTGCTGCGCGGACCGCAGGGCACGCTCTATGGTCGCAACACCATCGGCGGCGCGATCAAGTATGTCACCGCCGAGATGCCGGACGAAACCGCCGTGACGGTGCGCGGCGCCTATGGCTCTTACGATCAGGCCGATCTGATCGTCAGCGCTTCGACCCCGATCAGCGACAGTCTCAAGATCGGCGCCAGCGGCGCGCGCCTGTCGCGCGGCGGGTTTGGCGACAATCTCACGCTCGGCACCGAGAACTACAACAAGGACGTTTGGGCTGGGCGCGGCACGATCGAATTCGACAGCGGGCCGGTGTTCGTCCGCCTGTCGGGCGATTACGTCAAGGATGACAGCGAAGCCCGGCAGGGCCACCGCCTGATCCCCGGCCAGCTTTCGGGCGCGCCGGTGCTCGACGATGTGTTCGACACCCGCGCGGGGCTGAACATCGTCGATCAGGAAGTCGAAGCCTATGGCGGCGCGCTGAATGTCGCGATCGAGCTTAGCGACACGATGACCTTCAAGTCGATCACCGGCTACCGCGAGGACAGCTCCACCAGCCCGATCGATTTCGACAGCCTTCCCGCAGTCGATCTCGATGTGCCGGCGATCTACGAGAACGACCAGCTCAGTCAGGAATTGCAGCTGCTTTACGAAGGCGATCGCCTCTCGGGCGTGCTCGGCTTCTACTATCTCGATGCCAATGCCTTCACTGCCTTCGACGTGGCGCTGTTCACCACCGTGGCGGGCCTGAATGCGCAGACGCTGGGCGACGTCAACACCAAGACGTGGTCGGTCTTCGGTGACTTCACCTATGATCTCACCGACACGATCAGCCTCTCGGTCGGGGGCCGCTACACCAATGACAAGCGGTCGAGCCGGGTGCTGCGGACGACCTTCCTGGGCGGCTATTCCGACATCTTCGGCGGGACCGGGGTTCCGCTGGCCGTCACCAGCGATTTCGAGGGCAGCCGCACCTTCAAGGACTTCAACCCGCGCGCCTCGATCAGCTGGCAGCCCAACGCGGATCACAATGTCTACTTCACCTATTCGCAAGGCTTCAAGGGCGGCGGTTTCGACCCGCGCGGCGTGACCACGGCGTGCCGGGACAGTGCCGGGGGCGCCTGCGACGCGCAGGAAGTGTTCGACTTCATGAGCTTCGAGCCGGAAACGGTCGACAGCTTCGAACTGGGCTGGAAGGCATCGCTGCTCGACAACCGGCTCAACATCAGCCTTGCCGGGTTCCTCGGCCAGTATGACAATGTCCAGATCCCCGGATCGGTCGGGTTCGACAGCAATGGCGATGGCACCAATGATACCTTCATCGGCATCACCTCCAACGCGGCGAGCGCCGACGTCAACGGGATCGAGTTCGAAGGCACGGCACTGGTCGGCAAGGATTTCGCCGGTGACGGTAGCCGCTTCAGCGTCAACTGGTCACTGGGTGTGCTGGATGCCAAGTTCAACACCTTCATCGACAATTTCGGCAACGACGTGGCCGATC
This sequence comes from Erythrobacter sp., assembly GCF_024305245.1. Taxonomy (GTDB): domain Bacteria; phylum Pseudomonadota; class Alphaproteobacteria; order Sphingomonadales; family Sphingomonadaceae; genus Erythrobacter. Next base: position 85,259 of record NZ_JAMWYX010000011.1, read on the forward strand.
AGCGCGTGTTCCAGAACACGCCTGACATCACCGCGCACATGGGCTTCACCTTCGGCGTGCCGGTCGCCAGCGGGATGATGGATTTCATCGGCCTTGCCTCGCTGCGGTCGGATGCCAGCCAGTTCGAAGCGCCCAACCCGTTCCTCGATCAGGATGGCTTTGTGCTGGTCGATGCCAGCGTGGTCTACACTGTGGACAGCGGGCTGTTCTCGATCGGGCTGCACGGCAAGAACCTGTTCGACAAGGAGTATATCGTGTCGGGCTACAACTTCGTGGCGGGCGGCACGCCTGGCACGCCGTTCCGCCCGACGCTGGGCCGCGAAGGCACGCTGACCGGCTTCTACGGCGATCCGCGCCGGATCTTCGTGACCGCGCAGGTTAATTTCTGATCTGACCCTCCGAAGGGGCGGCGGCCTCTCGGACATCACCGCCGCCCCTTTCTCCTTGGCCCTTTTCTTCTTGGCCCTTCCCTCTTTCCTTGGCGCGCCCGAACAGGCATAGGCGCGGGCCATGCATGATATCCGTTCAATCCGCGAAAATCCCGAGGCTTTCGATGCAGCGCTGGCGCGGCGGGGACTGGCCCCGCAGGCTGCCGATCTGATCGCGCTCGACGAAGAACGCCGCGCGCTGACCACGCAGGTGCAACTCGCACAAAGCCGCCGCAACGAGGCGTCCAAGCTGATCGGCGCGGCGATGGGCAAGGGCGACAAGGACGCAGCCGAGGCGCTGAAGGCCGAAGTCGCCGCGCTCAAGGACGAAATGCCCGCACTGGAAGCCCGCGCCGACGAATTGGCGGCGAAGCTGAAGGCGGCGCTGGAAATCATCCCCAACCTCCCCGCTGAAGACGTGCCCGATGGCGCGGGCGAGGAAGAGAACGTCGAAGTTGCCCGCTGGGGCACGCCGCGCACCTTCGACTTCACGCCCAAGGAACACGCCGACCTCGCGCCCGCGCTGGGCATGGATTTCGAAACCGGCGCGCGATTGTCCGGCGCCCGCTTCACCTTCCTGCGCGGCGACATGGCGCGCCTGCACCGGGCGCTCGGGCAGTTCATGCTCGACGTGCAGACCCGTGAGCATGGGTATGAGGAATGCAACCCGCCGGTCCTGGTGGGCGATGATGCCATGTATGGCACCGACAAGCTGCCGAAGTTTGCCGAGGATAGTTTCAACACCACCAATGGCCGCTGGCTCATCCCCACCAGCGAAGTCAGCCTCACCGCCAGCGTCATGGGCGAACTGCTCGATGAAAGCGCCCTCCCCATGCGCCTCACCGCGCTGACCTTGTGCTTCCGCTCCGAAGCGGGCGCGGCGGGGCGCGATACGCGGGGGTTCATCCGCCAGCACCAGTTCGAAAAGTGCGAACTGGTTAGCATCGTAAAGCCGGAAGACTCCGAAGAAGAACACGACCGCATGACCCGCGCGGCGGAAACCGTGCTCGAACGCCTGGCCCTGCCCTATCGCAAGCTGCTGCTGTGCACCGGCGACATGGGGTTTGGCGCGCGCAAAACCTACGACCTCGAAGTGTGGCTGCCGGGCCAGGGCGCTTACCGCGAAATCTCCTCGTGTTCGAACACCGGCGAGTTTCAGGCGCGGCGGATGAACACCCGCTACCGCGTTGCGGGCGAGCAGAAGACCACGCAGTTCGTCCACACCCTCAACGGCTCCGGCCTCGCGGTCGGGCGAACGCTGGTTGCGGTGATCGAGAATTGCCAGAACGCCGACGGCAGCGTCAGCGTGCCTGACGCATTGCTGCCTTACATGGGCGGTGTCACAACCCTCAATCCCCGTTCGTCCTGAGCCTGTCGAAGGACTGCCTTTCGTCTTCCCTGCCCGCAATCAAAGGAAATACAGTGCTTCGACAAGCTCAGCACGAACGGATAGGGGTGGCGGCGCAATGAGAATCCTCCTCACCAATGACGACGGCATCCACGCCCCCGGCCTCAAGGTGCTGGAGGAAATCGCGCGGCAGTTTTCCGATGACATCTGGATCTGCGCACCGTCCGAGGAACAATCAGGCGCGGGCCATTCGCTTACGCTGACGCGGCCGGTGCGGCTCAACACGCTGGGCGAGCGGCGCTTCGCCGTCACCGGCACGCCGACCGACAGCGTGATGATGGCACTGCGCACGGTGATGCCCGATGCGCCCGATCTCATCCTGTCAGGCGTCAATCGCGGCGCAAACCTCGGCGACGACATAACCTATTCGGGCACCGTCTCCGCCGCGATCGAGGGCGCGCTGGCGGGCATCCGCTCGATCGCGTTCAGCCAGGTCTACGCTCGCGAAGGCATGGCCGATGATGTGCCCTTCAGCGCAGCGCGCGAATGGGGGCCGAAGGTGCTCAGCCGCCTGATCGACGCGCCGATGGCCGAGCGCACGCTGATCAATGTGAACTTCCCCGCGCTACCGCCCGAGGACGTGAAAGGCATCCGCGTGGTGCGGCAGGGCTTCCACGATTATTCGCGCGGCAGCATCGTCGAAGGCCGCGATCCACGCGGCTATCGCTATTTCTGGTTCGGGCTCGACCCGATCGAGCACACCCTCGACCACGGCACCGATCTGGAGGCGATCGACGACGGCTATGTCGCGGTCACCCCGCTGCAGCTCGATCTCACCCACTATTCCACCATCGGCATTCTTGCCGAACGGTTCGGCGACTGATGCCGCCCGAGACTGGCCGCAACCCGTTCAAACGCAAGCCGAAGCTGGCCGACCAGTTCACGCCGCTGCGGCGGCAGGTGAAGCTTCCGGTGTGGGGCGATATCGGTATCAGGGCCGGGTTCGCGCTGGGCCTGCTGTTCATGGTCATCATGATCCACTGGTGGGACCGCGACGGGCTGGTCGACAATGTCGATGGCAACATCAGCTTTCTCGACGTGGTCTATTTCACCATGATCTCCGTCACCACCACCGGATTTGGCGACATCGCCCCGGTGTCCGACCGCGCGCGGTTGATCGAGGCGGTGATCGTCACCCCGGTCCGCATCGCGGTATTGTTCATCTTCGTGGGCGCGGCCTATGATTTCGTTATCAAGCGCAGCTGGGAGAAGTTTCGCATGGCTCGTATCCAGGAACAGCTGAGCGATCACGTGGTGGTGCTGGGCTATGGTGTATCCGGCTCACAGAGCGTGGGCGAGTTGATCGAGCGCGGGGTCGATCCGCGCTGCATCGTGGTGGTCGACCCGGGCGAGGATCGGCTGGCCGAGGCGGAGAAGCTGGGCGTCAATGTCATGGCCGCCGATGCAACCCGCGACGAAACGCTCAAATCCGTGCGCATATCCTCGGCGCAGAGCGTGCTGGTATCCGCCGGGCGTGACGACACCTCGATCCTGATCGTTCTGACCGTGCGTCATCTCGCGCCCGATGTGCCGATCAGCGTGGTGGTGCGCGCCGAAGACAACGAATTACTCGCACGGCAGGCGGGCGCGAACAATGTCATCAATCCGGTGCGCTTCACCGGTCTGCTGCTGGCCGGCAGCGTCAAGGGCGCGCATATTGCCGATTATCTGGCCGATCTCGCCAGTGTCAGCGGCCGCGTGCAACTGGTGGAGCGGGTGGTGACCGAAGAAGAATGCGGGCGTCCGATCACTGACCTTACAACCGGCGGTCAGGGCCTGCGCATCTATCGCAACGGTCGCCCGATCGGCTTCTGGGAGGATGAGTGCAAGGCGCTTCAGCCCGGCGATGTGCTGGTCGAAATTGTGGCAACCGCGCCGAGCGAGACCGGTTGAGCGCGGCTCAGCCGCGGAACCACACGAACACGCCGCCCATCGCCGCCATGCCGAACAGGAAATGCCCCGCGTCGATCAGGAACAGCATGCCCGACTTTCTGAGGTAGAGGTAATTGATCCCGATCGCGGGGATCATCACCCCCACGGCGAAACCGACCGCCATCATCATCACCACGAATGCGGGCGGATCGGTGCGGGCCACAAGGTGCCATAGCACCATCGCGATCAGCATCTCGAAGGCAAAGGTAAGCGCGAAGATCAGCGCCATGTTCCCGGTTTGCAACTGCGAATTGCGCAGCCCCGCGGCCCGCTGCCACAGCTGACGGAAGATCACGCCGTACCACAATGCGCCCACGGCAAAGAACGCGGCGGTTCCGGCCAGCACCGGCCACAGGGCAAAATCGTTCATGAGCGCATCTCCTCGATCTTCTCGGTTCGCACACCCTGCTAGCGCAAAGCCGCGCTGTCGTGTAGGGGCGCGCCGCAATGAACACCGTCTCCCCCACAAAGCCCACCGTCGTGGCCGAACAGAAGCGCATCGGGATGGTCAGCCTCGGCTGCCCCAAGGCGCTGGTCGATTCCGAACGCATCCTCACCCGGCTGCGCGCCGATGGCTATGCCTTTGCCGAGGACTACGCGGGCGCGGATGTGGTGCTGGTCAACACCTGCGGGTTTCTCGATTCCGCCAAGGAAGAAAGCCTCGCCGCGATCGGTGAAGCCATTGCCGAGAACGGCCGCGTGATCGTGACCGGCTGCATGGGCGAGGAAGCCGAGGCGATCCGCGCTGCGCACCCGCAAGTGCTCGCGGTGACGGGCGCGCACCAATATGAGCAGGTGGTCGAGGCCGTGCACACCCACGCACCGCCAAGCCAAGGCCCGTTCATCGACCTGATCCCGCAGCCTGACATCAAGCTGACGCCGCGCCATTACAGCTACCTGAAGATTTCCGAGGGCTGCAATCATTCCTGCGCCTTCTGCATCATCCCGTCGCTGCGCGGCAAACTCGCCAGCCGCCGGATCGATGCCGTGCTGCGCGAGGCAGAAAAGCTGGTGGCGGCAGGCACCCGCGAACTACTTGTGATCTCGCAGGATACCAGCGCCTACGGGGTCGATACCCGCCACGAACCGCGCCAGTGGAAAGGCCGGGACGTGCGCGCGCACATGACCGATCTGGCGCGCGAGCTGGGCGGCCTGCGTACGCCCGAGGGCACCCCGCCGTGGGTGCGGCTGCATTACGTCTATCCCTACCCGCACGTCGATCAGGTCATCCCGCTGATGGCCGAAGGGTTGCTGACGCCTTATCTCGACATCCCGTTCCAGCATGCTTCGCCCAAGGTTTTGAAGCTGATGAAGCGTCCGGCGAATGAGGCCAAGGTTCTCGAACGGCTGAAATCGTGGCGCGCCATCTGCCCCGACATCGCGATCCGATCCTCCTTCGTGGTCGGCTTCCCTGGCGAGACCGAGGAAGATTTCCGCTACCTGCTCGATTGGCTGGAGGAAGCGCAGCTCGACCGGGTCGGTGCGTTCCGGTTCGAACAGGTCGAAGGCGCGGCGGCGAATGCCCTGCCCGATCATGTGCCGGAAGCGCTGAAGGAAGAACGCTATGCCCGGATCATGGAAGTGACCGAGCGTATCAGCGCCGCCAAGCTTGCCGCCAAGGTGGGCCGCACGCTCCCGATCATCATCGATGAGGTGGGCGAACCCGACGAGGACGGCGACATCGGTGCCACAGGCCGCAGCCAGGCCGACGCCCCGGAGATCGACGGCGCGGTGTATCTGCGCAACGTGCCCGAAACGGTCGTACCCGGCGATATTGTCAACGTCGTGATCGAGGATGCCGACGCGCATGACTTGTTCGGAGCGATTGGACCGGGCTAAGGTGTCGCGCATCTAGGTTGCGGAACCCATCATTGGATTATAATAATGTAATCCACTATTGTAATATTTTTTCAAGTAGCCATCTCTCTATCAAGAGTAGGCGCGAGCGATCTTCATCTGCATTTTGTTGATGTTCATCGGCCGCCAGTCCGGTCGGCACCCCGCCTGTCGGCAACCCGGAAAAATCCCATGAACAGATATCTGATCGGCGCGGCAACTGCCGCCCTCGTAGCGACCCTTGGCGCTTGCGCGGGTTACGGCAACCGCTCGATGAATGCGGGCGAAAGCATCCAGCAGCGCGGCAGCGAGATCGCGCAGTATGGGGCTGACTGGAAATCCGGCAACAAGGCCGTTCGCGATGGCCAGAAGCTGGATGCCGAAAGCACCGATCAGATCGACAAGGCCCGTCGGCAGTTGGCCGATGCCGAAGCCGATCGGAAGCGTGCGCGCCAGATGATCGCCGACGGTACGGTAGCGATGCAGCGCTCCGAAGCGGAATATGCCGCCACGCGCGCCGGTCCGCCCGCCACACCTGCTCCGCCGCAGTGAGCGAAACGGCCGAGTCAGGCGGAACGTTGAGGTGGCGACTGCCACCGATTAGCATCCCACCCGCCATCGTCCCCGCAAGGGTTGAGGTGGCGACTGCGACCGATTAACATCCCGCCCGCCATCGTCCCCGCAAGGGACGCGGCGCGGTTAGTCTCTGGCATTGACCCGGCTTACGGGGCATATGGAATGCCATGATCCGGTCCCTCGCCATACCCGTCGCCCTCATCGCGCTTGCCGCATCTTGCGCGCCTTTGCTGGCCCAGAACGATGCAGGCGCCAGCGTGCAGGACGCCGCCGAGGCTGCCCAACTGGTCGCCGCACGCGCGGACAGCGCGTTCGAGCGGGTTGATCCCGATGTCGAAATGCCACCGCGGATCGATCTGACGTTGCCGGCCGCGACCGCCGACACGGATTCCGCGATGATCCAAGCCAGTCTGCCACCGCTGCTCGCGAGTGACGATACGGTGACTGCGCCTGCGCCCGAATCCGATCCTATGGCGCCGCGCGGCCCGGCAGTGCGGATGATTTCCAGCGAAGTGGTGCAGCCGCTGCCCCTCGCCGCCCGCGCTGCGGCACCGGCGGCCCGCGCCAGCAATGATCCCTTCGTCATCAAATCGATCCTGCCGATCGAAGGCAGCATCCGTTACGGCGACTGGTTCTGGGACGAAAGCGGCGCGCCGAACGTCGGCAAGCTCGTCATCACCGTCGATCTGGAAGCGCGCGTCATCAGCGCCTTCCGCGACGGGCACGAAATCGGCACCGCGGTTGCGCTGCTCGGCACGCGCTCGCACCCCACGCCGCTCGGCACCTTCCCGATCCTGACCAAGGAGAAGGACAATATCTCCGAAAAATACAACAACGCGCCGATGCCCTGGACATTGCGGCTGACGTGGGACGGGATCGCGATCCATGGGTCGCCGGTGATGAACGGCTATGCCAGCCACGGCTGCGTTGCCGTGCCGGATGAATTCGCCGCCAAGCTGTTTGCCGCCGCCAAGCGCGGGGACAAGGTGATCATCACCCGCGGACAAATGGTCGGCGTTGGCGATAAGGTGCTTTAGGGCGCCGCCTTAGTTCGCCTTCCCGCGCGGGGGTTCGGGACGGAATCGCCAGACGCGCATCAGCACGCCCACTTTCTCTACCCGCTCGACCCCGGCCACTGCCAGCACGCCGCCCAGCGAAGCATTCTCGCCCTGCCACAGCCGGTCCCATGCGCGCGCGGCCTCTGCCCGCGTGGCGTGGCCGCCCAGTTCGGCGATGATCCGCATGATCGTCTCGATCGCAACCACCCGCGGCACATTGGCGTGATAGGCATAGCCCAGCCCGCCCGGTGCGCTGTCATCGGGCACCACCATCTCGTCCCAATCGAGCCCGGCATACCATGCGATTGCCTGCCAGCCTTCGGCGATATGCGCCGCGCTGGCGGCAAGCTGCGCCGGATCGAGCCAGGCGGATGCCGCAGCGATCCGTTCGCGCATCGCGACCCGCTCGAAATCGCGGTTGGCGTTGGATGGATCGCGCACCGGGACGATCCCGGCGGCCTCGACCACCGCTTCCAGCGCCGATTTGCGCCAGCCGAGCAAGGGGCGCAGCAGGGTGACATCACTTCCCTCGATTGTCGTACTTCCGCGCACTCCTGCGAGCCCGGCCAGCCCGCTGCCCCGGTTCAACCGCATCAGCAGCGTTTCGGCCTGATCATCGGCGTGGTGCGCGGTGGCGACAGCGCCCAGGCCCGCCGCGCGCGCCCAACCCGCCAACGCCGCATAACGTGCCGCGCGCGCCTGAGCCTGAAGATTGCCCGGTTGCGGTGTGAGGGTGAAGGCGGTGAAGGGAATGGAACGCTCCCCCGCCAGCCGCTCGACCAGCGCGACCTCGCCTGCCGCTTCGGGCCGCAAGCCGTGATCGATGCTGGCGACCGCGATCCGTCCGGGCAGCGCGGCATGCGCCAGCAGCATCAGCGCCAGACTGTCCGGCCCACCCGATACCGCGAGGCCGAGCGGCCCGGTGCGTTCGTCATCCGGCCACAATGCCGCCAGATCGGCGGCGAAGCGCCCCGCCGGATTATCGCCCGGATTACCGCTTAGCTGCACGTCACCTTGGCGCTGTTTGCCTGATATTCGTCGGCCAAGCGGCCGGAGGCGATGACGGGATAAGTCGCGCCGAATTCGGCCAGCGCGATGCAGGCGCGGCGGGTATCGCCCATCGCGATCATCGATTGCGCAAGATAGAGCAGGCTGTCCGCGCCGCGCGCGCCGTCCTTGTCGGCCTGATAATTGCGCAGGAACCAGCGCGCTGCCTCTTCAGGCATGTTGTCGTCAAGAAAGGCGCGGCCCAGCAGGTTGCGGCCGAAGCTGATGCGCGAGTGGTTGGGGTACTGCTCGACATAGCGGGTCAGCTGTTGGCGCGCTTCGGGATAAAGCTCGGCGTCCCACAGGCGGAAGCCATAGGTATATTCGTCATCCCCGGCATCGGCAGTCTGCGGCTTGGCGATGGCCTGCACTGCCGCCAGCCGCTCTGGGCTGGGCGCGGCAACGGCTGTGGACGGGGTCGGCGCGGGATCGGCGGCTGCGGGCGCCGCAGTCGGCAGCGTTGCTTCCGGCGCGATCACGCCCATCGTGCTGCCATTCGTGCCCATCGGCGCTGCGGTCTGACGGCTCTCAAGCACGGCGATGCGCTGTTCCAGCAGGCCGAACTGGTTGGCCTGCTCCTCGGACCGGGCAGTGAGGGTCTGCAACTGCGCCTCAAGCGTTTGCAGGCGTACGAGGATATCGGTCACCGGCGTCGTTGTGGGAGGAATCACTCCCATGACCTGCCCGGTATCGCTGCCCTGCGGACTCGCGGGGGCGATCTGCGGCTCGAAAAAGCGCCCGTCGCCGCCCGGAAAAACCTTGCGCTGGAGGGCGCGCACTTCGGCCTCAAGCTTGCGCAGGCGGACCTCGTCGCCGGTATCCTGCGCAAAAACAGGTGCAGGCAGCACCGCGATGGTGGCTGCAGCCAGCATCACCCGCAACAGGCGCGGGCGGAGGGTCGGAGATGCGGTTGTCATGTTCGGCGGGCTCCCTTGCGATGGCCGCCCCGGACCGCTGCGGGGCATATGAACACGGATAGTCACCCCTGCCGCCTTGCCGCTGCCAAGTCGAGAGCGCGCGACCCCTAATCAACGGGAAATCGTGCGCGCCTTCGCCCGATCAGCCGTCCGCGCCAGCACCGGATGCAGCTGGCGCAGCAGCTTCGGTTTCCGGCGTGGGCCGCGCCAGCAGCGCGGATGCCGAAATCGCCATGCCCGCCAGGGTGGTGGGGCGCTGCGCAAGTGGCGGCACGCTCTCGCCGTCAATCGTGATCGCCAGCAGATCGGGACGTCCGGTGTTGATCCGCGGATCGACGGCGTCGGTCGGCAATGTAAAGCTTTCGTCCATCGCCAGCTGCTTTTCGAGCAATCGCTCGCCGCCTTCCTCGTAGATCCGCACCCACACGCCGTCGCCCAGCGATGTCAGCACGACCTCTCCGTCGGCCGCAGGCGCTGCGGCGGCAGGGGCAGGTGCCGGATTGGCAGCGACCGGCATGGCAGCGGGCGGGGGCGGAGTTTCGATCGGTCCGGGTCCGTTTCCGGCGCCGAAGCGCGAGCTGAAAAAGGCGATCAGCCCCACCGCCAGCACCAGCGCGGCAAAGGCACCGAACCACGCCAGACCGGCAGAGGGCAGCTTGGCCGGATCGCCGGGCTCCATCCCCGATCCCATCGACGTGCGCCGGGTCTGGCCATCAGACAGCTCGCCTCGCACCGCATCCACGATCGCCGCGTCGTCAAGGCCGAGCAGGCGGGCATAGGTGCGCGAGAAACCGATCGCATAGGTGCGCGACGGCAAGGAACCGAAATCCCCCGCCTCGATTGCTTCGAGATGGCGCAGCGGAATGCGCGATTCCGCGGCAATGTGCGGCAGATCGAAACCGCGCGTCTCGCGCGCGGCACGCAGCCGGGCGCCCGCCCCGGCATAGGCCGTGCCATGCGCCTCTTCGACGCCGATATCCTGTTCGCTGTCCATGACCCGAATCCAATGCCTTCTGGTGAGGCTTTTGTTAGTATCTGCGTGAATTGCGCTTGAACGACACACAGCCTGTCGCGGGGGCTGCTGTCAAGCGCACCGAGCGCGGGACGACCCGTGCCGCGCACGGCGCGGCGCATCGGCAGCTCACGGGTTGGCGCGGACCCTCAATCGTATTCGATATCGCGCGCGTCCGCCCAGTCCGACAATTGCTGGCGCAGGTCGCGCTGCGGCTCGGCCAGCCAGCCTGTCATCGCAGCCGACAGCTCGGCCAGATCGACCTTGCGGACCAGTTCCTTGATCGGGCCGACCGCTGCCGGGGTGATCGACAACCGGCGATAACCGATCCCCATCAACGCCAGCGCCTCCAGCCGGCGCCCGCCCATTTCGCCGCACACACCGACATCGACTCCGCTTCCGACGCAGCCCTGCATCACCCGGCGCAGGAACCGGAGAATCGACGGGCTGAGCCAGTCATAGCGTTCGGCCAGCTTGGGATTGGCGCGGTCGGCAGCGAACAGGAACTGCGTGAGATCATTGGTGCCGATCGACAGGAAGCTCAGTTTGGGCAGCAGCATGTCCAGCACTTCGGCCAGCGCAGGCACTTCCAGCATCGCGCCGAAATGAATGCGTTCGGGCAGCAGCTTCTTCTGCGCGCGCAGGTAGACGAGCTGTTCGTCGAACACCGCCTTGGCCGCATCGAATTCCCACGGTTCGCTGACCATCGGGAACATCACGTAAAGCGATCGCCCCGCCGATGCCTCCATCAAGGATCGCGCCTGCACCTTCATCAGCCCTTCGCGCTCCAGCGCCAGCCGCAGCGCGCGCCAGCCCATCGCCGGGTTTTCATCCTGCGCCGCGATTTCGGACGCGAGGTAAGGCACCGCCTTGTCGCCGCCGATATCGACCGTGCGGAAGATCACCGGCTTGTCACCCGCCGCCTCCAGCACGTCGCGATACAGCCGGGTCTGGCGTTCGCGCTGCGGCAGGGTCGCGGAAACGAGGAATTGGAATTCGGTGCGGAACAGGCCCACGCCGTCCGCGCCGGTCATCGCCAGCGCGCTCATATCGTCGCGCAGGCCGGCGTTCATCATCACCTGAATGCGGGTGCCGCAACGGGTGAACGGCTCCACATCGCGCAAGCTGGCATAGGCCGCCTGCTTCTCGCGCGATTTGGCGAAGCGCGTCTGGAACGCATCGGCGACCTGCGGCAACGGGCGCACGATGGCATTGCCCGCCGTCGCATCGAGCAGGATCTCGTCGCCTTCGCGGATGGTGGTGCGCACACCCCCGCCCTTGCCATTATTGATCCGCCCGATCACCGGCACGTTCATGGCGCGGGCGACGATAACCACGTGCGCGGTGAGCGAGCCTTCTTCCAGAATCACGCCCTTCAGCCGCCGCCGATCATATTCGAGCAGTTCCGCCGGGCCGAGATTACGGGCGATCAGGATGGTATCGCGGCGCAGGCCCTGTGATGCGGCAGTGCCGATCTGCCCGGCGACGATCCTGAGCAGCCGATTGGCGAGATCTTCCAGATCATGCATCCGGTCGGCCAGCAGCGGATCGTCGATCTCGCGCATCCGCATCCGCGTGTGCTGCTGCACGCGCTCGATGGCGGCCTCTGCGGTCAGCCCGCTGTCGATCGCCTCGTTGATCCGGCGCGACCAGCCTTCGTCGTAAGCGAACATCTTGTAGGTCTCGAGCACCTCTTCATGCTCGCCGCCGACGCCGAATTCGGCCTGACTGGCGAGCGTGTCGATCTGCTCGCGCATCCGGTCGAAGGCGCGATAGACCCGCTGGCGCTCGGCCTCGGTATCGTCGGCCATGACCTGTGTGATCTCGACCCGCGGCTGGTGGTAGACAGCGTGCCCGGCCCCCAGCCCCTTGACCAGAGTCAGCCCCGAAAGCGTCTGCGGCCCGGTCTGATCGGCGGTCAGCCCGCGGGCTTCCTCCTCGTCGACCAGTTCGGCATTGGCGATGAGCTCGGACAAGACCATTGCAGTGGTCTGCAGCGCCTCGATCTCGACTTCCTCGTAGCGGCGCGGATCGATGTGCTGGACGGACAGCACCCCCACCGCGCGTTCGCGATAGACGATCGGCACGCCGGCAAAGGAGTGGAACTTGTCCTCACCGGTTTCCGGGCGGTACTGGAAGTCGGGGTGAGCCTTGGCCTCGGCGAGGTTGAGCGTTTCCACCTTCTGCGCGATTGCGCCGGTCAGCCCTTCGCCGATTGCCATGCGGGTGACGTGCACCGCGCTCTGGTTCAGCCCGCGCGTGGCGAACAGTTCCAGCATACCTTCGCGCAGAAGATAGATCGAGCACACCTCGCTCGACAGGCATTCGCCGATGATCTCCACCACCTGATCGAGTTTGCCCTGCGCGTGGAGGCGCGAGGCCATAACCTCGGTCAGGCGGGTGAGAATCTGGCGGGCGGCTGCGGCTGCGCTCATGGCCCTTCAGGCTTAGGGCCGACACCCGCAACCTGCAACCGTCGCGGCAAGTTGCGCCGGTCAGTAGCCGACGATTTCTTCCTTCAATCGCAATTTCTGCTTCTTGAGCGCCTGGATCGTCGCGGTGTCGGGTATGGGCCGGGCCATTTCCTGATGCAGCCGCTGATCGAGTTCGGCATGCTTGGCCTGAAGGGCGTGGATGTGGGAAGACACTGCGGTCGATGCCATTATGCGTTCTCCTGTCCTGCGGGGGGATGCCCCCGGAAAGGCGACTCGAACCAGTAGCGGCCGAGCCGCAGGTTTCATTGAAACCACAGCCACGCTAACTTTGAAAGCCCTACCTCTTCGTAAATCGCTATATCCGCATCAGGCTGCGACGGGCCGAAAGCCGCTGCAGATTACAAACGCGGCGCAAAAAAGGATGCGGCATCTTATCGAATCGCGCGGGAACGCGTAGCGCCGCCGGGCGTCTTGCGGACGCCGGGGGTCGTATGGGCCGAGACATCAGGGGAATGAGCCAGGCATGACCGAGCAGGAGCTCCGCAAAAACCTCGAACTGCTGCGGACCGAGCATCGCGATCTCGATGCCGCAATTGCCGCCCTGACCGAGGCCGCACGCGGCAGCGCGTCCGCCGACCAGTTGCAGATCGCCCGCCTCAAGAAGCGCAAGCTGCGCCTCAAGGACCAGATCGCGATCATCGAGGATACGCTGCTGCCGGATATCATCGCGTAGTTTGTCTCTAGTCGTGCTGGCGCACGACGCAGACCTTCCGCCACCGAAGGTGGCCGCCGACAAAGATGGTTAGCAAAAGCGCAATTCTGTGCCCGGGAGGGACAGAAGCAAAAATTACTTGGAAAGTAACCATAGGCGAGTGGCGGGCGCGGTGTGTGCAGCCTATCCTGCGCCCACGAATGTCCCGGACCACCAATCTATCCCGCCCGATTATCGAGGCGCTCTACACCGAAGCACTGGTGCTTGCCGACGAGGTGCGCGCGGTGTTCGCCGCCGGCACGCGCGGGCCGCAGATCGGCGAGGACACTTATGTCCGCCTTGCGCTGTCGACCGAGGGGCTGAAGACCACCACCCGCATGATGCATGTGCTGGCGTGGCTGCTGAACCAGCGCGCGCTGTTTCAGGGGGAACTGAGCGAAAATCAGGTGCGGTTGCACGGCGCGCTGCCGCCCGATCGCGGGTCGGACGAATGCCAGCTGGCTTTGCTGGAACCCGAAACCCGCGAGTTGATCGCCGATACCGAACGGCTGCACCAACGTATCGCCCGGCTGGACGAGGCGTGGCGCCAGCATTTCGCCATGACCTCCCCCGTCCGCGCGTTTCAGGATCGTATCGGGCGTGAATTCGGGCGCGTCAGGGATATCGGCTAGACCAGCCTAGGCGGCGGCAAGCGCTTTGCGCCAGCGCGCCAGCCGTTCCTCGCGAATATCGGCGGTCATGCCCGGCTCGAACCGGGCCAGTTCGCCGCGCATCGCGCGTGCTGCTTCATCCAGGCTGTCGTAAACCCCTGCGCCGGTTGCCGCCAGCATCGCCGCGCCCAATGCCGTGGTCTCGACAAACCCCGGCCGCTCGACCGTGATCCCCAGCATGTCGGCGAGATCCTGCGCCATCCAGTCATTCGCCGACATGCCGCCATCGATCCGCAGCGTCTTCCACGGCGCGCCGTCGGCAGAGAAAGCGGCGCACAGATCATGCGTCTGGTGCGCCATCGCCTCCAGCGCCGCGCGCGCCAGTTCGGCCTTGCCGCTGGCGAAGCTGAGCCCCGCAATCACCCCGCGCGCATCGGCCTGCCAGTGCGGCGCGCCCAGCCCCGCGAGTGCGGGCACGATCACCACCCCGCCGCTATCGGAGATCGAGCGGGCGAGCGCCTCGGTCTCCTCTGCGACATCGACGATGCCGAGCGAATCCCTCAGCCACTGCACCAGACTGCCTGCCACGAACACCGATCCTTCGATGGCATAGGTGCGGGCGCCGTCGATCTGGGTCAGCACCGTGCCGAGCAGCCGATTGGTCGAACGCGGAATGCGCGCGCCCTGACAGGTCAGAACGAACGCGCCGGTGCCATAGGTCGCCTTGGTCTGCCCCGGCGCAAGGCACCCCTGCCCGATGGTCGCCGCCTGCTGATCGCCCGCCATCCCGGTGATCGGGATCGCGCAGCCGAACAGCGAAGGATCGGTCATGGCGAGCGGCCCGGCCATGTCGGTCACGCCCGGCAGCGCGGACAGCGGCACGCCGAGCAGATCGCACAGCCCTTCATCGAACTGCGCATCCTCCAGCCCCATCAACAACGTGCGGCTGGCATTGCTGGCGTCCGAGATATGCGCCGCACCGCCGGTAAGCTTGAACACCAGCCAGCTTTCGACCGTGCCGAACGCAAGCGTGCCCTTGTCAGCCGCGCGGCGCACCTCCGGCACATTGTCGAGCATCCAGCGCATCTTGGTGCCGGCGAAATAGGGGTCGAGCAGCAGGCCGGTGCGTTGCTGCACCCCATCCTCGTGCCCCGCTTCGCGCATCGCAGCGCACAAAGGCTCGGTGCGGCGGTCCTGCCACACGATTGCCCGCGTCAACGGCTCGCCGGTGACACGGTCCCAAGCCACCACGGTTTCGCGCTGGTTGGTAATGCCGAGCCCGGCGATCATGGCCGCACCGCCCGCCTTGGGGATCACCTCCAGCGCGCAGGCCAGCGTCTTGTCCCAGATCTCGCGCGGGTCGTGTTCGACCCATCCGGCCTGCGGATAGTGCTGGGTCAGCGGTGCCTGCGCGCTGGCAACCAGCATCCCGTCGCTGGCGAACAGCATCGCGCGGGTGGAGGTGGTGCCTTCATCGAGGACGAGAATGTAGTCGGACATATTTGTGCGCTACCACTTCCTTGCTTGAGCGCGCGAAGACGTGCGCTACCACTTCCTTGCTTGAGCGCGCGAAGACGTGCGCTACCGCTTCCTTGCTTGAGCGCGCGAAGACGTGCGCTACCGCTTCCTTGCTTGAGCGCGCGGAGACTTGCGCTACCGCTTCGCTGCTTGAGCGCGGGGCGGGGCACCCCGGCTCCTCTCTCGGACGTGACTTCTGCCACGCTCATCTCCATATGCAAGGCCATGGTCACGATCCCTCCCCAACCCTGGCCCACCGGCCTTGCCGAAGCGGTAGAGCCGCTGGTGCGCCGCGTGCTCGCCCCCAATCCCTCGCCCTACACCTTCACCGGCACGCAGACCTATGTGGTCGGCCCGGACGACGGGCCGGACTGCGCGGTGATCGATCCCGGCCCCAATGATGCGGCGCATATCGATGCGATCATGGCGGCGGTAGACGGGCGCACAGTGGTGGCGATCATGTGCACCCACACCCACCGCGACCACTCGCCCGCCGCCGCGCCGCTATCCGATATCACCGGCGCGCCGATCGTCGGCTGCGCGCCGCTGGTGCTGTCCACCGACCTGCCGCGCTCGGACGAAAGCTTCGACACCACCTATGCCCCTGATCGCGTGCTGGAGGATGGCGAAGCGATGCGCGGCACCGGCTGGACGCTGACCGCGGTCGCCACACCGGGGCATACCTCGAACCACCTGTGCTTCGCGCTGGAGGAAAGCGGCGCGCTGTTCACCGGCGATCATGTGATGGGCTGGTCGACCAGTGTGGTCGTGCCGCCCGATGGCGACATGGGCGATTACATGGCGAGCCTGGAAAAGCTGATGGCGCGCGAGGATGTGCGCTATCATTCGGCCCACGGCGCGGCGATCGAGAAACCGCGCCAGCTGGTGCGCGGCATGATCGGCCACCGCCGCCAGCGCGAGAACCAGATCATTCGCCTGCTGGGCGAGCGCCCGCGGCCCGTCAGCGGCTTTATCCCGGACATGTACAAGGGGTTGGACCCGCGCCTGATCGGAGCGGCGGAAATGAGCGTGACGGCGCATCTGATCGATCTGGAGCGGCGCGGGATGGCGGCGCGTGACGCCGAGGTGTGGCGGGTGGCGTAACCGCTCGCCTGCACCTATATCGCCTGCAACGTTTACGACCGGGATCAGAACATGAGCACCATCACCAAAGTCCCCACCGGCACCGATTTGCTGGCCGAGATCGACCGTTTGCGCAAAGAGCGCAACGCGGTGATCCTCGCGCATTATTACCAGACGCCGGATATTCAGGACATTGCCGATTTCGTGGGCGACAGCCTCGAATTGTCGCGCAAGGCGGCGGCGACCGATGCCGATGTGATCGCGTTCTGCGGGGTCAAGTTCATGGCCGACACCGCCAAGATCCTCAGCCCTCAGAAAACCGTGATCCTGCCCGACATGGACGCCGGATGCAGCCTTGAGGATTCCTGCCCGCCGGAAAAATTCCGCGCCTTTCGCGAAGCCCATCCCGATCACATCGCGCTGACCTACATCAATTGTTCGACCGAGGTGAAGGCGCTCAGCGACGTGATCGTCACCAGTTCCAGCGCCGAAATCATTCTCGCCCAGATCCCGCCCGAACAGAAGATCATCTTTGGCCCCGACCGGCACCTTGGCGGATACCTCAGCCGCAAGTTCAACCGCGAAATGCTGCTGTGGCCGGGCGTGTGCATCGTCCACGAGGCGTTCAGCGAGACCGAGCTGCTGAAGCTGAAAGAGCAATACCCCGGCGCGCCCGTCGCCGCGCACCCGGAATGCCCGCCGACGATCATCGATCACGCCGATTTCGTCGGCTCGACCAGCGGCATCCTCGCCTTCGCCAAGGATTTCGAAGGCGACACCCTGATCGTCGCGACCGAGCCGCACATCATCCACCAGATGGAAAAGGCGCTGCCGAACAAGAACTTCATCGGCGCGCCCGGCGCGGACGGCAACTGTTCGTGCAACATCTGCCCCTACATGGCGCTCAACACGATGGAGAAGCTCTACGTCGCGCTGCGCGATCTGACCCCGCAGATCGAGATCGAGGAAGGCATGCGCCTGCGCGCGAAGCGCAGCCTCGACCGGATGCTCGACATGGCGAGCGGGACTGTAGGCATGGGGGACTTGGGGAAGGTCCACTTCAGCGGGGATTGAGGCTTCGCAGCCTTAGGGAAGGCAAAAAGTGCGTGCGGTTCTGACCCCGTAAAGCGGGGGCATGAACAAGCACGAAGCCGCAATCGCCCTCGCTCTGATCAAGGTAAACCGCCCATGGCTAGCGGTGCTTTTCGCCTTGATGGCGAAGCTGCCTTGGCGATCCTTCATCGGTTTTGGCTCAGTAACCGCCCTAGGTGCCAGCGTTAGCTGGCATGACGTGGAGCGGGTCTTGGCCTTGCTCTGCTAATTCGTCACCCCAGCGAAAGCTGGGGCCTCGGGCGTCAGGCGAGCAGTTTGAGGTAGAGATCATCCCAACCCGGATTCTGCGCCTCGATCGCCTCGATCTTCCACATTCGCCGCCAAGCCTTCATCGCCTTCTCGCGAGCAATTGCTTCTTCGATCGAGGGATAGTGTTCGACAAAGACGAGCCGCTTGCACTTGTAGCGAGAGGTGAAGGCCCCGCCCTTGCCCTCACGGTGCTGCGTAACCCGACGAGCGATGTCGCTGGTCACGCCGAGATAAAGCACGCCGTAGCGCTTGTTGGTCATCATGTAGACATGGCCGCCGCGTTCCCTTCAGGAGGTTTGGCACAATTCCGCCCCAAGCCCCAGCTTTGGTCGGGCCGATGATCGTCTAGGCTTGCCCCCTGCCTGCCATTCGCGCATTCCCTCCCCATGAACGCCAACCTTCGCTTCAACTGGGCGCGGCTGACCGCGAATTACTGGTTCTATCCGGCGCTGTTCTCGATCCTCGGGGCTGTGCTGGCGATGGCGATGATCGCGGTCGACAGCAGCGGCGTGGCGGGCGCGCTGGGCAAGGCCGAATGGTTCCTGCCTGCCCGGCCGCAGGGTGCGCTCACCATGCTGTCGATCATGGCCGGCAGCATGATCGCGGTCGCCGCCACGGTGTTTTCGATCACCATTGCCGCGGTCGCCTACGCCAGCGGCAATTACGGCCCGCGCCTGCTCACCAATTTCATGGAAGATCGCGGCAACCAGCTCAGCCTCGCGACGCTGATCGGCAGTTTCGTCTATGCCGTGGTGGTGCTGCGTGCAGTGCGCGGCGAGGACGAGACCGCCGCCTTCGTCGGAGCGGTCGTCGATAGTGCGGGCAGCGGCTCGGATGCGTTGCCGGGCTTTGTCCCGCAGGTCTCGCTCGCCGTCGCCTATGGCCTCACCGCGCTGTGCGTGGCGGTGCTGGTGTTCTTCCTGCATCACATCCCATCGTCGATCCGCATCAATATCGTGCTCGAAGGGATCGGGCGGCGGTTGCTGCGGCTCATCCGCGAAACCTATCCGCAGGAAGGCGAATTCCGCGAACCGCACGAACCGCGCGGCGGTCAGCCGGCCCACGCCTGGTCGGCGGGCTATGTGCAGCTCATCGATTTCGAAACGCTCATCAAGGCCGCGCGCAAGGCAGATTGCGTGTTTTCGCTGCGGGTGCGGACTGGCGATTTCGTCCATCGCGGGCTGGCGCTGATGGATATCTCCGGCCACGAGCCAGAGGCGCTCGATGAACTGTTGCACGACGCCTTCACCATCGGCCCGGTGCGAACGCCCGAACAGGACCCGCAATTCCTGATCGATGAACGGGTCGAGATCGCTTTGCGGGCACTATCGCCGGGCATCAATGATCCCTTCACTGCGATCAACGCGCTGCACTGGCTGAGCGCGGCGACTGCCGAGATTGCGCGGCGCAACCTGCGCAAACAGGTGCTGCGCGATGAAGACGATGGCGCCGATGGCGACCAGCCGGTGATCCCGCTCGCGGACACCTTTGCCCATTACGTCAATCGCGGCTTTGGCGGGATACGTGGCGCCGCCGCTACCAGCCCGATTGCCGCGCAGGTCATGCTGGAGTCACTGGAAAACGCCGCCGCGCCGATCACCGACATGACCCGGCGCGGGATCCTGCGCGAACATGGCCACCTGCTGGGCGAACAGGCGCGGCTGGCGCTGCAAGGCCCGGATCTGGCGCTGGTGGAAGACCGGCTGGCGGCGTTCGAGCGCTTCTTCGCGCCCTAACGCGCCCGCGCCCGGCTGACCGCCAGCGCAGCCGCCACCAGCACCATGCCGAGGATGTCGAGCGCGCTCAACACCTCGCCGAACGCCAGCCAGCCATAGAGCGAGGCGACCGCCGGCTGAGTCAGCAGCGCCAGCCCGATCACCAGCGGCGGGAAGTATTTGAGCGAATAGACCATCAGCCCCTGCCCGATCAGCTGACTGCCGATGAACAGACCCACTATCGGCCCCCAGTCGCCCGGCCATACCGGCTCCCCCAGCGCGAGCGCGATGGCGAGCAGCACCGGGCAGCCGAACAGGCTCACCCACGCCAGCAGGCTCCATGATCCGAATGCGCCGCGCGCGCCCTGCAGGGTCAGCAGATAGACCGCATAGAGCAGTCCGGCGGCGAGGCAGAACAGATCGCCGATCAGCGTCGCGGTGGAAATTTCCAGGCTGCGCCCCATCAGGATCGCCGCGCCCGTCAGTGCAAAGATGATCGCCAGCCATTCAAGCCGCTTGGGCAGCACCCGGTGCGCGATGAACACCCAGAACAACAGCACGATCGACCCGGCATTGCCGAACAATACCGCATTGCCGAGCCGGGTCATGCCGATGCCGATATGCCAGCTGGCGAGATCGAGCGCGAAGGTCACCGCGCCCAGCGCCACCAGCGCCAGCGTCTTGCCGCTCATTCCGGTTAGCCGCTGGCCGTTCGCCCGCGCCAATAACACCAAAAACGGCAGCGCCAGCAGCAGCCGCCAGAACCCGGCGGAAACCGGGCCGGTATCGGCCATCCGCACGAACCACGGCCCCAGCGCCAGCGCGACATTGCCGCCGAGCAAGCCCGCCAGCAGCAACCATGCCGCCGGGCGCCCAGATGGCTCCGGGGGCTTACGGACAAGTTCTGCTTGGGGCCCGCCCGCATTTTCCATCCTTGCGCCTTAGCCTTGGCGGGGCCAAGTGGATAGCCAATCGAAACTGGTTCGAAAGGATTACCCACACATGCACGATGTCTTGTTTCAACCGCTCAAAATGGGCGCGCTTCACGCAAAGAACCGCATTCACATGGCGCCGCTCACCCGCGGACGCGCTGCCGATCCGATGTTCACCCCCAACGAACTGATGGCGACTTATTACCGCCAGCGTGCGGGCGCAGGCATGATCCTGACCGAAGCGACCGGCATCAGCCGCGAAGGGTTGGGCTGGCCGTCGGCTCCCGGCATCTGGTCGGACGAGCAGACCGAAGCGTGGAAGGCCACCACCGCGGCCGTGCATGAAGAAGGCGGGCTGATCGTGATGCAGCTGTGGCACATGGGGCGGATCGTCCATCCGGTGTTCCTCGACGGCAACCCGCCGGTCTCCGCCAGCGCCACCACCGCGCCGGGCGAAGCGCACACCCCCACCGGCAAGCAACCCTATGCCGAAGCGCGGGCGATGACCCACGATGACATCCAGCGCACGATTGGCGACTACCGCCGGGCAGCCGAAAACGCCAAAAAGGCAGGCTTTGACGGGGTGCAGCTGCACGGCGCGAACGGCTATCTGATCGACCAGTTCCTGCGCGACAAGACCAACCTGCGCACCGACGAATATGGCGGCAGCCCCGAAAACCGCACCCGCTTCATGCGCGAAGTGCTCGAAGCATTGATCGACGTGTGGGGCGCGGACCGCGTCGGCATCCGCCTGTCGCCCAATGGCGATTCGCAAGGCACCGATGACAGCGATCCGGCAGCAACCTTCGGCGCGGCGGCCAAGGTGTGCGAGGAACTCGGCCTCGCCTTCGTCGAACTGCGCGAACCTGGCCCCGAGGGCACCTTCGGCCGGACCGATGTGCCCAAGCAGAGCCCGCTGATCCGCCAGATCTACACCGGCCCGCTGATCCTCAATTCGGATTATACAGCCGAAGAAGCCGTGGCCGATGTGACCAGCGGCAAGTGCGATGCGGTCAGCTTTGGCCGGCCGTATATCTCCAACCCCGACCTCGAAACGCGGATCGCGGCGGGCGCGCACTGGAACCCGAACAAGGACGTGCCCAAGAGCTGGTACTTCCCGATTCCCGAAGGCTACATCGATTACCCGACGCTGGCAGAAGAACAGGCCGTCGCCGCCGAATAACTACTCGGCGATTGCAGGCGCATCGGGGGTCGGGGCGGCGGGCGGCGCTGCTTCGGCCCCTTCGCTTGTGCCCGCGTCTTCACCATCCGCCGCGTCTGCCGCCGTATCGTCGGACGCACCCGGCGCGGCGCTTTGGCGCGGCATCAGCGGGGATTCCGAACCCAGTTGTTCGAGCGGGATCATGTCGTCGCTGATCGATCCGCCCAGCACTTCGCCCGCCGCCTCGCCGCCCTGTTCGGTGGCAGGCGCAGCGGCATCTTCGGTGCAGGCGGCGGCCAGCAGGGCCAGGCACAGGATTGTAGAGCGTTTCATCGGCACGCTCTTTTCGCTGCGGCGTCCAGCGCGTCAAGGAAATCATTGCTGGTGGCGATCAGGGCTTCGTCCCATTGCTCGGCCGAAACGCTCAGCCCCAGCCGCGCCATGCTGGTGACGCCGTATTCGGCGATGCCGCAAGGCACGATGCCGCCGAAATGCGCCAGATCGGGATCGAGATTGACCGAAAAGCCGTGCATCGTCACCCATCGCCGCACGCGCACACCGATTGCGCCGATCTTGGCCTCGGCGCCGTCGATATCGCGCGTCCAGATGCCCACCCGGCCCTCTGCCCTCCAGCTTTCGACCCCGAAGCGCGCGAGCGTGGCGATCACCCAGCCTTCAATCGCGTGGACGAAGCAGCGCACGTCCTTGCCGCGCCGGTTCAGATCGAGCACCAGATAGCCGACCCGCTGGCCCGGCCCGTGGTAGGTGTAGCGTCCGCCGCGTCCGGCTGCGACCACATCGAAGCGCGGATCGACCAGTTCGGCCGGATCGGCGCTGGTGCCGGCGGTGTAGACCGGCGGGTGTTCGAGCAGCCAGATCAGCTCGCTCTCCGCCCCCTCCGCCACCGCCTGATTGCGGGCCTCCATCGCGGCGAGCGCTTGCGCATACGGCACCGGCGCGCTGTCGCGGCGCCATTCGATGGCGGCGAGCGGTTCGGTGTGGGGAGCAGTGCTTGCCATGCCGCTTCGGTGGGGGCATTGAGCGCGCTTATCAAGAGGCGATTGCGCATCGCCGCCGCAGCTTCAGGGATCGAAAGCAGGACCATGGCAAAACGCAAGCTGGATATGGGCAAGGCATGGACGCAGACGACCGGCCTGATCGGGGCCAACCGCGACACCATTTCGGCACTGGCCGGGCTGTTCTTCTTCCTGCCATCCTTTGCTGCGGGGCTGCTTGCGCCCGAGATGATCAACCCGCCGCCGCCCGAAACCCCGGCGGGCGGTGATCCGCAGGCCGCGATGCAGGCGATGATGGACCAGATGACCGCGGTCTACGCCGACAACTGGCCGCTGTTCCTGATCATCACCATTGCCGGTTTCGTCGGATCGATGAGCCTGCTCGCGCTGCTCAGCGACCGTGGCAATCCGACGGTGGGCGAGGCGTTGAACAAGGGGTTGAGAAGCATCCCTTCCTATATCGCCGCGCAATTGCTCAGCGCGCTTGCGGCGGGCCTTGCAATCGGCCTTCCCTTCGGTCTGATCGCAGCCTTCACTCCGCCTGCCATTACCGTGCTGGCGACCTTGGTGCTGATTATCCTGATGGTCTATCTGATCATCAAGTTTTCGCTGATCGCGCCGGTGGTGGCGATCGACGAGGTGCGCAATCCCTTCAGCGCCATCGCCCGTTCGTGGCGGCTGACCAAGGGCAACAGCCTGCGCATCCTGCTGTTCCTGTTGCTGCTGCTGATTACCATCGCGATCATCGGCGGGCTGGTGGCGGCCGTGCTGACGCTGGTGCTGTCCGCTTTCGGCGGCGCGGTGGCGAGCATCGGCTCCGGGCTGGTGAACGCGCTGGTCAATACCGTGGTGAGCGTCATCTTCCTCGTCGTCATCGCCGCGATCCACCGCCAACTGGCAGGCGCTTCGCCCGAGCGGCTGGCCGAAACCTTCGAATAGCGCGCCTGCGCAAGCGTTGAGATGGCCGACACCGATCCCGATCTGAGTAGAGCGCCGGCAGCAGCCCCGGCCGGGCGGGCGATCCCGCCATCGCGCATGGCGCTGCTGTTCACGGTCATGCTGGTGACAGCGGCGGGCAACACCGCGATGCAATCGGTGATGCCTTCGATCGGCACCGCTTTGGGCGTTGCCGACGTGTGGATCAGCCTGGCCTATAGCTGGTCGGCGCTGCTGTGGGTCGTTTGCGCCCCGTTCTGGGCAAGACGCTCGGACAAGCGTGGGCGCAAGGCGATGATGGCGCTGGGGCTGGTCGGCTTCATCCTTTCGATGCTGCTATGCGGGCTGGCGCTGTATGCCGGATTGTCGGGCTGGCTTTCGGCCTTCTGGGCGCTGATCGCCTTTGCGGCGGCACGCAGTCTTTACGGCGGGTTCGGCAGCGCCGCGCCGCCCGCGGTGCAGGCCTATGTCGCATCACGCACCCCGCGTGCGACACGCACGCAGGCGCTTTCGCTGATCGCATCGAGCTTCGGACTGGGCACCGTGATCGGCCCCGCGCTGGCGCCGTTGATGGTGCTACCGTTTCTGGGGTTCGGCCTCACCGGACCGTTCATCTGCTTTGCCCTGATTGGCGTCGTGGCACTGGTGCTGCTGCGTCTGCGCCTGCCGAACGACGAGCCGCAATTCGCCGCGCGAGGTCAGGCAACGGCCTATGCGAGCGGATCGGGCGCGCCGAGCGATCCGCAGACCACCCTCGATCCGGAAGAAGGCGGAGAACCGAAGGAAGGCGCGGAACCGCCGCGCCTGGGCTGGTTCGATCCGCGACTGCGTCCTTGGGTGTTCGCCGGGTTCTTCGGCGGTCATGCACAGGCAATGGTGCTGGGGATTTCAGGCTTCCTCGTGCTCGACCGGCTGGGGCTGCGCGACACCCCGGCAGAAGGCGCCGGGCCGGTCGGGCTGGTGCTGATGAGCGGCGCGATCGCGACCCTGCTGGCACAATGGGGGCTGATCCCGCGCTTCGACCTCGGCCCGCGCGCTGCGACCTTGTGGGGGATTGCGACGGCGGCGCTCGGCACCGCAGTGCTGGCCGTGGCGGGCGATCTGCACCTGATCGCGCTAGGTTATGCCATCGCGTCGCTGGGCTTCGGCCTGTTCCGTCCCGGCACCACGGCGGGAACTTCGCTGGCGGTGACGCGCGCCGAGCAGGGGCAGGCGTCGGGCATTGTCGCCAGCCTTGCCGGGGCGAGTTACATCTACGCCCCGGCGCTGGGCGTGTGGCTGTACGGCCGTTCGGACTGGCTCGGCTTTGGCCTCATAATCGCGCTGTGTGCCGCAGTGCTGGCGCATGGCTGGTTCGCGCTGCAACCCGATGCGGCCCTGACTGCGGAGCGCGAAACCTTCGAGTAGCCGGGCGGCAACACCGCCCATTCGCCAGCGCTCCGTCGAGCACCGGCGGAGCAACGCCAAGCGGCACAAATGCCACAGTTTCATGATTATCAGCCTCGGCATCCGACAGGACTTGCAGATGCGAGTAAGTTGCAATAGCGCGCCGCAACCTACTGACGAAAGGCACTCCATGATTCTCCCGATCGCGCGCACCGCACTGCTGCTGGGCTGCGCCTCCATCGCTTTCCCCGCCTTCGCCGAAACCGCTGCCGAAGCGTCGGCCGCCGCAGACGCTGCTGAAGGGGCTACCGACGCAAGTGATGCTGCCGGGCCACAGATCGTGGTCACCGGCGGCGTGCTCTATTCCAATCGGCTCAACGCGCTCAAGACGCCCACGCCGGTCATCGACGTGCCGCAGTCGCTCAGCATCGTCACCGCCGATCAGATCGTGCGTCAGGGCTTCGACAGCATCGGCGATATCGTCGCCTACACTCCCGGTGTCACCAATTCGCAGGGCGAAGGCCACCGCGATTCCGTGGTGTTTCGCGGGGTCCGCTCGACCGCCGATTTCTTCGTCGACGGGGTGCGCGACGATGTGGAATATTACCGCGGGCTCTACAATCTCGAACAGGTCGAAATCCTGCGCGGGCCGAATGCCTTGCTGTTCGGGCGCGGCGGCACCGGAGGCATCCTCAACCGCGTGACCAAGAAGGGCGTCGTGGGCGAGACCTTCGTCGGGGTGCGCGCATCGGCCGGCAGCATCGGCGCCTACGACATCTGGGCCGACGTGAACCTCGCCACCGGCGACAACGCGGCGCTGCGGATCAATGCCGCTTACGAGCATCTGGACAACCACCGCGACCTGTTCGACGGCGAGCAGTTCAGCGTGAACCCCACCTTCCGCGCCGAACTGGGCAGCACCACCACGGTCGACCTGTCCTACGAATACCTCAACCACGAACGCTTCATCGATCGCGGCATTCCCAGCGACGATAATGGCGATCCGGCGCGGTTCCTGCAACGCATCACCTTCGGCGATCCGGCCAACAACTTCGCCACTTTCGAGGCGCACGTGCTGCGCGGGACGATCCAGCACAGCTTTGCCGAGAGCCTGAAGGGCAATTTCACCGCGTCCTACGGTGATTACGACAAGGTCTATTCGAACGTCTTCCCGGTCGGATACAACCCCGCCGACAACGAGGTATCGATCGATGGCTACATCGATTCGGGCAAGCGGCAGAACCTTGTCCTGTCGGGCAATCTGATCGGCGAACTCGACACCGGCGGGGTCGGGCACACGCTGATCCTCGGCGGCGAGTATATCGAAACCAGCAACGACAATACCCGCTTCAACGCGGTGTTCGATACCGCCGTCGCCGATGGGCGCCGTGCGGATGTCGAGATCTTCCCGGCGGTGCGTCCCTTCCCGCTGCGCGGCGGAGTCGGCACGCTGGCCGATGGGCGCACCACAAATTTCGGCTTCACCGCGCTCAACGACGATACCGAAGCCGACCTCACCGTTTTGTCGGCCTATATCCAGGACGAGATCAAGGTGGCCGAATGGCTGCGCGTGGTGCTCGGCGCGCGGTTCGACAGCTTCGAGATCACCGTACTCGACAACCGCACTGGCACAGTGCGCACCCGCAAGGACGAAGAGATCACCCCGCGCCTAGGCCTGATCGTCAAGCCGCAGGAGAACCTGTCGCTTTACACCAGCTATTCCGAAACCTTCCTGCCGCGCTCGGGCGATCAGTTCGCCGATATCAACCCGCCTGCCGATGCGCTGGATCCAGATACGTTCTCCAACCTCGAAGCCGGGGTGAAGTGGGATATCCGCCCCGGCCTCGCGCTGACTGGCGCGGTGTTCCAGATCGAGCAGTCGTCGCCGCAGGTGTCGGACGCCAATCCCGATACGCTCGACGTGGTCGATTCCAAGATCCGCGGGTTCGAAGCCCAGTTGCAGGGGCAGGTCACCGACAACTGGTTCCTGTCGGCAGGCTATTCCTATCTCGACGGCGAACAGCAAGGCCGCACCGGGCCGACCGGTCGGCGGCTTCGCGAACTGCCCGAGCATATGTTCTCGATCTGGAACAATTTCCAGGCGACCGACCAACTGGGCTTCGGCCTTGGCCTGACTGCGCAGGACGACAGTTTTGCCGATAATGGCAACACCGCAACGCTGCCCGCCTATGCGCGGGTCGACATGGCGGTGTTTTACGACGTCAGCGACAATCTGCGCGTGCAGGTCAATGTCGAGAACCTGCTTGACGAACTGTACTTCCCTACCGCCCATTCGGCCAACGAACTGACCGTAGCCCCGCCGCTCAACGCGCGGCTCACGATCAGCGGGCGGTTCTGACGAAGGCTAGCGGGCGTCGTCCATTTCGGATGGCGCCCGCAGCGCGGGGACAGCCTTGGCCGCGTCTTCGGCGCTGATGCCCGGCGCGGGCGCGGCGCTGATGCGCTCCTGTCGCTGCGCCACCCGGCCGGCCTGTTCGACCGCGCTTACCAGCCGGGGATAGACTCCGCAGCGGCACATGTTCGGGATTGCGCCTTCGATCTCCTCGCGGCTCGGCGAAGGGTTGCGCTGGATCAGCGCCGCCGCCGCGATGACGATGCCGGGGGTGCAGTACCCGCACTGGATCGCCTGCTGCGCCACCATCGCCTGCTGCACCGGATGCGACCGGTCGCGCGACAGCCCTTCGATGGTGGTGATGATCCGTCCCTCGGCCTCGGCCAAGGTGATCTTGCATGATCGCAGCGCGACCCCGTCGACCAGCACCATGCAGGCGCCGCCGCATTCGCCGCCGCCACACGCCTTGGTGCCGGTGAGGTTCATCGCCTCACGCAGCGCGTAAAGCAGCGGCATCCGGGGATCGAGATCGAACTCCACCGGCCGTTCGTTAACGGTCATGCGGGACATGATTGCCTCCCGTCCTGCCCCGTCTGGCGTTCAGCCGGCGGCCTGTAGGAGACACATGAGACACTGTCCAGGAACCGAAAACCGGCCCCCGCACTGGCCCCTGCATTATTGCGGCCACACGGGGGGTGAGTGATACAGGTCATACCGCCACGCCTGACAGCTTCATCGCCGGTAGGAAACAGGCCGCACGCGTCCGGCGCAAAGCGGGCACCGGCTTATTGCCGCCAGCTATCGTCGATTTTGTCGACCCGGCGCGTCCATGCCGCAAAGTCGAACATGCCGGCGCCGCCCTGCCCGCTCATCACCGACAGATCGCGTTGATGCACGTCGACCACTTCTTGCGGGACAAGGGTCGGATTGCCCATGCCCAGCGTCGCCACCTGAATCTCGCAGGCGCGCTGCAAGGCCCACATCTTGACGAACATCCCCTGGATGGTGCGGTCCATCACCACCGGGCCGTGGTTGCGCAGCATCAGGATGGTGTGATTGCCGAGGTTCTGCACCAGCCGCTCGCCTTCTTCCGCGCGCACGGTGATGCCTTCGAAATCGTGATAGCCGATCTGCCCCTGGAAATTGCAGGCGTAGAAATTGGTCGGCAGCAGCCCGTCCTTGTGGCTGCACACCGCCATCGTCGCGGTGGTGTGAACGTGGCAGATCGCATCCGCCTTTTCGCCCAGATGCTTGTGGAAATGGGCGTGCTGGGTGAAGCCCGCCTTGTTCACCATATAGGGCGACCCGCCGACATTATTGCCTTCGACATCGATCTTGACGAGATTGCTGGCGGTTACTTCCGAATACAGCAGGCCGAACGGGTTGATGAGGAAGGTATCCTCCTCCCCCGGCACCTTCAGCGAGATGTGGTTGTAGATCGATTCCGACCAGCCGAGATGATCGAAGATGCGGTAACAGGCGGCCAGATCCAGCCGTGCCTGCCATTCTTCCTTGCTGCATTCGATTGTCGGTTTGAGCTGGGTTGCCATGACGTGTTCTCTCCTCGCGTCGCGTCGCGCTTTGGTCGCATTATCGCGGCGCGGGGAATGCTTTGCAAGCGGTGCGCTGTCCCGCTACGCCTTGCAGTCAGATGAGCGCGTCCGATCAAAGCCTTCCCAGACTGGTCAACGGCAGCATTCCGGGGCACCTCGTCAGCCAGACGCTGCCGATGGTGATCGGCGTGGCGGCGATCATGTCGATCGGGCTGGTGGACGCCTATTTCATCGGCCAGCTGGGCAGCGATGCGCTGGCGGCGATATCCTTTATCTTCCCCGTCTCGGTAGCGATCACATCGCTGGGTGTCGGCATCATGGTCGGGATCAATTCGGTGGTCGCCCGCGCATTGGGCGAAGGTGATCACGAACGCGCGGCGCGGCGGGCCAATTTCGGGATCGTGTTCGCCGCCGCCTGCGGGATCGCCATGGCAACGATGCTGTGGTTCGGGATCGATCCGATCTTCACAGCGATGAACGCGCCGGCCGATCTGATGCCGGTGATCCGCACCTATATGCAGCCCTATGCCATCGGCTTTCCGCTGATCCTTGTCATCATGGGCTTCAACGGGGTGCTGCGCGGACAGGGCGAGGCGCGGCGCACCAGCACCATCAGCATCGCCTATGCGGCCGCCAACTGGGTGCTCGATCCGCTGCTTATCACCGGCGCTTTCGGCATCGAGGGTTACGGCATGGCAGGCGCGGCCTATGCCACGGTGATCGGCTGGGCCATCGGGGTAGCGGTGGCGATCTGGCTGACGCGGACGACGTCGCTGCCGCTCGATCTTTCGCTGCTGCGCAATTGCAGCCTGATCGATCCGGCCAAGGCGATCATCCGGGTCGGCCTGCCCGCCGCCTTCTCCAATGCCATCAACCCGCTCGGCCTCTCGATCCTCACCGCGCTGGTCGCGCTGGAAGGCGAGGCGGCGGTGGCGGGCTTCGGCGCGGCGGGCCGGTTGCAAAGCTTCGTGATCGTGCCGCTGCTCGGGTTGTCGGGCGCGATCGGGGCAATCGTCGGCCAGAACTGGGGCGCGCGCCGGTATGACCGTTCGCGTGAGGCGGCGCTATGGGCGGCGGGATTCTGCGTGGTGTGGGGCCTGTTCGTCGCCATTGCGATGGTGCTGGCGGGCGAAAGCTTCGCGCGGCTGTTCACCGACGATCCGGCTGTCGTCGCCGAATTCGCGCTCTATCTCGAAATCGCGGCCTGGGGCTATGCCGGGTTCGGGCTGCTGATCGTCGGCAACGGCATCATGAACGCGGTCGACAAGGCAGGCTATGCGCTGGTGCAGTCGGTGGGCCGGGTGTTTCTGGTGATGCTGCCGGTCGCGCTGATATTGCAGCCCGGCATGGGCAGCGCGGCGATCTACACTGCGGAACTCGCCGCCAATGTGTTCGGCGCGGTGACAGCGGTGCTGCTGGTGCGCCATATCTTCACCCGGCAGGCTTCGGCCCCGGCGCACGGGGCAGGCCGCGCTAGGTCTTAATTAACCAACCCTGCCGCATAGCGTGTCCCGCAAGACAAAAGGGCGCGCACCTGATGGACGATCTGCTGGCGGATTTCATCGCCGAGACCCGCGAAATGCTGGAGGCTTCCGGCGGCGAAATCGTCGCTTGGGAGGCCGATCCGGACGACCGCACGCGGATCGATGCGATCTTCCGCTTTGTCCATACGGTGAAGGGCAATTGCGGCTTCTTCGATTTTCCGCGCCTCGCCCGCCTCAGCCATGCCGCCGAAGACGCGTTGGCCGATTGCCGCGCCGGTCGGCGTGAGCCGGACCAGCGCCTTGTCACAGCGGTGCTCGCCATTATCGACCGGATCGCCCAGATGATCGACGCGATCGAAGCGGGCGAAGACTTCCCCGAAGGCGGCGACGAAGCTCTGATCGACGCGGTCAATGGCCCGGGTGAAGCAACCGCCGATGCAGCGCCGGGTGCGGCAGATGCAGGCGCAGATCCCCTACTCCATGCCCCCGCCAGCGCGCTGCTGGAACGGGCGGATGATTTCATCAGCCCTGCCGTCCGCCGCGCCGATGCCGCCGGGCAGCGCACCATCCGCCTGCCGGTCGAACTGCTCGACCGGGTGATGAGCGGCGTTTCGGATATGGTGCTGGCCCGCAACGATCTTGCCCACCGGCTGCGACAGGCGGGCAACCAGCCCACAATTGACGGCCCGTTCGAACGGTTGACCGCGATCCTTTCCGACGTGCGCGACGCCATCACCCGGATGCGGATGCAACGGATCGAGACGCTGCTGAGCGTCCTGCCCCGGCTGGTGCGCGATCTCAGCGCCGACCTCGGCAAGCAGGTGATGGTCGATTGCGACGGCGGCGACGTGGAGCTCGACCGCGAGATGATCGAGACGATCCGCGATCCGCTGACCCACCTGATCCGCAACGCCATCGACCACGGGATCGAGCCGCCGTCCGCGCGGCTTGCGGGCGGCAAGCGCGAGATTGGCCTGATCGCCATCGCCGCGCGCCAATCGGGCAATACCATCGGGATCGTCATCAGCGATGACGGACGCGGGCTGGACGAGGAGCGAATCGCGGCCAAGGCGATCGCCAACGGCCTCATCAGCGCCGCCGAACGCGCTGCGATGAGCCGCGACAAGATTCTGAACCTGATCTTCGAACCCGGCCTGTCCACCGCCGAAACCGTCAGCAATGTCTCGGGCCGCGGAGTCGGTCTCGATGTGGTGCGCCAGAACCTCGAAAAGGTCGGCGGCAGCATCAAGGTATCGAGCCAGCCGGGCGAAGGCACGCACTTCACCATGCAGATCCCGCTGACGCTCAGCATCATCGCCGGGCTGACGGTCGAAGTCGGCGGGCAGCGCTTCGCGATCCCGCAGGGCTATGTCGAGGAAATCGTCCAGGCCACTGCCGGTGCGCTCGATTTCACCCGCATGGGCGAGACCGCGCTGGTCACCTTCCGCGGCAACCGCATCCCCTGCCTGATGCTGGACGAGGTGCTCGGGCTGGAACACCCCGACATCACCGCACGCGACTTCACGCTGGTGCTGCTGCGGCTGGCGAGCGGCGATCTGTTCGCGCTGGCGGTCGATCATATTCACAGCCACGGCGATCTGGTGGTCAAGCCGCTGGCGCCTGCGGTGATGAAGTCCGGGCTGTATGCCGGATCGACCCTGCTCGACGATGGCCAGCCGGTGCTGCTGCTGGATGTCACCAATATCGCCGCGCACCACGATCTGGTCTCGGACGGGCGCGCGCGGGTGCTTCAGCCGCCGGAGGAGGACACGGCTGCTGCAACCGCCGCTGCGGCACGGGCGATGCTGTTTACCGATTTCGCCGGACGCCGGTCGGCCGTGCGGCTCGAACTGGTGCAGCGCATCGAGACCACGCCGACTGCCGCGATCGACCGCTCCGGCGCGCGCGCGCGGGTGGTGATCGATGGGTTGATCCTGCCGCTGGTGGGCCTGCCCGACGCACCGCTTGACCGCGACAAACTGCGCCTGCTGCGCCTCAGCGACGGAACCTGCGAACTGCTCCACGCGGTGCGCGAGGTGAAGGACGCGATCCTGCTGACCGAAGCGCTCACCCCGGTGCCCGAAGATCCGCTGGTGGAGGCGCTGACGCTGGTCGATGGCGAGCCGGTGGCGCTGATCGACGCGCACGAACTTTTCGCCCGCCACGGCAAGCCGCCCGAGGCCGCTCCCGGAATGCGTCCGCGCTGCACCCTGCCCGACAGCGAATGGGCACGCACCATCCTTGCCCCGCTGGTGATCTCGGCCGGGTACGAAGTCGTGCCTGCCGGGATGGCCAGACCGGGCGATCTCGAGATCATGTTCGAGGACATGTTCGAAGTCGCCGAAGCGCTCGGCCGCCCGCCAGCCGGGCCGGTGATCCGCCTGCGCGACCACCCCGATGATTCGCAGGGCGGCAGCGCCACCATCTATCGTTATGACCGCGAAGCCTTGTTCGCCGCGCTCACTGCGGTGCGCCATGCCCGCGTTGCAGGAGGGCCCCGCGCATGAGCGAACTGCTGGTCATCATCCAGATCGCCGGACGCCGCTGCGCGCTCGGCGCGCATGATGTGAAGTCGGTGATCGAACTCGGCAGCATCACGCCGGTGCCGCGCACGCCCGATTTCGTCGCCGGAATCACCGCGCTGCGCAGCCAGTCGCTGACGGTAATCGATTGCCGCAGCGCGCTCGGCTTCGATACTGCGCAATGGCCCACCGATGATCGCGCGGCGGTGGTTGCCTGCGGCGGGCATTCCTATGCGCTGATGGTCGACGGGATCGAGGATATCACCACCGCCGCCGGCGTTCCGGGGCAGATTCCCGGCGGCTTCGGCCCCGAATGGTCGCGCATCGCCACCGGCATGATCGAGACCATGACCGGCCCTGCCTTGCTGATCGATCTGGCCGCCCTGATCGCCGGTCCCGAAAGCCCGCGCGGCGATATCGAGGTTGCGGCTTAATGCAAAACTTACCCAATCTTCCTAGGTTCAGACCGGGTCCAACGCAGGAAATGCCATGAAAACGTGCCTGATCGTCGATGATTCGCGGGTGATCCGCAAGGTTTCGCGGCACATACTCGAAACGCTCGGCTTCACTGTCGACGAGGCGGAGAACGGCAAGACCGCGCTCGATGCCTGCGGGACGGCAATGCCCGACGTGGTTCTGCTCGACTGGAACATGCCGGTGATGACAGGCATCGAATTCCTCGTCCACCTGCGCAAGCATCCCGGCGGAGACAGACCCAAGGTGGTGTTCTGCACTACCGAGAACGACGTGGCGCATATTCGCGAAGCGATCGAAGCCGGCGCGGACGAATATGTGATGAAGCCGTTCGATCACGAAACTCTCCAGATCAAGCTGCAGCTCGTCGGCTTCGCGTGAGCCCTGCGGCCCGCCCATTTCCCGCGACTGCGGGGCGCAGCACGGCCAGCATGGCCAAGGCGATCCGGGTGATGATCGTCGACGATTCGCTGACGGTGCGCACGGTCTTCAAACGGATGGTGGAAAGCGATCCGGCGCTGATCGTCGCGGGCACCGCCAGCAGCGCCGAACGCGCCATCGCCCAACTCGCCGCCGAACCGGCCGACGTGGTGCTGCTCGATCTCGAAATGCCCGGCATGGGCGGACTGGATGCCCTGCCCGCGATCCTGGCCACTACGGCCAGCCCGCAAGTGCTGGTGGTATCATCGCTGACCGTGGACGGGGCCGAACATACCATGGCCGCGCTCCAGATGGGGGCTGCCGATACCCTGCTGAAACCGCGCCCCGGCGGCTTCAACGAAGATTACCGCGCACAATTGCTCGGCAAGATCCGCGCGCTTGGTGCGCGCTCGGTCGAGGCTGCGGCCAAGGGAACCGGCCCGACCGAACGCTCTTTCGTGCGCCCTGCCTCCTCTCCGCGCATGCGCCGGATGGATGTGATCGCCATCGGCGCATCGACTGGCGGAATTCACGCGATGGGCCTGCTGCTGCGCTCGCTGCGGTCGGAATGCGACTGGCCGATCCTCATCACCCAGCACCTGCCTGCATCCTTCATCCCGGTATTTGCCCGGCAGGTCGAAAGCGCCTGCGGTCGCCCGGCCGATATCGCCGAGGATGGAACCGCAATCCGCGCCGGACGCATTCTCGTCGCCCCCGGACATGGCCACATGCTGGTGCGCCGCACGGGCGACCGGCTGGTCACGCGCATCTGCTCGGAACCCAGCGCCAGCGGTTGCCTGCCGTCGGTCGACCCGATGCTGTCCAGCCTTGCCGCTGCCTGCGAAGGGCGCGCGCTGGGGGTGATCCTGTCGGGCATGGGCCGCGACGGGCTGGAAGGCGCGCGCGAACTGGTGGCTGCGGGCGGCACGATCTACGCGCAGGATGCAACCAGCAGCGCAGTGTGGGGCATGCCTGGGGCGGTCGCCAAGGCGGGCCTCGCCAGCCTGATCGCAACACCCGAACAGATCGGCGAAGCGATCATGGCGCAGGCCAGCGCACCGCTGTTGCGGCAAGGTTGAGGCGCGCACCCGTGGAAACCAGCGAAGCCTCGCACCAGATCATCGCCGATTTGCTCGCCGCGCGCACCGGCCAGCACCTCACCGAAAGCCGCCGCTGGCGGGTCAATTCGGCATTGGCGGGGATTTTCCGGGATCACGGCATCAGCAATGTCGATCAGCTCGTCTGCATGCTCGCCGCGCCGCGCACCGGGCCTGAAAGCCCCGATCTGTCGCAGGAAGTGGTCGAGGCGCTGCTCAACAACGAGACCTATTTTTTCCGCGACAAGCCGACCTTTGACCAGCTGCCGCACGAAATCCTGCCCGAACTTGCCAATCGCCGCGCCGCGGTGAAGCGCCTGTCGATCTGGTCGGCGGGCTGTTCAACCGGGCAGGAGGTCTATTCGCTGGCGATGCTGTTTTCGGAGCAGAAGGAGCGTTGGCGGGGATGGACCATCGAACTGCTCGGCACCGATGTCTCCCACCGTGCGATCAGCGCCGCACGCAGCGGGCTCTACAGCCAGTTCGAAGTGCAGCGCGGGCTGGGCGTGACGCAGATGTTGCGCCATTTCGATGAAGCCGCGCCCGGCTGGCAGATCCGCGAAAACACGCGGCAGATGGTAAATTTTCGTCAGCACAATGTGCTCGGCCCGCACCCCGGACGCCAGCCGTTCGATCTGGTGCTGTGCCGCAATGTGCTGCTCTATTTCGATCGCCCCACCCGGACCGCTGCGTTCGATCGGCTTGCCAGCGCGGTTATGCCCGATGGTTTCCTGATGCTGGGCGCGGGCGAAACCGTGGTCGGGCAGACCGAACGCTTCCTCCCCGCCCCCGGACGGGCGAGCTTTTTCGAGCCGCTGCAGACCGTCCGCGAAGCGCGCCACCTGCGCGCTGGCTGAACGGCGCAGGGGCCTGCGCTACGGTAGCAACGCGGTGCAGGCTTTACTCTTCCTTAGCCGCTGCTGTTTACGATCCTGTTCACCGAAGGCGAAGCTTGCGCTGCACGGATCGGGAATTTGAGTTTGTCGCTAACCAAAAAGCCCCTGCGTTTGACGCCCGCCGGCCTGGTGCTGGTACCGATGGCGATCGCCTGCCTGATTACAGGGGTCGCGACGCTGGCGGTCAGCCTCAACGACCGGCTGACCATCATCGCGCCCGGCCCGCTGATCACGGCCACCATTCTGATCTATTCCGCCATACTGGTGCTGCTCGGCACAACTGCGGTCGCCAATGTGCGCGAGCTTGCGGAGCTGAGCGTCACCGATCCGCTGACCGGCCTGCCCGATCGCCGGGCCTTGCACGAAGATGTCGAACGCATGTCGATCGGCGACGAGGAAGTGGCGCTGGCGCTGATCGATCTGGACAGTTTCAAACAGGTCAATGATCATTTCGGCCATGCCGTGGGCGATCAGCTGATCGAACAATATGGTCAGGTGCTGCGCGAGGTGTGCGGGCCCGAGGCGCGCTGCTACCGGCTGGGCGGCGACGAATTCGCGGCGGTGATGGGCGGCAAGGTGTCGGGCACCATCCTCGAAGGCATGTGCCGCAGCCTGATCGAACGCCTGGCCACGCCGATCACAATCGATGGCCGTCAGATCGCGGTCGGCGCCAGCATCGGGCTTGCCCGCAGCACCGCCGCTCTTCGCGTGCCGTCGTCCGAACTGCTACGCCGCGGCGATGTGGCGATGTTTATGTCGAAGCGCAGCGGCAAGATGCGCTGCACGTGGTTCAACGAAAGCTTCGATCGCCGCCGCGAACGTGTGCGCGAAATCGAGGACGAAATCCGCACCGGGATTGCCGCCGGGGAGTTTTCGCTGGCGTATCAACCGCTGGTCGATGCCGGAGATCGCAGGATCGTTGCGGTCGAGGCGCTGCTGCGCTGGGATCGCGGCAATCGCCCGCCGCTTGGCCCTGCGGTTTTCGTGCCGGTGGCCGAGGATTCGGGACTGATCAATCCGCTCGGCCAGTGGGTGCTGCGGCAGGCGGTGTGCGATGCGCTGCGCTGGGACGATATCACGCTGTCGGTCAATGTCTCGGCAGCGCAGCTGCGCAACCCCGAATTTCCGATCAAATTGGGCGAGGTGCTGGAAGAGACCGGCTTCCCGCCGCACCGGCTGGAACTTGAAGTCACCGAAACCTGTCTGGTGATGGACCCGGTGGTGGCCGAACGCACGCTCGATGTGATCCGTTCGTTCGGCGTGCGGATCGCGCTCGACGATTTCGGCACCGGCTATGCCTCGATCGGGTTCCTGCGGCGGTTCCGCTTCGAAAAGCTCAAACTGGATCGCAGCCTGATCGAACTGGCGGGGGGCGATGAAGGCAGCCGGGCGATGATGCTGTCAAGCATCGCGCTCGCCCGTGCGCTGAAGATGGGCGTGACCGCCGAAGGGGTCGAGACCGAAGAACAGGCCGAACTGGTGCGTCTGGCCGGGTGCGACCAGATTCAGGGCTGGCTCTATTACCGCGCCCTTCCCGCAGCCGAAATCGATCGCCTGATCGAACGCCAGAATGGCAAGTCGCTGAAAGGTCAGGCCGCATGAGCGCGCTTAACGAAGTCGCCATCGATCTTGCCGCAAAGCACGCTGCCGAGCATGCCGCTGACAGGGACGAAACGCAGACCGGGCCTCTCCGCGGTCTGCATCGCTGGTTCGGCGGATTGTCCGTCGGCGGGAAGGTGACGGCCTTCTTCACCATCAACCTCGTCTTTGCACTATGCGCCGGATTGTTCGCGATCGGCGGATTCGTCGAGCTGGGCAATCGTGCGGAGGGGATCAATCTGACCCATGACCGCGCGCTCGAGGCGGAGCGGCTGGTTGTCCATCTCAGCGAAAACCAGCGCCATGCGGAATCCCTGATCGTCAGCAGCGACCGGGGCCGCGCGCGCGCGGCACTGGATGAACTCGTCGCCGCCGACCGGATAATCGCCAGCTTCGGAACCGATCTACGCGCCTCCAATGCCGACGCCGACGACCGGCTTGCGCTGCTCCGCGAGGGCGTGGCCGATTTCCGCCGCCAGATAGCCGCAATCGAATCGGCGCCAGTCGATGCCGACCGCGACAACGATCAGGCGCGCGAGCTGGCGGCGACCGGCGGCGCGGTTCTCGACGCGGGCCGCGCCCTTGCGCAATTGCTGGGCGAGGATGCGGACAAACGCTCCGACGCGGGCGCGCATCTGATTTCCTCGCTGCTGTTCGCGTGGATCGGCATTGCTGCGGTGCTGACGCTGATCACGCTGATTGCGCAGCGCTATGTCAATCAGGCCGTCGGCGGATCGTTGAAGGCCATGGCCGGGCAAATGACCCGGCTGGCATCGGGCGAAAAGGATGTGCTCGTCACCGGCGCAACCCGCCGCGACGAAATCGGCGAAATGGCCCGCGCTCTCCAAGTGTTCCACCGCGCCGCAGTGCGGCTGGAACGGTTGAGCCGCGACCGGGCCGAGCGTGTCAGCGCCGAGCTGGACGAACAGACCCGGCTGCAGGTGCAGCAGGAAGATGCCCGGATCATCCGCGACAAGATGCTGCGCGATGTTGCCGACCAGTTCGAACGCACCGTGGGCGAAGTCGTGACCGGCGTGGTCGCCGCATCGAGCCAGTTGCAGACCACATCGAAACTGATGGCCACCACAGCCGAAGATACCAGCCGCCGCACCGGTGAGGCCGCGCGCGCGATGGAGGAGGCCAATACCGGCGCCACCGCAGCCGCTTCGGCCAGCGATGAATTCGCCATGTCGATCGGCGAGATCAGCCGTCAGGCCGCCTGCTCGGCCGAACTGGCGCGCGAGGCGACCCTGTCAGCGCGCGAGGCCGATAGCACTATCGGCGCGCTGACCATTTCCGCACAACAGGTCGGCGAAATCGTTGAATTGATCCAGAGCATCGCCCGGCGCACCAATCTGCTGGCGCTCAACGCCTCGATCGAGGCGGCGCGCGGCGGCGAGGCCGGGCGCGGCTTTGCTGTGGTGGCAAGCGAGGTCAAGGAACTCGCCAACCAGACCAGCCGCGCGACCGACAAGATCGCCGAACAGATTCGCGCCATGCAGGACACCACCGGCGCCAGCGTCACAGCCCTGCGCTCGATCGCGGGCCAGATCCAGCAGCTGGAAACCACCGCCGTCTCGATCGCCAGCGCGGTCGATCAGCAATCGGTCGCCGGGCAGGATCTCGCGCGCAGTATCGACCTTGCCGCGCGCAGCACGGAACGGGTTTCGGGCCATGTCGAGGAAGTGCGGCAGATGGCCTTTTCGACCGGGTCGGCGGCCAGCCAGGTCCTGTCGAGTGCAACCAGCCTCGAAGGTCAGGCCAACATCCTGCGGCAGCAGGTCCAAGACTTCCTTACCCGGGTGCGGACCGGGTAATCCGCATTTTTCCTAGGGCTTCGTGGCCGGAATCAAGCTTTTGGAAAGGATTTTCCTTCACACTTGCTTGAACACCACCCCCGGGGGAATGCGGCATGAACATGATGACCCTGCAGGAGCGGCGCGAGGAACAGGCCGTTCCCGGATACGTGCGCGACCTCAGAGAAGAAACCGAGCTCGAAGGCACGCCGGCACCGGCGGAGACGCCCGGCGCGTCCGGCAGCACCAGCCTGCTCGAACGGCTCGGCTGGTTCCGCGATCTGACGCTGACCAACAAGATCAACGCGATCTTCGGCACCTTCTTCGCCGTCGGCGTCGCCATGTCGCTGGTGCTGGGGTTGGGACTGGGAGAGCTTTGGAACCGCTATAATGCTTCGGCCCGCGTGCAGGAAGCGGTGGTGGCCGCCGGCGATTTGCAATCGGCTGCCGGGGAACTGCGCTACCATTCGGTGCGCGCGCTTTATGACAGATCTGCCGATGTGCGTGAAAGCCGGCGCGCCAGCGAAGCGCAGGTGATGACGCAGGTTTCCGCCATTGGCGCCGGGCTGGCCGAACACCTGCCCGATATGGCGCCGCGCGCAGATGATCTGGATGCCCGTGTGGATGCGATGCGGAACGAAGCCGACCGTGCGGACGACGCCGTGCGCGCTGGCGGCAACGCCAATGCCGCCGCCGCCGCCGTCGCTGCCGAAGGTGACCGACTGGTCGAAGAGGCACGCCGGCTCGCCGATGATCTGGCCGCCCAAGGCGATGCGCAGGAAGCGACGGGGATCGCCTATTTCTTCAACATGGTCCTGATCCTCGGAGTACTCGCGCTTATCGGCGCAGTCGTGCTGCTGCTGGGCCTCGCCTATCTGTCGCGCGATTTCTCCAGCAAGATCGGCGAGATTACTGCAGGCATGAACCAGCTGGCTTCGGGCGACCGGCACTTCACCATCAGCGGCGGCGAACGCAAGGACGAGATCGGACAGATGGTCCGCGCACTCGAACTGTTCCAGCGGGCCAACAAGTGGATGGAGGATCGTTCGCGCGAACGGTCGGAAAAGGTCGAGCAGGAACTGCAATTGCAGCAGGAGCGCGAGCGCGAGCGGATCGAAGCCGATGCGCGCAAGGCCGCGATGCTCGAAGACGTGGCGCTGCAATTCGAACGCACCGTCGGCGAAGTGGTGGGCGGAGTCGCAGCCGCCTCCAGCCAGCTTCACACCACCGCAACCCGCATGGCATCGAGCGCCGAGGAAGCCAGCCGCCGGACCGGCGATGTCGCTGCCTCGATGGAGGAAGCCAACGCGGGCGCCACCGCAGCCGCTGCCGCAAGCGACGAATTTGCCCTGTCGATC
The DNA here is from genome assembly GCF_024305245.1 of Erythrobacter sp. Taxonomy (GTDB): domain Bacteria; phylum Pseudomonadota; class Alphaproteobacteria; order Sphingomonadales; family Sphingomonadaceae; genus Erythrobacter. The sequence continues at coordinate 125,932 of NZ_JAMWYX010000011.1, forward strand.
AGCGAGATCAGCCGTCAGGCCGCGTCTTCCAGCGAACTTGCCCGCCTCGCCACCGAAGCCACCGGTGAGGCGGACGAGACCATCTCGGCGCTTGCAGCCTCGGCAGAGGAAGTCGGCCAGATCGTCGAATTGATCCAGACCATTGCCCAGCGCACCAACCTGTTGGCACTGAACGCCTCGATCGAAGCCGCTCGCGGCGGAGAGGCAGGCCGCGGGTTCGCGGTGGTCGCCAGCGAGGTCAAGGAACTGGCCATGCAGACCAGCCGCGCGACCGAGAAGGTTGCCGATCAGGTACGCGCGATGCAGTCCACCACGGGGGCCAGCGTCAAGGCGCTGCGCTCGATCGCGGGACAGGTCAAGGAACTGGAATCCACCGCCGTGTCCATCGCAACCGCCGTCGATCAGCAATCGGTCGCAGGCCGGGATCTGGCGCAGAGCATCGATCTGGCCGCGCGCAGCACCGAAAACGTTGCCGGACATATCGAGGACGTGCGCAAATTGTCGCTCTCGACCGGCGCGGCAGCCAGCCAGGTGCTTTCCAGCGCAAACGAATTGGAAGCACAGGCGACGCATCTCAGCGAGCAGGTGCGCGGGTTCCTGTCGCGGGTGCGCGGGGGCTGACCCAGCTTGCGGGCGCTTTGGCCTGCGCGTTTCACTTCCCGACCCGCCGCCCTCTATGATCGGCGGCGCAGGATGATTAAGAGGGGGTATGCCCGCACCCTTCATTCTGCTTCAGCACGCCCTTCCGCAACACGCCTTGTCGCGGTTCGCCGGCGCCTTCGCGTCGAGCGAGCAGCCCTGGCTGCGCGACCGTCTGATCCGCCGCTTCGTCGCGACCTATGACGTCGACATGGCCGATGCCGCGCGCGGGATCGGCCAGTTTGCGAGCTTCAACGACTTCTTCACCCGCGAATTGAAGCCCGGTGTGCGCCCGCTGGCCGATCCGGCGGAATTCATCCTCAGCCCCGCCGACGGCGCGATCAGCCAGCTGGGCTCGATCACCGATGGCCGCATATTCCAGGCCAAGGGCCGCGATTTCACCGCCGAGGAAATTCTCGGACACGGAGCGGAGGAAGCGCAGCGGTTCGAGGGCGGTCAGTTCATCACGATCTACCTTTCCCCGCGCGATTACCACCGGGTGCACATGCCTGCCGCCGGGATCCTGCGGTCGAGCGCCTATATTCCCGGCCAGTTGTTTTCGGTGAACACCATGACGGCAGCGGGCGTGAATCGCCTGTTTGCGCGCAACGAGCGGCTCGCCTGCCTGTTCAACGGACCGGATGGCGGCTTCGCCAGCATAATGGTCGGCGCGATGATTGTGGCCGGGATCGACACCGTCTGGCCGCACCGGTTCGCAGGTCATGGCCGCGATGTGGTGCACGAAGACTTCAGCGGTGACGTGCGTCATTTCTCCGCGGGCGACGAGATGGGCCGGTTCTACCTCGGCTCGACCGTGGTGCTCTTGTTCGAACCGAACCGGGTGGCATGGCTCGACGGGTTGAAGGCGGGAGATCCGCTGCGGATGGGGCAGGCGATCGGGCGGCGGCTAGCGCCGGTTCAGTAACGCTCTGACAATTCATCCATTGTGCGAGGCTCGCGATGTAGGCTTCCTTGCGCGGCCGCCATTCCGGCTTAGGTTCCTTATCGGCATCGGTGCATTCGGCCACCAGCTGTGCGACCTGCTCTGCCACCTGAAAACTGGACCATTTCTGGTTAGAGTTTTCTGCCGTAGGTT
>NZ_JAMWYX010000012.1 GCF_024305245.1 Erythrobacter sp.
CGCCGCCACCTCCCCCGCCAATGCCCACGCCGATGGGCGAACGCGGATAGGTCTCCTCCGGCGAACACAGAAGGGCAGTGCGATAACCGCACTGCCCTTCGACGCGGCTGGTGAGAGCCGAAAAGTGCAGCGGAGCTTGGCATACAGAAGGCACAGGAAATGAATTGGAACAAAGGCCTGTTGGCCGGGGTTGCGGCGGTTTCGATGCAGGTTGCGGTGCCTGTCCACGCGCAGATGACAGCACCTGCCACCAACGCAGCGACACAGACCGTCGATACGGCAGTTGCTAACGCCATTCGAAGTGCCGCCGATGGCCCCTTGCGCGAATTTTACGCGGAACGCGGCTACAGGCCGCTTTGGGTTGCGAGCGGCGAAGTCGGCGCCGTTGCGCTCGGGCTGATCAGCCATATCGAAGGCGCGGCGGTCGATGGACTCGACCCGAGCGCCTATGATCCCGATGATCTGCGCGAGATGATCCGAGCCGCCTCTGGCGGTTCTCCCGAGACGCTGGCGCGCGCAGAACTCACGCTCTCGCAGGCTTTCGCACGGCTGGTCAGCGATATGCGCCGCCCGCGGGCCGAGATGCATTATGCCGAGCCGGAATTGCAACCCGGTGCCATCGCGCCCGCCGACGTGTTGCGGCGGGCCGCACGCGCGGATTCCTTCGATGAATACCTGACCGGCATGGAATGGATGCACCCGGCCTATGTCGGCTTGCGGGGGCAACTGCTCGCGGCGCGGCAACAGCGCCAAATCCCCTCGATCGATGTGCCCGCTGGCCCGCTGCTGCGCCCCGGTGACAGTGGCGAGCGGGTTGCGTTGCTGCGCCAGCGCCTCGGGCTTTCCGGGGACGGGCATTACGACGATGAACTCGCGCAGGCGGTGCGTTCGTTCCAGCATGTCAACGGGCTCGCTGCCGACGGCGTCGCCGGATCCCGCACCCTCGCCGCGCTCAATCGGGGTCTTGATGCCGCCCCCCGCAATGCAGAACGCATTCTCGCGATCAATCTCGAAAGAGCGCGGCTGCTGCCCGATGCGCATACAAGGCATGTGGTCGTGAATGCGGCGGCGGCCGAGCTGAGCTATTACGGCCAAGGCGAACGTCAGGGCGCGATGAAGGTGGTCGTCGGAACACCCGAAACGCCGACGCCGATGATGGCGGGCATGATCCGCTATGCAACGCTCAATCCCTACTGGAACCTACCGGCGGACCTGGCGGCGCGGATCATCGCGCCGCGCATGATCGAAGGCCATTCGCTGTCGGCCATGGGCTACGAGGTGCTCTCCGGCTGGACGCGCGAGGCCGAGGTGATCGATCCGGCCACGGTCGACTGGCGATCGGTTGCGGCAGGCAAGGAACTCGCGCGGGTTCGCCAACTGCCGAGCGCGCGCAATTCCATGGGGAGTGTGAAGTACATCTTCCCCAACGAGATGGGCGTGTTCCTGCATGACACGCCCAGCCGTTCCCTGTTCGACAAACCGGCGCGCCAGTTCAGCAATGGCTGCGTGCGGCTGGAGGACGCCGAAAGGTTGGGCGAATGGCTGTTCGGCCAGAGATTGGCGGCCGAGACCAAAGAGCCGGAACAATATCGCCACGTGCCCGAGCCGGTCCCGGTCTATATCACCTATCTGACAGCAGCGCCGGTCGGCCGGAATATCGCGTTCTTCCCCGATGTTTATACCCGCGACGAGCAAGCGATGGTGCAGGTTGCCGCGAGGTAAGCCGATAGCGAAAGCAGGAAACGCGCCCGGTCAGCAAGCTGCGGTTCGCGCAACGGGCCTTTGCCGCAGTCGCGTGTTCAGAGCATCGAGTATGTGATTGGTCCTGTCCACCGCAGCATTCTCCATCTCGGGCCAGTGGGCGAGATAGGCGCGGCTGAAACGCCGGACGGTTCCCATCTGCCGGAACTGTTCGACATGCACCAATTCGTGCGCCCACAGCGAGATATTGCCCGCATCCGCCGGGGTCTGGAACACCACCAGATCATCGAAGGTCATTGCCCTGTATCGCGGGAACAGGGCGCTGACGAAGGTATCGAGGCTGACCCTTCGGGAGGACACCGTCCAGCGCACCTGATCGAGTGTCTCGGCATCGAAGAAGGGGGCAAGCTGCTGCCGCATCTCCGGCGGAATCCGATTGTCGCCGCTGCGCAGCGCAGTGGCGCGCGAATGGCTGATCGACGCGCTCAGCAGCGGCGCAAGCGCTGCATTGGTGTTGCTTGCGATCCATGATGGCGGCGCGGCGCACAGCCTCACGCCCGGTGAACTGCAAGACCCGAGCAGGACAACGCACAGGCTCAACGCCAGACCTTTCGCGATCTGGCGAGGCCTGTGCGTACGGACCCGGGACATTGTGCCAAACTCCTGAAAAGACGACGGTGCTCGCCTCGCAATACGGCGAAAAATTTTGTCAGGAATTTGGCGTGTCCCATTGGCCGAGCCACAATTGCGGTGAACGACACCCGGCCTACCTAGGTTGGTAATCCGCCTTGTTACCGGATCGGGGGGAGTATCAGACCATCCGACCGTCGCGCATCGACACGACGCGGCATAGAAATCTAGGAGAACACGGATGAAACGATTCCTCACCATTGCCGCAGCATCGTCACTCGCGCTTATGGCCGCCTGCACCGAAGAGCCGGACGCGATCGAAACCGACGACCTCGCAGCCGATCAGACCACCATGGCCGAACCGGTCGGCACGGCCGGAACCTGGGACACCAATAATGACGGCATGTTGGATCAGGCCGAATACAACGCATGGGGTGAGCGCGGCATATCCGCATGGGACACCGATGCCGACGGCATGCTGAGCATGCAGGAATTCGAAGCCGGGTGGACCGGTGAGGGTATGAACAACGGCAACGACGTGTTCCTCGCCTGGGACGACGACAATGACGGCTTCCTGACCGACGACGAATTCTTCGACGAAGAGGAATGGACCGAGTGGGACGCCAACAGCAGCGGGATGCTCGAAAACGACGAATTCGCCAACTACTGAGGCTGGCCAATTGGTGAGACGGGGGTGACCTGCGCAAGGGTCACCCCCCCCGCTGCGCCCGCCTTAAAAGACAGGCCCCGCTTCCCACCCTCGCAACCCTTCCGGCCCGGCCTGAAGGGATAGAACATCGCTTGGCTTATCGGCTGCCTCAGGCCTTTGGTCGGCGTTTCGACAACCAACCCGAGCTAGGTTCACACAGGCGATGAAAAACGATCCGCCCTCCCCCAGCCGGGTGCCCGGTGCCGAGCCATCCCCGCTGCACCACCGCCTGTTGTTCGTGCTCGCGGCTGCTGCGCTGGTGTGGCTGCTGCGGGAAACCTATGCGGTGTTGATGCCCACTGCGGCGGCGCTGCTGCTGGCGCTGGGCGTGTGGCCGGTGGTCGCTGCGATCCGCGACCACCTGCCGCGCGCGCTCGGCTGGCTCGGCGCGGTGGTGGGAATGCTGCTGGTGCTCGGTATTCTGGTCCTGTTCTTCACGGGCATCGGCTATGCGGCGCGCCGCGTCTACGGGCTGGCGCAGGACATCGGCCCGCAATTGCAAACGCGGCTCGGCAACCTGCCGTTCGATCTGCCCGATATCCTTTCCGACGGTCCCGATGCCGATACCACCGCGCTTGCCACCAGCAGCGATCTGGCCTCCAGCGCGCTGGTCGTGCTCAACATGACCGCCGGCACATTGGGCGGCATCATCCTTATCCTGTTCCTGATGCTGCTGATGCTGACCGAAGCGGGCAACTGGAACGCCAAAATCCACTCGATTTCAAAGGGTCATCGCGATGCGCGGCGCTGGCTCGACATTGGGCTGTCGGTCGGCGGCAAGTTCCGCGCCTATTTCACCACACGTCTGCTGGTCGGCGTGCTGAGCGGGCTGCTCTACTCCGGCTTCCTGCTGCTGTTCGGGGTAGAATACACGGTGCTTTGGGGCCTGTTGACGGTACTCCTCAGCTTCATCCCAACGGTCGGCTCGATCATCTCGGGAATCCTGCCGACCATCTATGTCTTCATCACCCGCGATATCGGCACGGCGCTGATCGTCGGCGCGGGGCTGCTGGTGATCGAGCAGGTGATGGGCAATTTCATCGATCCCAAGCTGATGGGCCGCAGACTGGCAATCTCGCCATTGGTGGTGCTGGTGGCGCTGGTGTTCTGGTCGCTGCTGTGGGGTCTGGCAGGCGCGCTGCTGGCGGTGCCGCTGACGGTGCTGGCGACGGTGGTGATGGCCCATTTCGACCGCTTCAAGCCTGCCGCCCTGCTGCTGACCGACTGCGATGATCTGGAGGGGCTGGAAGATTACCGCCAGCCTGATTAGGGGCGCCGCGCTGCGATGCAGGCCGGTGGCGACGTCGGCTTCAATAGGAAAATGGCGCGCCCGGCAGGACTCGAACCTGCTACCTCAAGATTAGAAGTCTCGCGCTCTATCCAGATGAGCTACGGGCGCGCAGCCGCAAGCCCAATAGCGTGCTTTGCGGCGGATGGGAATCGCGCTAACCCGAGAAGCGATGGAAAACACCTCTCCCGCCTCCACGCTCGCCGATCCGGCCGCCGCATTCGATCGCGACCCCAGCGACGGCATTCACGCCGCCAGCCGCGCGCCGACGGCGTTCCGCTATTACGACATCGTGATGGCGGCATTCGTCGCCATTCTGCTGCTGTCGAACCTGATCGGCGCGGCCAAGCTGTCGACGGTTGCGGGATACACCTTCGGGGCGGGGATCCTGTTCTTCCCGGTCAGCTATGTCATCGGCGACGTGCTGACCGAGGTCTATGGCTATGCCAAGGCGCGGCGGGGGATCTGGACCGGGTTCGGGGCGCTCACCTTCATGGCGTTCATGAGCTTCGTCGTGGTCGCCATGCCGCCCGCCGATAGCTGGACGGGGCAGGCCGCTTATGAAGAGGTGTTCGGCAGCACCTGGCGCATTGTCGTCGCCTCGATCACCGCGTTCTGGGCGGGCGAATTCGTGAATTCCTTCGTCATGGCCAAGATGAAAATCCTGACCAAGGGACGCGCCCTCTGGAGCCGCACCATTGGTTCGACCTTCGTCGGGCAAGGCGTCGACAGCCTGATCTTCTACCCGATCGCGTTCCTCGGCATCTGGACGACGCAGGACGTGCTGACAGTGATCGTCACCAACTGGGCGCTGAAAGTGCTGTGGGAAGCCGCGCTGACACCGGTCACCTATGTGGTGGTCAACAAGCTGAAAGCGGCCGAGGGGGTCGATCTGTTCGACCTCGACACCGACTTTTCGCCCTTCGCCAGCAGCAAGGGCAACGCAGGCTAGTCGCGGCGCGCCATCAGCACGCAATCGGGCACGATCTCCACCCGCCATTCACACCCGAGCCTGCCTGCCAGCAGCTTCATGTCCTTTTCGGTCGGGATGCCGAACAGGGCTTCGTGGCTTTCTGCCAGCTTGAGCACCAGTGCGCCGTCCTCGACCACCAACTGGCTGACTTCGAACGAACGGCGCGAACTTGCGCCCAGCCGCCGGGCGAGGCGCAGCGCCAATCCCCAGCGCGCCGCCTCTTCCAAGGCCTCCTCGCTCGCGAGAGCGCGCACGCGGCCGGGCAGATCGAGCTGGTTGCCATTGGCCGCAATCGCCGCCGCCATCATTGCCCGGCCCTCGCCACCCACGCCGACCCAGCGTTTGTGCAGCGCCCAATCGATCGCCTGCGGCAGGCGCAGATTCGGTTCGATCTGCATCGAGGCAAGCGCCAGCATGGTCGCCGCCAGCCGCAGCCGTTCGCTGCCGTGCTCGCGCGCGGGCGCGGCATCCAGCGTCCAGGCGGCCATCCGCATCGCCAGTGTCGCAGGCGCGCCGCGCTGGCTGGCGAACACGCCCACCCCCGCCAGCAGCGGGTCCTGCGTCCGGCTATGGGCAGGCAGGCGGTCGTAGAGCAGCCCTTCCCGCAGGCCCCAGGACGAAAACACCACCTTGTCCGGATTGAGCCGCGTCAGCAGCGCCCCCAGCAGCACAGCCGCATCGGGCAGCTTTTCCGCGCGCATTGCCGAAATCCGGTCGCGTTCCTTCAGCGCGTCGCTTTCGCTACCCGCCAGCGCCGCCACCAGTTCCTGCGCGCTCGCCGCGTCCAGCTCGAAGCCGTGGGGATCGCTCAAAGCGTGATCGCGCGCCGCCATGGCATAGACCGCCATCGCCCGCCACGTGCCACCGACCAGATACAGCGCGCCGTTATCGGCAGGCGCAATCTCCGCCAGATCCCACCCGGCCTTGCGGATCGCCTTGTCGAGCGCTTTTGTCATCTCGCCCCGCCCGCCCTTGCGGAAATCGGGCAGCCGCAGCGTGCCCAGCGGCAGCGTGCTGGCGGTGTCCGCCGTGCCGCCTGCCACCCGCACCAGTTCAAGACTGCCGCCGCCCAGATCGGCCACGATCCCGCGCGCATCGGGGAAGGCACCGATCACCCCGTGGGCGCTGAGCAGCGCTTCCTCCTCGCCCGAGATTACCCGCGGCTTCAGCCCGATAGCGCGCAATTGCTCGACGAATTCCGGGCCGTTGGCAGCATCGCGCGCCGCCGCGGTCGCCACCGTCTCGACATCGTGAATGCCGAGGTCTTCGAGCAGCAGCGCGAACCGTTTCAGCCCGCGCAGGGCGAGCGCGATGGCTTCGTCCGCCAGCCGCCCGGTGGTGGCGATCTCGCGCCCCAGCTTGGCGGTGACCTTTTCATTGAGCAGCACCATCGGCGCGCGCATCGAACCGCCATAGACCACCAGCCGCACGGTGTTCGATCCGATGTCGATGATCGCGCGTTCGGGCGTGTTGCCGGCAAAGGCGCCGTCGCGGTCGTCCGGTCGTCTGCGATAGCTCATGCCGACCGCCCCCGGCGCAAGCTGAGCTTGGGCACAGCCCCTGCCTCCAATGCGCCGCCGCGTCCCGATAGCGACGGGTTCGTCATGAAATAGCGGTGACAATTGAACGGCTTGCCATCGGTGGACACCCGCGAATAGGAGCCATCGGCATTGCACCACCAGCTTTGTTCACTGTCGAGCATATTGGCCAGCAGCACCTGTTGCAGCACCTGATCATGCACTGTGCGGTTGAGGATCGGGATCAGCGCCTCGACCCGGCGATCGAGATTGCGGCCCATCAGATCGGCCGATGATATGAACACCGCAGCATGCGCGCTGGGCATCGCGTGACCATTGGCGAAGGCATAGATGCGGCTATGTTCCAGAAATCGCCCGATGATCGATTTGACCCGGATGTTCTCGCTCAACCCGGCAACACCGGGCCGCAGGCAGCAAATCCCGCGCACCATCAGTTCGATCATTACCCCGGCATTGCTGGCGGTATACAGCCGGTCGATCACGCCTTCGTCGGTCAGCTGGTTGCATTTCAGCCAGATCGCGGCGGGACGGCCCGCAGCGGCATTGGCGATTTCGGTATCGATCCGGCGATAGATTTCGGCGCGCAGATCGATGGGGGCGATGTGGATGCGTTCCAGCGCGTGCGGTTCGACATAGCCGGTGACGAAATTGAACATCTTGGCCGCATCGCGCCCCAGCTTGGGATCGGCGGTGAAGAAGCTGAGGTCGGTATAGATCTTGGCGGTGACGGGGTGATAATTGCCGGTGCCGAAATGGCAGTAGGTGCGGAACGAGGTGCCTTCGCGCCGCACCACCATCGCCACCTTGGCGTGGGTCTTCCAGTCGGTGAAGCCGTAGATCACCTGCACGCCCGCACGTTCCAGCTTGCTGGCCCATTTGAGGTTCTGTTCCTCGTCGAACCGGGCTTTCAGTTCGACCACGGCGGTGACGGATTTGCCCGCCTCGGCCGCTTCGATCAGCGCGCCGATCACCGCGCTTTGCGAACCAGCGCGGTACAGCGTCTGCTTGATCGCCACCACGTCCGGATCGGCGGCCGCCTGCCGGATGAAATCGACCACCACCTCGAAACTTTCGTAGGGGTGGTGGATGATGATGTCCTTTTCGCGGATCGCGGAAAAGGCATCGCCGTCATGTTCGCGGATGCGTTCCGGGAAGCGCGGGGAATAGGCATCGAATTTCAGATCGGGGCGGTCTTCGGAGGCAATTTCGGCCAGCCCGTCGATCCCGATCATGCCGTCGGTCTTGATCACCGCGGCTTCATGCACGCCCAATTGTTCTAGCAGCACGGCCTCGGCTGCGGGATCGAAATCCTCTTCCAATTCCAGCTGGATCACCTGCCCGCGCCGCCGCCGCTGGATCGCGCTGCGGAAGGTGCGCACGAGGTCTTCGGCCTCTTCCTCGATTTCGATGTCGCTGTCGCGCAGCACCCGGAACAACCCGTCGCCCTGAATGGTGAAGCCCGGGAACAGCGCCGAGGCATAGCGCTGGATCAGGCTGGCGATGGAAATATACAGCGCGCCGCCCGTTCCTGCTTCGGCCCCCGTTCCGGCGCCCGTCACCTCGTCCGGCACACGCACGAACCGCGGCAGCGCGCTGGGGATCAGCACCATTTCGATCAGCTGTTCCTTGTCGCCATCACGCGTCAGAGTGAACAGCAGGCCCATGCCTTCGTTCTGGACGAACGGGAACGGGTGGGCCGGGTCCAGCGCCTGCGGGGTGATGATCGGCAGAATTTCGTTGAGGAAGAAGCTTTTCAGCCACTTGTGAGCGGCGGGCTTGACCCGTTGTTCGTCGGCAATGTGGATATCCGCGCCCGCCAACGCATCGCGCAGCGTCCGCCAGATATGCTGCTGGCGGGACGACAATACGGCCAGCATATCGCGGATCGCGGCGAGCTGCTGGGTCGGCGTAAGCCCGTCGATCGATGGCCGCGCGATATCGCGCTGCGCCTGACCCACCAGTCCGGCCACGCGGATCATCATGAATTCATCGAGGTTGCTGCCCGAAATCGACAGGAAGCGCAGCCGTTCGAGCAGCGGGTAGGCCTCGTTCTGTGCTTCGGCCAGCACCCGCTGGTTGAACTGCAGCCACGACAATTCGCGATTGAAATAGGCCGATTCGTCGGGGCCAAGCCGCGCGAAAACGGGCGCGCCTGCCGCCTCGCCGTTGTCCTCATCCTCGATCGGTAACGTGCTCATCGGTTCCCTGCTACGCCAGCCCGGCCCATTCGTCACGGCGTTCCGCGCCGCCCCAATGTTCGCTGGCACCCCAAGTGTAAATCACCATCAAGCGCGTGTCACATGGATGTCGTTTTGGGGACGCGGAATTCCCGATCAAACCAGCGAACGGCACTCCGCGATCTGGGTAATCCCGCGCTTGCCATTGGCATCGCGCCCCAGTTGCACGATCACGTCGATCACGGAAGCGGCATAGGCGATGGTGTCCGACCGGGTCAGGCCGATCCCGGTCTGCATCACCATCAGCGACAATTGTTCGAGCGCGCCGCGCAAGCTGTTGGCGTGGATGGTGGAAAAGCTGCCCGGATGCCCGGTGTTGATCGCGCGCAGGAAGCTGACGCTTTCCGCGCCGCGCAATTCGCCCAGCACGATCCGGTCGGGCCGGAGGCGCAGCGCGGCTTGAAGGAGTTCGTTGGCGGTGACCTTGGCCTCACCCAATTCGCCCTTGATCGCGACCAGTCCGACCGCGTTTTCGCCCGGAAACTTCAGTTCGGGCGTGTCTTCGACCATGACCACGCGTTCACGGCGCGGAATCTCGCCCAGCATGGCGTTGAGGAATGTCGTCTTGCCGGTGCTGGTGCCGCCCGAAATCAGGATGGTGCGGCGATGGCGGATCGCCTCGCGCAGGTAGGCGATCGGCTGGAACTGCGGATCGGGCAGGTCGATATGGCCCTCGCCCACCAGCGGGCCGGTGTCATAGGCGTCGAGCGGCAGGTCCAGCCGGCGGTGGCGGCGGATCGCCATCACCCAGTGTTTGCGGCTGGCAGGCGGCCCGCAGAACTGGACGCGCGCGCCGTCCGGCAAGGTCGCGCCCAGCAGCGGGTGTTCGCGGTTGATCCCCTGATGGCTGACCCGCGCGACCTGTTCGGCCAGGCGCTGCACCAGCCGGTCATCGATCTCGGGCGTTTCGATCCGCTGCATGCCGGGGCTGGCGGCATCCTCGATCCAAACCTCGCCCGGCCGATTGACCATGATCTCGGTCACGGTGTCGCGGTCGAGCCAGCGGCGGAACGGCGCGAGATAGGCTTCGAGGTAGACGCTGCGTTCGGCGGGCAGCACGGGGCTGGCGGGGGTACCCTCGCCCTCGCCCGCTTGCGCCGTCAGCCGGTGGATATCCGCGCTCATGGCCGCGCTCAGCCGACCGTGCTGAAATCGAGATCGCGCGCGGTGAACACGCGGATCGGCTCACCCATGCGAACGCGGATGGTGGGGCTGATCTGGCCTTGCGATTGCACCGCCGAATTGGCCGCGCCTTGCGCGCCGCCTGCAACGATCACGCCGCCCACGCCGCCGGTCGCAAGCGCGCCGAGGCCGCCGACCACCGACAGGAGCAGGCCCGAACCGAAGCGTTTGAAGAAGTGGCTGTTGACGTCGCCTTCAAGCCCCGTCGTCCCATCGAACCCGACCGCGGGCGAGGCAAGGTTGACCGAGACGCCGTCAGGCCGGATCAGCCGCGTCCACACCACATAGGCGCGGCGCTGGCCTTGCTCGACGCCCGCCTGATATTGCCCGATCAGGCGCGACGAACGCGGGACGAGGATGCGCTTGCCATCGAAGCTGCGCACGTCCTGGCTCACCACCGCGCGGACATAGCCGGGCACATCGGTGTTGATCGCGGTTTCGAGGATCGCGGGGATCAGCGTGCCTTCTGTGACCGTGGTCGAAGGATTGGTCATCGGACGAGCCTGAGCAGGCGCGCCGCCCACGCCGCCGATCCGGCTGGCAAAGGCCGAGGCGCCGCCGGTGCCGAGGTCGGCTCCGCTCGCCCCGGTTGCGGCAGCCGCGCCCGGGGGCGCTTCGGCCAGACGCGCGCTGTTGGCGGCTCGGCTGGCGTCGAACACCATCGTCGGGCTGGCATAGGGATTGGCGGCCGGCATCGCGACCTGCGCAGGCTGGTTGGCATAGACCGGCGACGGCGCGGGATCGGCTTGCGGCGTCACCGGCGCGGGGGCCGCGACCGGCGTCACCGGCGCGGGCGCAGCGGCAACCTGCGGCGGCGCGACATTCGGATTGCCCACGCCCTGCGGCTCGGGCAGCCGGGCGGAATTCATCGCCCAGAACGTGACCGCGCCGATCCCGCCGATCAGCAGCACTCCAGCAGCCAGACCCAGCCCGTCACCCTTGGCCTTGCGGTCGGTGACGGCGGGGAACGCGGCGCGGCTGGCGAGATCGATGATCTCGGCGGATTCCTGCTCGCGCGGGTCGGCGCCGTCGGCAGAGCCGTTATCGCCCTTCTTGGGCGGCAGACGCATGGCAAGGCGCATCAGTGGAACTCCCTGACAGGATGGAACAGGCGGCGGGGCATCATCATGACCCCTTCTTGCGCGGAGCCGACAGCCCGGCGCTGCGGGCCGAACGCGGTGCCGGGCCGGTATTGGTGAGCGTGGCGGTGTCGCGGCCCGAACGCAGGATGAACTGCGGCGGCACGCCGTCGACAACCACGGTATCGCCGCGCACGGTGAAATTGACCGGGCCTTCATCGCCGTCCTCGTTGGTGACGAGGATTGCGGGGATCGCAGTGCCCACCGGCCAGGTGAGGAACACCGCCTCGCCATCATCATAGGCGCGCGAGGGGATCAGTTCGGCGGTTCCGGCGCTCGCCCATGCGAAGTTCAGGCTGGCCGGATCGGCCACCGCATAGGGATCGGTGGCGGCGGTCATTTCCGCCGGGCTGGCGGCGAGCCGCGCGGCTTCCGCCTCGGCCTCGGCAGCGGCGGCAAGGCGCACTTCTTCGGCGGCCCGTTCCAACTCGGGGTAACGGAATTGCAGCACGTAGAGCGGGGCGTTCTTCGGGCTGGCGACCAGATCGAACAGGTAGGTGCGGCGGTCGGTCACCACGGTCATGTTGGTGCGCGCAGACGTCTCCAGCGGTTTGACGAACAGGATGTCCTGCGCCTTGTTGGGCTGCACCTGCCACGCGGTGGAATCGCCGATCGCGACGTTCTCGATCACCTCGTCGGGGGCGAACTTGATGGTGGTCTGCACCAGCACCTTGCCATCGATCCGCACCACGGCGGCTTCATCGAAGACCAGCGTCTTGAGGCGCGGATCGTCGGCCAGCGCAGGCGCGGAAAGCGCGAGTGCGGCGGCGGACAGGGTCAGCCGAAATATGCCGGCGCGGATCATTGGTATTTCTCCGAAGGGGTGGCCGCAGCGGGCTTGGGCGCAGCGCTTCCGGCGGACCGAAAGCGATTGCCGATCCCGCGCGTGCGAGAAGTGGCGGGGGTCAATGGCGTTACCTGCCCGCCCCCGCCGCTGGTCGCATAGACGCGGGTTTCACGTGAAACATTGGCCGGGCCGGTATCATTGGCGGCATAGGCGGGCGCGGCGGCGCCGACATCGACCCTGCGCGCGGCCATGCCTGCGCCGGCCTGGGCGACATTCATATTGCGCGGCGCAGTGGGTGCAATCGCCGCAGCCATGGGAGCCGCGCGCAGGCCGTCACTGCCGCGCCCGCGATCCTTGTCCGGCACCAGACCGAACACCTGCCAGCCCGCCACCATCGTGCCCGCGACCTTCAGCGCCATGAACATCAGCGCCATGTGCACCGAGCCGACGAGGAAGAATGCCATCGCCGCCTGTTGATCGATCTTGCCGTCGATCCCGACCAGCGCGGACAGAATCGGCACCGACAATTCGAGCATGATCGACCCGCCCAGCACAGCGAACAGCGGTGCCAGTGCCATCATCGTCAGCCCCTTGAGCCAGCCTGTAAACAGCCCGCGCGTGCCTTCGAACAGCGCCAGCACCACGAAAATCGGGCCGAGCGCCAGCAGCAGTGCCAACGCAATCCGCGCCGTCACCAGCAGGCCGACCGTGCCGAGCAGCAGCAGCATCGCCCCCAGCCACATCATGCCCGGCGGTGAGAAAGCGTTGATATCGGTCGTCGGCCCGCTCGCCTGCTGGATCGCAAGGAACACCACGTCGAGCTTTTGCGCGAACACCGCGGTGGCGGATTCGCCCTGCGTGCCGGTGAGGATGCCCGCGATCTGATCCGGGCCGCCGATGAAGATGTTGTAGAAGATGGTCGAGAACGCCACGAAACTGGTGGCGAAACCCATTATCAGACCCAGCGTGATGACCTTGGGCAGCAGTGCGCGCACCCCCAGGTTCGACCGGCCCAGCATCAGCGATATGGCGAAGAAGCCGACATACAGCACCAGCATCAGCGTCAACGCGAAGGTCAACTGGCCCTCGGTCCCGAACAGGCGGTTGAAGGCTTGTTCGGACATGCCGCTGGCGATGCAATCCACCGCCGACAGTGCGGCGGAAACCCCGGTGCCCATCGACTGGGCGGCAAGATCGCAAGGCGTGCTCATTCCGCTGCCTGCCAGACGGGCTGACCGTCCTCGTCCACAGCCGCCGAACCATCGGGCCACGGCCTGCCGGTCAGCGCGGGATACCACGCTGCAGGCTCATCCCCCACCGCCTCGCGCAGCAGATCGAGCCTGCGCACCGCGCTTTCGCGGCCCGACAGGATCGTCAGCACTTCGGGCGCGCCCGACAGGTCTAGCCGCACGACAACGCTGGCATCGGGCTGGCGCACGAGGAAGCAGCGCGAATGCGCGGGCAGGCTGCGGATCAGCGCGAATTCGTGGTCCGTCAGGCCGAACCCGTCGCAGTAATCCTCCGGCCGCGCGCGGCTGTTGGGCATGAACACCATGGTCGCGGTCTGTTCGACCAATGCGGTCGAAATGCGGCTGTCGAGCGCATCGCGGGCGGACTGTGTCGCAAACCCGACCAGTGCATTGCGCTTGCGCAGCGTCTTGAGCCAATCGCGGATGCGCGCGGCGAAGACTTCGTCATCGAGCGCCTTCCAGCCTTCATCGATCAGGATCATGGTCGGCTGACCATCGAGCCGCTCGTCGATGCGGTGGAACAGATACATCATCGTCGGCGTGCGCAGGCGCGGATTCTCGAGCAGCGCGGTCATGTCGAAGCCGAGCACACGCTCCGACAGGTCGAGCCGGTCGCGTTCATTATCGAACAGCCATGCGTGCTCGCCGCCGTCTCCGCTGGCGCTTCCGATCCATGCGCTCAGCCGGTCGGCCAGATCGCCCGGTTCGGGCCGACGCGCGCCCGCCAGCAATTCCTTGAAATGCCGCAACCGCCGCAGCGAAGGATCATTGGCATAGGTCGCGTCGACAGCGCCGCTGACCAGCGCGAATTCCTCCGGCCCCTCGGCCTTCAGCAGAACGCTCAGCCAGTCGCGCAGGAACGCGCGGTTGGCGGGGGTATCGGGCAGCGACAGCGGGTTGAACCCGGTCGGCTCACCCGGCGCAATGCGATCATAGCGCCCGCCGATGCCGCGAATGAACAGCTCCGCGCCGCGATCCTTGTCGAACAGGATGGTGCGCGGTTTGAACTTTTGCGCTTGCGCGGCAAGGAAGTTCATCACCACGGTCTTGCCTGAACCGCTCGGCCCGATGACGCTGAAATTGCCGAGATCGCCGTGGTGAAAGTTGAAGAAGAACGGCGTGGCGCTGGTGGTTTCCAGCAGCGTCACCGCATCGCCCCAGTGGTTGCCGCTCGCCTGCCCCAGCGCAAACCCGTGGAACGATCCGAAGCCTGCCATATTGGCCGAGGAGATCAGCGCGCGGCGGACAATATATTCCTCGTTACCGGGGAACTGTGCCCAGAACGCCGGTTCGAGATTGGTGTCCTCGCGCACCGCAATCGCGCCGGTATCGGCCAGCGCGGCGGCGCAGGATGCCATGGCGTCATCGAGCCTGCCCAGGCTACGCTCGCGCACCAGCACAGTGAGGTGATGGTCGCCGAAGCCGACCGCGCCATTGCCCAGCGCATCGCGCGCCGCCATCATTTCGCCGCGCTCGGCTGCAGCTTCCTCGTCCACCGAGCGCGAGCGCCGCAGCGCGAGGTCGATCCGTTCGCGCGCAGTGGTGCGTTCATTGGGGGCGTAGCTTTCGCTGACCACCATTTCGAACGGCAGGCGCAGCAGATTGTCGAGCAGGCCGGGCGAGGTCGCCTCAGGGTAATCTTTCAACCCGAGGATCGCGGCAAAATCGGGCGCGGCGCTCCCGCGCAATTCCATCGCATCAAGGCCAAAACTGGCCCGGCGATAGGGCAGCATGTGGCCGATATCGGTTTCCGGCGCAGGGCGGCGCACCGGGCGCATTTCGCCGTTATAAAGCGCCGAAAGCAGTTCGAGCATTTCGGAATTGGTGCCGCCGCGGTCGGAGCCGGGCGCCTGATAATCACCCAGCACCGCCGCGCCGTAATTCTGCAAGCTGGCGACCAGCCCGGTGATCGCGGCCTTGAGGCTGCGGATATCCTTGGGATCGGCCTCCAATTCGTCTTGCCCGCGCCGCGAGAACAGCTTGCTCATCCGCTCGGGCAGGCCCGTCTTGCCGCGTGCGGGGCGGCGGATCAGAGTGACGAACTGATCATTGATAAACAGCGATCCGCCCGCCAGCCGCTGTTTCCAGCGCGCATCGATATGGCGCGACAGGGCGTCGGGGAATTCGGCGTCGAGCTCCACTTCCACCCGGCGGCGGATGACGTGGTGATACATTACAAACCGCGCATCGAGCGTGGAGCGCAGCATCACCTCACGCGTGGCAGCGTGGGCGTTGAGCGCGTCGGAATCCTCGGTTTCGAACAGCAGGCCGGGCACCTGAATGGCGCTCATCACGCTGCCATCGCGCAGCAGCACGGTGTTCTCGTCCACCAGGCGGGCATAGGGCAGCCGGTCGCCGACGCGCGCTTCCTTCGCGCTCCATGCGGCGGCTCCGATCCATTTCACCATGTCCGGCCCTCCTTGCCTAGGCCATTGCTCTGCGTCACGGGGCGTAGCTGTTGCAGCCCCAGCGCTTGAAATTGGGTATGCGCGGGCATCTGCTGACCTTGGTGATCCACAGATCGAAAATGCGCGGTTCGCGCAGCGAAGCGAAATAGCCGATCACGTGCATCACGATCGGCACGGGAATGATCCAGAAGCTTTTGAGCATCAGGAAGGCGATTGTCGTCACCATCAGGTTGATGATGAAGAAATTCATCGTCACGCCCGCAAACATCTGCGGGCGGGTGAGCGCGCGGTGCACCGGTTGGCGGATCAGCTCGCTCATGTTCGCCCCCTACCCCGCCGCCGACTGGATGCCGGCCACAATAGTGGTCGCGCCGAACAGGATGAACACGCCGATGATGACTGTCGCGCCGAAGCGCCAGTTCATCCGCCCGGTCAGCATCATGAACCCGATAGCCGCCACCGCCATGACCGCGACGGTGGTGGCGACCGTGCCCAGCAGCGTGCCTTGCAGCCACAGCAGCGCCGAATTGATCGGGCCGGAGCCTGCCGGGTCAGCCGCCTGCGCGAAAGCCGTGCCGGGAGTGAACGCCAGCGCCAGCAGCGCGAACAGACGGGCAGGAAAGCGGAACATCGAATTCATGAAAGGTCTCATCATCCTTGGATCGGGTTGGCGCGGCAGGATCACTGGCCCGGCACGCGCGAATGATTGGCGAGGCGACCGATGATGGCCGCGACATATTGCTTCGTCTCGCGGATATTGGGAATGCCGCCCGCCCGCTCGACCCGGCCCGGCCCGGCATTATAGGCGGCCAGCGCCTTTTCCAGATCGCCGTCGAACCGATCAAGTTGTTCGCGCAGATAGCGCGCGCCGCCTTCGAGGTTCTGGAACGGATCGTTCGAGTCGACCCCGAGATAGCGCGCCGTCCCCGGCATCAGCTGCGCAAGGCCGCGCGCGCCGACCGGCGACACCGCATTCTCGCGCCAGCGGCTTTCCTGCCACACCACCGCTTCGAGCAGGCTGGGCGACAGGTCGAAGCGCGCGGAAAGCTCGGCAATCTTGGCGGTGTAGCGCGCCGGCACTCCGGCGGCGTGGCGGGCCGGATCGGCAATCGCGAAATCGGGGATGGAGAGCCCTTCGACCTGCATGCGCGCGGTCTCAGCCGTTGCGGCGACAGACACCGACGCGTCCGCCAGCGGCCCAGCCACCCAGCGCGCACCGTCAGTGCCGAGTTCGAGCACGTCAGCGCGCGCCGCAACCGCGACGCACAACAAGGTGGCAGCAATGGTGACGCGGCACGCCGCGGCGAGAATCATTCCAGTTCCCTCCAGAATGTCCCCCTTTGTCTATCCTAAATGACAGGCAGGTGACAGTCTCGCGCTTGCCGGGCTTTTGCGCGCCGCGCGTATTGGATGCGTCAGGCAGCAAAACGGGCGGGCCGCACCACTGGCAGCCCGCCCGCAGCGGTTCTTTTGGCAGGCTTTGGGCTGCCGCTTCTTACTGGTCGTTATAGGTCAGTTGTCCGCCGCGCGCCGGCTCGGCCCGGAAATCGCCGCGTTCGAGCATCCTGATCGCCTTTCGTGCAAGCCGGCGCGAATCGGTGGCGGTGCCATCGGCGGTATCGAGCTCGATGACCTCGTGACAGTTCAGCGCCGCTTCGAATGCGGCGCGCGCCTTGGCATCGTCGCCCTTGTGGGCATAGGCGATGCCGAGATTGATGAGCACGGCCGGATCATGCGGATCGGCAGCGCTGGCGCGCTGAAGCACGGCCAGCGCCTCATCCTCGCGTCCGGCGGCGAGCGTCTGCGCGGCTAGATCGCCGCCCGGCGTGGCGGACTGAAGCTGCGCCTGGGGCGCATCGGCAAGCGGGGTGGCGGCAAACAGAGCGATCGCGAAAGCGGTGACGGACATGGGCTGGGCTCCTCTTTCCAGTGCTGGGAGCATAGTGACTCAGCTTTCCCATGAATGCAACAAAACCGTAATAATGTCTTTTTCCTGTAATTTTATCCGCCATCACACTGTATTAAGACCGTTTTCTACAGTCACATTCGCGGATCGGCGACAGCCCTAAATGGTCATCTTTGTCTTTCTTCGGTCATAATGACGTAAATGCCTCCGGACTGTCATGCTGCAAGAATTCTGTCACGCAGCACCCCTAGCGAAGCGACGCGCATTCGAATCTCGGTATTCGCGCTTTGTCTGATTCTCGGTTTTTGAGGGGACCGCTCGCTGTGAAAAACATTCAACGCACTCTCGTTCTGGGTTGCAGCCTGGTCGCTCTGGCTGGCTGCGGCGCCGACGAAATCGTCTCGCCCGGCACCAGCGGCGACATCATCATCAACAATCCGGCCCCGACGCCGACCCCGACGCCCACGCCGACCCCGACCCAGTCGCTGGTCACTCCGGCGGGCGGCTGTCCGACCATCAATTCGACCGGCGGTCTGACCGATGCCGGCACGATCACGAACAATGCCGTCGGCACTTTCCGGGTTTGCACCCTGCCGGCCACGTTCAACCAGAACGACACGCTGCCCTACATTTCGGGCCTGCTCTACCAACTCGGCGGTCAGGTTTTCGTCGGCAGCGACGAAGGCTTCGCCAGCACCGATAATGAAGTGACCCTGACGGTCGAACCGGGCGTGATCCTGTATGGTCAGGGCTCTTCGGCGCTGATCGTCAACCGCGGCAACCGCCTCAACGCCAATGGCACCGCCGATCGCCCGATCGTGTGGACCAGCCGCGATAACGTGATCGGTGTCGCCAACGACAACAGCCAGCAGCAGTGGGGCGGCGTTGTGCTGCTCGGCCGTGCGCGGGTTTCGGATTGCGCCACCGGCGGCGTCAACCTCGATGCCACCTTCTCGCAGAACCCGAACTGCAGCCAGAACCTTGAAGGTGCGGCGGTCACCATTCCTTATGGCGGGGCGAATGATGCCGACAATTCCGGATCGTTCACCTTCAACCAGATCCGCTTCTCGGGCTTTGAACTGGCACCGGGCAACGAACTGCAGTCACTGACCACCGGCGGCATCGGTTCGGGCACCACGATCGAGAACCTGCAGTCGTTCAACAGCTCGGACGACGGCGTCGAGTTCTTCGGCGGCACCGTTCGCATCCGCAACCTTGCGGTGATCGGCGCTTCGGACGATTCGCTCGATGTCGACACCGGCGCACTGGCCGATCTCGATACCGTTGTGGTCGTGCAGCGTGCCACCACCGGCGACGCGATCATCGAGCTTGATTCGCCCAACGCCGTTGCGAACCCGATCGTGGCCTTCCCGCGCACCCGCCTGCAGGTGAACAACTTCACCTTCGTGGAACGTTCCTCGGCTTCGGCACAGATGGTGCGTGCACGCGGCGGTGCGCAGCTCAGCCTCACCAACGGCGTGATGGACAAGATCGACGGCGATGCGACCTTCTGCTTCCGCATCGACGAGCAGGAAACGCTCGACGCGCTGATCGGCATCGACTCCGTGGTGTGCGACGGCGGCAGCAACCGTCAGGCTCGCGGTGACCGCGGCACGGGCGCCAATGCCACCACCGATGCCGAAGTTCTGGCGGCAGTGACGGCGGGCACCAACACCAACCTCGCCTTCACCATCACGCTCACGGGCACGGTGATCAACGGCACCGGCGAAAATGGTGTGACTCCATTCGCTGCCTCGGGCCGTTCGAGCTACTTCCCGGATCGCACCTATGTCGGCGCGATCGAAAATCAGGCCCAGTTCGAAACGACCTTCCGCAACTGGACCTGCAACTCGTCGATCCTCGACTTCGGCAGCTCCACCGGTGCCTGCACCGCGCTGCCGGTCTACAGCTGATCGCGCCTTTCGGAATGAGGGAGGCGCCGCGACATGCGAGCGCCTCCCGCTTTCTTTCTATCCGGCCCTGCGCGGCCGGCACTCATAAAAAGCCTAATCATGAGGGGGTCTAGCATTATGTCGACCGGCAAGCGCCTGGCAGGGCTGCTGCTTCTCACCACGTCGCTCACTGTTCCCGCCGTCGCCCACGCCCAAGCGGCTGATGCGCAGACCGAGGACGAGCTGACGGCGCAAGTCGAGGACACCCCGCCCGAAGAGCAGATCGAGGAATCCGATGTCTCGATCCCCGGCGGCGGGATCATCGTTACCGGGCGTCGGGGCCGCAATCCCGAACGCGCATCGAGCCAGGTGCTCAACGTCCTGTCCGAAGCCGACATCGCCCGCACCGGCGAAGGCGATATTGCCGGTGCGCTCAGCCGCGTCAGCGGGCTCAGTCTGGTCGGCAACGGCCGCGTGTTCGTGCGCGGCCTTGGCGATCGCTACTCGCTCGCGCTGCTCAACGGCCTGCCGCTGCCCAGCCCCGAACCGCTGAGCCGTGTGGTTCCGCTCGACATCTTCCCGACCAACGTCGTCTCCTCCAGCCTTGTGCAGAAGACCTATTCGGCCAACTTCCCGGGCGAATTCGGCGGCGGCGTGATCAATCTCACCACCAAGGCCGTGCCGACCGAGGATTTCCTCACCTTCAGCGTGAGCGGCGGCGGCGACACCGAAACGACGTTCGAAAACGGCCTGACCTATTTCGGCAGCCGCTGGGACACCTTCGGCTTCGACAATGGCAACCGCGACATCCCGTCGAACCTGCAGACCTTCTTCGGCAGCGGCGAACGGCTCGAAACGCTCGATCCGGCCACCTCCAACGGTATCGCCGGACAGCTGTTTCCGACCAACCTCGTGACACTGCAGAAGAACGACAATCTGCCGATCAACTTCAGCGCCAACATTACCGGCGGCAAGGCCTTCGAGCTTGGCGGCGACGTCTATCTCGGAGTGATCGCCACCGCGGGTATCAGCAACAAGTGGCGCAACCGCTCGGTGCTGAGCCAAGCCGGTAGCGCCGATCTCAGCCAGGTGTTCGAAACCAGCACCACCTTCATCACCGACAACAACGTGCTGGTGAACGCGCTGCTCGGCTTCGGCCTCGATATCGGCGAACACACGATCCGCTGGACCAACCTGTATATCCGCGATTCGCTCAAGACCGCGCGTCTCGGCGAACGGACCGACATCCAGCAGGGCGACAGCGGCTTCGACTTTCTCGATCAGCAGACGGCGTGGTTCGAACGCCAGCTGATCGACACCCAGCTGGTGGCCGAACTGGAATTCGGCAAGCTCGACGTCGATCTGCGCGGCGGGTTCGCCCGCACCCAACGCGAGGCACCGTTCAACGCCACCTTCAACTATGTCCGCACCAACAATCCGGGCGATCCGCTGGGCGACCAGTTCCGGGTCGATATCGGCGGCCTGCGCGGCCAGACCGGCATCCGCGCGCTGGTCGAATTCGACGACCTGCAGGAAGACAACTACTTCGGCGGAATCGATCTGTCCTACGAACTGCTGGACAACCTCGATGCGACCGTGGGCTATGCCTATTCCGACGTCACCCGCCGCTCATCGAGCCGCGGCATCCAGGCGCTGGTGGGCTGCGGACCGATCTGCGAATTCCTGCCCGATCAGGCAGCCTCGCAGACGATCGAAGCACTCGGCCTGAGGCCGCCGGGCGACATCATCAATGGTGCGACGCTGGCCGGGTTCAATGTCCGCCTGAACGAACGCACGCCGTTCCCGGTGTTCGACGCCGCGCTCGAAGTTCATGGCGGCTATGGTCAGCTGCGCTGGGCACCAACCGACACGCTGTCGGTCGACATCGGGGTGCGTTACGAAGACGCGATCCAGACCGTCGCGCTCGACCAGTCGATCTTCACCACCCCGATCGCCGGGGCGACGCCGACCAACATCGCCAACGACTATTTCCTGCCCGGCGCAACGGTGACGTGGGAGTTGATGGACGACCTGCAACTGCGTTTTGCCGCGTCCAAGACCATCGCCCGCCCGCAGTTCCGCGAGCTGGTCGAACAGCTGTATTTCGATCCCGAATCGAACCGCCGCTATGTCGGTAACCCGCTGCTGCAGGACAGCCAGCTGACCAATGCCGAAATGCGCGCCGAGTATTACCTTGGCGGGCCGAACCGCATCAGCCTCGCGGGGTTCTACAAGGAAATCGACAGCCCGATCGAAAGCTTCGCGACGATCACGCCCGGCGAATTCCGCACCAGCTTTGCCAACGCACCGGCGGCCGAACTGTACGGCGCGGAACTCGACATCACCTACGGGTTCGACCTGTATGACTGGGGCAGCTTCTTCGAGACCAAGCAGTTCCTGGTCATGGCGAACTATACCTACACCCAGTCGAGCCTGAGCGTCGATCCGAGCGTCGACCGTGGCAGCTGCCCGCAGCTTGCGCCAACACCGGAAGATCCCGGACGCTGCGCCGCCGAACTGTTCGTCGACGGCGCATCGTTGGTGGGCCAGTCGGACCATGTCGGCAATATCGCGCTCAGCCTTGAGGATACCGAGAAGGTGCAGCAGCTTACCGTGCTGCTCAACTATGCGAGCGAGCGGGTGACGGCGCGCGGCTTTAACCGCCTGCCCGACATTGTCGAGGATCCGGGCCTGACGGTCGATTTCGTGGCGCGGTCGGAACTCAAGCTGGCCGGGCAACCGCTGGAACTGAGCTTCGAAGTGCGCAACATCTTCGGCCGTGACAACTTCGAATTCCAGGAGTTTCAGGGCAACCGGATCGACATCAACACCTTCCAGGTCGGCACGGCCTTCAACTTCGGGCTGAAGGCGACGTTTTGATTGTGGGCGCGGCCCCTCCGGGCCGCGCCTTCCTCGCTCACACGGTCTGAAGGCCGCGTCGCTGCGGGCGCGCAGTCGCGCTTACGGACCCTAGGGGTCCGTTCCAGCGCGTTCGCGATGGTGAACTGGTTGGTGGTTTTGCCGCCCCTCCCCCTCAATTCAGATCGAAGACGTAGCCCATCGATCTTACGGTGCGCAGGGGATTGCCGCCGCCTGCGCCCTTGAGCGCGCGGCGCAGGCGGCCGATCCACACATCCACGGTGCGTTCGTCGATCGGCGGTTCGCGCTTGCCCAGCCCGCCGATCAGATCCTCGCGCGTCAGCACCCGGTTGGGGTTTTCGGCGAAGAACCGCAGCAGCCGGAATTCATTGGGTCGCAGCATGATCGGCTCGCCGTTCCAGCGCGCCTGCAACGCGGCCATGTCGATGCACAGCGCCCCCGCTTCGAACCGGCTGGTGGCATGACGCTCGGCCCCGCGCGATTGCAGCGCCAGCACCCGGTCGAGCACAGCGGTGCGGGTCAGCGGGCCGACGACATAATCATCCGCCCCTGCGCGCAATGCGCGGCGGCGATCCTCGGCGTCGTTTTCCTCCAGCACCATCGTCACATGGGCATCGGCCGTGCGCGGATCGGCGCGCAGTCGGCGGCACATTTCCAGCCCCGCCAGATCGTCCATCACCCAGTCGATGAACGCCCACATCGGCCCCTCGACCAACCGTCGCGGGCCTTCCGGTCCGAGCCGGTCGAAAGTGAAGCGCCGCTGATCGTGGATGAAATCATCCAGGCTTTCGCCAAGCTCGCTGGTCAGGAAGATATTGACGACGTCCATGCGTGCCCCGCCCTGTTGTCATAAGCGGAGTTGGCGCAGGTGTGTGACGCGTTCGTGACGGGATTGCAGCAATAAGTAGCGACCGCTCAGGACAGGGTCAGCCCCCCGTCCACCACCAGCGTCTGCCCGGTGATGTAGGCGGATAGCGGCGAGGCAAGGAACAGCGCGGCGCCGGCCATATCCTCGGGCGTGCCGAGGCGGCGCAGCGGGATCGCCTTGAGGCTGGCTTCGCGCCGTTCGGGGTGGTCGGTGGTCACGGATGTGAGCTTGGTCGGCACCAGCCCCGGCGCGATCCCGTTGACCCTTATGCCGTCGCGCGCCCACGCCTCGCCGAGCGTCTTGGTGAGGCTCGCCGCGCCCGCCTTCGATGCCGCATAGGCCGGCGTGCCGAGGGTCGACTTGAACGCCGCGACGCTGGAGACGACGATGATCGCGCCCTTGGCTTCGGCCAGCGCAGGGTGGAAAGCGCGGGCGGCGTCCATCACCGAATTGAGGTTGATATCGACGACCGCGTCCCAGCCCTCGCGGGTGAATTCCTGTTTTCCATATCGGACAGTGCCTTGGCACAGCACCAGCACATCGATTTCGCCGAAGTCCGCCGCCAGCTGTGCGGCCGCCTCGCGGTCGGTCAGGTCGAGCTGGCGGTAATCCAGCCCGGTGAAATCGGCGTCCTCCGCCTCGAGGTAGTCGCCGAAATCGGGCCGCGTGCCGGTGACGGTGACAGCCGCGCCCCGCCCCCGGAACCCATGCGCGATGCCGTTACCGATCCCGCTCGATCCGCCGATGACAAGGATGCGTTTGCCGCCGAAGTCGAGCGGATTGTCGAGGGGGTCGGTCATGCTCAGATACTCCGCGAGATCACTTCCTTCATGATCTCGTTGGTCCCGCCAAAAATGCGCGTCACCCGCGCGTCGCGCCACAGGCGGGCGATGGCATATTCGTTCATGTAGCCCGCCCCGCCGTGGAGTTGCAGCGACGCATCGCACATTTCCCATTGCAGGTCGGTGTGCCACAGCTTGGCGGCGCTCGCTTCGGAGGTGGTAAGTTCGCCCGCCAGATGCTTGCGGATCGCCCAGTCCAAGTGCGCCCACCCGACTTGCAGCTTGGCCTTGAGGTCAGCCAGCGTGAACTTGGTGTTCTGGAATTCGAACACGGTCTTGCCGAACGCCTTGCGGTCCTTTGTGAAGGTCACCGCTTCATCGAATGCCCGCTGCGCTGCCGCCTGCGCGCCGACCGCGATGCCGAGCCGTTCCTGCGGCAGTTCCTTCATCAGATGCACGAAGCCCATGCCCTCCGCGCCGAGGATGTTGGTCATCGGAACGCGGCAGTCATTGAAAAACAGTTCGGAGGTATCGGCGGCGTGCTGCCCGATCTTGTCGAGATTGCGCCCGCGCTCGAAACCCGGCGTGTCGGCGTCGACCAGCACAAGGCTGATGCCCTTGGCGCCGCGCTCGGGATCGGTCTTGGCAACCACAATCACGCAATCGGCGTTCTGGCCGTTGGTGATGTAGGTTTTCGACCCGTTGATGACGAGGTGGTTGCCGTCCTTCTTGGCGGTGGTGCGGATGCCCTGAAGGTCGGAGCCTGCGCCGGGTTCGGTCATGGCGATGGCGGTGATGATGTCGCCGCTGACCATGCCGGGGAGGTATTTGGCGCGCTGCTCGGGGTTGCCGAGGCGCTCGAAATAATTGGCGGTGATGTCGTTCTGCAAAGTGAAGCCGGCGGACGAGCCGAGGTAGGACAATTCCTCGGTCAGCACGCAGTTGAAGCCGAAATCGAGGCCGAGGCCGCCGTTTTCCTCTTTCACCGTCATGCACAGCATTCCGGCGTCGCCCATCGTCTTCCACACATCGCGCGGGACGATGCCGTTGGCTTCGTGCTCCTCCATGTGCGGGGTCAGGGCTTCCGCGAAGACCTTGCGGACGGTGTCGCGGAAGGCCTCGTGGTCTTCATTATAGGCGGTGCGATAGGATGTTGCGAGCATGGCGGTTCTCTCTCCCGAAGAGTTTCGATTTGCCACGCTACAAACAGGGCCTGCGCTTGGGGGTCAAGCGGGAAAGCGGGAAGCAGAGCCTGAGATTTCAGCTGGGGAAAGTCGGCGCCGGTCAGGCCACGTGGCAGACCACCAGGACGTGCAGCGCAGAACCGTCTTCACTCAGTACCGGGGTCGACCGGCCCCTCTGCACCTGCTCGACAACCGGCCTGAGCTGCGGAGGCAGTTCCGACTGGTGCACGAACTTGTGTCTGGTGACCTTGGCACCCAGCGCCTCGCCAAGCGCCTTCGCTTCGTTGCAGGACCGGATTGCCGCCGTGACAGACTGGAATTCCGCAGGCGCGATCTGCGCCGAGGCGACCGACAATTGCACGAAGCTGTAGCTGGGAAGAGGCGATTGGCGCACGGGTTGGGCAATGGCGACTGCGGGCGCAATGCTCGCAAGGATGCCTGCCGATACCGAAACCAGACGCTTTGCCATGCCGTCCTCCTTCACCGAGGGAAGGTTACTATGGCAAAGTGAACCTTGCGTGAATTCAGCGGCATGGCTGCCGCCGCATCAGCCCACGAACGCGCGTTCGATCACGAACTGGCCCGGCTTGTTGTTCGCGCCCTCTTCAAAGCCGCGCGCTTCCAGATCGGCGGCGTGGTCCTTGATCATCGCCATCGATCCGCACAGCATCACGCGGTCCTCCTCCGGCACAAACCGCTGCGGGCCATTGGACTGTTCGAACAGCCGCCCGTCGTCGATCAGCGCCTGAATCCGGCCCTGCGTGCGGAAGGGTTCACGGGTCACGGTGGGGACGTAGATCATCTTGGCGCGGTCTTCGTCTTCGAGCAGCGGATCGCCTTCGAGCTTGCTTTCCAGCAGCTCGCGATAGGCCAGCTCGTTCACATTGCGCACCGAGTGGACGACGATCACTTCCTCGAACATCTGATAGACCTCGGGATCGCGAACGAGGCTCATGAACGGCGCAAGCCCGGTGCCGGTCGACAGCATGAACAGCCGCTTGCCCGGCAGCAGCGCATCGGTCACCAGCGTGCCAGTCGGCTTCTTGCCGAGGTAGATCGGATCGCCGACATTGATGTACTGCAGCCGCGACGTCAGCGGGCCATCCTGCACCTTGATCGACAGAAATTCGAGTTCCTCGTCGTAGCTGGGCGAGGCGACCGAATAGGCGCGCAGCAGCGGCTTGCCGTTGTCGCCGGGCAGTCCGATCATCACGAATTCGCCCGACCGGAAACGGAAGCTCGGCGGACGGGTGATTTTGAAGCTGAACAGCCCCTCACACCAGTGGTGGACATAGGTGATCGTCTCGACAGAGAGCGCCGCGCTTTCGGTGAACTGGTCGCGGTCGATGATGGGCTGGTTCAAAACGGGCCTCGAATACAGGTCAGCGCCGCAAGGACACGCGGCTGGAATGGGGGCGCAGATGGACGACAAGTGCGCGCCCTTCAAGACAGTTTAGCGATAAGCCCTGAAAGCGGGCCTTGATGCGCCTCAATTCCTTTGGCGCAAATCAGTTCCAGCCGGCGCGGTCGAAGATCCTCACCGCCTCGGCCTGATTACGGCCGATTTCTGCGGCGTTGATCGTGTCTGGTTTGAAGCTGCCCAACTGCTCGACCGCCGAATTGGCCTTCAGCCCCTGCGCCGCCGGATATTCGTTATTGCCGTCGGCGAAGTAACGCTGCGCGCTTTCC
The DNA here is from genome assembly GCF_024305245.1 of Erythrobacter sp. GTDB lineage: Bacteria > Pseudomonadota > Alphaproteobacteria > Sphingomonadales > Sphingomonadaceae > Erythrobacter. Next base: position 27,044 of record NZ_JAMWYX010000012.1, read on the forward strand.
GAGGTGAGATATTCAAGGAACTTCACGGCATTCTCGCGATTGGGGGCGGTCTTCACCAGCCCTGCGCCGCTGACATTGACGTGGGTTCCCACCCCGTCCTGATCGGGGAAGATCACACCGATATTGTCGAAGATCGCCTTCTGGTCGGCATCGCCCCCGGCATAGCGCGCGAGGTAATAGGTGTTGACCACCGAGATGCGGCACTGGCCGGCCGCCACCGCTTCGATCTGCGAGGTGTCGTTACCCTGCGGCGGCTGCGCGAAATTGGCGACCACGCCTTTGGCCCACTCCTCGGCCTCGGCCGTGCCATTGTGCGCGATGATGCTGGAAAGCAGCGATATGTTGTAGATGTTGGAGGAGGAACGGATGCAGATATCGCCGCGGAACTTCGGATCGGCGAGATCGGCGTAGGTTTCCAGCCCCTCGGGCTTTCCGGCGGCCTTGTTGTAGATGATGATCCGCGCGCGGGTCGACAGGCCGGTCCACAGCCCATCCGGATGGCGCAGGTTGGCAGGGATGCGTTCGGCCAGCACGGCGGAATCGACCGGGCCGAACACGCCCGCTTCCTCCGCACGCCACAACCGCCCGGCATCGACGGTGATGAGGATATCGGCCGGGCTGAATTCGCCTTCGGACTGGATGCGTTCGATTAGCGCATCGGCATCGGCCTCGATCCGGTTGACCTTGATGCCGGTCTGTTCGGTGAAGTCCTCATACAGCGCCAGATCGGTATCGTAATGGCGCGAGGAATAGAGGTTGACCACGCCTGCATCGGCCGGGGCATCGCCCTCGCCGTCAGACGTTTCGGCACAGCCAGCGAGCACGCCAACGCTGGCGCAGGCAATCAGGCCGAGGAACAGTTTCTTCATGGATAGAGCTTTCTCGCTTTAAGTTGCGAATGACTTGCAATATTATTTGGCGCGGCGCAAGCCCTAACTCCGCGCGAACACCCTGAGGCTGCCGGCGCGCGGGGCGACGCGGTAACGCTGCGCGGGATCGACCGGCGCGGTGGTTTCGGCGGTGATTTCCGCGCCGTCTGCCGCCACCAGCACCACCCGCACGCCCTTGCCCTGAAGGTGGCAATCGCGCACCCGCAATCCATCGGCATCCGGCACCAGTTCCAGCGCATCGGCATGCACCAGCAGATCGAAGGCCGCGCCGTCGGGCGGCACGACGTCCGTTGCCCACAGCCCGAACGGGGTTGCGATCCCGCCCTCCCCGCGCACGCCCTGCACCACCTGCGCGCCGCCGAACATCGCGCCCACCGCCGCGCTGGCGGGCGCATCGTGCAGTTCCTGGGGGCTGGCGAACTGGACGATCCGCCCTGCCTCCATCACTGCGATCCGGTCTGCGATATCAAGCGCCTCTGCCGGATCATGCGTCACCAGTACTGTGGTCGCGCCGCGTTCACGCAGCAGGATGCGGCAATCGCGGCGCAGGCGGCGGCGCAGCACGATGTCGACGCTGGCGAAGGGTTCGTCCATCAGCAACACCTGCGGCCCCGGTGCCATCGCGCGGGCCAGCGCAGCGCGTTGCTGCTGCCCGCCCGATAATTCGTGCGGATAGCGTGCGCCCAGCCCCGCCAGCCCGACCTGCGCCAGCCAGCCCTCGGCCTCACTGCAGCGCTGTTTCGGCAGGCCGAACGCAATATTCGCGGCGATGGTCATGTGCGGAAACAGCGCGCCGTCCTGAAACACCAGCCCCACGGGCCGCGCTTCGGGCGGCGGGCTGCGGCGGGCATCGGCCAGCGGCTCGCCAGCGATCAGGATGCTGCCCTGCTGCACCCGCAGCAATCCCGCCGCCAGCCCGAGCAGAGTTGACTTCCCGCAACCCGACGCGCCAAGCAGGCACGTGATCTCTCCCGTCGGCGCGGTGAAACTGATGTCCTCCAGCGCTCTGACCTGACCATAAGCATGGGCAATATGACGAAATTCGAGGCTCAACGATTGATCCCGCCCATGATCCTTGGGAGTTGCCGGTGAGCCGCCTTAGGCAATTTGCACCGGCAGAGGCAAGCACGCCTGCAAGCTCGGGGGCAGGGTCGGGCGCAGGGTGGAGCGTCGCCGCACTGGCGATTGCCGCGCTGGCGGGCCTGCCGATCGCCGCGATCCTTGTTGGCGCGACCACTGGCGGATTCGAAGCGATCGCCCATCTCGCGCGCACGGTGCTGGGCGGCTATGTCCTCAACACCGGCCTCTTGATGCTGCTGGCGGGCAGTTTTGCCGCCGTGGTTGGGACCGGCTGCGCATGGCTGGTGGCCGCGAGCGAATTTCCGGGGCGCCGCGTGCTCGGCTGGGCGCTGGTGCTGCCGCTGGCAGTGCCCGCCTATATCGCGGCCTATATCTACGCCGATATGCTCGACTTTGCCGGGCCGGTGCAGAGCGCGCTGCGCCAGGCGGTCGGCTGGGGGCCGCGCGATTATGTCTTTCCCGAAATCCGTTCGCTGGGCGGCGGCGCGCTGGTGCTGGGTCTGGTGCTGTATCCTTATGTCTACCTGCTCGCCCGCACCGCCTTCGCCACGCAGAGCGTCACCCAGTTCCGCGCCGCGCGCAGCCTTGGCGCGGCCCCGACACGCGCGTTCTGGCGGGTCGCCCTGCCCGCCGCACGCCCCGCCATTGCAGGCGGTCTCGCGCTGGTGCTGATGGAGGTGCTCGCCGATTTCGGCGTGGCGGAATATTTCGCCATTCCCACCTTCTCCACCGGGATCTTTCGCAGCTGGCTGGCGATGGGGGACAAGCCCGCCGCGCTCAAGCTGGCGGCGGTGATGCTGGTGTTCGTGGTGGCGCTGATCGCGCTCGAAGCCGCCACGCGGCAGGGCCGCAGCGACAGCCGCGACGGGCTGGCGGGGCGCAGCGCCAGCGAGCCGCTGGTGGCGCTATCGCCGCTGGGCAAGGCGCTGGCTTTCATTGCCTGCCTCCTGCCTGTGCTGCTGGGCTTCGTGATCCCGGCGGGATATCTCGGCGCGATGGCGATGAGCGATGTCGCGCAGGGCGCAGCGGGCGATCTCGCCACCTATGCGGCAGGCAGCCTGCGTCTGGGGCTGGCGGCCAGCGGCGTTTGCCTTGTCGCCGCATTGCTGCTGGCCTTTGCCCGCGCACGATCGACCTCGCGGGTGACGGCGGGCGCGATCCGGCTGGGCACGCTCGGCTACGCCTTGCCCGGCGCGCTGCTGGCGGTGGGCCTGCTTGCCCCGCTCGGTGCGCTCGACCAGAGCCTGACGCGCTTTGCCCGCGACAGTCTGGGCTGGAGCGGCGGGCTGCTGCTGACCGGCACCAGCGCGGTGCTGATCTATGCGCTGTCGGTGCGGTTCCTGACGGTCGCCTATAACAGCGTCAGCGGCGGGATGGCGCGCATTCCTCCAGCGCTCGATTCGGCGGCGCGCAGCCTTGGTGCCGGGCCGCGGCGCGTGCTGGCGCGGATCTATGCCCCGCTGCTCGCCCCCAGCCTGCTGGGCGCAGCGGCGCTGGTGTTCATCGACACGGTGCGCGAACTGCCCGCCACCCTGATCCTGCGCCCGTTCAATCTCGAAACGCTCGCCACCCGCACGTACCGGCTGGCGAGCGACGAACGGCTGGTCGAAGCCGCGATCCCCGCGCTGATCCTGCTGGCGGCGGGGCTGTTGCCGGTGCTGCTGCTCAACCGGCTGACGAGGCGCTGACGGCCAGCGCCCGACTGTAAACGTGGATTGACGCCTCGCCTGTCTATCTACCCCTTGTCCCGACGCGTTCGGGCGCTAGAACCGGCGAATATGGCACGTTTTCCTTTTTCCGCGATCGTCGGTCAGGACGAAATGAAGCAGGCGCTGCTGATTGCAGCGGTCGATCCCAGCATCGGGGGCGTCATGGTGTTCGGCGACCGTGGCACAGGCAAATCCACCGCCGCGCGCGCGCTCGCCGGTCTGCTGCCGCCGATCATGGCGGCCGAGGGCTGCCCCTATGGCGCCTCGAAAGAGGATCAGGCGCGCTACCCCGACGTGTGCGGCACCGGCAAGCTGGTGAAGCGCGCCGTGCCCTTCGTCGACATGCCGCTGGGCGCGACCGAAGACCGCGTGATCGGCAGCCTCGATCTGGAACGCGCGCTGCGATCAGGCGAGAAAGCGTTCGAACCCGGCCTGCTGGCCAAGGCCCACCGCGGGTTCCTGTATATCGACGAGATCAACCTGCTCGAAGATCATCTGGTCGATCTGCTGCTGGATGTCGCGGCATCGGGCGAAAACGTGGTCGAGCGCGAGGGGCTTTCCGTCCGCCACCCGGCCAAATTCGTGCTGATCGGCAGCGGCAACCCCGAAGAGGGCGAATTGCGCCCGCAATTGCTCGACCGCTTCGGTCTGTCGGTGGAAGTGCGCAGCCCCAAGGATATCGAAGTGCGGATCGCGATCATGCGGCTGGTCGCGGAGAACGAGCGCGATCCGGAAGGTTTCGCCGCGCGCTGGGCGGGTGAGGACGAGAAGATCCTCAAGCGGGTCGCACGCGGCAAGGCGCGGCTGCCCAAGCTGGAAACCGGCGAGGATGTGCTTCGCGATGCCGCCGAATTGTGCATGGCGGTGGGCGCGGACGGGCTGCGCGGTGAACTCACCCTGATGCGCGCTGCCCGCGCGCTGGCGGCGCTCGACGGCGCGAAATCCGTCACCCGCAAGCATCTGATCGCGATTGCCCCTTCGGCCCTGCGCCACCGGCTGCGGCGCGATGTGCTGGACGAAACCGGATCGACCGTGCGCATCACCCGCGCGATCGGCGAATTGTTCGGATGAACACAGCCGAGGCCGACGATCTGCAAGCCGATCCGCTGGAGGATGCAGTGCGCGCGGCACGCCTGTTTGCGCTCGCGCCGAAGCTGTTCGGCGGGATGGTGCTGCGCGGCTCCAGCCCGGCGCGCGATGCGCTGGTGGCGGCCTTGGGCCAGAGAATCGCGCTGCGGCGGATGCCCGGCCATGTCGATGACGAGCGATTGCTGGGCGGGATCGATCTCGCCGCCAGCCTCTCCGCCGGCAAGCCGGTGCGCCAGCGCGGGCTGATCGAGGAAGCATCGGGCGGCGCGCTGGTCGCCGGAATGGCGGAACGATTGGACGCGAGCATCGCCGGGCGGCTGGCGCAAGCGCTCGATGAAGGCGGCGCGGCGCTGGTGCTGCTCGACAACGCGGCCGAACCGGATGAAGGCCCGCCTGCCAGCCTGATGGAACGCCTCGCCTTTGTCTGCGATCTATCGGCCTCGCGGCGCTGGCAGGGGGTGGAACTGGCCCCGGCTGCGCTCCCGCTCGCCGCTGTCGCGCCGCTGGATGATGACGCCATGACAGCGCTCGCCGCGACCGCCGCGATGCTGGGGGTGGATAGCTTGCGCGCGCTGATCTTTGCGGGCGAGGCTGCGCGCGGGCTGGCGGCGCTGGCCGGACGTGAGAGCGCGAACGACGCCGATCTGTCGGGCGCGGTGCGACTGGTGCTGGCCCCGCGCGCCACTCGCCTGCCGCCGCAGGAAGCCGAGCAGCCGCCCGAAGACCAGCAGGAGCCTCCACCCCCTCCGCCCGAAGGCGAGCAGGACAAGGCAGAGGATGCCGACCGCCAGCAGCAGGAGCCGGACCTGTCCGAAATCCTCGTCGAGGCGGCCAAGGCGGCGATCCCGGCCGATCTGCTGGCGAGCCTCGCACAGGGCAAGGCACCGCGCCGCTCATCCAGCAGCGGCACCGGGCAGAAACGCAAGGCGGCAACGCGCGGGAAGCCGCTCGGCGCACGTCCCGGAATGCCGCGCGGCGGGGCCAAGCTGGCGCTGATCGACAGCCTGCGCGCGGCGGTGCCGTGGCAGCAGGTGCGCCGCAAGGAACAGGGTGCAAGCCCCGACTCCCCCATCCTGATGCGCAAGGAAGACCTGCGCATCCGCCGGTTCGAGGAGCGCGCAGCCCGCGTCACGATCTTCGCGGTCGATGCCAGCGGATCGGCAGCGGCGGCGCGGCTGGCCGAGGCCAAGGGCGCGGTCGAACTGATGCTGGCGCAGGCCTATGTCACCCGCTCCGAAGTCGCGCTGGTCGCGTTCCGGGGCGAGACTGCCGAATTGCTGCTGCCCCCCACCCGCTCGCTCACCCGCGCGCGGCGGGCGCTATCCGAATTGCCCGGCGGCGGCGGCACACCGCTGGCGCTTGGCCTTAACGCCGCGCGCGAAGTGGCCGAAGCGGTGATCGCGCGCGGACGCAGCGCAAGCCTTGTGATCCTGACCGATGGCCGCGCCAATATCGCCGCCGATGGCTCCCCCGGCCGCCCGCAGGCCAAGGCCGATGCAGAAAACGCGGCGAAAGCGATCTACGCGCGCGGGATCGATACGCTGGTGGTGGATATCTCCGCACGCCCCGGCCCTGAAGGCGCTGCGCTCGCACAGGCATTGGGCGGACGCTTCCTCGCCCTGCCGCGCGCCGATGCGCGGATGTTGCAGGCCGCGATCAACGCTGTGCAGCCGGCGCTGGCCGCATGAGCGCGCTCGACTGGAACCGCGAAGGGCTGATCTGGCCGCACCGCGACGCGAGCCAGTTCATCGAAGCAGGCCGCGCGCGCTGGCATGTGCAGCGGATGGGAACAGGAGCGCCGCTGCTGCTGCTCCACGGCACCGGCGCCTCGGTCCATTCATGGCGCGGGTTGATGCCGCTGCTGGCGCGCGACAACGAGGTGATCGCCATCGACCTGCCGCGCCATGCCTTCACCACCGGCCACAATGCCTACGCCATGAGCCTGCCCGTGATGGCGGGCGAGATTGCCGGACTGCTGAAGGTGCTGGCGGTCGAACCCGCCGCGATCATCGGCCATTCGGCAGGCGCGGCGATTGCGCTGCAACTGGCGCTGGATCATGCCTATGCCGGGCTGATCGTGGGCCTCAACTCCGCGCTGCGACCCTTTCCCGGCCCGTTCGCGCAGATCTTCCCGGCTGTGGCGAAAGCGCTGTTCATCAACCCGCTGGTGCCGCGGTTCTTCGCCGGAAGCATCGACCTTGTCGGCGGGGCCAAGAAGTTCCTGTGGCGGTCCACCCATTCGCATATCGATGCCGAAGGGCTGGCCTGCTATCGCACGCTGCTGAAGCATCCCGGCCATGCGGGCGGCGCGCTCGCCATGATGGCGAACTGGGACCTGCCCGGCCTGCGGACGCGGATGGGCAGCGTCGCCAATCCGGTGCTGCTGGTGCATTCGGACAAGGACCCGGCCATCCCGCTCGCCTGGACGCGGGAAGCGCGCGGCTGGCTGCCGCAGGCGCAGCTTGAAGTGCAGCACGGCCTCGGCCATCTTGCCCACGAGGAAGCGCCTGAACAGGCCGCCGCGCTGATCAAGGCCTTTCTGGCGCGGCAAGCATAGGAGAGACACCATGGGCGGCGGCAATTTCGGCTGGATCGAACTGGTGTTCTTCTACGGTATCGCGATCGGGATCGGCGTGTGGCAATGGGTCAAGATGGACCGCATGCTGAAGAAAACCCGCGCCGAACGCGCAGCGAAAGAGGCCGCGGAGAACGAGGCCGGACCGCCTGCCGAGTAGATTGCACTGCGAAGGCGGATGGACCGCTTTTTGGCCTCGCCGGACGCTAGCTGTCGTTCGGGTATCGACCCTAAGCGGACTCGCGACGAGGCCGGGCTGGCTTGCTCCGCTGCATGCCAAATGCAACCTGCTCCCGCTGACCAATTGTGATGGGGCGAGCTTTCTCTCCCAAACCGCTTTAAAGCCGGTTATTGGAATATATGGACACTGACAAAGATGAACGCCGCACGGCCTTTAAAACGGCCAATATGCAGGTAGCGCAAGAAACCTCGTCCAGTGGTGCCTCGGTGGCTCGTTCCACCCTGATTGTTCTTGCAATCGTGGCTTTCGGTTGGCTGCTGATCGAGCTGAACCGGTTCTTCCTGCTGGTTTTTGCAGCGATTGTTTTGAGCGCGGTATTTGACGCGATCACCGGCCGGATTTGTCGCTGGACGGGAATGGGGCGTTCCTACGGCCTGACCCTGGCGATCCTTGCGTTTCTCGGTGTGTTCGTTGGCGCCTTTACGCTGTTTGGCACACAATTGGCGGACGAATTCGACACGATCAGGCAGACCGTTCCCGCAGCAGTGGAAGGGCTGCAGGGTTTTCTTGAACGCTTCGGCATGGGCCCGGCGGTGAGCGAGCTGGCCCAACTGAGCAGCGACGATATCTCCCGGTTGTTCACGCAAGCGGGCGGCTTTGCCCTTGCAGCCGGTAACGGGATCGCCGATTTTGTTCTGGTGCTGGTCGGCGCAATTTTCATGGTCGCCAATCCCGATGTCTATCGCAGGGGGTTCCTGCTGCTTTTCCCTGATAAGGCCGAAGCGGTTGCCGCACAGGCGCTGGACGACACAAGCACAGGGCTACGCGGCTGGATGATGGGGCAGGCGATTTCTTCTTTGCTTGTCGCTGCGCTGACATGGATCGGGCTTTGGCTTCTGGGAGTCCCGGCAGCGGGCGGGCTCGGTGTGATTGCCGGATTGCTCGACATCATTCCGATGGTCGGGCCGATCATTGCCGGCGTCCCGGCCGTTCTGCTGGCGTTTACAGTGTCGCCGCTAACCGCGCTGTGGACGCTGCTGCTGTTCCTCGCCATCCAGCAATTGCAGGGCAATTTCCTGCAACCCATGATTCAGAAGCATGCGGTGGATATTCCGCCCGCCTTGCTGTTGTTTGCGGTGCTGGCGTTTGGTTTGCTGTTCGGTTTTCTGGGCGTGCTGCTTGCGGCACCATTGACGATCGTGAGCTTCATTCTGGTCCGGCGGGTCTATGTCGAGGCGATATTGGGCAAACCGATTACCGTTGCCGATGTGGAGTAATGGGGCGGGATAGACGGAGGGCGGCCGCGCCCTGGATCGAGTCCGGCGTGGCGTTGGAGAGGATGGCGGATAACCGCTCTGGCCTTCCGCCACCCGGTCTGCCTTCCGAAAGCGGACGCCTCCCCTCACCCGGCCTTGCGCTTTCCTACTCGCGCAAAACGCGGCAGCACCGCGCACATGACCTGCCATTTCCCCTTCCGCTACCGCCCGACACGGGTGCTTTGGGCGGGGGGATTTTCGGTTCCTGGACAGTGTCTCATGTGTCTCCTACAAGCGCGCCGCCGGGCAAGGCTTCCCACGCGGCGGGGCAGTGGAGCTAGCCGCCGTCGCCTGCCTTCAGCCGCTCCATTGCCGCAAGATGCCGCAGCACCACCGGGTCCGATGCGGCGGCGAGCGAGCGCAGCTGGCTGTTGTCGCCGCTTTGCGCATAGCCCGACAGCAGGTCATGCGTCTCCTTGTGCGCCAGCACCTGCTGGTCGAGATAGGTGGCATCGAACGCATCATCGGGCGCGGTTTCCAGATGCTCGATCAGCTTGGCACGGCGGGTGTCGAGGTTCTCTGGCGGCAGCGGCGCGCCCGCGGTCTCGTTCATCCGCAGCGCCGACTGCATCTGGTGCGTCATGGCGGTGTGATCGACGATCATCTTCTGCGCCGCCGCACGCACCCCTTCCGAATGGCTGCGTTTCAGCGCGATCTGCGCCGCCTCGATCTCGTAGCGATTGCCGATCGTGGCGTTCTCGATGAAGGCGGCGGTGGAGGTGGCGCCGGCGGTCTTGGCCTTGGCGCGGCCCATCATCCCGCCCATTACGTCGCTGGCCTTGTCCATCGTGTGGCGGAGCGTTCCGTGTTGCTCGATCATTCTGCAAACTCCCTGCGGGCCTGCTGTTCGGCCTTGGCATATTCGGTATTCTCGCCCGTCCCGCTGTCACGCAGGGCGATGATCGGGTGGTCGCCTTCGGTGGCGAAGCGGTATTCCTGGCCGAACTCGCTGCGGTGTGCGGTGATCACGTCCTCGCTCGGCACGCTGCCTTCGTTGACTGCCCGCTGGTAATCGAAGAAGCGGTGGCCCTGCGGCAAGTCGTTGATGGGCACGAACTCGCTATCCCAGCTGGTCCAGTCGACCGTCCGGTCGAGCACGTCGCGGACATACTCCTTGTTAGGCTCGAAGGTCATCGGCTTGTCGATCCCGCCTTTGGGGAAGAAGTCCGCCGCATCCAGCCCGTGCACCGCCTTCAGCGCATCGCACGCGACCCGCAGGTGTTCGAGCTCCATCGCGAGGTGCAGTTCCCAGATACCGCGAATGCGCGGATCGGTCTCGGTCTCGCACGCCGACCAGTAGAGCCAGCATTCGTTGTATTCGTGGAGCACCCAGTTGAGCATTTCGGGAGTCATCGGATCGAGGATCGATTCGTAATGGGTGACGTGCTGCTCCTCGATCATCGCGATCTCCTGGTACAGCGCGCGGGCGAGCGGGTGTTCGGGCCGGTTGCCGACCGTCATGTAGAAGTTCATCGTCTGCTGCTCGGCCGACAGCACGGTCAGCGCGTTGAGGATCGACTGCACGCTCGCCGCCTCGACCGTCATCGGCCGGCGCAGTTCGTCGTGCGGATCGCGGTGCTGGAAGATGGTGGGGCGGCCCGGCAGGATTTCGGTGAGGTCGCCGGTGATCGCCTCGGCTTTGCGGCGTTCGCCCATCAGATCCATCAGGTTGGCGTAGCGATAGAGGTGATCGTAATCCTCCAGCACGCCGAATTCGTAGACCTGCTTGAGATAGGGGTCGGGCTCGTGACGGGCGATCCACGAGGTGAGATCGACCGCGACCTGTTCATAGCCGATGGTGTTGGCGATGCTGCTCTCGCTGCCGGGGATCAGCCAGTTCACGGCCTTTTGCTGCTGCTGTTCGACACGCCTGACCATGGCGAGCGCCTGCTTGATCCCGCTATCGGCGGTGCGGCGCGCGGCGTTGTGCGAATTCATGATCGCTTCGACTTCGATGCCGTTCATCAGGATCACGCGGCAACGGGTGTAGGGGTGCACATCTTCGGTGCGGTAAGGCTCGACCGCGAGTTCGGACCAGTTGCGCAACTGGCGATCCAGCGGGATGCCTTTTTCAGTGAGGGGGTTGAATGCCATGGTTCTCTCCGCGGTATGATTTGTCGCTCGGGGGCGTGCGATGGGGAGGATTTGACTCGGCGGGCGGTGCGCGGCCCTAACTTGTTTGATTAGGGTCGGTGCGGCTGCGGCGGAGCGTGAACCGGCCAAGCCCGGTCGCTGCGATGACGAGGCGCGAAGGTCGCATGACGCGCGAACGAAAAGGGCCGCCGGATCGCTCCGACGGCCCCTGCGGGATCGTATGGCGAAAGGCTCAGCCCTTGCCGCCCGGATCGGCGAAGTGGTTGGGCAGCAGCGCGTTGACCACGCCGCCGTCGACCGTCAGCGTGTCGCCCACCACATAATCGCCCGCGCGGCTGCACAGGTAGATCGCGGCGGCTGCCATGTCTTCGGCGGTGCCGATGCGCTTGGCCGGGATGCCCGAGGCGCTGGCGTCGGGCGCGTCCTTGGCGGCCTTGTTCATCTCGGACGGGAAGGCACCCGGCGCGATCGAGGTGACAACGATGTTGTCCTCGATCAGCCGCGCGGCCATGCGCCGGGTCAGCTGGATCACCGCGGCCTTCGATGCCTGATAGGCGTAGGTTTCCCACGGGTTGATCCGCTGCCCGTCGATCGAGGAGACGTGGATCACCTTGGCCGGATGCCCGGCCTTGCCGCCTGCGACCAGCAGATCGTGGAGCTTCTGGGTCAGGAAGAACGGGGTCTTTACGTTCAGGTCCATCGTCCGGTGCCATCCCGCCTCGCTGAATTCGAGGTAGGGCTGTCCCCATGCGGCACCGGCATTGTTGATGAGGATATCGAGCCGGCTTTCGCGCGCCTTCATCTCATCGGCGAGCGAAACCATGCCGTCCATCTGGCTGAGATCGGCGGGGATGCCGATAACCCGGTCGGCACCGAATTCGTCGATCGTCGCCTGCATCTGCTCGACCTTGCGGGCCGAGATGTACACGCGCGCGCAGCCGGCCGCGAGCAGGCCTTCGACAAACATCTTGCCGATGCCGCGGCTGCCGCCGGTAACCAGTGCAATGCGCCCTTCGAGGCTGAAAAGTGATTGAATGTCCATATGTATACTCCCCCCTCCCGCGAGCGGGAGGGGCAGCGAGACTTGGGCTTGCCTCGCAAGGCCTAGTCGCAGCGGGGTGGGCCCTTGCGGGCCCATGCCCACCCCCGCCCCCTCCCGCAAGCGGGAGGGGAGACGCAAATCAATACCCGCTCAGTTCCGCCACGCGGTTGGCGTGGAAGTAGGCATCGCCCAAAAACTCGGCCAGAGCGCGGTCGCGCTTCATGTAGAGGCCGATGTCGTATTCGTCGGTCATGCCGATACCGCCATGCATCTGCACGCCTTCCTGCACCGCGAGGCGCGCGGTCTTGGCGACCTTGGCCTTGGCGACGCTGGCCATCAGATCGGCCTGTTGGCTGCCCGCATCGAGCAGTTGCTGCGCCTTGATCGTCACCGCGCGGGCAATTTCGACTTCGGAATAGAGGTGGCTGGCGCGGTGCTGCAACGCTTGAAATTCACCGATCAGCTTGCCGAACTGCTTGCGCTGCTTGAGGTAATCGACCGTCATGTCCATCGCCCCGCTGGCGACACCAACGCCTTCGGCTGCCGCGCCGACCCGGCCCGCCAGCAGCATCGCATCGAGCACCGCGCGCCCGCCGTCGATCTCGCCGATCACGGCATCGCCGTCGAGTTCGACGCCATCGAACTTCGTGTGGGTCGCCATCGAGGTATCGACCAGTCGCACGGCGTCATGGCTCATCCCGCTGGCGTCCTTGGGCACGGCGAAAAGAGTGATCCCGTCAGCATCGTCGTCCGCGCCCGAAGTGCGAGCCGCGACCACGATCATGTCGGCGCTGCTACCCTGAATGACGAAGCTTTTCGAGCCGGTCAGGCGGAACCCGTTGCCCGATTTCTCGGCGCGGGTGGCGATGCGGCTCGGGCGGTGCTTGGCTGTCTCGTCGATCGCGACCGCGAACACGTGATCGCCTGCAATCAGGCCGGGCAGATAGCGGCCCTTGATGTCGTCCGAACCGTGGTTCAGCGCAGTCGCGGCCAGCACCGACGAGGTGAGGAACGGCGACGGCGTAAGATTGCGGCCGATTTCTTCGAGCACGATCCCCGCCTCGACATGGCCCATTCCCAGCCCGCCGTCGGCTTCGCTCACCAGCATCCCGGTGAAACCCATTTCGGCCATCTGCTTCCACAAGCCGTGGCCGAAGCCGTCCTTGCAATCGCGGTCGCGCCAGTGGCGCAGTTGTTTGGCAATGTTGCCTTCTTCAGCAATGAAGCCGCGCGCGGTGTCGGCCAGCATTGCCTGATCGTCGTTATGATACAGGGGCATTGGTTTTCCCTCTCCAATTGTTCGTCTTCCCGGGCTTGACCCGGGATCCCGCTGCATTCGTGCCCTGCCGCAAAAGAAGCGGGGCCCCGGGTCAAGCTCGGCGAGGCGCGGGTTTCTAAATCAGGCGCCCGGCAAATCCAGAATGCGCTTGGCGATCACGTTGAGCATCACCTCGCTGGTGCCGCCCTCGATCGAATTGGCCTTGGTTCGCAGCCAGCCGCGGGCCGGTTTGCCGCCGCCGGTGTCCTCGCTATCCCATTCGAGGCTGCGCGAGCCGCCGACCGCCATCATCAATTCATGGCGGCGCTTGTTCAGTTCGGTGCCGACATATTTCATCATGTTGGGCTGCGCAGGATGCGCCTTGCCGACCTTGATCTCGTCGAGGAACTTCTCGCCCATCGCGGTGTAGGCCAGCGCATCGACATCGAACATCGCGAGTTCGGCGCGCAGAACCGGATCGACATCGTCGCCGGTGCGGGCCGATGCGCGCTTCATCGCTGCGCCGATTGCTGCTGTGCGATCCCCGCCGCCAGCACCCGAAATCATCTCGCGTTCGTGGCCGAGCAAATACTTGGCAACGTCCCATCCGCGATTGACCTGACCGACATAGGCCGGGCAATCATCGCCATAGGACTTGGGCACCTTCACATTGTCGAAGAAGGTTTCGCAGAACGGCGAATTGCCGCTGATCAGCAGGATCGGCTTGGTCGAAACCCCTTCGCTCGCCATGTCGTAGAGCATGAAGGTGATGCCCTTGTACTTGTCTGTCTTGTCGGTGCGGACGAGGCAGAAGATCCAGTCGGCCTGATCGGCATAGGACGTCCAGACCTTCTGGCCGTTGACGATCCAGTGATCGCCCTGATCGTCGCCATAGGTCTGCAGGGACACAAGGTCGCTACCCGAACCGGGTTCGGAATAGCCCTGACACCAGCGGATTTCGCCGCGCGCGATTTCATTGAGGAAGCGCTGCTTCTGCCCCTCGGTGCCGAAATGCAGAAGCGCGGGGCCGAGCATCCAGATGCCGAAGCTGCTGAGCGGCGGGCGCGCGCTGATGCGGCCCATTTCCTCGCGCAGCACCTTCGCCTGTTCGGGAGAAAGACCGGCGCCGCCATATTCCTTGGGCCAAGCCGGCACAGTGTAGCCCTTGGCAAGACAGGCTTCGAACCACGCCTTTTGCGCATCGTTCTTGAAGGTTGCGCGGCGGCCGCCCCAGTAGATGTCGTCCTCGTCGCGGACCGGTTCACGCATTTCGGCCGGGCAGTTCGCCTCCAGCCACGCACGCGTTTCACTGCGGAATGTTTCCAGATCAGCCATCAGCCGATTCTCCTCTCGCTCATGCTCTCACTTGACGCTTACGTTATCGTCATTTGCGCAGAGCCTGCAAGCGCTCTTCGCCCAATTGGCTTTGCCGTAGCGTCAGCAGAGACGCGATTGACGAGGCGCGCAATCGGTCTAGGTTCGAAACTGAAACGGGAGAGAGACATTGCCGGGAATCGCCGGGCTGGTAGCCGCCAGGGGCCGCTGCGCGTGAGCAGCGGTGTGGGCATCATTGCAGGCAAGCTGCCGATGCGACTGAAGCTGATTCAGGGCTTCGGAGCCGTGGCGTTCGGCGTGAAGGACAACGGCTTTTCATTCTTTCTGCTGATTTTCTACAATCAGGTATTGGGCATGGATGCCGGGCTGGTGAGCCTTGCGCTGCTGATCGCGCTGCTGGTGGATGCAGTGGTCGACCCGATTCTGGGCAACCTGTCGGATCGCACCTATACCAGCTGGGGCAGGCGGTTGCCGTGGCTTTACGCCGCGCCGATCCCGCTCGCGTTCGCATGGGTGATGATGTGGAGCCCGCCCGCAGGCGAAGCGCCGAGTTTCGCCGGGCTGGTGGCGATAGCCATCGCGGTGCGCGTGCTGCTGTCTGCATGCGAGGTGCCATCGGTCAGCCTCGTGCCGGAAATCACCACCGATTACGACGAACGCACAACCTTGTTCCGCTATCGCGCGCTGGGGGGATGGATCGGCGGGTTGGGCATGATGGTGCTGGCCTACACCGTGTTCATGCCGGGTCCGGAAGGCCTGCTGCAGCGCGAAGGGTACTACGCGTTCGGCGTGTTCGGCGCGATCCTGATGGCGGTTTCGGTGATCGGATCGGCGGTCGGCCAGCACAGTCTGGTCGCCCGCCTGCCAGCGACCAAACCGGCCCCCTTCACCATCAAAGGCGCTTTCGCCGAAATCCGCGAAGCCTTTTCCGAGCGCGCCTTCCTGATCTTTGCCGCGGGCGGTCTGGCGGCCTATGTCCATCAGGGGCTGAATTTCTCGATCACCAATTACATCAACATCTTCGTGCTCCAGCTGACCCGCGGCCAGCTGATGTTCTTCCCGCTGGTCTTGCTGGGCGCGGTGGTTTTGATGTTCGTGACCATCGGACCTTTGCACCGGCGCTTCGGCAAGGCGAAGGCGGCCGGGCTTGGCATGATTGTCGGCACCGTGCTGGGGATCGTGCCTTACACGTTGCTGCTGTTGGGGTTCTGGCCTGCGCCGGGCAGTACGGCTTCGGCGGCGCTGTTCTTCGGCTTTGCGATGGTCGCGACCGGGCTCGGCATTATCTCGCTGGTGTCGGCCACCTCGATGATCGCCGAGATCGTCGAGGCCTTCGAAGAACGCACCGGCAGACGTGCAGAAGGATCGTTTTATTCGGGCAACTGGCTGGTGCAGAAATGCGCGACCGGTGCGGGCATCTTCCTTTCCGGCCAGATCATCGCCTTTTCGCAGTTGGCCCCCGATGCCGTTCCCGGCAGCGTGCCGCAAAGTGTGCTCACCAGCCTGCTGCTGTCCTATGGCAGCGCCATGCTGCTGCTGGCGGTGATTTCCGCATGGTGGCTGGCGCGCTTTCCGATCAGCCGCGAAGAGCACGAGGAGCGCATCAACCGACTGGCCGAACGCCGGGCGCAGGACAACCGCGATGCCGTAGCGGCAGCCGCTGATACGCCATATCTGGCCGTCGACGGAGTGCCCGCACCCCATAAATGAGAGCTTGGCGCAGCCATGAGGCTCTGCCACGGTCACCCGCAGATTCGAAGCAATCAAAGACGAGAGAGGAACACCCCCATGGATTTCGAACCCACAGAACGTCAGGTCTACTGGTCCGGCCGTGTGCGCGATTTCATCGCGGCGCATGTGCGCCCCAACGTGCCTGTCTATGACGAACAGGACCGCGCGGGCGATCGCTGGAAGGTGATTCCGATCGTCGAGGAAACCAAGGCCAAGGCCAAGGAAGCCGGCATCTGGAACCTGTTCATGCCGCCGCGCAACGACAGCCATCACCATGTCGATGATACCTTCGAATTCGAAGGGCCGGGCCTCACCAACCTCGAATACGCGCTGTGCGCCGAGGAAATGGGCCGCATCGGCTGGGCATCGGAAGTGTTCAACTGTTCCGCGCCCGATACCGGCAACATGGAAGTGTTCCACCGCTATGGCACCCGCGAACAGAAGGAACAGTGGCTGCGTCCGCTGATGAACGGCGAAATCCGTTCGGCCTTCCTGATGACCGAGCCAAACACCGCCTCGTCCGATGCGACCAACATCGAAACCCGGATCGAGCGGGACGGCGACGAATACGTCATCAACGGGCGCAAGTGGTGGTCTTCGGGCCTCGGCGATCCGCGCTGCAAGATCGCGATCGTGATGGGCAAGACCAATCCCGATGCACAGCGCCACGCGCAGCAATCGCAGATCCTGATGCCGATCGACACCCCCGGCGTGACCATCCTGCGCCATCTGCCGGTGTTCGGCTATGACGATGCACCGCACGGCCACATGGAAGTTGAAATGAAGGACGTGCGCGTCCCCGCCGACAACATCCTGCTGGGTGAAGGGCGCGGGTTCGAGATCGCGCAGGGCCGCCTCGGGCCGGGCCGCATCCACCACTGCATGCGCACCATCGGCGCGGCGGAAGTGGCGCTGGAGAAAATGTGCCGCCGTCTTCAGGAGCGTGAGGCGTTCGGTAAGCCGGTCTACAAGCATTCGGTCTGGGAAGAACGCGTTGCGCGTGCCCGGATCGATATCGACATGACCCGCCTGCTGTGCCTCAAGGCGGCCGACATGATGGACAAGGTCGGCAACAAGGCCGCAAAGCAGGAAATCGCGATGATCAAGGTGCAGGCCCCCAACATGGCGCTGCGGATCATCGACGATGCGATCCAGGCGCATGGCGGCGGCGGCGTTTCCGACGATTACGGTCTTGCCCGCAGCTACGCCAACCAGCGCACCCTGCGTCTGGCTGACGGCCCGGACGAAGTCCACGCGCGCTCGATCGCTCGCATGGAATTCGCCAAGCACGCACCCAACCCCGGCCCCACCGCCAACGCATTGCGCGGCGATCACGGGCGCGCCGCCAATGACGGCGACGGTTTCAGCTCGGGCGACATGGGCGTGGCGCGGTAAGGTCTGCAAACAAGGTAATCCGTTCGTGCTGAGCCTGTCGAAGCACTGCTTTTTCTTCAAGCAACGGGATTGGAAGAAGAACAGCCCTTCGACAGGCTCAGGGCGAACGGAGATTTGGAACAATGGCAAAAGCCGCCATTCTTGAAACACCCGGCGAAGGTCTGACCATCGCCGACGTCACCTATGCCGATCCCGGCCCGCACGAAGTGCTGATCGACACCAAGGCCTGCGGGCTGTGTCATTCCGATCTGCACTTCATCGACGGGCATTATCCCCACGCCCTGCCCGCCATTCCGGGGCACGAAGCGGCAGGCATTGTCCGCGCGGTCGGAAGCGAAGTGCGCACGGTGAAGCCGGGCGATCATGTCGTTTCCTGCCTCAGCGCCTTCTGCGGCCACTGCGAATTCTGCGTGACGGGCCGCATGGCGCTGTGCCTTGGCGGGGATACCCGCCGGACCAAGGGCGATGCGCCGCGCATCACCTTTGCCGATGGCTCGCCGGTCGCGCAGATGCTGAACCTTTCGGCATTGAGCGAACAGATGCTGATCCACGAACACGCCTGCGTCGCGATCGACAAGGACATGCCGTTCGATCGCGCTGCCGTGCTCGGCTGCGCAGTGACGACCGGCGCGGGGACGATCTTCAACGCCTGCAAGGTGACGCCGGGCGAAACCGTGCTGGTGGTCGGCTGCGGCGGCGTGGGTCTGGCCGCGATCAACGCCGCGAGGATCGCGGGCGCGGGCAAGATCATCGCCGCCGATCCACTGCCCGAAAAGCGCGACCTCGCCAAGGTGCTGGGCGCGACCCACACTGTCGATGCGCTTGCCGACGATGCCGCAAAGCAGATCATCACGATCAGCGGCGGCGGGGTCGACTGGGGGATCGAGGCGGTCGGGCGTCAGGCTTCGGCCGATCTCGCGGTCGCTGCCCTTAAGCGCGGCGGGACGGCGGTGATCCTCGGTATGATGCCACTGGATTGCAAGGTCGGTCTGGGCGCGATGGACCTGCTCGGCGGGAAGAAACTGATGGGCGCGATCATGGGGATGAACCACTTCCCCGTCGATCTCCCCCGCCTTGTCGATTTCTACCTGCGCGGGCTGCTCGATCTCGACACGATCATCGCCGAGCGCATTTCGCTTGAGCAGGTCAACGAAGGGTTCAACACAATGCGCGCCGGTCATTCGGCGCGCTCGGTGGTGGTATTCGACTGATGACAGACGCTCCCAACATCGATTTCGACAAGGAAATGGTCGGCACCGTCGCAGTGACCGAGCGAGACGCGCTCGATCTTGCGGCGCTGACCGCATGGTTCGAAGCCAATGTCGAAGGCTTCGCCGGTCCGATCAGCTACACCAAGTTCAAGGGCGGGCAATCCAACCCGACCTACCGGATCGACACGCCTGCACAAAGCTACGTGTTGCGCCGCCAGCCGTTCGGCAAGCTGCTGCCCTCCGCCCACGCGGTCGACCGCGAATATACCGCGATGACCGGCCTGTTCCCCACCGGCTTCCCCGTGCCGCGCACCTATGGCCTGTGCGAAGACCCGGAGGTGATCGGATCGAAGTTCTTCGTGATGAGCATGGCCGACGGGCGCAGCCTGTGGAACGGCGCACTGCCGGGTCTGACCCCCGAGGAACGCCGCGCGCATTATCACGCCCTGATCGATACCATTGCCGATCTTCACCTGAACAGGCCTGACGACATCGGCCTTGGCGATTATGGCAAGCCGACCGATTACTGCGCGCGCCAGATTGCCCGCTGGACCAAGCAATACAAGCTCTCCGAAACCGAGCACATGCCCGAGATGGAGCGGCTGATCGCTTGGCTGCCCGAAACCATCCCGCCGCAGCACGAAAGCAGCGTGGTGCATGGCGACTACCGGCTCGACAATGTGATCTTCCACAAGACGGAACCGCGCATAATTGCGGTTCTCGATTGGGAGCTGTCGACGCTGGGCGATCCGGTCGCTGATTTCAGCTACCTGATGCTCAACTGGTTCCAGCCTGCCGATGGGCGGGCCGGATTGCAGGGGCTGGACCTTGCGGCGCTCGGTATTCCCACGGTCGAGGAAGCGGTCGAACGCTATGTCGCGCGCACCGGCTATCCCGTGCCGCCGATGGACTGGTACTTCGCCTATAACCTGTTCCGCCTTGCCGGGATCATGCAGGGTATCAAGAAGCGTGTGATCGACGGCACCGCGTCCTCCGCTCACGCACAGGCGATGAGCGAACGGGTGCGTCCGCTGGTGGAGCGGGCCTATGAATTCGCCCTCTCTGCGGGGATGAAAGCGTAACGCTTGCCGACTTGTGCAAGCGCGGCTAGCAGCACCCACCTGCTGATTTCGCGCCGGAGGATTGCATGAGTGACACGCTGATCGCCACGATCGAGGAGGCATGGGAAAACCGCGCCGATCTCACCTCCACCAGTGATCTGCGTCATGCGGTCAGCGATGCGTTGGCGAAGCTCGATTGCGGCGAAGCGCGGGTTGCCGCGCCCGACGGCAACGGTGGCTGGACAGTCAACCAATGGCTCAAGAAAGCGGTGCTGCTGAGCTTCCGCCTCAACGATAACCGGGTGATGGATGGCGGCGCTGCGGGTGAAGCGGCATTCGACAAGGTGCCGTTGAAATTCGCCGGCTGGGGCGAAAGCCGCTTCCGCGAGGCGGGCTTCCGCGTGGTGCCCGGCGCTGTGGTGCGGCGCGGCAGCTTCATCGGCAAGGGCGCGGTGCTGATGCCGAGCTTCGTCAATATCGGCGCCTATGTCGGCGAAAACACCATGATCGACACCTGGGCAACGGTCGGATCGTGCGCGCAGATCGGGGCCAATGTCCACATCTCTGGCGGTGCCGGGATCGGCGGCGTGCTCGAACCGCTGCAGGCCGAACCGGTCATCATCGGCGACAATGCCTTCATCGGCGCGCGCTCGGAAGTCGCCGAAGGTGTGCGTGTGGGCGAAGGGGCAGTGCTTTCCATGGGCGTCTATCTCGGCGCGTCGACCAAGATCGTGAACCGCGCCACGGGCGAAGTGCACATGGGCGAGGTCCCCCCGTTCTCCGTGGTCGTGCCCGGCGCGATGCCCGGCAAGCCGCTGCCCGATGGCAGCCCCGGCCCCAGCCTCTATTGCGCCGTGATCGTCAAAACGGTGGACGCGCAGACCCGCTCCAAGACTGGAATTAACGAGTTGCTGCGCGACTGATCCGCGCGGCGGCCCGGCCGCTCGCTCCGTCGCATTTATGCCCCGCCCGGCCCTCCGGCGCGAAACAGCGCCACAACCCGGCCGTTGATCCCTGAAGCCGTGATTTCAGGAGATTATTTATGCCGACACCCGATCGCAGAACCCGGATCGATCAAGACGACGCCAAGGCGGGCACCAATGAAGGCGTGGTCCGCTGGGTTCTGCTGATCAGCACCGCGCTTGCCATCATCGCGCTCACCATCATCTGGGTGACAGGGGCGCTTTCTGAAGGCGAGGTCGAAAGCGAGGCTACCGTCACCGAACGGATCGAGGAACGCGCCGACGACGAAGGGATCGACCGCTCGATGGACGGGATCAACCCCGAGGTCGGCGACGAGTTCACCGACATTCCCGATAGCGAGTAAGCCGATGAACGACCGGTTCGGGAAAGGCCAGAAGGTCAAGTGGCAGTGGGGTAGCGGCGAAGGCAAAGGCAAGATCGCCGAACGCTTCGAGCGCGATGTGACCCGCACCCTCAAAGGCTCCGAAGTCACCCGACACGGCAGCACCGACAACCCCGCCTATCTGATCGAGCAGGACGATGGCGATCAGGTGCTGAAGCTCGGCAGCGAAATCGAACCGGACAAGGACTGATGGACGCGGACGAGCGCGAAGAGGTCTACCAGACCTTCGGCGAGCGAGTGAACATGGCGCCGAAGGAGCTGGAAGACTGGCTCCAGACGGACGAATCGCAGTCCGTCGGTGATAGCGATGATAGCGGGGAGAGCACCGGCCATGCCTCAGGGCGCCGGATCGTCGCAATCAAGCGCACGCACAAGGCCGACCTGTCCGACGATGATTACGCCCACATGCGCAAGGTCAACGGCTATATCGCGCGCCATTGCGCCCAGCGGCCAAGCGGCGACATCGCCGATACGCGCTGGCGGTATAGCCTGATGAACTGGGGCCACGACCCGCTCAAGGATTGAGCGGGTCTGCGCAGTTTCACGGCTGCGGCGACGGGATGATCGTCTCGATCGGGGCCATTTCCCGCACGCTGGCGGAATAGGCTTGGGCCGCGCGCATGACCCTCAGCGCGTTGCGACTGGCGACCATTTCCAGCTCCGCCTGCGAATAGCCGCGCCGCGCCAGCTCGGCGAACAGCAGAGGATAGCCGCGCACATCCTCGAACCCGACCGGGCCTGACGGCATCCCGTCGAAGTCACCGCCGATACCGATCGATTCCACGCCCGCGATGTCGCGGATATGATCGATATGATCGGCCATGTCGCCGATGGTCGCGGCGGGTTCGGGGTTGGCCTTTTCCCACGCCTGCATCTCTGCCGCGACCTTGTCGGGCTGTCCCAGGAACAGCGCCTTCAAGCGTGCTTCCTCTGCCGCGCCGCGGGCGCCCCACTGACGCAGTTCCTCGTTGATGAAGCGCGGTAGTGCCACGACCATCACGATCCCGCCGTTTTCGGGCAAGCGCGCCAGAACGGAATCCGGCACGTTGCGCGGGTGGCCGTTGACGGCGCGTGCGCCCGAATGGCTGAAGATCACCGGCGCTTTTGCCACGTCAAGCGCATCCATCATGGTGTCTTCGCTGACATGGGAGAGGTCGACCAGCATCCCCAACCGGTTCATCTCGCGCACAACATCCTTGCCGAAATCGGTGAGGCCGCCGTGAACCGGCGTATCGGTGGCGGCATCGGCCCAGGGCGTGTTGCTGTTATGCGTCAGCGTCATGTAGCCCGCGCCGAGCGCATGAAGCTGGCGCAGCACGGCAAGGCTGGATCCGATCGAATGGCCGCCTTCCATGCCCAGCAGCGATGCGACCTTGCCATCCGCCATCGCGCGTTCGACCTGATCGGCGGTTTCGGCAAAGCGCAGGCCTTCGGGATAGCGCGCGATCAGCCGCTTGGTGACGTCGATCTGCTCGATTACCTGCTGCACCGCCTCGGCCTCGTCCGGGTTGGACGGGACATAGACCGACCAGAACTGCGCGCCGACCTTGCCTTCGGCGAGGCGAGCAAGATCAGTGTGCAGGGCGCGGCCTTCGGGGTGGCCTTCACCGGTGTCGGTGGTGTCCTCGAAATCGAAGCCGCCGATCTGGTTGGCGACCCGCGAGCGCAGCTGGTTCGGCACGTCATTATGCCCGTCGAACACCGGCGCGACCTCAAGCGCGGCGTTGGCGGTGGCAGTGGCGGGATCGACCGGCGCTTCCTGCGCGGCAAGCGGGCCTGCCAGCATCAGCGCGGCAGCCAGAGCGGTGAGGGACGGCGCGAAAGATTGCATGGACAAGGCTCCTGACGGTAGAGCGCCTGCACCCGACAAGACGAGGCAGGCAGGGATATTCGGCATGAGTGATAGCGCGGCAGGACTGATCGAACAATTGGATCTGACCGCTCACCCCGAAGGCGGGTGGTATCGCGAGACGTGGCGGGGCGATTCCGGGCCGGACGGGCGCGCGTCGGGCACGGGAATCATCTTCCTGCTGCAAGCGGGCGAGGCATCGCACTGGCACCGGGTCGATGCGGCAGAGCTGTGGCTGTGGCAGGCGGGCGATCCGCTTGAACTGCGGCTTGCGGCCAGCGATGCCGGGCCGGTGCGATCGGTTGTTCTGGGCACGAATTTCGGCGCGGGCCAGCAGTTGCAGGGGCTGGTCGCCAAAGACGAATGGCAGGCCGCCCGTCCGGCGGGCGCGCCGCAGCTCGGCTATACGCTGGTGTCCTGCGTGGTGGTGCCGGGGTTCGATTTCGCCGGGTTCACCCTCGCCCCGCCGGGGTGGGAACCGGGCGCAGGACAGGGCGCGTGATCCGCGCCGCGCTGCGCTGGCTGCTCGCGCTTTTTTATGGGGCGGCGGGGGTAATCCACCTGATCCGGCCCGAGCCGTTCCTCACCATTATGCCCGCTTGGGTACCCGCGCCCGAAGCGGTGGTGCTGTTGACGGGTGTGGCCGAGGTACTCGGCGCGATCGGGCTGGTGCAGCCTTTCTTACCGCAAGTGCGGCGTGCGGCGGGATGGGGGCTGGCGCTTTATGCGCTATGCGTATGGCCTGCCAATATCAACCACTTCATCATCGACATGGCGCGCGCCGACGGCGGGCTGGGCCTTGGCTATCACGTCCCGCGCATGTTCGCGCAGCCGGTGATCATCTGGTTGGCCGTGTGGGTCAGCCGCGATCCGGCAGCGCCCCGCCAGACCGGATCAGCGCAAACGCCCGGCTGAAACGCAAAACGGCGCGCGACCCATGACAGGCCGCGCGCCGCTTGTGTTGAGCCCCGCCATGAAGCGGAGCATCAAGCTCAGGTGAGGTGCTTGGAAACAGCAGCGGTCATCTTGAACATCGAGATCTGGTCCTTGCCGATCACGGCGCCAAGCTTGGCATCGGGATTGATCTGACGCTTGTCCTTGCTGTCCTGCAGGTTGTTCGCCTTGATGTATTCCCAGACCTTCGAGGTGACCTGTGCGCGGGTCATCGGGCCTTTGCCGATCACCGCTTCGAGGTCTCCGGAAAGCTGCACCGGCTTCTGCAGTGCGTTGGTCGTGCCAGCCATGTTCTACTCCCTTGTATTTGTGGCAGGTTAGTCAAATATCGTCATCATCGAAGCCCGCATCTTCCCCCGCACCGCCCGTGAAGGTGGCCGGAAGTACCGCGCAGGCCGTTATGGTCCCTTGCAATGATGCGAGCAGTTCCGCGCGGCTTGCCCCGGGCATCAGCACCAGCGGCAAGTCGGTAGCGAAAATCTGAAACAGGTAGTGGCGCTGTTCGCCTGCGGGCGGATCGGGCAGCAGCCATTCGGAATTGCCGAATGCGTTCTTGCCGGTGCGCGGGGGAACTTCGCCCTCGAGCAGCTTTCCGCGCTGTGCGGGCAGACCCCACACCAGCCAGTGGCACGCAGGTTCGGCCGCATCGCTCGACGCTTCCTCGACCACGATCACCAATTCGTGCGATCCCGGCGGCGGCGCGCTCCATTCCAGCGGCGGGGCGACGGCGTCTTCCTCGGTCGCGGTGAAGCTGGGATCGAGTTCATCGCCCGCGCGAAACGCCGGGCTGGTCAGTGCAAATCCGCTGCGACCCAACGCCTGCGCCGAGCCGAGCGCAGCCACCGCAAGACCGGGATGGCGCGCCGCAGCAGGCACATTCGAGGTGAGCCAGGCCGGGAATTCAGTCATGATTCTGTCGTTTCATTGTCCTCGTGCTAGTCCCATCCAGCGCGAGAAACGAGACTTTCGAGCGCAGTTTTCGCCGGTTTCTGCGGAAAACCCTGCAATAGCAGGCAAAAACAGCACAAGTGTGGTATTTTTGGGCCACTGATGCGGCGCGGCTTGCCCTCGATGCAAAGACATTGCATCCAAGGGAACCACACCAAACAAGCTCCCACCCCCCTCTCCCACCGGAGTCGCATCCCAAAATGACAGTATCTCGCGCTGCGCTCAGCACCATTCTTGCCTGTGCACTGATTGGCTGCGGCGGAGGAGGATCATCGGCCCCGCCGATCTCGGGCGGGGCGTCACCCACCCCGACACCTACGCCGACACCGACGACATCCGCATGTTCGTTACGGGCGCAGCAGGATTTCGCCGACAGCGTCCTCAACGAATGGTACCTGTTCCCCGACCTGCTCGCCAATGCCAATCCGGCGAGCTTCAGCGCGCTGCAGGACTATCTCGACGCGCGCGTCGCGCCCGCCCGTGCGCAGAACCGTGATCGCTTCTTCACCTTCGCCACCTCGATCGCGGAAGAGAACGCGCTGATCAATTCCGGCGCGAGCGCAGGGTTCGGTATTCGCCTGTTCTACGACACCTCGAACAACCGCGTGTTCGTTACCGAAGCTTTCGAAGCGGGTAACGGCTTTGCCGCCGGGCTCGACCGGGGAAGCGAGATCACCGCTATCGGCACCTCAACCGCCAACCTGCAAAGCGTCGCCACGCTGATGGCGAGCGGCGGGCCGCAGGCGGTGGTCAACGCGCTCGGCCCCAGCACCGCTGGGACGGCCCGCATCCTGCGTTTCGTCCAGCCGGACGGTGCGACCATCGAACGCAGCATTACCAAAACCGAGTTCGCATTAGATCCAATATCGAACCGCTATGGCACGCAGGTGCTGGATGATGGAGGCAAGCGGGTCGGCTATCTCAATCTGCGCACGTTCATCATTGCCGACGCGGCAACCCAGTTGCGGCAGGCCTTCGGCCAGTTTGCGGCGCAGGGGGTGACCGAACTGATCATCGATCTGCGTTACAATGGCGGCGGGTTGATCAATGTGGCCGATACGATGGGCGATCTGATGGGGTCGGGCCGGGTCGGGCAGGTCTGGAGCCGGACCGTGCTGCGCCCTTCAAAGGCCGCAGAGAACGAAACCCGCCTGTTCCAGAGCGAGGCGAATGCCATCGCCCCCACCCGCATCGCCTTCATCACCACCAATGCCAGCGCTTCGGCCAGCGAGCTGGTAGTCAACGCGATGATTCCTTACCTCGGCGACAATATGGCGCTGATAGGCGGCAACACCTTCGGCAAACCGGTCGGCCAGTTCGGCTTCGACCTTGAAACTTGCGACCTCAGGGTGCGCGCGGTGACCTTGCAAACGGTCAACGCCAATGACGAGGGCGAGTATTTCAGCGGCCTTGCCGGCGTCGTCCCGAACACCTGCCGCGCGCCGGATGATATCTCCCGTCCGCTGGGCGACCCGCGCGAAGCCTCGATATCGGTCGCGCTCGACTTCCTGGCCGGACGTTCGTGCATGGCCATCGGACAGAGCGGAACGGGCGATACCGCCAGCAGCGGTGCCAATGCGTCGCAGCGCAGCACTTCAATGATCGACCTGCCCGAAACCGAAGCGCTGCGACCAACCCGCCCCAGCCCCGCACAGATCGACATCCCCGGCCTGTTCTGACGCCGCTTTGGGCCGCAGCCTGTCGGTTCAGGGTGCGGCGTCCCCGGTGAAAGGCTGGCCGGTGGTATAGCCGCAGCCCATCAGGGTCTCCTCGCCCACCACAATCGTGGCGACATACGGGAAGGTGCGATTGCTCATCCCGTCGCTGCAATCGCCGGGGGTGAGCGTGGCGGTGAAGGCATCGCCGTTCAACTCGCCGGTAAAGCCCAGCCCGTTATTTCCGGCAAAGCGGTTGACGGCAAACCGCGTGCCGCCCGGATTATCGGGCGTCATCCACACCGCCTCGCCTTGCTTGATGCGGGCAGTCCAGAAGGGCTCGGTTCCCGCGAGTGTGACCACTTCGGTCGGCGCAACAGCGTCGAAGGTCTTGCCATCGGGGTCGATTCCATCATCGGCAGGGGTGCAGGCAGCCGCCAGCAGTGCGGCGGAAAGCGACGCGTAACGAAGGCGGGCGGACATGGCGAAACTCCTGTTGCCGATCGGTCTGGATAGGCCTGTATCGCATGGCAAAGCGCCGCAGCGAAGCCCGACAAAGCAAAGGGCGGACCGCGCCATCGCGCAATCCGCCCCGTGAAGTGCTTGGTTGCCGGTTTGGCTTATTGCGGCATCAGCACGGTATCGATCACGTGAATGACGCCGTTCGATGCCGCCACGTCGGTCGCGGTCACATTGGCGGTGTTGCCAGCCGCATCGGTCAGCACCACGCCGCCATCGGCAACCGTTGCGGTCAGCGTGCCGCCGCCGACGGTGGTGATGGTGTAACCGGCATCGCCTGCTTCGGCGATCGCGGCGGTCAGCGTGGCCGCGTCAACCGAACCATCGACCACGTGGTAGGTCAGGATCGAAGCAAGCGTTTCGGTATCCTCGGTGGTCAGCTGTTCCACGGTGCCTTCGGGCAGCTTGCCAAAGGCATCATTGGTCGGCGCGAACACCGTGTACGGGCCAGCGCCCGAGAGGGTTTCGCCAAGATCGGCGGCGGTTACCGCGGCGACCAGCGTCGAAAAGGTTTCATCGCCCTGCGCGACTTCGACGATGTTGCCGGTTGCGGTCGCGTCTTCGGTCATCGCAGTGGTGTCAGCCGCGGTATCATCAGCAGGGGTTTCGCTGGCGCAGGCAGTCAGAGCAAGTGCGACGGCCGAAACGAGAGTGAATTGCATGATCTTCATGAAAATGGTCCTTGATTGCGCCCGAAGGCCTTGGTTCGTCCCGATGACACAGCGCACCGGGGACGACCGGGCTTGGCACCGAAATGGCGCTGCCCGTTCATTCCCTCAATGATTGGATGCGGCGGAGGTTCCGAACCTTTCGCAACGTGAAGCTCCGGCCCGGAACTTTGCCCCGGAACTTTGCCCCCGGAACTTTGCCAATGCGGCAGGGTTGCTTGCCCCATGAACTGGAGCCCCACCCGCGAGCATGCGCTTGCACGCCTTGCCGAATTCCTGCCCGCTGCGGGCACCACCTATGCCCAACGGCGCAATGCGGACGATGGCCCGTCAGCCAGCGGGCGCAGCAATGTCTCGCAGCTATCGCCGTGGCTACACGCCGGCGTCCTGGGCGAGGCCGAAGTGCTGGAGGCAGTGCTGGCGCAGCATGGCCCGCGGGCGGCCGAGAAGTTCATCGCCGAGGTGTTCTGGCGCATCTACTTCAAGGGCTACCTCGAACAACGTCCGGGCGTCTGGGACAGCTACCGCGAAGGCCGCGATGCAGCGCTGTCGGCGATGGAAGCCAATGCCGGCCTGCGCAAGGCCTATGCCGAAGCCACCGAAGGGCGCACCGGCATCGCGGCTTTCGATGTCTGGGCGCGCGAGCTGGCCGAGACCGGTTACCTCCACAACCACGCGCGGATGTGGTTCGCGAGCATCTGGATCTTCACCCTGCGGCTCGACTGGCAGCTGGGCGCGGACTTCTTCCTGCGGCACCTGCTGGACGGCGATGCTGCATCGAACACCTTGTCGTGGCGCTGGGTTGCGGGGCTTCATACCCGCGGCAAGCACTACCTCGCGCAGGCAGACAACATCGCCCGCTACACTGCCGGGCGTGCGGGAGGCCCGCTGACTGCCGACGGGTTGGCGCAGGACGCCGAGCCGTTGACCGAGCCGCATGACCACCCTCGCGGCCTGCCCGATCTGCCGCCGCCGGTGACGCCCGCAGAGCTTGGCGCGCCATACGCGCTGCTGCTGCATGACGAGGCGGCGCATCATGCACCGCTCGCCGCACCGCTCGTTCAGGCCGCTGCACCTGCACTGGTGATCGGCGCAAGCCGCCCGCAGGCACGCTCGCCCGGAGCGGTGGGCTTGCCCGCCCGGCGCTTTACCGAAGCGGCAATGACCGGCGGAATGGCGGAGGCAGCGGCGGCGTTCGGTTGTCCCGCCGCCGTGTGGCAGCCGGGCGAACCGATCGAGCCGCTGCTGGCGCAGGCCGGGATCGCGCTTCTGGCGGTGCCTTACCTGCCCGCCGGCTGGACCCGCGACGCGCTCGCGCCCGGTCTAGCCGCGCTGGCAGAGCAGGGCCGCGTCGTCTTTCTGCTCGGCGACCTCGACCGCGCTACCTGGCCGTTAGCCAAGGCGGGTTTCTTCGGGGTCGCCAAGCAGATCGACGCGCTGCTGGGGGAATGCGGGATCGGGGGCGGTTAGGCCCCCCGAAACCCGGTTAGATCGTCTTGTCGGGTGAAGGGTCGTGGCGGTGCCGCTCGGCCTTGCCGAACACGCGCTCCAGCCGT
Organism: Erythrobacter sp.; assembly: GCF_024305245.1. Classification (GTDB taxonomy): domain Bacteria; phylum Pseudomonadota; class Alphaproteobacteria; order Sphingomonadales; family Sphingomonadaceae; genus Erythrobacter. The sequence continues at coordinate 56,526 of NZ_JAMWYX010000012.1, forward strand.
TCGGCCATGGTATTGGCGGCGATCCGCGCCGCGCCATCGACATCGGGCGCCTTGCCGGTCACGCCGATCGGGCGACCGCCACGCGGGCGCGCTTCGATGGTGCAATGCTTGTCGTCGGCGCCGTGCTTGCGCCCGTTGACATCGGTGACATGCACTTCAAGCCGGGTGAGCCGATCCTCGAACCGCGCCAGCTTTTGCCGGACCTGCTGTTCGATCCGCTCAGCGACGTTTTCCGTTCCCATTACCGAACTATCGGTGTTGAACTGGAATTGCATTGTCATGCGCTATCCTCCTGTCCTTGTTTTGGTTTTGTATCGACACAACCAATATGGGACGCGAGGTAGCCGGTTTCCAGAGGAAACCGCGTCGGATGTCAGATGCTTTCGCTTTCGGTCTCGGATTCGTCTTCGGCCTCAAGCTCGGCCTCGGCTTCAGCCGCTTCGGCTTCGGCAGCGCGCTTTTCTGCGCGCACATTATCCGCCTTGGCCCGCTGCACGGCAGTCTTGCGTGCCTGTTCGGCCAGCCCGCGCCAGGTCTTTTCCGAACGCAGCTCACGCTCGCGCACGTTGTCCAGCGTCGCGGCATCGGCGAGAGCGGCTGCCTCGTCTGCGCGTTCGCAGTAGAATTCGTAGGTCTGGGCCATGGGGTGGGTATCCTGCCGGGTTGGAGGGAGAGGCGGGAAAGCGGTGGAGCGGGAGAGCGCCAATGCACCCTCCCGCTCCGGTATTCGGTCAGTCAGCTGCCGAAAGGTTCACAGCGCTTTCCTTGCCATTACGGCCGCGCTCGAGTTCGAAGTTCAGACGCTGGTCCTTTTCGAGGCTGTGCATGCCGGCTGCCTGAACGGCAGTGATATGCACGAAGCTGTCGGACGAGCCATCGTCGGGCTGGATGAAACCATAGCCCTTGTCGGCGTTGAAGAACTTTACGGTTCCGGTCTTGCTCATGCGATGTTCCTTTCAAGAACATTTCGTGACCCGCCACACCATGCAGCGGGGAAGTGCGTCAGTTCGTCCGATGAAAGGAAGTCGTCGTCTGGTTAACGCCGGGGGCCATACGGCCAAGCGGCGGAGCGCAAATTTCGAAGTCCGTCGCAAATTTCGACGTCAGCGAGGGAGCATTTAGCATGGATTGTGTGAAACGCCTAATTTGAGTGGTGAGCACGAAGGTGTCGCCTGTACTCCGCGCGTTTTTTGCTTTGCGTCCGGCCCTCCGGCCGGACGTCCTCGGTGCTGTTTCCTCCGCTTCGCTCCGGAGCACCTGCGGGCGGGCGGTCGCCCTTGCGGTGCCTTTGGCACCGTTTGGCTTGCGTGGTTTGCGAGGTTGGTTGCGGGTCGGGTTGTGCGGGGCGCGACCGTCTGTTCGCCTCCGTGTAGGAGACACATGAGACACTGTCCAGGAACCGAAAACCTGCGCCCGCTATGCGCCTGCGCGATGGGCGTGGGCGCGTGCGATTCGGTGCGGGGTGCGGACTTGGGGTGCATCGGCGCAGGATGGCGCGGATCGGGGGGTGTAGGAAAGAGTCTCGCGCCATTTACCGCGCCCGCCGCGCTGGGTGATCGTGATTGGTCGCGTTTTCCGAGTCGCCGGGTGTTTCCACCCGGCCCCAAAACGCTCTAGGCTGGCACGATGTCACCCGCCCCCATCACCATCCTGATCGACGCCGATGCCTGCCCGGTGAAGGACGAGATCTACCGCGTTGCCGAACGCTTCCGCGCCGAGGTGCGCGTGGTCAGCAACGCGGCCTTCCGCATCCCCGTGTCCCCGCGCATCAAGCGGGTGGTGGTATCGGACAGCTTCGACGCAGCGGATGACTGGATCGCCGAGGCCGCCGAGGCGCTGCCCGCACACACCTGCGTGGTCATCACCGGCGACATCCTGCTGGCCGAACGGTGCCTGAAGGCCGGCGCGCGGGTGCTGAAACACAACGGCGAAGAATTCAGCCCCGCCAGCATCGGCGGCGCCATCGCCACCCGCGCGATCATGGCCGACCTGCGCGCAGGCATGGACGGGGTCGGCGGCGGCCCTGCGCCGTTCAGCAAGGCGGACCGCTCGCGGTTCTTGCAGGCGCTCGACCGGGTGCTGGTGGGGTTGGGGCGTTAGGAGAACAGTGTACGGAACGTGAGGTTCACGCGCGGGCCGCATGGCTTTGTCTGCTTGTTAATGCCATGCTTCCAGAAATGCTGAGTGGCTCCCTTCATCAGCAAAACGGTGCCAGATTCCAGCGGAATTTTGACCGGTGGCAATTCCTTGTTGAACTTGTGCTTGAGAATGAACGTCCGCGTAGCACCGAAGGTGAGGGAGGCAATAACGGGATTTTTTCCAAGCTCCTTCTCGTCGTCGCTATGGAAGCCCATGCTATCGTTATGGTCGCGATAGAGATTCAAAAACACAGCATTGAAGGTGGCGTCCGTGCAATCTTCGATGCGCCGCTTTATTTCGCGAAGCAGGTCAGTCCAAGGGAGCGGATGCATTGTGAGGCATGAGTAGTCGTACCTCTTGCCCTCGTCCGCGTAGAGCGCAACGAGACGTGGTTGCTGATAGACCTTGCCATAAATCTTCACATCTTCCTGCCGCCAGATAGTTTGCTTGCATAGTTTCCCGAGCATCTGATCATAGGGCAGAGGCATCTCAATCTCATGCAAAATTGAGACATCAGCATCGGGCACATCAAGCGCCTCAAACTGACGATCAAGAGAGAAAAGATCTTTCATCTTCAGGTAATAACTGCCTTTTCAAAGTTTTTGGCATTCTTTTTTGGCCGATGATCCAGCTCGGCTTCAAGATCAAGAATGCACCCTTTCGAGTCAGGGCAAGACATACCAACTTCCGAATGCGAGAGCACCTCGGATGCGTCCGGGGGTATCATCCCTTCGATATACTGCCATCCTTGGCCGGCATTGTCAGCAAAATCGAGCACAAGGAATATCTTTCCAGCTCCCATGGAGCGGAACATATGCACCCAAAAACCTTTGGAGGCCTGGACTATGCCAGCCTTCCGAATCTCAGAGGCAAAAAAGTTTGCCATCACCAAGTGAAAACCGGAAAAATCGATGCTTTTGTAAGATGCTCTATCGGTCGCGTCGAACTGCACAAATTTCAAGGTCACATTCAGCCCTAAAGAGACACAAGCCAGCACTCGCTCGCAAGCGTCCTTCCAACTTGGCTCCTTATCGAAAATTGTGATCTCGACGGGGTTTTTAACGTTCTCTGCCTCCATCTCTCGCAGATAGCGACACAGTTCAACAATTTCGGTACCCGGCCCACCGCCAATACACGCTATTCGAGTTGGATTTCGAGAAAATATTGATGGCTTTATTTTTGGTCTTAACTTTTTAGCGAAGAATAAATATAGTATCCATGTGCAACAGTGTACTTATATAAATAGCAAAATTTTCGAATGTCCGATATGTAGTCTGGATTATCAGTAGCTGAAAAATATTTACCCTGCATGTCGGCAAAATTTGCCGTTGCAACATTGACGAAATTAGCACCAAGTGAATTTCGTGCCATTTGTTCGTAATGACGAATTACGGGTTCGATCCTGTTGAAATCACTCATGACACCTCCGATGAGAATGCGGACAGCAATCTCGCTTTTACCCTAATGTCAACAGCTTATCTGTGATGCGGCATCTGGGACGGCTCACAATTCCCCGTCCCTCCTGCGCTCGGACAGAGCCCAACCCCCACATTGACACCACCCCCCATCAGGCCCACGCCTCGCTCCGGGCATCTCGCCCGTTAGGAACCTCCGATGGCCAAGGGCCAACAGAAGAAGAGCAAGGAAGCGCGCAAGCCCAAGAAGGACACCGGGCCCAAGCTCAACGCCAGCCAGCCCAGCCTCAAGGCAGGCGGGATCAAGGGGCTGGAGAACATGAAGAACTCCTGACGCGGCTTCGCCCGCGTTCGTCGCGGGGCGCGCGTTAAGGGAATGGCGAGAGGTTCGCGCTATCGCCGCTGCGCGATGCCGCATCCGCCCGCCCCTCCCGCCCTCCCGGCGCACAAGCCCTCAGCGCACAGGCCCCCGGCGCCCCGGCCCCGTACATCGCGGGGCGTCCGCGGGCGCCTGATCCGCAACGGCGTGTTCGTGGTCGGCGGCTCGATCCTCGCCTCGACCGGGTTCACCCATCTTGCCTTCACTTTGTCGGGCGACGCGAAATACGGCCTGACCATGGTGTTCGCCGTGCTGATCCCGCTGGTGGTGGCGAGCATCGCCTATGGCTGGATCGCCATCCTGACGCTGGGGCTGGAACAATCGCGCACCAGGCTCAGGCACCTCGCCCATTCCGACGCGCTGACCGGGCTTGCCAACCGCCGTGCGGCGCTGATGGAGCTGGAGCGGTGGGCGGCAGAGGCGGAGGGCGCTCCGGTGGCGCTGGCGATCGCCGATATCGACCGTTTCAAGAGCATCAACGACCGGCTCGGCCATGAGGGCGGTGATGCCAGCCTCGTCCACTTTGCCGCGATGCTGCGGCGGCTCGCGCCCGAAGGCTGGCTGGTCGCCCGGTTCGGCGGCGAGGAATTCCTGATCGCGGCGCGCGGGGCGTTGTTGCTGGGCTTTGCGGGCGTGATCGAGCAGATGCGCCAGACAATCGCGGAAACCCCGCTGATCGTGCCGGCCGGCCCCTATTGCATGACCGCCAGCTTCGGCGTCGCGGCACGGGTCGATGGCGAGCCGGTGGGCAGCCTCATCGCGCGGGCCGACACGGCGCTCTATGCCGCCAAGCAAGCGGGCCGCAACCGGACCGAGCGGGCGGCCTGAGCGCGGGCCTGTGCGGGGGCCTGAGCGGGTGGGCCGCGTTGCCTTTTGCACCGGACTGCGCCACCGCTTGCGAATGAACCACCGATCCTTCGCTCGCCGCGCGGTCCTGCGCACCCTCATGATTGCCGCTCCGGTGCTGGCGCTGTCCGGCTGCGTCACCCCGCAAGCTGCGGACAGCGATCCGCAGGCCGGCTTCATGGCGGCTCTGGCAAGCCACTGCGGCAAGGCCTATGCTGGCCGCCTCGTCTCCTCCGATGCCGCCGATGCCGACATGGTGGGCGCGGACATGGTGGTGCATTTCCGCGAATGTTCGGCGGACCGCATGGCAATCCCGTTCCATGTGCGCAGCGCGGACGGTAGCTGGGACCGCTCGCGCACATGGCTGATCACCCGCACAGATGCGGGGCTGCGGCTGAAACACGACCACCGCCATGAGGACGGCACGGCCGATGCGGTGACGATGTATGGCGGGGACACCGCGGATGCCGGCAGCGCAGGCGCGCAAGCCTTCCCGGTCGACGCTGAGAGCATCGCGATGTTCCGCGCCAATGGCCTGACGGCGTCGGTCACCAATGTGTGGCGGGTCGAGGTGGACGCAGGCACCTATGCATACGAGCTGCGGCGCGAGGGTCGGCTGTTCCGGGTGGAGTTCGATCTGACTGCGCCGGTCACTCCGCCGCCCGCGCCGTGGGGCTGGTGAACCGGATTATTCCCGCACGATATTTTCGACCAGCACCGCCGCCGTCACGCCGAGCTGCTTCACCGTCATCAGATTATCCGCCCGCGTGCCGTCAGCCGACAGGGTGAGTTCCTGCCGCACCGGAAGGCTGCCTTTCATGGTGTATTCGAGCACCAGCAGGTTGCCTGTCGCTCGCCCGCGCACCGGGCTGATCGCGTCGGACAGCGTCCCGGCATAGCGGCCGGGCGCAATTTCCTCAATCCGCCACTGGCGGGTGCGTGCGGGCTTGCCGCCTTCGTGAATGGTCTGGTCGATCACCAGCACACGGCGCGGCGGCGCATCCCAGCTGGCTTCGCGCAGGCGCTCCACCACGATCCGCCCGCGGCTTTCGACCCGGAAAGGGACGGGATCGGAGAGCGTTTTCTTCATCGTCCCCTCCCCGTGACTGCTTCCGGCGAAGAAGGCGAAAGGATCGAACACCGGCGCTTCCGCGCGGGGCGCAGGGGTGTAGCCTTCGGGCACGGACACACAGGCGGCGAGCCCCGACATTGCAAGCGCAAGCGGGACAAGCGCAGTGGTGCGGTGCCAGCGCCGGTTCATTTCGGCGGCTTGTGGGCCAGGCACTCCATCTCCACTCGTGCACCAAGGGCAAGGCCGTTCACCCCCATCGCCGAGCGCGCGGGATAGCGGCCCGCTTCGAAATAGCCGGCATAAATTGTGTTGAACGCGGGTCAGTCGGCCATATCGGCCAGCATGATGGTGCATTTGAATACATCGGAAAACCCGAGCCCATGGCGTGCGAGACGGGCTTCGAGCAGTTGGAAGATACGGCGGGTCTCGGGTTCGATCCCGCCCGGCACCACCGAACGCCCGCCGTCCGCGGCACCAATATCGCCCGACAGGTAGAGCACATCGCCCACCTGCACCGCATCGGAGAAGGGATAGGGCAGACTTGAAGGATAGAAGGCGATGCCGGTGGCGGCATCAGCCCCGTTCGGCTGCGTTTCATCTTCGGCGCTGGCCGGAACCGGCATGATCGCCAATCCCGCCAATGCCAGTCCGGCAAGAATGCGTGTTCTCATATCATCTGCCCTGTTGCCCATCGGCTCAATCGTGTTCACGATCCCCCGCGCCGACATAGAGCTGGTTGCCGGTCTCGCGGTACTTCGCGCTCATCTCGGCCATGCCTTTGATCGCAGCCTGACGGCTCGCCTCGGCGGTGTCGGCGCCCAGCTTTTCGGACGCGAGGAAGCTTTCGGGGCTGCTGTTCTGCTTGGCGGCGAAATCGCGCACCTCCTGGCTGATCTGCATCGAGCAGAACTTCGGCCCGCACATCGAACAGAAATGCGCCGACTTCGCGCCTTCGGCTGGGAGCGTCTGGTCGTGGTATTGCTCGGCGGTTTCGGGGTCGAGGCTGAGGTTGAACTGGTCGCGCCAGCGGAATTCGAACCGGGCCTTGCTCAATGCATCGTCGCGCACCTGCGAGGCCGGGTGGCCCTTCGCCAAATCCGCCGCGTGTGCGGCGAGCTTGTAGGTGATCACGCCGACCTTCACATCGTCGCGGTCGGGCAGGCCCAGATGCTCCTTGGGCGTGACGTAGCAGAGCATGGCGGTGCCATACCACCCGATCTGTGCAGCCCCGATGCCGCTGGTGATGTGGTCGTACCCCGGCGCGATATCGGTGACGAGCGGGCCCAAGGTGTAGAACGGGGCTTCGCCGCAGACCTGCAACTGCTTTTCCATGTTCTCCTTGATCTTGTGCATCGGCACGTGGCCCGGCCCTTCGATCATCACCTGCACATCCTGCGCCCAGGCGCGGTGGGTGAGTTCGCCCAAGGTGTAGAGTTCGGAGAATTGCGCTTCGTCATTCGCATCCGCGATGCTGCCGGGGCGAAGGCCATCGCCGAGGCTGTAGGCGATGTCATACGCCTTCATGATCTCGGTGATCTCGTCGAAGTGTTCGTAGAGGAAGCTTTCCTTGTGGTGGGCAAGGCACCACTTGGCCATGATCGAGCCGCCGCGTGACACGATCCCGGTGACCCGCTTGGCCGCCATCGGGACATAGGCGAGGCGCACGCCGGCGTGGATGGTGAAGTAATCGACGCCTTGCTCCGCCTGCTCGATCAGCGTGTCGCGGAAGATTTCCCACGTGAGTTCCTCGGCCACGCCGCCGACCTTTTCGAGCGCCTGATAGATCGGCACGGTGCCGACCGGCACGGCGGAGTTGCGGATGATCCATTCGCGGGTGTCGTGAATGTTGCGCCCGGTGGAGAGGTCCATGATCGTGTCCGCGCCCCAGCGGGTCGCCCACACCATCTTGTCCACTTCGTTGGCGACATTCGATGCCACGGCAGAGTTGCCGATATTGGCGTTGATCTTGACGAGGAAATTGCGACCGATCGCCATCGGTTCGCTTTCGGGGTGGTTGATGTTGTTGGGGATGATCGCGCGGCCGCGTGCAATTTCATCGCGCACGAATTCCGGCGTGATGATCGTGGGGATTTGCGCGCCCCAGCTTTGCCCGTCGCGCACCATGTCAGCAGCGATTTCGCGGCCCAGATTCTCGCGTTCCGCCACATATTCCATCTCGGGGGTGATGATGCCTTGGCGGGCATAGTGCATCTGGCTGACGTTCATGCCCGCTTTGGCGCGCAAGGGGCGCTTGATAGTGTTCGGGAACTGCGGAACGCCGCCCGAACGGTCGGGGCCGAGTTGGCCGTTATCCTCCGGCTTGATCTCGCGCCCATCATATTCCTCGACATCGCCGCGCGCCATGATCCAGTCGCGGCGCAGCGGGGCGAGCCCGGCATTGATGTCGATCAGCGCACCGGGATCGGTATAGGGGCCGGAGGTGTCGTAGACCCGCACGCTCGGCTCGCCGCCCTCAAGATCAATCTCGCGCATGGCGACGCGGATGCCGGAGCCGGTGCGCGCGCCGACATGGATTTTGCGGCTGCCACGGATCGGTCCGGTGGTGACGCCAATTTCGACGGGTGAGTTGATGTCGGCCATGTCTGCTCTCTCTCCAAGGCGGAGGGCAAGCGGACCTTTGGTGCGATGACCAGCCCACTCCCTCCGCCGATGCTAATCGGTTCAGGTTCGACGGGTCGGACGGTGCTAACCGCCCCTCTCAGCCAAGCGGCTCCCCGGGGATGGGCCATCATTAGCGCGTCACCGCAGACAAATCCAGCGGTTCGGAACAGGCGCGGCGCTTTGGCCGCGCTCAGCGCGTGCGCCCTATTGAGGGTCCGCGCGCTGCGAATGGAAGAAATCGAGCTTCCAGCGCGTGCCGTCATGAACCAGCACGGCGGATTCGAGCCACTGCACGGGCCGCACATCGGGCGGGGTGCCCGCACTGCCGGTATTCTCCCACTGCGACCACGCGACATCGCAGCGCACAGTCGTGTCCATCGGGCCGAGGTTCCAGTTGATCTCGACCCCATTACCGAGCGCTTCGACGACCACGTCGACAAGCGCCGCGCCGGGAAAGCGCTGGCCCACATCGAAAGCGTAGAAGGACGCGGTCGTCACCTGCTCGAACGGGTCTTTGTCCTCCGTGCGCAGGGCAGCGAAGAAATCGTGAATGGTCTGCTCGATCTCTCCGGGCGCGGTAACGGGATCAGGACATTGGGCGGTGCCAGCATGGGCTGGCACGCCGAGCGACAAGGCCGCAGCAAAGGCGGCAAGAAGGGCTGCTGAGTTCATATCCGGGACAATGCGCCGCCTGCCTGCCAAGTCAATCTGCGGCTCGACCATTCTTGCCTTGCGCGCGCGGGATTTCATCGCTCGACTGGCCGGATCGCCCGCGCCCCTATTCGATCACCCGCCCGCGCACCATCACGAAACCGACATCCTCCAGTACGGTGACGTCGGCGAGCGGATTGCCATCCACCGCGATGATGTCTGCCGAATAGCCGGGCGCGAGGCGTCCGATCTGGTTTTCCATGCCCAGCACCTTGGCCGCTTCGGTGGTGGCGCTGGCGAGCGCTTCGCGGTTCGACATGCCCTGCGCTGTCATCAGCGCCAGTTCCTCGGCATTGCGGCCATGCTGGAACACGCCCGCATCGGTGCCGAACGCCACTGTCACGCCATACTCGCGCGCGCGGCTGACCAGCGAAGCCATCAGCGGCTGCACGGCGCGGATTTTCCCTTCGACGACGGGGGTGTAGATGCCCTTGCCCAGCGCTTCGCTGACGCCTTCGAGCGCCATCAGCGTCGGCACCAGCACGGTGCCATTGGCTTTCATCGCGCGTGCCGCAGCTTCATCGAGATAGGTGCCGTGTTCGATCGAATCGATCCCGGCTTCCGCCGCCTGCTGGATACCGCGTGCACCGTGGGCGTGGGCCATGACCTTCAGCCCGAGCGAGTGCGCGGTGTCGGCAATCGCCTTCATTTCTTCAGGCGTGAAGTGCGCCTCGAGCCCGCGGTTCTGCTGGCTCAGCACGCCGCCTGTGGCAGTGATCTTGATGACGTCCGAGCCGCGCTGGCTGGCGAGCCGCACCTTGGCCGCGCATTCAACAACGCCGGTGCAGGTGAAACCGCTGGTCAGCACATCGTTGACCTGGGACCGGAAGCTGTTGATGTCGGCGTGGCCGCCAATGATCGACAAAGCTGGCCCGGCTGCGACGATGCGGGGCCCGGGCACCACGCCCTCGGCTGTGCCGCGCCGCAGGGCGAAGGCGGTGTCGCGCCCGCTGCCCGCTTCGCGAACGGTGGTGAAGCCCGCGCGCGCGGTGACCAGCGCATTCTTCGCGCCCACGACCACGCCCCATTCGTCGGGCTCGGTCGCTTCCTTCCAGAAATCGCCGCCGGGATCGCCGGTCAGGTGGGTGTGCAGATCGATCAGGCCGGGCAGCACGGTCATGGTCGAAAGGTCGATCTCGCGGTCGGCAGTAACCGGTCCGGCGCCCGGCGTGATCGATACGATCTTGCCATCGGTGACGAGAATGGTCGCCGGGCCGGACGGCTCGCTTGCGGCATCGGTCAGCACGGAACCGGCGCGGATCGCCACGGTTTCGGCTGCCAGCGGGGCGGCCAGCACCGCACCCAAAGCGCCCACAAATCCCGCCACACGGCGCACACGTCGCGTCATCAATTCTCTCCCGTCAGGTATCCCAATCCCGCGCCGGTGATGCGCCGGGCGGGGGCGTATTGCAAGACCTGCGGGGCAGGATCACCGGCAGTCCGGCGCGCTGCCGGTGATCAGAACGTGTAGCCCAGACCTAGGCCCAGCAGGAACTGGTTCGGATCGCCGCGCAGCGCGGTGTAGGGGGTGTCCGCCCCGTCGCCGATCATCCGCGAATAGCCCACAAGACCATAGACATTGAGCCCGCCGTTGAGCGCATTGCCGTCCAGATCGACGGAAATAATCGCCAGCGTGCCGAGGCGGTTCAATCCGCCGTCGGCGGTGAACACCGGCAGCCCGCTCGCCGCGCTTTGCGCGGGGCTGACGGAGAAATAGTAATCAGCAAAATTATCGTCGACGATCTCGGCGCTCGCGCCGACCTGCACCAGCATTCCGCGCCCGATCGGGGTGGCATAGGTCACGCCCGGCTCGATCACGCGGCCTTCATGCGCGCCCAGCACATCCCAGCGGGCGTTGGCCGACACGGTGAGCGAATCGAAGCGGTTCAGCACGCCCGGAAAACTCAGACCGGCGTTGATCCCCAGCTCCAGCGCGTTGTCGAGCTGCCCTGCAGCATCCACCACGTCATCCCCGCTGTCGACCGCGCGGTCGTTGCGGAACCGGAATGTCGGGCCGAGCGAGAGAGTCGGCTTCTTGTCGCGCGATACCACCGACGGCTGGGGCGAAAGGAAATCGAGCGAAAGCCCCGCTGCAGCCGGACGGAAGCCGATCCCGCCGACCCGGCCAACGATCAACGGCAGCGGAAACAGCTGGAAATTGTTCGATCCGGCATAGGTCGGCACCAGGCCTGCGCCCAGGCCGACGGTGGCCCAGTTCCCGTCGAACACCGATTTGAACGCGGGCGCGCCTGCGGGCGGAACTGCGGCGACTTCCTGTGCCTCTTCCGGCTGGACAGCCCCGACCTCGTCCCTGACCTCTGTTGTTGCGACAGCCTCGTCAGCCAGCGCGGGCACTGCACCCAATAGCAGCGAAGCCGCACACAGGGCGATCGTAGATACGGCAGCAGCGGGCTTCATGGGGCGATCCTTGGTCGAGTGATGCGGGCTTGATGCGAACCTGTCTCAAAAAAGAGAGCGCGGCGTTTATGTTCCCGAAGCGCATGTTGCAACACGCTTTCGTGCCGCAGGCGGCGGCGCGACATTGCCGTTCGGTTCAGGCTGGCCTAGGGCTGGCAGGGCATGAGCGATTCACCGCACATTGATGTTTCCGATGGCGCAGCCGCGCAGGACATCGTCATCGTCGGCGGCGGGCTGGCGGGCGGGCTGATCGCGCTCGCGCTGCATCGCCATGCGCCGGATTGCCGGTTCCTGCTGATCGAGGCCGGGCGCACGCTGGGCGGACACCACCGCTGGAGCTGGTTCGAAACCGATCTCGCCCCGCAGGCCAAGGAATTGATGGCCGGCTTCGCGCTCAACGGCTGGGACGAAGGCTATGACATCACCTTCCCCGGGCTTGGCCGCACCCTGCCGACATCCTACCGGTCGCTCGCCAGCGCCGAATTCCATGCCAAGCTGATCGCCGAATTACCGGCTGACCGGGTGATGCTGGGCACGAAGGCAGACAGCCTCGATGCAGGCGGCGTCACGCTGGCCGATGGCACCCGGGTTGCTGCCAGCCGCGTGATCGATTGCCGCCCGTTCCGCGCCTCGCCGCACCTTGCGGGCGGATGGCAGGTGTTCCTCGGCCAGCATTTCCGGTGCGAGACGCCCCACGGCCTCATCCGTCCGGTCATCATGGATGCCAGCGTCGACCAGCTGGCGCCGCACGGCAACGGCGCGGCCTACCGCTTCGTCTATGTCCTGCCGCTGTCCCCGACCGAGGTGTTCGTAGAGGACACCTATTACGCCGACCAGCCCAAGATGGACGCCGAGGTGCTGAAAGGCCGGGTCGCTGAATATGCCCACCGCCACGGTTGGAAGGGCGAAGTGATCGATTCCGAAGCGGGCATCCTGCCGGTGATTTCCGGCGGGGACTTTGCCGCTGCCCAGGCGGAAATCGCCATTCCCGGCGTCGCCCGGGCCGGCGCGCGCGGCGGCTTTTCGCACCCGCTCACCAGCTACACCCTGCCGTTTGCAGCCGACAACGCGCTCGCCATCGCGCGGCTGATCGCCGCGCGCCCTGCGCTCACCGGCGCGGAGCTCGCCGCCTTCTGCACCCGCCGGGCCAAACGCCACTGGCGCGCGACCGGCTACTACCGGATGCTCAGCCGGATGCTGTTCGAAGCGGCCGAGCCGGACAAGCGCGTGGTGGTGTTCGAACATTTCTACGCCCTGCGCGGCAATCTGGTCGAACGCTTCTACGCCGGGCGCTCGACATTGCCGGACCGGCTGCGCATCCTGACCGGCAAGCCCCCCGTATCTATCGGGCGTGCCATCCGCGCGCTGTTTTCCCCAGGGAAGCCCTTGGACACCAAGCCACTCAAGATGGAGACCCCGGCATGAACGCCGATGTGAAGCTGAACCTTGGCACCCCGACCGGCGTGAAGGGGGTCAATCCCGCCATGGCCGAACGCTATGCCGGGCGCACCGCCTGCGTGATCGGCGCGGGCTTCGGCGGCATGGCGCTGGCTGTGCGGCTGCAATCGGCAGGCATCGCCACCACCGTGATCGAAGGCCGCGACAAGCCGGGCGGGCGCGCCTATTTCTGGGAGCGTGACGGCTTCACCTTCGATGGCGGGCCGACCGTTATCACCGATCCGCCCTGCCTTGAAGAATTGTGGAAGCTGACCGGCCACGACATCGCCGAAGATGTCGAGCTGATGAAGGTCATGCCGTTTTACCGCCTCAACTGGCCCGACGGCACCAACTTCGAATATTCGAACGACGAGGAACAGCTCAACGCGGAAATCGCCAAGCTGAATCCGGCGGATGTGGCAGGCTATGCCCGGTTCCTCGAATATTCGGCGCGGGTGTACGAGGAAGGCTATCTCAAGCTTGGCACCAAGCCGTTCCTCGATTTCAAGTCGATGCTCAAAGCCGCCCCGGCCCTGATCAAGGAACAGGCGTGGCGCAGCGTCTATTCGATGGTGTCGAGTTACATCGAGCACCCCAAGCTGCGCGAAGCCTTCAGCTTCCATTCGCTGCTGGTGGGCGGCAACCCGATGAACACCTCGTCGATCTACGCCCTGATCCACAAGCTGGAGAAAGACGGCGGCGTATGGTGGGCGCGCGGCGGCACCAACCGGCTGATCGCAGGCATGGTGCGCCATTTCGAACGATTGGGCGGCACGATGCGCGTCGGCGATCCCGTGGTGCAGGTGCACACATTAGGCACCAAGGCGACCGAGGTCGAAACCAAGAGCGGCTTCCGTCAGCGCTTCGATGCGGTCGCCAGCAATGCCGACATCATGCACTCTTACAAAGACCTTCTGTCGGGCAGCGAGCGCGGCAAGAAGGTCGCCAAGAGCCTCAACCGCAAGAGCTTTTCGCCGTCGCTGTTCGTGGTGCATTTCGGGCTGGAGGGCACTTGGCCCGGCATCCCGCATCACATGATTTTGTTCGCCAAGCGTTACAAAGGCCTGCTCGACGACATCTACAAGAACGGCGTGGTGCCCGAAGATTTCGCGATCTACCTCCACCACCCGACTGTGACCGATCCGAGCATGGCGCCCGAAGGCAAGAGCACCTTCTACGCGCTCGTCCCCGTCAGCCACATGGGCAAGATGCCATTGGATTGGGACGAAGTCGGCCCCAAGCTGGAAAAGATGATCCTGGATGAATTGGGCCGCCGCCTGATCCCCGACATTCACAGCCGGATCATCACCAAGTTCAGCTACGCACCCAAGGACTTCAAGCAGGACCTGAACGCCCACATGGGCAGCGCCTTCAGCCTCGAACCGGTGCTGTGGCAGAGCGCCTATCTGCGCGGCCATAACCGCGACGATGTGATCGACAATTACTATCTCGTCGGCGCAGGCACCCATCCCGGCGCGGGCATTCCCGGCGTTGTCGGGAGCGCCAAGGCGACCGCCGGGCTGATGCTGGAGGATCTGGCCAAGGTGGGTGTGTGAGCCTCGTCGAGGCGGTCAATGAAGGCTGGGGCTGGACTGGCCTGACCGCCACACGGGTTGTCGCCCAAAGCCCGATGGGTCACCTGATTGTCGCCAATGCCGACGAAACATTGTTCTACCTCGATCCCGACGGCATGGCGATTATCCCCTTGGGGACAGAGGCCGAAGCGCAAGCACATCTCGCGAGCGACGAAGCAAAGCAGCTGTGGAGCGGCGGCGCACTGGTCGAAGAAGGAAAAAAGCTTTTTGGCGAGCCGCCCGTAGGTTCTGTCTTTACAATCAAGCCCCATGCCATGATCGAGGGCCGATACGAACCGGAGAACCTTTGCGTGATGCCGCTCGATGAACTGATAAGGTTCACCGGCGATGTCGCGCAGCAGATCAAGGAACTTCCGGACGGCTCGCAAATCCAATTTGAAGTGACCGACTGATATGAAACGTCTCGCCGTCTATTGCGGTTCGGCCTCGCCCGAAGATCCGCGTTATATCCAGCTTGCCTATGATGTCGGCGCAGAATTGGCGCAGCGCGGCATTGGCCTTGTCTATGGCGGGGGCAAGCTTGGCCTGATGGGCGCGGTTGCGCGCGGGGCAAAAGACGCGGGCGGCGAGGTCATCGGCATCATTCCCGAAAGCCTCGTCCGCGCAGAAGTCGCCAACCACGATTGCGACGAGCTCATCACCGTCAGCGGGATGCACGAACGCAAGCAGAAATTCACCGACCTCAGCGACGGCTTCGTGACGCTGCCCGGCGGGGTCGGCACGATGGACGAATTGTGGGAAGCGATGAGCTGGTCGCAATTGGGCTATCACTCCGATCCGGTGGGCGTGCTCAATGCCTTCGGGTTCTATGACGATCTGCTCGCTTTCAACGCGAAAATGGCGGCGGTCGGCTTTGTCCGGCCTGCGCATCAGAACATCCTGATCGCGGCCGACACCATCGGCGAACTGCTCGCCAAGATGGAAGCCTACCAGCCGCACACGCCGATCTTCCGCATGAAGGCCGAGGAACTGTAGGCTCGCACGATGGGGGTCGATCCTGCCACCCGCGCCGCGCTTGTCGAACATGCGCGGCTTTCGATCAAGAAGGGCTCGCAGAGCTTTTCCGCCGCTGCGCGCTTGTTCGACCGCGAGACCCGCGAACGGGCATGGCTGCTATACGCCTGGTGCCGCCGGGCAGACGACATCGCCGATAATCAGGACATGGGCGGCGAATTGGGCGACCAGTCCGATCTGGCCGGTCGGCTCGGCCTGATCCGCCGCCTGACCGCGCTAGCGTTCGCAGGCGAGCCGACCGGCGATCCGGCGTTCGACGCTTTGGGCGTGGTCGCGGCCGAAGTGGGCCTGACCCCGGCGATGGCCGAAGACGTGATCGCCGGCTTCCAACTTGACGCCGAAGACTGGCGCCCGCGCACCGAGGCCGACATGCTGCGCTATTGCTACCACGTGGCAGGCGCGGTCGGCGTGATGATGGCGGTGGTAATGGGCGTCGACCCGAAGGATCAGGAAACGCTCGACCGGGCGAATGATCTCGGCCTCGCCTTTCAGCTATCGAACATCGCCCGCGATATCGTGGAAGATGACGCGGTGGGCCGCTGCTATCTGCCCGAAATCTGGCTGGTCGAGCAGGATATCGAGCCCGGCCAGCACACCAAACCGCACCACCGCAAGGAACTGGCCGCGATGGCCGCGCGGCTGGTGGCGCTGGTGGAAAAGCACGAGGCGGCAGCGCGCGTGGGCGCGGCGAAACTCCCCTTCCGCAGGCGCTGGGCGGTATTGTCCGCTGCGCGCATTTACGGCGCAATCGGCCGGAAAGTGCGCAAGCGCGGGCCGGACGCTTGGGCCACCCGCACCTATGTTCCGCGCGGCGAAAAGGCACTGTATGGCGTGCGCGCGTTCCTGTCTGCGGTGCTCAACCGCGAAAAGGTGCCGGAAGGCGGCATCCACTGGGGGATTGCGGATTATAGGCCCAAGCCCCCCAACCCGTCGTCCACCCCGCCCTCGGCCTGACCCGGAGTCCAGCTTCCTTCAGGTGCCAAAAGTAGCGGGGTTCAGGATCAAGCCCGGGACTGGGTGGTTTCTTTTCTGGCAGACTGCGATTAATCCCACCCCCATGATCACCAAACTCCTCATCGCCAATCGCGGCGAGATTGCCTGTCGCATCATCCGTACCGCCCGCGCGATGGGCGTTGCCACAGTCGCGGTCTATTCCGATGCCGATGCCAAGGCGCTGCATGTGCGCTCCGCTGACGAGGCGGTGCACATCGGCCCCTCGCCCGCCGCCGAAAGCTATCTGGTGGGCGCGAAAATCATCGCGGCGGCCAAGCAGACCGGGGCGGATGCGATCCATCCCGGATATGGCTTTCTTTCCGAGAACGCCGATTTCGCGCAAGCCGTGCTGGACGCTGGCCTGATCTGGGTCGGCCCCAAGCCCGCCAGCATCCGCGCGATGGGCCTGAAGGACGCGGCCAAGGCGCGGATGATCGAAGCTGGCGTGCCCGTCACCCCCGGTTACCTCGGCGCGGACCAGTCGCTCGAACGCCTCACCGCTGAGGCCGAGGCCATCGGCTACCCTGTCCTCATCAAGGCGGTCGCGGGCGGCGGCGGCAAGGGGATGCGCAAGGTCGATGACCCGGCAGACTTCGCCGCTGCGCTCGAATCCTGCCGCCGCGAGGCCAAGGCCAGCTTCGGCAATGATGAGGTGCTGCTCGAAAAGTGGATCACCTCGCCCCGCCATATCGAGGTGCAGGTGTTCGGCGACGCGCACGGCAATGTCGTCCACCTGTTCGAGCGCGATTGCTCATTGCAGCGCCGCCACCAGAAGGTGATCGAGGAAGCCCCCGCCCCCGGCATGGACGAAGCCACCCGCGAAGCAATCTGCGCCGCCGCCGTGCGCGCTGCCAAGGCGGTCGATTACGAGGGCGCGGGCACAATCGAATTCATCGCCGACGCCAGCGAAGGCCTGCGCGCCGACCGCATCTTCTTCATGGAGATGAACACCCGCCTGCAGGTGGAGCACCCCGTCACCGAGGAAATAACCGGTGTCGATCTGGTCGAATGGCAGCTGCGCGTGGCGAGCGGCGAGGCGTTGCCGAAGCGGCAGGAGGAACTGTCGATCAACGGCCATGCCATCGAGGCGCGGCTCTATGCGGAAGACCCGGCGAAGGGGTTCTTGCCAAGCATTGGACGGTTGGAAATGTTCTCGATCGACGATGGCACCAGCCGGATCGAAACGGGTGTCGAACAGGGCGACGAGATTTCGCCGCATTATGATCCGATGATCGCCAAGCTGGTTGTTCACGGCAACGACCGTGAGGCGGCGATCTGGCGGATGGAAGATTGCCTGGAAGAACTGCTGGTCTTTCCGGTCAAGACAAACGCGCCCTTTCTGCTGCGTGCGCTGACCTCGGATGAATTTGAAGGCGGTCAGCTCGACACCGGGCTGATCGCGCGGCATCCGGATTGGGCCGAGGCTGTCGCACTTTCGCAAGCCGCAATCGATCAGGCGGCCTTGCCCTTTCTCCGACGAGGCAGTGATGCGTCGGGCCTAGCGCCTACCGGCTTCCGCTTGAATGCCGCCCCGCGTACCGCTGTGGCGATGATGCATGGCAGCGAAGTCGTGACCGGCGATCCTGCGCGCTCGTTCGAGGGCGTGCTTCAATATGATGATGGCGCAACAGTCTGGGTCAACGAATCGGCTGAGACATTCGCCTTGCGGCCCTTCGCGGCACGCGGCACCGGACAAGCCTCCGCCGCCGATGGCGCGATTATCGCGCCGATGCCGGGCAAGGTCATCGCGGTCGACGTCAGCGAAGGCCAGACCGTCACCGCCGGGCAGCGGCTCTTGGTGCTCGAGGCGATGAAGATGGAACACGCCCTCACCGCGCCCTTCGACGGGGTGATCGAGGGGCTGACCGTGAGCACAGGCGCGCAAGTGCAGGTCGAGGCGGTGTTGGTGACGGTGGTGCCGGCAGAGGACTGATCCCTCTTTTCGTCATTGCGAGCGTCAGCGAAGCAATCCATCACCTGACCTCGCCAATCGGCGCAACGCCGGTTCATGGATTGCCGCGTCGCCTGCGGCTCCTCGCAATGACGAGGGAGAGGGAGAGCCGATGACCTGGGCCAAAGAACTCGAAGAACTGCACGCGCGCGAGGCGCTGGCCGAGCAGATGGGCGGCGCGGACAAGGTTGCGCGTCAGCATGGGCGCGGCAAGATGGATGCCCGCGCGCGGCTGGCGGCACTCTGCGACGAAGGCTCCTTGCGCGAAATCGGCAAGATCGCGGGCAGCGCGAAATATGACGCCAATGGCGACCTCGCTTCAGTCACCCCCGCCCCCTTCCTGTTCGGCAAGGCGCTGATCAATGGTCGCCCGGTGGTCGCGACCGCGGACGACTTCACCATTCGCGGCGGCGCGGCGGACGCGGGGATTGCGCGCAAGATGGTGCAGGCCGAGATGATGGCGCACCAGATGAAGCTCCCGATCATTCGCATGATCGACGGCACGGGCGGCGGCGGCAGCGTCAAGACGCTCGAACAGATCGGCGCGACCTATATCCCGGCGGTGCCCGGCTGGGGCGATGTGGTGACGAACCTCGACACCGTGCCGGTGGTAGCGCTGGCGCTCGGGCCGACGGCGGGCCTCGGCGCGGCGCGGACGGTGGCGAGCCATTACTCGATCATGGTCAAGGGCCTCAGCCAAATTTTCGCCGCTGGCCCCGCCGTGGTCGATGGCCTTGGCGAGGCTTACAAAGGCGGCGCGGCCAACCACGAGGAAGCCAAGGAAGCCCTCGGCGGCAGCGCGATCCACACCCGCAACGGGGTGGTGGATGATGAAGTCGCTAGCGAGGCCGAAGCCTTCGCCCGCGCGCGGCATTTCCTCAGCTTCATGCCCGAATATGTCGGCCAGCCTGCGCGGCGCTCGGCCTGCGATGATCCGACAGACCGGCGCGAGGAGGCGCTGCTCAGCCTCGTGCCGCGTGACGCGAAGCAGGTCTATTCGATGCGCCGCTGTATGGAGATGCTGTTCGATACCGGCACCGTGTTCGAAATCGGCAGGCACTGGGGCCGCGCCGCGATCACTGCGTTCGCGCGGCTGGATGGCTGGCCAGTCTGCGTGGTGGCGAGCGATCCGAGCTATCTCGGCGGGTCATGGGAGGCGAAGACCTCCGACAAGGTCGAGCGTTTCGTGCGCCTTGCCGACCAGTTCCGGCTCCCCATCGTCCACTTGGTCGACAATCCCGGCTTCATGATCGGGCGCGAGGCGGAAATGGCGGGGACGATCCGTTACGGCGTCAATGCGATGAACGCGATCTACCGCGCCACCGTGCCGCTCGCCAGCATCGTCATGCGCCGTGCCTACGGGATTGCAGGCAGCGCGATGAGCAATGCCGACCGCTACCAGTACCGCTATTGCTGGCCGAGCGGCGACTGGGGCAGCCTGCCCATCGCGGGCGGGCTGGAAGTCGCCTACAAGGCGGAACTGGAAGCGGCGGATGATCCTGCCGCCCTGCTCGATGAAATCCGCGAACGCCTCGGCAAAGTCACCTCGCCGTTCCGGTCAGCCGAACGCTTCAATGTCGAGGACATCATCGACCCGCGCGATACGCGGCCCTTGCTGTGCGAATTTGCCGGGCTGGCGTGGAGAAAGCTGGAAAGCGAGCGCTGATCCGGTCCGGAGGGCCGCAAGGGCGACCGCCTGCCCGCAGCGGGGGCGGCTATCCTGCCCGTCTAGCGAGGACCGCGCGCCCGGAGGGGCGTGCGGAAATCAAGAAGCGCCCAGCCCAGCCTCGGCATCGGACGGCCCGAACAGCTTGCCCTTCTCGCTCAGCAGCACCAGCACCAGACACGTGAGCCCGCTCGCCAGCAGTGCCAGCGCCAACGGCCTCGCCGTGCCATCGAACGCATAACCGATCGCCCCGCCCAGCAGCGCTGCCGTGGTCATGCGGACAAATCCGTGCGCCGAACTCGCTGCACCGGCGATGTTGAAAAACGGGTTCATCGCAATCGCGCCGAAATTGCTGCCGATGAAGCCGAGCAGCGCCATGTTGATCGCCATCAACGGCACGAACACCCACAGGCTTTCGTCCGGCTGAAAGGCGAAGAACACCTGCACCCCGGCCACCGCGATGAACACAAACAGCGCGGTGTGGCTTACCCGGCGCGCGCCGAAGCGTTCGACGATGCGCGAATTCGACCAGCTCGCAACCGCCATCGATCCCGCGCAGATACCGAAGATATAGGGAAAGATGTCGCCCGCGCCGAAGGTTTCGCTAATCAACTGCTGCGAGGAATTGATGAAGCCGAACAGCGCACCGAACACCAGCGCGCTGCCAATCACGTATCCGGCGACGCTCGGCAAGGCGAGCGCGCGGGTCATGTTGACCGCGATGGAGCGCGGGCGGATCGGCTGGCGGTTTTCTTCGGTCAGGCTTTCGGGCAGGCGGATGTAGACCCACGCTGCCATGCCTGCACCCAGCACCGCCATCGCGCCGAAGATTGCGCGCCAGCTGCCGAATTGCAGAATGATCTCGCCGATGGTCGGGGCGATTGCGGGCACCATCAGGAAGATCACGAAGATCAGGCTCATCATGCGTGCCATCTTGTCCCCGCCCACCCTGTCGCGAATGATCGCAGGGGGCAGAGCGATGACTCCGGCGGCGAAGAAGCCCTGCACCGCTCGTACCGCGATCAGCGCGTCATAGGTGGGGGCCAGCGCGCACAGCATCGACAGCACGATATAGACCGCAATTGCGCCCAGCAGGATCGGCCGCCGCCCGAACCGGTCGGCCAACGCGCCGGGCACCAGCGAACCAATCCCGCCGGCTAGCAGGAACACGCCGATCACGAATTGCCGGTCGTTGCCCTGAACCGAAAGGTCCGCCGCCAGCGCATCCAGCGCAGGCAGAATCGCGTCGATCCCGAAAGCGTTGAGCGCCATCAACAGCGCCATCATCCACAACAGCTCGCGTTCACCGAGAGCCTTGCGTAGCGGCACAGCAGGGGCGGACGAGGTGGCCATGCCTGGGCCTTTGCCCACTGGTTCGCCGGAAGACCACTGTTCTTTTCGCATCTGCACAAAATCGTGGGCGACGCGGAAAGTTCCAGCAATGGTTCCTTCGCAGGCCCGAAGGTTCTATTTGCGGCGCATGGCTGCCCATCCGCCTGAATCCGACGACGACGAGGCGCGCCAGGATCAACTGGGCCTGCGCAAGATCATCCATGTCGACATGGATGCCTTCTTCGCCAGCGTCGAACAGCGCGACAATCCGGAGCTGAAGGGTAAGCCGGTGGCGGTCGGCGGCGCGGGCGGGCGCGGTGTGGTGGCGGCGGCGAGTTACGAAGCGCGGGTGTTCGGGGTGCGCAGCGCCATGCCATCGGTCACCGCCAGCCGGCTATGCCCCGATCTGGTGTTCGTGCGCCCGCGCTTCGATGCCTACAAGGAAGCAAGCCGACAGATCCGCCGGGTGTTTGAACATTATACCGATCTGATCGAACCGCTGAGCCTCGACGAGGCCTATCTCGATGTCACCGATGACAGGCTCGGGATCGGCAGCGCGACCCGCATCGCCACGCTGATCCGGCAGGAAATCCGCGCCAAGACCCGGCTGACTGCAAGCGCGGGGGTGAGTTACAACAAGTTCCTCGCCAAGCTCGCGAGCGATCAGAACAAGCCCGACGGGTTGTGCGTGATCCGTCCCGGTCAGGGCGCGGCTTTCGTCGCCGGGCTGCCGATCCGGCGGTTCCACGGAGTCGGGCCTAAAGCGGAGGAGCGGATGCAGCGCCTCGGCATAGCGACCGGCGCCGATCTGACGGCGAAGAACATCGCCTTTCTGCGCCAGCACTTCGGCAGCATGGCCGATTACCTCTACCGCGCGGCGCGGGGGATCGACCTGAGGCCGGTGCGCGCCCACCGCATCCGCAAATCGGTCGGCGGAGAACGCACTTTCTCAGAGGATATCGGCAGCGGGGCAGCACTGCGCGACACGCTGGAAAATATCATCGCCATCGTGTGGGACCGGATCGAAGCCGCGGGCAGCGATGGCCAGCCGGTACGCGGACGCACGGTGACGCTGAAGCTCAAATTCACCGATTTCCGGATCATGACCCGCGCCACCTCGCTGCCGCACTGGGTTGCAGGCCGCGACGAGTTCGCGACGGTGGCGCGCGCATTGCTGGAAGCGGAATTGCCACTGCGCGGGCCGATCCGGTTGATGGGACTGACGCTCGGCAATCTCGAAGGCGCCGAAGAACCCTGGCAACGGCCCGATACGGCGCAACTCTCGCTGCTATAGCGTCCTGCTATGTCCCCCGCGCCTTCCATGCCGTGATCCGCGCGCGGGTCGAGCGGCCCAGCGGCTCGGGCAGCGAATGCGACGGGAAGAACCGCGCTTCCACCACTTCGCGCCGGTCGGGCCGGGGGCGTTGGTCACAAGTGGCGGTGAACAGGTGCGCGGTGTGCGGTGAGCCCGACAGCACCTCCTCCAGCGTGGCGAATTGTTCGATCCGCGCCAGTGCGATGCCCAGTTCTTCGTGCACCTCGCGCCGCGCCGCCTCCAGCGGGTCTTCGCCCGATTTCAGCCCCCCGCCCGGCAAAGCCCAGACATCGGGACCGTAGGAATGCCGCAGCAAAAGCACATCGCCGCCGAGGTTGGTGATGATGACGCTGACCCCGGCAATCGGCGCCTTGCGCCAGCGCCGCCAGTAATGGCGCGCGATATGTGCGATCGGCAGCAAAGTGCGGTGGAGCCGGGCAGGAAGCAAGGCAGGCATCAGGTGAACACGGTGACTGGAATGCTGTTGGCCGCTGCGAGCCGCAGCAAACGTGCAACAGGCAAATCGTGCTCCCCGCGCAGCGCCGCCTCGAAAACCGCGCGCTTGTCCGCCGCGCCGCCCAGCGTGAACAGGATCACGTCAGTATTCGCCAGCGCCGGCAATGTCAGCGTGATGCGGTCGAACGGCGCGTGGGCGGGCAGCGGATCGGGCGTCAGGCGGCGGATTTTCTGCGGATCGCCGGATTGCGGGTCGGTGTTGGGGAACAGCGAAGCGATATGACCGTCAGGCCCCATGCCGAGCCAGGTCAGCGCGAAATGCGGCGGGTTTGCGCCCTCCGCCAGCGCCATGATCTGCGCGCCTGCCGGTTCCAGCAACGCGCGGATCTTGCCGGTGTTGGAGGCTTCGTGATCTTCGGGCACGATGCGGTCATCATTGGGCCACACGTCGATCCCTGCCCAATCGAGCCCTGCGGCGCGGCGATCGATCAACGCAGCAAGGATCGGAAACGGGGTCGAGCCGCCGGGAATGGTGATCGCACCCGCGCCCGCCAGTTGCTGTGCCAACCAGTCGGCAATCGCTTCCGGCCCCGTATTCTCGATGGTGGTGACGTCCTTCATGGACGCACCCTAGCAAAAGGGCTGCTCCCGCATACCGGAAACAGCCCCTTTTTTGATCTTGCGTAAAATTATCAGCCCAGAAACGAGGACAGGAACCACACGCGCTCTTCGGCCATGTCGGTCCAGTCGTCCAGCAGCCCGTCAGTGGCATTGTCGCCCGCCTGCTCGGCAAGGCCCTTCATCTTCTTCAACCGGTCGACCACCTTCTGGTTGTCGTCGCGCAATTCGGCGATCATGTCCTCGGCGCCGAGCGAGGTGCTGTCCTGATCCTTGATCTGGGTGTGTTGCGCAACCGACCCGATCGAAGTCAGGGTGTCACCGCCCTGCTTGCGCACACGCTCGCCAATGACGTCGATCTGGTCGCGGATTTCGATGGCCTGCTCGTCGAACAGCAGGTGCAGGTCGCGGAAGCGCGGGCCCTTCACGTGCCAGTGGAAGTTCTTGGTCTTGGTGAACAGCGCGAAGTGATCGGCCAGAAGACCGTTGAGTTCGGCAATCAGGGCGCCTTTGGAATTGGTGTTGGCATCAGCCATGGACTTCTCCTTTATTGTGCAGAATGCGGCAAAATCGTGCCGCTGAGATGGTTATTGTTACAACGGACGAACAGGGATCTGGTTTCACCATTATTCAATTCGCAATAATCGAACAAAGCGATCAGAATGCGTCGTAGCGGGCGTTCAATCCGATGAAGAGTGCCGCAAGAATAAGGCATAAGGCCAGTCCGCGCCGGAGTACCGGCAGCGGCAGCCGCTCCAGCCCGGCTGAACCCAGCGACCAGCCCATCGCGACCGCCGCTGCGCCCCCCAGCGCGCCCCCCAGCGCGGCGGTTGCGGGCAGACTCGCTTGCGCAGCAAAGGCGAACACCGCGAACCGCGCCCCGTCACCGATCTGCCGCGCGGCAAGCACGATGGCGACTGCGCCGAGCGAGCGGGTCGGCTCGCGCGGTGGCTTGAACTTGACCTGCCAGCCGAGTTCGAACCCGGCGAGGGCCAGCGCGAAGGCGACCAGCATCTGCGCCGCACGCGGCGGCAGCATGGCGGCAAATTCGCTCCCCAACCATGCCATCACGCCAGCGCTGGCGCAGGCCGAGACAATGCCGATCAGCAACAGCGGCACACTGCGCCCGAGCGCATCGGCCCAGCGCGCAACCAGCCACTGATCGCGCCCGCCCAGCGCCAGCGCAAACACCAGCAGCAGCGAAAAGATAAAGCTGTCCACGTCCCTGCCCTAAAGCCCTGGCGGACCTGCGCAAATCAAGCGGCTCAGGCCGCCCACGGTCCGGTAATCGCCAGCGTCGCGGTAGGGGAATAGGCGTTGACGAACATCACCTTGCCATCGGGCGAGAAACACCCGCCGGCCAGCTCCGTCTGCGCATTCAGCCGCGCAAAGGTATAGGCGCGGCCTTCCGGCGTGATCCCGCGAATGTGGTTGTCGACCACGTCGGTATATTGATCCTCGCACACGATCAGGTGGCCGTTCGGCGCGACGGCGAGGTTGTCGCCGTAGTTGAACTGCGCTTCGCTTTCGCTTTCGAAAAACAGCTCGACCATGTCGGGCGCGCCTGCGAGGCCGGGGGTCAGCTTCATGATCTGGCCAAGCTGCTTTGCCCCGCCATTGGTGCAGCAGGCGAAGACTTCGCTCTTGCCGCGGTTCACACCCATGTGCAGCCCCTCGCCGCGCGCGATCAGCGTTGCGCCCTGCGCAGCGGCGCGGATGCGCAGGTCATCTTGGGGAGCCTCGGGGTTGTCGAGATTGATCCAGCTGACGCGATACGGCTTGCACAGCGCCATTGTGCCGTTTGTCCAGTTACGCGAATCCGGCAGACCCTCGATCACGATCGCCTGCAACCGCCCGCCTTCGGCCAGCTTGCCCGGCACCTTTGGGACGAAGCGGTACAGCACCCCGTCATTGCGGTCTTCGGTCATGTAGACGATGCCGGTTGCCGGATCCACGGCGGCAGCCTCGTGATTGAAGCGGCCCATCGCGGTCAACGGCACGGCATCCACCAGCCCGCGCGCCGAGGCGGGGACTTCAAACACCCAGCCATGATTGCGCTCCAGCCCGTCGCCGTAACGCTGGCCCGGCCCGGTCGGCGCTTCCTCGCAGGTCAGCCAGGTGCCCCACGGCGTCACCCCGCCCGAACAATTGCGGATGGTGCCGCCAAGACTGCGGAACTGGCGTTTGACCGCCAGTGTCGCGGCGTCGAGCACGATATTGGTCGTCCCGCCCGGCACGAACACGCCGTCGCGCTTGCCGAAGCCCCTGGCGATGCTCCCGCCCGCATCATGCTGCGGCTGCAATTCGTGGTTGCGCACCAGCGCGATTTCCCCGCCTCCGATGTCGAAACAGCCCATCCCGTCGGCGCGGTCCGGCACGGTGCCGCCGTCGCCCATCGCATCGCCGAGGCTTGAGATGACACGGTACGAAAAGCCCTGCGGCAGATCGAGCAAGCCCGCCGGATCGGGCACCAGCGCGCCATATCCGGCGAAACCGCCGCCCGCCGCCGCAGCGCGGGTCGTGGCAGGCGCGCCGCGGGTCATGCAGCCGCTGGCGGCAAGCGCGGCAAAGGCAGTGGCGGTCGCGCCGAGGAAAAGGCGGCGGTCAGGTGCTATGATGGGTGCGGTCATACCGCTCACTTAGGGCCGAGCCTCCAGCGCGGCAAGGATCGCGTCCCAGCGAGCATATTTGAAGTTCTGCGCAAAGGGCGGGTTGATCCCGTCCTGCGCGATGAAGATGCCGCCGGGAAAATCGGGGCCGAAATCGCGGTTATCGACTTCGATCCCGTCGGTTTCCTCGGTGCTGCCGAATGTATCCGCCGCGATCCGGAACCGGCCCAGCGGGGTCATGTCGGGCAGACGCCACACCGCATAGGCATTGTCGCCCTGTGACGATCCGATCAGATAGCCGCCATCCTCGCCTTCGGGCGCGATGGCGAGCCCTTCGAGATCGGCGACCAGCAGCTTGTTGTCGATCGGGGCGACCATCCGCTTGGCACCGGTGGCGGTGTCGATCGCCCAAAGCCCCGCGACTTCCTCACCAATATACAGCGTGCCGGTGCGCGGGTCTGCGATGCAGCCTTCAGGCTGGCTCGGCACGGCGGCAATCGTGGTGGTGGTTCCTGCGAAATCAGCGTCCCGGCGGCTGATCACGGTGCTGTAAATCACCCCGTTCTTGGGAGCGCTGAAGACGCGAAAGCTGTCACCCGGCACCGTTCCCGCATTCGGCTTGTCGATGCAGATGCCGTATCCTTCGCCCGGCCCAACCGCGACCTTGCCTGCCGGGATCAGTTTGCCGGTCGCCGTATCGAGCAGCGCCAGTGTGATCTGCGCCGTGGCCAGATCGCTGCGATCGCTCGCCGCGACCACCACCGTGCCATCGCCCAGTTCAACCACATCGACATTGTTCAGCCCCGGCGCGGCAAGGAAGCCCTTTTCCGTGCCCTTCAGGTCGTAAACGTACAGCCCGCCCTTCTTGTCGGTGCCGACGATCAGGCTGGCCGCCGGGCTCGCCGGATTGCGCCAGATCGCCGGATCATCGGCCGCGTCTTCGTTGGTGGTGCCGACCGGCGGAGTCTGCGCCGTCGCGGTGACGGTGACGGCCGGATCGCCGGTGATCGCAGGGATTGTGGCGCAAGCACCGGTGATCCCCAGCGATAGCAGCGCGAAAGCGTGAAAGGGTCGGATCATCATCGCATCCTATCAGAAGGTGAGGCGCAAGCCGCCCTTCATCGTCCAGTTGTACTTTTCGAACTGCAGCACGTTCTGCCGTCCGCCCTGCCGGTTGAAGGCGAAGTATTCGGCGTCGTTGATGTTGATCCATTCGAAATAGACCTGCAGGTTCTTGCTCACCGAATAGCGACCGGTGAAATCGAGCTGGAACAGGCTGTCGACGATGCGGTCCTCGTCTGCGCTCGAGTCCGTTTCATCGAGGTAGCCATCACGATAGGTGCCGGCGAGCCGCAGCGAGAGCGGGCCCTTTTCGTATCCGAGCACGCCGTTGAAAGTGTGCTTGCTGGCGCTGGGCAGCGTGATCTCGCGGAAGGTCGGCGTATCGGTCACCGCCCCGAGATCGCTGTCGGGAATCAGGCCCTTGGCATCGGTGAAGGTGTAATTGGCCTGCACCAGAAAGCCCGACAGCGCACCGGGCAGGAAGTCGAGCTGCTGCGAAAATCCAAGTTCGATCCCGAAGATTTCGGCGGTCGAACCGTTGATGTTGGTTTCCGCTTCCTCGAAATCGATACCCTGGAAGCTGCCCGGCTCTTCGACCACGACGCCGACGATGAAATTGTCGATTTCCTTGTAGAACAATCCGGCGGTCAGCGCGCCGTTGCTCGACATGTAATATTCGACGGTCGCGTCGAAATTCCATGCTTCGTAGGGGACCAGATCGGGGTTGCCGATGGCCGCCTCGTTGTCCTCGTTGATTTCGAACCGCGGTGCGAGCTGCGCGATGTTGGGGCGCACCAGGCTGCGATAGCCTGCCAGCCGCATGATGAGGTTTGGCTGGGCTGCGTAACGAATGTTGAGGCTGGGCAGCCAGTGATCGTAACTGCGGTCAATCTCGCGCTGCGTGACGATTACGGTGTCATCAGCTGCCACGCCGCCACCCGGCAAATCCTGCCCTTCGTCGATCAGCCGAACCACGTTGCCGCGCATCCGGTTGTCGGTGCGTTCGTAACGCACCCCGCCGATCACCAACAGCTGATCGCTTTCCCAACGGCCAAGCAAGTAACTGGCGAAGATGTCCTCTTCGACCGTGTAGGTTTCGTTGTTGCTGGCGATCGTGGAATCAATTGCGTTCAGTTCGAAATCGCTGCGGTTGGCATTGAAGAAGTCGGTTGCCTCGGTGAAGCCCGGCAGAGGAGAGATATCGGTGAGGCGGTAGGTCTGCCCCGCTCCCAGCGCATCGGCGAGGGTGTAATTGTCGTTTTCGTAGAATTCGACCCGTCCAGCGAAGCCCTTCTCGCGCCAGCGCGCCTTGGCGCCGCCCTGAATGGTCAGCGTTCCGGCATCGCTGTAGATTTCGTAGCCGAGATCGAGCCGGACGGCGAATTCCTCGTCCTCGCCAAGCGAGGCTGCGGTGAATTCGACTTCATCGAGGCCGTAATTCAGCGGATCGAGGAAGCCTGCACTGTTACCCGTCACCGAATACAGCGGAATGCGCGGGTTGCTGTAATCGAACCCGATTTCCAGCCCGGAATCCTCGAAATTGGCGTCGAACCGGGTCGGATCGACCGAACCGTCCTTGGTTTCGGAGGATTTCGCCCAGCTCACCGCGTAATCCGCCTTGAACGCGCCGAACCGGCTTTCGCCGCCAAACACCACAGTGCGGATGCGGCTGATCTCCAGACGATCCTTCACACGGCGACGGATTTCGATTTCGGCGTCTGTATCATCGAACACCGCATTGGTGCCGCTGCCAGAAACATTGGCATCTTCAAGAATGAAGATCACGTCGCGGCGGAATTCCTGGTCGCTGAACTCGCTGTAGACGCCCTTGAGGTAAAGCTCGGTATGCTCGCCCACTCGGGCATCGAAGCCCAGCGTGGCGCTGATGCGTTCGCGTTCGACATCGTAATCGCGGTACTGGATTTCCTCGGCATAGACGAGCCCGCCGTCCTCCTGCCAATCCGCACCTTCGACGTTGTCGCTTTCGAATTCACGCTTGTAATAGGAAAGACCGCCGGTGACGCCGAAATTGTCGCTCAGCCTGTTGGCGAAATCGAACCCGACGTCGGGCGTCAGCTGGCCCGAATAGTCGTTGTAACTGCCCCCCAGTTTGACCACGTAGAGATCGTTCTTGCGGTCGAATGCGCTGGTGGTCTTGATCTCGATCGACGCGCCGATGGTATCGCCGTCCATATCAGGCGTGAGCGACTTCTTCACTTCGATCGATTCGATGATCTCGGACGAAATCACGTCCAGCGCAACGCCGCGTTCGTCGATCCCGGGTGCGGGAACGCGCACACCGTTGAGCGAGGTCGCGTTGAGGTTCGGGTCGAGCCCGCGCACCGTCACAAACCGGCCTTCGCCCTGATCGTTGAGCACGTTGATGCCGGGCAGACGGCGCAGCGATTCGGCGACGTTCTGATCCGGGAACTGACCGATGGAATCGCGGGTCAGCACATCGGACACGCCATCCGCTGTGCGCTTGCGCGACAGCGCCGAGGCGAGGTTGGCGCTCTGCCCCAGCACCAGAATATCCGATCCGGTGTCACCGAGCACGAAGTTCTGGCGCACCAGCCCTTCCGCCGGGACGTTGATCGTGAACCTGACCGCTTCCGCACCGACATAACGGGCGGTGATGGTGTAGGTGCCTTCCGGGACGTCGTTGAACACGTAGGTGCCGTCCCTGCCGGTGACGGTGCGGCGCCCCAGATCCTCGATCACCACTTCGGCGGCCCCGAGGCCGGCTGTGTCACTGGCATCTGCGACCGTGCCGATCACTTCCCCGGCATATGCGGGCGCAGCCAGACTGACGGCGAGCGCAAGCGCGGCGCTGCCGGTGGCAAGACGAATGCGAATCATCGATTTTCCCCTGTTGGTGCCCCCGTTGCGGGCCAACTTGTGGTCGCCTCTAGTCGCCGTTGGTGACGCAAGGGTGACCTCCCGGTTACGCTTGCATGACACCCGAAATAAACGCCCGATTGCCGCAATCGCAGAGATGGCGCACGCGCTCCGAAGCGGTTAGCGAAAGGGAAAACACTCACAGGAGAGCGAGACAATGAAGATCGAAGCGGGCATGGCCGCCGTGGTCACCGGCGGGGCGAGCGGACTTGGCAAGGCGAGCGCAAAGGCCTTTGCCGATGCGGGCATGAAGGTCGCCATTTTCGACATCAACGACGAAGCTGGCGAGGCCCATGCAGCCGAGATCGGCGGCACGTTCCACCATGTCGACATCATGGACGAAGCATCGGTCGAAGCGGGCTTCGCCGCCGCGCGCGCCGCGCATGGGCAGGAACGCGTGACGCTGCACTGCGCAATGGCGAGCAAACGCGGCAAGACGCTAGGCTGGGACAAGGAAGCCGGCGCCTACAAACGGCTTTCGACCGAGGATTATGCCTTCGGGGTGCAAGGAATCCTTGTCGCCAGTTACCGCATCGCCAGCATTTCGGCGCTGGGCATGGCCAATGCCGATCCCGTCAATGACGACGGCGAGCGCGGCTGCGTGATCCTGACCGCCAGCGTCGCCGCGCAGGACGGGCAGATCGGGCAGGTCATCTATGGCAGTTGCAAGGCCGGGGTGAACGGGCTCGTCCTGCCGATGGCGCGCGATTTGATGGACATGGGGATCCGGGTCAATTCGGTGATGCCCGGCATTTTCGCCACGCCATTGATGCTCGGCATGAAGGATCGCAACCCGCCGATGTGGGCGCAATTGAACGCATCCGTGCCCTTCCCCAAGCGCCTCGGCGAACCGGAGGAATTCGCGTCACTGGTGCTGGAGATCGCGCGCAACAGCTACATCAACGGCCACCAGTTCCGGCTCGACGGCGCGATCCGGATGCCGCCGCGATAGACTGTTAGCCCCGGCAACGAGGCCCTGGCGAGACCTTGGCGAGACCCCCGTGCAGCGCGCGCGGAATGCGAAGCTGTGCGGGCTGCCGCGTTTCTCGCTGAGACGCAGCGAACCGTCCCATTTCTGCAAATCTTTGCGAATTCATAGGTTCATACAATAACAGCTATAGTAATTCTAATTTGTTTCTTCACTGCAACACAAGAGTGACAATTCAATCTCCGATAAGCGAGAATAATTGCACACCGATGTGGCGATGATATTTGCTTTGCTTGCCGATAACGAAGCCCGTTCATAAGAAAAGAAGGCTCAGACTCGGCACGCAGGCGGAACGATCCCCTCTCTCAACAGGAGCGTTCCTCATGATTACCCGTTTTGCTTCCGCTGCATCGGCGCTGGCCGTGGCCGGTGCCTTGGCCGCCCCCGTTCAGGCGCAAGCGCCGTCCGCCCCGTTCGAAGCCGCCGCGCCGGTGCTGCTGACCGAAGCGGCTGCGGCCAAGCTTGCCGCTGCTGCCGCAACACCGATCGCGGATAGCGCTACCGTCGAAGGCCTGTCGGGCGTGACGATCGCCGAATCGGGTGAAGCCACACCGGTGATCCTGACCGCAACCAGCGCGGCTCCGGGCCTTGCCACTGGCAATGGCGAAGTCGTCATCACCAGCGCCGCGATCGCTGCTGCGGCTGCGCAAACCGGCACCACCGGCGGACGCGAGGAGACCTTCAGCGTCACCCTCAATCAGGATTCCTTCTTCGGCTTCTATCCGGCGTTCAACGGCCTGATCCCGGTCAGCGAGAATGTCGATTTCAGCTTTTACGGTATCATCTGGACCACCGACGCCTTCGGCACCAGCCTCGGTTCCGACCTGTGGACCGAATTCGGCGTCGGCGCGGCGATCTACTCCGGCAATCTCGTCATCAAGCCGCAGATCGGCCTCACCAACGGCGCGCTGCTGTCGGGCGGGGCGCGCGATCCCAACGGCGTGCCGGCCGGAACCGGGGGCAATTTCGCCGACGGTATCGTGCCCAGCCTGACCATGAACTATTCGGACGAGACGTTGGAAGCCGAATTCTACGGCGGCTATTACGCCGCGCTGCGCAACCGCAACGACGATGCCGCACTCGACTTCCTGCACACCTGGATCAATGCGGGCTACAAGTTCAGCGACAACGTCTCGGCCGGCGCGCATTACGAACTGCTCAGCAACACCCGCAACACCTTCCCCGGCGGGTCGACGGCGGTCGTTTACCAGTGGCTTGGCCCCTATGTGCAGTTCAGGACCAGCAATGGCTTCTTCGCCCGCTTCACCGCTGGCGCCGATATCGAGGGCGGCAATGACGGCGATTTCTACAAGCTGACTGCCGGCTTCTCGTTCTGACACTTTCGCGACGTGAGGCGACACCGGGGCGTCCGGCACCATGCCGGGCGCCCCTCCTTTTTGTCGCGCCAATCGGCACTGCCCGCTTTGCTTTGCACCGCGCTTTCCCATAGCTTCGCCCGACAATAAGGGATTCGGGTTCGGGAGAGGTTTGGATGATGCGGATTTCACTTCTGGCGGGCAGTCTGGCCGCGCTGATTCTGGCACCGCAGGCGCAGGCGCAGGCGCGCAGCGGGCTGGAGGCGACGATCACCCGCACCACCTTCGGCATCCCGCATATCACCGCCGATACGTGGCGAGGCGTCGGCTACGGGGTCGCCTATGCCTATGCCCAGGACAACCTGTGCCTGCTGGCCGAGGAATTCGCCACGGTGGCGGGCGAACGCTCGCGCCATTTCGGGCCGGAAGCCAAGGCGGTGCTGGGATTTCAGGAGGTCGACAATCTTTCTTCCGACGTGTTCTTTCGCGGTGTGATCGACTTGCCGATGCTGCGGGCCGGGTTTGCCGATCAAGGACGCGAGGCGCGCGGTCTGGCTGAAGGCTATGTCGCGGGGTACAACCGCTTCTTGAAGGATGCCGGTGCCGACGGCATTCCCGCAGAGTGCCGGGGCAAGGCATGGGTGCGCCCGATCAGTCTGGATGATGTGCTGCGCCTGACCGAAAAGCAGATGCTGCTGGCCAGTTCGCTGGTGCTGGCACCCGGCATCGCCAATGCGACCCCGCCCGGCACGCCGCTGGCGGCGGCCAGTGTGCCCGTCAATCAGGCGCTGCCCCGCCCCGGCGAAGTCGGACTCGGCAGCAATGGCTGGGCATTCGGCGGCGAAGCGACTGCGAACGGGCGCGGGCTTGTGATCGGCAATCCGCACTTCCCGTGGAACGGGCCGAGCCGGTTCTGGCAACTCCACGTCACCGGGCCCGAAGGGTATGACGTGATGGGCGTGGGCATTGCCGGAACGCCGATCCCGACACTGGGTTTCAACCGCGATGTCGCCTGGACGCACACCGTCACCGCCGCGCGCCACTTCACGTTGCACGCGCTGACGCTCGATCCCGCCGATCCGACCCGCTACATGCTCGACGGGGAAAGCGTGGCGATGGAGCCGCGCACCGTCAGCGTGCCGATGCCCGACGGCACGCCTGAAGTCACCCGCACGCTCTACACCACCCGTTTCGGCCCGGTGTTCGTCGCGCCGCAATCGGGCGTGAACTGGAGCGCCGGGATGGCATTCGCGCTCAATGATGCCAATCGCGGCAACCAGCGCGCCATCGACACCTGGCTGCGCATCGGCCAGGCGCGCAATGTCGGCGAGATCGAGGCTGCGGTGAGCGAGACGCTCGGCATTCCGTGGGTCAATACCATCGCCGCCGACCGGAACGGCGACGCGCTGCACGCCGACGTGACGGCGGTGCCGAATGTCTCGGCGCAGCTGATCGCGGCATGTTCCACCCCGCTGTCGCCGCTGTTCGCATCATTGGCGACGCTGCTCGATGGATCGCGTTCGGAATGCGATTGGGAAGCGGCGCCCGGCACGTCCGAGCCCGGCCTGATGCCTGCCAGCGATCAGGCGGCGACGGTGGTGCGCAGCTACCTGACCAACAGCAATGACAGCTACTGGCTCAGTAACCCGCGCCTGCCCCACCCTGCGCTCTCGCCGATCCTCGGCAAGCATGAAAGCGCGTTGTCGCTGCGCACGCGGTCAAACTTCACCGAGACCGAGGCGCTACTTGCGGCGGGCACAATCGATCATGAACGCGCCAAGGCGATGGCCTTCGCCAACAAGAGCCTTGCCGCCGACATGGTCATGGAGCCGCTGCTGGCGCTGTGCGCGGACGCGGCAGAGCCTGCCGAAACCACGGCGCGTGGCTGCGCGGCGCTGGCCGGTTGGGATCGCCGTTACGAAGCCGACAGCCGGGGCGCGGCGCTGTTCCGGGCGTTCTGGTCCAAGGTCGGCCAGCGCAATGACCTGTGGGCCGTGCCGTTCGATCCGGCCGATCCGGTCAGCACACCGCGCGATCTGGCGACCGCAAAGGTCGGCGACAAACTGCTCGCAGCGCTCGGCGAAGCGGCGGCGGAACTGGACGCCGCCGGTATCGCGCTCGACGCGCCATGGGGCGAGGTGCAGCGCTGGACCGCTAACGGAGAGGCGATCCCGATCCACGGCGGCCCCGGCACTGCGGGCGTGCTGAACTACCAGGATGCGCGCCCCGCGCCCGGCGGCGGATTGGTTCCGGTGCATGGAACCAGCTACATCCAGATCGTCGGCTTCGACGCGGATGGCCCGGTGGCCGACGCAATTCTCAGCTATTCGCAATCGACCGATCCGGCCTCGCCCCACTACGCCGATCAGACCCGCGCCTACGCGGCCAAGCAGTGGCACCGCCTGCCGTTCGACGCGGAGGAAATCGCCGCCCAGACGATCGGCGAGACCCGGCGCATCACTGAATAGGCAGCCAACCGGGCTGAAATCCTGCAAATGTCGCGCATCGCCGCCAAGCAATCGCTTGGCGATACGACCGAAACCGATGTAACATCGCCCCATGGTGGAAATGAGCGGAGCGATGGCGACAGGTAGCGGTGATGCTCCGAAAGCGGGCGGTGCTTCAGTCTTTTTCAGCTATGCACGCAGCGACCTCGATCGCGCCCGCCCCGTCATCGCCTTGCTCGAAAGCGCGGGCTTCGATGTGTGGTGGGACGGGCGGCTGGAAGGCGGCGAAAACTACCTCGCCACCACCGAAACCGCGCTTGAATCCGCCGATTGCGTGGTTGTGCTGTGGTCGCAGACTTCGGTCGCCTCTTCGTGGGTGCGCGACGAGGCGCAGCGCGGGCGCGAACGCGGGTGTCTGGTGCCGCTCTCGCTCGACGGGACCATTGCCCCGCTCGGCTTCCGCCAGTTCCAGCTGCTCGACATTTCGGGCTGGCAGGGTGCACCGGGCACGCCGGTGGCAGAACGCATCATTGCCGCAGTCAGGACAAAGGCCGGCGCGCCAGCCGCAGCGCCGATTGCGTCCGCGTCTGCGCCGCCCACTCCTGCCCAAGCCGCCGCTTTTGCGGTCGGACGCTCCGGGCTTACCCTGTCACGCCGCACGCTGATGATCGGCGGCGCGAGCCTCGCCGGTGGAGCGGCGGTGCTGGGCGTGTGGCAATCGGGCCTGCTGGGCAGCGCGCGGGCGGGCGATGCCATTTCGATGGTGGTGCTGCCCTTCGCCAACCTGACCGGCGACGTCGCCAAGGCGTGGTTTTCCAACGGCCTGTCCAATGAACTGCGTTCGGTGCTGGTCCGCAATCCGCGGTTGAGGGTCGCCGCGCCCACATCTTCGGGCGCAATCGGAGGGGAGGACGACTTCGCCATCGGCCGCACGCTCGGGGTCGATCACATCCTGCGCGGCAGCGTGATGCGCGACGAGGCGCGGCTGCGGGTTTCGGCCGAACTGATCGAGATCGAAGGCGGTCTGGTGCGCTGGGCCGAAAGCTATGACCGCGCGCTGGAAGACGTGTTCGCGCTGCAGTCCGAAATTGCGGAAACCGTCGCCCTGTCGCTGGTTGCGCAGACCGTGGGCGAGACTGAGGCCCGCAGCAGCGTCGCTGCCCAGCAGGACATCGGCGGAACAAAGAACATCGCCGCTTACGAAGCCTTCCTGCGCGGTCATGCGCTTTATGATCTGTCCTCCGGGACAGATTCCGACCGGGCGGCATTGGCGCAGTTCGAGGCGGCGATTGCCGAAGATCCGGGCTATGCAGCGGCTCACGCCATGCGATCGACCATGCTGGCGGCGATTGCCAATAATGCAGCCAGCGATGCCATCGAATCGCGCAAGCTGTTTGCCGAAGCCATTGCCGCCGCCGAGCGGTCGCTCGCACTCGAACAGCGCCTTGCGCGGGGCCACCTTGCGCTGGGCTTTGCGCTCAATAACGGTCAGCTCAAACGCGGCGCGGCGATGCCCCATTACGAGGCTGCGGAACGTCTGGCGCCCGGCGACGCGGACGTGCTGCGCGCTGCCGCCAGCTTCTATGCCTATGGTGAGGAACAGGCGCTTGCCGCACAGATGATGGCGCGGGTGCTCGAACTCGATCCGCTCAATGCGCGAGCCTATCGTTCGGCGGCCTATAACGCGCTGTTCGCGCGCGATTATGCCGCTGTGCTCAAGCACATGGAGCGCGCGCTCGAACTCAATCCCAGCCTTGCCAGTGCGCAGTTCGGCATTGCGATAGCTCGCCTGATGCAAAACGATGCGGCAGGCGCGCTGTCGGCTGCCAAGGCAGAACAGGGGCGCGCCTATTCGCTCACAGCGTCGGCCATTGCTGCGCACCGGCTTGGCGATACGGCAGCCGCCGACACGGCGCTTGCAGCGCTTGAGGCAGAATACGGCGATAGCCGCTATCAGCGGGCGCAGGTTCACGCCCAGCGCGGTGAAGTGGATGAAGCGATGGCGCTGCTCGGCACGGCCTTGAACGCGCTCGATCCGGGCGTTCTGTGGGCACCCAACGACCCCCTGCTCGATCCGCTGCGCGGCGAACCCGCGTTCACCGATTTGCTTTTGCGCCTTTCCTCGTGATAGCTCCTCGGTCGCCCACTTCCGGGCGATAAACGGGGGTACCCACATGAAGAAGATTGCATCTGTCGTACTGTGCACCGGCGCAGCGCTGGCGCTGGCCGCTTGTGGAGGCGAGGCTCCGGCTGAAGAAGCCACGCCTGAAACCACCGAAATGGCACCCGCCGAACCCGAGACCATGTCCGAAGAAGACGCTGCGGCGCTCGAAGCGGCAGCCGCCGCTGCGGAAGGCACCGACACCAACAGCAATCCGATCGGCCCCGCCGCCTCGGCTGATGCAGCCGTTGCCGAGTAAATGAATTTCGCAGACCGGCCCGGCTATGCTGCCGGGCCGGTCTTGCAACCGCGCCGGATTTGTCAGCGCGGGCGTATGGGAGTGACGCTTCCGGCGAGAACCCTGTCGATCCAGTCCCGCACGCGTGAAACCGACACCCGGGTAAAGCGGGTCGGCACGCCGGTTTGCCCACAATCTGTGCCTGCGCTCACCACCCCGATCAAGGTCGGCCCTCTGCCTGCATAGCTGATCAGCGGACCGCCGCTGTCGCCGTCGCAAACCTGCGACTTGTCCTCTGCGCTGGCGCATAGCAGCGAGCCGAGCAGGAACGCCCGATCGGTCGCTGTCTTCCGCTGGCACTCCGGAATATCCTGAAGCTGCAACAGAGCGCCTTTCAGCACCTGACTGTTTTGCCCCCGAAACGCGGTATTGCCCCAGCCGAAGGCGTAAACCGGCATCCCGCCGCTGAGCGACAGCGGAATATTGCGGCGCCCGTCGAGTTTGATCGTCTTCGCGTCTTTCGGCGGCCACCTGCCCCCGCTGCGATGATCGAACTGGATCAGGGCGATATCGAACAGGCTGCCCTTTACGATGTAGGATTCGTGCGGAAACACGTTCAGGATCGGGTAGCTGACGCCTTGCGTGCTATAGGCGTCGGTGACCCCGAGCCGGATGGTATAATCGCGGGTGATGATCGGCTTCTTGTTCTCGTCGAGCACGCAGTGCGCAGCGGTGACGATCCAGCCGCTGCCGATCAGCGCGCCGCCGCATTCGAGACGTTCCGAAGGAGCCAGAGGCTGTCTGCGCCCGGGAACCCGTTCGGGACGCCACAACAGCGCCTGCCACGGAGCCGCTCCGGGCGGCACCAGAAAGCCGCGGATGACCTTGCGCGCGGTGGCAGTGCAGACCCGGTCTTCGTACGTGACGCCGCGAAAAACGACGGTCGAACTGAAGCAAACCACATTCGCCTTGGCGGAGGCAGCGCGCTCCTGTTCGATTTGGCGATCGATTTCGGCCCTTTCCTCTTCGCTCAGCGGCGGAATGAAACGGCTGTCCGCCGCTAACAGCGGGCCGTCCGGATCCTTTTGCGCGATCTCATCGAGGTCGTCGCAAGCATACATGTCACCGGTCTCGCAGACCCGGGTGAGCAGTGCATAGCCGTGGTCACGGTTTTCGCGGTCGGAATAGCTGGCGAGCAGGTGCTTGCCGAGGCTAACGCAATCGCGCTCCGAGCCGGCATAGCAAGCCGTGTCGTGCCACAAAGCGATCCGGGCATTGCCTTCCGGGCCCTGAGGAATATCGCCGCCGCGCAGCACGCCGACAGCTTCGGCGCAGACATCGATCATGCCCGCCTCGCACGCAGAGCCCAGCAGCGTCGCGGCCTCTGCGGGGGAATGCAACAGCGAGTCCGGTGTCTGGCTGTAGATCCGCGCGAGCGCGACGCAATCGGCCTGGTCCCCCCTCCCGCAGCTCTCGGCCAGAACCGGCCGGATGCGGATCTGCTCGGGCAGGAGGCAGCGGGCTTCATCAAGCATGCAGGCGCGGTCGAACTGCGCCAGCGCCGCCTCGCGGCGTTCGGGCGGGCCGCTGTCAGCCGCGAACAGGATTTCTCCGTAGGCGAAGCACGATGCGGCACTGTCTGCGCGGCAGCCGAGATCGGCCATATTCTGCGCCAACGCGGCGTTCTGCGCGATCAGCGGCATGATCTGCTCGCAGCCGCGCGCATCGCCCTTGCGGCACTGGCGTTCGAGCAGGTCGATCGCCTCTTTGCCCGCGGCTTCTTCCCCGCTCCTTGCGAGGCTGGCGGCCAGTTCGCGGCAGGCGCGATCACTGCCGCTGGCGCAGGCCTGCCGGCGCAGCGCCACCGCCGCCGCAAGATCGCCCATCGCCGCTTTGAACCCGAATTCGACTGCATTGGCCTGTTCGGAGCAGGCGCCCAAGTCGCCGAGCCCGCAGGCACGCCCGAGCATCGCGATGCCGTAAGCATATGCCTCTGCCTGCCAGCTCTCAACGATCACGCGATCTGGCTCGACCAGCCACTTGCCCAGCACGAGGCACCCCTCGACATCGGCACCGTCGCAGGCCTGACGCAGCAGCAATTCAGCGACCGGGCGGTTCAACGGACGGCCGACGCCTTCCAGAAACGCGCGCCCGAGCGCGGTGCAACCCTGAAGATCGCCCGCATCGCAAGACGCCTCCGCAGTGTCGGCAATCCGCTGTTCGGCCTCGCGCTGCTCTGCCGGGACGTTGCTTTCGGGATTCTCGACAAGATTGTGGGGGCCCCGGATCTCGATCCCCTGGATGTACGGAAACGGGATCGGCTGCTGCGCCGACGCCGGAACGGCCAGCGCAAGCCCCAACCCCGCCAACAGTGCTGCCAACCTGCCCATCGCGCTTGTCCTCCCCGGCAATGCGCCCACGCACGGATAATGCTCCTTCGCTTCATCCCCGTCAAACCGGCACTGCTCCCCCTTGTAAGCAGCCGCACCAAGGGGTTAGAGACAAGGCCAAGCGCGCCGCACCGGCAAGGAGACGATCTGCCAATGCCCTCCCTGCCAATCCCAGCCCGCTGGCAAGCGCATCTTGCGCTGGGCGTTACCGGTCATCGCGCCACCAATCCCGCGTTCTCCGCCCATGCAGGCGCGATCTCCTCCGCGCTGGAGAGCCTGCTGGCACAGATCGAACAGATCGCCGCAGCAAGCCTTCCGGACGCGCAGAGTGCATTGCGGCTGCACAGCCTGCTGGTCGATGGCACCGATCAGATCGCCGCCGAACTGGCGCTGGCGCGCGGGTGGGAACTGGTGGTGCCACTTCCGTTCGGCGCGGATCTCAATCTGGCGATCAACGCCCATCCGGTTAACCCAGAGGATGCCGCCGCCTTGTGCCGCGGCAACTCCGCCGCCGATCATGCGGTCGAAACCCGCGCCGCCGCGATCCGCGCGATCACCGCCAGAGCGCACCTGTTCGAGCTGGCCGACCGCGACACCGAGGTCGAAGCGCTGTGGCTGGCAAGCCTGACCGATCCGGAAAACCGCGTCGCGGCGCGCGCCTTCGAAGCGCTCGTTTCCGATAATGTCGCGCTCGCCGGGCGGGTCATGATCGAGCGTACCGATCTCGTCGTCGCGGTGTGGGACGGCAGAATCGCGAACCTGCCGGGGGGAACCGGGCACACCGTCACGACCGCATTGACGCTGGGCACGCCGGTGCTGCTGATCGATCCGGCCACACCGCAGGACTGGTCGATCCTCACCCGCCCGGAGGAGTTGGGGCAGCCGCGCGCCGCATCGCCCGGCACCGGGCCGGATGTTGCGCGTCTCGAAGCGATCATCCGCGCCGCTGTCGTGGCCGAAGGCTGGGCGCCTGCGCTGCTCGAACGCGAAGCATGGCGCGGGCGCAGTTCGCGCGCCTTCGGCCTCTATCGCCGGATCGAACGCGTGTTCGGCGGCGGTCCGGGCGCGTGGGGCGCGCTCAGGGTCGATTACGAGGCACCGGCGGAGATTGCAGCCGGTAGCGGGGCCGGGTTGGCAGC
This sequence comes from Erythrobacter sp., assembly GCF_024305245.1. Taxonomy (GTDB): domain Bacteria; phylum Pseudomonadota; class Alphaproteobacteria; order Sphingomonadales; family Sphingomonadaceae; genus Erythrobacter. Next base: position 97,753 of record NZ_JAMWYX010000012.1, read on the forward strand.
GGCGGCCAGCACGCTGCCGGGCGGCGATGAAGCCGTGGCGGGGCGCCTGCGCAACGAAGTGCTGCCGATGTTCGCCTGGTCCGATGGCATCGCCAGCCGCCTTGCCGATGCCTATCGCAGCGGCATGTGCGTCAATTTCGTGCTCGCGGCGCTGGCGGTGATTATCGGCATTGCCTATCTTCCCGCAGGGCTGACCGAGATCAAATGGATCTTCGCGACGATCGAATTGCTGTTGCTGACAGGCATTCTGGTGCTGACCGCCGCCGGTTCGCGGCTCGGCTGGCACCGGCGCTGGTTCGAACTGCGCCGCGTGGCGGAATATCTGCGCCATGCGCCGGGCTTGCTGCTGCTCGGCGTATCGCGTCCCACCGGACGCTGGCCCCGCAAGGGAGGGGGCGCGACGGGCGCGGAGTGGCCCGAGCATTTCGTCCGCCACACACTGCGCGCCGTCGGCCTTCCGCGCGCCCGACTGACCCGCGATTATCTGCGCGCCGGGCTTGCACAGGTGGTGCTGCCGCACGTGGTCGCCCAGCGCGCCTATCACGAAGCCAAATCGCACCGGCTTGAACGGGTTCATCACCGGCTCGACCGGGCGGCGGGCATCTGCTTCCGGCTCGCGGTGGTATCGGTGCTGGCCTATCTCCTGTTCAAACTGGGCGGCGCGGCAGGCGTCATTCCCAAGTCATGGGCGGCTGAAACCTCGCTTGTCTTCACGTTCCTGGGCGTCGCGTTCCCGACGCTCGGCGCGAACCTTGCCGGGATACGCTATTTTGGCGATTTCGAGCGGTTCGGCGCAATTTCGCAGGTCGCCGCGGAAAAGCTGGGCGAGATCGAAACCCGGATCGGCCTGCTGCTGTCGGGCGCAGAGGCCAGCATCACCTATGCCGCCGCCGCCGACCTGATGCATGCCCTGGACGAAGCGGTGGTGGATGAGATCGAAAGCTGGCAATCAGTGTTCGGTGCCAAGCACCTCGCCCTGCCCGCCTGACGCAGGTGAGCGAGGGAAGCCGCACGCCGGATCAGGCGGCGACCGGCTCGAACACGGCGGTGGCCGGATTGGCGGTGAAATGGCGGGCAAGGCTGTCGCTCTCCCCGGCGACCTGTTCGACGCAGGCGATCAGGGTCTCAAGCTCGGCATCATCCATCAGCGGCGAGAAGTTGACCCGCACGAAGCCCGGCTTGTCGAGCTCCGCGCCCAGCCGGATCGCCTGATGGATCGCCTGCGATTCCGCCTCGTCGATCCCCAGCAGGCGGTGCACGTAAGGCCCGGCACAAGCACAGCCGCCGCGCGCCTGAATGCCGAAGCAATCGCTTAATATACGGGTGACAAGCTGGTGGTGGACCAGTTCGCCGCGTGCACCGCGCATCCGGAACGACACGATCGGCAGGTGCGTGTCCATGGCCCGCCCTAGCACTTCGATCCGGGGGTTCGCACGCCACCGCGCCAATGCCGCGCGGCACATCGCTGCGGCGCGGCTGTCCAGACCGGCTTCGGTCATCGCGGTGCGCACGATGCCTGCAAGCGCGGTGCGGATATCGCCGATGACATTGGGCGTGCCCGATTCCTCGCGCGCGGCGAGATCGGCGAGGTAATCCTGCCCGCCCGGCGATACGAAGCTGACCGTGCCGCCGCCCGGTGCCGAGGGCTTGTTGAGCGCCACCGCATCGCGCCGCACGACCAGCACGCCCGATGACGCCGGGCCGCCGACGAACTTGTGCGGCGAGAACACCAGCGCATCGATCTGCACGTCGGGCGCCGGACGCATCTGCATCGCGATATAGGGGGCTGCCCCGGCAAAATCCCAGATCACCTTGCCGCCCGCCGCCTGCACCATGCGCGAGACTGCGGCGATATCGGTCAGCGCGCCGGTGACGTTCGATCCGGCGGAAAAGGCAGCAACAATCCGTCGCCCTGCTGCGCGATCGAGCTGCGCGCTCAAAGCCGCGCGATCCGGCCCGCCCGCCGCATCCTCGGGCAGTTCGATCACTTCGGCCCCGCTTTCGCGCCACGGCAGCAGGTTCGAATGATGCTCGTAGGGGCCGAGCAGCACCAGCGCGCGTTCCCCCGCAGCATCGCGCTGATCGACCCCGAACAGCCGCACCAGCTTCTGCAGGCCCGCCGTCGCGCCAGACCCGGCGAAGATCACCGCATTGCCCGCCCCTGCCCCGCAGAACCGCGCCACCTCGGACCGCGCTACCCGGCGCAGTGCGTTGATCGACCGACCGCACCATGACGCCTGCGTGTGCGGATTGGCATAGACGGGCAGCACGTGCTCGAGCACGAAGTCCTCGATTTCGCGCAAGCCCCGGCCCGATGCGGCGTAATCGGCATAGAGCAGCGGCTGCGGCCCCAGCGGACCATCGATCAGCCTGCCCTTGCCGATGACCGACTGCGCCAGCGTGCCTTGTATTACCTTGGTGCGGATATCGGCGCGGAAGGTATCGAACAGGGCTTGGGCCTCGTCGGCATCGGAGCAGGGGTGCGCATTGGTCATGCGCACTGTTTCGCCTAGTCTGCGCGAGATTTCATTACCGATTTCGCGGCAATTAGGCTAATGTATCGTTCATATGACCACTGAAGCGTTCGAAATCGACAGAATTGATCGCAAGATCCTGATGGCGCTACAGACCGAAGCGTCCCTCAGCCAGCGCGCACTGGCCGAGGAGGTCGGCCTGTCGCAGAACGCCTGCTGGCGCAGGCTCCAGCGGCTCCAGTCCGAAGGCGTGCTGCGCGGGCAGCGGGCGCAGGTCGATCTGGCGCGGCTCGGGCTCGATCTGGTGGTGATCGTGATGATCAAGACCCCGCACCATTCCAAGGACTGGGCCGTGGCCTTCAAGGACCATCTCAATCGCATCCCCGGCGTGGTCGATCTCTACCGCATCGGCGGCGAATGGGATTACCTCGTCAAGGTCGTGACGCAAGGGATCAGGGGCTATGACCGGTTCTACCAGCAGCTGGTCGACGGGTTCGATCTGTCGGTGGTGACCGGACATTTCGTGATGGAGGAAATGATCGCCGGGCGGCCAGTGCAATTGGTGTAGACAGCTGGCTCGCCCTACCGGCTCTGCGGGATCTGCTCCAACCCGCCGGCGCGCAGCCAATGATAGCCATAGGGTTCCAAGACAATCGGATATCGACCGTCTTCTCCGACATCGAAACTCGTGTCGCTTAGGACGCCCCGTAAACGGGTGCATTCGGGAGCGACGCCAATATCGAGCGCGATTTCGCAACACCGATCCTCGAAATTGTGCACGAATACTGATAGGTGATCCTTCCAGTCGAAGCGAAGCGCCAGAATGTGCGCCGGCGTTTCGAGCACACAGAATTCGCCTTCGCCGATTTCCGGCATCTCCTTTCGGCTGCGAATGATCCGCTCCATCCAGTTGAGCAGCGAATCTTCTGCGGCGCGTTGGCGGGCGACATTGACGATCTCGAAGCTGTAAGGGCCGCTGTCGATCGGCGGGCGGACGGGATCCTTGCTGGGGCTGAACCCGCCATTGGGCCCGTCCGACCACTGCATGGGCGTGCGCACCGGTTCGCGTTCGGGCAGTGACAGGTCGTCGCCCATGCCGATCTCGTCACCATAGCGGATGACCGGTGTGCCGGGCAGGGTCATCATCACGCTGTTGGCCAGTTCGACCCGGCGGCGGTCACCCCCGAGCATCGGTGACAGGCGCCGCCGGATTCCGCGCCCGTAAATCTGCATGTTGTCGTCAGGTCCGAAGGCCGCGAACACCGCTTCGCGCTGATCCTCGGGCAAGCGACCGATGTCGAGTTCGTCGTGGTTGCGCAGGAAATTGGCCCATTGCGCCGATCCCGGAATGCATTGCGATGCTTCGAGTGCCTTGCGCAGCGGGACGGTGTCGGCCGAAGCCAGAGCGTAGAACAGCGCCTGATTGACCGGGAAGTTGAGGATCATGTGCAGCCGTTCGCCATCGTCCCCGAAATATTGCAGAGCCTTTTCCGCCGGAATATTCGCCTCCGCCAGCAGCACCGCGTCACCCTTGCGCCACTGTGCGAGCGCACGGATATCGCGCAGCAATCCATAGGCGGGCTGCGGATCCTTGAGGTTGATCCCTTCTTCGGCGATCAGGAACGGAACGGCATCGATGCGAAAGCCCGACACGCCCAGCTCGAGCCAGAAGCCCACGATCTTCAGCATTTCACGCTGGACCTCGGGGTTCGCCATGTTGAGATCCGGCTGAAATTCGTAGAACCTGTGGAAGTAATACTTCCCGACCGTCTCGTTATAGGTCCAGGTGGTTTCCTGAACCCCCGGAAAAATCACGCCCTCTTCGTCATCCTCCGGCCTTTCATCCGCCCAGATGAAATAGTCGAAATACTTGCTGCCGGGATCCGCGATCGCTTTCTGGAACCATGCGTTCTGGTCGGAACAGTGATTGACGACCAGATCCATGATCAGGCGCAGACCGCGCTGCTTGCACGCGCGCGAGAACTCGACGAAATCCCCCAATGACCCGTAACACGGATCGATCCCGTAATAATCGCTGATATCGTAGCCGTGGTCCCGCATCGGAGACGGCTGGAACGGTGCCAGCCAGATCGCCGTTACGCCGAGACCCTGAAGATAGTCGAGCCGTCGATGCGCGCCCTCCAGATCTCCGATTCCATCACCATTCGCGTCGAGAAATCCGCTGAGCGAGAAGTTGTAGATCAGGCCGTGCTTGTACCACAGGTCGGTTATCATTCGCCTGCTCCGCGAAACGCGATGATGAGGCCTTCGTCGCCTTCGATGCTGCCCGGCACCGGTCCTCCGCCCTCCCCCGTGGAAGCCTTCAGGAGAACCTCTCCACCTTGCCATTCCTCCGGCAGGTCAAGCTTTGCCCGATCAGACGAGAGGTTGAGGACAACAGCAGTCGTGTCACCGCGCAGGTAGGCCACGAGCGGCCCGCCGAGGTCGAGCGCCCGGTAATCTCCGCGGCGCAGGTCTTCCCGCTGCTTTCGCAAGGACAGTAGCGTCCGGTGAAGCGCAAGCATGGAGCCGGCATCGCCCTGCTGATGGGCGACATTGCGGGTTTGATGATCGTCGGTGACAGGCAACCACGGTTCGGTTTCGCTGAAGCCGGCGTGAGCGTCTGCCGACCACTGCATCGGGGTGCGGGCCTTGTCGCGGTTGAACGAGGCATCCGGCTCGTTCTTGGCCCAGGGGTCCTGAATGCGATCGGGCGGAATGTGAACGTCACCGATGCCGATTTCGTCGCCGTAATAAAGCGTCGGCGTGCCGCGCAGCGTCAACAGCATCATCGCAGCGACCCGCGCCTGCGCAAGGCCCACGCGCTTGGCGATGCGAGGCTGGTCGTGGTTTGACAGCACCCAGTTCGGCCAGCCGCCTTGCGGAATCGCGGCTTCGTATTCGGCAATCAGTTCGCGGATCGCATCGGCCCGCCAGGGCGAGGTAATCAGCTGGAAATTGAACGGGAGATGCAGCCCCTCGTTGCCCCTGCCGTAATAGTCCACCAGCCGGTTGATCGGCAGATAGATCTCTCCGATCAGCAGCCGGTCGGGATATTCGTCGATCACATCGCGCAGCTCTTCGATGATCTCATGCACGAACGGCTGGTCGGCGGAATATTTCTGCAGGTTTCGATCGATTTCGGGCTGGGTCGGCTTCCACGCGGGGTCGGGCGGATTGTCACGAAACGCGGTGTCCTTCGCGAGATGCCAGACGACATCGATGCGAAACCCGTCCACGCCCTTGTCCATCCAGAAGCGCAGCACGTCGTGCATGGCTTCGCGCACCTCGGGGTTGCGCCAGTTCAGATCCGGCTGCGAGGTCAGGAAGGCGTGGTAGTAATATTGCCCGGTCGCCTCGTCCCATTCCCAGGCAGAGCCACCGAAATTGCTGATCCAGTTGTTGGGCGGGCCGCCACCGGGCGCCGGATCCTTCCAGATGTACCAGTCGCGTTTCGGATTGTCGCGCGATGACCGGCTTTCGGCAAACCACGCGTGCTGGTCGGAGCTGTGATTGGGAACGAAGTCGAGCAGGAACTTAAGTCCGGCGTCATGTGCCTGCGCCAGCAGCGCATCGAACTGCGCCATGTCGCCGAACAGCGGATCGATCGCACGGTAATCGGAGATGTCGTAGCCGAAATCCTTCATTGGGGATTGGAAGATCGGCGATAGCCAGACCGCATCGGCCCCGAGCTCTCGCAGATAGGTCAGCCGCTGGCGTATCCCTTCGAGATCGCCAATTCCGTCGCCGTTCGTGTCCTGAAAGGATCGCGGGTAAATCTGGTAAATCGCCGCGTCGCGCCACCACTGCGTCAATGCCGCCTCCTCTTGCTCTCGCCGTCAGCGTCCGGCGTGGGCCGGCAGCAGCGCCCAAGGTGTTGCTCTATCGCAGCCACCTGCTTCGCGATCGGCAGGTTGCCATCAATGCGGATGAAGGGTTCAGGAGGCGTCGGGGGATCGAACGTGCCGATCTGGTCGGCCAGCAGCGACGGGGGCATGAAGTGGTCACGCCTGCGCTCCATCCGGCGCTTCAACTCGTCGCCTTCGACATCGACCCACACGAACAGGATGCCGTCGGCGAAAGCCTGCAAAAGTTCGCGGTGGGCGCGGCGCAGCGCCGAGCAGGCGACCACCACCGGACCTGTCGCCGCTGCGATTGTCCGACCGATGCTTTCGAGAAACGGCCTGCGATCGGCCTCGGTCAGTGGCTCGCCCGCGTTCATCTTGGCGCGATTGCTGGCCGGGTGGTGATCGTCACCCTCGATCATGCCCCATCCGAGCCGCGCTGAAAGTGCGCGTGCCAGGGTGCTCTTCCCCGACCCGCTCGGCCCCATGATCACAAGCGCCGAAACGGGCAGCGTATCGTCGCGGGTAGGAGCCTCTTGCATGCGTCCCCTCAGCTGCGGCTGCGCCAGCGTGTCAGGACCAGTCCTGCCGCGATTGCCAGACCGGCCGCTCCCACCACGCCGTTGCGATTGCGGTTGAGCGCCATCTGCCAGCTGCTGTCCACCGCCTTGTCATCGAACCGTCCATGGGCGCCCGGATCGCCCGGAGGTGCCGTAAACAGATTGTCCGCGCGATCCTGTTTCATCGGCTCGCTGCCCGATTGCCCCTCCACACCCGTTTCCGCGAGGTAGTGGTCGAGCAGCGAGGATGCGACCTTGTCTCCGAGAATCGCCTGCGCGGTGGTGTTGCCCACCCACACTTCCTTGCGTCTGACCTCGGTCGCGAACTTGATGGCACGCGCCGCAACCTCGGGTTGGTAGATCTTGCCGACCGGGCGCGGCTTATTGGCCCCATGCGAACGCGCCCAGTCGAATTGCGGCGTATTGACCGCCGGCAGCTGAACCATCGTCACATGGACCTTGCTGTCGCGGTGCTGGAGTTCGGGGCGAAGCGAATCCAGAAAGCCCTGAAGCGCATGCTTGGCCCCGCAATAGGCCGATTGCAGCGGTATTCCGCGATAGGCCAAAGCCGATCCGACCAGCACGATCGTGCCCCGGTCTCGCGCCAGCATGCGCTTCAGTGCCGCCCGCGTGCCGTTGACCTGCCCGAAATAGGTTACCGCAGTGACCCGCTCGAATTCCTCCTGGCTCATGTCCATGAAGGTGGAGAAGATGCCAGCGAAGGCATTGTTGATCCAGATGTCGATCGGACCCAGTTCCTGCTCGATCCGTTCGGCTGCCGCCTCCACCGCGTCCGCGTCCGCGACATCGACCGGGATGGCGAGCGCTCTTCCGCCTTCCGCCTCGACTTCGCGGACGGCATTGTCGAGCCGCTCCTGCCCTCGCGCCAGAATGGCGACATCGGCGCCCGCGCGCGCGAATTCGCGGACCGCCGCGCGGCCGATGCCTGCGCTGCCGCCGGTCACGACCACGACCTGTCTCATTGCGAATATCCTGTCGTACTGAGCAGCGCCACGCCGCCACGGCGCGAATCCAGCCGGGTGTGCTGCACCACGATGGGCTGGTCCGAGCGGATGACCGATGCATAGTCGGTGTCGCGCGGCACCGGTTCGGGGTCTTCAAGGTCATTGAAACGAAGGTGCAGCGTGCGCCGGGCTGCGACCGTAACTCGGTAGGGGCCGGCGGGTTCGCGATCCTTGAAGAAGACCGTGATCTCGATCCGGGCGTCCTCATCACCCGGATTGAGGATGCATGCGGTCTCGTGCGAGACCAGCGGATGGTCGTCCTCGCCTGCTCCGCCGCTGGGGATATATCCCTCGGCGATGGCCCATTCCTTCTTGCCGATCATGGCGGGGGTAACATCGCGCGCGCGGTGATGTTCCAATTGCAATTACGCTTCGCTCGCCGCCCCGTACGACGCAGAGCCCTGATGGAGCAAGGGACGCATCCGCGAAACGCAACCCCGGTTGTTCCGGCGATGCTGGAGCGGGTGAAGGGAATCGAACCCTCGTCGTCAGCTTGGGAAGCTGCTGCTCTACCATTGAGCTACACCCGCATCGCATTGGAAAGGGCGATCTCGTTGCCGCCCTCGCCCCTGTTCACGGTCCTGCTTTTGCCGCCGTGTGACGCGCGCTGGCCGATTGCCACGATTCCCGGCTATTGGTCAACATGAGTTCGCCGGATGATGGCGACCTTTTCATCCGGCCAGCCCGCCAGCGGCCCACATCAGAATGCGATGGATGCGGACGCCCGCACGGTGCGCGGCGTCCCTTGCAGTAGCGCAGGCGTGAAGGCGTCGAAGGATGACGCCCAGAACGCATCGTCGAACACGTTGTCCACCGTCAGACGCAATGTCACCGGCGCGTCGCCTGCCGCAAAGACATAGCGCGCGCCGAGATCGACCGTGGTCCAGTCGTCGAGTGTCAGCGTGTTGGCGGCGTCGGCGAATTGTTCGCCGGTGTGGGTGACGCGGCCCGTCAGCGTGAAGCCGGGGGCGAAGGGCAGATCCCATTCGACATTGCCGTTGAAGGTGAGTTCGGGAACGCCGACCACCTCCAGCCCGCTGTCAAGCTCGGCATTGTTGAGCGCAAGGCCGGTGATCAGCCGCAGGCCCGGCACGATCTCGCCATTGAGCGTTGCTTCGACCCCCTGATGGCGCTGGTCGCCGACATAGCCGAAGACCGGTGCGCCGGTCCCGGCCAGAACGCCTTCGCCCGGCTGCTCGATCCGGTAGAGCGCGAGGCTCGCGAACATCCGGCCGATGGCGTATTTCGCGCCCAGTTCGATCTGTTCGGAGACGCGCGGGGGCAGCGCCTGCCCGAAATTGGCGAACGCCGGGTCCACCACGACCGGGCCTTGCTGCAGCGCCTCGATGTAATTGGCATAGAGCGACAGCCCTTCTGCCGGTTTGACCACAAGGCCCGCCACCGGGGTCAGCCGGTTTTCGTCATAGAACGTCTCGCGCGAGCCGTCCGCGTAGGCGAAGTTTTCGACCTGGATCTCCTGATAGCGAACGCCGCCGGTCAGCAGCACCTTGTCCGCGAACAGGCCGATAGTGTCGGAGACGAACAGGCTGGACAGGCGGTTCTTCACGATCGGGAACGGATCATTCAGGTCGCCGCCGACGAAGGTCGAAGACGGGATCGGCAGCTGCGGAGTATCGTAAAGGTTGGTGGCAAAGCCCGCGAAGCCCGGCCCATAGAGGAAATCGAAGGCGTTGCGGTTGACCTGCCAGTTGATGTTGCCGCCGACATTCACTTCATGCGTGGTGCCGCCGAGCGCAAAGCGGCCGCGGAAGCCCGCTTCGATCGCCTCGTTATTGTCGGTGCGCGGCACGAACAGCGCGTTTCCGTTGGCATCGCCGGTCGCCTGGTCGAGCGCGGTGATCCCGCCATAGATGCCGTCCTCGCTGCCATCGCGTGCGCCGGCGCGGGCATAGAGCATCGCGTCTTCGGACAGATCGTACTCGAGGTTCAGCGTGCCGAAGATATCGCGCAGTTCGGTGAAGGTGTAATCTTGGGCATAATTGGCATCGCTGTCGGGCAGGCGCGGGATGAAGCCTGCAATGGTGACCTTGGGCCGCAAGCCATCGACCCGCACTTCCTGATAGGCGAAATCGAGCGCGGCACGGAAGGCGCCGCCATCATAATCGAGCGCCGCGCCCAGCACCTGCGTGCGGCGGTCTTCGCGATCAATCGCGACTTCGCCATCGCGGTATGCGCCGTTTACGCGCAGACCCCATTCCCGGTTGGCCCCGAAGCGGCGCGAAACGTCGAAGCTGGCCCCGACATGCGCATCGCCGACAAAGCCGACCGTTGCGCGGGTGACATCGCGGCCCCCAGCACGCTTGAGAGCCAGATTGACGCTGCCGCCCAGTGCCGATCCGCCGGGCGCCGCGCCATTGATGAAGGCGTTGGCACCGTTCAGCACCTCGACCCGCTCGAACAGTTCGGGGGCGATCAGCTGGCGCGGGGCGATCCCATAGAGGCCGTTCACGCCGATATCGTCACCGAACAGCGCAAAGCCGCGGATCACAAACTGCTCGGCAGCATTGCCGAAGCCATAGGTGGTGCGGATGGTCGGGTCATTATCCAGCACTTCGCCAAGCGTCAGCGGCTGCTGGTTGTAGATCAGTGTCTCGTCGAAGCTGCGGATCGAGAAGGGCAAATCCTCGGCCGGCATCGGGCCGAACACGCCTGCCTCGCCGCCGTTGATCACCTGCGTCGCATTGTTGCGCTGGGCGGTCACGACGATGGTGGCGCTGTCCTCCTGCTCCTGAGCGGCGGCGGGGGCTGCAAATGCGGCGGCGAGGAGCGAGGCGGAAATCAGGTAACGGGTCTTGGTCATGTCACGTCCGAAAATATCGAGGGAGAGAGAGGTCAGCCGCGCCGCTGCCACGCGAACGCGATGGCAAACAGCGGGAGGAACAGGAGTGCGGCGGCAGCCCAATCGGTCGGGCCTTCGCCCGTCAGGCCGATAAGCAGGCCGGCAAGGCTTGCGGCCAGCAGCAGCAGCGGCAATGCGAATACGCGGGCAAGGCTGCGCGGCGCGGTGCGGGGGGAAGGTGCATGTTTCACGCCCTCGCGCTCCGCCCCAAACCGGACGCCGCGCCGCTTGCGATTTCGTCGATGCGCCGCTCGATCCGGCCCGGCTCGCGCCGGAGCCAGAGCATCAGGCCGGTCCACAGCACCCAGATGGTGGCGAGGTCGAACAGTGCCCACAGCAGCTTCAGCGCAAGGCCGCCGTAATCGCCGAAATGCAGCGGCTTCGACAGCATCAGCGCCTGATTGATCGCAGGCATGGCGCGCGCATCGGTAAGCGTCGCATCGCGTGCATCGACCAGGGCAGGAGTGAGCAGGAACTGGGTCGCCGATTGGTCGCCCTGAAAGAACACCGCGTAGTGATGCGCTGTGCTGAAGGCCCCGCCCGGGAAGCCGATGAACTGCGGCGCCCGGTCCGGCAGCGCGTCCTGCGCCGCCGCCATTGCGGTGTCGAGCGAGGCATAGTCTGCCGGATCGAGCGGGGCGGAGCCTGAATATTGCGCGGTCATTTGCGCCAGTTCGCCGTTCTGCCACTGCGATGTGAGCGGATCGGCAAGCGTGTTGATCACGCCCGTCAGCCCGACCACCAGCGCCCAGCCCAGCGTCACGATCCCGAGCAGATTGTGCTGATCCAGCCGCCGCACCCGTACACTGCGGGCGGTGCGCAAGGTTCCGAATTCGAGCCGCCGCATGAACGGCGCATAGAGTACCACGCCCGATACCAGCGCGATCACGAACAAGAGGCCCATCGCACCCAGAAACAGCATCCCGGGCAGGCCGAGGAACAGATCGACATGCAGCGAGAGGATGAAGTCCATCACGCCCCCGCTCGGCGCCGGGCCGATCACCTGTCCGGTCGCCCGGTCGAGGAACAGCAGCGTCATCTCGCTTTCGGCAGCGGCGGGGCTCGGGCCGGTGGTGACGGTCAGCAGCGGGCTGTCATTGCTGAAGGCCATGAACAGCGGGACTTCGCCGGGACGCTGGGCGAGAGCCTCCGTCAGCATCGCATCGAGCGACAACCCGGCCTGCGCAGAGGGCGCTCCCGGCAGCTGCGCCTCGTAATCCTCGCCTAGCATCGCGTCGATCTCGTCATGGAAGATCAGCGGCAGGCCGGTAACACACAGCATCAGCAGAAAAAGGGTCGAGACCAGGCTCGTCCACTTGTGAACGATGAACCAGATCCTGATGGTGGAACGCTTCACGTCGTCTCCGGCAGATCACGGCCAAGGGGCAGCCCTTGTGACGCGCCGCTGCTAGGAGCGTTCCGACCTCCCGTCAATGATAATCAGTCGCATTATTAGCTCGCGCCGTGCCGGGATCAGTCTTCGTCGAGTGTCACGCGCTCGACTGCAATTCCCGCGGTAAGGCCGTGGACAGACGTCGACAGCACGATGGTGAAAGCCACCACCGCCCATAAGGCGCCTTCGTTGACCAGTTCGACGTGGTGCCCTGCGTAGGCGAGATAGTAGATCGATCCGATCCCGCGCACACCGTAGAACGAAATGACTGCGCGCGGGCGCCAGCGCAGGCTCATACCAGATAATGCGAGCCACGCAGCGACAGGGCGTATGATGAATACCAGCGACAGGCCGATGATGGCCTCGGGCCAACCGAGATAGGGCCACAGGCTCGGCAATGCGGCACCCAGCGCAACGAGTATGATCGCCGTCAAGGTGTGTTCCAGAGACTCGGAGAAATCATGCAGCCGCGCATGGAATTCGTGCTCGGTTTCCTGTCGGCGCAAGACGAGACCCGCGACAAAGGCCGCGATAAATCCGTAACCTTCGATCAATTCGGTCAGGCCGTATGCGAAGATGACCCCGGCAAAGGCGACAACACCCGCTTGCGTTGTGGCGAGGGCATTTTCCCGGGGCCAATCGAACAGCAGTTTGCCGAGCAGCCAGCCCACACCCGCTCCGCCAGTCGCGCCGACCACCAGGCGATAAGCGACGTCGCGCGCTGCCCATTCGGCGAAAAGCCCGGTAGTGAGCACACCCGCAGTGGCAATCGCAACCCCGAGATGCACGAATGGGAATGCCAGCCCGTCGTTCAGCCCCGCTTCGGTTGTCAGGGCAAAGCGCACGGGATGCTCCCCACCTTCCGATGGTCGGCCCACCTGCACGTCTCCGGCAAGGACGGGATCGGTCGGGGACAATACCGCGCCGAGCAGAAGGGCTCCGGCCAATGTCATGCCTGCCGCCTGCCATCCGATAACTGCCAGCGCTAGGATCGTGAGCGGCATAGCGATAACAAGCAGGCGGAGCGTGGGCTTCCACAAGTTGCGCCCGACCAACCGGTCTATTCTCAGGCCCGTTCCGAACAGCCCGATGATCACGCAAAGTTCGGCTGCCACTTCCCAGACGCGCGGCGAATTGATCGGATTGATGGCCCCCGGCATGCCCGGAATCCACGAAAAAGCCGCAAATCCCGTCAATACAAGCAGAGCGGATGCCGCCGGTTCGCGTCCGGATATGAAGCGCGGCGACCAGTAGGAAACGATTATCGCCATGCCCGCGACGGCCAGCAGGACGTGGTAGGACTGGAATTCGAACATGAAGCCTCACCGTCCCGAAAGCTGGAGCAAAAAGCGCCCCTGCATCCGGAGGCATCGCTTTGGCTCTAGTAGTTTACGTAATTGCAGCCCTAACGCAGGTTCTTCAATGCTATCGCGGCTCGCGAAAGACCGAAACCGTGTACTTGCCCGTCAACCACCTGACATCATTTCAAACTCCGCCCAAACCGGAAGGTGGTCGGAAGCGGTCGCGGCAAGTGCGCTGTGGTGCACGCCGCAAGCTTTGGGCGACAGGCGCTGGCAATGCATGATCCGGTCGAGCCGTCCGATCGGACGGCGGCTGTGGAAGCTCGGCCCGCAATCGAGGATGCCGAAGTGCCGCCCGAATTCGCGGAAGCACCCGGCGTTCGCGCGCCATTCGTTCAGATCGCCCATCATCACGGTCGGCCGTTCTGCCTGCGCGGTTTCGGCGAGTTCGGCGATCACCCGCGCCTGCCGGACGCGCCACAGACCCGACAGGTCGAGATGCATTCCGAACACCGTCAGCGGGCCGCCCGCAGTTTCCAGCGTCGCGGTCACCACACCGCGCGGTTCGAGGCAGGGGATGTGGATGATGTCGTGATGCGTGATTCCAATGCCCTTGCGCACCAGAATGGCATTGCCGTGCCAGCCCATCGAATCGTGCTGCACGTCGAGCGGAACGGGGACGTAGTCGGTGTGGTTTTCGATCAACAACGCCGGCAAGGCGCTGCTGCGTACACCGAAGCGGCGGTCCGCTTCCTGCAGGGCGATGATGTCGGCATCCACCTCCTGCAGCACCTTCAGGATACGCAGCGGATTGCGCACCCGGTCGGTGCCGATGGCCTTGCGGATATTATAGCTGGCGAGCTTGATGGTGTAAGGTGCCGGGTCGGATGGGTGATCGGGCATGGCGGCAAAGATACTCGGCACGGGCGAAAGGGGCGTGGTGAGAGGCTGGCAGGTTGGGCCAGACGCCCGCAATCCGCAAGTGCGCGGGTCAGGCCGGGTCGGCGGTTCGTCCCGGCTCCCGCTCCACTTCGCCGCCGACTGCCGTGAACAGGTCGACATAGGCCTGCGCCAGATCGGCATTGCCATCGATCAGCGATTCGCGGCTGGAGATCAGCTGGCGCTGCACGTCGAGCACATCGAACAGCGAGGCGAGCCCTTCGCGGTACAGCGCGTTGGACTGTTCGAACGCAGCCTCGCTCTCGGTCACGGCATTCTGGAATTCGCCGGTCCTGTCCTTGGCCGCACTGATCGCGGTGAGCGCGGTTTCGACCTCCGCCAGAACCGACAGCAGTGTCTGTCGGTAATCGGCCAGTTCGGCGGCAAGAAAGCTTTCCGCCGCCCGCACTTCCGCCCGGCGGCGGCCTCCATCGATCAGCGGCACGCCCAACACGGCGGAAAGGCTGGCAATGGCCTGCGAAAACAGCCCGTCAACGCTGCCATCGCCCAGCGTCACCAGACCGGGGAGCGCAAGCGCGGGCAGAAGATCGGCGCGCTCCACCCCGACATTCGCGGCTGCTTCGGCAATCGATGCCTCGGCCAGCAGCAAGTCGGGGCGGCGGCGCAGCACGTCTGCGGGCACGCCAATCGCCGGGCCTCTGGCAAAGTTCGGTATCTGGGTATCGGCCTCTGCTTCAGGCACGCCGGACGGGGTCTCGCCCACCAGCACCGCCAGCGCATTGGCAGCCCGCGCGCGCGCCAACAGCAGCAGGCCGCGCTGGGCTTCGGTGCGAGCGACATCGGCGCGGGCGCGGCGCACGTCGAGATTGGACGAAAGGCCCGCTTCGAACCGCAAGGTCACGATCCTGAGCGTTTGCCGCTGAAGATCGCTCGATTCCTCCAGCAGTTGCAGCCGCGCGGCGGTGCGCTGCAATTCGATATACTGGCTCGCCACGGCAGCAGCGAGCAGGCGGCGACGGTCGGCGACAAACTGCGCCGCCCCGTCGGCCGCGGCGATGGCGGCAGCGCGTTCCGCCGACAGCCGCCCGTTGGTGTCGATCCGCCATACGCCGCCGAGGCTCGCACCCGCCCCATCGGTAAAAGAACCGCGATCGTCGAACACGCTGTCGCCCGCCACTTCGCCGTCGATGGTGGGAAGGAAATCCGATTCCTCGGCGACCACGATCGCCCGCGCCGCCGCCAGCCGCTGGCGCGCGGCATCGAGCGAGGGATTGCGGGTGAGCGCCGCATCGACCAGCCGGTCAAGCTCCGGATCGCCGAAACCGTGCCACCATGCGTCCTCAAGCCCGGCCTCTGGCCGCGCACCGGCGAAATAGTCGGGCGCCAGGGTAACGCCCGCCGCCGGTTCGACCGTCGGGATGCGCGGGGTGGCGCAGGCGGCCAGCAGCATCACCGCTGGCACGATGGCAATTCCGCGCAGCCTCATGTCGCAGGCTCCGCATCGCGTTCCTCGTCAGCGCGCAATTCACGGTCCAAACGCGCAAGATCGACGCTGCGCGATTTCGCCAGCGGGGCGATCAGCGCATACAGGGCAGGCACCAGAAACAGCGTGAACAGCGCGGCAATCCCCAGTCCGCCGAAGATCACCCAGCCGATTGCCTGCCGCGCCTCGGCCCCCGCCCCACTCGCGATCACCAGCGGCACCGCGCCTGCGACAGTGGAGATCAACGTCATCGCGATGGGGCGCAGGCGGATGGTCGCAGCCTCGCGGATCGCTGTCGCGACATCGGAGCCTTCCTCGCGCCGTTGATCGGCGAATTCGACCATCAGGATGCCGTTCTTGGCCATCAGCCCGATCAGCATGACGAGGCCGATCTGCGAATAGATGTTGAGCGAATTGCCTGAAATGAACAGCGCGAACAGCGCCGCAGCCAGCGCGAAGGGGATCGAGGCAAGGATGACGAACGGACTGGCGAGGCTTTCGAACTGGGCGACCAGCACCAGGAACACGATCAGAACCGCAAAGCCGTAGGTCAGCAGCAATTCGCGCGAACTTTCCTCCAATTGCTGCGCTTCGCCCTGCAGGATGGGCTCGATCCCTTCCGCCAGCGCCTCTTCCGCCAATCGCTCGATCTCGGCCACCGCATCGGCCAGTGGCACGCCGGGGGCGATCGCTGCCTGCACCTCGATTGCGCGGCGTTGCTCGGTGCGGTCGAGTTCCGCGGCTACGCCCTGCTCGTTCAGGGTGGTCAATGCCGACAGCGGCACCAGCCCGCCCGCGGTGCTGCGGACATAAAGATTGCCCAGATCGGCAGGCCCGGTGATCGCGGACGTCTGCGAGGTCAGCAGGATCGGGATCGCCTGATCATCGACATTGAGATCGACCACTTCCAGCCCGTCCACCATCGCCTGCAAGGTCAGCGCCAGATCGTCGAGATTGGCGCCGAGATCGGCGGCGCGGGCGCGGTCTATCGTGATGGATAGCTGCGGCTGGGTCGGCTGATAGGAAAGATCGGGGTCGGACAGGATCGCCGATCCGTCGATCGCGTCCGCGAGCGCGCGGGCGGACACATAGATGCCTTCGTAATCATTGCCGGTCAGCGCAACTTCGATGCCGCCCTGCCCGCCCCCGCCGCCGATCTCGGCGCCAATCTCGACGATCTGGCGCTGACCTTGCAGGCGAT
>NZ_JAMWYX010000013.1 GCF_024305245.1 Erythrobacter sp.
TGTCTCAGTCCCAGTGTGGCTGATCATCCTCTCAGACCAGCTATGGATCGTCGCCTTGGTAGGCCTTTACCCCACCAACTAGCTAATCCAACGCGGGCCCATCTAAAGGCGATAAATCTTTGGTCCGAAGACATTATCCGGTATTAGCTCAAATTTCTCTGAGTTATTCCGAACCTAAAGGCAGGTTCCCACGCGTTACGCACCCGTGCGCCACTAGACCCGAAGGTCTCGTTCGACTTGCATGTGTTAGGCATGCCGCCAGCGTTCGTTCTGAGCCAGGATCAAACTCTCAAGTTGTGTCACACACCAAACTAGTATGGGGAAAACCCCACCCTCCAGTCTGGCATGAGCTGCAAGGAGCCAATACCTGCTGTCAAACGTAATGGATACGAATGAACATGCTTGTCATCCGGACAGGCGTGGAGCCTGTGTCGGATGTGGCATCGGCTTAAATTAACCGGTTACCGGAGCCTTGAGGTCCCCGGACCGGGCGCCGTCGCCCACATGTCCCTTCATCAAAAACCAACAATGTCAAAGAGCCACCAGACAGTAATAGCGGACAGCGCTTGGTTCCCCGATTTACACCGGGGGACCGGCTATCCGTTTATGTTGGCGACCGGTCGTTGCGGTGGCGGTGGAAGCCGTCAGCGCCGCGTCGGTGGAGCCCATCTATGCGGGGTTCGGGATTCGGTCAACGGGTTTTTGCAATTTTATTTCACGGCAGCGCAAGAACCGCAGAATTCCGCCATTTTTTCCCTACTCCCGGCCATGGCTCCAGCCGTAGGACAACGCCCCTGACCCCTCGGAATCGCCGAATCCGGCCCAGAATCGGCATGGAATCGGGGTTCAGTCCGCTGCTGATGGTGGTGATTTATGTTGGAGCAGCGTTGAACCCGGCGATTCACCCACTCCCCTTTCCGTGCCGCCGCTTTCGTGATTCGGATTGCCCGGTTGGGATGACGCCTTGCAGGTGGTAGTATCGTCCCGACGGACCGGGCCATCAGCGCCGCGCCGTTTGGGAGAATGAAATGGTCGTGCGATCCATCATGGTGCTGAGCGCGCTGCTCGCTGCCTGTCCTGCCGCGGCAGACACCCCGCCGCCGATCGAAACGCAATCTTCTGCCGTCACCGCCGGGCTGGTCGATCCGGCTGCCGAGGTGCTCACCCTGGAAGAAGAGGACAACCGCCGCCTCACCATCCCTGTAAGGATCGACGGCATCGGGCCGTTCGACTTCATGATCGACACCGGCAGTCAGGCGACGGCCGTCACGCGCGAAATCAATGACAGCCTGCAGCTGCGCCCGGCGGGCACGGCGATGCTGGTGGGCATGGCATCGCGCCGCGCGGTCGATCTGGTCGAAGTCGCCCGGCTCGACATCGGTAGTCACACCATCACCGATCTGTCGGCTCCGGTGCTCGAACGCGAGCATGTGGGCGCAGATGGCATTGTCGGGCTGGATTCGCTGCAGGACTTCCGGGTGCTGCTCGATTTCCGCGAGCAGACCATCGCGGTGGAAGATATGCGCGAACAGAACGCCAGCAGTCGCGGGTTCGAAATCGTCGTGCGCGCGCGGCAGCAGCTGGGCCAGTTGCTGATCACCGATGCCGTCGTCGAAGGCGTGCGCGCCACCGTCATCATCGATACCGGCGCGCAGGCCAGTATCGCCAACAACGCCCTGCGCGACCGGATCCGCACCAAGCGCGCGGCCGATGTCACCACCATCGATGTCAACGGCGTCGATCTGGTCGGGCAGATGTCGTTGATGCGCGAACTCACGATCGAGGGGCTGTCGCTCACCAATGTCCCGCTGACCTTTGCCGAGGCCCCTGCCTTCGACGCGCTGGGACTGACCGATGTCCCCACCCTGTCGCTGGGGATGCAGCATCTCGCGCTGTTCGACCGCGTGGCGATCGACTTTGCCAATCGCCGGGTGATGTTCGACCTGCCGCGCGATCTGGCGCGGGCGATGCGGGCAGCGCGCCGGGGCGGACAGTCGTTCCGCTTCTGAAGGTTGATGATACCAGCGCCTTGCGCCATCCCCCCCTTGCGCCCACATGGGGGCGACCATGCCACCCGACAGCCAGCAGCCCGCCGATCCCGACAAATCCGCTCGCGATGTCGAAAGCTGGGCAACGCTGCGGCGTTTCCTGCCTTATCTCTGGCCGCGCGATAACAACGACCTTCGCATCCGCATCGTCGTGGCCATGGTGCTGGTGCTGGCCGCCAAGGGCATCACGCTGGCCCTGCCCTTTGCCTATAAGGGTGCGGTCGATGCGATGGCGGGGCCGATCGATGAAGGGCTGACGGTCGCACTGGCGCTGGTCGCGGCCTATGCCTTGGGACGGTTCACGGCCCTGGCATTCGACAATCTTCGCAACATCGTTTTCGAGAAGGTCGGCCAGTATGCCTCGCTGTCCTTGGCCGAGGACGTGTTTCACCGGCTCCACCGCCTGTCGCTGCGCTTCCACCTCGCGCGGCGCACGGGCGAGGTCACCAAGATCATCGAACGCGGCACCAAAAGCATCGACCAGATGCTGTACTTCCTGCTGTTCAACATCGCGCCGACCATCATCGAGCTGATCGCGGTCGGTGTGATCTTCTACATCAATTTCGGGATAGAGCTGGTGCTGGGCACCGCGCTCACCGTGGTGCTCTATATATGGGTGACGCGCGCGATCACCGAATGGCGCACCAAGCTGCGGCGCGAGATGAACGATCTCGACGGCAAGGCGCTGCATCGTGCGGTGGATTCGCTGCTCAATTTCGAAACCGTCAAATATTTCGGCGCCGAAACGCGCGAGGAGAGGCGGTATGGACAGGCCGCCCGCGCCTATGCCGAGGCGGCGATCAAATCCGACAATTCGGTCGGCCTGCTCAACATGGCGCAATCGCTCATCACCAACGGGCTGGTCGCGGGCGCGATGGCCTATACCGTGTGGGGCTGGAGCCGGGGCGAATTGACGGTCGGCGATCTGGTGCTGGTCAATACCTACCTGCTGCAGCTGTTCCGCCCGCTGGACGTGCTGGGGTGGGTCTATCGCACGATCCGGCAGGGTCTGGTCGACATGGCGGAGATGTTCCGCCTGATCGATACCGATATCGAAGTGAAGGACCCTCCCGGCGCGCCCGCGCTGATCGTGCGCACGCCCACGGTCGTATTCGACAATGTCACCTTCGGCTATGATCCGGGCCGCACGATCCTGCGCGGCCTTTCCTTCACGGTGCCTTCCGGATCCACCACTGCGATCGTCGGTTCTTCGGGCGCAGGCAAAAGCACGATCGGGCGGCTGTTGTTCCGGTTCTACGATCCGCAGGAAGGCCGGGTGCTGGTGGGGGGCGAGGATATCGCTACCGTCCAGCAATACAGCCTGCGCGCCGCGATCGGGATCGTCCCGCAGGACAGCGTGCTGTTCAACGAGAGCCTTGCCTACAATATCGCCTACGGGGCCGAAGACGCCGACGAGGCGATGGTGGAGCAGGCTGCACGCGATGCCGCGCTGATGCCGCTGATCGAGCGCCTGCCCGATGGCTTTGCCACGATGGTTGGCGAACGCGGGCTGAAGCTGTCGGGCGGCGAGAAGCAGCGCGTCGCCATTGCCCGCACGCTGGTGAAGAACCCGCCGATCCTGCTGCTGGACGAAGCCACCAGCGCCTTGGACACCCGCACCGAGCAGGAAATCCTCGGGACCTTGAAGCGCATCGCCAAGGGGCGCACCACCATCGCGATTGCCCACCGCCTGTCGACCATCGCGGACGCCGACAACATCCTTGTGCTCGACCATGGGCGCTTGGCCGAAAGCGGCACCCATGCCGGATTGCTGGCCAAGGGCGGGCTGTATGCCGAAATGTGGTCGCGCCAGGCGAGCGAGCGGAGCGACGAAGACAGCGACGCTGCGGCCGAGGCAGCCGAGTAGCCTGCGCCGGAGGATTGCCGCAGGCCGCGCGGCTGGTTACTCCTGCCTCTCGATGCCCCGTATCCGGTGTGCGTTGAACCGAGAGAGAAAGAGAGCCCGTCCGATGCGCCCTGCCCGTCTGCCCAGCCGTCTGCCCGCCCGCCTAATTGCCGCCCTGCTTGCCACCGCTGCCATTCCCGTGGCCGCGCAGGATGCGCCCGCTGCCGCCGTAGCACCCGCCGTCCCGCTTCCCGCCGCGATGACTGCCGAGGAGATGCCGCCGATCCCGCTGACGCTTGCCGAGCGCGCGCGGCCCTATCTCGAATCGCGCGGTGCCAGCTTTGCAGGATGGGATCCGAACAACCGCGCCGTGATGATCTCCACCCGCTTTGCCAATGTCAGCCAGCTTCACCGCGTCGAAGCGCCGATGGGCGCGCGCACCCAGATCAGTTTCGAGGCAGAGCCGGTGCGCGGCTCCTATGCCCCGACCAAGGGCGACGTGATCATCGTCGGCAAGGATCGCGGCGGGGACGAATATTACCAGATATACAGCTTGAAGGACGGGCGCCTGACTCTGCTGACCGACGGCAAGAGCCGTAACCAGCTCAACACGTGGAGCAATGACGGCGAACTGCTCGGCTACAGTTCGACCCGGCGCAACGGGGTGGATTCCGATCTTTATGTCATGAACCCGCGTGACCCTGCCTCGGCCCGGATGGTGCACCAGAGCACGGGCGGCGGCTGGTTCCTGACCGGCTTTGCGCCGGACAAGCGCACCGCCTATGTCGCCGACTACAATTCGGTGCAGGATGTCGACCTTTACACGCTCGATCTGGCGACCGGCGCGATGGCCCCGATCGGCGATCCGGCGGCGGAAGCCGCCTTCGGAGGACTGACGGTAGCACCCGACGGAACGCTTTGGATCACGAGCGATCTGGGCTCGGACTTCCAGCAGTTGGGGCGATTGGATCCTGCTTCGGGCGAGTTCACCGCTGTTTCACGTGAAACATGGGACGTCGACGGCTTCGATCTTTCAGCTGATGGCACAACCATCGCCTATGTCGTGAACGAGGCCGGGACCGACCGGCTGCGGTTGATGGACGTGGCGAGCGGCAAGGTGACCAAGGTCGATGCCCTGCCCGCCGGACAGATCGGCGGCGTGGAATTCGCGCCGTGGGGCGAGATCGGCTTTTCGTTCAGCTCCGCCAAAAGCGCGGCCGACGTGTGGTCGCTCGACCCGGCGACGATGCAGCTGACCCGCTGGACGCAGAGCGAAACCGGCGGGCTCGATCCGTCGGTGAATGTCGAACCGCGGATCGTGACCACCAAAAGCTTTGACGGGCTGGAGGTATCCGGCCTGCTCTACCTGCCCGATCCCGCGAAGTTCGCAGGGCCGCGCCCGCTGATCGTGCGCGTCCACGGCGGCCCGGAGGGCCAATCCACGGCAGGCTTCATGGGCAGCACCAACTACTATCTCAACGAACTCGGCATCGGCATCTTCTACCCCAACGTGCGCGGATCGACCGGGTATGGCAAAACCTTCGTCAGCCTCGACAACGGCCCGTTCAAGCGCGAGGATTCGGTGCGCGACATGGACGCGCTGATCGACGCGGTGCGCGCCGATCCGGCGGTGGATGCGGCGCGGGTGGGCCTCGCCGGTGGATCATACGGCGGGTATATGTGCTACGCCGCAGCGGTGCAGTTGAAGGACAAGCTCACCGCAACCCAGTGCACCGTGGCGATCAGCAATTTCGTCAGCTTCCTCGAAAACACCAACCCCTACCGGCAAGACCTGCGGCGGGTGGAATATGGCGACGAGCGCGATCCCGTGCAGCGCGCCAAGCTGACCGAAATCAGCCCGCTGACCCGCGTTGACGAAATCGCAAAGCCGATGTTCGTCATCACCGGCGCCAATGATCCACGCGTGCCCAAGTCCGAGGCCGACCAGATGGTCGCCGCGATCCGTGCGAACGGGGGCGAGGCATGGCACCTTGTGGCCGCCGACGAAGGCCACGGCTTCCGCAAGAAGGACAATACGGATTACGCCTTCCTGTCGCAGCTGATGTTCTGGGAAGAACACCTGCTCGGCGAGTGATCAGTCCGCCTGCGCGAGGCGCTGGAGACCTGCCAGCGCCTCGTCACGCCGATCCCATGGCACGAACAGGTGATCGTGGTGATAGCCCGCCACGATATTGCAGGCGATCCCGGCTTCGGCCAGCGCGCCGGAGACCGCGGCGGTCAGCCCCACGGCTTCGAGCGCGGAATGCACCATCAGGGTGATGCGCGCGAACGCCGCGCCCTCGCCCGGCCCGGCGAGAATCGCTGTGACGCCTTCGTCCTCGCGGATCAGCGCGAAGGCATCAGCAGGCGCGTCGCCAACCACCAGCACGAACCGCCACGGATCGGGGTTTAGCGCCGGGGCCATCCCCGCCAGCATCGCCGAAAGCTCGCTGACAGGCTGGCGCGGCATTACAGGATGTACTTGCTGAGGTCGGTATCGCCCGCAAGATCGGCCAACCGCTCGCGCACGTAAGCCGCGTCGATCACCACGGTCTCGCCCGTGCGATCCTCGGCTTCGAAGCTGATGTCTTCCAGCAGCCGCTCCATCACCGTCTGTAGCCGCCGCGCGCCGATATTCTCGACCCCGGAATTCACCTGCGCGGCGATCCGCGCGATTTCGGCAATGGCATCGGGTGTGATTTCGAGCGTCACGTCTTCGGTGCCCAGCAGCGCCTTGTATTGCGCGACCAGATTGGCGCGGGTTTCGGAGAGGATGCGGACGAAATCCTCCTCGGTCAACGCGCGCAGTTCGACCCGGATCGGCAGGCGGCCCTGCAATTCAGGCAGCATGTCCGAAGGTTTGGCCACGTGAAACGCGCCTGATGCGATGAACAATATGTGGTCGGTCTTCATCGGCCCGTATTTGGTGGCGACCGTGGTGCCTTCGATCAGCGGCAGCAGGTCGCGCTGCACGCCTTCGCGGCTGACACTGCCGCCGCGCACGTCACTGACCGCGATCTTGTCGATCTCGTCGAGGAACACGATCCCGTTGGTTTCCGCATTGGCGAGCGCGACGCGGGCGACATCGTCCTGGTCGAGCCGCTTTTCGGCCTCTTCGTCCACCAGCCGGTCCCACGCATCGGGCACGCGCAGCTTCTGGCGGCGGGTAGCCTTGCGGCCGAACGCCTTGCCCATCATGTCGCTGAGGTCGATCATCTGCATCGATCCGCCCATGTTGCCCATGTCGAGCGGCATGTTCGGGCTGTCGGCGACCTCGATCTCCACTTCGACATCGTTCATCGCGTTCTGGGTGATGCGCTCGCGGAAACTGGCGCGGGTCGCCTCGGAGGCGTTGTCGCCCACCAGCGCGTTAAGCAGGCGGTCCATAGCCGCTTCGGACGCGGCCTCGCGCACCTTGTCGCGGCGGCGTTCCTTTTCCAGCCGGATCGCTTCTTCGACAAGGTCGCGGGCGATCTGTTCGACATCGCGCCCGACATAGCCGACTTCGGTGAACTTGGTCGCCTCGACCTTCACGAACGGCGCTTCGGCCAGCTTCGCCAGCCGCCGGCTGATCTCGGTCTTGCCGCAGCCGGTCGGGCCGATCATCAGGATGTTCTTGGGCGTGACCTCGTCGCGCAGGTCGGCGCCCAGCCGCTGGCGGCGCCAACGGTTGCGCAGCGCCACCGCGACCGCGCGCTTGGCATCCTTCTGGCCGATGATGTGTTCATCGAGAGCGGCGACGATCGCTTTGGGGGTGAGGTTATCGATCATTTGGTTCTCACTCCCCCTCACGCTTGTTGCGGGAGGGGGTCGGGGGGTGGGAATAATCGGGAGTGGAGACATGCCCACCCCCGGCCTCTCCCGCAAGCGGGAGGGGCGTTAAACGGTTTCGACCGTCAGATTGCCATTGGTGAAGACGCAGATTTCCGCCGCGACCGCCATTGCCTTGCGCGCGATGGTCTCGGCGTCGGTTTCGTAATCGGTCAGCGCCCGCGCGGCGGCGAGCGCGAAATTGCCGCCCGATCCGATTGCGGCGATTTCGCCCATCGGTTCCAGCACGTCGCCATTGCCGGTCAGCACCAGCAGCGTGTCCTTGTCCGCGACGATCATCAAGGCTTCCAGGTTGCGCAGGTATTTGTCGGTGCGCCAGTCCTTGGCGAGTTCGACACAGGCGCGCATCAGCTGGCCGGAATATTGCTCCAGCTTCTTTTCCAGCCGCTCGAACAGGGTGAACGCGTCGGCGGTGGCTCCGGCGAACCCGGCGATGACCTTGCCATCGCCGATCCGCCGCACCTTCTTGGCGTTGGGTTTCATCACGGTGTTGCCCATCGACACCTGACCATCGCCCGCGATCACGGTTTTGTCGCCGCGCCTGACGCCTATGATGGTGGTGCCGTGCCACTGGATCAGGCCGTGGCTTGCAGAATCGCTTGTCATGGGGACGAATATGGAGCGCCTGCCTGCAGGATCAAGCGCGCAAGCAAGAACCTATGGCCCGCCGGGGCCGCCCGCGCCCGGAAGTCCGCCGCCGCCGACCTGCCCGATATTGCCGAACAGATCTTCAAGGAAGCTGCGTTCACGCCCCAGCGTCGGGGTCTTGCCGCCATCGGGATCGATATAGGCAACCTGATCGATACCGCTGCGATCGACCTCCACCACCTTGCCCGCATCGTCGAACCGCACGGCAAGCACCGTATGCTCCCGAATACGCGGGCGGGTGAACGGGCGTTGGCCGGTGATGCTGGACACATAATACCAGGTCGGCTCGCCGAACTGGCTGGTAAAGGTCGGGCGGCCGAGCGTGCTTTCGACCGAGCGTTGATTATCGATGCCTGGCTGCACCAGATCGGCCAGCAGCGGATCGACGATATAGCCGCGCGATTCGCGGATCGCCGAGCAGGCCGGCAGCAGTGCCACCGCGCCCAGCACCAGCACGGCACGCCGCAACGCGCGCTGCTTGCCGCTTGCCTCGGGGTTCATTCTGGCAATTCGCGTCAAAACCTGTCCGTCCCGTCTCTTGCCGACAATCTGCGGCGGTCTCATATTCCTTGGGTGTTGCGCTTTAAGGGGCTAGGCACAAGCTTGCAACGCACCATCTGCGGGCAACCCCGGACGCAGGCATGCTGGAGCAGGCTTGAACCACGCTTGAACGCATCCGCCGCAGCGACGATTGCGTAGATCGAAACGGGGCAAGCGCGGGCTGGTTATGGGCCGCGCGGGCATATTCGAAAGGCGAAAACAGTAATGTCGTTCCTCTCCCGTCTGCTCGGCACCGCGCCCGATCCGCGCGAAAGCGTGCGCCCGCTGTGGCACCGCGTGATCGAACTGGCGCGCGATCAGGATTACTATGCCGAATGCGGCGTGGCGGATACGATTGCAGGCCGGTTCGATCTGATCACCGCGGTGCTCAGCACTGTGATGGTGCGGGTCGAAGCTTCGGAAATGCGGTCTGAAAGTGCGCTTCTGGCCGAACTTTTCGTCGAGGACATGGACGGGCAATTGCGCGAATTCGGGGTGAATGACGTGGTGGTGGGCAAGCGCATCGGCAAGCTGATGAGCGTGCTCGGCGGCAGGCTGGGCGCCTATCGCGGGGCGCTGAACGCGGGCGACCTCGACAAGCTGACCGGCGCGGTGCAGCGCAACGTGACCTTTGCCGAAGGCGCCGACGAAGCCGCCAGCGCCGCCAAGGTTGCCGAAAGGCTGCTCAAATTGTCGCAGCGTCTTGCGCGCTTCAGCGACGAGGAAATGCTCAAAGCGAGCGCGATCTGGTGAACGCGCCCGCACCCCGGTCCGAATTGACCCGCATGGTCAAGGCCCGCCCACTGCCGGGCGAGCCGATGGTGATCGAGCCCAGCGTAGCCGAGCGTGCCGCGCTTGCAGCTCGATTCGGGCTGCGGGAAATCACCATGCTGCGGGCCGAAGTCGCGCTCGAACCGAAGCCCAACGCGATTCGCGCCACCGGGCGGCTGACTGCCAAGGTGATGCAGCCCTGCGCGGTCAGCGGCGAGGAGTTTCCGGTCAGCATCGACGAGCCGATCGACCTGCGCTTTATCGAGCAGCGCAATCTCGCCGCGAGCGAAGAGGGCGAGGAAATCGAGATCGAACTCGAAGCCGATGACTGCGACGAAATCGAATTTTCAGGCGACATGTTCGACCTCGGCGAGGCGGTGGCGCAGACGCTCGGCCTTGCAATCGACCCCTATGCCGAAGGGCCGGGCGCCGATGCGGCACGCAAAGCGGCGGGCATTGTCGTTGAAGGCGAGCAGGACGGCCCGCTGGCGGCAATGCTGAGCGCGCTCAAGAAAGACTGATCGGACGGGCTACCGGTCGGTTATTGCTGATCCAGCGGACGGGTGATCCAGATTTTCGCCTGCTCGATCTCCTCGGCAGCGAAGGCTTGGGATTCCAGCGGCAGGATCGCGCCGAAATTCTCGACCGCCAACTCGGCGATCCGGGGCGCGCCGACCACTGCATAACGGCGCACCGGCACAATCGATTTGAAGCTGGCCAGCAAGCCCTGCGGCGAAAGGAAAGCGCCGGGGGCGAATTCCTCGGTCTTGCGCAGATCGAGCAGCAGCCGCAGATCATCATGCGTCGCGATGGCGCTGTCGACCACCCGCGCCATCTCCTCGACCTGCGCGCGGTCGAGCCGGTGGTCGAACACGAACGCGATATAGGCTGTGCCATCGGCATGCAGCAGTTCCGATTTCATGTGCGGGCTCCTGTGTTCCGGCTCGGGCGCGGCGGCGAATCGGCCCGGTTCTGGCCACGTTCGAAGCCGACATCGCGCGACTACTGGCAAGCCTGAGGCGATCTTCTCTAACCCAGAATTGTGTCGCAAATAAAAGGTCGGGCCGTGACGCCTCGATGCGCCGTAGTCGCCCAACAGCGCCGAAGTTTCCGCATAAATATCAGCTATTAATCCAGGTTATTTCTTCGTCATCCGGCGCAAGTGCCTGTCGTTCGAACGCTTAACCCGCCCAGTCCTGCCCGCGCTTCGATAGTCTGCCTGCCAGACAACAAGGAGATTGAGCATGACGATAGATTCCCGAACCGGCTCCACCGGCACACAGGACCATTCCGAAGTTCGCGACGAATTGCGGCATGATGCAGACCGCCTCAAGGATACCGCCAAGGACCGCGCGAGGCAGGAAGCCGACACCCGCAAGGGCGAGGCCGCATCCGCCATGGGATCGGCGTCTTCGGCGTTCCGCACCGCCGCCGAGGAATTGCGGAAGGACGGCGACGCGCCCGACTGGATGGCATCCGCGGTCCAGCAGGCAGCCCGCAAGATCGACGGCATGGCCAGCCAGATCGAGGGACGCAGCATCGACGATATCGGGCGGCAGGTCACCGATTTCGCACGCCAGAGCCCCGGCGCATTTCTGGCCGCTTCCGCAGCCGCCGGTTTCGCCGCAGCCCGCGTGCTGCGCGCGGGCGTCGACAAGAAGCGGCATGATGGGACGGGTGACCACAACGACTGGCGCTCTTCGACCTCCCGCACTGGCACTGGCACCGGCACCGGCACCGGCACGTCAACCGGCACCGGCACCATCAGCGGCGCTGGCACGTCCACCAGCATCGGCACCAGCGCTGGCGCCGGAGCCGGCACGGCCGGCGGCACCGCGACAGGCTACACCGGTACCAGCGGCAGCATCGGAGGCACGACACGATGACAGACCGCAGAAACGATCCGCTAACGGGGACCCCGCGAAGCACCGGCACCGGCGGCAGTGACGAGAATGTCGTCGATCTGGTGGGACGCCTGACGCAGCAGGGTGCGCACCTTGCCAAGGAACAGGTCAGCCTGATGCAGGCCGAAGTCCGCGAAGCCACGCAGGAGATCAAACTCGCCGTCGGATCTCTGGCCGGAGCCGTGGTGTTCGGCGTTGCCGGGCTTGGCGTGCTGCTGATGGGGTTTGCCTACCTCGTCGGCGCGGCGCTCGAAAACCTTCCGCTCGGCACCATCATCGTCGGCTCGGTCACTCTGGTGATCGCCGGGATTCTCTACGCCAGCGGCAAGAGCAAGGTCGATAAGGACTCGCTCAAGCCCGACCGCACCATCGACACCATCACCGATACCCCCGCCGCAATCGCGGGCGACACGCACAATACCCGGAGGACCACATGACCACCACGACCGACAATCGCAGCTCTGAAGAGATCGAACGCGATATCCGCGCCACCCAAAAGGACATGCACCGCACGGTCGAACAGATCGAAGGTGAATTGACCGGGCGCAACATGCTCAATTCGCTGCTCGACAAGGCCGACGAGAACGGCGTCGACACCCGCTATCTGATCGATGCCGCGCGGCGCAACCCGCTGGCGCTGGGCATGATCGCGGTGGGCGGGCTGTGGCTCGTCAGCGATGCCGATGCCCGGCCTTCGGCGATGAAGCCTTCGCTGGGCCGGTTCGGCAGCCACGATTCGGGGCATGATCAGGGATTTGACTCCGACGGCTGGCATTCCGAGCACCGTTCCTATGTCGAGCACATGGCGCGCTGCGAACCGCGACCGGACGAGGACGATCAGACCTATCGCCGCCGCCGGGATCATTCGCGGGCGAGCTATTTCATGATCGAACAGAGCCCCGACGAGGACGAAAGCTCGTTCCGCAAGCGGCTGGACGATGCGACCGACAAGCTGCGCGAGCGCCGTCACCGGGCGAGCGAAAGCGCCCACGACATGGGCCGCCAGTCGCGAGATCGCGCCAAGCAGGCGGCAGGTTCTGCGCAGGATTTCTATTACGATAACCCGTTGATCAGCGGCCTTGCGGCGGCCTTTGTCGGCGCGGTTGCCGGTTCCGCCCTCCCCGCAACCCGCACGGAAGAAAACTATGTCGGCGGGCTTGGCGAACAGGCGCTCGACACTGCGCAGGCCAAGGCCAAGCAGACCGGCGAGCAGGCCCGGCACAAGAAGGACGAGATGATCGACAAGGCCGACCGGAAAATGGCCGAAAGCGGCGAACACAATCGCCAGACCGGAACTTCGCAGCCGGTTTGATCCCGACCGGTCAAGCGAACGGCGCGGCGGCGCGGGCGATCAGGCCTGCGCCGCCGCTTTCGTTTCCACGGCGAAATCGATCGGCTTGAAGCTGCCCCCGTTCGACGCATAAGCCGAACACGCGGTCAGCCCGATCACAAGATCCATTTCGGCCCGGAACCGGATGTGGTCGCCCGGCCCGGTCTGCGGCGGCAGCACCGCAATCTTGCCTTCGGGGCTGACCGCAACATTCATGAAAATGTTGAACGCGGTCGGGATCGTGTCCGGTTCGACGCCGAACGGCTCCAATGCCTCGGCCAGGTTGCCGAAGCAGCCGCGATGGCGGGGCTTGTCCGGATAGAAATGATCGAAGGTGGCGAACGAACACGGCGTGAGCAGGAAATCGTGATGCGGCGCAGTGTCCTCGACGATCGTCAGCATCACGCGCGAACGGTTCGACCACAACCGCGCGCCTGTCGTAAGACGAACGCTCTCCTCGTAATCGAAGGTCCGCCCGTTGGAGAGCACCTCCGCCGGTTCATCCGCCGCAATCGCGAGCATGTCGCTGACCTGCCCGCCGAGCGGATCGATCACCGTCAGGTGATCGCCCTTCGCCAGCGTGACGGCGACCCCGGTGCGGGGTTCGATCCGCCGGATCATGACAGATCCTTGGGCGAGAACGGGCATTGCCAGTCCTCCCCGACCTGCCGCCCGCTATACTGCCGGGCTTCGCTCACCTCGCCATGGCGGGCGATCATCGGGTTGGGCTCTCCGTCGAATTCCTCGTCTCGCGCCAGAATGACTTCGCGCATCCGCTCGTAACGCTGCTGCGCGCGCAGGCGTTCGAACTGGTCGTGCGGGTTGAGCACGATTGTGGGATAGGCCGCCCGGCGCGCCCGGCGCGCGGCGCGCGGATGAAGGCCGACTGCAAAGAAGGCCCGCCCACCGAAACTCAGGGCGAAATGCGGATCGTTGGGGTCGTCGCTGTAGGCCGGATCATAGTCGTTCCCGCGCTGCCCGTCCTTGACGATCAACGAACCGAGCCTTGCCCACAACGCCTCCTCGAACGCGCGTTCGGTCAGGCTTGTCGGCCCTGCGAACACCACTGCAAAACTGCGGAAAACCTTCTCGTCAGGCTCATGACCGGCGCTCCACTGCACCAGCGCGTCATGAATACGCTGATCATCGCACGCGCTGGTGATCGAGCGGGCGGTCACGATTTCCAGCGTGCCCTGAGCCAGCGCCGACTTCGCGCCGACGCAGGGGAATTCCTGGCGTTCGATCAGAGCGGCAAGGCTGCGCTGAAGTTGCCCGGGCTCTTCCCCGTGTTCTTTATCGTCAGCACTGTCGCGATTTCCCGCGTGAGGGGCGAGCGCCATCGCCGCACTCTTCTTTATAGAATAGTTCGCCAAGTTTCCGGAACCTTTAGTGATATTGTAGAGCAGGGTATCATCGGATTGCCATTTACATATGCAATTTGACGAAACCTGCTTAACTTTTATTGACCTGTTGCGGGATCTTACCGCGATTTCCACTTTGGTTCTCTAGCCTAAGTTAAGCGCCGTAGGCCGACGAGAACCAGCACTGTGCCGCCCTGTGCAGACACGAAAATCGCGCCGGTCCGGACGTGGAGAAGCCATCCCACGCCTCGTCCCGCGAGTGAACCAGCCCGGCGGGTCGGACGAAACATTCCCCTCTGCGCCCCCCTTTCACTCGGCAGGGGCACGATAGCCCTGTCCAGAAAAGGAGAGCGAACATGAGCAGGAATGTGGCATCCGCCGTATTCGAAACCCGCGCAGAGGCCGAAGCCGCCATTGATGATCTGCGCAGAACCGGAATCGGCGAAAACGCGATCTCGGTCATCAGCAAGCATGACGAGGCGTTCGAACGGGCGCACGACCACCATGATGGCGACGATCACCACCACCGCGACGCCGACACCAAGGCGAGCGGCGCGGGCAAAGGATTGGCGATCGGGGCCGGTACGGGAGCCGTGGCCGGTCTGGCCGCACTCGCGATCCCGGGCGTGGCGCCGTTCTTTGCCGCTGGCGCGGTGGCCGAAGCGCTCGGCATCGTCGGCAGCACCGCCGCCACCAGCGCGGTTGTCGGCGGCGCGATCGGCGGGTTGACCGGCGCGTTGATGAAATACGGGGTCGCCGAGGACGACGCCCGCTATTTCGACGAGCGCCTCCAGCGCGGCGGGTATTGGGTCGGGGTCGATCTCGACGATAGCCGTGCAAACGGGAGCGAGGTGGAAACCATCCTCTACCGCCACGGCGGGCACACCTCGAATCGCCCGCGCGACACGCATGACCGGACCATGCCAGCCGGGGCTGCCGGTACCCATTCGACCAGATCGGACCACGTCGACCGTCACGATGTCGGCGGGACGGCTCCGGCGGGCACTGCAGGCAATGGCCCGGGCCGTGACCGTCAGCGCGGCACGATTCCCCGCGATCCCACCCTGCGATAGAAACGAAAAACGGGCGGCCATCGCGCCGCCCGTTCTTCACTTTCAGCTGAAGCAGCGCGGCCTTTGCGCGCGGGACGCACCCGGTCAGAACGGGATATCATCGTCCAGATCGTCATAGCCGCCCGAGCTGCCGCCGGAGGGGCCACTTTTGCCGCCGCCGCCGCCGCCGCCGCCCTGATCCCAACCACCCGGCGAATCGCCGCCGCCAGCGCCGTAACCGCCCGAGCGGCCGCCGCTAGCGCCGCCGCCGCCCATACCGCCACCGCCACCGCCACCGCCACCTTGCGCGCCGTCGAGCATCGTCAGGGTGCCGCCGAGACCCTGAATGACGATTTCGGTGCTGTAGCGGTCGGCCCCGCTCTGATCCTGCCACTTGCGGGTCTGCAGCTTGCCTTCAACAAAGACCTTGCTGCCTTTCTTCAGGTAGCGTTCGACCACGCCCACGAGACCTTCGGAAAAGATCGCGACCGTGTGCCACTCGGTCTTTTCCTTGCGTTCGCCGGTCTGGCGATCTTTCCACGTCTCGGACGTGGCAATGCGCAGGTTGGCGACCTTTCCGCCGTTCTGAAACGAGCGGATTTCGGGGTCGGCCCCCAGATTGCCGATCAGCATGACCTTGTTGAGCGAACCCGCCATCGAAACGTTCCTTCTGCGTCAGACACTTGCGTCGTCAGCGCAAGATGCGCCGCGAATCTGTGTCAGACAATAGGCAAGGTTGGCGGGCGGCGCACCAGCGCCCGGCAGTTAATCCACCAGTTCGGATGCACTCACTGTGCGGGGTAGCGCAAACGGCCCAGAAAACGCGTCAGGCTCGGCAGTTCGCGGTCCTTGCTCAAAAACTGCGCCTTGGCCTTTTCGAACCGCATCACCCCGTCGATCCGCCGTTCGAGGAAGGCATGGGTATCGGCCTTGCCGTCGCTGTCGTCATTGACGAACACCGCCAGCGTCGCGCTGTAGATACCGGCGAGGATCGCGCGCTTGGTATAGTGGTTGTAATCGGTCGCCGTATCGCCTGCCAGCCGCCACATGATGTCGGCCGAATGCCAGCCGAGCTTCAGCGCGGTCACGGCGTTCTGCGGCTGCGCCATTACCGCGAGCGCGCGGCGCACCGCCTCGTCCACGTCCGCCACCGCGTCCAGCCGGAAGGCGACCAGCGTGCGGATACGCTCGCGGATCTTGAGCGTGGCGAGGCGTTCGGCCGGCCATTCGGCCTCCATCGCCTGATCGACCGATGCGATCCACGCCGCGATCATCTCCATGGGCAGTCCGCCTGCGCCCTTGCCCGGAAAGGCCAGCCGCGCGACATCGGGGTCGCATCCGGCCATTTCTGCCGCCGCCATCAATGCGGTGGCATTCCAGCCATCGAAGATCGCCGAAGCAGCGATATCGGGCGCAAGCGCGACGCGCAGCTCATCGAGCGTCATGTCGGCGAAATCGTGGGTCTGGGTGGTCATATCAGAAAGAAGGCCCGTACTGGCGTTTTGGTTCCTTGCCATCGCGCTTATCGTCGGCATCCTTGAACACCTGCTTCAGCAGGATGTTGCCGTTCATCAGTTCCACATACTGCCGCGCCGACCGGCCCGAATTGTCATTGCGATCGGGATCGGCGCCCTTTTCGAGCAGCAAACGCACCAGTTCGGTATCGCGCTGGTGGACGGCTGCGATCAGGGGCGTTTCGCCGGTCTGGTCGCTGACATTGACTTCGGCCCCGCTCTTGATCAGCGCCTCGACACCTTCGACAAAGCCCAATGTGGTCGCCATCTGCAGCGGGGTGATACCCTGCTTGTTGCGGATGTTGGGATCGGCCGAGCGCTGGAGCAGAAACCGCACCCACAGCGCGTCGCGGCGCTGCACGACGACATGCAGTCCGGTATCGCCGCTGGTGATATCGCGGCTGTTGACGATGGTGCTGCCCGGCTGGTTCAGCATGTCGGTGGCGGTATCCCCGTCACGTTCCTTGACCGCTTCGAGGAACTTGTACCCGTCCGACTGGAACTGCGCAGCGGCAGGCACGGACAACGCAAGCGCCAGCGCAGACAGGATTGCATTGGCAATCCACGCGCGAAACCCTAACTTGCGCAAAACCTCGACAGTCACGGTTCGATCCTTTCGCATTCGCTGTACCATATGTCGCCGACACATCGGCCCGACATATCGCTATCGTCATATTTGCCGCACCCGTCGGCGCCATCGCAAGAGCCCAGTTAGCAGACCATGAACCGCATCAACAAGCCTTTGCCCCGCATTACCATGATGCTTGCCGCCGCCGCATTGACGCTGGCCGGGTGTAACGCTGCTGCGCCCGCAGCCGAACCGCCATTGGCAGGAGCCGATATCGGCGGCGATTTCGCGCTCACCAACAGCGCGGGAGAGACTGTGCGCTGGGATGATTTCGCAGGGCAATACCGCGTGGTCTATTTCGGCTATGCCTTCTGCCCCGACATCTGCCCCACCGATATGCAGCGCGTGGCGCAGGGGCTGAAGGTGCTGAAGGCGAGCGATCCCGACACCGCAGCGAAGATCACGCCGATCTTCATCACCATCGACCCCGAACGCGACACCCGCCAAGTGGTGGGCGAATTCGCCGCCGCATTTTCGCCCGACATCATCGGGCTGACCGGAACCCCCGAACAGATCGCCGCCGCTGCCAAGACTTTCCGGGTGTTCTACGCCAAAGGCGAAGCTGTGGAGGGCGGCGGTTATCTGGTCGATCATTCCAATATCGTCTATCTGTTCGGCCCCGATGGCGAGCCGCTGGCCACGCTCCCGGTCGATCAGGGCGCGGACGCGGTCGCAGCGGAACTGGCACGGTGGGTGAGTTGAGAGAGCGCTTCTGGGAACTGCCGCTCGGCACGCTCGACCGCGCCGAGTGGGAGGCGCTGTGCGACGGTTGCGGGCGATGCTGCCTGCACAAGATCGAAGATGAAGACACCGGCGAGATTCACGATACGAATGTCGCCTGCCGTCTGCTCGACACCGGCACCGCGCGCTGCAGCGACTATCGCAACCGCAAGGCCTTCGTCCCCGATTGTCTGCGGTTGACGCTGCGCATCGTCGAGCAGGTCAATTGGCTGCCCTCCACCTGCGCCTACCGTCTGCGTGCCGATGATCGCCCGCTGCCCGATTGGCACTACCTTATCAGCGGCGATCCGGACGCGGTGCGCCGCGCGGGCGTATCGGTGGTGGGCCGCGTGGTGAGCGAAACCGATGCAGGCCCGCTCGAACATCATATCACCGATTGGCCCGCGCCGCCGCGCCGCGGCCGCCCCGATCGCGCCGGTCGTCATGATCGTCATGCGCACGAGGCCGAGGAAGAAGGCGCGTGATGGACTGGCTGCGCCGCACCCAGCCCGAACCGGCTATCGCGCTGGGGGACACCACCGTGCCGATCGTGCTGCGGCGCATGCACAATGCCAAGCGGCTGACCCTGAGGCTTGCGCCCGACGGCAGCGAGGTGCGCATCACGCTGCCCGCCTGGGCCGAGAGCCGCGAGGCGATTGCCTTTGCCCATGCCCGCGCCGACTGGCTGGAAAGCCAGTTCGCCCGCCTGCCGCAACGCGCCGTGCCGGTGCCCGGGGGCGAGGTGCGCTATCGCGGCGCGGGTTTGCGCATCGCATGGGAACCGCGCGCGCCGCGCCGCCCGGCGGTGGACGGCGAGTCGCTGCGCCTCGGCGGGCCGCAAACGGGCCTTGAAACGCGCATCCGCCGCTGGCTCGAAGCCGAAGCCCTGCGGTTGTCGGAAGCCGACATGCACGATTATTGCGCTGCCGCCGGGCTCGATCCGGTGCCGCTGGGGCTGTCCCGCGCGCAGCGGCGCTGGGGATCGTGTTCGGACATGAGCCGCATCCGCATCAACTGGCGGCTGGTGCAGGCGCCCGATTTCGTCCGCCGGTCGGTGGTCGCGCACGAAGTCGCGCATCTCGTCCATTTCGATCACAGCCCGGCCTTTCACGCACTGCTGGGGCGCATCTATGATGCAGACATCCGGCAGGCCGACCGCTGGCTGAAGGAGCATGGGCGCGGGCTCTACGCCGCATTCGGCTGAGCGGAGCCCTTTGCCTTCGCCGCCAGCACTCCCTATATTGCCGCCATGCTGTCCAAGTCGCGCTTCAACCCCGCCCCCGGCATCGCCGATTTCTGGAACGAGATCCGGCGTCCGCAGCCCTATCGCTGGCCGATCCTTGCGCTGTCGATCCTGCCGGTCGGAGTGATCCTCTACGCGGCGATGGGAACGACGGTTTACAAGGAGCCCGAGCGGCCCCGCATCACCTATATCACCACCTATGATCCGGGCCGGACCGACGCGGAGATCATCGCCTCCAACCGCGCGAATCAGGAGGTGAAGGACCTGCGTGAAGCCGAGGAGGCCCGCATCGCAGAGCGCAAGCGCGAGCTGTACAAGGCGCTGGGCGCAGCAGCGGGCATGGATGTCGACGAAATCGAGCGCAAGGCCGATGCCGAACGCGCCGCCGAAGAGGCCGCCGCAGCCAAGCGGCGCGCGGAACTGCTCGGGCAGGTCGGCACGTCCGCTGCCCCGGCTGACGAAGGCGCTGATGAAGGCACTGACCAAGGCGCTGGGCGATAGGCGCTGCCGCCTCCCCCACCGATCACGACTGGATGGCCGCCGCCGCGCGGCTGGCACTGCGCGCGCGCCCGCTGTCATGCCCCAACCCCGGCGTTGCCGCATTGGTGGTCCATCACGACCGGGTGATCGCACGCGGCTGGACCCAGCCCGGCGGGCGGCCGCATGCCGAGGCTGCGGCGCTGGCTGGGCTCGCGCCCGAAGTGCTTGCCGAGGCGACGCTGTACGTCACACTCGAACCCTGCGCCCACCAATCGCCGCGCGGCCCGGCCTGCGCCGATCTGATCGTCGCCGCGCGTCCGGCGCGGGTGGTGATCGGCCAGCATGACCCCGATCCGCGCACCAGCGGCGCCGGGCTGGCGCGGCTGGCCGCGGCTGGGATCGCCACACGCCTGCTCGATGATCCCGCCTCTGCCACCAGCCTCGCCGGGTTCCTGACCCGGCAACGCTTCGGCAGACCTCGGGTGACCCTGAAGCTGGCGACCTCGCTCGATGGCTGCATCGCGCTTGCCGATGGTACCAGCCGGTGGATCACCGGAGAGGCGGCGCGCGCGCACGTCCATGCGCAGCGCGCGCAGCACGACGCGATTCTGGTCGGCGGCGGGACGTGGCGGGCCGACGCGCCGCGGCTGGATGTCCGCCTGCCCGGACTGGAGGCCCGCTCCCCCCGCCGCGTGGTGCTGACCCGCAGCCCTTCGCCGGAGGGTGTCATCGCGATTGCCGCGCCCGAAGACATCGCGGGCCTGGACGACGTGCTGCACCTCTATGTCGAAGGCGGAGCGGAGACGGCAGCGGCTTTCCTCGCCGCCGATCTGGTCGACGAACTGCATCTATACCGCGCGCCGATCCTGATCGGCGATGGTCGCCGCAGCCTCGCCGCGCTTGGCCTCGCCAGCCTCGATGCCGCGCACGGGCGCTGGGCGCTGCACGAACGCCGCCAGCTTGGCAGCGATGATTTCGCCGCCTATTGGCGCACCCGAAACTAGGAAGGACGCAGGCACCATGTTCACCGGCATCGTCACCGCCATCGGCACCATCGCCAGCGTCGAGCAGCGCGGCGATATGCGGCTGCGCATCGCCGCGCCGCTGGACCCGGCGCGGATCGACATCGGCGCATCGATCGCATGTTCGGGCGTCTGCCTGACCGTGGTCGAACGCGGCGGCAGCGCCGGGGATGCGTGGTTCGACGTCGATGTCTCGGGCGAAACCGTCAGCCGGACCATGCCGCGCATGTGGGAGGCGGGCGCGAAGCTCAATCTCGAACCCAGCCTCCGTCTCGGCGACGAATTGGGCGGGCATATCGTCACCGGTCATGTCGATTCGGTCGGCGAAGTGGTGCTGGCCCGGCAGGACGGCGGCAGCTGGAAGGTTGCGATCCGTGCGCGGGCCGAAATGGCGCCGTTCATCGCCGAAAAGGGATCGATCACCGTCAACGGCGTGTCGCTGACCGTCAACGACGTGCGCGACCGCGCCGATGGGACCTGCGATTTCATGCTCAACATCATTCCCCACACCGCCGAAGTGACGACGCTGGGCGATCTGGCGGTGGGCGACCGCGTGAATCTCGAGATCGACGTGCTGGCGCGCTACCTCAAGCGGATGCAGTCGTTGGCTGCGGGATAGCTGGCTGCGTTCACCATCGCGGCGGGTTTCCTGAAGTAGGAGACACATGAGACACTGTCCAAGGATCGAAAATCCCGCCCTGCGACAGTGATCGGGCACATGACCGAAAGGCGCACCGCAGGGCATGGACGCCACGCTGCCGCGCCAGCAGCCTGTAGGAAAGCCGCAAAGGATCAACCCGTCGCCGCGAGTCTCGCGACCCTTGCAGCCGTTACCGGATCGCGGGCCAGAATCGGGGCGCTGGCTCCGGCGCGGTGCTCGGTCGCGAACCAGTCATAGGTCTTGCGCAATCCCGCCGACAGCGCGGTCGCAGGCTCCCACCCCAGCAGTTCGCGCGCCTTGGTGATATCGGGGCGGCGGCGCTGCGGATCGTCGGTCGGCAGGGCGCGGTGAACGATCGCGACCGGCCCATCGGCGATGCCGCATAGAGTCTCCACCAGCTGCGCGATCGACAATTCGTGCTGGTTGCCGATATTTATGGCCAGCAGATCGGGCATTTCCGACGCCATCAGCCGCATCAGCGCGTCGACCGTATCTTCGACATAGCAGAAGCTGCGCGTCTGGCTGCCGTCGCCATAGATCGTCAGCGGCTCGCCCGACAGGATCTGGCCGATGAAGTTCGACACCACCCGGCCATCGTCGATGCGCATATGCGGGCCATAGGTGTTGAATATCCGCGCCACCCGCACATCCGCCCGCCCGCCGCGCGCGAAATCGAACGCCAGCGTTTCGGCAGCGCGCTTGCCCTCGTCATAACAGGCGCGCGGGCCGGTGCAGCTGACATTGCCGCGATAATCCTCGCGCTGGGGATGCACCGCAGGATCGCCGTATACCTCGCTGGTCGAGGCGAGCAGGAACCGCGCGCCCGATTGTTCCGCCAGCCGCAGCAGGCGATCGGTGCCCACCACATTGGTCAGCATCGTGTGTTCGGGATCGGCCTGATAGAGTTCGGGCGAAGCAGCGCAGGCCAGATTGTAAATCCGCCGGATCGACCGGGTCTCGCGCATTATCTCCTGCGGCAAAGGATGAGAAATATCGCCCCAGACGAAGCGGAAGCCTGCGAACTTCTCCAGCGTGGCCAGGTTGGAAACCCGCGCCGTCTGGAGATTGTCGAGGCACAGCACCCGCTCGCCCGCTTCGAGCAGCGCACGGCACAGGTGCGAGCCGATGAATCCAGCCCCCCCGGCCACCAAAGTCCAGCCTTTCGGTTCGCGTTTCATGCCATCTCTCTCCTGTCGGCAGCGGTTTTATCGGGGGTTCGGTCGTCGATCGCGGCGCGCAGATCGGCTTCGAATTGTTCGGCGCGGCGGGCGGCGCTGTGGTGCGCCAGCACAGCGGCGCGGGCGGCCTTGCCGATCTTGCGTGCGGGGCGACCGAGCGCGGCGATCACATCGGCGCTGTCATCGGCAAGGATGATCTCGCTGCCGGGTTGCAGCACCGTCTCGATGCCGCGCCACTTGTCCGAAATGATCGGCGTGCCGCACGCTCCGGCTTCGAACAATCGCACCGATGGCGACCATCCGGCAGCGATCATGTCGGCGCGGGTGACATTGAGCGTGAAGCGCGAGGCGGAGTAGAACGCGGCGTGCTGTGCAGGCGGCAGATGCTCGATCCGCTCGACATTGGCGGGCCATGCGATGTCGCCGGGATATTGCGGCCCGGCCACGGCGAAGCGCAGATCGGGGCGGCGGCGCGCCGGTTCGATCAGCAGCCGCTCCAGCGTCGGCTGGCGATCGGGGCTATAGGTGCCGAGATAGGACAGATCCCAGCGCACCGGCACTTCCAGCGGGCGATAGCGCGCCGTGTCGACCGAACAATAGAGCGGCCGCGCGCTGCGGGCGCCATATTCCCGCTCCAGCCGCGTCAACGTGTCACCGCCCGAGAACGAGAAGTAGATATCGTACCCCGCGATCAGATCGCGCGACAGGTAATCGCAATCGGCGTTGTCCAGCCGGGCGAGGGTGACGGGCGTATCGATATCATAAAAGCAGGTCACGCCGCGTGCGTGCGCCTGCACGAACGCGCCCACCGGGATACCATCGGGCACGTAGGAGCCGACCATCACCGCATCGGCCCCGGCGATGTCCTCGCGCCATTCTTCCAGCGCCGCGACGCTATCGTAATAGGCCAGCTGGCAGAAATCGGGATCGGGCAGGTCGCGGTGTTCGGCGTACCACGGCACGTCGCGTTCGAGGAACAGCACCTCATGCCCGCGTTCCGCGAAGGCGGATAACAGCGCGCGGAAGGTGGTGGCATGGCCGTTACCCCATGACGAGGACAGGCTCAGCCCGAGGACAACCAGCTTCATGCCGCCACCTCGCGCCGCGCTGCGTGCAGCCGCCGCAGCACGCTGTCCACCACCTCGGCGCGCAGTTCATAAGTGTGTTCGCGCCGCACACGGTCCAGCGCGGCGGCACCGATTGCCTGCGCCCGGTCGGGCGTAAGGCTCGCCAGATGCTCCGCCACGTCCTGCCCGTCGCGCGCGACCAGCACTTCCTTGTCCGGGGTGAGGAACATTTCGATCCCCTCCCACGCATCGGTGATCAGGCAGGCTCCGGCTCCGGCGGCCTCGAACACGCGGGTGGCGGGGGAATAGCCAATGGCGGCCATCGAATCGCGCGCCACGTTCAGCACCGCGCGCGGGGTGCAGTTGAAGGCGTTGTGCGCGC
The DNA here is from genome assembly GCF_024305245.1 of Erythrobacter sp. Lineage (GTDB taxonomy): Bacteria > Pseudomonadota > Alphaproteobacteria > Sphingomonadales > Sphingomonadaceae > Erythrobacter. The sequence continues at coordinate 24,227 of NZ_JAMWYX010000013.1, forward strand.
CCGTGCCGACATGTCCGATCGCCTCGACATTGGCGGGCATCGGCTTGTCCGCCCAGCCATTGCCGCCGATCAGGAAGCGTTTGCGCGGCCATGCGCCGGCGGGCCGCAGGAAGAATTCCTCCACCCGCGCCTCGCGATCGGGCAGCCGGTTGGCGAGGAAGGCAAGGTCGCAGGCAAAGCGCGGATCGGGCGGCACCGGAAAATGCGTGGTCACGTCGAGTGCGTTGTAGACCGGCACGCATTCGCGCGCGCCGAAGCCGCGATACGCCTCCACCACCGGTGGCCCGCCGCCATAGGTGAACACCAGATCGAGGCTTGGCAGCGCGCGGCGAACCGGATGATCGGGATCGCCGCGCATTTCCTCCAATGTGGCGGCGGCATCGACGTCCCAGTAGATCGTCAGCGCATCGGCCCGCGCTTCGCGCAGCACCCCTTCGAGCAGTTCGCGATCATACACGCCGACGCCGTTGGCCTTGACCACCACATCGGCCCTGCCTGCTTCGCCCAGCACCTGCGCCAGTCCTTCGGGTGTCGCGGGGTAGACGACGGAGCGCGCCCATTCGGGCGGGTCGATATCGCGGTGCGACTGCCGGTCATAGGCGTCGGGTTCGTAGAAGGTGATGTCATGCCCGCGCGCGGCGAGGGCGCGCAGGATGCCGCGATAATAGGTCGCCGCCCCGTTCCAGTAGGACGAAAGCAGGCTCGATCCGTAAAAGGCGATTTTCATGCGGTCTCCTGTGTTCGTTCGGCAGCGACGGGCGCGGATTGGCCCAGCAGCGCCAGCAATTCATCCACCCGGTGCGCGCAGGTGTGGCGTTGGCGGATGGTCTCCAGCCCGTGTGCGGCCAGTTCGGCGCGCAGCGCGGGATCGGCGGCCAGATCGGCAAGGCAGGCGGTCATCTGCGCGCCGTTGCGGGCGATCAGGTAATCGGTTCCGGGGCGAAACAGCCCTTCGGCATCGTCCCACGGCGCGCTCACCAGCGGGATGCCGCAGGCCAGCGCCTCGAACACGCGGATGGTGGGGATGCCGGGCAATTGTTCGGCATAGAAGCGGCGCGGAACGTGGACGGTGGCGAGCGCCTGCGCGAAGATCTCCGGCGCGCGGGCGTTGGGCGCCCAGCCGCGATAGTGCGCGCCGTGGCGGGCGAGCGTCTCCAGCGCCGCTGCGGGATAGCGTACCCCGTAGATATCGAGCGGCAGGCCCGCCGCCTGAGCCGGACGCAGCAGAAACTCCGCCAGTTCATCGGAGCGTTCGCCGTCGCCCCAGTTGCCGATCCAGACGAGGCCCTCCCGCTCGGCGTCGCGCCCGGTTTCCTGCTCGGGCGGGTGGAAGCGGCGCAGATCTGCGGCTTCGTGCCACACATGGACATCGCGGCCCCAGCCCCAGCCGCGATAGACCTCTGCCAGCGCCTCCCCGAAGGCGAGCACCCCGTCATAGCCCGACAGGTCATAGGCGCGCATGTCATCGGGCGCGCTCACCGCGCGGTGGTGGGTGTCGTGAAACAGCAGCCGGAAGCGCGGGCCACGTTTGCGCAGGGTGCCGAGCCGCGCGACCAGATCAGGGTCGTTCCATTCGTGCACGATGACGAGATCGGCATCCGCAACCAGCGCCTCCAGATCGGCATCTTCCGGATAGATGTGGGGGGCGAGCCGGGGATAGCTTTCCTCGAACGCCTTCAGTCCCGCGATACCGTGATCGGCAATCAGGTTGGCACGGCTCCACGCGCCTTGCGGTTCGTAAGCGCGCGCATCGTGTCCGCGCGCGATCAATTCGTCGAGCACACCGCGCAGGAAGTGGGCATTGCCGTGGTTCCAGCACGAGGTCAGCGAATGGGTGAAATAGGCGATCTTCATGCCGCCGCCTCCCGATCAGGGCGCAGCGTCCGGTACAGCGCCATGACCGCATCTGCCGTCGCGGCGGGCGTGTACCGCGCGGCCCGCGCCTGCGCGGCTGCGCCAAGCTGTTGGCGCAGTGCAGGGTCGCCATGCACCCGCGTGATTGCGGCGGCGAAGCCCTCGGCATCGTCCGGATCGGCGAAGCGCGCGGCGCCATCCCACAATTCGCGGAAGGTCGCGATGTCGGACAAGACCAGCGCGCACCCTGCCGATGCGGCCTCCAGCACCGCCAACCCGAACGGTTCGAACCGCGCCGCCGACACCGCAATCGGGTGCAGCGCCAGCAGTTCGTTCAAGTCCGGGCCGGGCACCTGCCCCAGCGCCTGGATATGCGCGAAAGTGATCTCCTCGCCATGCGGGCTGCATAGCGGCCCTGCGGCGAGGAACCGCAGGTCGATCATGCCCGCCACCGCATCGAGCAGCGCGCCGTTCTTCACCGGGTCCCACATCCGGCCGATGGTCAGCGCCGCGTCGAGGCTGCGCCTGCCTCCCATGCCGCTGGCGGTGGGCGGGCGGCCATTATGCACCACCAGCGGCATCTGCGGCAGGCGATAGGTGGACTGGAGCGTCGCGGCAAAACTGGCGCTGGGGGCGACCACCACATCGGCGGCCAGCAGCCCGCGGCGCATCATCTCGCCGTGCCAGCGATAGGCCGGATCGAGCGGTTCGTTTTTGGCGGCCTGCCACCAGGTCGCAATGCAGCCATGCGCCACCGCCACGACCGGCACCGGGAAGTCGGCGGCCCCGGCCAGGGCGGGCGAGTTGCAATGGATGATGTCGGCCCCGCACGCATCAGCCAGCAGGGCAAGCGATTGCGCCGCCTGCGTCACCACATCGGCACCGTCGCACATCCAGTCGAGCGGCAGACCGGTTTCGAGCAGCCGGACGCCGTCGATCCCGGCGGCGCAGCGACGTTGCGCTTCGTCCGGAGCCGGGCCGAACACCGCCAGCGAGACTTGATAGCCGCCGCGCGCCAGTTCGCGGGCAAGGTCGGTCGAATATTGCCACACGCCGCCAACGGCATCGGTGGTCATCAAGACATGGCGTCCGGTCATGCGCGTCACGACACCCGCTCGGCCGAGCGCGCTGGCGCTGGCGCTGGTGCTTGCGGCGTGCCGGATGCTCGGCTGTTGACGAGCCAGTCCGCCAGATCGCGCAGCCCGGTGCGCCACGGCTTGCGGCGGCCGAGACCCAGCGCGTGGTCGGCGGCGCGGGTATCGGCCACGAACCAGCGCTGATCGCCCGCGCGCCAATCGGCGAAGGTCACCTGCGGCGGATCGCCGATGATTGCTCCGATTTCCTCGATCAGGGTGAGCAGGCTGACCGCATTATCCGGCCCTCCGCCCCAATTGAACGCGCGCCCCGCCACATCTTCGATGTTCTCGAACGCTGCGATATAGGCTTCGCAGGTGTCGGCCACATCGCAGATGTCGCGCACCTGCCGTCCGTCGCCGTAAAGCGTGATCGGCTGCCCGGCGAGAGCGCGTATCAGGAAATGCGCGACCCAGCCCTGATCCTCGGTCCCCATCTGCCGCTCGCCATAAATGCAGCTCATCCGCAAGACGGCAGCGGGCAGGTCGAAGCTGCGGGCGTAATCGAGCACATATTGATCCGCCGCGCCTTTCGAACAGCCATAGGGCGTGTGGAAATCGAGCGGGCGGGATTCCGGCACGCCGTGGCTGGCAAGCGCGAAGTCGGTCGGCACATAGCCATCACCACTCCGGCAGAAGCCGAGGTCAGCCAGATCGCCGTAAACCTTGTTGGTCGACGCAAAGATCAGCGGCACTCTTCGTTGATCGCGCCGCAGCGCCTCCAGTAGCGCAAAGGTGCTGGCGAGGTTGACGGCGAAGTCGGATTGCGGATCGGCAAGGCTGGTCGTGACCGCCACCTGCGCGGCGAAATGAAACACGCCGTCGACGCCGCGCACCGCCTTTTCGATGCAGCCTGCCTCACGCAGGTCGGCGATCACCGGCTCGACACGGTCGCCGTGGCGCGCTGTCAGCCATGCCAGATTGCGCTCGACCCCGGGACGTTCCAGCGAATCCAGAATGCGCACGCGGCAGCCGCGCTCCAGCAACCGGGCCGCAAGGTTGGAGCCGATGAACCCCGCCCCGCCGGTGATCAGGATGGTCTTGCCGTCGTCCAGCCTCATGCGACCAGCCCGCGCGCTTCGAGTTCGCCGCGTGCCCGATCGGCACGGTCTTCGGCGGTCTGACCTGCCAGCCATTCGGCGAGATCGGACAAGCCTTCGCCAAAATCCTGCCGCGCTGCAAAGCCGAGCACGTCGCGGGCCAGCGTCACGTCGCAATAGCAGTGACGGATATCGCCGGTGCGCGCCTTGCCGACGATCTCGGCCTCCACATTGTTGCGGCCCATCGCCTGCGCCAGACTGCGCGCGACATCGCTGACCGAACGATCCTCGCCCGATCCGACGTTGAACGTGCCGCCCGCCGCCGACGGATGTTCCAGCGCATCGGCAAAGGCGCGCGCGACATCGCTGACATGCACGAAATCGCGGCGCTGCTCGCCATCCTCGTAGATCAGCGGGGGCTGCCCGTTCAGCAGCCGCGCGGCGAAGATCGCCAGCACGCCGGTATAGGGATTGGAAAGCGCCTGCCCCGGCCCGTAGACGTTGAACAGGCGCAGGCAGGTGCTTTCGATCCCGTAGGGCGCCGCCATGATGTGGGTCATGCGCTCCTGCACATATTTGTTCAGCGCATAGACCGATGACAGGTTGGGCTGCTTCCATTCGGGCGTCGCCACCGGAGTGAGCGGTTGGCCGTCGCCGTCGACCGGGTTCCATGACGACTGCCCGTCGCGCAGCACGCCGCGCGCGGCATCCTCGATCAGATTGCCTTCGCTGTCGCGGTACAACCCTTCGCCGTAAATGCTCATCGATGAAGCGGTGACGATGCGCTGCACCGGGTTATCGATCAGCCGCTCCATCAGCACGGCGGTGCCCAGATCATTGGTGGAGGTGTAGCGTTCCACCTCGTACATCGATTGGCCCACGCCGACTTCGGCGGCGAGATGCACCACGCGGTCGGCACCCTTCAGCGCGCGGGCGACCGCATCGCCATCGCGGACATCACCCTCGATCAGTTCCACTTCAGGGGGAAGATCGCCGGGCCGCTCGCCGCCCGGATGCACCTGTTCGATCAGCGCATCCAGCACGCGCACTTCGAAGCCGCGCGACAGCAGTTCGCGGCTGAGATGCCGCCCGATAAAGCCCGCCCCGCCGGTTACCAAGATCCTGTCAGTCAAAAACAATCCTCCCGCATGTGCCAAGGTTCTTCCTCTACTGAGTTCCTAGGGCAAATCGGGAGATCCAAGACTATAGGGTGATTTTAATGCATGTTTATCTGTGGCACCCACCCCAATCTGCCTCAATTTCTCGCATTTTTTACTTATAAGGTTTCATGCTGCAGAATATTCACTCAGTTTGGAAACATGCCACCTTGAGGCGCCGCCGGAAGACCGCTTCTACTTTGCTCGGAAAAGCAAAATCAGGAGCATGATGACAGCCACCATCCTACTCGTTCGCCATGCGGCGCATTCGGATCTGGGCCGGATTTTGTCCGGGCGTGTGGGAGAGGTGCCATTATCGGTGGCTGGCCGAGCGCAGGCGAGCAGGCTTGCCGCGCATCTGGATGGCGAACCGCTGCACAGCATCCACACCAGCCCGGTCCTGCGCGCGCAGGAAACAGCGCAGGCGATCGCGCGGCGGCGCAGGATCGCGGTCGACATCGCCGAACCCCTCGACGAAATCGACTTCGGCGAATGGAGCGGCAAGGGCTTCGCCGAACTCGAACAGGATTTGCGGTGGCGCGACTGGAATGCGCGGCGCGGCGATGCGGCGACACCTGCGGGCGACACCATGGCCGCGGTGCAGCAACGCATTCTCGATCACCTGCGCCGGGCCGCGAGCGCCGCGTCGGGCCTGATTGTCGCGATGGTCACCCATGCCGATGTCATCCGCGCAGCGGTCGCAGGCATACTGGGCCTGTCGCTGAACCGGATTTTGTCGTTCGATGTCGACGCGGCCTCGGTCACCCGGATTGCAGCAGGATCATGGGGCGAACGCCTGATCAGCCTTAATGAACGGGTGGTCTGACGATGGCCGATATGCGACCACAGCGGCGCCGCAGCGAGGCGGCCGGGGACTTGCAGGAACGGGTTTCGGACCTCGCCCCATGGTTCCAGAATATCGACATCGGACACGGCATCACGACCGCGCCCGATCACTTTCTCGGCGATTATCCGGCCTTCAAATACCGGCGGTTCAAGGATGCGCTGCCGGCCGACCTGTCGGGCAAGTCGGTGCTCGATATCGGCTGCAATGCGGGCTTCTATGCGATCGAGATGAAGAAACGCGGCGCGGCGCGCGTGCTGGGGATCGACAGCGATGAACGCTATCTCGATCAGGCCCGGCTGGCGAGCGCGGCACTGGGCTTTGGCGACATCGAGTTTGCGAAGCGCGACGTTTACGACGTGGCGGCGCTGGGCGAGACCTTCGACCTCGTGATCTTCATGGGGGTGCTGTACCACCTGCGCCATCCGCTGCTCGCGCTCGACCTGATCCGCGAGCACGTGGCGGGCGACATGCTGCTGTTCCAGACCATGCAGCAAGGCAGCGATGCGGTGCTGGAGGTGCCGCAGGATCACCCGTTCCACAAGCCGGGCACCTTCGACCCGCCCGACTACTTCGACGATCCGGCCTATCCCAAACTGCATTTCATCGAGCGCGAATTCGCGCACGATTGGACAAACTGGTGGGCGCCCAATGCCGCGTGCTCCCAGGCCATGCTGCGCGCCGCCGGGTTCGCCATCGAGGCGCAGCCCGAACCCGAAGTCTACCTCTGCCGCACCGCGCCGGTTCCCTACCGTGAACATGGCCCGGCGGCGGTCTATCCAGCCAAAGGAGCGCGCGCGTGATCGAAGCGGCGATGATCTGGAACGAACCGAACAACAAGTCGCACTGGAACCCGGCGCTCGATCCCGACTGGGCGATCTATGCCGATACCGTGATCCGTGCCGGAAAGGCGATTGGCGCCATCAACCCCGATGTCACCCGCGTGCTGGGCGGAATGTCGCCGATCGATCCGCATTGGGTGGAGCGGATGCGCAGGCACGGTGCGCTCGACCATGTCGATGTGGTGGCGGTGCACGGCTTCCCGCTCGACTGGAATCTGTGGCCGATCCACGCCTGGCCCGAACAGATCGCTGCCATCGAGGCGGTGGTGCCCGACAAGCCGGTCTGGGCCACGGAGGTCGGCGTCGGCAGCTTCGGCGCAGAGGAAATACAGGTGTTCGGCCTGAACCGCACTGCCGAACTGCTGCTGGGCCGCGTGCCGAACGTCTACTGGTATTCGCTGTTCGACCTGCCGCAGGAATGGGGTGCGGAAACCCGCCACCGCGAGGCGGAAGGATCGAGCTATTACCGCCATTTCTACATGGGCCTGATCCGCGAAGACGGCACGCCCAAGCCTGCGCTGGAAGATTACGCCCGCCATGCCGACCGGATGGGGTTGATGCAGTGGTTCCACTTCCACGACCCCCGGCTGGATGATGCGGTGCGGATCATGAAGGAGCTGGGCGTGCGCAAGCTGCGCACCGGGCTTTCGTGGGCCGACCGCTTCCGTCCCGGCGCGCTCGACTGGTTCGACCGGCAGATGGAGGCGCTCGCCGATTTCGACGTGATGGTGACCTATTGCTTCACCCCCGAACATCTCGGCGTGGAGGCCCACCACACCAGCTGCGCGCGCGATCCGCAGGCCTTCGCCGATTTCTGCGCAGAGATGACCGAACGCTACGCCCCGGCGCGCGCCTTGCGCGCCGCCATGCCCAGGGCAGCGCGCGCGTGACCACCCCATGACCTCCAAGGAGACTGCAATGCTCACCCCCCCTTCGCGCAGCATCAACGTGGCGCTGGTCGGCGTGGGCAACTGCGCCAGTTCGCTGGTGCAGGGCATCGCCCATTATCGCGGCGGCGCGAACGACACGACCGGGCTGATGCATCAGGAGCTGGGCGGGTATCATCCCGATGACATCCACATCTGCGCCGCGTGGGATGTCGACCGCCGCAAGGTCGGGCGCGACGTGGCCGAGGCGATCTTTGCCAAACCCAATTGCACCACGCAGTTCTGCGATCAGGTGGAACCGACCGGGGCCACAGTGCGGATGGGGCCGATCCTCGATGGCATCGCCGAACATATGCGCGCCTTCCCGGATGATCGCACCTTTTGCGCAGCGGACGAACCCCAGCCGGACCGGGCGGAAGTGGTCGCGGGCCTGCGCGAAACCGGGGCCGACGTGCTGATGAACTACCTCCCCGTCGGATCGCAGCGCGCGAGCGAGTTCTACGCCGAATGCGCGCTGGAAGCGGGGGTTTCCTTCGTCAACAACATCCCGGTGTTCATCGCCAGCGATCCCGTATGGGCCGAGCGGTTCCGGAAAGCGGGCGTGCCGATCATCGGTGACGACATCAAGGCGCAGCTGGGCGCGACCATCGTCCACCGCGTGCTGACCGACCTGTTCCGCAAACGCGGGGTGAAGCTGGAACGCACCTACCAGCTCAACACCGGCGGCAATACCGACTTCCTCAACATGCTGGAACGCAGCCGGACGGCATCGAAGAAGATTTCCAAGACCGAAGCGGTGCAATCGGTCGCCGCGGCGCGGCTGGTGGACGAGAACATCCACATCGGCCCGTCCGACTACGTGGCGTGGCAGAACGACAACAAGGTGTGTTTCCTGCGGATGGAGGGGACCATGTTCGGCGGGGTGCCGATGAACCTTGAAATGCGGCTGTCGGTGGAGGATTCGCCCAATTCGGCCGGTGTCGCGATCGACATGATCCGCTGTGCCAAGCTGGCGCGTGATCGCGGACTGGCGGGGCCGATCGACCCTGCCGCCGCCTATTTCTGCAAGCACCCGCCGCACCAGATGACCGATGACGAGGCATGGACCGCGCTCGAAGCCTTCATCGCGGCTGACTGACCGATGACAGGCACCATGAAAGCAGCCGTGTTGCGCGGCCCCGGAGAACTCGCCGTCACGCGCGCCGCCCTGCCCGAGCCGGGCGAAGGCGAAGTGCGGGTGCGGCTGGAAGGCTGCGGCGTGTGCGCGTCCAACCTCACCCCGTGGGAGGGGCCGGAGTGGATGGAGTTTCCCACCAGCCCCGGCGAATTGGGGCACGAAGGCTGGGGCGTAATCGACAACGTCGGCCCCGGCGTGGCGGATCTGGCCGAGGGCGACCGGGTCGCGGCGCTGACCTATCGTTCCTATGCCGAGGCCGACATTGCTCCGGCGGGCATGGTGGTAAAACTACCGCCGGAACTGGACGGCCAGCCCTTCCCCGGCGAGCCGCTCGGCTGCGCGTTCAACATCTTCCGGCGCAGCGCGATCGAACCCGGCCAGCATGTCGCGATCATCGGCATCGGCTTTCTCGGCGCGGTCCTGACCCGGCTGGCGAGCGCAGCCGGGGCGCAGGTGATCGCGATCTCGCGCCGCGCCGAATCGCTCGATCTCGCCCGCAATTACGGCGCTGCCGAGACGATCCCGATGGACGATCACTGGCAGATCATCGAACAGGTCAAGGCGATCACCGGCGAGGCGCTGTGCGAACGCGTGATCGAGTGCGTGGGCAAGCAATGGCCGCTCGATCTGGCGGGCGAACTCATCGGCTTCGGCGGGCGGCTGGTGGTCGCCGGCTACCATCAGGACGGCCCGCGTCAGGTCAATATGCAGAGCTGGAACTGGAAGGGGATCGACGTGATCAACGCGCATGAACGCGACCCGGCAGTGCAATTGCGCGGCGTGCGCGAGGCGGTGGAAGCAGTGGCGAGCGGGCGGCTCGACCCCGGCCCGCTGTACACGCACCACTACGCGCTGGCGCAGCTTGGCGAGGCTCTGGATGCGACGCGCGACAAGCCGGAAGGCTTCGTCAAGGCGCTGATCGATCTGACATGATGCGGCCACGGATCGGGTTTCTCGGCACCGGCTGGATCGGCCGCCACCGCATGGCCGCGATTGCGGCAACCGGCGCGGTCGATATCGCCGCGATTGTCGATCCGTCGGAGGATTGCGCCCGCGAGGCGCAGGCCATCGCCCCCGCAGCCGCCATTCTGCCCGGCTTCCACGACCTGCTCGATGCCGAACTCGACGGGGTGGTGATCGCCACCCCGAGCGCGCTGCACGCCGATCAGGCAATCGCGGCGCTGAAGCACGGGCTGGCGGTGTTCTGCCAGAAACCGCTGGGCCGCACCGCGGACGAGGCAGGCCGCGTGATCGAAGCGGCGCGTGCGGCGGACCGGCTGCTGGCGGTCGATTATTCCTACCGCCAGACCGCTGCCGCCGCCGCACTCGCCGACCTCATCAACTCAGGCGAATTGGGCGATATCTTCGCCGCCGATCTGGTGTTCCACAATGCCTACGGCCCGGACAAGCCGTGGTTTTATGACCGGACGCAATCGGGCGGGGGCTGCGTCATGGACCTGGGCGTGCATCTTGCCGATCTCGCGCTGTGGCTCACCGGCTTTCCGGCGGTGGAGGCGGTCACATCGCGGCTGTTCGCAGGCGGAATGCCGATTTCTCCCCGCAGCGATCAAGTCGAGGATTATGCGACGGCGCGGTTCGATCTTGCGACCGGCGCGGCGGTGCAATTGGCGTGCTCGTGGCGCCTCAACGCCGGACAGGACGCCCGGATCGACGCGAGCTTCTACGGCACGAAGGGCGGCGCATCGCTGCGCAATGTCGGCGGCAGTTTCTACGATTTCGAACTGCTGCACTATCGCGGCACGTCATCCGCGGTGCTGGTATCGCCGCCCGATGAATGGGGCGGCCGCGCCGCCGCCGCCTGGGCGCAGCGGCTCGCAAGCGATGCTTCGTTCGATCCGGAAGCGCTCCGCCTGGTTGAAGTCTCAGCCCTGATCGACCGCATCTATGCCGCGGATGGCGGCAGCCGGTCAGACCGCGACTGATGCCAGCGCGGCGATGAATTTGGGCAGGTTGCCCTGCGTCAGTCCGGCGATGTTGATGCGGCCCGATCCGGCCATGTAGATGCCGTGATCGTCACGCAAGGCCGCGACTTCGTCCTTGGAGACGGGCAGCATCGCGAACAGGCCGTTCTGGGTGCCGAGCGGCACGAGATCGATCCGCCCCGCCGTGCCCGCATCGGCGAGCGCATCGCGCACTGTCCGCATCCGCGCGCGCATATCGTCCAGCTCGTTCAGCCACGCCTTGGTCAGATCGGTATCGCGCAGGATGATCCGCACCGCCGCGCCGCCGTGATCGGGCGGCATCGACCAGCACGCGCGGGCCAGCGCATTGGCATTGCTGAACGCGGTGTCGAGCGCGGTTTTTTCCTGCGCCAGAACGTAGAACGCGCCCACCCGGTCGCGGTACTGGCCGAAATTCTTGTCGCAGCTATAGGCGATGAAGGCTTCGGGCACCTTGGCGAGCACCGTGCGCAGGCCGGCCGCGTCTTCCTCCAGACCCTGTCCCAACCCCTGATAGGCGCTGTCGATGATCGGAAAGGTGCCGCTATCCGCGAAAGCCTCGGCAATCGCGCCCCATTGATCGGCGGTGTAATCGATGCCGGTGGGGTTATGGCAGCAGGCGTGCAACAGCACCGCCGCATCATCGCCCGCGCCGTTGATCGCGCCCAGCACCGCATCTGAATTGGCGGTGCCATCGGGATTGGCGTGATCGAAGGGCACAAGCTCCAGCCCCAGATCGGCAAGGATCTGCGCGTGGTTGGGCCAGCTCGGCACACCCATGTGGATGCGCTTCACTCCGGCCTTTTGTGCCAGCGCCAGCGCCAGCCGCACCGCGCCCGTGCCGCCCGGCGTCTGCATCCCGGATATCCGCCCGCCCATGGTGGGATCGCCGCCGAAGATATAGGGCATCAGCGCGTTGACGAAGCCCATGTCGCCTTCCGGGCCGAGATAGGACTTGCTGTCCTGATCATCGACCAGCCGTTGTTCGGCCTGCTTGATCGCCGCGAACACCGGGGTATCGCCGTCTTCGGTGCGATAGACCCCGACGCCGAGATCGATCTTGTCCTCACGCGGATCGGCCGCGTAGAGGCGGATGAGGGCGAGCAGCGCGTCGGGCGCCTGCGGATCGAGTCGGTCAAGCATCATGGCCCGGCACATGGCGTGCCGGGCCTCACACCGCAACCGGGTTTTCGCGCAATTTTCTAAAAGGGCAGCCAGCGCTGCTTTTTGGAAAACTTCATGTAGCCCGCATTCACGCCCAACCGCAGCCCTGCGCCCATGCGGATCGGGATCAGCACGACATCGCCCCAGCGCATGTAGCTGGCGTGCAGCCCGCCGACGAAATAGGCCTGCCCCTCGCCTGCCGGGAAGCGCTTGTAGAGGTCTTCGCTGTCATAAAGGTTGTAGACCAGCACGAAGGTGTTGGCGGCATTGGCCCCGGCATCAAAGCCGATCGAAGGGCCGGTCCAGTAGACCTTCTTCTCGCCTTCGATCTTGTGGTGCAGCGTGCCCGAACCATAGCGCGCGCCGACGATGAACGCCCCGCCCGCTTCGCGCCCGACGATGTAGGCGTTGGGCTTGCCCTGCTTTTCCAGCAGATCCTCGATCATCCGGGCAAGGCCTTCGGCGCCCTTGCCGAACACGCCCTCGGCCGCGCCGATCAGATCATCCTCGCCATAGGTGACGCCATCCTCAGCGGTCGGGAGCGGGGCCGCGTCCGCCGATGCCGCCGGATCCTGCGCAGCAGGGGGCGCGCCGTAATCGCCGAATTCTTCCTCGAACGCCGGCGCGGCCGGTGCCGGGGTCGGTGCGGGCGGTTGCTGGCTTTCCGGTGCGATCAGGTCGCCATCGATCCCGCCGTCGGATGCGCTGTTCTGCGCCCCGTAAGCCTGATCGGGATCGAAGCTTTCCAGCTCCTGCGCGGCGGCAGGCGCCGCCAGCGCGCAGGCGGCAAGCAGGCCCATGACCACGCCCCCCAACCGCGTCCGCAATCCGAAAGTCCGTTCAATAATCCCGGCCATGTTGCCGCCTTTCGCCTCAACCTGCCAACCTGCGCAAAACTGCGAGACTGGCACAGAATCCCATTTGCTCCGCGCCGCAATCGCCTGTCGCCGGAGCGAATCGGAATTGCGACGAGGCGTTCACGGCTATGCCCCCCAGCATGAACCGCCGCCGAATATCCGCGCCATCTCCCGCTCATGCGCGCGCCTCGCGGTTTTTCTCGCAACCCACCTTGCCGCTGCCGCACTTGCCGACTATAGCGCGCTCCTTGCAGCCTCGCTGTTGCCCGGAGACGTGGGTGAGTGGCTGAAACCAGTTCCCTGCTAAGGAACCGTACTCTATCAGGGTACCGAGGGTTCGAATCCCTCCGTCTCCGCCAAGCAACCCCTAAAAACGGGGAAAATGCGAGGTTTTTTGCGCCTGCGAGTTTAAGCACTAACCAATCCGCTCACCAGTTTTTGACCGCCTATGCCGCTTTGTGACCGCTCGTGACGGTTCAAAATGCTGGCAAGGTTATCCCGCCGCCACCTTCAACCGACAGCCATTGCCCGATCTGACAGGGAGTGTGGGGGGGTGTTTGGCACCGCGCCGGGTGCGGCGGATGGTGCGTCCGCACAAAGTCTAGTGATTCTGCGGCGTGCGGTGCGATGCTCACCAGCGCCGCTAGCCGATCGCGGCTTGCGCTTGCTCACACATTCGCAGCACGTCCGCCGCCGCCGTTCGCGCATCACTCCGCGATTCGAACAAGCGGCGCATGTCGCCCTCTAGATCATCCGTCCCGCCGTTGGACATCAGCAAGCCAAACGGAACGGCGGCGTTCACCACGAGCAAGCGGCGATCAATGCAATCGCGTTCGAATGCGAGCACGCGCCGTGCCGTTCGATCGTAGCGCAATGAGTCGGCGCATGTGATCGCTCCGCCATTCAATAGCCGGTTGAAACCGGATTGCCGTCCGATCGCGCGCCAGAATGATCCAAGCGGCTCCAGATGCACAAGCGGCGCAAGCCCGGACGGTGAAGGCGTGCCGACAAATAGCACGGCGGACGGCTCTGCAATTCGAATTGCCGTTACCAGCATGTCAGGATTCTCCATATTCTGCCCGAAAACATATGACTCACCCGCTCGGACGTGATCAGCCGTCCAGCATTTGCTGATAGATCGCTGCTACGTCCGCCGCGCTCATGTCCGCCGTCAGCACGGGCGCACCATGCATGGCCAAGGCATCCGCAACTGCACGCGGTGGTGCGGGCGTCATAAGTTCGCCTTCCAGGAATGCCTGATAAGCCGCGCCGGGACCGCCGGTGGCAACGTGCGCCGCGATCATCGCCTCACACTCAACGCGCCATAGATCATGCGCGGCCCGGACAGCCGGTGGCATCCGATAGATGCGGACCGCGTGTGGATCGTGCTTTTCCGCCCGATCGATCAGCACGGTCATGCGACGTGTCAGGCTCACCCGGCTCAATTTTTGAGGCTCTGGATAAGCATTTCCAGTTCGTCCATGCGTTGCTTGATCGCTAGGAGTTCGCTGGCATCAAGCGCGGTTTTGAGACCCTGCGACATTCTGGCGAATTCATCGGGCGTGATCTGCCCGGACGTTGCTGCATCGATCAGCGCGCGGGGATCGTCAGCGCCGCCTTCGATTTCAATTAAGCGCCCGCCACGCGGTAGCACCGTTTCCAGAACAATTTTGATTGCCGGAAGGTTGCCGCATTTCACCGCGATCGCCAGCTGTTCGAGTGCGGCGGGTGCAAGATCCTCCAGCGCCTCCAGCGCCGCGCGGCTTGTGCGGTTACGGCTTCCCTTCGGACGGCCCGGACTGCCAACAGTGAAGCGCCCTTGTGGGTCGCGCGGTGCGGCTTCAGGCGTGCCGGCTGGCACGTAACCGGGTGGCATGGGGACAGGGGGCATTGCAGTCATGCCGTGCGCTCCAGCGTCACGTAACCGGGTGGCATGGGGACCGGCGGTGGCGACGGTGGCACCGGGACCGGTTCGGACAGCCTCCCAACCGCCACGCCGCGCGCAAGTAGCCATCGCTCCACGTCAGCGGTGGCAGTCAGGCGTGCGTGGCCCACACGGTAAGAATGCGGGAATCCTTGATCGCGTCTCCACGTGTGCACCACGGCCTTGCTCACGCCTAGCGCCTCGCGCAGTTCCGCCGCATCGATCGTGCGAGCGGCGGGAAGCGCCACGAATTCGGGAAGCCGGATCGCAGCGCGCGCCATCACGCAAGCCTCGCAAGGGCGGCTTCCCGGCTCTCGCCAGTGAGGATTGAAACCGCCGTTACGACGTTAGACAGGACGCCAGGAACGGCCTTCAGCAAGGCGATTTCATCATCCAGTCGGCTCAGCCGGTCCGCAGCGTTCCGGCGTGCGGTTTCAACGTCCGCCGCGCCGCCGATCGGATCGGCAATAGAAGGCGCGATGCGTGGCAACGTGCCGCCAGACAGGATGCGCTCGGCTAGGGTGGCGACGGCAAAATCGCGCTGGATCATGTCGAACGCGGGACCGGGCAAGCCAGACAGCGCCGCGCCGCCTTCCACGATTGCCGCCGCGACATCCGAGTCCGCCTTCGCCAGTGCGATCACGGCTTCAGGTTTCAGGTTGCGAACGTGCGCGCGCATTTCAATGCGGCGGTGCGTGACGGACAGGCTTTCCACCGGTGCGGGCGTGTGCAGGTTGGTGCGCTCGCCCTCCAGCCGCTGCATTGCGGACCGCTGCGCTTCCACCACGAGACGGAACGCCGGTGCGATCGATGCGGTGCGCTCCAGCGCGATCGGATCGAATCCCGTTGCCGAGTAATTCCCGGCGATGTCGGACAAGCCTTGCGCCACACCTGCAAGGGACTCCTGAAGCCGGGTTAATGGCTGGCCAAGGTCCGGATGCTCGGCAAGTTCGATCGGCAGCGCAAAGGACGTGCGCGCTTCGCCGCGCTCCAGCTGCGTCACAAGGGCTCGATCGGACGTTGCGGTGCGAAGTGAAATCAGGACGGGGTTAGACATGTGAGGGAGTTCCTTTTGATCGATGAAGCCAAAAGGATGAGTCTTGTTCAATTGACGGTCAAGTCAAAGTATTCCCTCTAGTGTCGATTGCAGCAATGCGATTGCGACAATTGCTGCAAACCATAAATTAGCGGCTCTATAATTTGGATTCCGGACAACCCGGACACCTTTTTTGACATTTGGCACAAGAAAAGAGAAAATTCTTTTCACTCACCTAAAACTCGAAAAACCTGTCCATGTTGTCCGGCTCACATAATGCTCGTGATGCTCAAGCCGGTGATCCAGCTTCCATCCGATCGCACCCGTCCGAACCCAAGCCGCTCCAGCCTGTCCCCCAGTCCTTGCTTGCCGAGAAACTGGCGGACGCCGCTTCCCTCTGCCCACAGCCGGAAAACGCGATAGAGTTCGGACACGGCCACACGTCCCGCCGGATCGATCGCGCAACGTTCCTCCACGAACTGCATCACTTGATCGGCCTCGCGCCGCCATTGCGCCTTTGCCGCTTCGCTGGAGGGTGCCACCGTGAAGCCATGCAACAGGGCGTGCTGATATGCGATCAGCGAACGGGTTAGGATTGCTGACAGTTCGCTCACTAGCCGAGTCTTGAGATATGGATCTTGTTCGTGCGGTGCGAACGTGCGGTTAAATTGAAAGATCGTGGCACGCCTGAATAGCGCATCGCTGAAATCGCGCGTGTGCGGCATGTGATTTGTTCCGAACCAGCATGTCGCGAATGCGCGCATTTCGAACGGTGCGCCGTGCTTGTGCTCCACGGTTGTGACTTCACCGCTTGTGATTGCCTTTAGTTCCGCATCAGCGATCACCGCACCCTGTTTGAGTTCGGTAACAATGTTGGCGAGTTTCATGTGAAGGTGCGCGCGCTGAAAGCGGTTCGTGAATTCGGACGGCTGCACGCCTGCCACGTTTGCGGGACCGCATAGGGCGGACAAGACTTGCAACAGGACAGATTTGCCGTTTGCACCGCTTCCGATCAGCATCACGAACCGCTCGTGCGCGGCGTGCGGCATTAGTGTGTAACCGATATGCTCCAGCAGCGATTGCGCCTTTGCCTCGCGATCGGGATCATCGCGGAAAATGTCAGATATGAATCGATC
The DNA here is from genome assembly GCF_024305245.1 of Erythrobacter sp. Classification (GTDB taxonomy): domain Bacteria; phylum Pseudomonadota; class Alphaproteobacteria; order Sphingomonadales; family Sphingomonadaceae; genus Erythrobacter. Next base: position 41,239 of record NZ_JAMWYX010000013.1, read on the forward strand.
CCATAGCGGCGCGTGCGTGTCAGGTTGATATGCAACCGGCAATTGAGTTGTGCGGTAATGCTCGCGCCGGTGCGGGTGCCATTGCCATTGCCCGCTCACCAGTTCCAATTCACCATTTGCGCAGTTCACCGTGTCAGCGGTGCCAAGGTTGAATGTGTGATCGCGGCGATAGGTTTCATTGCGCACGAGGTCCGCCACGCTGGCAACCTTGCCGCCGGTGACAGACACGTGCGATCGCTCCAGCACTGTTTGCGCGCGTTGCCGTATCGCTAGATCATCGCAGCGCCGCCACACGCCGCACGCATCCCAGACGTAGAACGCGCCGGTTGCGTGTAGGACGTTCTCCGGTCCGATTTCCGCGATCACGTCCCGCGCTAGTGCAAGATCGTCAGCTTTTCCGCCGGACGCCGCTTCAGCCCGCAAGGTGCGCAGCGGCAAGCCCGTTACATTCTTGAGTTGCTGGAGGATTAGATCGCGTTGCACCGGCTCCAGCGCCGCCGCCATACGGCAAATGTCGCCAATCTCCAGCGTGCGCCGGTTGCCTGCCAGGGTTTGCCGCTGAAGCCCTTCGAACGTCATGCCGGCCATTGCCACGCCCGCGCCCGGATCGTGCGCCCACAGCGCCCGGACAGCGGCTGGATCGTCAGTCGCTACGGTTGCCACTGTGCCGACCGGATGCACGCGCCAGCCCTCTCCAGCGGCTTGTAGCGCGGCATCTAGCCCGCGCGGCGGCTCTTGCAACGCCGCCGCGTTTCCATTACTTACAAGCATGTCAGTGTCCTCCGCCCGGTGCGCCTCCTACGGCGTAACCGGGCGTTTCATTTGCGGGTACGACGGAAACAACGTCCGCCATGAATCCCTGATTTCCAACGTTTCGCGCAATCACTCACCAGCGCCGCTCGCCAATCTTGACGTTTCGTGGCGCTTTAGGACGCCTTCAGGCGCTGTTCGTGCTCGGCAAGCGCCGCCTCGTGACGCTTCGCCAGATAGGCTTCGATGTCGCGGCGCAAGTATCCAACGCGGCGCGTTGAAAGCCGGATCTTGCGGGGAAAGTCTGGATCGTCAGCAGCGCGGCGGCGCATGGTCGGTTCGGACAGCCCGATTTCCTTGCACGCCTGTTCGATCGATAGAACTGTGATGTCAGTCATGGCGGTGGCCTTGTGTTCAAGATTGGAAGGGTTTGCCCGATCATCGCGATCTGCGGCGGGTTGCCCGTTCATCCCGAACTGCGGCCCGGTGCTCGGCTATCTCAGCCTGCCACGCCGGTTGCACCATAAAGGCTTGCTCGCCTTCGATGCGTCATTAGAGTGAGTTAACAGTCACACGGCGTCAAGGGCAAACGTGAAGTGTGATCGCGCGGGGGTAAATCTTGGCTCATAAGTATGAAATTTACAGAGGCCAAGCGGGCGAATATCGCGTCCGCTTTAAGTATCTAAATGAGGTGATGGGATCTTCAGCAGGTCTTTCATCAAAGAAATTGGCATTAGACCTTATAGAGACCCTCAAAAAGAACGCACCAGACGCTCCCGTTGAGGATAACACTAGGGACGGCCAAAGTATCAGGCAAAGACTTGAGGAAACGGAAGTTCCAGCATCTGACAGATTAGTTAGAATTGATCATAATTCTGACGCCTTCCGAGAATTCGAGTCTGCTTTTGAAAAACTTAAAGAGGGATTGGATAAGTCCAACGATGTTGGCGAACTTTCCCCGGAAGGCGTAGAAGTTGCCAAGCAAGAGGTGTCCCAGCTTGGCAGCGAAAACAAACGGGAATGGGTGAGACCTGCACACGTTTGGCAGGTCGCCAAAAGCACTTTGCTTTGGATCCTTGACCACTCAGCCGGAGCAGCCATTGGGACATTCGCCCTTGCTGCACTAACGGCACTCGCCAAGTTGTTTGGAATTGAGTTTTAGGCGCTCCCACATCCTAAGCAATGAACCGCGCCCAGCGTTCCGAATAGTGCGCGGCCTCCAGCGTCAGATAGTCCGCCCACATCGCCATAAGATCGCGCCGCCGTTCGAACGCATCGCCGCGCCGATATGCGCGCTCCACCTTGTTATCGATCGTGTGCGCCAATGCTTGCTCGGCGATCGTGTCCGGGTGCAAGGTGGTTTCCGTAATCCAGTCGCGGAACGCGGATCTAAAGCCGTGCACCGTCAGCCCGTCTCCGCGCATCCCGCGCAGCATTTCCAGCATCGCCATATTGGACAGCGGGCGCTTGGCGCGCGCGCCGGGAAACACATAGGAATTGCCCTCCAGCCGAGGCGTGGTGCGCAGCAGCTGCACCGCGCGATCAGAAAGCGGGATGCGATGCTCTTTGCCGGCCTTCATGCGTGCCGCCGGGATCGTCCATGTCGCGCCATCCATGTCGAATTCGGACCATGTGGCCTCTAGCGTCTCGCTCGTGCGGGTGGCGCATAGGATCGTCAGTAAAAGCGCCCGCGCCGAATAGTCCGGCTTGCTCGCCAGTTCGGACACGAACGCCGGAACGTCCTTCCAATCCATTGCCCGGTAGTGCGAGCGGACCTGTTTGCCGTTCAACCCTGAATATTTCAGCGTCTCGCGATCAGCCGGGTTGTGATGATTGGCGAATAGGGCTTGCCGCGCCGGGTTGCTGTTATCTGCCAGCGCCGCCGCTTTCGTGGAATTGATCACCGTCTCAATGCGGCTGCGCAGCCGCGATGCTGTCTCGCGTGCGCCGCCCCATAGGGTGCCGACATATGCGCCGCGCGCGTAGGGTTGCTGGAGCACGCCCTTAACGTCCTCCAGCGTGATCTCGTGCGTCAGCTTGTCCCCGATCAGCGGATAGGCATAGGACGCAAGGGTGTTCTCCCATTGCGTGACGTGCTTGTCATTTTTCCAGCCCGCCCGGTTCTCATTGATGAATGCGATCGCAGCGGCGCGGAACGTCTCGCCAGCGCCGTTGTCCGGCTTCGCCGGTGCGCGATCGGCGGTGCGCTCTGCCAGTGGATCACGTCCGGCCTTTATCGCCTTGCGATGCTCTGCGGCTTCAGCCTCCAGCGCCGCTAGTTCCGCCGCATCGATCGGCTGATAGTCCGCCAGTTTCATCAAGCGGCGTTTGCCGTCCGATGTCGAATATCGCAGCGCCCAGGATGGTGTGCCGCTGGCAGCAATTACGAGATTCAGGCCATTGCGAGCGGCCCACATGCCGGGGCGTTCGGCGTTCACGAGGGATCGAATATTGCGGACGGTGAGGGACATTGGCGGCTCCGAAAACAGTGGTTAGCGTTGACATTGCCACTCACCATTTTTGCTCGCCAAGCACTTTCAACCCTGACCGCTCGTGACGCCTTGTGACGCGCTAAAATAACGGTTTAACAATTGGTTGCTTTCGCTCGCGACGGCTTTTGACGGCTCGTGGCGAGTTCTCTTTAAGGTCTCCGTCTCCGCCAACAACCATTCCGAGGGGGTCCGAGGAGGCTCTGTCCTCGGAATTCTCCCCAACATACTGCCAGGTTAGGATTCCATTAGGGTCCGACAGGTTCCAATACCATCCGGATGCAGGTGGGGGCACGTTGGGGGCACCCACTCCCTAAGTTGGGGGCACGGATGCTGACTGACGCGCAGGCTCGGCAAGCGAAAGCTAAAGACAAGGATTACAAGCTCTCCGATTCCGGTGGGCTCTACCTGTTCGTCTCGAAAACGGGACACAAGAGCTGGCGCCTCAAGTATCGCTATCTGGGCAAAGAAAAGCGCCTCATGATTGGCACTTATCCGGCGGTCCGCCTCAGCGACGCCCGCAGCAGACGTGATTCGGCGAAGCTCGCGCTCAAGGAAGGCCGCGATCCTCAGAACGACGTTAAAAAGCAGCGGCTTGCGAACGAGGAACTCGCTTCGAGCACTTTCGAAAAATACGCACGGGACTGGTGGAAGGTGCAGAAACCACGCTGGCGCCCTGTCCACGCCGAAGACGTACTCAATTCGATGGAGCGGGATCTCTTCCCCAAGATCGGAGACCTTCCGATCCACGAGCTGAACGAACCAGTGCTGCTTGGCGTCCTTGAGAAGGTCGAAGAGCGCGGTGCGATCGAGACAGCTCATCGGCTACGACAGCGCATCGAGCGGGTGATTCGGTACGCCAAGGCGAAAGGAGTGCCGATCGTGGGAAACCCCGCGACCGACATCAAGGAAGCGATGAGTGCCGTGCCCAAGCGCAAAAAGTGGCCCGCGCTCACGAAAGTCGAAGATGTCCGCGCGCTGATCCGGAAGATCGACACCTCCAGTTCCTACCCCGTCACTCGCCTCGCCTCTCGCTTCCTCGCGCTCGTTTCCCAGCGACCGGGCATGGTCCACAGGTTGAAATGGGATCACTTGAAGGATGTCGATTGGTCAAAAAATCCGGCCGCCTCTCCGAATGCCCACTGGTACATCGATTCCGAAGAGATGAAGTTGGAGTTCGATCGACGGGGTGACGAGGAGTTCGACCATGATGTGCCGCTGTCGCCGCAAGCCCTCGAGGCCCTCGTGGAGGTTCGAAAACTGACGGGTCTCGGTCCCTACGTGTTCCCCAACTGCTGGAACTCGCACGCCCCGATGTCGGAAAATGCTCTCAACTCACTCTACCGCCGGCGAGGCTTCCAGGGAAAACATGTCCCGCATGGCTGGCGCACCAGCTTCTCTACGATCATGAATGAGAAGCTTGAGCGTGGATTGATGATGGAACAGAGGTTCATGATCGATCGACTCATTATCGACATCATGTTGGCTCACTTGCCGACAGGAATGAGCGCCGAGGAATTCGCCTACAATCGCGCGCGTTTCGCTGAGCGCCGGCGGGAACTGGCGTGCGAATGGGCAGATCTCATTCTCGAGGGTGCGGTGCCCGTGCGCGATCTCGTCAGCGGCCGCAGACGCAGGGTCGACTGAGCCGCTTCGCCACTAAGGCTCTTCGGCGCGGCGGGATTCAACGCAGGATAAAAGAATCTAAACCTCCGAGGATCTAAGGCGGATCCCCGCGCACTCGCTCAGCGATTCGGATTTGCATTGACGACGGGGGGTCAGGGTCAGGCACGGTGAGCAAGATTTCAGAGCGAAAACTTACTTCGCGTGCTCCGCAAGGAAAGAATAAGTGAACGACGAGTCCTCCAAGCAGCGCCGTACATTTGTGGGCGGCGTTCGTTCCGCTTGCTTGAAGGATGGAGACGCTCAAGCATGATCATAGCGCTCGGGGACCGCGCGGAATGCTCGATCTCTGCCAGCTCTCCGGAGGCCTCCTGTTCCTCCCTGGGTGGCGATGCGAAGGCAAACCGGTACGACGAAGACCTATTCGCCTTCGACGCGGCGAGTATACTCATCTGTCGAGGAATGACGTGCAGTCCGCGGCAGCATAGCGAACGACTGGGCCGTCCTTCGGGGGTCAGATCCCGTGGGACCGCCACAGTCATCGAACCAATATCATGTCAGGAGGCGCCATTGAGGCTACCATACGAACCATGGGCAATCTACTCAGCGGAGGAAGTGCCGTCTTCAGCTGTGGGTCCGCTTCTCAGCCATATGCTGTTCCTGCAGGTCTGCCTTTCGGATGGCTTTGGCCCGGAACAGATCGCCCGCGCATTTCACTGTGACGATAATGACGCCGCGAAGTGCCGATCGGCAGTCCTAGCAGCGATCAAACTGTTCCGTGCGCCATTGATGGAGGGGCGCTTCACGACTTACGCGAGACCGTTCGGCGGCGGTTCCGTGAGCGTCATGAAGCCATCCCATTGGGAGGTGGACGATCTTCTACCTCGGTTCTCGACGTGCAGCTACGACCCTTCCAATCCTTTCGAGGCGAACGCCAAGCCGACGGCGTGGATTTTTGCTGACGCTTCGATCGAGCCAGCAATCCTTGAACTGCACCGAAGCGAGTACATCTCCGCTAGTGATCTGGTTGATCCTGACGAGAGCCCGGCGCAAGAAAACCAGGCTAGCCGTGAAACGGTCGCCTGGGAGAGAGAGATTGGAACATCACAGGGCAACGTTTTCTTGAGACGCCGTGAAGTCGAACGCATGACCGGACTCGGGAAAAGCTCAATTTATGAAAGGATCCGCGACAACCGCTTTCCCAAGCCCGAACCGATCGGTCAAGGCCGGGCGGTCGGCTGGCGTCTCGGCGATATTGAGAAGTGGCTCGATGACCCGCAGTAGACCGACGTTAGACAAGTAGGACGCCTGACGGTGGATACCGGACGAATGAGCGGTGGCAGCCTTCACCATCGGGACTAGTCTCCCACCATGCCCAAAAAAGATCTTGATTCGGGAGACACACTGCTGGCCGGCAGCTTCGGCAGGTGCCTAACCCGTCACCGCGAAGCAGCCGACATGAGCCTTGCCGCGCTCGGCTCAGTTGCGGGGATGAGCCGTGCCTACGTTTGGCGCCTTGAGCAGGGACAGGTCCTCCCCTCCCTGCGCAACATCGCTCGCCTCTCTGTCGCACTCGACGTCCCGGTCTCCCAGCTGCTCGAGGGACTCGACACTTCCAGCATTCGCCTTGAAAATCGCGGTTACGAGAAGGACGAAGACTAGCTTCCAGGGACTAAGCACCTTCAAGGCTTGACAAAACCGCTTCTGTGTATACTTTAATTAATACATGGAGGTGAAATGACCGGCTGTTCCCCAATGCGATGTGAGCTTGCTCTTGAGAGCGCCCTGCTAGACGAGGCCCGCAATCGGCACGGAAACGAACTCGCTTCGGCTCTCGCTTCGCTGAGCCTGGTCAAGGCGGGAGGGGTCATGGACAACCCCGTGTTGGATCAGGCGATCGAAAGGCTTGGCTACAATGTGCGTATCGAACGGCTCATTCTCGATCCAGGAACCCCGGATTTCGGGAGGCGCTGCTAGACCTGTGCTCACTCCTGGCCTGCACCCGCATCGAGCGCCCACTCTACAATGTGAAATTGAGCGGACGTCCCAAGCTTCGAGAGCTCAGCAAGATGCGGCTCGCGCTGCAAGTGGCTTACGAGCTCCTGGTGAATGCATCGAAGGTGGCCGGTCCGCATGCTTCTCCGATCAGGGTGCGACTCTCTGATCGACCAAGTCGTATCGTTCTAAGCGTGCTTTGCGAATGCGGTAACGAGGAACGCCCGGGCGCAGGCGCAGGTCTCGCGGCGCTCCGTAGGTTGGCCAGACCGTATCATGGTCGTGTAGCCGCACGCCGTGACGGACCAAACATCGTCGCGCAGTTCATCTTGCCCGATCAAGTAGATCGCCGCTCGATCTCATCGCGCGACTGAGACGGGATCGTAGACAGCATAGGAGGCGAGCTTGGGAGATGATGTACCGCGATCCGAGCTCGATCCAGAGAGCGCTTTGGTGCTCGCGCTGCGACATCGCCTCGTCACCGAACTTGCCGCTGCGGAAGCGGCGCTCGCGCTGACGCGCGCCAGAAGCCCGGCGAAGCAGCCACTGATCGACAGGGCATTCGATCGCCTATCATATCAGCTTCGGGCCGAACGCCTGCTGGCGAATCCCGGGACACCTGAGCTCGGCGATGCCGCGAGGGAGCTTTGCCGCTGCATCGCCGCCTACCACGCCGAACAACCTGCATTTCGGCTGCGCATCGTTGGGCGTCCACTGGTGTTCGATGATGCGACCATGCGGGTGCTGTTGCTGGTGCTCTCGGAGCTGCTCAACAACGCCGCGACTTTACATGCTTCGGGTCGTGATCCCATCCAAGTAAGCCTTCGAACGGAGAACAAGGTCCTCGGAATCGCCATCATCTATCGGTGCGCAGACAATGAGCCGCAAATGTCTGAGACCCTCATCGACGCGCTGCGGCGATTGATCGCCCCGTGCCATGCCAGCTTCATCTGCCAGATCTCCCGAGGTCGCGCGATGTTCAAGGTTCTCGCGACTTTAACCTGAACATCTTTTTGCACCTCGATGCCAGAATCCTGAACAATCTCACTCGTTACGCTGAATGCGGAAAGTTCGGAGGAATAGGGCCACGCGGATGGCCGCGTTCAGGACCTTCCCAAGATAATCGGTTGAACCGGAAAAGGCGCTATGCCGACCTTCTGCTTTCCCATTCGTGAGGCCGCCCGGGTATCAAAAATTACTACACTTTGGGCCAGGAGCGGACTGGCAGCTGACGGGCGGGCTCGCGTGAAAGCGAACCGAGGCAGACGGTCCTGGAACCAATCAGTTTGGAGAATCGGCTGGCAAGCTCTTGCGCAACGCCGACCAACCACGGGAGAAAAGTTCTGGAAGATGGCCAGGTTCTCCACCGCCGCCGGGCAGCGCAACGGCGGTAACACCAATGCATCGAACGTTTCAGGTGCGGTGGCTGCCGCCCTGTTCGCCAAGAGGCCGCTACGCGATGCAAATCATCAGGCAGGCTGCAGCCTCACCCAATAACCGACGCTCGGGTGGTCGCGATCGGTTTGCGGGAAGGATTCGAGCCGCACCTCGCCAATCAGCTGATCACCGTGAGGGACAAGGAACAGGCGCAGGTCATGCGGGACGCCCATGCCTGCACCGGAAAGTTCGCCATCCAGACGGATCGAAAAGTTTTCCTCCCCGCCAATGCCGCGCACCAATACCGGCTTGCCATCGATCCGGGCGACCGGTGCATTCGAATCCGAGAAATCAAGCTCCAGATCAGCCACCTTCCGATTCCCCCCGATAGTTCCCCGCCAGCTCTTCGCAATCGCTGCGGGCACCACTGGCGCACGCCAGTAGAGGTTGCTCTCGTTCTCGAAAGACCGGATCATCTCTTCCAGCAGGTAGGCTTCGGCAGTGGAGTTGCGCTCGTTGATCGCGCTGGCGACCACCAGATCGCGATCGGGCAAGATGGCGAGCCGCGCCTTGGCGCCCGCCATGCTGCCGCCGTGGCTGACGTATAGCGTATTGCCCGGATAATCCTCGGGCCACAGACCCTTGCCCGGCCCCTTGCCGAGCTCGCCCTTGTCGTTGGTGATCATCGCCCGGGCGCTGGCCTGGCTCAAAAGCGGCGTTTCTCCATTGTAGGCTGCCAGCCAGAAGCGGCCGAAGCGGATCATGTCGGCCACTGTCAGGTAAGCATTGGCGGCGCCCGGGTGCGAAGTGTCCACTCCCGGCGCAATCGTTCCGTCAACCATGTACCGCTGCGCGGCTCCATCTGGCAGCCTACGCCCTGTCGCGATCAGCGAATCGTTCATATTGAGCGGCTCGAAAATGCGGGTGCGGACGAAATCCGCGTAGCTCATCCCGGACTGGCGACGGATGAGCTCCGCAAGGATCTCGTAGCCAAAGCTGGAATACTGGCTGCTGACGCCGGGTGGCAGGATCGTATATCCGTAATCGCGTATCAGCTCTGAAAACTCAGGTTTTGCGGATTTCTCGTCGGCATAAAGCGGCTGGTAGAGCAGCGGCAGCCCGGCGGTGTGGTCCATGACGCGAGATACGGTAATGAGGTTTGCCCCGCCGAAGGTGGCACGCACGCGATCATCGCCTAAGTAGTTGTTCACCGGCGTATCGAGATCGATCTTGCCCTCGTCCACCAGCATCATGATTGCCGTGGCCGTCAGGATCTTTGTCACTGAGGCGACGGCAAACCGCGTGTCAATTGTTGCTTCGATGCCTCGCTCCCGGTCAGCATAACCGAAGGCACGCGCATAAAGCACCCGGTCGGCGCGAGCTGCCGCAATCGCACTCCCAATGACGCCCTCGTCGCGCCGAGCTTCTTCCGTGCACCGGTCAAGGCTGGCCTTGTCGCCAAACTGATAGTCCGTCGCCGACAATTCCACTTCGAGGGAATGCGCACTTGCGGGCATCGCGACAAGCATCGTGATCGCCAGAAACAGATAACTGGCAGCATGCGCAAGCGCAACAGCTTCGAAGATCGTTGTGATGGGGCGTCTCATACGGGGGATGGCTCCTCGACAGAACAATCGGGCGGCCGCTCCCGTTGACACGATATGACATTATATATATAAGCTCTTATATAAACAGTCAGTCCTCTGTCCTTGCGGAGATATCTGAACTCGCATGTCTCTATCGACTCTCGGAACAAAGCTGAGGACCCTGCTTGAGTGCCTCGACGGGGACCTCGCCTCGATCTACCAGGAACTCGGACTGGATTACCGGCCACGTTTCACGCCCGTCATGCGGACGCTGTCCGCGTTCGGTACTGCGACAGTGAAGAAGGTTGCCGATAATGCCGGCATTTCGCATTCAGCCGCCAGCCAGACAGTCACCGAGATGAAGAAGGCTGGTCTCGTTACGACCGAACCCGGCGAGGATGCCCGCGAACGGGTCGTCTCCCTGACCGACAGCGGGCGGGAAGCACTGCCTCTGCTCGAACGCCAGTGGGAAGCGACGACGCGAGCGGCCAATGCCCTGAACGCAGAGCTTTCCTGTTCGCTCGACGCCGTGGCTGACGAGGCTATCGCAGCTCTCTCGGCAAAACCTTTCCGGGAGCGGATCCTTGCAGAGAAGACGCGAATGAAAAAGGGGAAGGGTTTGGCAAACAGGATCAAGCCGCACGCATTCGTCGTCGGCCTCCTCGGGTTTCTGACTTTCTGGGATGTGGCGGCTCACGCACAACCAGCAACCGCTATCGACGAGATTGCCGAGGTGATCGCGGAAAATTACTTCGATCCCGCCACCGGCGCACGCGTGGCCAATGACCTGCGATTGAGGGCCGGGAAGGGCGAGTTCGACAATCTCACCCGGCTCGATCTGGCCGCGAAGGTGACGAGCATTCTGGCGGCGGTGGACGGTCACTTCCGCGTCGATGTGATGGAACAGGAAAAACCTATCGGAGCCACTGGATCCGGCCCGATCCGGTATTCCTTCGAGCAGCAGCTCGCGCACCAGGGCTGGGGCTTTCGGCAGGTGCGCATCCTGCCGGGCAACGTCGGTTATATCGGGATGACCAACTTTGCCCATATCGATTTCGCGAACGAAAGCGATGCCGTCAAAGCAGCGGTGGACAGCGTCCTCAAGCTCGTTGAACCGGCAGACGGGCTGATCATCGACTTGCGCGACAATGGCGGGGGTGCGCCGTCGCTTGTAGGCTATCTGGTGAGCGCGTTCACGCCGCGAGATGCGGAAATCTACAACACCTTCCGATACCGCGCCGGCCAAAACAGCGAGGCACCCGCGCAATACTATCAAAGGCCGGAGCTGGACGAGCCGCTGTTTATCCTCACGAGCTCGCGCACGGCCTCTGCGGCAGAGGCATTGCCCTACACGCTGCAGGCGGCCGGGCGCGCCGTCGTCGTCGGGGAAACGAGCGCGGGAAAAGCCAACCCGGGGCGCTCGTTCGAGACGCCCGGCGGCTTTTCGGTTTTCGTTTCAACCGGTGCGCCGATAAACCCGATCACGCTTACCAACTGGGAGGGACGCGGTGTTGTCCCGGACATCCCGGCTGCATCGGACGAAGCATTGGTCACGGCGCAAGGCGCGATGATCAGTGAACTGCTTGCCAGGGGCGGCGCATCACCGGACGCCGAATGGGCGCTGGCCGCGCTGACGCCTGTTCCCGTATCCGCAGACGTTCAGTTTGCAGGCCAATACGGCGATTGGGCAGTGCGGCGCAATGGAGCGTCCCTGATACTTAGCCGCGGGAAATACCCGCCTGTGGAACTGAAAGCGCTGGGCGAAAGCGCGTTCTTCGAAACTGGCAACCCGTCTGTGCAATATCACTTCATACTGGAGAACGGACGCGCGACTGCCGTGGAACGTCGCACGGCGTTCGGGTCAGTTGCCCGGCAGATGCGAAATCGCGAACCGCTCCCCGCGGCGAGTAGTGCACTGTGACTTATGCCACCAACGCATCGACTTGGACTGAGTTTCTTCGATTTTCTAGAGATGGAACGCCATCAGCAGCGACCATGACGCTGGATGAGCTTCCGGGGAGCCCTCAAGGTCGATAATCTCTTGGGTGCGGCTGTTGGAGCCATCTTTGGCATAATCACAGCCTTCACTTGCGGCGAATTCCAGCGACATAAGCTCAAATAGGCGAAGCCAATCGGCGCTTCCCATTCCAGCCTTGAGGTTTTCGCCTCTATGAAGCGCCACCGCCTCGACGGCAGTTGCCCAGGAGTGCTGCAACCGACTCCTGATCTGTACCTCTATCAATCTCCCCTCGTACCCACTCTCACGGGCGTCCCGAGGCATAAAGCTAAACACAAGGTGGTGGCTACGATATCCGCTAGATCGCGGCTCATCCATATACCGGTCTTCGCTTTTCAAAGCGTGGCGTGAAGCTTCGGTCATCGCTGAGACAAGGGCGCGAGCATCTTCAATAGTTGGCAAAACCGCGCGACAACCACCTAAGTCCTGCAACTGGCGAAGGTTGCTATCAATGCGGCGTAGCTTCCCCCGAATTGAAGGCATCTGCTTAAGGCGCGCCACAGTTAGCCCGCTAAGCTTCGATAACCTCATCCTCGCCTGCAACTCGGAACGTAAGCTGTGCATTGGGAGCGCGTGCGAAGCACGCCAACTATTAGCGATGGTGAAAATCCGCCGAATTTCGTCTGCAGTCTCCTGGGTCCAAACTAGCTAACCTTTAAGGGCTTTGCCCGCGCGGACAACGTCCTTCTTGGAATATTCAAGCTGAGGAAATTCGGACACGTCGATTTCACCAAGGCAAGCGTCAGGAGGGCTAGTCATTTAGCACCTCCCAACCCGCTTGGGTATCTCTCGTATAATAACGCCAAAATTTTCGGTTCGCCGTTCGAAGAGGCGATATTCATCGAGCGCGGGGCTGAGGGTTTTCTTGAGGAAACTACATCCGACGGAAGCGGCGCCTCCCATCACACCGGAACATTTGAGAACGCCAACCCTCGGGGCAGAGATGGTCGCGCACTCGCGAATTCAGGATGCCATGGACTGAGGATCGGCGCGCCAGCAGTTGGCGGAGCGTGACAGACGTTTCCAAGAAGTGACGTGCTCCCCTGATTGTTACCAGTCAGAGGTAGAGTCTGGCTCCTTCTGCTCTGCTACCCAACGTCGGACCACTCGGGTCTGGAGTTTTCCGCCTTGCTCAGGTCCGGTGGGCTGGTTTCACCGGCTGAGTCTGCCAGCATGATCGGGGGGATATTCCCGATCGCGCTGTGCGGTCGCTCTTCGTTGTAGTGTCTACGCCAGGCCTCCAGCTTTTCGCAAGCATCTTCCAGCGACAGGAACCAGTGAGCGTTCAGGCATTCGCTGCGCAGCTTGCTGTTGAACGCTTCGATGAACGCATTGTCTGTGGGCTTACCAGGGCGGGAGAAGTCCAATATGACACCGCGCTGGTAAGCCCACAGATCCATGTCCCGAGAGATAAACTCGCTGCCATTATCCACCCTGATCGTCTTGGGGTAGCCGATCTTCCGGCACGCCCGGTCCAGCGTCGTGACCACGTCCTCGCCACGATAGCTGAACCGGGGATCGACCACCGGCGATAGCCGGGAGAAGGTGTCGACCACCGTCAGGATGCGCAGCTTTCGGCCCGTCGCCAGCTGATCGTGCACGAAGTCCATCGCCCACACATCGTTTGGCCGAACCGCTGGCGCGCGGTCCTCCCTCAGCTTCGCCTTGACCCGCCGCTTGGGCGTCTTGTTGCGCAGCTGTAGCCCCAACTCTTGCGTAAAGCCGATAGACCTTCTTCATGTTCACGACCCAACCATCGCGGCGAAGGATGTAATAGACCCGCCGATAGCCATAGCGGACATGCGTCTCGCAGATCTCCTTGATGCGCTTCTTCAGAAAGGCCGGATCGGAGCGACGGGACTGGTAATGATAACTGGAAGTGTCGAACGGCAGAACCCGGCAGGCCCTCCGGATCGACACGCCCCAGTCCGCCAGCATCCCGTCGACCAGCTCGCGCTTCCGATCCGGCCTCAGAGCGTTGGCTACACTTCGCTTCGCCGCCCTTCGGGTCGTTTGATGACATCCTGCAGCATCTCGCGATCGAGCGTCAGATCGGCGACGATCTTCTTCAACCGGCCGTTCTCGTCTTCCAACTCGCGCAGCCGCCGCATCTCCGATGGCAGCAGCCCCGCATATTTCTTCTTCCAGTTGAAGTAGGTCGCCTGGCTGATCCCTGCCTTGCGGCAGACCTCAGCCACGGGCGTGCCTTCCTCGCCCTGCTTGATGACGAACGCCTTCTGCGCGTCCGTGAACTTCGATGCCTTCATGCCAAACCTCCTTGCCCAGCCAAGGAAACCTACGGCAGAAAACTCTAACCAGAAATGGTCCAGTTTTCAGGTGGCAGAGCACTTCTGCACTGCTGCCCAACCTTGCGTCAGACTCTACCAAAAAGCGGTCGCATTTCAGGGGAGCACGTCAAAATCTATCCCTCAAAGATCGATACCTAGGTAAATTTGATCTGAAGACATCCGGCTTTGGGGATGAGGATAGTGACAATCCGGTCCAAGATCGAACCCATCACAATAATTGAAGCATTATGAGTTCCGCGCAGGCTTCAGTAAATTAGGGAAGACCTTAGATAAATGCCACAAGGTATAATTCTCTGACTGTCTTAAAAGATTATTCTCAATTTAGAATTTCTTGCAATTCTATGAGTCTGTCCTGGGAAAGGAAAAAAGGCTCCGGAGCGCCCATACCGGGCGGGCCGTCACTTCGCTAAAGGAGTACTAGAATGATTAATCTGTCACTCGGCGGGGCCTGCCCCCGCCGCCCGCTTACCTACGTCTTGCCCAGAGCAATGATGCGTCCGGGCTATTCCGCCGATCCGGCGATAGACAAGTGCGACATCGGAACGGTCGCAGCGAACGGCTCCCTACATGAAACGATCACTCATCTGATGAACGTCGCGATCCGCAGTCGCAAGCCGTGGTTGCTGGCGACGTTTGCTGACAGGGCCAGCAACGTCTGTGAGCAGCTCATACTTCTCCGACCATACGAGGGGAAGCTCCTGATCACGCCGGTCGCACCATACATTACCCGTCCGGGTTCCACGCTGTTCTTGGTGGCGGCCGACAGGTCATGCGCCTTCATGGCAAATGCAGCGGGCACGCTTGTCGAATGTGCGGTACCACCGGCGTCATGCATCGCTGCGGGTGTAAAGCGGGGATGGAGCAAGGTCAGGCGCCTGATGAAAAAGGAAGTCGAGGGAAATAACTTCCGGCACAGGTCCTGGGAGGTTTTCATCGAGCCCGTGAATGTTGGCGTACACTGACGCCCTCTCCCTTCATCAGTTCACCACCAGACGGGCAACGCCGATGATTGGCGCTGCCCGTCTGCCCAATCGGCGCGCTTTTTCTTCAGACCAGTGGGCACCTCCCACACGTATCGCGCTTAAACAGACGCCGCCGCTACTTTGGTTCCTGGGACCCAGAGCAGATCTCTTCAAGCAGCCGTGATATCTTCGTTACGTGTAAAAGCAGCAGCAATGGGGCTGCCGAAGATATATTTTATCTCGATGCTTAAATAATGCTTTTCCCGAAGGATAGAAGATCCTATAATATGAATTGAAAGGTTATTCGCTATGTCGGGATTTTATGCGGCTTTCAATGTTGAAGGTGACCCAAATGAAATTCAACGGTTCAAGAGGATGGTTTTTCGTTCGTTCGACGAAGACAAAAAACGCTATGGACCGTTCATCGATGGCGACCAGTGTGCGATAATCGATTTTACGGCCATCTGTCCGCGACTGACTATCAAGCGGGAGGCACTCGAGCGTCGCTATCCGGGGGCGTATTCACCCGATTATCTCGGCTACCATGTCGATCACGCGGACTATGAACCGGAGCACTTCTGGTTCCAGTTTACCATTGACGGCGAGATCCCCGTTAAGCTCTTTGAGGACATCGCCGCAGAGTTTCCGACATTGCTGTTTTCAGGTTCGGCATATGATGAACCAGGCGGTCGAGAGTTTTCAGGCACGTTCAACGGCGATGAGCCTTGGGGTCCGGCGAAACTCGAGTGGCTCTCGTTCGAGCCATAACGATTGATCCGAAATGTGCGCCGTCCGCTCGACAAGTTAATCGCCCAAGCTAACGCTGAGAGAGGCGCATTGCGTACGGTGACCGAAGCACCGCCCGCAGGGCAGAGGCGTCGCCAGACCTTAGTATCAGCGTCAACGGAGCGCGCATCTCCTGAATTTGGTCAACGCGGCAAGCCAATCTACGGCTGTCGGCGGCTCGCCTCAGACCCGACCGATCTCCGCAATGCGAAAAAGCGGTGCCGAACGGCAATCAACGACGGTACCGAAAAAATGAGGAAGCGCCCTGCAGCTGATTCCTGCCCATCAGATTGCGTTTCGCCCCAGATCAAGGCTCAGCTTCTTCACATACTTGATCGGTTCATCGCCAACATTCGATGCATTGCCTGCCGATTTCGCCAGCAATGCACCTCATACTAGAATAATGCTTCTCTGCTCAACCAGAAGGATGCCCCCTCTTGCCAAACTTTGTGTATTCCACGTTCACAGCTCGCGGACCGAGCGACGAGATCGAGAGGTTCAGGACGACCTTGGTCACTATCGAGGAGGAAACCGACAAATCGATAAGAAGCACTTCCAGAAGGGATCTCATTCTCGACTTCGATGCAGTCATCCCGATGCCAGAAGATCAAAAGGTCGCGGGAGGTGCGCACTGGGCAGTCGAGAATTGGGGTACGAAATGGTCCGGATTCGACGTCGAAATTAAGGATATCGATGCAGAGACATTGTGGTTTCAGTTTACAACAGCTTGGGATTTCCCGACCCCCGCCTTCGTCGCCATAGCAGCAGAGTTTCCGCTGCTGACCTTTTCCGGAACTGCATTCGAGGAGAATCACGAGTTCGAGCTCGCTGGCGACTTCAACGGGCCTCGCCCGTGGGCGCCAGCACGACTTAGTTTTAGATAGGGACCTCTAGCCATAAGCATCAGGTAGTCGCCTTAGCGACTTGAGGTCGGCGTCAGGTCTGGAGACGCGATCCTTGGCAAGGCGACTACACACTATGCGCAGGACGCGTCACCATTTTCGATGTGACGGGCAGCCCGGATCCGGAATTCTTGCTCCCCTGCCTCAAATTGCGCACGATATTGAACACTATCAATACAATACTTATCCCTCTTCTCACAGAAGAACGCGAATGCGAAGCGCGGTGAGGGTGAATAAATCATCTCAGGCGACAATCCGGATGTCAGAACGGGCTCCGCATAATGAGCAACTCCGTGGCCATATACGAGCTTAATGGTTTTGATAAAGTCCTTCTCCGCATCCACCGCGGCATTATAAGTCGAGAATATTTCAACGGAGCAGCTGCCACTCATAATTATGATTAGAGCATCCTAGGTAGGGTATGAATAATATTAATCCTGATAGGTGTCGGCACCACAGCTACTAGTCTTCCCGCAGCGCCTACCGCAGCCTTCTCAAGTAATTCCTTTGCAATAATAGTCGATCTGTCGAAGACTATTGCCTGCTATTGGCTGCTGGTATTTCAGCAAAGCTGCCCACCTTCTCAAGAGTGCTTTATGAATTTTGTTTCAGATACTTCGAAGAGAAGATGAATTTACGTTGGGGGTGGAAAATGATTTTCAATAAAGTTATCGGATAAGAATTCGAAAGGGTGCCCGCTTACCATAAGCATCCATTTCTTACTCGTACTCTCGCTGGCATCGCAAACATTGCGCTGGACGACGGATGCTTTGATGCGCATGAAATCGATGTGCTTGACAGATACCGCGTTATCAATGATGGTGATAGAAGCGTGAGAGTTTTCAGACTTATGATTTGAATAGACTGCTAATTCGAGAATAACATATTTTTTTAAGCCACATTGGCAGATCTTTGGTTTTCTAAAGAAGCCATCCTAGAACATGATACCAATAAGGAGATGGTACATGTCAGGATTTTATGCTGCTTTCAACGTAACGGGTGATGGCACTGAGATAAGGCGATTCAAGGAAAAAATGTTTCGCTCTTACGATGAGTATCGGGGGGAATATGGCCCCTATCGTGGCTCAGACTCGAGCGTCATTATTGATTTTACTGCTGCTTGTCCAAAGCTTACAGCAGAGCGTATCGCGCTGGAGAAAAAGTGGCCTCGTGCTTACTCGCCGGAACTTCGTGGATATGATGTCGATCAAGCAGACTATGAAGATGGAGAATTTTGGTTCCAGTTCACAGTTGACGGCGAATTTCCTGTGGCTGCGTTTGAGGCGATTGCTGCCGAATTCCCCAGTTTGCATTTTAGCGGGTCGGCATACGAAGAAACTCACGAATTCGAATATGAAGGCGAGTTTAATGGCGATCAGCCTTGGCAGCGAGCGAAACTGAATTGGCTCTGAGGGGATGCCATAGTTTAAATATCTCTGAATGAGCTTCGATCGGCGCACACCTGCTGGATCGACATGCAATCTCAGGTACGCAGTACTGATCCAAACTTTTCTGTTGGACGCATTAGGCCGGCACAAAGGTCGGCCGTGGGGCAAAGTGTTCGCCGGGAGATCAGGAGAACATCGCTCTACCAAGCCTAAATCGTGCGGGCCGTCTGGCATTAACTCGGTTCGCGTTCGCGGCGTGATCTACGGAGAACCTGATCAGGACAAAAGAACCTTGCAACTCTTCCGGGATATATGTCAGGAATTCGCCCCGCCCCTCTTCGCCAGCTTCTGATGCAGACCAATGATCGTGAGAATGACCACCGGGATAGTGGGCCTTCTGGACCGGGCCTCTCCATTATGGCGCACGCGAGTCCTGGAGAAGTACGGGACGCTATTGGGTCACTATGACCATAAAGCCGACTGGCTGTTCGAGAGTTCGCTCGCGCGACGCGGCTGGGAGGAAGCGAGGATCACACTTGCCGATGATGTAATGGACCTCGAAATTCGTGTGCAGGGGCACCTCCTGAAGAGTACCACAGTCCGCCAGCAGTTGTTCGTCGTCGCGCCGCTATCGATCCCGCTGACGATGTGCGCAGGTCTGGAGACAGGCTCAGCAGTTTTGTTCAACGCTGACCTTATTAAGCCAGATGAAGCCACCTTCGAGAAGATCGAAAGGGTCACTGATACTACGCTGATATGGCTTTCGTCACCGACCATAAATGTTTTGCTCGGGTAGTCAGAAAGCCAACCGAATCATCACGCCAGCAAGAGCGAGAACTCCTTCACGCACGCCCAGAGGTATGCGGGCGGCCGAAGTTTCCATCCTCCGACGCCTCATGCGACCATCACAGATGAAAGCCTGAATGGAGGGGTTCAAACTGGTCGAGCGTGAAGGTCGCTAAAACGTGGACTCAAGACGACGTCGCCGGAGCGCAGGCAACGCCGCGCGTTCTCTCGCGTTTAGCCAATGATGGTCGCATCACCTGAACGGATGATCTTGCCCCTAGACCGGCTATAGTTTACATAGACGCTATGTCTATTTATCAACCGATTCGTTCTCATGCGGGTCTCACCTACCGGTGGGTGGCCGATGCTGCAGGCAAAGGCGGCACAGTGTTTAATCTCCGCGGAGGCATCAATTGGCCAGCAAGCGCAGCGCTTTCGCATCCCGTCCGCAGGGTGGAAACCTGCCTTCTCGCTCGAGATTACGAACATGATCATCTGATCGAACAACTCGGGGATCACATCACCGACCTCTCGTCGGACACGATTGTCGAGGGATACCGCAGGGCTGTCGACGATGAAGGGCAGCTTGTAGGGTGCCGCCTCCAAAAGCGAGGTGATGAACGCATAGGCCACGGAAAGGCTCTGCCCTTCACTGACGCCCCCCTTTAAAGAGACGCCTTCCGATGAAAGCTCGAGCGCAGAACCGATCCGCGCCACCCTGAGCGGCTCGCCCTTGATCAGACGCTCCAGCTTCTGGTTCGTCGCAGCCCGCACGCTCTCGCGTAGGCGGTCGAGGGAATTCTCGGCAACCGCGTCGATCAGCTGGGTCACGCAATCGGCTGCCTTCATGAAGGCTACGGTCTTCGTCGCAGCGGCGTATTTCTTGCGACAGCTCTCTACTTCGACTCGGCACATGGAGATGTTGGACCGATGATCGAGACGTTCGAGAAGCTGGGTCTGCTTATCGGTCGTGGAGAGATGCTTGATCGCCTTGTCGATGACTTCGAGGTCCTCTTCCAACTGCCGACGCTCGATCAGAAGCGACTTCATCTCCACGTCGCCTGCTTCTTCCTGTTCCGTTCGGCATCTGGACGAGCGTCCACCGTGGCTGATCGTCGAGTGATATCACGGCATCCCGGATCCCTCCTCGAATGTTCTCGTAGCGCCAGCCGACGACCTTAAGCTCCATCATCGATCTCCTCCGGCGCAACCGCTTCGTCCATGTCCTTCTCCACGGCCAATTCGATGACCGCGAGGACATCGCTCGTATCGTAATTGTCCTTCAGACAGTTCTCGATGAGCTTGCGAAGACGATCGAGCATCGCGGGCTCGCAGGCACCTTCGACGAGCACTTCGTCGAGCGCAGCCACGATGTTGGGGTCGAGTTCATCCGTATTCTGCATGCTCAGATCATGCCTCCTTCTTGATCGCGCTCAGGCTGCGAAACCAATCCCGTCGCTGAATGTCAGCAGATGCCTCCCCGCCCACGTCATCGTCCTCATCGATGTCATCGGTCCGTATGAAGTCCACGACCAGTGCGCGCTTCTCCGGATCGTCGGGGTCCACCCGAAGACATCGGCCGAGCCTCTGGACGGTCTCCAGCTGCGCCTTCGCGGATGCGAAGAGCACAATCGAACCCACCGATCGGATGTCGATGCCTTCCGAGATCCGGTGACAGGTGATGAGGCAGGAGAGTTCGCCTCGGGCGAAGCGCTGCAGGTTCTCGCGATCATCGCCCGCGTAATAGGTATGGAAGTCGGCACCAGCTTCCATCAGGATCTCTTGGACCTCGAGACCGTACTCGGCGGTCTCCACGAAGATCAGGCTGCGATCGAGGATCTCTGGACGCCGCCGGACGAGTTCGGCGAACGGAGGAAGCTTCTCGCGGGATAGCTTCCGGATCCTCGCGATCTCCTGGTAGAGGCTCTCGATCGGGGGGGCATCGGCCATTCTGGAGCGGGCATGGTAGCGTCTGATCGCCTGGCGAACCGCGTCCCGATCCTCGGCAGAGAACTCGTATTCCAATTCGAGATAATCGAACTCACACAGGATGCCCCGCTTCAGGGCCTTCTCCAGCCCGAACTCGAAGATCGTCGGTCCGATCTCCGCCTCTATAAATTTGTTACCACCCTCGTCGTATTCCCGGTCGGGCGTCGCACTCAGGCCGAGACGATAGCCAAAGGGCAAGATGACGCCCGACAGGTCACGAACCATGGCGGGAGCACCCATTCCGTGCACCTCGTCGCAGACGATCAGACCGTTCTTCGTGAGCTTGCTAGGCAGCCGGGGTAGCACGTCCCGAAGGTTCGTGCGCGAGGTGAGAAAGATCGATCCTTCAGCATCATTCAGATAGCTCTGCGCCTCGCGGTGGCGCTCGAACGCGCGATAGACGATGCGCCCCCGCGCAGACAGTTCGCCGTACCACTGATCGAGAAGATCCGTTCCGAAAGCGGTGACGATAGTCGTCTTGATGAGACTGCGCTCGAACAGCTCCTCCATGATCGAGATGGCCGTCCGCGTCTTGCCGGTTCCCGTGGCCATCTCGAGGATTCCATGTCGCTCCTCGAGGAAACGGGCGAGAGCCTGCTTCTGATGTACCCATCTGTCGTCGTCCAGCTTGGCCGTATTGGGATAGGGCCGTTCGGATCCCTCCCGATATTCGATCAGATTTCTCCTGACGGCTTCGGGCAGTTCGAAGGTCCGGACATTCGGGTCGGCATTGTTCCAGAGCTGGTCGAACCTGATCGCCTCGGCATCGACCCGCTGCTTCTCGCGCTCATCAATCCAGGAATAGAAGGCGCTGATGGACTCGTAATTCCGGAACGCCTGCGCGCTGTCGTTGGGGGACCCATGAAACGCGACGGCATTGCCGGCGGTATCGCGGAATATTCCGAACTTGTCGTGGAAATCACCGTCGAGCCCAGCCGCCGGCAGGGCCACACGGAACTCCAACAATCCATCCGCCACCATCCAGGCAATAGCCGAGAGGGTATCGCGCTCGAGCGCTTCGCCAAGCTCGACGACATCTTCAAGCAGGGCGGCGTGCAGCGCTTGGTCGAGTTTCGCGTCTGCTCCCTTCGCGAGAGCTTCGACATCCCTCTTCTGAAGTTTCGGGCTCGCAACTACCCTCGCCTTGCCCCCATTGCCCGCCAACCCGACGAGTCCCGCGGCGGCCATGCGCATCCAGGACGAAGTGAAGAACCCGACGCCGCGATCATAGGAAACGGCACTCGAAAGCGCTGGAATGTAGAAATTCCTCATCACCTCATGGGTGGAGGTGTCGAACTTGGGCTGTGTCTCAAGATCGCGCAACGAGACGCGCGATGGCGAACCCGCACCAGTCTCCACTGCAATCATTGCTTCCCCCTCGACGACGCGTGTTGCGTCATGCCTGCCTATTTCGCCACGAACTACGTTTTCTATCAAGGTCTTGTCGTGGGCCTTCCCCAAGAAAAAACCGCTTCGTCACGACGTCGCCGTTCATTCGATGATACGTACTCTTCGCAACTCCATCCCTGCGATTCCTATGCTTCCCGAAGCGTCGGCCAATTCGTCGGAGACGAATGGAGCCGAGATCAAGTGCTTGTCTTGCCACAGATGATGACCCTGACATCGGTGAGCGTCGAGGACGATTTCATTTGCCCTCCCGTCACCGGCTCCCACAGCACTCCCTTGAACCGCATCGTGGTAAGTCCGCGATCGATGGCGTCAAGACGATTGCAGACGACCATAAAATACCGCTTCGCAGCAAAGCTTTCGTCCTGCCATAGAATATCAACCCTGAAGAACTGGTGGACGCCGGGTTCGAGCATCTCGACACAATGACGGAAGCGGTCGCTGACCATATGCATCGACCAGCAGGAAATGAGTTCGGGCGTCTCCCGCTTGGGCCCCTCCCGGATCACCGTGCTCGGGAATGAGTTCGCTATAAACGGCCCTCCCCCTGTTGACCATCGAGCCGCGGCGTGGCGACACGCCACCATCCTTGAATAGATCGATCGCAGCGACCTTCGCGATGTCGCCATCCAGTTCCCTGAACCCATAGCTGAGCTCGTCATTCTTAACGGAGTAGAGAAAATGGGGCATACGCTGGTCCTAAAAAACTCACGAGTGCCTGACCGACGCCCAGGACAGTCAGGCAGGCGGAGCTCCGCTCTGCGAAGATCAGCATGATCTATGACGATCGTCGGTGAGACGGAAAATGCCTGAGGCCCGCTCTACCCAGCCCTTGACCGCCGGGAAGGAAGACAATCGATATCCTCGTTCCTCGGCGAGCATCGTGTAAGGTAGCCCATGGGAGAACGGCTACTGCGAAAGCTTCAACGGCTCAATGCGCGACGAGCTCGTGAACGGGGAAATCTCCTACACCCTGGCTGAAGCCCAGATCCTGATCGAAGCCTGGCCACGGCATTATACCACCGTCAGGCCGCACAGTTCACTCGGCTATCGCCCACCGGCCCCGGAAACGGCAACGCCGCCATGGCTGCCCTCCGGTTCCGCTTCGCTCCCCCTCCGGCCAGCCATGGCGCCGGGGGCAATCTTGCACTAACAATCAACACAGACCACTCAGTGGGGCCCGAAGTAGCCCGCAGTCAGCGCAAAAGGCACATCGAATCCTGGCGGCAAACTCCCGTCAGTTCCGGTCGAGATCAGCCAGACGTTGGCCGTCGCGCAGCCCGCTGCGGTTCGCCAGCAGATCGGGCACGCTCACGCATCCCGCCTCCCCCATCTCCTCGTCCGGAAAGACGGATTCAAGCGTCTGGTCGAGATCGAGTTTGCCCGGATCGACGAAACGCAACGCAAGTATGGTGCAGGCATACTTCGCCAACGAACCGGCTTGATAGACCGCTCCATCGACGGCGTTTCCGGCAGTCTCGATCGAATAGGGACCGCCCGGCTTCAGCGTGGCCGCCGAATACTCGACCTCTCCAGCGCAACCGCTCGACGTGAGTATCAGGCTTAGCGCAACCGCCGCTTCGGCAACGGATTGCTGATGAATCTTCATCGATCGAGACTGCCGAATATACGTCAAAATTCTCCCGAGACGCCAAGAAAGAAGAACCTTCCTCGGGGCCCGACAGGTCGAGCGAGACTGCCAAGGAATGGCTCCGCATCAGTGAGGTTGTTCACCCCGCCATAGATCTGAAACTTGTCGGTTACGTCGTAACTGATGTTGATGTCCTGCTCGAACCCGGTGCCCGTAAACAACTGGGAGCGGTCAGCAAGGTTCTCATTTGAAGATATAACGACCTTCCCATCAATGATCTCCACATCAGTTGCATCAGCATTCGAGAACTGCAGCGTATTGTCCTCGAAACGGCCGTTCCAGCCGACACTCCAGCGATCGAAGGTCCAGTTCACGCCGAAGTTGATGATCCAGTCCGGGTTGCCGATCTCGCCGAGGAGATCGCTAACCGTCGCCTGGTCCGCGATCAGCAGTTCCTGCTGTAGAGGGTCGGGTTCGGCGGCGATTGTCTGAGCGATAACGGGATCGCTTTCGGTGAACCGCTCCAGGAAGTGAGTGCCTGCCGCACGGACTTGGAAAAAACCCCAGTCGCGATCGCTGCCGAATGGTGCGTCGAAACGGTAACGGGCCTCGAAGTCCACACCCCGCGCGCGAAGCAGCGCGAGGTTGATGTTGCCTGAGGTGAAACCCGAGATCGCGCCACCATTATTCGGATTGCGCTGAACTGCTTCACAGAACTGATTGTCCGTCGAGGGAAGGTCCACACAGGCAGCGGCAATTTCGGCGCCTGTAAGGCTCCCCACAGCATCCTTGATTTCGATGTCGTAGTAGTCCGCGATGAGGACCAGGCCATCAAGTGCGCCACCAAGGATCCCGCGAGGTTCGAAGACACCCCCGATGGTGAAGCTGTCCGAGGTTTCTTCGATCAGGTTCGGGTTGCCGCCACTTGTTCCGGTCACGAAGGCCGTCAGGAAGTCGGAAGCATCAAATCCGTCTCCCACGAATTGACGGCAGTTCTGAGGCCGATTGGCGCTCCCATTGTTGATGTTGTCGTCATCGCAAGGGTCCGCTTCAACATCTATGAAGGCGGCTACCTGCGGGCTGAAAAGTTCGCCGATGTTCGGCGCCCGGATTGCTCGTGAGAAGGTGCCGCGGAACGTGAGCCATTCGAACGGCGAATAGATCGCGCCAAACGAGAAGGTCTCGGTCGAGCCTATCGTATTGTAGTCGGAGATGCGTCCAGTGGCGGAAATCTCGAGCAACTCGGCGAACGGGGTTCCGGACAGGATCGGCAAACGCAGTTCGCCGAACCCTTCATAAACGGTGATGCCCTGTCTCTCAGTCGGCGACGGGCTGATGATCACGCTGTTGTTTGTCACCACATTGCCTTCGATCTGATAAAAGCTGTCGGGAACAAATTGCGATGTGTCTCGCCGATATTCGAAGCCGGCTGCGAAGCCGATCGGTCCCCCGGGAAGTTCGAAGAAATGTGCGGTGTTGCCGGACAACACGGCAAGAAATTGCTGCTGCTCAATCGTTGTGGTGTCGCGCAGATTTGAGAACGCAAATTCCGCGCCGGCTCCCCCGATCGAGTTGAGGCCAAGGATGTTGATGGGTGCACAGCGGCCATCGCCGATCTGGTAGGTCACTGGTCGGGTAAGCCCGCTGACGTCGACCCCGTTGATGATGGCGCCATCGGGATAGAGCGGCGGGCCGCCCACGAATTGCGAAGCTGGCGAGGGAATGCCGGTAACCTCTGATCGGCAGACGATGTCACCGACCTTGGCTGTGTCCGCGGTTATCTGGATGTTTTCACCGTTGCGGATCGCGTTGAGCGTGCCAACGCCGTCGGGCCCGAAAGCTACGTTCGTATTGGTGCCATCGAGATCGCCGGGCGTAAGGGCCACGGCGTCGATTGCAGCAAAGTACCTGTCATTGAGGCGCGCGCTGCGGAACGTATCATTCACGTCAGTCCTGCCCCAGGTGTAGCTCGCCTCAAGCGCAACTTCGCTATCAGGCGACTTCCAGCGCAAGCCGCCGGACGCGCGGATTGTCGTGCGTTCAACATCGCCGCCGGAGTTCGTTTCCGACGCCGGGTTATCGCGCGCGACCAGAATGCTCGGCGTGCTGTCCGGGTCGAGTGCGTCAACCACTGCAATCTGGTCACGCAATGCTTGCGGCAGGAAGGGATTGTCGAGAGCGATCGGAATGTCGTCAGAAAAAGGTATCCCCGCGATGTTCGCGGTTTCGACATAGGAGAACTTCGCATCGGCGAAGAAGGTGAGGTTCGGCGCCACCTCGTAATCGACGCCAGCAGCCGCATTGATTCGCGTCAGTTCAGGAATCAATGTCAGCCCAGGCGCACTCCCGCCAACAAAGATACCGTCACCCCCGCTCGCGTTGAATGCACCAATCGAGATGCCAGGATTGAAGGCTCGCAGATTACCGGCTTGGTCAATGACCTGAAGGACGGGAATATTCGTTCCGGGAATATTCGGAACAGTGTCCGTGGACGGGTTGAAATTGTTGACGAACTGTCCGAGGGCGCCAAAAGGAAAAGCGAACGGCGTCGGATCAAGTGCGAGCGTCGACCCCGCACTGGAAACCGGCAAACGCTTATCCGGGACAAATGCGAACTCTGCGTCAGGGTCGAGCCCGAGAAGTTCGTTCAGAAACGGGTTGCTCGGACTGAGTTCAGCAAAACCGGGCCCAGCGAAATTTGGCCGATCTCCATTAACAAGGCCCGTTGAATGCGAATACTCGACAGCGAAGACGCCGCTGCCGCGTCCATCGTTGAAAGTTCCGCCGCCAGCGATAGAACCGAACACCTCCTCGGCATCGCCCTTGTCGCTGATCCCGGTTTGCAGGCGGTATTCGAGACCATTGAAATCACGACCGGTGCGCGTGATGTAGTTCACCACGCCGGAGACCGCATCTGCGCCATAGATGCCTGAGGCACCGCCAGTCAGAACCTCGACCCTAGAAATCAACGCCTGAGGGATCGATCCGACATCAACCGTTGCGGTACCTTCGATCCCAGGCACATGACGGCGCCCATCCTGAAGCACGAGCGTTCTTTCGGAGCCCAATTGCCGAAGGTTAAGAGTGCTGGCACCTGTTAAAGCGAGCCCTTGGGCGTCAGCGAGCGTGGCAGGATCCGAGCCCTGAAGTGCAGGAAGCTCGCGCAGCGTCTGGGCCAGATCGATCTCGCCGGACTTTCTGAACTGCTCGGACGTGACAACCTGAACAGGGCTGGGAAGAGTAGTGGTTGAGTCAGTTGCGATACGCGATCCGGTGACAACGATGCCAGCAGGCTCGGGATCACCTTCTTCAGGATTGGGATCGGCAACGCCATCCTGCGCGCCTGCGGATGTAGCTCCGAGGCCTGCCAGCATCAGCGCCATAGCCAAGGTGCGGAGGGATGCGGAATTCCGCTCATTGTTGCAACGCTTCATTGTTTTCTTCCCCTGTGATCAAGCCGACATATGACGCGACGGAAACCACGAGGCTTATCGGGGACAATGATGGTAACAAGATCGGATTCGTTCCTTTTGTGCGCTTCGAGCGCCATTACCGATCCCTGCTGCGCAATTGGCACATAGATTTCACATCCAATCGGTTTTCGCTTCACATAATCCGCTTCTCACCCTCACGTCGTTACGACAAACCTTTGACAGCAAGTGGTGAAAATCGAACCGCCAGCATGCGGGACTTCACTCCGGCAGTGGCGATGCCTTGGCGCAAAAGCACTTCGGCTGTCTTTGATGCAGGCGATCCCCATGGTGGCGGTTCGGCCTCCATTTGCGGCCATTCATGACATTGAGCCCTTGATGGCTATCCAGCACGAACACGGCGGCGTAGTGTCAGCTTTGTGCCACGGCACAGCCTGACTCATGCGTTCAAAACCGCACCAGATGCTTTCTATATCATGTCAGGAAATTGCAGGTCTCCCGCAGGAAGATGAAAGGTCTGGAACGCCTTGTCTGGCCCAATTACCATTCGTGATGGGCGCCGCTTCTCGTTAGCGGGGAGTGGAGCTTCCGGTATGAAGGGCGCAAGCCATGTCGCGACTGATGACCGCTTGCTCGTGGGCCAAATACGTGCATTTCAGCGAAGCGCTCGCCGAGGCGGTGGTGAAGCGGCCCAGAGAGGTACTGAACAGGTTGAAGCGGCAGAGGCTCTCTTTCGGTATACCGAAAGACGCATGCGCCGACATCCGCAAAATAGTCCTGGCTATTCGGAAGGGAGGTGTCGACGTGACGAGTGACCTCATCGAAGATATAAGCTCGCCCTTACGCGTATCCCAATATCCTGACAGCGCACGCCGCGAGGCAGGAATGATGCGATTTATCGTAAGCCTTGCAGCTCTAGGTTGCTTACTGTTTCTGCCATCAGCTTGTTCGGCCCAGGACGACAGGGCTGGACCCGCACAAGCAAATGCGACTGCCGAACCGCGCGAGATATTGGAGCGTTACCACGCAGCAGGTGTGCTCAACGGAACCGTGCTCTTGGCGCAGGGCGACAAGATTGTGTATGCAGCCAATCACGGCGTAGCAGATCCTGAGAACAACGCTCTCGCGCCTGATGCCAAGTTCCGGATAGCTTCGCTTACCAAGCAATTCACAGCCGCCACTGTTTTGTTGCTGATGGAACAGGGTCGGCTTTCTTTGGGCGATCCGGTCACCCGCCACCTTCGCTACTACGAACCCGCAGCTGGCTCCCGCATCACAATCGGCCAACTGCTGACCCACACCTCGGGCATCGCGCGCACTGCCGGACGACGCGAAGGGCGCGTGGTCAACCGGGTGACCGATATCGAACCTTCCATTCGGTTGATCATGGAAGATCCGCTCGCCAGCGAGCCAGGAGAAGCTTACGAGTACTCGAACGCCAATTACTGGATTCTCGGAGCGATCATCGAGGAAACGACGGGCTTGGACTATCCGGACGCCGTACAATCCATCTTGCTTGAACCGCTTGGTCTCGACGACACGCACTTGCCGCGCGGCGATGATGCGGTCGATGGCCTGGTTTCGGGCATGCGGGCAACGGCTTTCGGGTTCGAGTTGGAGCCATACTTGGGGGAGCATGGGGCACCGTGGGCGGCAGGAATGGTCGTCTCGACCGCGCGTGACCTAAGCCGCTGGAATCGTTTGCTGCATGGCGGGAAAGTTTTCGCCGAACCGGCAACATACAAATTGATGATTGCACCTGCTGCCCCCTTCAGCAAAAGCGACGTTTTCGGCAAGGTTGCGCCCGCAGCCGGGCTTTTCGTCGCCCAGTCCGGAGGCGGTCGCCGCATGATCTTTCATGATGGACATATCGACGGCTTCACCGCTGAACTGCGCTACTACCCCCAGAGCGAGGTCACCACGGTTGTGCTCGACAATGGGAGCGGTAACGTAACGGCCATCGGCAGCGCGCTCGCCGCCCTCGCCCATGGTGAACCTGTCCCGGAGCCCGAGAAACCCGCGTGGCGAAAGGTTGTGGACGCGATCAGCATCTGGGAGGTCACAGAACTGCCAGCGGCGGCGAAGGAGCTTACGGAAGCTGAACTCAACTGGCTCGGTTATGCTTTCATCTCAGTCGGTCGCCCGGCTGTCGCGGTTCATTTGTTTGAACAAGGGGTGGAGCGATTTGCTCGCTCAGCCAACATGCACGACAGCTATGGCGAAGCACTTTGGTACGCGGGGCGCGACGTGCAGGCCATTTTGGCCTATCGCCGTGCACTGGAGATCGATCCGGCGCTCGCAAGTGCGCAGGCGGCGATCGCACGTATAGAAGCCGGAGAACGGCCGGATTGAATTTGGATCAAAGACCTGAAGAGCGCCGTAAGCGCTGTCTTCAGCCCACGTGAGCGTGTGGCAGGAGCTCGTCGATGCGCGA
>NZ_JAMWYX010000014.1 GCF_024305245.1 Erythrobacter sp.
CCGAAATTGGTCGGGATGCCGGTATTTTCGATGATGAAATTGACCCCCGCCTGCGAGAATTCGGCGCGGGTTTCGGCCTTCAGTCCGGTGTCGACCTCGATCCGGGCGGCAACACCTTCGGGCGTCTCGCCCTCGCTCACGCCGACCAGCACGAAGCTCAGCCGGTTGCGGGTGCCGGGCACGAAGTTGAGCGCGTTGGAATAGCGGGTGTAAAGCACCACCGTGCTGGTGAAGCTGGGGATCGAATCCGCAATACCGCGAATGACGGCGCGTTGATCGTTGAGTTCCAGCCGTTCCCCGATCGGGCTCACTTCGGGCGGGAAAAAGCGGGTGGTGCCGGTGTCGTCAATCACCACGCTGTCGGGTGCGAACAGCACCGATTTGTCGCCCTCGGCCATGCGCGCGGGCATGCCGATCAGTGTCGCATCATCGACCCCGATCACGGCCACGCCTTCAAGATCCCCCTCCTTGGTTCGCACATTGGCCTGCGCGCGCAGATGAGGAACGGCCCATTCGACGCCTTTGACCGAGCGCACCTTGTCGAGCGCGGTCGACGGCATCGCATAGCTGACATCGGTGGTGCGGCTAACCGGGTCCATCACCCAAATTTCGGCCTCGGGCGCGTTGTAGACGCCGCTTGCCCCGCGTTCGACCAGATTGACGAAAATCGTCAGCTGCTGGGTGATGAGCAGGGTCGAAAAAGCGATGCCGAACAACAGCCCGTAGAACTTCTGGGCATCGCCGGTGAGCATTCTGATGGCGATCCAAAGCACGCGGGGTGACCTTTTACGAGCGGACTGGGTTGCGCGAGTGGGGGAACCGCACCATTATTGTACGGTAACGTTTAAATGAACGGAGTCGTTCACCTTGTCAATCCGCGATTCGTCGGGCAAATCAGTGTTATCCGGCCCGCGCCGTGCGGGGCGGCCTCTGGACGCGGCCAAACGGCAGGCGATTGTCGATACCGCGGCACACCTCTTCATGCATCATGGCTACGCCGCGACCTCGATCGAGCAGGTCGCTGCCGAAGCCGCGGTATCCAAGGTCACGATCTACAACCACTTCGGCGAAAAACGTGCGCTGTTTGCCGCTGCAGTGGAATACGAATGCGAAAAGATGCGCGGGCACTTCTCGCTGGAATCGATGCCGGCGGGCACCATTCGCGAACGCCTGACTGCCATCGGAGAGGCGATCTTCGCGTTCCTGTTCCGCCCCGAAATGATCCAGTTCGAACGCCGCATTGCTGCGGAAACCGAGCATGAACCCGCGATCGGCGTAGCGTTTCTCGATGCCGGGCCGCGGCGGATGAAGAACGGCTTTGCCGCTTACCTGCAGCACGCCGAGGCAGCCGGTGATCTGGTGATCGCGGATGCCGAACTTGCCGCCGAACAATTCGTGTCGATGTGCAAGGGCATGGGAGATCTCGAGCGTCGCTTCGGCGGCGTCGTCACCACGCAGGACAGAACGCGCCGCATTGCCGGAGCGGTCGATGTGTTTCTCGCAGCATACGGGGTGCGGGATGAACCGGTGCAGCATCGATAATGCGCATCACCCTGTGCGATAATTAGCATCATTCGCACGGGTCGGCATTATCTTGCCATTCACTCAGGCAGTCCTACATTGTGGGGTACGAAAGGAATCCAGCCGATGAGCGAGCAGAACGATCCGCAGCCGCAGGGCGATGGTCCCAATCCATGGGTCAGGCAGTTGATGATCTGGGGCGGGATCTTCCTTGCCCTATTGCTGGTCGTCACGCTGTTCAGCAACGCCGGACAGAATCCCGGAACCTCGATCCGGTATTCGGACTTCCGCGAAGCGGTGGCCGAAGGCGAGGTGCAGGACGTGCAGATGGGCGCAGAGCTCATCACCGGCACGCTGAAGAACGGAGAGCCGTTCTCGACTGTTCCGGTGCCCAACGACACCGAAATCACGCAGCTGATGGAACAGAACGGTGTGCAGTTCACCGGCAAGCAGCGCGAACAGCAAAGCGTTCTGCTGTTCATCCTGCTCAATTCGCTGCCGTTCCTGCTGATCCTCGGCATCGCCTTCTTCGCGCTGCGCCAGATGCAGAAGGGCGGCGGCGGCGGCGCGATGGGCTTCGGCAAGTCCAAGGCCAAGCTGCTGACGGAGCGTTCGGGCAAGGTCACGTTCAACGACGTGGCGGGCATCGACGAAGCGCGCGAGGAACTGCAGGAAATCGTCGAATTCCTGCGCGATCCGCAGCGCTTCTCCAAGCTCGGAGGACAGATCCCCAAAGGCGCGCTGCTGGTCGGTTCGCCCGGCACCGGCAAGACCCTGCTCGCCCGCGCTATCGCAGGCGAGGCGGGCGTACCGTTCTTCACCATCTCGGGCTCCGACTTCGTCGAGATGTTCGTCGGCGTCGGTGCGAGCCGTGTGCGCGACATGTTCGAACAGGCCAAGAAGAACGCGCCGTGCATCGTCTTCATCGACGAAATCGACGCTGTGGGCCGTTCGCGCGGCAATGGCCTTGGCAATTCCAATGACGAACGCGAGCAGACGCTGAACCAGCTGCTGGTCGAAATGGACGGGTTCGAAGCCAACGAGGGCATCATCATCATCGCGGCGACCAACCGTCCCGATGTGCTTGATCCGGCGCTGCTGCGTCCGGGCCGGTTCGACCGTCAGGTCGTCGTGCCGATCCCCGATATCGACGGGCGCGAGAAGATCCTCGGCGTGCACATGAAGAAGGTGCCGCTGGCCCCCGATGTGAACCCGCGTGTGATCGCCCGCGGCACCCCCGGTTTCTCGGGCGCCGACCTTGCCAACCTCGTCAACGAAGCCGCCTTGCTGGCCGCCCGCCGTAACAAGCGGCTGGTGGCAATGCAGGAATTCGAGGACGCCAAGGACAAGGTCATGATGGGCGCGGAGCGTCGCAGCATGGTGATGACCGACGACGAGAAGAAGATGACCGCCTATCACGAGGCCGGCCATGCGATCGTCTCGGTTCACGAAGAAGCGTCCGATCCGATCCACAAGGCCACCATCATTCCCCGCGGTCGCGCGCTGGGCATGGTGATGCGCCTGCCGGAGCGGGACAGCTATTCCTACCACCGCGACAAGATGCACGCGAACCTGTCGGTCAGCATGGGCGGGCGCGTGGCGGAAGAGATCATCTTCGGTCACAACAAGGTCAGTTCGGGCGCGTCGTCCGACATCCAGTATGCGACCGATCTGGCGCGCAACATGGTGACCCGCTGGGGCATGTCGGAAAAGCTCGGTCCGCTGCAGTACGAATCGAGCCAGGATGGCTATCTCGGTATGGGCCAAACCATGCGCACCATGGCTTCGGACGAGACCAACAAGCTTATCGATGCCGAGATCAAGGCACTGGT
The DNA here is from genome assembly GCF_024305245.1 of Erythrobacter sp. GTDB lineage: Bacteria > Pseudomonadota > Alphaproteobacteria > Sphingomonadales > Sphingomonadaceae > Erythrobacter. The sequence continues at coordinate 3,354 of NZ_JAMWYX010000014.1, forward strand.
CGAAGGCGCGCACAAGCGGGCGACCGACATCCTCAAAACGCATGAGGACCAATTGCACCTGCTGGCGCAAGCCATGCTGGAATACGAGACGCTGACGGGTGAGGACATCCGCCAACTGCTCGAAAACGGCAAGGTCGATCGTCCGGATGCGCCGCGCGGTCCGTTGCCGGCACCAGTGCGGGGCTCGGCCATTCCTAAGGCAGGCAAGCGTTTCGGCGGGTCCAAAGAAACCGGAAGCGACGAGGCACCGCAGGGCGCCTGATCCCCGCAAACCACATCACCACATCACCAGAAGGGGCGTCCGGAGCAATCCGGGCGCCCTTTGCTTTGGCACCCGCTACCGGGCGCTGCGGCTCAGAACGCGCCCAGCACCAGCAGCGCCTGCAGGAACAGTAACGACACGATCATGATGCATATGAACAGCACGCAGAACCGCCAGAATGCCGAGAACCGCGTCAGGCCGTAGCCATAGCGCAATTGCTTGTAGAGATGCAGCGGAGCAGCAATCGCGAACAGCAGCGACGCCCAGCCCGCACCGTCGGGAATTGTGCTGAGCAGCGACATGGTGATGAACAGCAAGGACATGAAGCTGAGCGAATAGGTTACGAACACGGCGTGGTCATACGCCTTGAATTCGCGCCGCCACGCGAACAGCAGCCACACGAACGGGATCGATAGCGGGATCAGCAGCCAGCTGAATTTGTATCCGTTTGCCTGCATCTTGTAGAGCATCAGCGTGGGGTTCTTCTTCCACTTCTCGATGATGCCATCATCCAGCCAGTCGATCCCGGTGACGTTGAATTCCGCCGATCCGGCCCCGGCGAGATCGACCGGACTGTTGCCGAGCACCATGTTGAGCCCGGTCAATTCGCTGTCGATCTCTGCCCGGCGGGGATCGGCCTGAGCGAGTGTGTCACGCTCCCGCTCCAGCGTCGTGATCTGGTCGCGGATGTTGCTCTGAAAAGCGCTGCTCTCGCCGGTGCCGAGAAAACCGGCCGGCATCTCGCTGGGAGCGGAAATGCCGACGGCCTGGAATACCGCGAACATCGCGAACACGCTGAACAGGAACATCGCCATCGGGCTGACGAACCTGGCGCGCTCGCCTTCGATATATCGGCGGGTCAGCTTGCCGGGCTTGAACGCGAGCAATGGCAAGGTGTGCCACAGCTTGCCGTCGAGGTGCAGCACGCCGTGCAAGATGTCATGGCCGATCGCGGCAAGGCTGCGGTGGACATGGGCCTTCTGCCCGCATTGTCCGCAGTAATGCCCGGTCACCGTGGCCCCGCAATTGGCGCATTGCGAGGGGGACGGGGGCGCGTGCGGCGCCTCGCCATGCGCGGGTTCGACTGCGCGGCCCAACAGCCCGCCTTCGATCGCTGCGCTGATCCCGTCGCTCAACCCGTTCATGCCCACGCCCTCAATCCCGCATCCGGTGCGCGAATATGGCGGCAAAGAGGAAGCGAGGCCAGTGGCTTGTGAGCGCCGGTTTCAGCGGGCGGCGAGTTTGCGCTCGATCGCGGTCCACAGCTGGGCAAAGGCGCGTGCGGCGGGGGCACGCGGAGCGAAGGCGCCCACCGGCTTTCTTTCGACCGCGCATTGTTCGATCGCGCTCGCCAGCGGGATCGCGGGCCATTTGGGATTGGCCTCGCGCGCTTCGCGGTGCAGCGTGCGGCGCAGGTCGATCATCGAGAGCACCGGCAGGATCGGCGGATGCCCTTTCCCGCTGCCGCGCACCTCCTCCACCACCACATCCAGGGCGCGGGCGGAGAGCGGCGAGGGTGGCAGGGGAACGATCACCAGATCGGCGGCACGCATCACTTGCCCGCTCAACTCGTTGAGAACAGGTGGGCAATCGAAGATGATCCGGTCGTAATTGCGGGCCAGCGCCTCGACCAGCTTGGCAAGGCGTTTCTTCTTGCCGAGTCGATCGAGCTGACGACCGAGCGTTCGGATGCTTTCGTCGGCGGGCAGCAGGTCGAGATTGGCATGGCCGGTCGGCTGGATCAGCTTCAGCGGATCGACACCGTCGGCGAACACACTGTCTGCGCTGCGCTTCTTCTTCGGATCGATTCCGAGCAGAAAGCCCGAGCCATTGGCCGCATCGAGATCCCACAGCAGGGTCTTGCGCCGCGAAATGCTGGCCGCGCACCAGGCAAGATTGACGGCCAGGGTCGTTTTCCCGACGCCGCCTTTAACGCTGTAGACCGCAATCGATGCCATGCTGCCAGACCGCCCCTATGTTACTGTTTGATTACAGCAACAGGCGATAGCGCGCCATATCACAATGGCAAGCGAAGCCGAAGTACGGTCAAGAAGCAGTCAGATCGCGCGAAAAAACGGGCATCAGCAGGCGAATATTTCCGCCGGATACCACCGCACTCGCCAACCGGTAACGGTTAACCGTCGTAGTCGCTGCCGAGCGAGGTGGTGCGTGCAGGCGCCGATGCGGTGATCCGCAGAGCTTCGGCCGACTGGCTGAGCGAGCCGATTTCATCCGCCTCGTCCTCGTCATCCGGCAGGATCTTCTGCAGGCTGACGACCACCGATTCGTGCAGGTCGCGCGGACGCACGGTCTGTTCGGCGATTTCGCGCAGCGCCACGACCGGGTTCTTGTCGCGATCGCGATCGATGGTCAGGTCGCTGCCACCGGAAATTTCCCGCGCGCGCTGGGCGGCGAGCAGGACGAGGTCGAAGCGGTTGGGAACCTTGTCGACGCAATCTTCAACGGTAACGCGTGCCATGGGCGGCCCTTTTGGATTCGCAATGATCGGGAAGGGTGCTCAGCTAGGGGTGCACAGGCTGCAAGTCAAGATAATGCGGCGATCGCGTTTTTGTTCTATGTTGCTGACATGAACGATCAGACCCCCAGCGCGGCTGCGGCCCGCACTCACGAGACCTACAGCGATGCAGAGCCATTCCGGGTCACAGCGCAGGGTCACGAGTTCAATTTCCTGCCGCACGGCGAAGACCGCATGGAGGCTTTGATCGACCTGATCGATACCGCTGAAAAACGGCTCGATCTGTTCTATTACCTGTTCGATAATGACAGCGTCGGCAACCGCGTGCGCGATGCTTTGATCGCGGCGGTGCAGCGCGGGGTTCCGGTGCGTCTGATCGTCGACGATTTCGGCAATGATGCCGGCCGCGACTTCTTCGATCCGCTGGTCGAGGCCGGCGGCAGTTTCGCGGTGTTCTCCTCGCGCTGGAGCACGCGCTATCTGGTCCGCAACCACCAGAAGATCGTGATTGCCGATGAAACGAGGGTTATGACCGGCGGCGCCAACATCTCGGACCACTATTTCGCCCCGCCCGCCGACAACGGCTGGTGTGATCTGTCGGTCGTGATCGAAGGTCCGGTGGTGGCCAAGTTCGTCGAATGGTTCGCGCTGGTCAGCCAATGGGTCGATGGCGAGGACAAGGGGCAGACCGGCAAGCTGCGCCAGCTGCGCGACATCGTCAAGAATTGGGACGGCGGGATCGACGGGGACGGCGGGCCAGTGCGCCTGCTGGTCGGCGGCCCGTTCGTGCGGAGAGGACACTGGGCGTGGCAGCTGCGCAAGGATCTGGTTCCGGCCAAGCGGCTCGATACCGTCTCGGCCTATTTCTCCCCGCCGCGCAGTTTCCGCCGCCAGTTCGCCAAGGTCGCCCGGCGCGGGCAGGCGCGGATGATCATGGCCGGCAAATCCGATATCGGCGCGGCAATCGATGTCGCGCGGCTGCTGTACAAGCAGCTGCTGACGGCGGGCGCGAAGATCTTCGAATTCGAGCCCTGCAAACTGCACATGAAACTGCTGGTGGTGGATGATGCGAGCTATTTCGGCAGCGCCAATCTCGACAAGCGATCCTTCCGCATCAATGTGGAACTGATGGTGCGGATCGAGGATGCGGAACTCGCCGCGCGCCTGCGCGAATTGATCGACCATCTCGAAAACGGCAGTCAGGCCATCACCCCGAGCTGGTATGTGCGCGAGGCGACGTTCCTGACCCGGTTAAGGTGGCGAATGAGTTATATGCTGGCGCTGGCCGATTACCGCGTCAGTCGCCTTTCTGCCCGGTAGGCGCAACCCGCCCGGCGCCCGTCGCCCGCCGCCGGGCCAGTTCGCGGGCGAAGGCCTGCAAATCGGGAACTTCGTCGAGTTCGTCGACGATTTCGAACCCGAAGATCGTCTCCAGCACATCTTCGAGGGTCACCAGCCCCAGGAAGGTGCCGAATTCGTCCATCACCGCAAGGATCTGGTGCTGTTCGGAAATCATCCTGCGGAACAGGCGATCCGCCGGCACTTCGTCCAGCACGCCCGGCAACGCGCGGACCAGGCCGGCGATGTCGCGCCCGGAATCGCTCCCGCCGTCGTCTCCTGTCAGCGCGCCTAGCACTTCATGCTTGATGACAAAGCCGCGAATATTGTCGGACTGCGGATCGAGCACCGGTACGCGGGTATAGGGCACGCCCTTGATCCGGTTAGCGAATTCATCGAGCGGCGTGTCGAGCGGCAGGCTGAACACCACCGTGCGCGGCGTCATGATGTCGGCTGCCTTGATCGCATGGAGCTGCAGCATGTTGCGCACGAACCGCACTTCATCCTGCTGAAGCTGGCCCGAAGCCTGCCCCAGACTGGCGATTGCCATCAACTCCTCGCGGTGGCGCGGCAATTCGGCGGGTTTGCCGAAGGTGATCACGCGGGTGATCTGGCGCGAGGCCCAGACCAGCGGCGCCAGCGCTGTGATCAGGATCGGCAGCAGCCATGCGGTGAAGGGGGCCAGCCGTCCGGCGTAGCGCGCGCCGATCGTTTTCGGGATGATTTCGGTAATCACCAGCACGGCCAGCGTCAGCGCTCCGGCGAAGATCGCTTCGCCGCCCGCGCCGTAGATCGCGGCATATTGCGCGCCCGCGCCCGCCGCCCCCATCGTGTGCGCAACGGTGTTGAGCGTCAGGATCGCCGCCAGCGGGCGTTCGACATCGTCCTTGAGATGCCGCATCTTGACGGCCCAGCGCGCGCCGCGATCCTCTGCCGAACGAATGCTCGACGGCGTGATCGTCAGCAGCGACGCTTCAAGCAGCGAACACAGGAAAGAGACGACTAGCGCCAGCGCGACATAGAATATCAGTAGGGTCATCCCGACCTATCCTAGGCGAGGCGGCCTGCCCAAGTCACTACCTTTGCATGGTTAAGGCAGGTGCCCACACGATGCACAAACGGCTCGCCGTGTTTCACGCGCGGAGCGTCACACCCGCCAATCGATCGCGCCGCGCCCCTGACTTTCGAGGAAGGCGTTGGTCTGGCTGAAGGGGCGCGAGCCGAAGAAGCCACTATGCGCCGACAGCGGGCTGGGATGGGGCGAGGTGAGCACCAGATGGCTGGTGCTGCGGCCCAGCGCCGGAATGCGGCTGGCCTTTTTCTTCGCATGGCTTCCCCACAGGATGAACACGGTCGGCTCCTCACGCGCCGCGACGGCGGCCACGCAAGCATCGGTGATCGCGTCCCATCCGCGCCCGGCATGGCTGCCCGCCTGTCCCGCCTCGACCGTCAGCGTGTTGTTGAGCAGCAGCACGCCTTGCTTCGCCCATCGGGAAAGATCGCCCGTCGCGGCCCGCGGCAAGCCGAGATCGCTTTCCAGCTCCTTGTAGATGTTCACCAGCGAAGGCGGTGGGCGCACGCCCTCCTGCACCGAAAACGCCAGACCATGCGCCTGCCCCGGCCCGTGATAGGGGTCCTGCCCCAGGATCACGCAGCGCACCGCATCCAGCGGGGTCAGCGCCAGCGCAGCGAGGCGTTGCCCGCGGGGCGGATAGATCGTCTTGCCGGCCGCTTCCTGCGCAGTCAGCCAGCCGCCCAGTTTGCGCGCTTCGGGCGCGGCGAGCACCGGATCGAGCGCCGCGCGCCAGCTTTCGGGGATGGTCTCGGCCGTCATGGCGTCACCGCTACACGTCCCGGCGGCATGGGCGCTACTCTGCTCTTTCCCTCTTTCCCCAATCGGCGTAGGGCGTGGGCCATGGCTGTACATTTTCACGAGGAAGACCTGCCCGCTGGCGTATTGTCCGGCAGCAGCGCAATCGCGGTCGATACCGAGACTATGGGCCTCATCACCCCGCGTGACCGGCTGTGTGTGGTGCAATTGTCCGATGGGTCGGGCGATGAACATCTGGTGCGCTTCGGCCCCGGCAGCAGCTATGATGCACCCAATCTGAAGGCGGTGCTGGGCGATCCTGCGCGGGTGAAGCTGTATCACTTCGCTCGCTTCGATCTGGCCGCGCTGCACCACTATCTCGGTGTGACGGCAGGGCCGGTGTTCTGCACCAAGATCGCCAGCCGCCTGATCCGCACCTACACCGATCGCCACGGGCTGAAAAATCTGGTCGAGGAACTGCTCGGCGAAAGCCTGTCGAAGCAGCAGCAGTCGAGCGACTGGGGCGGCCCGGTATTGTCCGAGGCGCAGCGTGAATACGCCGCCAGCGACGTGCGCTATCTCCACCGGCTGCGGGACGAACTAACGCTGCGGCTCGAGCGCGAAGGGCGGATGCATCTGGCGCAGGCGTGCTTCGATTTCCTGCCTGCGCGCGCGCTGCTGGATCTGGCCGGCTGGCCCGAAGCCGATATCTTCGCCCACGCCTGACGGTGCGCGCGCAATGGTGATCAGCCACACCCGGATCGAAACCAGCGAGGCCCGAGACCTGCGCAGCCGCCGCCAGCACTTTGCTGCGCCCGGCGGATCGCACGACAGGCTCGTTGGATTTCTCGCCCGCGCTCTGCCGATGGGTGTCGGGCTGGTTGCTGCGCTGATGATCATCACTCCTCTGTCTCCGCGCGGCGAGGTGAGCTTTCTGCTCGATCGCAACAAGGTCGCCCTGATCGACGAACGCTTGAGCGTCGACAATGCGATGTACCGCGGGCGCGACAATAGCGGCCGCCCGTTCTCGCTGATGGCGGGCGAGGCGGTGCAGCGTTCCAGCATCGAAGGGCTGGTGCGGATGCAGGACCTGGTCGCGCAGATGATGTTGACCGAAGGCCCGGCCCGGCTGAGCGCCCAGGGCGGGGTCTACGATATCGACGCGGAAACCGTGGCGGTGAACGGCCCGGTGCAACTCACCGCAAACGACGGCTATTCGATGGTCGCACGCGGGGTCGGGGTCGATCTCAAGGCGCGGGAGATGCGCGGCGACGACGGCGTATCGGGCGAGGTTCCCGCCGGGACATTTTCCGCCGACACCATGCGCGCCGATCTCGGTGCGCGCACGATCACGCTCGAGGGCAGCGCCCGCTTGACCATGACTCCCGGCCAGTTGAGGATGCCGTGATGCACCAGTTCGTTCCCCGTCGTCGCCATCTGACCCGTCTTGCCTGTGTCTGGGGGCTGGGCGGCGTTGCCCTCGCCGCCGTGCTGGCAGGCGGCATGACAGTGCAGGCACAGAGCATCGCCGGCCACAATTCGCGGGCACCGGTCACCTATGATGCGGAACGCATCGTGCTCGACGACCGCGCTAACAGGGTGGTCCTCAGCGGCGGAGTGACAGTGACCCAAGCCGGTCTTTCCATCCGTTCCGACCGGATGCTGGTCAATTTCACCGATGCCGGAGAGCTCGAAATCCAGCGCATTACCGCTACCGGCGGCGTGACCATTAATCGCGGTGACGAGCGCGCCACCGGCAATAATGCGATTTACGACTTCAACCGCCGGATTATCACCATGGCCGGCGACGTTCGCCTGCGCCGGGGCGGCGATACGCTGAATGGCGGACGGCTGGTGATCGATCTGCAAACGGGGCTGTCGAGCGTGGACGGCAGCGCCTCGGGAGGCAGCGCACCCGGCGCTCCGGCGAATGGCCGCGTCACCGGCACCTTCACTGTGCCGCAGCGGGAAAATCAGCAGCCCTAAGGGCGTGCCTGACAGGATCTAATAGGCCCTGTCGTGCTTGAGCACCATAACGGTCTTGAGCACGATCTGGATATCGCGCAGCAACGACCATTCGGCGATATACTCGAGATCGGATTGCAACCGGTCGGTCAGATCCTTTTCGACCTCGGTAGCGCCGCGATGGCCTCGCACCTGCGCCAGACCGGTCAATCCCGGCTTGAGGCAATGGCGCTGCCAGTACTTGCGATCGACCTCCCAGAAGAACTTCTTGTTCGCCTGACTACCGATGGCATGCGGGCGAGGGCCGACGATCGACATGTCACCTGTCAGCACGTTGATAAGCTGCGGCAGCTCGTCGATGCTGGTCTTGCGGATGAATGCGCCGACGCGGGTGATCCGGTCATCATCGCGCGCCGTTGATCGATCGCCGTTCTGGTCTAGCTTTTCCTCGCGCATCGACCGGAACTTGAACATGTCGAAAAACTGGTTGCCGCGTCCCAGACGGCGCTGCACGAACAGCACAGGGCCGCGATCTTCCAGCTTGATCGCAATAGCCACCGCGATCAGCAATGGCGACAGCACCAGCAGCCCGGCCGAGGCGGCGGCGATGTCGAACAGGCGCTTGATGATGCGCGACCGCAGCCGCAACGGTCCGGTCGAAACCACCAGCGTGGTGCGATCCAGCGCGTCATAGCGGTGCACCCCGATAGCGCCGAGGCTGTGCGCCGGTTCGCTCACGATCTCGCCATAGATCCCGGCCGATTTGAGCAGGAAGGCCCATTCCTCGCGCCGTTCGCGCGGACAGCTGACGACGACGTGATCCTGATTGCGCAGCAGCTTGCCCAGCCGGTCGAGCATGAAGGGATCGTGGCTGCCGGGGTCGAGGCCGAAATCCTTCGCCGAAACAGCGATAGCATCGGGGTAGGGAAAGCCCGATCCACCATCGTCGATCACCAGACGGTTCGCGATCCGTCCCTTCCAGCGCCAATCGATGAAGCCGGTAATGACCCGCCGCAGCACCACCAGCAGAATGGCAGAGAACATGAGTCCCAGCGTTACCGCCGCGCGCGAGAAATCCTGGTTCGACTTGGTGTAGAAGGCGAGAAAGTTGATCAGGCCAGCCGAAATAACCAGCGCAACCAAGGCTTGCCGGGCGGCGAACATCCAGTCCGACAAGGCCTTCAGCCCGTAAGATCCATTATACAGCGCGATGGTATAGAATGCGGGCAGCATCGCCTGCGCCGCCAGCATGGAGCGCGGTTCGGCCCACCGCCCTTCCCAGATCAGACTACCGAGCGCAAAGGCGAGACTGAACAGAGCGCCATCGGCCAGCAGGATCAGCACATAGGTGCGCAGCCGTCGCCGCTCCAGCGAGGGCGCAATCTTGCTCTCGACAGCGACGTGCCGGACGGATTCAAGAAGTTTCGGCGTTACCCGATTCATTCAAACCTTCCCCCAAAGGCGCGACCCTCAAGAGATACCTCTGAGCAACTCCATAGGTAAGTACCCTTACAGGGGGAAGGGGCAATTGTGCGACTGCGAAATGCAGCCTGTCACGTTTTGCTATCGCTTGGCGGCGAAGCGCGCCATTTCCGCAAGTTCCTGCGCCAAAAGCAGCTCGGCGGCCTGGCTGTTGGCGAGCAATGTGCGGTGCAGTTCGGTGAGCCGCGGGATCAGCCGGTCCAGCCGTGTCTCCTGCGTTCCGCGCTGGGCGGGCTGGCGCCAGCGGTCGAACTGCTGCCGGATCTCGCGCGCTTCCTTGAAGAAAATGCCGAGCCGCGCCTGCTCGCCCTTGTCCAGCCGGTCGAACGAGCCGCGCGGGCCGAGATAGGCGACGATCTGCGCCAGTTGCGACGCCCGCCGTTCCAGGGCCAGCGCCAGACCCACCGGATTGAGCCCGAGTTCGCGCATCCGCCTGATCTCGCCGCTCACCCGGCCCAGTTCCCCGCCGAGCACTGCGTTGACCAACGGGGCGAACCCGTCCTCTTCCGTCGCGGCGCCGATCGCGGCGTGATCTTCGATGGTGGCCGATTTGGGCGATTGCGGGTCTGCATCGCAATAGAGCGCGAGCTTGGTGACTTCGGACTGCGCCAGCCGCACGTCCAGCCCGGCACCGCGCGCGATGCGTTCGGCCAGATCGCCGCCGAGCCGCAGCCCCGCCGCATCCGCCATTGCGCGCACGGCGCTGGCGACGGTGCCGAGATCGGGTTGGTAGAACATCGCCACCAGCGCATCCTTGCGCTTCTCCAGCAGCTTGGCGGTGCGCGACTTGTCGGTGGCGGAGGTGGCGACGACGATCACCGGCGCGGCGGTGCCCGCTCCGGCCTCGCTCGTCTCGATCAGAACCTGCAAGGCATCATGCGCCTCGTCGCCGCTGGCGCGCACATAGATATGCCGCTTGCCGCCGAACAGCGAGGTCGAGCGCGCCTCGTCGCCGAGCAGCGCGGGGTCGCGTTTCAGTTCGGCGCCGGACAGTTCGACCCGGTCGCCCGCGTCGGGCAGGGCGGCGGCCAGCCGGTCGGCAGCAGCGCTTGCGCCTGCTTCGTCGGGGCCGCAGAAGAAGAACATTGTCAGCCGTTCGATCCCCGCGGGCAGCCCGCGGACGAAGTCGCTGTTCTTGGCCTTCATTGTGCGGGAGCGGCGCGCGCCCGCAATGTGAGCGAAACCTGCGTCGCCATCTGTTCGGCCACGGCGCGCGCGAGGTTTTCCAGCGCCTTTTGCTCGGCAGCGATGGTGGCGTATTCGCTGCTGACCACGTCGATGCCGGCATCCGAACCGGCGGTGGCATCGAGCAGGATCGCGCCGGTCGCAGCATCGACCAGCTGGTAGCGTGCGCGAAGAATGCGGCGTTCCCGGCTGATGGTATCGTCGTTGAGCACGCCCAGCGCTTCGAGCGTATCGTCGAGCCGCACATCGAGCCGGTAGGCCGTGGGCGCGTCTCCGGCGATACCGAACCGGTCCTGCAGGGCGTTGCGCACCAGCCAGCCGCCGCGTCCGGGGATCGCGGGCACATCGACCGCCGCCAGCCCCTGCGCCACCGCCGCATCGCCGCCGCCCGCATACATCGGCGACAACCCGCAGGCGGGCAGCGCGAGACAGGCGAGGAGGGCGAGAATGGCGCGCATCAGGTGACGATATTCACCAAACGGTCGGGCACGACAATAACCTTGCGGATCGCCGCGCCATCGACCGAGCGTTGCAGATTGGCCGAAGCCAGCGCCAGCGCTTCCAATGCGTCTTTCGATGCGCCCTTTGGCGCGGTGACGGTGTCGCGCAGCTTGCCCATGTGCTGGATCGCGATGGTGACTTCGTCATCGACCAGTAGCGCGGGATCGACGGTGGGCCACGGCGCATCTGCGATCAGGCCCTCTCCCATACCGGCCCAAACTTCTTCGGCCAAGTGTGGCATCATCGGTGCGGCGAGGTGGACGAGCGCGCGGATCGCGGCGCTGCGGCTGGCAGACGGCGCGGCTTTCTCGGTCGCGCCGGTCAGTTCGTAGATGCGCGCCACGGCCTTGTTGAAACCCAGCGCCTCGATATCGGCAGCCACCGCAGCGATGGTCTGGTGGGTCTTGCGCTCTAGGCTCTTGTCCTCACCCGTCGCCGCCGGATCATAGGCGCTGAACAGCCGCCACAACCGCTGGACGAAGCGCGCACAGCCTTCGATCCCGGCGTCCGACCACGGCAGATCGCGTTCCGGCGGGCTGTCCGACAGCATGAACCAGCGCACCGCATCCGCGCCGTGGCGGGCGATGATCGCATCGGGATCAACGACGTTCTTCTTCGACTTAGACATCTTGATGACGCGGCCGACGTCGACCGGGGCGGCATCGGCGAGCAGCGTCGCCCTGTCCGAGGTGCGATCCACTTCCTCCGGCGCAAAGAACACCGGCGCGCCGCGTGCAGGATCGGTGCGGCTATAAGTCTCGTGCGTCACCATCCCCTGCGTGAACAGCGCCGCGAACGGCTCTGCCACTTCGATCTGGCCCATGTGCGCCAAGGCCCGCGTCCAGAACCGCGCGTAGAGCAGGTGCAAGATCGCGTGCTCGATGCCGCCGATATAGTGCTGCACCGGCATCCACTTGGCGACTTCCTCCGGGTCGAACGGACGATCTTCCGGCTGGCTGGCGAAGCGCAGGAAGTACCACGAGGAATTGGTGAAGGTGTCGAGCGTATCGGTCTCGCGCCGCGCGGGCTTGCCGCATTGCGGACAATCGACGTGCTTCCATGTGGGGTGGCGTTCGAGCGGATTGCCGGGGATGTCGAAGCCGACGTCTTCGGGCAGGGTAACGGGCAGCTGGTCCTTGGGCACCGGCACCACGCCGCAGGCATCGCAGTGGATGAAGGGGATCGGCGTGCCCCAATAGCGTTGGCGAGACACGCCCCAATCGCGCAGCCGCCATACGGTGCGACCCTCGCCCCAGCCGCCAGCCTCGGCGCGGGTAATGACCGCCTGCTTGGCATCCTCGACGCTCATGCCGTCGAGGAAACCGGAGCTGACGATCACCCCGTCGCCCGCTTCGGCCTCGCCCTTGAAGGGTTCGTCGGCGCGGGCCGGATCGCTGGCGACCACGCGGGTGATCGGCAGTCCGTATTTGGTCGCGAATTCGAAATCGCGCTGGTCATGCCCCGGCACGCCCATCACCGCGCCGGTGCCGTATTCCATCAGCACGAAGTTGGCGATGAAGACCGGGAGGTCCGCTCCGGAGAACGGATGCTTTGCCGTGATCGAGGTCTGGTAGCCCAGCTTTTCCGCCGTCTCGACCTCAGCCGCCTTGGTCCCGCCGCGCTTGCACGCTTCGATGAAGGCCGCGACGTCCGGGTCGCCCGCGAGGCTCTGCGCAATCGGGTGATCGGCGGCGATAGCACAGAAACTCGCGCCGAAGATCGTGTCGGGCCGCGTGGTGTAAACCGGCAGTTTACCGCCGTCGGAGAGGTCGAAACTGAACTCCAGCCCCTGCGACTTGCCGATCCAGTTCTCCTGCATCAAGCGAACCTTTTCGGGCCAGTCTTCCAGTTTCCCGAGGCCGTCCAGCAGATCGTCTGCAAAGTCGGTGATCTTCAGGAACCACTGGTTCAGCTTGCGCTTCTCGACCTCCGCGCCGGAACGCCAGCCCTTGCCGTCGATCACCTGCTCGTTCGCCAGCACGGTCATGTCGACCGGATCCCAGTTGACCGTCGATTCCTTGCGGTAGACCAGCCCTGCGGCGAACATGTCGAGGAACAGCGCCTGTTCGTGCCCGTAATATTCGGGATCGCAGGTGGCGAATTCGCGCGTCCAGTCGAGCGCGAAGCCGATGCGCTGCAACTGCGCCTTCATCTGCGCGATGTTCTGGCGCGTCCATCCGCCGGGGTGCACGCCCTTTTCCATCGCCGCGTTTTCAGCCGGCATTCCGAAGGCATCCCACCCCATCGGATGCAGCACTTCAAAGCCCTGCATCCGCTGATAGCGCGCCAGCACGTCGCCCATCGTGTAATTGCGCACGTGGCCCATGTGGATGCGCCCCGAAGGATACGGGAACATCTCGAGGATGTAGCTTTTGGGCTTTTCGCTGTCCGAATCGGCGGTGAAGGTGCCCGCCTCGGCCCAGGCACGCTGCCAGCGTTCATCGGCGACGGCAGGGTCGAAACGCGTATCGGTCATGAACGGCTTTCAGTCGGTTGGGCCAGTGCCCGAATAGACGGTTAGGACGCCAGCGCCTGACGCCGCAGATCGCGGGCCTTGGTCAGGATGATGTCTTCCAGCTTCTGCACGGTCGCGGCCTGCACCGGGGCTTCGACCCAGCTGCCGGTCTCGCTGACCTGGCGGCTCGCCGAAACGCGCAGCGCATCGGCGCGCAAATCCTGATCGAGGATCGTCACCGTCAGCTTTACCCGCTCGCCCGGATTGGCGGGGTTCGCGTACCAATCGGTCACGATCACGCCGCCATTGCTGTCTGCCTGAAGCAGCGGCGCGAAACTCACCGTGTCGAGCGCGGCGCGCCACAGGTAGGCGTTGACGCCGATGGTGTTGAGCTGCGCGGCCTGCAATTCGGTACGCGGACGCTCATTGCCCCCGCACGCGGCGAGCAATGTCATCGTGCCGCCCATCAGCGCAGCGGTCATGACCCTTGCGAAGGGCGCACGGAAGGTGGCGAAGTTGGCGCGTGTCACTGCCGGTGGTTTCCTCATCATCTGTATCGCCCACGCTCTATAGCCCTCATGCCCTGCGCGGCAAGCTTCGATGCGCAGGTAAGCGGCGCGGCGCGGGCATTCCGGTCGCTTTCGCCAGCAGACGCCCGCAGGCCTTTATCCCCGCTGAACCGAGGGCACGCGTATCCCCGCTGAACCGAGGGCACGCGGCGCCTGGCGCGGGATTCTGTGTGCCTGAAGCCACAGATTGCAAAGGAATCCCGCGGCCCCTGCGGCAAAGCCATTGCAACAAAGCCTTGCGCGCCTATCACAGTTTAAGGGCTTTCCGTGGCGACTCGGTCAAGGTCAAGTTCATATGTGAACGGTAAAAAACCGATTCATATCAAACGGGGAAGCGAACAGCGCAATGTCACACGGTCGACACACAGCAGCGAAGGCGCAGCGCAAGCTGCCGATGCTGATTGTGGCCGGCGTGCTGGCGCTGGCTTTGCCGAGCGCGGGTCTGGCGCTGGTTGGCCAGGACATGCCGTCCGCGCCGACATCGTTCGAGGCGATGGGCCTCAACGTATTCACGCCCGCTTCCGTCGATCCTGCATTGGCCGCCCGCGTGGCCGACAAGGCGCGTATGCATGGTATCCGCTTCACCCCCGCCGGGGCGAGACCCGAGGCGGGTGAGCGTACGGTGACAGTGGCAGTGCGGGTCGATAGCGATAATGCCCGCGCCATTTCCGTTCGCAAGATGATCGATGCAGTGCCGGGTCGCGGCACCGGGCTGACGGGCCTTGAGGCAAGCCGGTTCCAACTGGGCACGGCGCGCGGTTACAAGAGCTTTGCCCGCCCGATCGAGCTGCCTTCGCAAGTGCGCCGCATGGCACTGCCCGATCTGGCGCAGTTCGAACCCTCGCGTCCCAAAGCTGACGACAAGCCTTCGCGCCTGCAGCCCAGGATCGAACTGGAAGATCGCGAGATTGCCGGCCGTTCGCCCAACACGCTCGATGCGATCGGCGCTCAGACGGTGGGGGTTGGCGGCAGCTTCCGCCTTTCGCCCAACCTCAATGTGACTGCGGGCGTGCGCTATTCGCAGGAACGCGAACGGCTCGATCCGCTGACCAATTCGGTGCAGGATAGCCAGGCGGTCTACGTCGGCACGCAGATCAAGTTCTGACGCGTCGGTGCGGCGCCGGGTCCGGTTCGGGCTCCTGCCAGCCGCGCCTCTACCTTCCGCCAACTTCGACGCTCACCGCATAGCTATTCCCCGCTTTCCCTGACGTTACGTCAAGGCTAGGGTGCGATCATAAGTCATCGTATCGAGGGGGGAATTGTCATGGGCCGGGTAGCCATCGTAACCGGAGGAACGCGCGGAATCGGCGAAGCAATCTGCAAGCGGCTCCAGCGTCAGGGCCACACGGTCATCGCCAATTACGCCGGTAACGACGACAAGGCCCGCGCTTTCACCGAAGCGACCGGTATCCCGGCGCGCAAATGGGACGTGGGCGATCACGAAGCCTGCATCGCCGGGTGCGCTGCGGTGGAGGCTGAATTCGGCCCCGTCGATATTGTCGTCAATAACGCCGGGATCACCCGCGACGGCACCATGCACAAGATGAGCTTCGACGACTGGAACGATGTCATGCGCGTCAACCTTGGCGGGTGTTTCAATATGGCCAAGGCGACCTTTCCCGGCATGCGGGAGCGCGGCTGGGGCCGGATCGTCAATATCGGCTCGATCAACGGGCAGGCGGGCCAATACGGCCAGGTCAATTATGCTGCCGCCAAGTCGGGCATCCACGGTTTTACCAAGGCGCTGGCGCAGGAGGGCGCGAAGTTCGGGGTGACGGTGAACGCGATCGCGCCGGGTTATATCGACACCGATATGGTCGCCGCCGTGCCGCCTGCGGTGCTGGAAAAGATCGTCGCCAAAATTCCGGTCGGACGATTGGGCATGGCCGAGGAAATCGCCCGCGGCGTCGCCTTCCTCACCAGTGAGAACGGCGGCTTTGTGACCGGTTCGACGATGAGCATCAACGGCGGCCAGCATATGTATTGAGGCCGCGCCAAGCGCGCGTCGCCCCGGCACCACTATTCGTAGCCGTAGTCCGAATAGTCCTTGAAGCTGGGGGAAGTGAACTTGGTGATGTCGCTCTGGAAGTGGAGCGGCACATTGCCGGTCGAACCGTGGCGCTGCTTGGCGACGATCAGGGTCGCCTTGCCCACCATCTGTTCGAACTTCTCCTCCCACGCGCGGTATTTCTCCTGCACGTCCGGGGTGGAGTTGGCATCGGGCATGTCGGGCTTGACCAGCATCTGGTAATAATCCGAGCGGAAGATGAACCACACCATGTCCGCGTCCTGCTCGATCGAGCCGGATTCGCGCAGGTCGGACAACTGCGGGCGCTTGTCCTCGCGCTGTTCGACCGCACGAGACAGCTGCGATAGCGCAATCACCGGGACCGACAATTCCTTGGCCAGCGTCTTGAGCCCCCGGCTGATCTCGGAAATCTCGTTGACGCGGTTGTCGTTGGCCCGGCCCGAACCCTGCAGCAATTGCAGGTAATCGACCACGATCAGACCGATATCGTGCCGCCGCTTCATCCGCCGCGCGCGGGTGCGCAGGCCGGCGATGGTGAGCGCGGGCGTATCGTCGATGTACAGCGGTAGTTCGGCGAGACGCTGGCTGGCGAAGCTCAGCTTCTGGAAATCCTCGCGGCTGAGTTTACCGCTACGCAGCGCCTCGGACGAAATCTCGGCCTGTTCGGCCAGAATACGTGTGGCGAGCTGATCGGCGCTCATTTCCAGGCTGAAGAACGCGACCGGCGCGCCATAGTTGAATTCGCCCCCGTCGCGCTGCCATTCGAGATGCTGTTCCGCGCAGTTGAAGGCGATGTTGGTCGCCAGCGAGGTCTTGCCCATGCCCGGCCGCCCGGCAAGGATGATAAGGTCGGAATTGTGCAGGCCCGACGTTTTCTGGTCGATGGTGGCCAGCCCGGTGGTCTTGCCCGACAATCCGCCGCCTGAATTCATCGCCGCTTCGGCCATCTTGATCGCGACCAGCGCGGCATCGCGGAAGGTCGCGGCCTCGCGCCCGGTCGCCGCGCCTTCGGCCACGCGGAAAAGATCGGCCTCGGCCTGCGCGATGCGGTCCATCGGCGAGGTGTCTTCGGAAGTATCCAGCGCCCCTTCGACCAGCCCGCGACCGACGCTGACCAGCTCGCGCAGCAGCGCCAGATCATAGATCTGCTGTGCCAGTTCGCGCGGGGCGAGGAGGCCGGCCCCGCTGGCGGTAAGCTGCGCCAGATAGCTGGTGCCGCCCAGTTCCTTCAGCGCCTCGTCCGCCTCGAAATAGGGGCGCAGCGTGACGGGCGAGGCGGTGGCGTTGCGCTCGATCAGCACCAGCACGCGTTCGTAGATTCGCGCATGGAGCGGTTCGAAGAAATGTTCTGCCCGAACCGGAACCTGCAGTTCCTCGATCACCCGGTTATCGATCAGCACCGCGCCCAGAAACGCGGCCTCGGCCTCCAGATTGGACGGCAGCTTGCGCGGCGCGGCGTCCGGGGCGGGGGGTGCAGCGTTGATCGGAGTGACTTTTTCGGGTTCGGCCATGCGCGCCTGATGCGCCTTGCGAGGGGCATCAGGCAAGGGCGAAAGCCGCCAATATTTTTTTCGTTTGCTGTGGATAGCGTGGAGATTTCGTCGAAGTGCTTGAAGTGCGGCCCCTCCATCTGCGAAGGCAGGGGATATGGCCGATCTGCCGCCCGATTCCCTGCCCATTTCACCCGCCGCCGGAGGTTCGGGCGCCTATCGCATTGCGAAGGTCACGCTCGACGAGGCGACGATTCTGTGGCGCAACGCCGATGTCGAACAGGAACGCCGGGTCGCGATCTATGATCTGATCGAGGAAAACACCTTCAAGCCGCTGCGCGCCGCCGAACGTGGGGCTTCGGGGCCGTATCACCTGCACCTGTCTGTCAATGACGGACGGCTGTCGATGGATGTCAGCGACGACGGCGGGCAATTGCTGGAAACGCTGCTGATCGGCATGGCGCGGTTCCGCCGCCCGATCCGCGAATATTTCGCGATCTGCGACAGCTATTACCAGGCGATTCGCAAGGCCACCCCGTCGGAGATCGAAACCATCGACATGGCCCGCCGCGGCATTCACAACAACGCCGCCGAACTGCTGCTCGAACGGCTGGAGGGCAAGGTTGACACCGATTTCGCCACCGCTCGGCGATTGTTCACGCTGATCTGCGTGCTGCACATCAAGGGCTGAACGGCACAATGGCTCGCAAACGGACCGCTTCGGTGCGTAAGTCGTCGCGCGGGGCCACCCGGCGCTGGATGCTGCGCGGCTTTGCGCTGGTGGGGCTGGTCGCCTTCGCCTTCGCCGCGTGGCTGTGGTGGGACATGCGCGACTGGCACCCGGACGAAACGCTCTATCCTGAACAGGGCGCGGTGGCGCCAGCCGGCACCGCCGTGGTCAAGTTCGAAACGCTGAAGGCGATCGGCGCGCAGTTTGCCTATATTCCGCTGGTCGCCGAACCTTTCGTCAATGGAGGTATCGCCTTCTCCGAACGGTTCCGGCGTGCGCGCGAGGCGGGGCTGCAGGTCGGGGTGGTGCTCGAATTCGATCCTTGCGCCCGGGCCGATGTGCAGAGCGGTGCCTTCGCGCAGATGGTGCCGCGCGATGCCGATCTGCTGCCGCCCGCGATCGGGCTGGCCCGGCTTGCCGACGGATGCGCTCCGGCGGTGAGCGATGCGGCGGTGGAAAGCGAATTGATGACGCTGATCAACCAGATCGAGATGCACGCTGGAAAGCCGGTGATCCTCAAGCTTGCGCCCGCGTTCGAGGCGCGCCACCGCACCGCCACTGCGCTGGGCCGCGACCTGTGGCTGATTCGCGACCGCGCGCGGCCCGACTATGCCGGCCGCCCGTGGCTGCTATGGAGCGCCAACAGCCAGCGAATGACCGCAGCGAGCGAGGAGCCGATCGAATGGGTGGTGGTGCAGAAGTGAGCCTGAGCGACGCGCAGGAACAGGCACTGATCGCCGCAGCCTTCGCTGCTGCCGAGCACGCCTATGCGCCCTATTCCGATTACCCGGTTGGCGCGGCGCTGTTGTTCGATGACGGCGCTGTCCTGACCGGCTGCAATGTCGAGAACGCCAGCTACGGCCTCGCGCTGTGCGCCGAGACGGTCGCGGTCGCCAAGGCGCTGGGCGAAGGGCGGCGCGGCGGTTTGATCGCCGTGGCGGTGGTGGGGTTGAAGGCCGATAGCCAGCCGATCACGCCCTGCGGACGCTGCCGTCAGGTGCTGAACGAAGTCGCCGCGCTGGGCAGCACCGATCCGCTGGTGCTATGCGTAAGCGCGGACGACGTGCGGCGGGTAACACTATCGGCGCTGCTGCCGCACGCCTTCGGGCCGGGGCATCTGGGCTAGGAAGCAGCCTAGCCCTCGCGTCCTTCCAGCCATTCCACCAGCGCCGCCATGCATTCGCGGCCCAGCAGCTTGCACCGTTCGGGCGACCAGCCTTGTTCGGGCTCGGGAAAATCGGCCAGATCCTTGTACGGCATCTCCAGCGTCATCGCGACCGCGCCGAACCGCTGCGCCACCTGATTGGTGCTCATCGAAAGGTTGGCGGAGCCGGTGCGCGCCTTGGGATAGCCCAGCTTGGTCTGGAAATCGGGCGTGCGGCGGTCGAGGATGCGCTGGTAGCGATCATAGCCCGCCCCTTGCGCTTCGGTCCATGACGGGATGCCGTCGAACCCGGCGATGAACACCGCCGGGATGGCCTCGTCGGCGTGGACATCCATCGCGAAATCGACGCCGGTTGCATCCATCCGGTTGCGGATCGCCAGCACTTCGGGCGCGCGTTCCGCCGTCGGCTCGGCCCATTCGCGGTTCAGGTTTGTGCCAACCGCATTGGTTCGCAGATGCCCACGGCGCGAACCATCGGGGTTGCAGTTGGGAACGACATGGATGCGGCACGCCTTGCGCAGCGCCCGCGCAACCGGATCGGCGGGATCGGTCAGGCAATCCAGCGCGCCTTCCATCCAACATTCGGCCTGCGTTTCGCCCGGATGCTGACGCGCATAGAGCCACACCTGCGTTTCGCCTTCGCCCAGTTCAAGGCAATCGATCGGCTGGCCATCCAGCGTGGTGCCGAGGCGGACATAATCCACGCCCTCACAAGCGGCGGTCTCGGCAATAAGATCGTGGTGCCGCTCCATCGAAAACGGCGCGAAATAGGCGAACCAGCAGATGTCCGACGCGGGCAGATATCGGATCGTCAGCGTGCCGCCTTCCTCGTCCTTGTCGAAGGTGCTCGCCGCGCGCGTCCAGTAATCGCGGTCTTCGGAAACGCAGGCGTTGTAATCGGGCCAGCCGCCCGGATAGGCGCTGGCATTGAGGCCGGTGATCTTGAGCACGATCTCCTCGCCCGCCGTGGCGGCGACGCGGAAATGGAACCACTGGAAAAACTCGGATTCCGTATCACGCCGGATCGCCAGCCGCGCCGTGCGGCCTTCGATGCCGAGCACTTCGATATTGCCGCTGTCGAACACGGCATCCACAAACATGGGGGTCATTGGGTTCCTTGAAGCTTTTTGGCGTCGATCGTCACCATTTCGCCATTGCCACCCGGGAAGTCCCTGAACAACCCTGCTGCGAGTGTGGCGGCGCTGGTGTTGATTTGCGAATAGGGCGATTTCACGCCGGTGGCGATCTGCGCGCGGCCTTCCCACAGGGTTTCGCCGCCGGTGCGGGTGATGCGCACGGAAAGATCGGTAATCACGCTGGGGCTTTCGCGCCCGCCGCCCAGATTGATGCCCACGCCCATGCCCACGCCCGAGCCGAAGCCGCCGGTCTGACCGCCCACCCCGACATTGACCGGCCCGCGCCGGTTTTCCGCCGCAGCGGCGATGCCATTGCGGCTGGTGCGGATCGCGGCAGTCTGCGCGGCGGGCACGCCTTCCGGCACCACGGTGTAGCCGAGGCTGGTCAGTTCCCTGCCAACAGCGGCGGCAAACGCCGCGCGCGCGCCGGGATTGCCGACCTCGTCGGGGAAGTTCAGCGCAATCGTCCCCTGTCCCAGGCCGGCCGGATCGGGCGCGACAAAGCGGGTGACTTCGACCGGGCCGGTATAGGGGCTGGAGGCGCAGGCCGACAGGCCGAGCGTCGCAGCGCCGAGGAGCGCGGGGCCAAGCAGGCGGTTGAAGGAGTTGCTGTTCACGGCGGGGTTCCTTTCGTAGCCGACCGCTTATAGAGGGTGCACCGGAATGTGCACAGACTTGCTGTGTCTGCTCCAGGTTGAGATTTTCTGACCGCAACCCGTGCTAAGGCCCGCTCCATGACATCGCACACCAAAACTCCCGTGCTTGTGACCGGCGGCGCCGGATATATCGGCAGCCATGCCGTGCTTGCGCTGAAGGATGCGGGCTGGCCGGTAGCCGTGATCGACGATCTTTCGACCGGTTTTCGCTTTGCCATTCCCGATGGCGTCCCGCTGTATGAAGGCGACGTGGCGGACGCCGCGCTGCTGGCGCGGATCTTCGCCGAACAGGGCACCCGCGCAATCATGCACTTCGCAGGGTCGATCGTGGTGCCCGAAAGCGTGGCCGATCCGCTCAAATATTACCGCAACAACACCGCCAACAGCCGCGCCTTGATCGAGGCAGCGGTGACGGCGGGCTTGCCGCATTTCATCTTCTCGTCGACCGCGGCCACCTATGGCACGCCCGATGCGGCGCCGGATTCTCCGGGGGTGAGCGAGGACACGCCGCAGCGCCCGATCAATCCCTATGGCTGGTCGAAGCTGATGACCGAGCAGATGCTGGCCGATGTCGCTGCCGCCCACCCGATGAATTACGGCGTGTTGCGCTATTTCAACGTCGCGGGCGCCGATCCGCAGGCGCGCAGCGGGCAATCGACGGCAGGCGCGACCCATCTCATCAAGGTCGCGATCGAGGCAGCGCTGGGCATGCGCGAATCGGTGGCGGTGTTCGGCACCGATTATGCGACACCTGATGGCACCGGGGTTCGCGATTACATCCATGTCAGCGATCTCGCCGCCGCGCATGTGCTGACGCTGGAGGCGCTGATTGGCGCACCGTCCCGCTCGCTGACGATGAACTGCGGCTATGGCCGGGGCTTTTCGGTGCTGGAAGTGCTCGATGCCGTGGACCGGGTGACCAATCGCCAGCTCGATCGCCGCATCCAGGGCCGCCGCGCAGGCGACCCCGATTCGCTGATTTCCGATTCGCGCCACCTGCGCGCTACTCTGGGCTGGGAGCCCGCGCACGCCGATCTCGACACGATCATTGCGCACGCGCTGGCGTGGGAGCGCAAATTGGCCGATTTGCGAGGAAGCGCATAGCAGACTCGCATTGACGCGGGCAGGCTTCGTCGCTAACGGCACCACTCAATTTCCGCGCGTGGGGCCTGATCCGGCGCGTTTATCTTTTGGAAGACCGCACCATGAAGATCGTCAACAGCCTCAAGTCGCTGAAGGGCCGCCACCGCGACAACCGCGTGATCCGTCGTCGTGGGCGCACCTATGTCATCAACAAGACCAACCGTCGCTTCAAGGCCCGTCAGGGCTGATTGAAGCGTGGTGCGGCTGCCGATGCGGTAGCCGGTGAAATCAGCGGCCCGCCTCCTGTACCGGAGCGCGGGCCGCACACGTTCGGGGGCGAGCGATATGACGCAGGCTGTGGTATTCGATGTCGGACGGGTGCTGTTCCATTGGCAATTGCGCGCCCTGTTCGAAAAGCTGATCGACGATCCGCAGGAACTCGACTGGTTTCTTGACCACGTCGTCACCGAGGAATGGCACTTCCAACATGATCGCGGCCGCGCTCTGGCCGAGATGGTGGCTGAACGGAGTGCGCTGTTCCCGCAATACGAATCGCATCTTCGCGCCTACGCGACCCGTTTCAACGAGACGGTGCCGGGGCCGGTCGAAGGCGCACACGCGATTGTCGAGCGTTTGGCGGACAGGGGCGTGCCATTGTTCTGCCTGACCAATTTCGGCGACGAATTGTGGCAGATGTTCCGCCCGACCCAGCCGATCTTCGACCTGTTCGATGACATCGTGGTCTCGGGTGTCGAGAAGATCGCCAAGCCCGAGCCGCGCATCTACGAAATCGTCGAGGCACGCACGGGACGGACGGGTGAGGCGCTGTTCTTCACCGACGACAACCCCGCCAATATCGCCGCCGCACAGGCCCGCGGCTGGAACGCGCACCTGTTCACCGATTCGGCGAACCTGGAAGCAGCGCTGGTCAAAGCCGGACTTCTGTAGGGCTCTTGCTTTTCGCTCGCCCATCCGGGTGAGCGTCGTCGCCGCTACTTTTGGATCCTTCGGCCCGGTTGCCAGCACATCTCTAGCCGGTGTCGGCCAAAACAAACCCCCGGTCGCGCCTTGGGGAAGGTGCGCCGGGGGTCGTGGAGTGCCGAGCGCGCTGGAGAGGTGCGCGCACGGCGGGGATCAGTTGCAGCGCTGGATCAGCCGTTGCACTTCGCCAGTTCTTCGGCTGCCAGTTCTTCGCCATCGACCTTGAAGGTGGCGATTTCGCCGAACTTGCGGTTCAGGCCGCGGCAGATACGCAGCGGGCGGGCGGGCGCCTTGTTGGCGACACAGGTGGTGCCTTCGCAGGCCCAGGCGACGCCGGCTGCGACAGCGCGGTCTTCGCCGGGGGGGGCCGAAAGCGTGGCGGTGTAATAGGCGCTGGCGGCTGCATTCGCTGGGGACGCGGTGGCAACGCCGAAGCTGAGGCCGGTGTAGACCATGGCGGTGGCGAGGACAGCAAGCTTGCCGGTGCGGTTCAGGGAGAGGGTGTTGGTCATCGGGGTTGTCCTTTGCATTGTATTTTTGGGCGGGTTGCCCTGTGGCCTCTGTGATCTTATTTTGCAATGCAACATTTCAATTCGAAACCAGTTGCTATTCGCTACCTAACTCCCTAGGTTTCTCATTGCAACTGAAAATTGAATTTTTTTTGTGACTGCCCGCAAAAGCGGTTACACAAGACCCCGGACGGGGAAGGGACTGATTTATGGGCGACTTGAGAGAACCGCTGCGTGACCTGATCGAATGCGGATTGCCGCAGGCGCTGGAGGTGATGGGCGAACGCTGGTCATTCATGATTCTGCGCGCCAGCTTCAACGGTTTGAAACACTTCGAGGAATTCCTGACCGAACTCGGAATCGCGCGCAACATCCTCTCCAACCGCCTCGCCAAGCTGGTCGAGCACGGAATTCTCAAGCGCGAGCCCTGCGCCGATGATCGCCGCAAGATCGAGTATCGCCTAACCGAGAAGGGCTTCGATCTGCTCCCGGCGATGCTGGCGCTGCGCCAGTGGGGCCAGAAATACGGCAACGAACAGGTGATCGAAGACCCGGTACTGGTCGACGAGCGTGACCGGCTGCCGATCGGCCCGGTTTCGATTCTCGCGCATGACGGGCGCATTCTCGGCCATCACGACCTGTGGTTGACCCGCCCCGAAAATCTCGGCCGCCGCGCCGACGGCACCATCGCCACCCCCGGTGCGGAGCTGGGTCTGGGCGACGTGGTCGATCTGGAAGCCGCGAAGAAGGCCGCCGCCCGATAAGCCGTTGATAGCGGCCCCGGCGCGGGTGCCTTCCGCCCGGCGCTTCGGCTAGGGCAGCGCGCATGAGCGCGGCCCTTCCTTCCGAATGTCACGATATCCTGCGCCGCACCTTCGGCTTCCCCGGCTTCCGCGGGCAGCAGGAAGCGGTGATCGCGCGGGTGATGCAGGGGCAGCACAGCCTCGCGCTGATGCCGACCGGCGCGGGCAAGAGCCTGTGTTATCAGGTGCCGGCGCTCGCCCGCGCAGGCACAGCCATCGTCATTTCCCCGCTGATCGCGCTGATGCATGACCAGATCCGCTCGGCCAGCGCAGCGGGCATTCGCGCGGCGTCGATGACATCGGCCGATAGCGATAACGCCGCCACTGCCGACGCGTTTCGCTCAGGCGCGCTCGATTTGCTGTATGTTGCGCCCGAACGCGCTGCGACCGCCGGTTTCCAGAGCTTGCTGGAGCGGTCGCAAATCGCGCTGTTCGCCATCGACGAGGCGCATTGCGTGTCCGAATGGGGGCACGATTTCCGCCCCGATTACCGCAGCCTTCGCCCGGTGCTCGATCGCTTTCCCGATGTCCCGCGGCTCGCGCTTACTGCCACCGCCGATCCGGCGACGCGGGTGGATATCCTGCGCCAATTGGGCATTCCCGATGACGGTCTGATCGTCGCCGGGTTCGACCGGCCCAACATCCATTATGCCATTACGCCCAGAGACAACGGCCCGCGCCAGATCGCCGACCTGCTGGCGCGCTTGCCCGGGGCAGGCATCGTCTACGCGCCGAGCCGCAAGGCCACCGAGGACATCGCCGCCCAGATCGCCCGCACCGGACGGGAGAGTGCGTTCTACCACGCAGGGCTAGACCCGGAACGCCGCGCCGCCACGCAGGCCGCGTTCGTGCGGTCGGAAAGCATGGTGATGGTCGCCACCATCGCGTTCGGCATGGGGATCGACAAGCCCGACGTCCGCTTCGTGATCCACGCCGGGCTGCCCAAGTCGATCGAGGCCTATTATCAGGAAACCGGCCGCGCGGGCCGCGATGGCGATCCCGCCGAAGCGCATCTGTTCTGGGGCGTCAGCGACTTTTCCCGCGCGCGCCAGTGGCTGAACGATGTCGAGCCAGAACGGTTGGCCGGCGAGCAGGCGCGCTTGAACAGTCTCGCCGCACTGGTCGAAACGCCGGAGTGCCGCCGCGCGATCCTGCTCCGGCATTTCGGCGAGCACCCGCCTGCGCAGTGCGGCAATTGCGACAATTGCGCCAATCCGCCGCAGGTGGTGGATACGACCGAACTGGCGCAGAAACTGCTCTCGGCGGTCTATCGCACCGGGCAGAGCTTCGGCATCGGCCATATCGAAAAGGTGCTGACCGGGGCGAGCGACGAACGCATCACGTCCCGCGCGCACGATAAACTATCGGTGTTCGGCATTGTCGGCGCGCAGGAGGCACGGCTGCTGCGCCCGCTCGCGCGGACGCTGGCGGCGCGCGGAATCCTGGCGGCGACCGAGCATGGCGGGCTGATGCTGGGGCCGGAGGCGCGCAGCGTGCTGAAGGGCGAAGCCGCAGTTGCCATAGCGGAGCCGCCGGTGCGGCAGCGCCGTGGCCAGCGCACGCGGGACGGGGGCGCGCCCAACCCGGTCGGCAACCCGCTGTTCGAGGCGCTGCGGAACCGGCGCAAGGAACTCGCCAGCGAACACGGCATCCCGGCCTATGTCATCTTCCATGATTCGGTGCTGCGCGACATGGCGCATCGCTGTCCGGAGACGCTCGCCGAACTGGGCACGATCTCGGGCGTTGGCACAAAGAAGCTGGAGACGTGGGGGGCGGATTTCTGCGCGGTGATCCGCGATCACCTGCGCGCCTAACGCTGCGGGCGGCTTTCCAGTCCGTAATCGATCCTGATCCGCACCCATGATCCGAACTGTTCGCGTCCGCCGACGCGGGCGGGGCGCACCCGGAACTGCCACGCCGCCGCCATCACCGCGCGCCCGATCTGCGAGCCTTGCGGGCTTTCATTCAGCAGCACGCAGTCTTCGACATAATAATCGGGCACGGTCCGGCAGGCGATCAGCGCCGCAGAGGGAGGGGTGGCGGTGGACAGGTAGCCGCGCAATTCCTGCCGCGTCGGTTCACGGTACCAGCGCGCGGCATAGAGCGGCTCGCCATTGGGCGCGGTGCCGACCTGCTCGCTATCGCCCGCGCTGCGCGGATCGCCGGTATCGGCTGGGCCGTAACTGCGATTGGGCCTGATTCGCGCCCCGATCTTGGGCGGGGTGGGGCTGGGTTGAGCTTCCGGCTCAGGCGGTGCAGGCGCGGAAGGTGGCGGAGCAGCGGGAAGGGGGGCAAGCGCAAGCGGCGAGGGGCGCAGCGGCTGCGGCTGGGGCAGCGATTGCTCTGGCACCGGCTGCGTTTCCTGCGGGGTCGCGGCCTCTGCGGCTTCCTCGGGCTGCGAGTCGGCTTGCGGCTCGGGCGGTGCGGCAAATTCGACGGCGGTGAATTCTGTCACCACCGCTTCGCTGTCCGGATCGCCTGCAATCTGCGCGCCCAGAGTGAACAGCAGCGCCACGATCAGCGCCTCGATGGCCAGCGCGATGGCAAGACTGATTGCACGCTGCCGCCGCCGCCCGCCCCATGCGGCAGGCGCGCTGACGGGCCGCTCGGCCACCATTGCTGAAGGATCGTCCGTAATCGCCAATGCGCCCTTGATCGGCCGCGGGTTAGGGGAAGCGCGGCCGTGCGCGGCCTCTTAACCCGTCATCAGCCGATAGGATAGCGCTTCGGCCATATGCATGCCGCGGAAGGTCGCAGCGGCGGTGCGAGCAGTTACCGGATGAAGTAGCCGATCACTTTCCAGCGGCCGTCTTCCTTGCCCAGCACCACGCGTTCAACGGCGTCCTTCCGGTTGGAGAATTCGCTCCCAAACTCGAGAATCAGGTACTCGCCCGCAGGCAGCCCTGGAAGCGCGCTGGCAGCCGCATTCGCAGCCAGTGTGCGGCTTTCGATAGCAACGAAAGGCTCCCGCGCAGATGTCACTGCCTGTGCGAGCTGCTGCGCCGAAAGCGAATCGCGCATCGACCGGCCCGAAGTCTCGATCGCCCGGCCCCAATCGCTTGCATCGATCAAGGCGAGCCAATCCCGGGCGGGCTGTTCGCCGGTCCGGTCATCGGCGCGGATCGCGACTTCGCCGTTGGTTGCGTTGTCGTAGGGTGCGGCTGTCATGGCAACGGCGGCGATAATGATGGCAAGCATGAGCATTCCTCCGATCAGCCAGACGAGGAATGAACCACGACCGGCGCCTGGTGATGCATCCACGTCACGCGGATCGGTTGTTAGTGCACCCCCCATTTCATTGCGTGCAAGATTTTCGGGGGGTGTTACTGCCTCGTGCTGGGCGAGCAGTCGCGCCGCTGCCTTGCTGCTCGGCACGCCCAGTTTGCGGCGGGCCTCACGCAATCGGTCGTTGACCGTGTGAACCGAGATGCCGAGCTCCGCAGCCATCGATTTGCTGTCGTGGCCGTTTAGCAGAAGACGCAGGGTCTCCCGCTCGCGCTCGGTCAGCTTGTCGACGGGACTGCTCATCGCCTCTTAACCCGTCATCAGCCGATAGGATAGCGCTTCGGCAATATGCACGCGGCTGACCGTGTCGGCTCCGGCGAGGTCGGCGATGGTGCGCGCGACCCGCAGCATTCTTGTATAGCCGCGCGCCGAGAGGCGCAGCTTTTCCGCCGCCTGCAACAGCAGCTTGCGCCCGGCTTCGTCAGGGGTGGCAAAGGTATCGAGCTTTTCGCCTTCCAGCTCGGCGTTGGAGCGCACGCCGCGCTGCGTCTGGCGCGCGCGGGCGGCGGCGACGCGGGCCGCCACTTCGGCGCTGCCTTCGGCGGGCGGGGGCAGCGCCATGTCGATCGCGCTGACGGCGGCGACATGGACGTGCAGATCGATCCGGTCGAGCAGCGGGCCGGATAGCCGCGCCTGATAATCACCCACGCAGCGCGGATACTTGTTGCAGTTGCGCGCCGGATCGCCCGCATATCCGCAGCGGCACGGGTTCATCGCGGCGACCAGCTGCACGCGCGCGGGGAAGGTCACATGCGCATTGGCGCGGGCGACATCGACCTTGCCGGTTTCCAGCGGCTGGCGCAGCGAATCGAGCACCGGACGCTGGAATTCGGGCAGTTCGTCGAGGAACAATACGCCCAGATGCGCCAGGCTGACCTCGCCCGGGCGCACTTTCAACCCGCCGCCGGTCAGCGCCGCCATGCTGGCCGAATGATGCGGGGCGCGGAACGGGCGCGCGCGGCTGATGCGTCCGGCCTCCAGCGTACCGGCGACCGATTGCACCATCGACACCTCCAGCGCCTCGGCCGGGGCGAGATCGGGGAGGATGCCGGGCAGGCAGCTCGCCAGCAGGCTCTTGCCCGAACCCGGCGGGCCGACCATCAGCAGGTTGTGCCCGCCCGCAGCCGCGATTTCGAGTGCGCGCTTGGCGGTTTCCTGCCCCTTCAACTGCTTCAGATCATTGCCGATCGCGGCATCGGCCACGGCCCCGCGCGGCGGCTCGTCCAGCACGAGGCTGCCCTTGAGATGCCCCATCAGGCTGACCAGATCGCGCGGGGCGAGCACCGGGACACCGCTGGCCCAGCGCGCCTCCGGCCCCTGTTCGGCGGGGCAGATCAGCCCGGCGCCCTGTTCGCTGGCATGCAGCGCGGCGATCAGCACGCCGGGGCTGGCGACCACGCGGCCATCCAGCGCCAGTTCCCCCACCGCGATCCAGTCGCCCAACTGTTCGGCATCGGTCACGCCCATCGCCGCGAGCAGGGCGAGGGCGATCGGCAGGTCGTAATGCGATCCATCCTTGGGCAGATCGGCGGGCGACAGGTTGATGGTGATCCGCTTCGGCGGCAGCGCGAGGCCCATCGCCGACAGTGCCGATTGCACGCGTTCGCGGCTTTCGCTCACGGCTTTATCGGGCAGGCCGACCACGGTGAAGCGCGGCATGCCGGGCGCGACCTGGCATTGCACTTCGACGGCGCGCGCCTCCAGCCCGAGATAGGCAACGGTTCTGACCAGCGCGACCATCTGCTTGCCCCTTATCCTCCCAGCCCGACTTAGTGCAGCCATAAGAGAAGCTTGTCGAGCGGCTTGGGGGCAGTGGTAAGGCTTTTTTAAAGCATAAATCTTGGCAATTTCGGAACGGGCGCGGGGCCATTGTGCCGCCATGACCCGCGCCTTTGCCTTCATCCTTGCCGCTTGCGCGCTGCTGCTGCCCGCCGCGCCGGCGCTCGCCCAATCGGGCGCGCGGGTGGTGGAGCGCATCAGCTGGGTCGAGGAATGGGATCCGGCGACGGAACGCTGGGTGCGGGTCGATGAAAGCCCCACGAGCGTGGCTTCCGCGACTTATCACAGCGGTGCCACCGTCACCCGCGCGGAGACTTTCGTAGATGGTGTGACCATCACCGAAACCGTGATCGAGGAGCCGGTACGCTTCATCGCCCGTCCGGCGCTGCGGGCTGGGGCGGAGCAGGGTCTTGCGCAATATGGCCCGTTCCGTGTCCTCGACGGTCGGCGCGCGGCGCTGGTCGATTCGACCGATATCGGCTCCCCGCAAGCGTTCGAAGCGATGCTGGCCGCATTTCCGGGGCTGGAGGTGATCGAGTTTCTCGATGCGCCCGGCACCCGCAACGATCTTGCCAATCTCAAGCTGGGCCGGGCGATCCGCGCGGCGGGGCTGGCGACTTATGTGCCCGAAGGCGGATCGGCGCGGTCTGGCGCGGTCGAGCTGTTTCTGGCCGGAACGCATCGCAGCATCGCGCCCGGCGCGTTGTTCGCGGTGCATTCGTGGCGCGACGAGGCCGGGCGCGAGCCTGCCGACTTCGCTGCCGATGCGCCCTCCAACCGGCTCTATCTGGATTACTAT
Source organism: Erythrobacter sp. (assembly GCF_024305245.1). Classification (GTDB taxonomy): domain Bacteria; phylum Pseudomonadota; class Alphaproteobacteria; order Sphingomonadales; family Sphingomonadaceae; genus Erythrobacter. The sequence continues at coordinate 33,842 of NZ_JAMWYX010000014.1, forward strand.
GCCGAAATGGGCATGAGCGATGAGGAGGCCCGCGCCTTTTACGCGATGACCAATTCGGTGCCGCATGCCGGTGCGTTGTGGCTGAAGGGTAGCGAAATGGCGCACTGGATCGCGCCTGAAGCTGCCCCGGCGACCGCAGAACCCGCCGTGATCGAGCCGTTGCTGGCGGAGCCGGTGCTGCTCGCGGCCTTGCCCGACCATTGCGTGCTGGACGAGGATGCGCAGGCTGCCTTGGCGCTGGCGGCCGGGCGCGTGGCTGCGCTGCCATGGTTTGGCGCTATCGATTTCTGGGCCGATCCGGCCCCCCGCCTTGCCCTTGCGCCATTGGCGCTGCTTGACTCGCCCACGGCTTTCCCATAAGCGCGCCCACCTGATAGTGGCTGCCCTGCGGTGGCCGCGCGCCGGAATGCCGGCTCCAGTTTTTTCGAGGATGATATGAAGCGGACGTTCCAACCCAGCAATCTCGTGCGTGCCCGTCGCCACGGCTTCTTCGCGCGCAAGGCGACCCCCGGTGGCCGCAAGGTGCTGCGCGCCCGTCGCAACCGCGGCCGCAAGAAGCTCTGCGCTTAATTTTCTGGCGCCCTCAGGCGCCGGGCGCAGGCCGTCCGGCCTGCTTGGCTTTCGCGGCATAAGCCGCGGCGGGCATTCGTCCTTGCGGGCTCCCTTCGGGAGCCCGTTTGCGTTATCGGCCAACTCATGATCTCGGTCATCACCAAACGCGCGGATTTTCTTCGCGCCAACTCCGGCACTCGCAATGCGCGCGCTGGATTCGTGCTATTGACCCGCCCGAACGATGGGCAGGGCATCCGCTTCGGTATCACCGTCACCAAGAAGATCGGCAATGCCGTGGTGCGCAACCGGATGAAGCGGCGGTTTCGTGAATTGCTGCGCGCCGCGTTGCCGACGCAGGGCCTGCCCGATCACGATCATGTGCTGATCGGCCGCGCGGGCGGGGTGGAGCGTGATTTCGCGCTTCTGGCCGACGAACTTGGCCGCGCTCTGGAACGCGCGCGTGAAGGCAAGGGCGATCCATCGGGCGGGCGGCGACCACGAAAAGGGAATCGCGGGCGGTGAAGCGCGTTCTCATCCTTATTGCGCGGGGCTGGCAGCTTGGCCCTTCGCGCATCCTTCCGCCATCGTGCCGCTATGCGCCTTCGTGCAGCGAATACGCGATTCAGGCGATTGGCAAGTATGGTGCGGCAAAGGGTGGATGGATGGCGTTTAAGCGGCTAATGCGCTGCCACCCTTGGGGCGGGCATGGGCACGATCCGGTGCCGTAGCCAGACCTTTGGGGCTGGAAATCGAACCGTTCTAATCCCATAATACACCTCGTCTCGTACTTTTTCAGGGCATTATCTTGGACAATCAGCGTAATCTCCTGCTCGCCGTCGTGCTTTCCGGCCTGCTCCTGCTCGGTTGGGAAGTGGGCGTGAGCTATCTCTACCCGCAAGCGTCGTTGACCGCGCCGATGAACGAGGCTGATCCGGCTGCGCAAACCAGCGCTGCCGGTGCGCCGGGCACCAGCACGGTTGCTGGCGATCTGGGCGGAGATGCCGCACCGGCGCAGAAGGTCGATCTGTCCGCCGCGCTTGCCAGCCCGGATCGGGTGGTGATCGATACGCCGCGCATCGCCGGTTCGATCAACCTTGTCGGCGCGCGGATCGATGATGTCGTGCTCAAGGATTACCGGCAGGAAGTGGACAAGGATTCCGGCCCTGTCCGCCTGTTCGCGCCCGAAGCGACGCCGGATCAGTATTTTGCCGAGTTCGGCTTCGTCACCGGCGGAGCGCGCCAGCCCTCCAACGCCCGCTGGCAGGCCGATGGCGGCAGGCTGACGCCCGATAGCCCCGTTACCCTGACCCGCACCGGTCCGGACGGGATCACCTATTCGATCCGCTTTGCGGTCGATGAAAATTACATGATCACCGCCACCCAGACCGCCAGCAATACGAGCGAGACTGCGGCGATCATCCAGCCGTTCGCGCTGATCAAGCGCACCGATCGCAACGCCACCCCCGATCAGTTCATTGCCCATTCCGGTCCCGTCGGCGTGTTCGGCGGGACGCTGTGGGACCCGCATTCCTATAGCGAACTGGCCGAACTCGGTCGCGAGACCCCGGAAGGCGCGGCGAGCTGGCTGGGCTTTACCGATCAGTACTGGCTTTCCGCGCTGGTGCCCGGTGCCGCAGGGCAGGCGAGCGGCGAAACCGACAGCACCGGCTTCCGCGCGCTGGGCGACAACCTGTTCCGTTCCGATCTCATCTACGCCGCCGAAACCGTGCCCGCAGGCGGCAGCGTGACGCAGGCCACCCGCCTTTACGCTGGGGCCAAGGACAGCGAAATTCTCGATTCCTACGAAGATGCGGGGATCACCTATTTCGGCAAGGCGATCAGCTGGGGCTGGTTCGAAGTCGTTGAAAAGCCGATTCTGTGGCTGCTTCGTACGCTGAACGGGCTGGTCGGCAATTTCGGCGTGGCGATCATCCTGCTCACCGTGGTCATCCGCGCTCTGATGTTCCCGATCGCGCAGAAGGGCTTTGCCTCGATGGCGTCGATGAAGGCCGTCCAGCCGAAGATGAAAGAGATCCAGGAACGCTTCAAGGACGACAAGCAGCGCCAGCAGCAGGAAATCATGAAGCTGTACAAGGACGAGAAGGTCAATCCCTTGTCCGGCTGCCTGCCGATGCTGATCCAGATTCCGATCTTCTTTGCGCTCTACAAGGTGCTGGTGCTGGCGATCGAGATGCGGCACGAACCCTTCGCGCTGTGGATCAGGGATCTGTCCGCGCCCGATCCGGCGCATATCCTCAACCTGTTCGGGCTGCTGCCGTTCGAAGTCGCAGGCTTCCTGGCGATCGGTCCGCTCGCGATTCTGCTCGGCATCACCATGTGGCTGACCTTCAAGCTCAACCCGACCGCGATGGACCCGATCCAGCAGCAGATGTTCTCGATCATGCCGTGGATTCTGATGTTCGTGATGGCGCCGTTCGCGGCGGGCCTGTTGCTGTACTGGGTGACATCGAACCTCCTGACGCTGGCCCAGCAGAGCTACCTCTACTCCAAGCACCCGCAGCTGAAGGCCGCGAGCGCGAAAGAGAAGGACAAGGCCGAGACCAAGAAGGCGGCAAAGAGCTAGCGTGGACGAGATCGACGCCATCGAGCAGGCCGCGCGCGAGGAAGCTGCATCCCGCCTCTTTTCGGGGCCGGTGGACTTCCTGCTGTCCGCGCCGCAGCTGAAGTTCCTGCCCGAACCGGCGGTGCCCGAAATCGCGTTCTGCGGACGCTCCAACGTGGGCAAATCCTCGCTGCTCAACGCGCTGACGGGCCGCAAGGCGATTGCGCGGGCTTCGGTGACGCCGGGGCGCACGCAGGAACTCAATTTCTTCGACGTGGGCCGACCCGAGGAAGAAGGCGCACTGCCGCTGTTCCGGCTGGTCGACATGCCCGGCTACGGCTTTGCCAAGGCGCCGATCAAGGTGGTCGACAAGTGGAAGGCGCTGGTGAATTCCTACCTGCGCGGGCGGCAGGTGCTCAGCCGCACGCTGGTGCTGGTCGATAGCCGTCACGGGCTGAAAGATGTCGACCGGGTGATGATGAAGATGCTCGACGAAGCCGCCGTGGGCTACCGGATCGTGCTGACCAAGACCGACAAGATCAAGGCGAGCGACCTTGCCGCGGTGACCGAAAAGACCGCCGCTGAAGCCAAGAAGCACGTCGCCGCGCACCCAGAAATCCATCTGACCAGCGCCGAAAAGGGCATGGGCATTGCCGCCCTGCGCGCCGCCGTACTGGCCGATGCGATGGGCGAAGGCTGGACGCAGTAGCGCGCGACCGCAAGGCGCGCCCACCCGCCGTCAGAACTGATACGGCACTCTGATCGAGAACACGAAATCGGGCGATTCGTCGGTCAGGCCCGCCGCCGACGAAAGGACCAGCGATGTCCGGTCGGTAAGGCCGATAGCCGCGCCGAGCGATAGCCGCGCATCATGGGTGCCCGATCCCGGAATCCTGACACCGTTCGACCGCGTGGCGAACCGCTGCTTGTCGAGGAACGAGAAGTTCATTGAAACCCGCTCGTTGATCGACATGTTCATCCCTGCAAAGAACTCGAACCCGTGGCCCGGTTCGACCAGCCCGAATTCATCGAAGCTGCGTTTGAAAGTGTAGTTGAAATTGGCTCCGGCAAACATCACCACTGGGTCCATCGGCCAAACGAAGGTCGCGCCGGGGGAGACGGTGTAGAACCCCGATCCGCGCGGCGCCTCTGTCAGGATGCGTTCGGGGCTGTTTTCCTCGGGCGCGATGCGTTCGATTTCGAAGGCGCTCTTGCCGGTCGGAAATTCGACCAGCGTGCGCAGGATCGTGGCAGGCCGCCAGCCGCGTGCGGCCCACGGCTGCCACGATAATGTCAGCGCCGCATCGCCGATGCCGTGACCGCTGATCGAGCGTTCCTGCGCATCGCCGGTGCCGATCCCGCTCGTTTCGGTATCATTGCGGTAAACGAACGGCAGACGCGCATCGATCTGCATCCGCCGCGCCAACCCGTAACGCGCCGTCAAAGCGGCCGACAGGATATCGCGGTTCACATCATCGACACGGATCGAACCGATCACGATCGCATTGAAAACCGAGAACCCGGAGATGTTGACCCGGTCGCTGGAGATCGAGGTGTAATCGAAACTCGGCTCGATCTGGAGCGCGCCCACCGGAAGCAGGACGCCGCCCTGATCGAGGAGGAGTTGATCGACCGCCTTGTCCGATTGCGGGCGCTCGCTGGTGCCGACCAAATTCGGATCGGCGGCGGCGGGCGCTTCGGCCGGCGGGGCTGGGGCTGGGGCGGGATCCTGCCGGGCATATTGGAAGCGGGCTTGCGCAGCGGCGGGATCGGCGCCCGAGCCCCACCTGTCCCCGGCGGGCGGAGCGGGCAGCCTGGCGGGTTCGCTCCTTTGCCGGTCGATCAGCGCCGATTGTTCGGCGATGGTCTGCGCCTGAAACTCGACCAGTTGGCGCAGCTCGTCGATCTCCCGCGATTGCTGCGTCAGGCGCTCGTCCAGTTCCAGTAGGCGATACTCGATCGTCGGCGCGGCTCGTTCCTCGCTGTCGGCCGGGCGGGGGGACGCGGTCGCCGCGCCTCCCGCCGTATCGTTCTGAGCCATCGCGGGAACCGCCCAGGCGAAAGCTGCCACTCCGATCAACGAAGCATAGCTGCCCAGCAGTTTCCTCGAAGTGCGGGCAGCAGTCTTGTCGAATTGCATCAGCAAAGTCACAGCAATCCCCCCCAAATTTCTGTTTCTGCGAACAGTCAGATTTTCACTGGCGGCGCGATCTCGTTACAGGCCGAACGCGCTGCCATTTGTAATGTTGGTGGTATCCGCGACCCCGCCTTCCAGAATGTAGACGTTGAGCAGCAGCGTGTTGTTGACGATGTTGTTGTTGCCGACGACGTTGGCGAATTGGATGAACCCGCCGGTGTTGGGCAGGCTTGCCAGGCCGACGTTCATGCTGACCAGATCGGGCGACATCGAATTCAGTTCGACCCCCTCGGGCAGACCGCCGCCCAGTTGGGTGATATCGCCGAAGCCGATGAGCGAGAAGAATATCCCGCCGAACCCGCCGCGGCTTTCGTCGAGTTCGGATTCGCTCATCGTGCGGATATTCTCCGTCGCGCCCGAAAAGCTCATGGCGAGCAGGCTGGCATCGGCCTGCTGCGCCAGCGCCGCGCCCGACCAGCCGAGCAGTGCGGCGGCCAATCCTGCGCGAACGGCGATTCCCGAAAAACCGTATTCCATCGCTTTTCTCCTCATCCAAAAATCAAAAACCCTTGCTGCGGTGCAGTGCGGTGGCAGCGTCAGTATTCTCCCGGCAGTGTCAGTTCCGCCGTGCCGAGCGCCGCTGCGATCGAGCGCAGGTCTCCGGGCCGTGCCCGGATGGTCGGATCCTCCATGAAGACATTGCGCGGCGACAGATCGGCGCGTGCGGCCGCCAGAATGATCCCGTTCCACTGGCCTTCGAATGTCGAGAGCGGCGGGCGCGTATTGCCGAAAGCCGGATCGGCGATCAGGACGCGGCCATCCTTGATCCGCTTGATCACGACGAAGTGATTATAGCCGCGCACATTGACCAGCGCGATCACCGGCACCTTGAGATTGGCAAGCTGATCGACCCGGTCGAGCTGAAACCCACCAGCGGCAAACCCCCTGGTTTCAAGGTAACGCTTGAGCTCGAGCAGCGAGAATCCCTGTTCGGCGATCTTGGCGCGGGTATCGTCGGGCGCGTTGCCGAGGATCTCCTCGATGATCTGGCCCTCGTCGGCGGGCAATCCGTAGCCATGCCGCAGCAAGGTCGCGAGCGCCGCCGCGCCGCAGCTGAGATCGCGCGATTGCCGTTCCATGTTGGTGAAGCGCAATTCGGCGAGACTGCGCACCTCCACCTGAAGCTGGCCGCCGCCCACGGTCGGCACCGGCTGGGCAAACGCCAGCGGGGGATGGGCCGTCGCCGCTCCGGCAAGGAGCACGGCCAGCAGCCAGCTACGCTGCGCCCCGGCGCGTTTCATGGTGCGCCTCCTCCGGCAAGCGCGCCGAAAGATGCGGAGATCGTGTTGGTGGTCTGGTTGCCATGGCCGGACACCTGCGAAACCTGCGCCACGCCGCTGAAGCCTTCGAAGGAACTGCCGAGCGCGATGCGGCCTTCGCCTTCGGGCAGAGGGCTTTCGACAGGCGAACCGGTGGCCTGACCGAGGCCCGCATCGCTGACCACCTGCGCATCGGCAAACCCGCCGAACGCGGCGGCGAGCAGGTTGGCCTGCGCATTGCCCGATCCGCTGGCCTGATTGATCTGCACGAGCCCCGAAGCGGCGTTGAAACTATTGATCAGTGCGACCGGGCCGGCTGCGCCGGAATAGGCGTCGGCAGCGTTCGGCCGGTCGCCTTCGCTGATCACCTCGGCCAGCGCCGCACCGCCGGGCGCAGCGGCAATGGCGACGAGATTGGCCTGACGTCCGCCAAGTCCGGCGATCTGGTTGATCTGGATGATCCCGGAGGCCGCATTGCCGACGCCGTCCATCGATGCCGAGGACGACCCCGGCGGCAGCAGCGCGGCGATCGGCGTCCCTGCCGCATTGCCGGTGGCTGCGGCAGAGGCCATGGCGAGCCCGCCCGGCCCGGCTGTTCGCGCGATGGCGGCGCTGTTGATCTGCTGCGATCCGCTGGCTGCGGACTGGTTCATGCCGATGATCCCCGCCGCATCATTCGCGATACGCGACATGCTGGCATCGGCGGCTAAGCCAGCGTTCGCGGCGATCAGTGACGTGGCTCCCGATCCTTGCGTCGCCGCGGAGTCGGCAATCGCGGCGCCTTCTGCGGCGACAAAGGCCAGCGCGGCGACGTTCGCCTGCTGCGTCCCATCGGACGCATCCTGATTGAAATGGAATATGCCCCGGTGGCCATTGCCCGCATCGTCGATTGCGGCGGCCGGCGTCCGTGCAGCCGGATCATCGCCCGCGCCGTCATCCGCGTCCTGATCCTGAGCAAGCGCCGCGCCCGCCATAAGCGGGGCTGCCGCCGCACAGATCAGCCACCGGAGTGCTGCAGGCGATTGGTTGCATCGGTCCATCATGAATACCTCGACCTGAATGAGAGGGTGGAAGGCAGCCGGGGCTGGGGGGCGATTGGCTGCCTTCCTCTCAATGGCCTGAGTTACTGGCCAAGGCCCACGGCGCTTGACAAGGCGGCCACCGAGATCACGGTTGCCTGGTTGTTGAACGCGCCAACCGACTGGTTGACGGCGACGATGCCTTCATTGCCGAGCACCGAATCCGCCACCAGCGCGAGCTTGAGCGTGTTCACTTCCTCGACAAAATTGCCGCTGGTTTCCTGTCCCAGACCGGCATCGGACAATGCCACGAGGGCATTTTCCCCGACGGCTGCCGACAAGACGTTGTGCTGGTTGTTGCCAGCGCCCGCGTTCTGGTTGCCCATCACGACGCCGACGTTGCCGTTGTACGAATCGACGATCCGCGTGGTCAGGTCGTAATCGAACTCACCATCGAGGTTCACCGTGCCGTCGGGATTGATCAGCCCGCCGAGGTTGGCTCCGCCTTCGAGGTGCACGGCGCTTGAATCGCTGGCACGTTGATCGGCATAGGCTTCGGAAACGACCACCTGGGCGTCCAGCGGATCATCGCTGAAGATGATCGCCGCAGAGATGACGTTGCCCTGATTGGTGGCCTGACCGGCATCCTGGTTGAACTGCACGATGCCGGTGTTCTCATTGACCGAACCATTGGTGTTGGCCGTAAGGTCGGTGCCGTTGTCGGTGTTCCCTTCTTCCGGTCCGATGTCCACGTCGTCCACGGTCGCATTCACGATCGCGTCGGACTTGGCCGCGCCGGTCAGGTCGATGTCGAAATCGACCTCGATGGTGACGTCCTTGTCCTTGACCGTGTTCACATCGATCACGATGTCCTTGTCCACGGTGACTTCGCCGACGACCTGGACATCGGCCAGTGCGGGCGATGCCAGCCCCGCTGCCGCGATCAACGCGAGCGCGGAGGATTTCACAAGATTTGCCATTTCGATTCTCCTTTGATGCTCGGTGTGTCAGAACGTCGGCAGGTTGCTGCCGACTGCGGCGATCGAAACCACGTTCGCCTGATTGGACATGTTGCCGACCGACTGGTTGACCCCGACGATACCGGTGTTGCCGTTGAGCGAGCCGACGGTGGCAGCGACTTTGACCACCCCGATTGACAGGTTGTCTTCCGCCGTATCGGATTCGCGCACCGTCTGGTTGGCATTCACCTGACCCAGATCGGCTTCGGCCAGAGCAACGCCGTTGTCGTCGATGGCGAAGGCGAGCGACAGCACGTTGACCTGATTGGCCATGTGGCCGCTGGCCTGGTTGGCATAAACAAGCCCGGCATTGTCGTTGAAGGAGTTTGCGATCCGGGCGTTGCGGAAGATGATGTTGACCGTTTCGATCAGATTGCCGCCGTCCGAATAATTGCCACCTTCGCCGGCGAGCGCATCGGGCGTGCCGTTACGCTGGTCTGCGGCGGCGAGCGATTCGGCAAAGCCGCTATTGGCTTCACCCACAATCTCCGGCGGACCATCGACCGCCGCGTCGACGGCGATGCTGATCAGGGTGCCCTGATTGTTCATGTTGCCGACGGCCTGATTGACCGAGACGACGCCGGTGTTGCCCACGCCGGAATCGCGGATGATGCCATCCTTTTCGGCGCAGTTGTCGCAGGCTTCGTTGTTGTAGTTGCTCTGGTTGGCGATCGCGATCGACTCGGCGAACTTCTCCGCTTCCAGCTCGACATCCACATCAAGGTCGACATCGGTGTCGACGCTGATGGTTTCATCGACGTCGATCGTCTTGTCGACATCGATCGTGCCGATGATTGTCACGTCCGCCAACGCGGGCGCCGCGACACAGAAAGCGGCAGAGGCCACCCCCAAGAATAGTCCGTAACGCATGGCTGTTCTCCATTAGTTGCTTTGAACCCCCGATTGACCGCGGGTAGAAACATAGTGAAGATCGAGGCGATAACTGACAATAATGATGAATGAAAAATGAACCAAATCTGATTCAGCAATTTTAATAGATATTCGATTTTTTATTGTGACCTGAAGCTGCCGCTTTCAGCCAAATCTATAAGCCCAGCAATATCCATGACCTTTATCTTGCCTTTATTGGTTTCAATCAGGCCCTGGCATTTCAGTTTCTTAATAATCTGGTTCAGGTGAGGGGCGCTGATCCCGACTGCGGCGGCCAGATCGACCTGCTTGATCGGCAGGCCTTCCTTGCGTCCAACCGGTGTGCGGGCGGCCTGGGCCTCGTAAAGATAGGCGAGCAGGAAGGCGATCCGGTGGGTGCCGTCACTGCACACCACCGACGACAGCCGCGCGTACACGCCGTCGAGCATGGCGAATATCATGTCCAGCATCGCCAGATTGAGTTCGGGTTCGACCGCGAGGATCCGTTGAACGCTGCTGAGTGACAGCACCGAAACGGTGGTCGCGGTGAGGCATTCCGCCGTGAAGTGGTTGGGTTCGCCCGGCGACAGGGCAGGCGCGATCATGGTGTCCGAGAAAATGAAGTCGAGGATCTGGCGCTGTCCGCACGGGAGCCCGTTGGTTATCGCGACGATGCCATCTTCCACCAACACGACATGGCTGGCCGCGTCGCCTTTGCGAAACAGCTTTTGCGACCGGTCATAGCGCTTCTGCACACCTTCCTGGCGGATCAGCAGCTTCAACCTTCGCGATGGGCGATCGCCAGAAAGCTCCACTTTCGCCGCCGAGGGCGAGAGTTCGAATGCTCTGTGGCGCGGCGTCATTTGCATTCCCTCCCCCACAATGCAGCAATCTCCCCGTAAACTTAGGTCAACTTTAACAATTGACACTAAACTAGGTGAAGATTAGCAACATACAGGTCTGCGAACGTAATGCGTCCCCTGTTATGGCCGTTCGTGCATATGAAAAACAGCAAGCCCTTGCCGACTGTTTTTTGAGCCGAACTGCGCTTTATTGTCGCATCTCATAAGCCAATTGACGCATCCCGGCAACGCCTTCACGGCTGTGAAAGATTCAAATCCGCCAAGGATAAGGGAAATAAGAATCTAAAATTCTTAACTTTTCGGCAGCGCGCGCACCCAAAACATTGGCTTTTGCAGGTGATCGAGCATCCCGGCAGAACCGAGCCGAGCTTACGAAGCCACTGATTCGCCGTCCGAAACAGTCCCAGACGCATTTCATTCTGTCTGCAGGTTTGCAGACTGCAAACCGCAGAAATGTTACTTCATGACAATCCTGTTATATTTGCACATGTGATGATTTGTCACTTCGTCCGGAATTTATGCAAAATGCTCAATGCCTTCCCGAAGCCGTGGCTGCACGGATGCTCCGATCGGCAAAGGCACGTCGCTCTCCGTTCCCCACTCGCGTCACGCAGCCCACGGCGGCGTGCAGGCTGCCTCAGTCGGGCCGAGTCGCGGCGAGATCGGAACAGAAGCTGTCGGTCCAGGCCTGCACATTATCCGCCCGGATCGTTCCGATCATCGCTTCATACCGCGCCTTGCGTTCCTGCAGCGGCATGTCGAGCGCAAGCCCGATCGCCTGGGCAATGTCATCCGGGCTGTAGGGATTGACCATCACCGCACCGGCCCCGTCCACTTCGAGCTGCTGCGCCGCCCCGGCAAAGCGCGACAGGATCAGCACGCCCGGATCCTCCGGGTCCTGGGCGGCGACATATTCCTTGGCGACCAGATTCATCCCGTCCCTGAGCGGAGTGACCAGCCCGATTTTGGCAGCGCGGAAGAAGCCGAACAGTTCGGCGTGCGAATAGCCGCGATTCACATAACGGATCGGCACCAGATCGACTTCGCTACGTGCGCCGTTGATCTGCCCGGCCTTCTGTTCGAGCAGCGCACGGATATGCTGATAGCTCTCCACATCCTCGCGGCTGGGCGGGGCGATCTGGATGAACACCAGATCGCGCACGCATTCTGGGTGCTGGTCGAAAAAGCGGCTGATACCGTCGATCCGTTCGGGCAGGCCCTTGGAATAGTCGAGCCGGTCGACCCCGATCATCGCCGTGCGGTCGCGGGTGGACGATAGCAGACGCTGTTCGGCATGCGCGGCCTCATCGGTTTGGCCCTGCGCCTGAAAGTGATCCCAGTCGATCCCGATCGGATAGGCGCGGGCAATCACGGTGCGCCCTTCGAACCGGATCGTGCCGGTCGCCTCTTCGACCTCCGCGCCCAGTTCCTTGCGGCAGTAATGCAGAAAGCTTTCGCGCCACTCGTCGTTCTGGAATCCGATCAGGTCGTAATCCAGCATCGTGCGCACCAGCCGTTCGTGAAACGGCAGCGAGACGAACAGGCGGGTGGGGGGCCAGGGGATGTGGAGGAAAAATCCGATCCGGTTTTTGATCCCGCGCGCGCGCAGCCGCTCGCCCAGCGGGAGCAGGTGATAATCATGCACCCAGATCAGATCGTCAGGCTCTATCAGCGGGCTGACGCATTCGGCGAACAATTCGTTGACGCGCTCGTAACCCTTGGCGGTTTCGCGCTCGTATTGCGTCAGGTCGAGCCGGTAGTGGAACAGCGGCCACAACGTCGCATTGGCATAGCCGTTGTAATATTCGTCGATATCGCGGCTGGACAGGTCGATGGTGGCGGTGGTCACGCCGTCACTGCGTTGCAGGTGGATGTTGCAATCCGTGTCGTCGCTGTCGTCGCTTTCCTGCCCCGACCAGCCGAACCAGATGCCGCCATGATCCTTGAGCGCGGCATTCAGCGCGCCCGCCAGCCCGCCCTGCGCACCGGCCGCGCCGCGCGCCTTGGGCACGGCCACGCGATTGGAGATGACGACCAGCCGTTCTATCGCACTTCACTCCATGGTTTCGACAAGAGCCCGGCGCAGTTGATCACACCGACCAGCGAATAGGTCTGCGGGAAATTGCCCCACAATTCGCCATTGTTGTAGTCCAGATCCTCGCTGAGCAAGCCCGATGCGGTGGTATGACTGAGCATGGTGGTGAACAGCCGCCGCGCCTCTTCACTGCGCCCGGCCAGATGCAGCGCCTCGATCAGCCAGAAGGTGCAGACGTTGAAGGCCGTTTCGGGCGCGCCGAAATCGTCCTCGGCGGCGTAGCGCAGCATGAAGTCACCGCGCCGCAGGTGCTTTTCCACCGCCGCGAAAGTCGACAGGAAGCGGGGGTTGTCGGGACTGAGGAACCGCAGTTCCACCATCTGCAGCAGGCTGGCGTCCAGGTAATCGCTTTCGAAGCTGGCGCCGTAGTGGCCGCCTTCCTCGCCATTCTCGACCCATGCTTCTTCCTCGATCTTGGCGCGCACCGCATCGGCACGGCTGCGCCACAGCGTGGCGCGATCATCCTTGCCGAGCCAGTCGGCGGTGGTCGCCAGCCGGTCGCAGGCGGCCCAGCTCATCACTGCCGAATAGGTGTGCACTTCCTGCCGCGTGCGGAATTCCCACAGGCCGGCATCGGGCTGATCGTGCATCGCCCATGCCATTTCGCCCACCTGTTCCAGGCTTTCGAAATCGCGATCATCGGCCATCCGCAGCAGGCGACGGTCGATGAAGCTCTGCACGGTCGGCAGCACGATCTGGCCGTAGCAATCGTGCTGGATCTGGTGGTAGGCGGCATTGCCGCGCCGCACCGGCCCCATCCCGCGATAACCCGCGAGCCAGCTGGCGGTGGTTTCGGACAATTCGGCCACCCCCATCACCGAATAGAGCGGCTGGATCTGCCCGCCCTTGGCATTGTCGACGATGTTGCGCAGGTAGGCGAGATACTTCTCCAGCACATCCAGCGCGCCCAGCCGGTTCAGCGCCTGCACGGTGTAATAGGAATCGCGGATCCAGCAGTACCGGTAATCCCAGTTACGTTCCGATTGCGGCGCTTCGGGGATCGAGGTGGTGAGCGCGGCGACAATCGCGCCGGTTTCCTCGTGCTGGCACAGTTTCAGGGTGATGGCGCAGCGGATCACCTCCTCCTGCCATTCGAACGGGGTGGCGAGGCTGCGCACCCAGTGCTGCCAGTATTTGCGCGTCGCCTGCTCCATCCGGCGCACTTCCTCGCGCAGGTTGCCCATGAACGGCTCATCCGGGCCAAGGAAGAAATGCATGTCCTCCTCCACCCGGAAGCTGCGCTGTTCGAGGATGAAGCCGACCGCCGCATCGGTGCTGAGCCGCAGCGCCTGCGGCCCGACCAGATAGCGGATGTGGTTGGAACCATGGGTGGTGTCGGCCAGCGCCGCGCCGTAATCGCGCAAGGGCCGCAGCACCACGCGCATCCGCGGATGACCCGCCACAGGGCGCACGATCCGGCTGATCGCGACGGGGCGATACATCCGGCCCTTGTGTTCATAACGCGGGCAGAAATCGAGCACCTCCACCGCGCTGCCGTCCTCCGCTTCGAGCCGGGTGACCAGGATCGGAGTGTTGCGGATATATTCCTGTGTCGCGCTGACCTGCCCGACCAGTTCGAACCGCCAGATGCCCGCGTCGCGCTGGTCGCCGTTGAGCAGCGAGCAGAACACCGGATCGCCATCGACCCGCGGCACGCAGGACCACACCACCGCGCCTTCGCGGTCGATCAGCGCGCTCACCTGACAATTGCCGATCGGCCAGAGTTCAAGATCGTGGGTCACAGTTGCAGCCACGCGTGGACGTCCTTTACGCTTGGGAGAGAATAGCGGGCGGCGGCGGATTCGCGCTCGCCCACAGCGATACCGAATCCGCCGTGCCGGGCGCAGGCGGCAAAGCCGTCCTCGTCGGTCACGTCGTCGCCGATGAACACCGGCAGCGCGCCTGCGAATGGCGGCTCGCTGCTCAGCAGATCGACCGCGCCGCCCTTGTCCGCGCCGGGCCAGACCAGTTCGATCACGCATTTGCCCGATTTGGTGGCGAGGCCGTGCTCACTCGCCAGCGCATCGGCAAAGCGGCGCGTGCCGCCTTCCAGATCGGGCCTTGCGCGGTAATGCAGCGCGCCGCCGTGGGCTTTTCGTTCATGCAGCAAGCCATTGGCTTGCGCGAAGGTGCCGAGCGCATCGACGACCGGGGAGGGCAGGGGCGCCGCCTCGCGCAGCGGCGCGCCATCGGGGGCGAGCACATGGCCGCCATGCGATCCGGCCAGATGCAGCGGCAGCGGGCCGAGAAAATCGGTGAGATTGGCGATGCTGCGCCCGCTCACCAGCGCCAGAGCGCCGTTCAGCCGCGCGGCGAGGGCTTGGAGCCGGTCCGCCAGCCCGGGCGGCACGGCGATCGCATCCGGCCCGTCGGCGATCTCCACCAGCGTCCCGTCGAAATCGAGGAACAACGCAAGTGGGCGGTCCGCCAGCAGGCTGGAGAGCCGCGGCGGGGCAGGAAGACAGGGGCGTGATTCCATCGCGCGAGACATAGACCCTCCGCCGTCAGCGTCAAACCGCTGCTTCGCAGATGCAGCACATTTACGGTTATCGACGGAGGTGCGGGAGGTGGTGCGGGCCTCGCCTGAGGTCAGCCTCGCAAGACCGGACCAGCATCCCGCGCTTTCATTATGAATTTCCGGAAACTCAGAGCTCTTGCGTGGCAAGGGCTGACTGTTTGGTGCCCTGCGGAGGTTAAAGATGGGCACTCAGATCGTTGGGGAATTTCGCTCGGAATGCCGTAAACTAGCCAGCAAAATTGCTCCGGGAGCGCAGCAAATGGGTCTATTGCTTTCTGATGTTAGCGGGCGGCGAGAGCCAGGAAGCTGATGTCTAGCCTGCCGGTCAGCATCGGCCGCTCGCGCCCCAGACCCTGCCGTTCACGATCGCAAGATTGAACGTCCGGTTCGGTTCAATCCGAGTCACTAGTTGCTTCCTCCCGAAAGGCCATTGGTGCCTTGCCGGTCCACCTGCGAAAGCTTCGGGAAAAGCTGTTGGCGTCGCTGTAGGCCAGAACATTGGCGATCTCGTCCGATCGCAAGCTGGTTTTGGTGAGAAAGCGGACCGCCATCTCCCGCCGGGTTGTGTCCAGGATGGCCTGATAGCTGGTATCTTCGTCGCGCAGCCTTCGTTGCAGCGTGCTGCGGCTGATCTGGAGCGCGGCGGCGACGTCCTCTGCGCCTGTTCGGCCCATCGGGATCAGATCGATCAGGGCGCCGCGCACGCGTGTTGCTATCGGCATACGGGCATTCTGCGCGGCCAGTTTAAGCTTGAGATCCTCTTCGACATCGGCCCAAAGGCTCGGGTTTTCCGAGATAAACCGGCGCTTGGCGTCGTCTTGCGAAAAGGCGACAAAGGCGACATCGGAACGGTCGGGCATGATCCCCAGATGACCCGCGATCTGCCGCCGTTCTTCTTCCGACCCATCGAACCCCGCTCGCACCGGCCGGATATGATGCGCAGAGGCACCGCGAACATGTTCGACCATGACGACGATCTGCAAGGCACCGAGACTGGGCGGCATCGGGATCCGACTATCCGCACTGTCGTACTCAATACGTAGCAGCGGCCCGTCCTGGAACACGCGCATTCGGGTGGGGCCCAGCAAGGATTTGAACTGCGCGAGGCGCAGCAGCCCGGTTTCCATGTCGGGCGCGCATGATAGCGTGAAAAACACCGGAATCACCGGCCCGCGCGCAATCGCCACGCCCAGAAAAGGCACGTAATCGGCGCGGGACGACAGAACGGCAGCTGTATCCCAGACGGCAAAATATTGCTCTGCCGATACCCGCAGATCTGGTCCCGCGCCCGCCTGACCGGCGATGCCGGCAGTCCGGAGCATCAGGTCCGGATCGATCTCGAGGATCCGGCACGAAACATCGGTCGCCATGAAGAGGGAATAGGTTTCGGAGCTTGCCATACGCTCTCCCGCTATGAGGTGATGCTGGATGGCATGAGGCAGGGTCCGTGGCCATATGCAGATATCCGCTTGACCGAATTTGCCCATGCCTGACCGAATTTGCATATCGCTCTGGTTGGCAGGCAGACCTAGTTTCCAGACAGTTCGAGGCCAATAGCCGCCCCGATGCTGGCAGGAGGGCGCCGTGGAACGCACGATATATGATCAGGATTCTTCCCTCGATCTGCCGCGAATGCATGCCGCCCAAGCAATAAACGGCATGGCCTATGCCCATGAAATTATGACAACATTAGACCTTGTGCAGAGGCCGAAGTGAAGGGCATAACTTTGTTGATGCACAACACAACCCAGCCGCTGCGCGCGCTCATCGCCCTGTTCGGAATGTCTGCGTTGGCAGCGTGCGACGGGGCGCCGGAGAAGGGGCCACCGCCGCGCGTCGCGGTGACCGAGGTGGTCCAGCCATCAACTGCCAGTGCCAGCGACCGATTTCCTGCTCTGCTGCGAGCGGCGGATCGCGGAAGGATCGGGTTCGAGCTGGCCGGGCTGGTCGCGCGGGTCAATGTCGATGTGGGCGACCGGTTTCGGAAAGGCGAATTGCTTGCGACATTGCAGGCCAATCAGCAGCAATTGGGCGCTGAGGCGGCATCCGCAGATCTGGCGCAGGCGCAGGCATTGGCCCGCGAAGCCGCGCTCGATTTCGATCGCAAGGCCGCGCTTGAAGGCACCGGCGCGGTCTCCCAATCGGAAGTGGATAATGCGAGGCGGGTGCGCGACGAATCCGCCGCGCGCGTCAACGCGCTGACCGCGCAAGCCGGGCGCGCAAAGGATACCTTGCGCGATACCGGGCTTTATGCCCCCTATGCCGGGGTGGTGACCGGGCGCCTTGTCCAGCCTTCGGAGGTGGTGGGCGTCGGCCAGCCTGTGTTCGAAGTGAGCGGCATTGGCGCAGGGCTGGAAGCGGTCATCACGGTGCCGGCTCGCCAGCGCAGCGCATTCGCGATCGGGCAGCGTGTCAGTTTCGCGCCGGACAATGGGGCAGCCCTTCAGGCGGTCGTCCAGCAGATCAACGCCGCCGCCGGAAGCAACGGATTGTTCGAGATCATCCTGAGCGTGCCCAACGCAGGACGAAGCAATCTTGCCCTCGGCAGCCGCGGCGAGGTTGTCCTGCTTGCGCAGAGCGATGATGCGATCAGACTGTCGCTTGCGGCGATCCGGATGGGCGAGAACGGGCGTGGCTCGGTGCTGGTGGTCGATCCGAAAACGAATTTGGTGGCCGAACGCAAGGTTGCGCTTGGGCAGGTCAGCGACGGCGGCGTGACCGTGACGAGCGGCTTGAAGCCCGGCGAAACCGTGGTGGTCAAGGGTGCGCGGCTGCTGCGCCCTGGTGAGACCGTCCGCCCGACGTCCACCGGGCCGAAGCAGTACAACCCGTGAATATTTCGGTCGCTGCGCTGCGGGCTGGGCCGCTCATGCTGTTTCTGGTCGGCATCCTGATGCTGTTCGGGGTCTACAGCTATCTCACCTTGCCTGCGCGCGAGGATCCCAAGCTGATCATCCGTCAGGCGGTGGTGACAACCGTCTATCCGGGGCTGTCCGCCGATCAGGTCGAATTGCTGATCACCAAGCCGCTGGAAGAACGGATCATGGCGCTGCCCAATATCCGGGACATCGCCAGCACATCGATGAACGGCGTTTCGATCATCAAGCCGCGGTTCGATTTCGATACGCCCGATCTCGAACTGGCCTTCGAAAACCTCGCGGAGACGGTGACCGAAACCGTGCCCGCGCTTCCGGAAGGCGCGCAGACCCCGATCGTCAATGATGATTTCGGCGATATCGCCGCAATGACACTGGCGCTGCACGGCCCGGAATACAGCAATGCCGAACTGGCCGAATATGCCGAGCATGTCCGCGACCAGCTGATTCTGGTCGAAGGGACGAAGAAGGTCGACCTGCTGGGCGTTCGCCCGGAACGCATCTTCGTCGAATTCGATAATGCCGTCTTGTCGCAGGCAGGCATATCGCCCGATGCGATTGCCGCTGCGCTCGATAGCGAGAACACGATCCGGCCGGGCGGCTCGGTCGAAGTCGCCGACGGTTCGATCGCGGTGAGGCCGGGCGGCAATTTCCAGAATATCGACGATGTCCGCAGCGCGCTAGTCCGGTCACCCGACGGAACGCTGGTGCGCGTGGAGGACATTGCGGCTGTCAGCCGCGGATACGAAGACCCCGTCCAGCGGCTTGCTTATTACAACAAGGACGAGACCGTGATCCTTGCAGTGGTGATGGAAGAGGGGCTGAGCGTCCTCAATTATTCGGCTGTGGCGCGCGCGGAAGTGGAGCGGATCGCCGCGACACTGCCGGTGGGCCTGTCGCTCGACATCGTCACTTACGAAGCAACCAAGGTCGAAGCCGCCGTCTACGGTGTCACCTTCAACATGCTCCAGACGCTGGCGGTGGTGCTGGGCATCGTCATCCTGTTTCTGGGGGTTCGCACCGGCCTGATCGTCGGCGCGATCATCCCGGCGGTGATTCTTGCCACCTTTGCGGTGATGGGCGCGTTCGAGATTGCGCTGCAACGCATGAGCCTGGCAACGATCATCATCTCGCTGGGCCTGCTGGTCGACAACGGCATCGTCATCGCCGAAGATTTCAAGCGGCGCGTGCAGGAACTGGGCGACCGTGACAAGGCGCTGGCGCAGACCAGCCGCGAGCTGGCATTTCCGCTGCTGGTATCGTCGCTCACCACGATTGCGGTGTTCCTGCCGCTGCTGATCGCGAACAGCGACAGTTCGGAATACACCCGCTCGATCAGTCTGGTGGTGACGATTTCGCTGGGTGTCTCCTACGTCTTCGCCATGACGGTGACGACGACGCTGTGTTACCACTTCCTCAAGGTTCCCGAAGCCGGGAGCGCCGATGATGCAGAAGACGAAAAGACCCGGATCGCCAAGGCGTTTGACCGGCTGACCGATATTTATGCCGGAATCCTTCGCAAGCTGCTCGCCTTCCGCTGGCTTTATGTCGCCGCGATGGTCGCTCTGTTCGCCGCTGCGGGCCTGCTGCAATCGGCGATCCCGAAGGAATTCTTCCCCAGCAACAACAACCCGCAGGTGCTGGTCTATATCGAACTCGCGTCGGGCGCGACCAGCAGCCAGACCGACGCGGGCGTGCGCGATATCGTGAAATTGATTGATGACGATGAAGCCTTCCCCGAAGTCGAGGATTTCGCCGCCTATGTCGGTTTTGGCGGGCCGCGTTTCGTGCTTTCGCTGTCCCCCGTCGATCCTGCGCCGAACAAGGGCTTTATCGTCATCAACACGACTGATCTGGCAGGGGCGGAGGCGATTGTGCCGCGCCTGCGTGAAGTGTTTGCGGCGCGTGTTCCGGATATCAACGCGCGGGTCACGCGCATGTTTCTGGGGCCGGAAGACCCCAAGGTCATCCGCCTTCAGGTCACAGGGCCGGATGCCGATTATATCAATGCGCGCGCTGGTGATGTGATGGACATGCTCGCGGCGGAACCGGGCATGATCGATATCTGGTCCGACTGGCGTTCGCGCACGGTGGAGGTTGATCTCAAGGTCGATCAACAGGCCGCGCGGGCGGCAGGGGTGACTTCGGCGGCGATCGCGCTTTCGCTGCAACGGCAGCTCGATGGGCAGCCCGTTTCCACGTTCCGCGAAGGCGATGAAAGCTTCCCGATCGTGATGCGCGGAGCAGAGGACGAACGCACCAGTATCGAACGGCTGCGCACTGCGGCGGTCTATGCCGCCGATGGCAGCAGTGTCCCGCTGGGGCAGGTGGCCGAGTTGCAACTTGCCGGCGAATGGGGTTTCATCCAGCGCGAGGACATGGTGCGCACGGTAACGGTCGAAGGCCGCCACCTGAGGATGAGCCCGGATGATCTGGCGCCCCAGCTCCAGCCGAAAATCGACGCAATGAACGCGGACCTTGCGCCCGGTCACAACATCAAGATCGCCGGCATTCTCGAAGAATCGGGCAAGAACAATGCGGCCCTGATTGCAACCCTGCCGATCGTGATCGGGATGACCTTCTTTCTGCTGATCGCCCAGTTCGGCGATTTCCGCCGTCCGTTGGTGATTTTTCTCAGCCTGCCGTTTGCCACTTTCGGGGCGTTCTTCGGGCTGCTGGTGATGCAGTCGCCGTTCGGTTTCATGGCGATACTGAGCCTGTTCGCGCTGTTCGGGGTGATCATCAACAATTCGATCGTGCTGGTCGACCGCATCGATATCGAGCGAAACGCGATCCTCGCCGAGGATGCGGAGCGTCCTGAGGGCGCGGCGGAAACATCGGCGAGCCTGGAACGCGAATTCGAAGCGGTAATCTCGGCGTGTCGGCGGCGCTTCCGTCCGGTTGTCATGACGACGCTGACCACGATAGCGGGTCTGCTGCCGCTCATCATCGCGCAGGACGTGCTGTTCTACGGTTTCGCCAGTTCGGTCGCGTTCGGCCTGCTGATCGGCACATTCGTGGTGTCTCTGGCGCTGACGCCGGTCCTCTACTGCCTGTTTTTCGGCATTCGCAGGCCCGACCGCGACGGCGAGACCGGGGCGGGGCAAGCGGACAGCTGGTGGCGCCGCTTGATAGCCAAGTTGCCGATTGCGCGGCGGGGGGCGAAGGCATGAGCGGGAAATCTTTCCTCGTCGCCGCCATGCTTAACGCGATGGCTTTCGGAATGGCCAGCTGCGCGGTCGGGCCGGATTACGCGCGGCCCAGCCAAAGCGTGCCCCTTACCGTAACGACGCTGCCGGAAGCGCCCGAGATTTCGCAAGCCGCGCCTGATGCAAGGTGGTGGCAGGCGTTCGGCGACCCGCTGCTCGACCGGCTGGTCAACGACGCGGTGGCGAACAACGCCGATCTCGAGGCGGCGGCTGCCCGGATCGCGCAGGCGCGGGCGTTGCGCGCCGTTGCGGCCGGCGGCGCACGCCCGAATGTTGCGGCCAACAGCAGCGTCACCCGGTCCCAGACCAGCGAGAACGCCATCGACCTCAGCGGCCTTGGCGGCGGGGGTGGGGGCGGCGGCGCTCCGATCGGCGGCATTGGTGCCCCGCAGACGATCTACAGCGTCGGAACCTCGGCATCGTGGGAAATCGACCTGTTCGGCAGGATCGGCCGCCGCGTGGAAGCCGCCGAAGCCCGCGTCGGTATCGCGCAGGAGGATCGCAACGCCCTGTTGCTGACCGTGATCGCCGACACCGTGCAGAACTATGCCGAACTGCGGATCGCGCAGGAACAGCTCGGCGCGGTGGAGGCCAATCTGGAGACCACGCGCGAGACCGTCAGGCTGACGCAGCTGCGGTTCGACAAGGGGCTGGCATCGCAGTTCGACCTATCCCGTGCTGAGGCCGATGCGCGCAGCGCAGAGGCCCAGCTCGCGCCGCTTGGCGCGCAGGTCAGGGCGAACAATGCGGCCATTGCGGCACTCACGGGACAATTCCCGGCCGAGCTTGGCGAAAGTCTGATGACACCCGCCGCAATTGCGGTGCCGAGCGACGCCTTCCCCGCCGGGGTGCCGAGCGATGTGCTTCGTCGCCGACCCGATATTCGCCTTGCCGAGCGAAGGCTCGCTGCCGAAACCGCCGATATTGGCGGGGAGATTGCCGATCTTTATCCCAGTTTCAGCCTGTCGGGCCTGTTCGGATTCTCCTCGATCGCGCTCGACACGCTCTTTGCGGGCGGGTCGCAAAATACGTCTATCGGTGCGGCTTTGAACTGGCCGGTTTTTTCTGGCGGACGTGCGCGAGCAGAAATTGCCGAAGCGCGCGCCGGTGCCGACGAAGCCCGGGCGCTCTATCGCGGCGCCGTTCTACGCGCGTTTGAAGACGCTGACCGGGCGTTGACGGCTTATGTCTATGCGCAGCGGCGGCTGCGCGTGCTCGAAGCGGTTTTGGCTGAGCGGTCACAGAGTTACGGCTTTGCCAAGCTGCGGTTCGAACAGGGGCTCGATAGCCAATTGGTGCTGCTCGACACGCAGAGACAATTGATCGCGGCTCGATCAGAGCTGGCGCGGGGCAAGGGCGACGTGCTCGTTGCCACGGTCGGCGCTTATCGCGCCCTTGGCGGCGGATGGGACCTTGGAGAAATACCGGATCAGAGCGAGCAACCCTAGCGGCGCTTGGGACTGCTAGGGTCGCGCAGGACTGCTTAGACCTGCTGTTCCTGGCGAAACCTCTCGGGCGGTTTCCCGGTCCAGCTCTTGAAAGCGCGCTGGAACGACTTTGGGTCGGCAAATCCAAGCAAACCGGCCACCTGGCCTTGGGATAGGGTGCTTTTGGTTAGGTATCGCACAGCCAGATCACGGCGCACGCGGTTCAGGGTTGTCTGATAGGATTGCCCCGACGCTGCCAGTTGGCGCTGCATGGTAGACCGGCTGACGCCCAGTTCTTCGCAGATCGCCTCCACCCGCACCGGCCCCGAATTCAGCGCGTGTCTGATCGCGGCTTCGACCTGCGCCGGGAAGTCGGCCGTGCCAGCCTGCTGTTGCAGCTGCCGTTCAAGATCGGCTTCTAGCTCGGCCCACAAAGCGTCATTGACCGACATGAACGGCGCTTCGACATCGGCAGTTGCAAACTCGATCACGACGTCGGGGCCATGCACGATGCCCGTTCCGAAATACCCGTTCGCGAGCTCATCATCGATCAAGGCTGCAGGAAACGTCACATGGAGCGGCACGATGTTCCGCAGCGAATGCGCCCGCGCCTTTTCGACCAGAAAGATCGCAATGGGTGCGGACAGTTGCGGGGGCAGGGTCAGCGCCGGATCGCCTGCCACGATCTCGACCCGCAAGGTGGCATTGCCGCGGCTCAGCTTGATTGCCACAGGGCCGAACAGCGTCTTGAAGCGGGCCAGACGCCGCAGCCCTTCGACCATATTGGGCGCAATCGACAGGGCTAGAAAGATCGGCAGAATCGGCCCGCTGGCCATCGCCTTGCCGACTACAATCGGATCGGCCCGATCGCCCGCCAATCGTGCCAATGTCTGGAACAGAGTGACGAAATCCTGCCCCGACACCAGCATGTCCGCGCCGAGCCTGGTCGACGCGGGCCAGGGCACTTCGCGCAGCAGCGCGTCCGGACCGACCCCGACGATCGGGCACACGGCACCGAGCAGGATCGCGATCGAATGTTTCGGCATGGTCATATATTTCAACGGCATTCCACATTCCCGGCGCAAGTGCCAATACCGCGTTGCACGTGACCGAATTGATCACCCGCTGACCGAATTTGCTGCTCGCGCCTCGCCCGAAAAGCGACCACTTTCGGCACGTTAGGCCCGAGGCGGCCAGAGGGACAGCGATCATGAAGCGACCATATGTTTTTGCGCCAGCTACGTTGCTGATGCTGACGGGATGCTATCCTGCGGCAGAGGGCGAGCGACCTTTGGTCAGCGCTCCTGCAGTTCCGACGCCCGTTGCCAGCACCCGATTCGAACGCACAACGGCCGATGCGGTGGAGTTCCAGCAGTTGTTCCCCGGCGTGTCCGCCGCGTTCCTGTACGGCGGAATCGGCCAAGGTGTTCCGACCTTTCAGCTTGCCACGATCGATGCGGGTGTGATCTTTCCCGCGCATTCTCATTCGAGCGGCTATCATGCGGTCATTGTGGCAGGCCGGTTTCAGCACTGGGAAGAAGGCGACGCTGAAAGAGGCCCGATCATGACCGCGGGTTCGCATTTCTACCAGCCGGGCGGGAACCTGCATTACGATAGTTGCGTGGGGCCGGAGACCTGCACCGTATCGGTCTCCTTCCCCGAGCGCGCCGACGTCAGCTTTCCGCAATAGCGCGGCCGACATCCCGATGGTGAAAATCGCAAACATCTCCTTGGCTCACCCCACCCCCGTGAAGAGCCATGGGGACCGCCCGCAGCCAGTGTCCACCGAGTTCGGACTTTGACATCCAGGTCCGATGTGGTCGCAACACTCGCTGCGGGCACTTTTGCAGGCGCGCAGTTGATGATCGGCGTCTCTTTCGGTGCGCAATGGAGCCAGATGACGGGGTCCGAGCTTGCCGCCGGTTTTTCGGCAGACTGGATCAATATCGCCACGACAATCATCCCCTTCGCGTTGCTGCAAACGATCGTCATTCCGGTCTCGCTCTATTGGGCGTGGGGTCACGAGTCGGCGCGGCGATTGTGGACGCTGGCGCTGGCCAGCTGGCTGATCAATTGCGCAATCACCGCAGGCTATCATTTCCCGATCGTGTGGACAGCGATGCAAGGTGGCTATTCGCCTGCCACGATCACCGGTGTCGTCGACACATGGGTGCTGGTGCACTGGGTCCGGATCGTGCTGGGCTACCTCACATTCCACCTTGCGCTTCAGGCGACCATTCGCGGGCGTGCAAATAATTGAATAGCCATCACAAAAGGATCGAAGCCGCAACATGATGCTCGAAAACAAAGTTGTATTGGTGACGGGCGGAAGCTCCGGCATCGGCGCCGAAATCGCGCGCCAGTTTCGCGCTCTCGGGAACGACGTTGTCATTTGTGGTCGCAACGCAGAAAAGCTCGCTGCAGCGGCGGCAAAACTCGATGCGCATCCGATCCGCTGCGACGTCGCTAACGTCGACGAGTGCCGGCAGATGCTGGACGAGATCGATATGCAGTTCGGTCGGCTGGATATTCTCGTCAATTGCGCCGGTATCATGCTGATGTACGATTTTCATGCTCAAGCCGACACGCCGGACAGGCTTCAGCGTGAGATTGAGATTAACGCGATTGCACCCCTGCGCCTGACGCACATGGCGCTTCCGCATATGCTAGAAGGATGGGAGCCCGCGATTGTGTTCGTCAGCTCCGGTCTTGCCTATATCCCGTTTCCGGCAACGCCGGTCTATTCGGGCACCAAGGCACTGATCCACCACAGCTCGATGGCGCTGCGGCATCAGCTTGAAGGCTACGGGGTGAAAGTGTTCGAATTGCTTCCCCCGGTTACCGACACGCCCTTGGCCGAAGGGATGGATACCGGCAGCTTCAAGAAGACCCCGCCCGCCGACGTGGTCGCCGAATTGATCAGCGCGATGCGCAAGGACAGGTTCGAAATCGCGGCCGGAGCATCGAAACAACTGCGCCTGATGAGCCGCATCGCGCCCGCGTTTCTGTTCAGACAGATGGTCAAGCAGTTTGGCGGCGGAAATCGTTAGGTCGCCCGTCGCCCCAGCGCGGCGATCATCGCCAGCGCGGCAACGGCCACGACCGTTCCGGCAACTCCGACCCATCCGAGCCCGCATTGCGCGGTCACCCAGCCCCCCAGCGCCGCGCCCAGTCCTTGACCGAAATAGAGCATCGACCCGTTGAGCGCGAAAGCGATAGTCGCTGCCGGGCCTGCCGATCTGGCAAGGCTGGACTGGATAATCGGAGAGGTCGCAAACAGGGCGGCCGAGCCGGCTGTCATTGCCAGCACCAGCGCCGCAAGCGCAAATCCGCCAAGGTCGTTCAGCATCATCAGGGCGAAAAGCATTTGGGTGATCGCGGTGGTCGTAACCAGAATAGCCAAACCCCGGCGCGGCGGTAACTTCGCCAACCACGCGCCCAAAGCCAGCCCCAGAATGCTCCCCACACCGGTCGAAACCTGAACCGCGCCGATCGCCGCGCCGGTCAGGCCGGTTGCTGCTGTGATGACCGGTCCGATAAAGCCGACCGTTGCGAAGGTGGCGCAGAACGCCAGCATGGTGATACCCATCAACAGCGGATTGTCGCCGCGCAGGGCCGACGCGAAGTTCTGCTTGCCCATGTCGGGCGCCTCGATCCGTGCGGGCGCGGCGAGCGCCAGAATGACCAATGCGATCAGGCAAATCGCGCAGGCGAACCAGAAGGCAGCCTGCCATCCGAACATATCGCCCAATACGCTGCCCACCGGCATGCCGATCACAAACGCTAGCGTGTAGCCGCCCAGCACAGTGGCAATCGCCGCAGGGCGCTTGTCTTCGGAAACCAGATTCACGGCAATGGTGGTGGACAGCGGCAGGGTCAGCGCCGCGAACAGCCCGCCAGCAAAGCGGATCGCGGCGATCAGTTCGAACGATGAGGCGAGCGCAGTCGCCATGTTCATGACCGTGAGGATTGCCATCACACCCAGCAGCACCCGCTTGCGATCCCATCCGGCCAACAGGCGGGCCAGGATCGGACCGCCAATGCCGCAGGCGACGGCAAAGACGGTCTGCAACTGCCCGATTGCGGGGATGCCGACCGAAAGGTCAGCGGCCATCGGCGCGATCAGGCCGATGAACACGAATGCGCTCGTGCCAAAGGCGAACGGCGCAAAGACAAGGCTGATCAGGCGGAGGTTCAAACTCTGCTGTCCCTGCGCGCCAGATAGATGCCGGCTGCTCCGAATGCCGCCGATAGTGTCCAGGGATAGGGCGCGGGCGTGCTCCAGAGTGCAGCGTTGCCGAAGACCGCGAGGCTCGCGCCGAGAACTGCGAAGCCCGCATTGATAGCCGTGGCGAAACCGGCGAGGATCAGATGTTCCGGCTTGCGGGTCGCAGCCACGAACATCGCTGCCATCGCGACCAGCGCAATAGACCCGACGTGCCAGGAAAAGTGATGCAGCCAGACGACATCGGCCGGAAGGTCGACCCGGTGAAGCGGATCGAGCACTTTTGTGCCGCCGAGCAATTCATGCCCCAGCATCGCGGCGATGCACACCGCTGCTCCGATGCCGAAACACCACCGTGCGGCGGCGCTCACAGCCATTTACCACGCCTCGCTGAAGGGGCGCAGGTCAAGCTCGTGCGTCCAGGTCGATCGCGGCTGCTGGTGCAGCATCCAGTAGGCAGAGGCGATGTCATCAGGGTCAAGCGTGCCATCGGGACCGAGTTTTGCAAGGTGTTCGCCAAACAGGGCACCGGCTCGCTCACCATTCACCAGACCATCGATGATGATGTGTGCGATATGCACGCCTTGCGGCCCGTATTCGCGGGCCAATGCCTGCACGAGGTTGCGCAAGGCCGCTTTCGCCGAGGCGAACTGCCCAAAATTCGGCTTGCCCCTCAACGAGGCCGAAGCGCCGGTGAACAGCATGGAGCCAGAGCCTTGCGCCCGAAGGATCGGCAAGGCCTGCTTTGCCGCCAGAAAGGCACCGAAGCAGCACACCCGCCACACATGCTCGAAGTCTTCGGCAGACAGGTCCTCGAACGCGTCGGGCGTATTGCCACCGGCATTGAAGACCACCGCTTCCAGATTGCCGTCACGCCCCCGAACACGATCAAACAGAACTCCGATGTCCGTTTCCGAGGTGACATCGACCTTGATGGCTTCTGCCGAACCGCCGGCGGCGCGGATCTGATCGGCGCTGTGTTCCACCTTTGCGATATTCCGGCCCGAGATGAAGACATGCAGCCCTTCGCGGGCGAAGCGGCGGGCGACTGCGGCGCCGATGCCTTCCGCAGGACCTGCGCCCAGTATCACCGCCTTGTTCTGCATCATCGGCTCCCGAAATCGCCATGTGAGTGCCCGGCTTGCTATTGTCATCGCTTTGCCGGATAATTCAGGAACGATCGTTCCTTAATGGGTTGACGGATGCCACGGCCACGTTTGAAGTCAAGGGAAAAGCTGTTGCAGAACGCCATGTGGACGTTCTGGACGCGGGGGTATCACGCCACCTCGATCGACGATCTCGTCAAGACGACCGGCGTTGCGCGCAGCGGCATCTATGCCGAGTTCGGGGGCAAGGAAGAGGCCTTCGCCAACTGCCTCGAGCATTACCGGGAAGCGGTTGCCGGCCCGGCGATTGCGATCCTCACCAACCATGAGAGTGGCCTTAAGGCGATCCGCGCATATTTTGGCTTCTTCATCGAACGGCATCGCCAACACGGTCTGCCGGGTCCGGGCTGTTTCCTCGCCAATTCCGTGACCGAAATGGCCCCCCATTCGCAGGCGGCACTTGAAACGGCTTCCGCCCACCGGCGGGACCTGCAGCAGGGCTTTAAAGCTGCGCTTTGCCGCGCCGCTTTCGAATTGAACTCTCATGCGGCGCCGGACGATCTCGATGGTCTTGCTAATTTCCTCGCCGTCGCATCGCAAGGCCTATGGTCCTATGCGAGAGCCATGGATGACATCGCCGAACTCGAACAATTCGCGCGGGAGATCCTTGCGCTGGTGGAGGCGAGATTGTCGAACTTTGGTGACGCGGGAGATGATTGCCAAGCATAACGCGCAAGGGAAGCGTTGGTATTGGTGCGTTTAATCGCCAAGTCGGGTTTCGAAAATCGAACTCCAAATACCCGGCAGCCGCGGCCCGATAAGTGTAATGTCGGCTTCTGGCAAAACCAGCCATTCGCCATGCTGTTTGGGAACGACGGCTAGGTCCCAGACGAGGCCATTCAGGCCGATTGGTAACCTTGTCCGTTTTGAGGCAGTCGGCAAGCGAGCAGTAATGATTGGGATGTGGCGCTAAGCTGACCGCCTCGGCCCCGTAGTTCTCAAGCGTCTTCTATGGGGTAGGTAGGTAAAAATGCCGGTTTACCGCCATTTTGAGAAGTGGTGCGCGACGCAGTCTGTAGCGAACCAGGCTCCAGGCGCGAATTCGCCGATAAACGGGAATTTACAGGGAATCGTACGTAAAAGTCGCGCCCCGAAGAAAGACTCGACCTCATTTCCCTCAGATTTGCGCGAGTTTGGTAAACAATTCCCTGGAAGGGGGAACAGGGAATGGGCGCGGTTATAACAGGGGCCCGCATTGGAGTAACAGCGAAGCGGCCTGTGAGTGCAGGGTGAGCGTGGCGCTCAACCTTAAGTTTTGCAGGTCTGGCTCCGTGAGCAATTCGGGGCCGGCGCGGTGACCAAGTTGATTCCCGCGCTCAACCCCCGTCTTGGCTGCCATGTCCAAGCGCGAGAGCATGGCTATAAGTCCCACGAGCTTCCGGCAGCTCATGACCCCAGCCGGTCGTTCACGAAGGCCAAATTGAACGTCCGATCCGCCCGAAGCCGCCATACCGCTTCCGGGAATGAGTCTCGTCCCACGTCATGACCGCAGGTGGATGGAATCCTGTCACGATTTCCCTGGTTGTTCGCCGTCAGCTGATGGCAAGACTGCAGAGTGCCCTCACCACGTGAGCGCGGTGCGACACGCTATCGTTCCGCTTCCAACCGGCGTTTCGAACGCGATCATCGCTGGGGTATTTGACCACGTATGGTTGCCAACTGGCCTTGCGTCGATAAACATTGCTTGGCCGGACGCGAGGTCACGATCTGGCTGGAGGGGAAACGCCGATGTTGATGCGCGATCTTGGGATCATTCCTGCACAACATGCGGGCGGAGCGAGCGATCAGGCCAGCCCCTATGTCAATCTCAGCCGCCGCGCTTTTGTCGGCGGGGCGGGGCTGTTCGTGCTCGGTGTGGCGCTTGCAGGATGCTCGAGCTATATTGAGCCCGAAATTGATGCCGCCGCCTTCGACCTGGCCGACGCCGGACCAAGCCCGCTCACCGAAGTGAAAGGCGGGGACGCCACGCCTGCGTTGTGGATCGCGATCGACAAGGATGGCGCGGTCAAGATCACCTGTCACCGTTCGGAAATGGGCCAGCAGGTCTGGACGTCGATGGCGCAGATCGTGGCTGATGAACTCGAGGCTGATTGGGAGAAGGTCACAATCGTCCAGGCTGAAGGGCACCAACGCTATGGTGACCAGAACACCGATGGTTCACGCTCGGTGCGCTTCAATTTCCACCGGCTGCGGGTCGCAGGCGCAGCGATGCGGCAGATGTTGGTGGCGGCGGCCGCGCTCTACTGGAAGCTGCCGGAAGACCAATGCTCGGCCAAGGGTGGACTGGTCAGCAACACCCAGAACGAAGAGACGCTGTCCTATGGCAATCTGGCTGAACTCGCCGGACGGCTCACAATTCCGGCAGAAGCCGACATCACGCTCAAGACCCCCAAAGAATGGCGCTACATCAATGCCGAGATCCCGTCGCTGACGGTGCCACGCATCGTCAAGGGGGACAGCACCTATGGGATCGACGTCAAGCGGCCGGGTATGGTCTACGCTGTGGTTGCCCGTCCGCCGCAGCTGTTCGGCCGCACCGGGAGTGTCGACGACACAAAGACACTTGCGGTTCCCGGGGTGCTGAGCACCGTACGCCTGCCCGATGCAAAGCCGCCGGCGCTGTTTCAGCCGTTGGGCGGCGTGGCCGTGGTGGCGCGTGATACTTGGGCCGCGATCGAAGGGCGGCGCGCGTTGGTAATCGCGTGGCGCGATGGCCCTAACGCAGGATACGATTCAGAAACCTATGCCAAGCAGTTGCAGGCCACCGCGCGCCGCAGCGGCAAGGTGCGCCGGTCGCGCGGCGATGTCGGCTCGGCGCTTGCTTCGGCGAAGACGCGTGTCACGGCCGAATATTACGCGCCGCACCTCAACCAATCGCCAATGGAGCCGCCGAGTGCGACGGCCGAGTGGGACGGCGACCGGCTCGAATGCTGGGCCTGCGTGCAGGACCCGCAAAGCACCCGCGACACCCTCGCCGAGGCGCTGGGGATCGACAAAGAGAACATCAAGGTCACGCCGACTTGGCTGGGCGGGGCCTTCGGGCGCAAATCAAAGCCCGATTTCGTGATCGAGGCGGCGCTGATCGCCCGCGAAGTCGGCAAGCCGGTCAAGGTGACCTGGACGCGCGAGGATGATATCCAGCACGGCTACTACCACTCGGTCAGCGCGCAATACTGTGAGGCGGGGCTCGATGAGGACGGCACCTGCACCGCGTGGCTGCATCGCACGGTCTTTCCCCCGATCAGTTCAACCTTCGACAATTCAGTGGACGAGCCGAGCGACGGCGAGATGGGCATGGGCGCAACCGACGTGCCGTTTGCCGCGCCCAACCTCCGGGTCGAATCCGGCGATGCCACCGGCCACCTGCGGATCGGCTGGCTGCGCTCTGTCGCCAATATCTACCACGCCTTTGCGGTGCAGAGTTTCGCTGCCGAACTCGCCCATGCCGCCGGGCGCGACCAGAAGGACTATCTGCTCGAACTGATCGGCCCGCCGCGTAAGATCGACCCTGCTGCTGAGGGCGCCACTTACGGCAATTACGGTGCTGAGCTGGAGGAATATCCGATCGATACCGGCCGCTTGCGGCGGGTTGTGGAGAAAGCCGCAGAGTTGGCAAATTGGGGCCGCAAGCTTCCCGCTGGCAGGGGCCTCGGGATCGCGGTCCACCGCTCGTTCCTGAGCTACATCGCCACGGTGGTCGAAGTGGCGGTCGGCAAGGATGGCGCGATCAGCATTCCGGGCGTGTGGCTTGCGGTCGACGCGGGCACCGTAATCAACCCGCGTCACGTGCGCGCGCAGATGGAAGGCGGCACGATCTACGGGCTGTCGAACGCGCTCTATGGCGCAATCACGGCGAAAAACGGCGCGGTCGTGCAGGACAATTTCCCGAGCTGGCGGCTGTTGCGGATGGAAGAGGCGCCGCGCGATTTCAAGGTCGCCATCATCCCCTCCGACGCGCCGCCAGGCGGGGTGGGTGAACCTGCAACACCGCCAGCCGCACCAGCGCTCGCCAATGCAATTTTCGCAGCCACCGGCCACCGCTTGCGCACGCTTCCCCTGATCGGGGCGGAGAGCAGCAAGCTCAAGCTGCCTGCCAAGCAGACGACGTAGGACTAGGAGCCGACCATGGCCATTACTCTCAAGATAAACGGGAAATCCGAAACCATCGACGCTGCGCCGGGCACCCCGCTATTGTGGGTCCTGCGCGACCACCTTGGCATGACTGGCACAAAATTCGGCTGCGGGATCGCGCAGTGCGGGGCCTGCACCGTCCATGTTGATGGTCAGCCGACCCGCGCCTGTATCACTCCGCATGATTCGCTCGAGGATGCTGAAATCACCACGATCGAAGGCGTCGAAGGCGGCGCGGCCGATGCCATTCGCAAGGCGTGGGTGGCCAATGATGTGCCCCAGTGCGGCTATTGCCAATCGGGCCAGATCATGGCGGCAACCGCTCTGCTGCGGGACAACCCGACCCCGGATGATGCGGCTATCGACGAAGCGATGAGCGGCAATCTGTGCCGCTGCGCCACTTACATGAGCATCCGCCGCGCGATCAAGCAAGCCGCGTCCTTCGCCTGATCGCCGCAGCGAGCGACCGCTTCGGGGGCGCTTCCTGAAGTCGGCATTTGGGATGCGAACCCCAAATAGGTGCCCTTGGTTGTTTGAGCAGGGCAGAGGCAGCTGCCGACCCAGGCTCGGTCGTTCCCGCCCGCAAAATTGAAAGTCTGATTCCGCTGGAAGCCGCCACACCGCTTTCGAAATCGTGCATCAACGCTTTTCATGACCGGTGATGGTCGGGAAGAGGGCACCGCATTGGACGTCAGTCGTCAGTAAGGCTTACAAATAGCATGGTGACTGCTGATGCCGTGGCGTACATAAATGCACCTTCCATCGAGCCTGTTCCGACTCGCGTCTGCCACATCTGGAAAAAGCCTGCGCCAAAGCTCATGAAGAAGCCAAACCAGACGAGCAAGGCTATGCCTGCTGCGATGACGCCATTACTTTTCGCAGCATGGAAATCTTCTGCAGTCCTTGCGCGCGCGCTAAAGAGGTCCCAGCCCCCTTTGATGCCGAAATAGCTCACGGCAAATTCGCCGACCAATACGAGCACCAGGGCGGCCCATGCAAAGGCGGAGTTACTGAGCTTGAAGAAAATAGTCGCTGGGTAAACCTCGTGGTCTGCGCCACTCATCACGTAGGCCATCGCCCCGTGCGCAGCCTCAAGGTTGGCGATATTTTGCAAGGCGTAAAATAGAGCATGAAGCCCTATGAACAGCACAAGCGCTGACTTTAGCAACCTGATCATGATTATTTCCCCCTGACCCCAATACGTATCAGCTGAGGCTACCTTCGGCAAAGTTCGTAAGGGATGCCTTGCTGCTAGACAGCCTTTCCTGCCTTGAGCTCCCCAGTCAGCTCGCTCAAAGCTCCCAGCCTTAGGCACTGGGCCAGTGCGTTAGGCACGTGCCTCGAGCACCATGTTGAACGGGCCCTCGGTTGCCCTGCGCACATGGCTGAACCCGGCATCTGTGAGAACTTGCGTCAGCTTCTTTTCACCCGCCTGGGCGCCGAGCGCCTCGCCAACTTCCTGGGCCAGTGAGGTCGGTACGCACACCATCGTGGACGCGTTGTAATACAGGCGGCTGACCGGGTTGCCGATGTTG
The DNA here is from genome assembly GCF_024305245.1 of Erythrobacter sp. Taxonomy (GTDB): domain Bacteria; phylum Pseudomonadota; class Alphaproteobacteria; order Sphingomonadales; family Sphingomonadaceae; genus Erythrobacter. Next base: position 67,366 of record NZ_JAMWYX010000014.1, read on the forward strand.
TCGGCCAGGCCATCGCCAGCGATCGGTTCGACGATCATCCATGCGCCGTCTTGCTTGAGCAGGGTGCGCATGTGTTCGGCACATCCGCGCGGATCGCCCATGTCATGCAAACAGTCGAACATCGTGATCAGATCGAAGTCGGTTTCGGCAATGTCTTTGGCCGATGCTGTTGCGAAGCGCACGCGCTCGCCCAGCCCATGCGCGGCGGCGTGAGCATTCGCCTGTTCGATCGAAGGCTGGTGAAAGTCGTAGCCGACAAACCGGCTGTTCGGAAACGCCTCGGCCATGAGCAGCGTCGAAAAGCCGACACCGCAGCCGACATCGGCGACCTTGGCTCCGGCTTCTAGGAGGGGCACCATGCCCTCGAGCGCGGGAAGCCAGGCTTGCGCGATGCTGTTGACGTAACCCGGGCGAAAGAACGCTCCCACGGCGCAGAACAGGCAGCCTGCGCTGTCGCCCCAGGCCACACCCGTGCCGGTCCGGAAGCCCTCTTCGACTTTGTGCTCGCCCTCTATAATGGCTGCGGCAAGGTCGAAGGCGCCTTCAAGATAGACCGGGCTGTCCTTTACGGCGAAGACCATTGCCTGTTCCGCGGAGAGGCTGAACCGTTCCGTGGCCGGATCGAAATTGGCATATCCATTCGCCGCCTGCGCCATCGCCCACTCTCGGACGTAACGTTCCGCGAGGCCGAGGCGTTCTGCTAGCACGCTCGAGGTGGCTGGGCCATCTGCATGCAACGAATTGAACAATCCCAAGCGAAGGCCGATGCGTACAGTCGGCACACTGAATGCACCTCCGAGATCATTGAGCATCTTACCTACAAGGGCGTTCAGTGTGTCGGGGTTGGGTTGAGTCATGGCTAGCCTCCGCAATTAATTGCTGAAAAGCTTTTGCCTGCTCCTGCAGGTCAGCGGCTGTGGACGCGGCCCATTATTACCATTGTTGCATTTTTCCGAAGGGTCTGCCCACCTGTGACTTAAGTCAAGCGATTAAGGGGCGCGTCCGCGAAGGGGCGGAACGAGAGTTTACGGTCTTGGCAAAAATCTCGCCTAAGCTGCCCGTCCGCGATTCGGACCACGCCGTGATATCGGGAAAGATTGAAGCTGGATAGATTGTGTTGAAAAACTTCAGGATCATTACTTGAAGGCCGACTTTGGGAACCAATTTTCATTTTGGGGCAAATTAGTGTAAGCTATTGCCATCACTCGGCGCAGTGCGAAGCTAAATTACCGATGAATTTGCCTTGGAAAGTTTTTTAATACAATCGGGCCGTTACCAGCCGGTCCGCTGCGTCGATCACACTCCGCGTGTCGGGGGTTCAAGCCCCTCCTCCGCTGCCAAATTCTTGGAACTACCCGTTTCCGATCCGGCATATCGTCCCATTTATCCGCATGATCTGGCAAGCTAGCCGATTTGCGCGCAGAGCTCTTCTGGCATACGACCTTCGTGGGTGGTGGGGAGAAAAAGCATGAAACTCTGCTCGATTGTTTTGGTGACGGCTGCGGTGGCGATTGCAGCACCTGTCGCTGAACTCAGCGCTCATGACTCCACCGAGCAATCACTCGAAGCATTGCGTGTGGCAGCAATGGAAGAGGCAACACTAGCATTTCTCGCTACTTTGGACGAGACGCAACGCAGCGTGGTAATGGCATCGCTTGACGATAATGCCACCCGCACTGGCTGGTCAAACTTGCCGGTTGGTCTGGCACCGCGATCAGGCATGGCGGTTGCCGATATGAAGACGGAGCAGCGCTTGGCTATGCACGCCATGATGGCGGCCGCTATGTCTAGCCAAGGATATCTCAAGACGACAACGATCATGTGGCACGAAGATGTGCTGCATGAGATTTTCTCTGCGATGATTGCCGGACTGCCAGATGACGATCCTCGCAAGACAGAGGCATTGGCCTTCAAGGACAATTACGACACAGAAAAGTTCTATGTGTCTGTGTTTGGAGACCCGAAAGGAGAGGATTGGGGCTGGACTGTCACCGGACACCACTTTGCCGCTAATTTCACTGTCTCAGAAGGCAAGATTGCTTTTACCCCACTGTTCGTCGGCGCCAATCCTCAGATCGTTCCAAGCGGCCGCTACGCAGGTTGGCGTATCCTGCAGCATGAGGCGGATCGCGCTTTCGCGCTAATGACATCATTGGAGCAGGAGCAGCTTGCAAAGGCGGTGGTGTCAGATGTGGTCGATGATGAAATCTTTGCTGGCAAGGGGCAACAGGACAGGATCGGCGTGCCGGTCGGTATTCGAGCCAGTGATCTCGATCCAGCGCAACGCCGCCTGCTATCTGGCCTAATCGACGAATATCTTGGCGACGCTTCTGACGAGGCAGCTGCAAGACAGCGCTTAGCCGTCGAAAGCGATGGTAACGACGCGCTCCACATGGCGTGGTGGGGTCCAACAGATGATCCCGCCGCTCGCTTCATGTTCAGGGTGCAGGGCCCGTCCATCGTGATCGACTATGTGCGCGAACGCACGCCTGACGGTGGCTATAACCATGTTCATTCGATCGTCCGCGATCCCTCGAATGATTATGGAGCTGATTGGCTGCAAAGGCACTATCAGGAGGCGCATCAGTGATTAGACTTGGCAATAAACCTGATCACGTCTGATGACATTCCGCGTGTCGAGGGTTGCAATCCCCTCCTCCGCTGCCAGGGTTCTTTGAAAGGATAACTCAACGACCGCTTTGGTCGCTCGATGGTGTTTTATTTTTGTCCGATTGTGGGTTGGGAACCGGACATTAGCCAGCAACTTGCGCCCTGCCTTTTCATTTGCTGCTAGCATGATACGATTCATGCAATGCAACCGGGGGCAGCATGGGTGATCAATTTGCCAAGCGGCACGAACTTGATGGGCGATTTTGGGCCTTTGTCTGGCTATACATTCTAGCAATTGTGACGCTTGGATTCTCCGATCCAGTGTCCGCTCGATTCTTTGACGAAGTTCAAGAACCTGCACCCATCGCGCTGCAAATCCACGTTTGGAGCTTCGGCGCTTGGATGGTGTGTAAGCGCTGTCTTCAGCCCACGTGAGCGTGTGGCAGGAGCTCGTCGATGCGCGA
>NZ_JAMWYX010000015.1 GCF_024305245.1 Erythrobacter sp.
CCAATTACTTCAGATCATGCGGCTATGAACCAGAATGAGCGGAAAACGCTCTAAAAGTGTCCGATATGGATTTTTCGAGTCCTCTTCTGGACTCACATCTACCAGGCCCTTGCGCAATGCACAGGGGACTGGCACATAAAGGCACATACTGAGGCGACCTAAAACCGCAGAAATCCGCCGTTTTCTAGCCAGATGAGGCAATCCTCTTCTGGCACCACTCTGCCGAAAAGTCGGCGCGATGTCGCCGTTTCGGGCCGTCGGGCGGCTGGGCGCTCTCGGGTGAGGCTGCCGCTTTCTGCGCCGCATGCCGCGAGGTCACGGTGTAGGTTCGCCAGTGCTTCGTGGTGCCGGTACATGGCACAGGGCAAAGCCGCATCATTTCGGGCGAGGCCTTCGCCGATCGCCCCACCTCAGCGAGACACCGCTCGGAACAGAGCGGATCATGGGCTATTCACCCACCATGCTCAGTTCGATCATCCCCACTCGCAGCATGCTGCTTGCCATTTTCATGCTGATGGCGGGCAATGGCGTCATGTCCACGCTGGTCAGCTTCCGACTGGAAAGCGCAGGGTTGCGGGCCGGGATCATCGGTCTTGTGGCGACATCCTATTTCGCAGGTCTCACCATCGGGGCTTTGCGTGCCTCCCCGATCATCCGCCGCGTGGGGTATATCCGCACCTTTGCAGCAGCGGTATCGCTGCTTTCTGCGACCACGCTTGCCTATGCGCTGTTCCAAAATGCAGGGTTCTGGGCTCTGCTGCGCTTCGTCGACGGGCTGTGCATCGCAGCCGTGTTCATTTGCCTCGAAAGCTGGCTGAACGAGCGGGCGGAACCCAGCACCCGCGGCTTGGTTCTCGCGGCTTACATGATCTCGCTTTATGCCGGGCAGGCGCTCGGACAATTCCTGCTCAATCTCGATACGTTTGTCGCAGCCCCGTTCGTAGCATCGTCGCTGCTCGTTTCCCTATCGGTTCTGCCGATCGCACTCACCCGCCTGCAGGAACCGGTCGTGGCGCAGCAATCGCCGCTTACGATCCGCGGCCTTTACGCCGCATCGCCGCTGGGGGTGGCAGGGTGCGGCATGACCGGGCTGATGCTCGGCGCATTCTACGGTCTGGGCGCTGTCTATTCGCGCCGCGTGGGCCTGGAGATGTCGGAAGTGGCGCTGTTCATGAGCGCGGTGATCGCCGGAGGGGTCGCGCTCCAGTGGCCGGTCGGGTGGCTGTCCGATCGGTTCGATCGGCGCGCGGTCATCGTGGCGACGCTGCTGGGCACAACAGTGGTCTGCGGCGCGCTGGGGTGGCTTGCGCGTCCGGGCGCCATGCTCATGATCCTGGGGGCGGCGTTCGGCGGGCTGAGCTTTGCGCTCTATCCGCTCTGCGTTGCGCACACGAATGATCACCTGAATGCCGAGCAGCGGGTGAGTGCAAGCGGCGGGCTTGTGCTGATCTATTCGGTCGGGGCAGCGGTCGGGCCGACGGCGGCTTCGGGGGTGATGATGGCTGTCGGTGTCGGAGGATTGTTCCTGTTCATCGGCGGCTGCGCCCTGCTGGCGCTCATGTTCGCATTGTGGCGACAGTTCCGCGGCGAGCCGGTGCCGAGCGAGCTGCAACATCCCTACCAGATCCTGCCGCGCACCACGCCTGCGGCTGCCGAACTGGATCCGCTTCCGCGCGCCGCTGATTAGCGTTTCGGGTTTTTTTGAACACAGCGCCGTTCGCTGCGTTTCGTTGGGGAGATCAGAAGACAGCAGGAAGAAAACTTGTCCGATCCGGTTCTGAAAGAAGCCGCGCCCTTGCGAAAAAGCGCGCGTATCGCGGTCAACCCGCCGGTCTTCTATACCTCGGCGGCGTTGATCCTGCTGTTCGCCGCTTTCGGCGCTGTGTTCGCGCAGCCGGCGGCGGTGCTGTTCGCCCGCGTGCAAGCGTTCATCGTGGCGGACTTCGGCTGGTTCTACGTTGCCGCGGTCGCCGGGTTTCTGATCTTTGTCATCTATCTGATGTTCAGCCGCCACGGCGATGTGAAGCTCGGCCCGGACGAGAGCGAGCCCGATTACAGCTATCTTTCCTGGTTCGCGATGCTGTTCAGCGCGGGAATGGGAATCGGGCTGGTGTTCTTCGGCGTTGCCGAACCCATCCAGCACTATGCCGCTCCGCCAATCGGCGAAGGCGGCACGTTCGAGGCGGCACGTCAGGCGATGGTTCTGACCTTCCTGCACTGGGGGCTGCACGCCTGGGCGATCTACATCGTGGTCGGCCTTGCGCTGGCGTATTTCTCGTTCCGCCGCGGGCTGCCGCTGGCACCGCGTTCGCCGCTCTATCCTCTGATCGGGCGCCGCATCCATGGGCCGATCGGCCATTCGGTGGACATCTTCGCGGTTATCGGCACGATGTTCGGCGTGGCCACGTCGCTGGGCCTAGGCGTTCTGCAGGTGAATGCCGGCCTCGCCTACCTGTTCGGCGTTCCCGTTTCGGCGACGACGCAATTGCTGCTGATCGCGATGATCACCGCCATCGCCACCCTGTCGGTGTTCCTCGGGCTGGACAAAGGGGTGAAGCGCCTGTCCGAACTCAACATCATCCTGGCGGTGCTGTTGCTCGGCTTCGTCCTGTTTGCCGGGCCGACGATCTTCCTGCTCGACGCCTATCTGCAGAATATCGGCGCCTATCTCGATTCGCTGATCCAGCGCACCTTTCGTCTTTACGCCTACGAGCCGAACCCGTGGCTCGGCGACTGGACGCTGTTCTATTGGGGATGGTGGATCGCTTGGTCGCCATTCGTCGGCATGTTCATCGCCCGGATCTCGCGGGGCCGGACGATCCGCGAATTCATCGGCGGCGTGTTGCTGGTGCCGGTATTGTTCAGCTTCCTGTGGATGACGGTGTTCGGCAACACCGCGATCGCGCTCGACATGAGCGGGGTCGCGCCCATTGCCGAAACTGCGCTTGCCAACCTTCCCGTCGCCCTGTTCGAGACCTTGGCCGCGCTGCCATTCGGCGCTGTGACGTCGTTCATCGCGACTCTGCTGGTGATCACGTTTTTCGTCACGTCGGCGGATTCCGGCGCTCTGGTGATGGACACGATTACATCGGGCGCGGCCGAACACCCGCCGGTGTGGCAGCGCATTTTCTGGGCTGTTTGCGCCGGCACCATTGCCGGCGTGTTGCTGATCGCCGGCGGGCTGCAGGCGCTGCAGACCGCCGCCATCGCCAGTGCCCTGCCATTTGCCGTCGTGATGATTTTCATCTGTGTCGGTCTGCTGCGGGCGTTGCAGATGGAGAGCGCCGATTCCGCCATCGATCTTTCCAATGCCGAAACGGCCGCCACCGATCCCGAACTCAGCTGGCAGCAGCGGCTGATATCGCTGATGCATCACTTCAGCGCCGACGAAATCGCAAGTTACATCGGTTCGACCGCTCGCCCGGCGCTGGATGCAGTCGCCGATCAGATGCGCGAGAGCGGCTTTTCACCGCACTTGTCGGAGGAAGAAGGCCGGCTCGACCTGCGCATCCCGCACGGCGAACGGGGCGATTTCCAGTACACGCTGCGGTCGCGAAGCTTCCTGTCGCCCAGTTTTATCTGGCTCGAGCGGCCCCAATCATCGGGTGCGGAACAGCGCCACTTCCGGGTGATGGCGCATAGTTCGGAGGGCGACCAGCCGCACGACGTTACCGGCTTCACGCAAGACCAGCTGATCAACGATCTGCTCAACCGCTACGCGCGCTTCCGCCATACGCGCAGGATGCGATGAACATGGCGAAGGTTGACGATCAACATCTGGAACACGCCCGGCAGATGTTCTTTGCCGAAAAGTCGCGGCGGGAGGCGATCCGGGGCAGCCTCAGCACGCCGGTCGCGGCCCTTTCCTTCGCGGTGTACGCTCTTGGCACGCTGAGCGTTGAGATCGACGTTGCCCGACTGGGGCATATCTCGACCTTGGCTGTCCTTTGCCTCGCCACTTGCTCGGTGGCGGCGCTGGCTGCCTCGGCTTATCAGGTGCTGCTGTCAGAGTGGCTGTTCGTCTATCATGAGCCTCCGCGGCTGCCCGATCTTGCCGCCGGGGGCGGAGCGCGCGGTGGTAATGACGGTGCGGATGACAGTGAGAGAACGAGGGGCGTTCTCGCGGCAAGCTATGCCGTGGCCTATGAAGAGCTGCTGAAGGGCAATGCGATCAGCGCGATCCGCCGGACATGGGCGCTCCGGTTGATCCTGCTCGCTCTCCTTCTGCAAGCAATCGCCTTGCTGATCCTGCCTTTCCATCGCGGAGGGTTTTAGCGATGTCACTTTTGGACAAGCTTTTTACCAGGCGCCGCGGCGTTCCCCGCTTTTCGGCGCTCCCCCAGCGCACCCGTCAGCGGCTTGCGGCGGCCTGCCGTGATCTGACCCGGACCGAGAACGAGATGGCGGACAAGCTCGGCCTCGATACGCCGCCGCGACTGATGCTGGTGGACGAAGAAGAAGCCGTCATCCTTCTGAAGACGGATCGGGAGTGCACTGACTGACCCGGTACTATTGACCCGCCGCCCGCTCCAGCCGCGCACGGGCTTCGCTTTCACCGATCAGGGGGAGCAATTCGCCCATGTCCGGGCCATGGTCCATGCCTGTGAGAGCCTGCCGTAGCGGGAGAAACAGGCCCCTGCCCTTGCGGTCGGTGGAACTCTTCAGCGCCGCAGTCAGACCGCCCCACGGATCGCTTCCCCATTCAAGCGTCGCAGCGGCAGCGGCGAGATAGCCACGGTCTTCGTCCGAAAGTTCGGGTTGCTCGATCGGGCCGGTCACCAGCCGCCACCACTCGGCGGCCTCATCGACATGGGCAAGGTTGGGACGGATCGCGTGCCAGCCAGCCTCGTCCATGCCGTGGGGCAAACGCGCTCTCACCGCTTCGAAATCCAGTTGATGGACGATCGCGGCGTTGAGGCGCTCAAGGTCTTCCTCATCGAACTTGGCGGGCGCGCGGCCGAAGGTCGAAAGATCGAAGCCGGCAATCAGCGCCGCGCGATCCGCGATCGGTTCGACCGGCAGCGATGTGCCGAGCCGGGCCAGCAGGGCGACCACAGCCTCGGGCTCGATCCCGCGCTCGCGCAAGGCATCGCTGCTGAGCGAACCGAGCCGCTTCGACAGCTTCCCCTCGCGCCCGACCAGCAGTGCTTCATGGGCAAAGGAGGGCACCTTTTTTGCTGCACTTTCTGCCGCAGCAAAGCCTGCAGCAAAAAGTGCAGTAAAGATCTGAATTTGCACCGCTGTGTTGGAAACGTGATCCTCGCCGCGCAGCACCTGCGTGGTGCCCATATCAATGTCGTCGACCGCACTCGGCATCATGTAGAGCCATGAACCATCGGCGCGGCGGATGACCGGATCGGAAAGCTGCGCAGCGTCGAATTTCTGCGGCCCGCGAACGCCGTCCTCCCACGTGATCGGCTCTTCATGGTCGAGCAGGAAGCGCCAGTGCGCTGGCGTGCCTTCCGCCTCCTTCCCGGCGCGTTCGGCTTCCGTCAGGCCCAGCGCAGCGCGGTCATAGATCGGCGGCAATCCCCGGCCGAGCGCAATCTTGCGCTTGATCTCCAGCTCCTGCGCGCTTTCGTAACAGGGGTATATCCGGCCAGCGTCCTTGAGCCGCGCGAAAGCATCCTCGTAGCGCTCCAGCCGATGTGACTGGCGTTCCTCGCGATCCCAATCGAGGCCGAGCCAGGTGAGGTCAGCCTTGATTGCGTCGACATATTCCTCGCGGCTGCGGGCCGCATCGGTATCGTCGATGCGCAGGATGAAGCTGCCTCCGGCCTTGCGCGCCAACATCCAGTTGTGCAGCGCAGTGCGGATATTGCCGACATGCAGGCGGCCGGTGGGCGACGGGGCGAAACGGGTGATGGTGCTCATGGCTCGCCCGTTAGCGCGGCTTGAGCACTATTGCGAGTAGAGCGTGACGGATCGGCCACCGCCCGCCAATTCGATCCCGTTCGAGGGCGTGCGCTGCGCCTCGCTGACAGCATCAATCACCGCAGCGAGATCGAAGACGACGCGGGGAGAGCTCGTGCGTGCAAGACAATCGGGCGCGGGCGAAACAACGCGGGTTGTTGCGAGGGCGCTCCCTTCGAGCGCGTAATCCCACGCAAATCCGCCGCAGGCTGCATCGAAGATGATGCGGCTGTCTGTGACCGTCAGGGCAAGGCCGATAGGCGCATCGATCGGCGCGCCGTCAATTCCGGCGACGCGATATTCGCCGACAAGGCTGACGACCGGCGTGACGACGGGAGAACCCGCAGGTGGATTGTTCGGCGCGGTATCGGGCGCAGTCGAAATTTCGCGGTTGGGGCCGCAGGCGAGCAGTGCGAGGCAGGCGAGAGGAATGAGCTTCTTCATGTATACCGCCTACCATCACTTCGGCGGCGTGCGAGCCGAAATCAGACGGCCCGCAGTTCAGCCGCGGCGAGCGCCAGCGCCCCTTCCCACAGGCGGTGCAGCCGGTCGTTGCGGATCAGACCGGTAAGCGCAGCTTCGAAGCCGATCCGGTCCGCAGCGGCAGCGGCGTCGACAAATGCGCCGATAGTCGCTTCGTCGTGGCTCATCAGACGGCAGCAAAAGCGCGAGACATGAATGTTTTCCGGCCAGTTCGCGGAGATGGTCTGCGCCAGGATCAGCGATTTGGCGGCGACGTCGACGCTTCCGAGTCTGACTGCCAGTTCGGGCACGGGGTCACGCCCCATCCGTTCATGCAGCGCGATCAGCCGCAGAGCATGGATGAAACGCCCCGCGATCGGACCCAACTGCTCGATGCGCGGCGGAGCGGCCAGCGCGGCAACGATATCGCGGGCCTTGGCGGAGGACGGGAGCTGCCGGGACATGAAACCTCGCTGATGTTGGGCGCCGATGGGACGGACATCGGGCTAGGCTTTATGCGAGTGATTTGCAATAGCGGATTTACTGCAGCCGGAGGGGCACGCGAACCGGCCAAAGGAAACCCCGCCGGAACCGAAGCTCCGACGGGGTCTCTCATTGCGTCACGCGGGTGCGCGAGAGGGGTTTATTCCTCGCCGGCGTCCTCCGCATCGGCAGCCGGGGCCGCGGCCGCCATCGCTGCCATCGCCGCCTTCATCTTCTCTTCCGATCCGACCGCATCCGGTGCCGGTTCGGCTTCACGCTGGCCGGTTGCGGCAAGCGCGTCCTGCTGCTTCTTCCATGCGGCCTTCAGCGCGGCGTCGCGGCTGTTGGCGGTGACACGCAGGCGGTTCATGCCCGCGCCGGTACCGGCGGGGATGAGACGGCCGACGATCACGTTTTCCTTCAGCCCGATCAGCGTGTCCTTCTTCCCTTCGACCGCCGCCTGCGTCAGCACGCGGGTGGTTTCCTGGAACGAGGCCGCCGAAATGAAGCTGCGCGTCTGGAGCGAAGCCTTGGTGATCCCGAGAAGCACCGGAGTACCGCTCGCGCCCTGCTTGCCCTTGCCCAGCTTGCCGTTGATCTCCAGCATTTCCGCCAGATCGACCTGCTCGCCCGGCAGCAGGGTGGTGTCCCCGCCATCGGTGATCTCGACCTTCTGCAGCATCTGGCGAACGATCACCTCGATGTGCTTGTCGTTGATCTTCACGCCCTGCAAGCGATAGACTTCCTGGATCTCGTTGACGAGATATTCGGCCAGAGCTTCGACGCCCATCACTTCAAGGATGTCGTGCGGGTTGGGCGAGCCGGAAACAAGGGTGTCACCCTTCTTCACGAAATCGCCTTCCTGCACGTCGATCACCTTGGTCTTGGCGATCAGGTATTCCACCGGATCGCCTTCCTCGGGAATGATCGCGATCTTGCGCTTCGCCTTGTATTCGCGGACGAATTCGATCCGTCCGGAAATCTTGGCGATAACCGACACGTCCTTGGGCATGCGCGCCTCGAACAGTTCGGCCACGCGCGGCAGACCGCCCGTGATGTCGCGGGTCTTGGCGGCTTCGCGGCTGGCACGGGCGAGAATGTCGCCCCCTTCAACCGTCTGGCCATCCTCGACCGACAGGGTGGTGCCCGGAGCGAGCATGTAACGTGCCGCTTCGATCTCACCCGAGCCTTCGGCCAGCAGGGTGAGGCGCGGACGCAGGTCTTCCTTCTTCTTGCGACCCGTCGCCCGGTTTTCGGTCACCACGCGCTGCGCAATGCCGGTGGCATCATCGACCGCTTCCTCGAGCGTGATGCCCTCGGCCAGATCCTGATACTTAACCACGCCCGATTGCTCGGTGATGATTGGCAAGGTGAACGGATCCCACTCGGCCAGACGAGCGCCGATCTTCACGTGCTCGCCATCCTTGAACATCAGCACCGTACCGTAAGGCACCTTGTGCATCTCGCGCTCACGACCTTCGGCGTCGATCACCGCAATCTCGCCGTTGCGGGCAAGGCTGAGGATACGACCGCGCTTGTCGGTGATGGTAGGCATGTCGCGAAGCTCGACGCGGCCATCCGAAATCGCCTCGAGGTGCGAAGTTTCGTTGAGCTGCGCCGCGCCGCCGATGTGGAACGTCCGCATCGTCAGCTGGGTGCCGGGTTCACCGATCGATTGCGCCGCGATGACGCCGACGGCCTCACCGATATTGACCGGCGTTCCGCGGGCCAGATCGCGTCCGTAGCAGGTGCCGCAGACACCCTGTTCGGCTTCGCAGATCAGCGGCGAACGGATCCGGGCCGACTGCACTTCGGCATCCTCGATCGCCTTGACCATCGGTTCGTCCAGCAGGGTCAGCTTCGGAACGATAACCTCTCCGGTCGCGGCGTTGACGATGTCTTCCATCGTCGTGCGTCCGAGAATGCGCTCGCCGAGCGAGGCGATCACCGAACCGCCCTGAACGATGGCGCGCATTTCGAGCGCGTTTTCCGTGCCGCAATCTTCCTCGACGATGACGCAATCCTGCGACACGTCGACCAGACGGCGGGTGAGGTAACCCGAGTTTGCCGTCTTCAACGCCGTATCCGCGAGGCCCTTACGAGCGCCGTGGGTGGAGTTGAAGTATTCAAGAACGGTCAGACCTTCCTTGAAGTTCGAGATGATCGGCGTCTCGATGATCTCGCCCGAAGGCTTGGCCATCAGCCCGCGCATCCCCGCAAGCTGCTTCATCTGCGCTGGCGAACCACGCGCACCGGAGTGGCTCATCATGTAGATCGAGTTGATCTGGGCTTCCTTGCCCGTTTCTGCATCGATCGGAGTCGCCTTGATCTCGGCCATCATCGCGTCTGCGACCATGTCACCGCACTTCGACCAGGCGTCGATCACCTTGTTGTACTTTTCCTGCTGCGTGATCAGACCGTCCTGATACTGCTGCTCGTATCCGGCCACCAGATCCTTGGTCTCGTCCACCAGTTTGATCTTGGCGTCGGGGATGATCATGTCATCCTTGCCGAAGCTGATCCCGGCCTTAAAAGCATAGCGGAAGCCGAGGCTCATGATCGCGTCGGCGAACAGCACCGTGTCCTTCTGGCCGGTGTGGCGGTAAACCTGATCGATCACGTCGCCGATCTCACGCTTGGTGAGCAGGCGGTTGATGATGTCGAACGGCACCTTGTAGTTCTTGGGCAGGCATTCGCCGATCAGCATCCGGCCCGGAGTGGTTTCGAAACGCTGCATCGAAACCTTGCCGGATTCGTCGGCCTGCGGAACGCGGGCGAGAATGCGGGTGTGCAGCGTGACCGCCTTGGCTTCGAGTGCCTGGTGCACTTCGGCCATGTCGGAGAAGCGCGGCAGGCGCTCGACCTTGGTGCCATCGGCGTTTTCGAGGTATTCCGGGAACTTCTCCTGCCGCTCCATCGAGAGATAGTAGATCCCCAGAACCATGTCCTGCGAAGGCACGATGATCGGCTTGCCGTTGGCGGGCGAGAGGATGTTGTTGGTCGACATCATCAGCACGCGCGCTTCGAGCTGGGCTTCCAGCGAAAGCGGCACGTGGACCGCCATCTGGTCGCCATCGAAGTCGGCGTTGAAGGCCGAGCAGACCAGCGGGTGCAGCTGGATCGCCTTGCCTTCGATCAGGACGGGCTCGAACGCCTGAATGCCTAAGCGGTGCAGCGTCGGCGCGCGGTTGAGCAGCACCGGGTGTTCGCGGATCACCTCGTCGAGGATGTCCCAGACTTCCTTGCGCTCCTTCTCGACCCACTTCTTGGCCTGCTTCAGGGTCATGGACAAACCCTTGGCATCCAGACGCGCGTAGATGAACGGCTTGAACAGTTCGAGCGCCATTTTCTTGGGCAGGCCGCACTGGTGCAGCTTGAGCTCAGGCCCGGTCACGATCACCGAACGGCCCGAATAGTCGACGCGCTTGCCGAGCAGGTTCTGACGGAAGCGGCCCTGCTTGCCCTTGAGCATATCGGACAGCGACTTCAGCGGGCGCTTGTTGGCGCCGGTGATCACGCGGCCACGGCGGCCATTGTCGAACAGGGCGTCAACCGCTTCCTGCAGCATCCGCTTTTCGTTGCGGACGATGATGTCCGGCGCACGCAGTTCGATCAGGCGCTTCAGACGATTGTTGCGGTTGATGACGCGGCGATAGAGATCGTTGAGATCGGACGTCGCGAAACGGCCACCATCGAGCGGCACCAGCGGGCGCAGTTCGGGCGGGATCACGGGGATCACTTCGAGGATCATCCACTCGGGGCGGTTGCCCGAATCGATGAAGCTTTCGACGACCTTCAGCCGCTTGATGATCTTCTTGGGCTTGAGCAGCGACTTGGTGGTCGCGAGCTCTTCCATCAGCACGTCGCGCTCGTTCTCGAGATCGAGTTCGGCCAGCATGATCTGCACGGCTTCCGCGCCGATGCTGGCGCTGAAGGCGTCCTCGCCATATTCGTCCTGCGCTTCGAGCAGTTCGTCTTCGGTCAGCAACTGGTACTTTTCGAGCGGGGTCAGGCCCGGCTCGATCACGACGTAGCTTTCGAAGTAGAGAATGCGCTCCAGCTGCTTCAGCTGCATGTCGAGCAGCAGGCCGATGCGCGACGGCAGCGACTTCAGGAACCAGATATGCGCAACCGGCGCGGCCAGTTCGATGTGGCCCATGCGCTCGCGGCGCACCTTGGTGACGGTGACTTCGACGCCGCACTTTTCGCAGACGACGCCCTTGTACTTCATGCGCTTGTACTTGCCGCACAGGCACTCGTAATCCTTCACAGGGCCGAAGATGCGCGCGCAGAACAAGCCGTCACGTTCGGGCTTGAACGTGCGGTAGTTGATGGTTTCCGGCTTCTTGATCTCGCCGTAGGACCACGAGCGAATACGCTCGGGGCTGGCGATGCCGATCTGGATCTGGTCGAAAGTTTCGGGCTTCGCCAGCTGGTTGGTGAATTTCGTGAGTTCGTTCATGACTTGCTTCCCGCTGATGGGATGAATTCAGATGGGCGAGGGGTGCGGGAGCCGGAAACTTACGTCCCGGCCCGCCGCGCCTCTATTCCGCTGCGATCGCGCTGTAATCGGTCTGGTCGCCGTCATCCTCGTCGAGGATCGACTTCAATTCGACGTTCAGACCCAGCGAGCGCATTTCCTTGACGAGCACGTTGAAGCTCTCAGGGATACCGGCCTCGAAGGTATCGTCACCCTTGACGATCGCTTCGTAGACCTTGGTGCGGCCGACCACGTCATCGGACTTCACCGTCAGCATTTCCTGCAAAGTGTAGGCCGCGCCGTAAGCCTGCAGCGCCCAGACTTCCATTTCGCCGAAACGCTGTCCACCGAACTGCGCCTTACCGCCCAGCGGCTGCTGGGTGACGAGGCTGTACGGCCCGATCGAACGCGCGTGGATCTTGTCGTCGACCAAGTGGTGCAGCTTGAGCATGTAGATGATGCCCACGGTGACCTTGCGGTCGAACGCCTCGCCAGTGCGGCCGTCATACAGCGTGGACTGACCTGAGGAGTCGATCCCTGCCTTGATCAGCATTTCCGACACGTCCGGCTCGCGCGCACCGTCGAACACCGGGGTCCCCATCGGAACGCCTGCTTCGAGGTTGCCCGCCAGTTCGACGATATCGGCCGTGGTGCGGCTGTCGAGATCCTCGAAATACTGCTCGCCGTAGATGTCCTTGAGACGATCCACGACCGCAGCCGGCGGCGGAACATTGGCGTAATCTTCGGCAGCGTTCGGATTGGCGGCATGCCATTCCTCCAGCTTTGCCTTGATCTCGTGGCCCAATGCACGTGCCGCAAAGCCGAGGTGCGTTTCGAAGATCTGCCCGACGTTCATGCGCGACGGCACGCCCAGCGGGTTGAGCACCAGATCGACCGGTGTCCCGTCTTCGAGGAACGGCATGTCCTCGGCCGGCAGGATGCGGCTGATCACGCCCTTGTTCCCGTGACGGCCGGCCATCTTGTCGCCCGGCTGCAGCTTGCGCTTCACCGCGACGAACACCTTGACCATCTTGAGCACGCCCGGGGCGAGTTCATCGCCGCGTTCCAGCTTTTCCTTGCGGTCCGCGAACTTGGCATCGATCACCGCTACGGCTTCGTCGTACTGGGTCTTCACCGCTTCGATCTGTGTCTGACGATTGTCATCGGCGACCGCGAACTTGAACCATTCGTGACGTTCGATTTCCTCGAGCATTTCCTCGGTGATCTCGACGCCCTTCTTCGAACCCTTCGGGGCAGCCGATGCGGTCTGGCCGATCAGCATGTCACGCAGGCGGTTGTAGGTCGCACGGTTGAGGATGGCACGTTCGTCGGCGGCATCCTTGCGGAGGCGTTCGATTTCCTCGTTCTGGATCGCACGGGTACGGTCGTCGATCTCGATCCCGTGGCGGTTGAACACCCGGACTTCGACGATGGTGCCCGCAACGCCCGGCGGCAGCCGCAGCGAGGTGTCACGCACATCCGAAGCCTTTTCACCGAAGATCGCGCGCAGCAGCTTTTCTTCCGGGGTCATCGGGCTTTCACCCTTGGGCGTGATCTTGCCCACGAGGATATCACCGGGGTGCACTTCTGCGCCGATATAGACGATGCCCGCTTCGTCGAGGTTGCGCAGCGCTTCCTCGCCGACATTGGGAATGTCGCGGGTGATGTCTTCCGGCCCGAGCTTGGTGTCGCGCGCCATGACTTCGAATTCCTCGATGTGGATCGAGGTGAAGACGTCGTCCTTCACAATACGTTCGCTGATCAGGATCGAGTCTTCGTAGTTGTAGCCATTCCACGGCATGAACGCGACGAGGCTGTTCTTGCCGAGCGCCAACTCGCCGAGATCGGTCGAGGGGCCATCGGCAATGATGTCGCCCTGTTCGATCACGTCGCCCACCTTCACCAGCGGACGCTGGTTGATGCAGGTGTTCTGGTTGGAGCGCTGGAACTTCTGCAGCGTGTAGATGTCCACCCCGGACTGGCCGGGTTCGACATCGCCGATCGCGCGGATCACGATACGGGTGGCGTCCACCTGATCGACGATCCCGCCGCGACGGGCGGCAATCGCCGCGCCGCTATCACGCGCCACGGTTTCTTCCATCCCGGTGCCGACCCAAGGCGCTTCTGCCTTGACCAGCGGCACGGCCTGGCGCTGCATGTTCGATCCCATCAACGCGCGGTTGGCGTCATCGTTTTCCAGGAACGGAATCAGCGAGGCGGCGACCGAAACCAGCTGCTTGGGCGAAACGTCCATCAGCGTCACGTGTTCACGCGGCGCCATCAGGTTGTCACCGTTGTGGCGGGCCGAAACCAGTTCCTCGACGAAGCTGCCGTCTTCGTTCAGCTCGGCCGAAGCCTGCGCGACGGTGTGCTTCTGCTCTTCCATTGCGGAAAGGTAGATCACGTCGGTCGTCACGTTGCCGTCCACCACCTTGCGGTAGGGGGTTTCGATGAAGCCGTACTTGTTGACCCGGCTGAAGCTCGCCAGCGAGTTGATCAGACCGATGTTCGGGCCTTCCGGCGTTTCGATCGGGCAGATGCGGCCATAATGGGTCGGGTGAACGTCGCGCACTTCGAAGCCTGCGCGCTCACGCGTCAGACCACCCGGGCCCAAGGCCGAAACGCGGCGCTTGTGGGTGACTTCCGAGAGCGGGTTGGTCTGGTCCATAAACTGCGACAGCTGCGAGGAGCCGAAGAATTCGCGCACCGCAGCCACAGCCGGCTTGGCGTTGATCAGATCGTTCGGCATCACGGTCGAAACATCGACCGACGACATGCGCTCCTTCACGGCGCGCTCCATGCGCAGCAGGCCGACGCGGTACTGGTTTTCCAGCAGCTCGCCCACCGAACGCACGCGGCGGTTGCCGAGGTTGTCGATATCGTCGACTTCGCCCTTGCCATCCTTCAGGCCGACCAGTTCCTTGACCACGGCGAGGATATCTTCCTTGCGCAAAGTGGTCACGGTGTCTTCGGCATCGAGGCCGAGACGCATATTCAGCTTCACGCGGCCCACGGCCGAAAGGTCATAGCGTTCGGCATCGAAGAACAGGCCTTCGAACAGCGCTTCGGCAGTTTCCTTCGTCGGCGGTTCGCCCGGACGCATGACCTTGTAGATGGCCTCGAGGCCTTCATCACGGTTTTCGGCCTTGTCGGCTTTCAGCGTGTTGCGAATCCACGGCCCGGTATTGATTTCATCGATGTCGAGCAGTTCGAGCCGGTCGATCCCGGCCTTGTCGAAGGCTTCGACGTGTTCGAGTGTGAGTTCATCGCCCGCTTCGATGTAGATGCGGCCCGTCGACTCGTCGATCATGTCGCACGCGGCGTAGCGGCTGACGACTTCTTCGGTCGGCAACAACAGATCGGCGAGGCCATCCTTGGCAGCCTTGTTGGCGGCGCGCGGCGAAATCTTCGTACCGGCGGGAAACACTTCTTCACCGGTCGCAGCGTCGATCAGCGGGAAGGTCGGCTTCGACCCGCGCCATTGTTCGGCCACGAACGGAATCTTCCAGCCATCCTTGGCGCGGTCCCACACCACGGTGTTGTAGAAGTGCGAGAGAATGCCCTCGGCATCGAGGCCGAGCGAATACAGCAGCGCCGTGACCGGAAGCTTGCGCTTGCGGTCGATCCGGACGTTGACGATGTCCTTGGCGTCGAATTCGAAATCGAGCCACGAACCGCGGTAGGGGATCACGCGGGCAGCAAACAGCAGCTTGCCCGACGAATGGGTCTTGCCGCGATCGTGATCGAACAGCACGCCCGGCGAACGGTGCATCTGCGACACGATCACACGCTCGGTGCCGTTGATGATGAAGGTGCCGTTATCCGTCATGAGCGGCATGTCGCCCATGTAGACATCCTGCTCCTTGATATCGAGGACGGAGCGGGTTTCGGTTTCCTGATCCACTTCGAACACGATCAGGCGCAGCGTCACCTTCATCGGGGCAGCATAGGTGATGCCGCGCTGACGGCACTCGGTGGTGTCGTACTTCGGCTCTTCGAGTTCGTAATGCACGAAATCCAGCTCGGCAGTGCCGGCGAAATCACGGATCGGGAACACCGAACGCAGCGTCTTTTCGAGGCCCGAGACATAGCCGGTCGCCTTGTCCGAACGCAGGAACTGCTCGTAGCTTTCGCGCTGAACCTCGATCAGGTTCGGCATCTGCACCACTTCGTGGATGTCGCCGAAGATCTTGCGGATGCGCTTTTTCGCGGTGCCCTGCGCCTTGCGGCTGCGGATGACGGGCGTCTTCGCCTTGGTTGCCATGGAGGAGTTGGCCTCTTTGATTGGGCCGCGCGACGGTGCCACGCGGACGGGTAAAATCGCTGTCGTTCGACGCAGAAAACGTGCCGGATCCGACGCAAAAACGCCGCATTGCCATCCCCCCTCTTCGGTGGGCGCTGGCCGCAGCATTCTGTTTGCATCGCGAAATTGGCTATCCGCCGCTTCCATTTCGGGACCGATCCCCGCGTATGAATCGGTCTTGCTCGAAGCTTGCGTGAGGGGCGCATGTAGGATCGCCGCCGCCCGGTGTCAACGCCCCGACCGGCTCGACCCGCCGCAGAGCCTCCATTTAGCGTTATCCAATGCGAACCGCATCGTTTTTCAATATTATTGGTTGACGATATGCGCGCTCACCGATAGACACTCCTTATCGAATCGCAATATGCCCAATCAAGGAGAACGATATGTCCCCGCTTCGCAAACAGCGCTCTTACCGCCCTCGCCGCCGTCGCGCTCGCATTCGGCTCGATCGGCGCGATCGTGACTGTGCCGCCGGCGCAGGCCTCAGCCGCGCTGCCCCTGCCCCTGCCCGCGCTGGCCTAAGCCTCATCGCATCAAGGAGACAATCCATGAAAGCTCCCGGACACGACCCGCTGCTGCTTGCAGGCAAGGTGATCGTATTGTTCATGCAAGGTTTGATGGCGCTCGCAGCCGTGGTTGTCGCCATCACCTTGCCCCTCGCCCTGATTTTCGGCGCCGATTTCGTCAGCGGCTTTGCCGACGGCAGCGGCGTGCCGGTGGATCAGGCGCCGATGCTGGCGATCGCAGGCCTGCTGCTGACTGTGCTGGCGATCGTGATCGCCCTGTTCGTCTTCTTCGCCAAGTTGCGGGCCATCATCGATACGGTGGCCGAAGGGGACGCCTTCGCACCGGCCAATGCCGACCGGTTGAACCTGATGGCCTGGCTGCTGCTCGGCACCCAGCTTCTGTCCTTGCCTGCCGCGGGCCTCGGCCTGCTGGTGGCCAAGTGGGCCGATCAAGCCGGACACGAGGACATTACGATTGACGCCAGATTCGATCTGACCGGCATCCTGATGGTGCTGGTGCTGTTCATCCTCGCCCGCGTGTTCCGCCAAGGCGCTGCGATGCGCGATGATCTGGAAGGGACCGTGTGATGCCCCCCATCAACGACGATCTCGAAGGAACCCGGATCATGGTGAAGCTCGACGACCTGCTCCACGCCCGCCGGATGACGCTGACCGAACTGGCGGAGCGCGTGGGCCTGACGCTCGCCAACCTGTCGATCCTCAAAACCGGCAAGGCCAAGGCGATCCGGTTCTCCACGCTGGCCGCAATCTGCCGCGAGCTGGACTGCCAGCCGGGCGATCTGCTCGCTTATGCCGGGACCGAAAGCGAAAGCTGAAAAGGCTCGCGGGGATGCGACCGAACGCATCCCCGCCCCTGCATCAGAACAGCAGCGCAACCACGATCAGGATGATGATCAGCGTTCCGAGTCCTATGGTAACATTCCGTCCCATCGTTCTTCTCCTTGTTGTTGACCACCACAAGAAGGATGTTTCGCGCCGGAATGTTCCATGCTTGACTATCGGCCGCAAATCCGTAGAGGCCAGCCCCGATCCCTTAACGGGATTGTCCGGCGGGCCTTGTTAGGTTTCGCCGGTCATCCGTCCGAGACAGTTGGTGAGGGCAATCTGGCCTTCTTAATTTCCAGCCTAGACGGGGAAACGAGATTCCGGCGGCCCAGCGCAAGCAGCCGCCCGCGTGCTCTGCCATGATGGCGGCACACACCCTCCTTCCCTTTCGACGGACTCGCCCGTGACGGAGCCCCGGCTCTGCCATGGACAACGTAGCCGGTCGTTCAGGAGCCATCCTGCGCGGCCATTAGTGAAGGAGTATGGCATGGATCGTTCGCAGAAAGCCGACGCGGTTGCCCAGCTCAATGCGGTCTTCTCCGAAGTTGCTGTGGTGGTTGTCACCCGTAACGTCGGCATGACGGTGGCTCAGTCCACCGCCCTGCGCCTGAAGATGCGCGATGCTGGCGCCACCTACAAGGTTGCGAAGAACCGTCTCGCCAATCTCGCTCTTGAAAACACCGACTATGTCGGGCTCGGTGACATGCTCACCGGTCCGGTCGGGCTGGCCTGGTCGACTGACCCGGTCGCGGCTGCAAAGGCCGCTGTCGAATTCGCCAAAACGAATGACAAGCTCGAAATCGTCGGCGGTTCGATGGGTTCGGTCGTTCTCGACGAAGCCGGGATCCGGGCGCTTGCCTCGATGCCCAGCCTCGACGAACTGCGCGCCAAGCTCGTCGGTCTGGTCAACGCACCTGCGACGAAAATCGCCCAGGTCGTTACCGCGCCCGCCGCGAAGGTCGCCCGTGTGTTTGCCGCGTACGCGGACAAGGCAGCGTAAGAGACGCTTTTCGCCAGACGATACAATCTCGGGGTTCAGGACATGGTGTCCGGCCCCGCCACAAATTGGAGTGAACCATCATGGCTGATATTGCCAAGCTTGTTGAAGAACTTTCGAAGCTGACCGTCCTCGAGGCGGCTGACCTTGCCAAGGCCCTTGAAGAAGCATGGGGCGTGAGCGCCGCTGCTGCTGTCGCGGTTGCTGCCGGCCCGGCCGCTGCTGCCGAGGCTGTCGAAGAGCAGACCGAATTCGACGTCATCCTGACCGGCGACGGCGGGAAGAAGATCCAGGTCATCAAGGAAGTCCGTGCGATCACCGGTCTCGGCCTGACCGAAGCCAAGGCGCTCGTGGAAAGCGCGCCGAAGGCCGTTAAGGAAGGCATCAACAAGACCGAAGCCGAAGAAATAAAGAAGAAGATCGAAGAAGCCGGCGGCACCGTCGAGCTCAAGTAAGCCTTCTTCCGGCTCTGTCGGATAACCAACGAGGCGGCGCCGGCAACGGCGCCGCCTTTTTTGTTCATCACGCCGGCGGGCGACCTTGCGGGCGACCTTCAGAAATAATCTCCAGCGTTGATCGCGGCCCTGACGGCGCAGGAAATTTTAAATCGGCACCGCCTCACGCATGAGCGTTAGCGGGGTTTGCTGACCAGCCAAGGTCGCCGGCTCCCAATGAGAACTCCGGCGATGTCAGCGGCGTATTCGTTAATGAATGGTCCGTGCCTGCTCGACCATGCTAGGATCCCGGGACGACCAATTCCCCTTTCAACGAATCGCCCATCGCCGTATGGCGACCGGCTCGCCTGCTGGCGGGCAAAGACCGACCATGCAGCACACCGCACCTCTCTCGACGCCCGGCTGGGGGCAGGAAATCCGCGCGACTCTGGCGCTTGCGGGACCGTTGGCGGCTGCGAATCTGCTGCAGATGCTGACCTATGCGGTCGATGTCGTCTTCATCGCACGGCTGGGCGAAGAGCAGTTGGCTGCCTCCGCGCTGGCCGTGTCGCTGTTCGGCCTCGTGCTGTGGGCGCTGACCGGGCTGACGGGCGCGGTAGCGCCCTTGATCGCGGAAGCGCTCGGCACCGGCGCACCCTCGGTGCGCCCGGTGCGGCGTTCGGTGCGGATGGCTTTGTGGCTGGCGGTGCTGAGCGGGATCGTGGGCATGGGCCTGTGCCTGCTGCTCGATCCGGTGATGGAGATTTCCGGCCAGCAAGCCGGAATCCGCAATCTGGCGAACGAATACAACAACGTCATCGTCTTCTCGATGGTGCCGATGCTGCTGGCTGCCGTGCTGCGCAATTTCGTCTCGGCATTGGGCCGCCCGATTTTCGCGACCGCGATCACCGGGCTCGGAATTTTCGTTAATGCGCTCGCCAACTACGCCTTTATCTTCGGCAATCTTGGCGCGCCCGAAATGGGGCTTGCAGGTGCCGCCGTGGCGACGATCCTCACCTCGCTGTTCACGCTGGGCGCCTATGTCGCGGCGATCAGGCATGATCTGCGGCTTCATCGCTACCGCGTGTTCGGCCGCTGGTGGGCGCCCGATTGGCAGCGGTTCCGGCTGATCCTGCTGATCGGCACGCCGATCGGGCTGACGATCACGGCAGAGGCGGGCATCTTCGGTGCCGCCGCCTTCCTGATGGGCCGCTTCGGCGCAGCGGAGCTGGCGGGGCACACGGTGGCATTGCAACTTGCGGCGCTGGCGTTTCAGGTGCCGTTCGGTGTGGGGCAGGCGGCGGCGATCCGGGTCGGCTATTTCTACGGCGCGCGCGATCCCGTTGGTGTGAAACGCGCCGGGTGGGTGGCGATCGCGATCGGCACCGGCTTTATGTCGCTGACGGCGCTCGCCATGGTGCTAGCGCCCGAATTGCTGCTGACGATCTATGTCGATCCGTCCGATCCCGCCAACGCCGCGCTGGTGGTGTTCGCGCTGCAATATCTGGTACTGGCTGCGATTTTCCAGCTGGCCGACGGCGTGCAGGCGGTGGCTGCGGGCGCGCTCAGGGGCTTGCAGGACACCCGCGTGCCGATGTGGATCGCGATCTTCAGCTATTGGGTGCCGGGGATCGGCACGGCCATCGGGCTCGGTTTTTTCACCCCGCTCGAAGGGACCGGAGTGTGGATCGGGCTGGCCACGGGGCTGTTCTTCGCCGCGCTGTTGCTGATCGTCCGCTGGCTCCGCCGGGAACGGCTGGGTCTGACGATCCGCGCGGGCAACGTCACCGTTACGCCGCCGCCTCGGCCGGAGCCACTATTGTCCTGACTTCGCGCTGCGGGAACGGAATCGTCAGTCCGGCCGCGTCGAACCGCTCCTTCGCCGCTTCGGTCAGGTCGCGCGACAGCACCAGATAATCGCTGCTTGCGGACCACACCCGCATGCCCATCGTGACCGAGCTATCGGCCAGTGCCGCCACGAACACTTCGGGCGCAGGTTCGGCCAGCACGCGCTCATCGCCCTGTGCCAAGGCCAGCAATTCCTCCCGCGCCTGCTGGATGCTGTCCGAATAGGAAATGCCGATCAGCAGCTCGAACCGCCGGGTCGGCATCCGGCTGAAATTGATGATCGGCTTGTTCCACAGCTCGTTATTGGGGACCATGACGTACAGCCCGTCGGGCTGCACCAGCTCGGTGGTGAACAGGCCGATGGCAGTGGCGGTGCCGAGCGTCGGACCGGCGCTGATCGTCTCGCCCACCCGAAACGGACGCTGGATCAGGATCATCACGCCCGCCGCGACGTTGCTGAGCGTGCCTTGCAGCGCAAGCCCGACCGCAAGCGCCAGACCGCCCAGCGCTGCGATGATGGAGGTGGTCTGCACCCCGAACTGGGTCAGGACGGTTACCGCGACCACGGCCCACAGCGCATATTTGATGATGTTGCCGAGGAACTTGGCGACCGTCGGCTCGATCCGGCCAGACCGCGACAGCGCCCGGTCAGCCGCGCCCGACAGCAGCCGCGCCAGAATGACGCCGATGACCAGCACAGCCAGCGCCCCGGCCATATGCACCAGATTTTCGCGCAGCCATCCGACGACGGCGGCTACGATATCCAGTTCGTTGGTGACTTTGGCCGGCAGGTTGGCAAGGTCTTGCGGGGTCATGGACGGGGGTTTGCTCCATTATTATCGCCGCGCACTGGCTGAAGCCCTTTGAAAGTGCGCGCTTCCGGGTTCGGCCACGCGGGATAGATCAGCCGGGCCGCTGTGGCCACCCCGCCCGGAAAATCGCGCGGCGATGCAAAAAAATTTGCATCAGCCTCCTTGATTCACGCTGCCGATAGGACCAAATGCGGCTCGTTGGCACTCTCGAGAGGAGAGTGCCAAGCAATCCACCCATTCAAGGAAAGGTCATCATCATGGCATTTCGTCCGCTGCACGACCGCGTTGTGGTCCGTCGCATCGAAGCCGACCAGAAGACCGCTGGCGGCATCATTATCCCCGATAGCGCCCAGGAAAAGCCCAGCGAAGGCGAAATCGTCGCCGTTGGCGAAGGCGCACGTGACGACGATGGCGATCGCATCGCGCTCGATGTCAAGGTCGGCGATCGCGTTCTGTTCGGCAAGTGGTCGGGCACCGAAGTCAAGATCAACGGCGAAGACCTGCTGATCATGAAGGAAAGCGACATCATGGGGATCATGGGCTGATCGCCTGATCCCTTTCGCTACCTTCAATCCATAAACCAATCTCAGGAGAAACAATCATGGCTGCCAAGGACGTAAAGTTCGGCCGCGATGCCCGCGAAGGCATTCTGCGCGGCGTCGATATCCTCGCCAACGCCGTCAAGGTCACGTTGGGCCCCAAGGGCCGCAATGTCGTGATCGACAAGAGCTTCGGTGCCCCGCGCATCACCAAGGACGGCGTCACCGTCGCCAAGGAAATCGAGCTCAAGGACAAGTACGAGAACATGGGCGCGCAGATGCTGCGCGAAGTCGCCAGCAAGGCGAATGACAGCGCGGGCGATGGCACCACCACCGCCACCGTGCTGGCTCAGGCGATCGTCACCGAAGGCATGAAGTCGGTTGCTGCCGGCATGAACCCGATGGATCTGAAGCGCGGCATCGATCAGGCCGTTACCGCCGTCGTCGCCGATCTGAAGAGCCGTTCGAAGGACGTTTCGGACAGCTCGGAAATCGCGCAGGTCGGGATCATCTCGGCCAATGGCGACCGTGAAGTCGGCGAAAAGATCGCCGAAGCTATGGACAAGGTCGGCAAGGAAGGCGTGATCACCGTCGAGGAAGCCAAGGGCCTCGAATTTGAACTCGATGTCGTCGAAGGCATGCAGTTCGACCGTGGTTACTTGTCGCCCTACTTCATCACCAACCCCGACAAGATGACCGTGGAGCTGGAAAATCCCTATATCCTGATCCACGAAAAGAAGCTGTCGAACCTGCAAGCAATGCTGCCGATCCTCGAAGCTGTTGTGCAGTCGGGCCGTCCGCTGCTGATCATTGCCGAAGATATCGAAGGCGAAGCGCTGGCGACCCTCGTGGTCAACAAGCTGCGCGGCGGCCTCAAGGTTGCTGCGGTCAAGGCCCCCGGCTTTGGCGATCGCCGCAAGGCGATGCTGCAGGACATCGCGATCCTGACCAAGGGCGAGATGATTTCCGAAGACCTCGGCATCAAGCTCGAAAACGTCACCGTGGGCATGCTCGGGGAAGCCAAGAAGGTCTCGATCGACAAGGACAACACCACCATCGTCGATGGCGCCGGTGCTGCCGACGACATCAAGGCGCGCGTTTCCGAAATCCGCACCCAGATCGACAACACCTCGAGCGATTACGACCGTGAAAAGCTGCAGGAACGTCTGGCCAAGCTGGCTGGCGGTGTTGCCGTGATCAAGGTCGGCGGTGCTTCCGAAGTCGAAGTGAAGGAACGCAAGGACCGCGTCGACGACGCGCTCCACGCAACCCGCGCTGCGGTTGAGGAAGGCATCGTTCCGGGCGGTGGCACGGCTCTGCTTTACGCCACCAAGTCTCTCGAAGGGCTGAAGGGCGCGAACGAAGACCAGACCCGCGGCATCGACATCATCCGCAAGGCGATTACCGCCCCGATCAAGCAGATCGCCCAGAACGCCGGCCATGATGGCGCCGTCGTTGCAGGCAACCTGCTGCGCGAGAATGACGAAACGCAGGGCTTCAACGCCGCGACCGACACCTACGAGAACCTGGTGAAGGCTGGCGTGATCGATCCGACCAAGGTCGTTCGCGTGGCACTGCAGGATGCGGCTTCGGTCGCCGGCCTGCTGATCACCACCGAAGCGGCGATCGTGGAGCGTCCGGAAGACAAGTCCTCCTCGCCGGGCATGCCCGACATGGGCGGCATGGGCGGCATGGGCGGGATGGGCTTCTAAGCCCGCCGGTTGCTCACATCCGACTACAGGAAGCCCCGGAAGGTCGCACCTTCCGGGGCTTTTCTGTTATGCATGGCCGCAAGCAGGGGAACCGAGATCCGAACACAAGGACAACCAATATGAAACTCCCGCACAAGGCCCACGTCGCGCTGATAGACGGAGAAAGCTTCACGCTGTTCCGCAATGACGGGCAGATTTTCGAACCGAGCCTCGTCGAAGTGGACAAGCCCGATCTCGAAGTGACCAATTACAGCGCCGGGGTTCGCCATCAGGACTCGGGACGCAAGCCCGACAGCACCGATCTGGACGAACTGGCCCACGGAGCCGCCGCCGCCGAATGGCTCAACGCCAGAGCCATCGCCGGCGATCTGGAGGCGCTGCTGATCATCGCCGATCCCAAGACGCTGGGTGAAATGCGCCAGCACTACCACGTCGAACTCAAGCAGCGGCTGGTGGGCGAGATCGACAAGACCCTTACCGGACAGTCCACCGATCGGATTGAATCGGCGATCGTCGCAGCGGAGTAACAAGGGACAAGCCAGCACTCGCGGCACCGTGACCCCGCCGACGTAGCAGGCAAAAAGCATTGCAAGATGCTCTGCACTGACTACGACTAACGCGGGGGAACGGAATGAGGCATGATCGATCAGAATGCGTCTCGCCGGCGACTGCAGCGCTTGTCCGGATGTTCGGCGAATTCCGGCTGGATACTGTAGGCGGAACGCCTTTATTGCCAAGCAATCGGCGCGGCATGTTGCTGGTGTCGCTGCTGTGCCTGCAACCCGATTACAGCCTTGATCGCGAACGATTGTGCCAATTGCTCTGGCCGGACAGATTCCCCGCGCAGGCCAAGGCCAGCTTGCGACAATGCCTGCTCGATCTGCGCCGCCAATGCGAAGTGGAAGGTTGCCCCAATCTGTTGGTCGTGACGCGTTCGGCGGTCGCATTGAACCGCGATGCGGTGCAATCCGATCTGGCCGCGCTCGAAGATGCGTTGGCGCAGGGTGACGCGCTGCATGCCGCGGCCCTGATCGAACAGATCGGCAATCTGCCATTGCTGCAGGCGGTCACCTTCAATCCCGATTTCGATAGCTGGCTGGCAATGAAGCGGCAGGAAGTCGAGGCACGGCTGCGGCACGCCAGCGCCCGTCTGGTGGGGCAATTGCGCGCCGCGGGCGAAACCGGAACCAGCGCGCGGCTGAGCGGCGCGGTGCTGGCCCGCTATCCCGCGATCCGCAGCCTTGCCGATGTGGCGCTGGCAGTGCTGCCGTTCGGCCAGATCGATCAGGTCGGCGGGGATTTCTTTCTGGCCGAGGGCGTGACCGACGAGTTGGTCTCGCGGCTGGGCAAGCTTGAAGGCATCATGCTGGCCGGGCGCACATCGGTGCTGGCCGTGGCCGCACGCGGGCAAACGCTCACCGAGATGGCCGCCAGTCTCAGGGTGACGCATCTGATCGAAGGCGAGGTGCGGCGCACTGCCGATCGCATCACAGTGAATATCGCGCTGATCGAAGGCACCACCGGCACCGAGCTCTGGGCCGACCGGATGGAAGGCTCGATCGAGGATTTCTTCGAATCCCGCAAAGTCATCGGCAACAACGTCATCGCCGCGATCTGCCGGGTTCTGGGCCTCGCGCTCTCGCCCGCACCGATGCGGCGGATGACCGCCAACCGCACGGCCTATTCCCTATACCTGCAGGGGCGCTCGCTGGTGCGGCGCTCGATGACCGACGGCGCGGCGGCGAAGTCGGTCGAACTGCTGGAGCAGGCGCTGGCGCTCGATCCCGACTTTGCCGAATGCTGGACCGCGCTGGCCGATGCCCATGTCCACAATGCTGTCTATACTCCATGCCTCGACCGGGTCGAACGCTCGCGCAAGGCGGCGGAATGTGCCCGGCGCGCCGAGGCGCTCGATCCGGGACAAGGCCACGCCCTCGCTATCCAGGGGATCCACGAATGGAGCCGCAAGAACCCGGCTGGTGCGCTGGATCTGGCGTTCGAAGCCTATGCCCGCGAGCCCCGCAACGCAGATGTCGCGCTGCGGCTTGGATCGTTCCTGCTCTATATTGGCCGGACCCGCGCGGCGCTTCCGTTCATCGAGGCGGGGGTCGAGCAGGACCCGGCCTATGGCCGCAACCATGTGTTGCTGGCGACCGCGTATTTCAACCTTGGGGACATGGAGCGCGCGCTGGCAGCCGCACAGCGCACGGTCGATCTGGGGATGCCGGGGATGTGGCTGGCAGTGTTCGAGGCGGCCAACGGCGACCACGAGAAAGCCGTCGCGACCTATTATGCCCAGCGGATGCTGATGAACACGGTGATCCTGCCGCCCGCCGGGACCGAGCCGATGAATGAAGCCATGCGCGACGCCTATTGGGGGATCGCCGCAAGGGGCATCTGCAGCGGCGACGAGGTCGCACGGGCAGCCTATTGCGCGATGCTCGACGGGCTTCACCAGACCATGCCCGATCCCTGTGATCCGACGATCGCCTTCCCGGCGATCTGGATGGGGCACGCCGAGCTGGTGATGACAATCTACCGGGAATGCATCCACCCGGCCAACATGTTCGGTCTGATGAGCCTGTGGGCCGATGCCGAACCGATCCGGCAGGTGCGCCTGCATCCGGGCTTCATGGACTTCGCCGAAGACGTCGGCCTGATCGAAGCGTGGAACCGCCACGGCTGGCCCGACCTTATGCCCGCCGACCCGCGCGGGGCCTGAACCGGCACGAATTGACGCTTTTTTGACGGTCGCCCCGGTTGACCGCACCTGCCCCGAGCGGGCACTCTCGCTGCACCAGAACAAGCTGAAATCAAGCCAAATCGCGCAGCGCGCCGACCGAGGGGTCAGGCGCGCGCGGGGAAGGTTTGCCGATGCGGTTCGGGGGGAAGACGGACGGGTTCAGGGGTGAACCGTCCAACAGGGAGAGAACCGATGAAGACGATCACGCTCGCACTGGCCGCCATGGCCATGACACTGCCGTTTGCCGCACCGGCAGCCGCGCAGGAATTCCCGCTGGTGGCAGGCGAATATGTCGAGATGACCGGCATCGAGGTTAAGGACGGCGAAGGCGGTCTGAAATATGCCGAATGGCTGGCGACCGAATGGAAGCGCAATTCGGAATACGCCAAGTCGCAGGGCTGGATCACCGATTACGGCATCTATTCCAACGTCAATGCGCGCGAGGGCGAACCCGATATCTATCTGGTGACCCAGTTCGCCAGCCTGCCCGACGCTGCCGAGGGGGAGCGCCGCAACAAGGCCTATGATGCCTGGGCCAAGACCACTTACCAGCAACAGGCCGCCGCCAGCGGCAACCGCGGCGAATATCGCACGGTGATGGGCTCGATGCTGCTGCAGGAATACATGCCGCGCTGACCCGGGGGGGTATGCGCGACCAGAGCTCCGGCGGGCGGTGATGCGACCCGATCGCCCGCCGGAGTTCGTCCCCCAAATCAAACAGGAGCAGACCCGTCATGGCGATGCCAGCACCCAAACTCGCCCATGTCGTCTATCGCACACGCCAGCTGGATGTGATGCTGCAATGGTATGCCGACGTGTTCGGCGCAACCATCGTCTATCGCAATCCGGCGCTGGCGTTCCTGACCTTCGATGATGATCACCACCGGCTTGCCTTTGCCGATCTTTCAGTGATCGCGCCCGACGCCGAGGACACCGCACAGGCACCCATCGGCGTCGACCATATCGCCTATGAAGTGCCCTCGCTAACGGCCCTGCTGGAAACGTGGGAAGACCTGAAGGCCAACGGGATCGAACCCTATTGGGCCGTCAATCACGGCATGAGCGCCTCGCTCTACTATGCCGATCCCGATGGCAACCAGATGGAATTCAGCATCGATTGCTTTGCCAGCAAGGACGAGTGCCGCGACTATTTCGCGGGTGAGAAAATCGGCCAGAATCCGGTCGGCACCGAATATGATCCGGCCGAATGGCTGGCCCGGCTGCGCGCTGGGGAAAGCGATGCCGCTTTGCTGGCGATGGACTTTGCCGCGCCGGTTTCGCCGATCCGCGGGCGGCTCGAAGTGCTGTGCGCCTGATGGCGCATCGCGCTGACGGCTGATCGGGCGGCACCTTCGCCCCAATCGAAAGAGCATCCTGCCTTCTGACCTCAACCGCTTTTGAGCATTGGACAAGTTATGGCGACCGCAGCCCCTGAAGCCCCGCTGATCGCCCCGGCGCAGGCGACACCCGATACGCCGCGAACCGGGCCGACGAATGATCGGATCGTGGCGCTCGACTTCGTGCGCGGTGCGGCGCTGTTCGGCATCCTGCTGATGAACATTTCCGGCTTCGGTCTGCCGCACGCCTATGGCAACCCCACCAATGCAGGCGGTGCAGAAGGGATCAATCTGCTGTCCTGGATCATCATCGTGGTCGGGTTCGAAGGCACCCAGCGCGCGCTGTTCTCGATGCTGTTCGGCGCAGGAATCATCCTGTTCACGTCCCGGCTCGAAGCGAAGGGCCGCACCGATGTCGCCGACATCTATGCCCGGCGCAATCTGTGGTTGACCTTTTTCGGCCTCGTCAACGGCTTCATCTTCCTGTGGAGCGGCGACATCCTGTTCTATTACGGCCTGATTGCGCTGATCGCATTTCCGTTCCGCAAGCTCGCGCCCAAATGGCTGTTCGCCATCGCGGCCGGCGTGCTCGCCTTCGGTGCCAGCTGGGGCGTGCTGGACACCATGGACCAGCTGGAAAAGCACGCGGCCTACGAAGTGGTTGCAGCCAAGGACGGAGCGCCAACGCCGGAGCAGGAGAAGCATGCCAAGGAGTGGGAGGGCGCGCTCGAACAGTTCGAATACACGGCAGAAGAACAACAGGCCTATGTCGCGGCGCGAACCGCCAGCTATACCAGTGCCTTCGCGCAGGTCGCCGAGGAAACGCGGGGCGCGCAAAGCTGGGCGTTCTATCGCTACATCTTCTTCGATGTCTTCAGCATGATGCTGATCGGCCTCGGGCTGTTCAAACTGGGCGTCTTCACGCTCGAACGCTCCACCCGGTTCTACGCGGCATTGGTCGTCATCGGATATGGCATCGGACTGACCGTCAACGTGTTCGAGACCCGCTGGATCATCGACAACGGCTTCAGCATGCTCGCCTTCAGCCAATCGCAGATGACCTATGATCTGGGCCGTCTTGCCACCACGGCGGGGCATCTGGGCCTGCTGCTGCTGATCGCGCGTTCGGGCATTTTCCCGTGGTTCCAGCACGCGTTGGCCAGCGTCGGGCGGATGGCGTTCACCAATTACCTGACGCATTCGGTGGTCTGCGCGACCCTGTTCGTCGGGCTGGGCTATTTCGGGCAGCTTGAGCGGCACCAGCTTTATTATGTCGTGTTTGCGATCTGGGGCGCGCAATTGATCGCCAGCCCCCTGTGGCTGCGCCATTTCCGGATGGGCCCGCTCGAATGGCTGTGGCGCGGCCTGACCTATGGCGAACTGCCCGCACTGCGGCGCGACACCGCGGTCGCATGATGAGCGGGCAGGCCGCCTCCACCACCCTGCAAAAACGGCTCGGCCTGCCGTTCGCCATCGCGATCATGGCCGGATCGGTGATCGGTGCAGGCATTCTGCGCACGCCGGGCGTGGTCGCAAACGAGGTGCCAGTGTTCTGGGCGGCGATGGCGGTATGGGCGCTGGGCGGGGTTTACGTGCTGCTCTCGGTCAATGTCGCGTCCGAACTGACCACCGCCCTGCCGCGAGCGGGCGGAATGTATGTGCCGGTTCGAGAAGCATTCGGCGATGGTCTCGGGTTGCTGGCGGGGTGGGCCATGTGGGCGGGCGGCGCGGCGGGCATGGCGGCGTTGTCGCTGGCCTTCGCCGAATTTCTTGCCGTCGCCATCCCCGCAATGTCGCCCTTCACCGCGCCGGTTGCGGTCGCCGCCTTGCTGATGGTGACGGGATTCAACGCGATCGGGGTCGAAGAAGGCCGGATCTCTAACATCTTCGGGCTCGCTCTCAAATTGCTGCTGCTGTCGGGCGTCATCGTCGCCGCCTTCACCCTCGAATCTTCCGGTTCATCCAGTGCCGGAAGCGCCGCCTCGTTAGTGTCCCCTGGCGAGGCGGCAATCGGCTGGATCGCCTTCATCACCGCCTTCCAGATCGTGCTCGGCGCCTATGACGGCTGGCAAGCGCCGGCCTTTTTCGCCGAGGAGGACAAGGACCCGGCCCGCAACATCCCGCGCGCGTTCTTCGTTTCGGCCGTGATGCTGATGGCGATCTATCTCGCCATCAATCTCAGCGTGTTCAGCGTGCTCGATGTCGAGACATTGCGCGGGTCGGATCTGCCGGTGGCGCTGCTGATCGAGACACTGCTGGGGCCGGTCGGACTCAAGATAACCGGCCTATCGGCGGCGATCATGGCACTGCTTACGCTCAATGCGATCATCATGGCCCAGCCGCGCATACTCTATGGCATGGCGCGCGACGGACTGTTCCTGCACAGCGCCATACTGGTCAATCGCGGCGGCACGCCGTGGGTGGCGCTGCTGATCGGGGCGGTGGTGGCGATCCCGATGATCCTGACCGGCGCCTATGTCTTCGTTTTCAAGATCCAGGTCGCCGCCGGACTGCTGGCAGCCGTGCTCTACAACGCGGCTTACTTCGCGCTGCGGCTGAAACGGCCGCATATGCCGCGCCCGTTCCGCGCGATCGGGCACCCGGTGCTGCCCGCGCTGATCCTGGCGATCACCACCGCGCTGTTCGCAGCGGTGGTGATCGCCGATCCGGTGTCCGGCCTGTGGGTCGCAGCACTGATCGGTGTCTGCGTGCCGGTGGGCCTTCACCTCGGACGGGAACGCCGAAGGGTCGACGTCATCGGCCAAGTTTGAACGGGTGAGCCGAAGGCGGGATGCAAGCTCCCCCGTCAGCCGCCCTTGCGGCTGGCTTCGGCGGCTTCGATCACTTCGTCGTCCCACGTCACCTGCGTCTGGGTCTGCGGATTGAAGCGGCCATCTGCGTATGTCGCCGCCTTGGCCGCAGCGATTTCCGCCTCGGACAGGGCATCGCTCGGCTCCAGCGAAAAGACATCGATCCCGCGCGTAATTTCGGTGCCGTAGAGGTGGCCGTTGTACCAGTAAACCGACCAGTATCCGCCCAGTACCAGCTGCTCGTCATTGATCGGGCCGCGGTCGAAATAGGCGATTTCCTTGGGCGCATCACTGTCGGTGAAATCCATCACCGAAAGCCCGCCCTGATACCACGCCTGCGCGAA
Source organism: Erythrobacter sp. (assembly GCF_024305245.1). GTDB lineage: Bacteria > Pseudomonadota > Alphaproteobacteria > Sphingomonadales > Sphingomonadaceae > Erythrobacter. Next base: position 30,570 of record NZ_JAMWYX010000015.1, read on the forward strand.
CAGATCTCGTCCCGGCACCGGGATGATCGAGCCATTATGGGCGACGCAGTTCTCCATGTCGCTCTGCGGGGCCGGCAGCTTGTAATGGGCGCGGAACACCAGCTTGCCGTCGACGATATCGTAGATCGCATTGGCGCCCCAGGTCTTCGGATCGGACGCCTTGCAGCGCGGCCGCCCGCCGCCGCCCCATTCGTCGGTGAAGATCACCTTGGTGCCATCATTGTTGAAGGTCGCCGAATGCCAATAGGCAAAGGTGGTGTCTGTCACCGCATCGATCCGCTTGGGATTGAGCGGATCGGCGATGTCGAACAGGATGCCGTTGCCCGAACACGCGCCCGCGGCGATGTTGAGGCTGGGGAACACGGTGATGTCGTGGCACTGATTGGTCTGGCGGCTATCCTGCGCGCCCTCCTCGATCTGGCCGCCCTTCCACAGGCCGGCGATCTCACCCGTTTCTTCATCGGCAAAGACGCGCGGGCTGCTGACGATGCGTGCCTTGCCCGGATCCGCCACCGGGATTTCGATCACATCGATGCTGAACAGCGCGGTGCGGGTGCTCGACGGGTCGTCGACGCAGCGCGCAAGCTCTTCGGTCTCGCGCACCCGACTGGTGCCCGAATTGTAGACGATGATCTTTTCAGCATCGCTGCTCACGACCGAGTGGGTGTGACTGCCCCGGCAGGTCTGCACCGCGCCGACCTGGCGCACGGCGCTGAGATCGGAGATGTCGAAGATGCGCAAGCCCCGGAAGCGTTCTTCGCTGACGTCTCCGGCGACGCCCTGCAGCCCGCAATCGACGCGGCCGCGCGTCTGCTCGACACTCATCACGAGCAGGTCGCCGACCACCGAGACATCGCCCTGCCCGCCCGGGCAAACGACCGAGCTCATCAGGTTCGGCACACCGTCGGCGCCCAGCTTGTAGATGTTGAAGCCGTGGTAACTGCCCGCCACCATGATATCGTCGAAGAATGCCATGTCGGTATTGGCGAAATCGAGCAGCGGGGAACGCTCGGCGAATTCGGTGAGGGTTTCCTCCTCGCCGCGCTCGGACGCTTCGCTTGCATCCGCTTCCGGTGCGGGGGTGGCTTCGGCAGCGGGCTCGGCCTTGGCCTTGTCGTCCTTTTTCGGAGCGACCGGCGGGCGCAGGTCGGCGGGGTTGCCGGGGTTGAAGAACCCGGCGGGCTTACGCAGACTGGCGACCTTTTCGAGGTTCATGATCGCTTCGCCGGCGTCGGCGAACCCGGCGGCCAGCCCGGCGCGCGGGTCTTCCGAAAGGCCGGCCAGCAGCACGTCCATCCGCTCGATCTCGCCGGTCTGTTCGTTTTCGATATCGCCGATGAAGCGAAAGAGCACCGGGTCGGCAGCCGTCCCCGGCTCCTCAAGCAGCTTCTCGACCATCTCGACCGCGCCTTCGTGGTGGGCAATCATCAGTTCGAGAAACTGGCGGTCGAACTCGACCGAATCGGCTGCGGCGAGCGCCTGCATCTGCTCCGGCGATGCCATTCCCGCCATCATATGGTGCATGTGGTGGCCGTGCCCCTTCATCGCCGGGTCTTCCACCGGCTCGCCCCGCTCGGCCAGCCATTCCTGCATGAAGGCGATTTCGTCCGCCTGGCTCGATTCGATCCGGCCCGCGATAGCGACGATTTCCTCGGTATTGGTGCGATCCTTGACCAGCACCGCCATTGCCACCGCCTGGTTATGATGGACGATCATGTGCTGCATGAAGGCGACATCGGCAGGCGCATAGCTCGCCGCGGCCAGCTTGGTCGCTTCCTCGGCGCTCAGCGTACGGCTGCTTTGCCCCGGCGCGCCGGGCTGAACGATCGGCACGTTCTGGGCCAGGGCAAGGCCCGACGTGCCGAGCAGCAAAGCGGAAAGGATGGCGCCCGAGGCGCGCAAGGCTGGTGCGTTGGTCATGATGTCCCTTCAAACCGGAATGGTTGACGGACAACCTGCCTCCAATGTCAGCGCAGTCAAGAGAGTGAATGACGCGGCAAGTCCGCTTTCGACGGAATTACGATTCTGTCCGAGGAGGAGCATGGGGCGCCGCACGGCAGCCCGGTCGCGTCATGCGCACCTTTCACCGCACGAGGCGAAACGAAGGCTTGCCGCGACGAATCGCCCATGACTAGTATGACCATTAAGTTGCCGGCAACCATGAAGGAGTAACATCAGGCCATGGTACGCACCCGCCTTTCCGCTTTCGTCACCGGCCTTGCTGCCGCCTTCGCGATGCTCGCCATGCCGGCGCAGGCAGGCGCCAACGAGCTGCAAGCAAACTTCGATCAGGCATTCGGCACCGATCCGCGCCAACCAGAAAGCTTCGAGGCGATCTACGCCAACAGCTTTGCGCAGCGGATTGCCGAACTGGCCGATCCCGCGCAGGGCCGCATCGGCGTGGCCGCGGTCGATCTGGCCACGGGCGAGGAAATCATGGTGCTGGGCGACCAGCTGTTTCCGATGGCCTCCACCAGCAAGATCGCGGTGGCTGCGACTTTCCTCGAAATGGTCGAACAGGGCCGGTATTCGCTGACGTCGGAATTCCCGCTGATGCTGCCGGTGCGCTCGGCGAAATATTCTTCGTCGCGTGCGCCCGTGCGCGAAGGGCAGTACATGCCCGCGATCGACCTGATCGAGATCATGATCACCCGGTCGTCCAACCCGGCAACCGATGCGCTGCTCGCAGCGGTCGGCGGGCCGGCAGTGGTGACCGACTGGGTGCGCCGTAACGGCATCAATGAATTCAGCATCAACCGCGACATCGCCACACTGGTGCGCGACGATGGCGAATTCAATCCGGCGAACCATATCGACACGCGCGACGCGGCGACCCCGCGTGCCATGGCGCAATTGCTGTCGGGGCTTTACCGCGGCGATTACCTGTCGGACGAAAGCCGCCGCGTCATTCTCTCCGCGATGAGCCGTACGGTGACGGGCAAGCGCCGCATCGTTGCCCACATCCCGGACGATGCGCGGGTGAGCCACAAGACCGGTTCGCTCTACAACACATCCAGCGATATCGGCCTGATCGAATGCCCCGATGGTCGCACCATTGCGGTGGCGATCTATGTCACTGGCCAAGGCACGCGCCTTGCGCGGGAGCAGCGGATCGCGGCGATTGCGCGCGCGCTGTATGATGGCTTCACCGTTCGCGCCAAGCAGCAGAACCCGGTGCGCAACTGGACGGCAGCACCTTACAACACCGGCGGCTGATGCCGCTGCGGCCTGAGGCCTGAGAAGGCAAACAAAAAGGGCGGCGCCTCGCGGCACCGCCCTTCTGTTTGATCTGCACCGCCGGGGCGGCGCGATCAATCCGAATTATTCGGCAGCAGCTTCAGCTTCGGCAGCCACGTCAGCAGCGGCGTCGGCAGCAGCTTCGGCGCCTTCGGCGGTCGCATCAGCAACTTCTTCAGCGGTCGCGTCGACAGCAGCTTCGGCTTCCATCACGGCAGCGTCGGCGTTGACTTCGGCGTCAGCAGCCATTTCTTCGGTGGCGGCTTCTTCGGTGGTGGCGGTTTCACCGCAAGCAGCGAGACCCAGAGCCGAAGTGGCGATGGCGGCGGCGAGAATGATCTTGCGCATAATTCTGAAATCCTTGTTCGATGAATACCCCACGCCTTTTTCGGAGCGTGGCGAAACCGGAATCTGAACCCCGGTTCGAGGTCTCAAATAATGGCAGGATTGAGGCAATGCAAGGCAAATAAGGCGTAGCCGCCCAAATTCTGCCATCTTCTCGCCATAATTGGGCAGGCCAACTGCCTCGCTCAGGACAGGTGACGGGGGCGGAACCCTCAAGAAAACCGGCTACCCCGCACAGCTTGCGGGTGCTAGCAGACCGCATGGCCGAACCCCAAGAATCCACCAAGCAACATCTCTATCTCGTCGATGGATCGTCCTATATCTTCCGGGCCTATCACCGGCTGCCGCCGCTCACCAACCCCGAGGGAACTCCTGTGGGCGCGGTCTATGGCTATACGACGATGCTGTGGAAGCTCGCCGCCGATCTCGACGAAGCCGAGGGGCCGACGCACCTTGCCGTGATTCTGGATGCCGGATCGATCAGCTTTCGCAACGACATCTACGACCAGTACAAGGCCAACCGCCCCGATCCGCCGGAAGATCTCGTCCCGCAGTTCCCGCTGATCCGCGATGCCACGCGCGCCTTCAGCCTGCCCTGTATCGAGGAAGCGGGGCTGGAGGCCGACGACATCATCGCCTCCTACGCCCGCGAAGCCCAGCGCATGGGGTGGGACGTGACCATAGTGTCGTCCGACAAGGACCTGATGCAGCTGGTGGGCGAGGCCGACAGCCCGCACGGTCCGGCCCGTATCGACATGCTCGACACGATGAAGAACCAGCGCATCTACCTTGAGGAGGTCGAGGAGAAATTCGGCGTGCCGCCCGAGCTGGTGGGCGATGTGCTGGCGCTGATGGGCGACAGCGTGGACAATGTGCCCGGCATCTTCGGCATCGGCCCCAAGACCGCGAGCAAGCTTATCGCCGAACACGGCTCGCTCACCGCCGCGCTCGACGCCGCGCCAGACATGAAGCCGACCAAGCTCAGGGAACGCCTGATCGAAAGCCGGGCCGACGCCGAACTCAGCAAGGTGCTGGTGACGCTGAAAGAGGATTGCACTCTGCCCCAGCCGATCGACGAGATGAAGCTCGGCAAGATCCCGCCCGAGCCGCTTGCCGCTTTCCTCGAAAAGCACGGCTTCACGTCGCTGCTGAGGCGGCTGGGCGGCGGCAATGGCAGCCCGGCGCGAAAGACCGATCTCAATCCGCCCAAACCGACGACGGCTGGCGATATCGCCAAGGGCAACGGCGATGACGGGGCCAGCCAGCAGCCCCTGCCGGACATGCCCCCCATCGATCACAGCGCCTATCGGACCGTGCAGACGCTGGAGCAGCTCGAAGGCTGGATCGCCCGCGCCCGAGCAGCGCGGCTGGTGGCGGTGGATACCGAGACAACCTCGCTCGACGCGATGCGCGCCGATCTGTGCGGCGTCAGTCTGGCGATCGGCCCCAACGATGCCTGCTACATCCCGCTGGCCCACGGCGGGGACGACATGTTCGCGCAAAAGCCCGAGCAGGTGCCGATGCAGGCCGCGCTCGCCGCGCTCAAGCCGCTGCTGGAGGACGATTCCGTCCTCAAGGTGTTCCAGAACGGCAAGTATGATCTCAACGTCCTCGCCCGTCAGGGGATCGGCGTTTCCCCCATCGACGATACCATGGTGATCAGCTTCGCGCTCGATGCCGGGCGCGGCGAGGAAGGCATGGGCGGCGGGCACGGTATGGACGAACTCAGCCAGCGCCACCTCGGCCACAGCCCGATCCCGTTCAAGGATGTGTGCGGCACCGGCAAGAAGGCGATCCTGTTCAGCGAAGTCGCAATCGACCGCGCCACGCTATACGCCGCCGAGGATGCCGACGTGACCTTGCGGCTCTATCGCCACCTCAAGCCGCGCCTCGCCAGCGAGGGCGGGACGCGCATCCATGAACGGGTCGACCGCCCGCTGATCCCGGTGGTGGCGGCGATGGAGCGCGAAGGCATCCGCGTCGACCGTGCGCGCCTCGCCAAACTGTCGGAGGAATTCGCGGTCGAGATCGGCCGGCTGGAGGGTGAAATCCACGAACTCGCAGGTCAGGAATTCACCGTCGGCAGCCCCAAGCAATTGGGCGATATCCTGTTCGACAAGCTCGGCCACAAGGGCGGCAAGCGCGGCAAGAGCGGGCAGTATTCGACCGATGTCTCGGTGCTGGAAAAGCTTGCCGCAGACGGCGCGCCGATCGCCCGCAAGGTGCTGGAATGGCGGCAGCTCGCCAAGCTGAAATCGACCTATACCGACGCGCTGCAGGCCGCGATCAACCCGGCGACGGGCCGCGTCCATACCAGTTACAGTCTGGTCGGCGCGCAGACCGGGCGGTTGTCCTCGACCGATCCCAATTTGCAGAATATCCCGGTGCGCACCGCCATCGGCCGCCAGATCCGCGAGGCTTTCGTTCCCGAACCCGGCAACGTCTTGCTGGCGGCGGATTATTCGCAGATCGAACTGCGGCTGGCGGCGCACATGGCCGACGTCGACAGCTTGAAGGAGGCTTTCGCGGCGGGCGAGGACATCCACGCTCGCACCGCACGCGAGATGTTCGGCGAAGTCACCCGCGACACCCGGGCGCGGGCCAAGACGATCAACTTCGCCATCCTTTACGGCATCTCGCGTTGGGGGTTGGCGACCCGGCTCGAAGTCGCGCCGGACGAGGCGCAGGCGATGATCGACACCTATTTCCAGCGCTTCCCCGGCATCCAGCGCTATATCCACGAAACGCTCGAAAGTGTGCGGGCCTGCGGGTATTCGGAGACGCTGTTCGGCCGCAAGACATGGTTCCCGCGGATCAATTCAAAGAACCAGGCCGAACGGCAGGGGTCGGAGCGCGCCGCGATCAACGCACCGATTCAGGGCACCAGCGCGGACATCATCAAACGCGCGATGGTGCGGATGCTCCCGGCGCTGGCAGACGAAGGTCTGCACGATGTGCGGATGCTGCTGCAGGTGCACGATGAACTGGTGTTCGAACTGCCCGAAGCCCGCGTCGAAGCGGCAACCCCGATCATCAGGCGGGTCATGGCCGAAGCCGCGCTACCATCGGTCGACCTCACGGTTCCGCTCGGCATCGATATCGGCACCGGCGCAAGCTGGGACGCGGCGCATTGATCCGGCGAGGCCTGCTGATACTGGCCTCACTGGCCGGACTGGGCATCGCCTTCGGTAGCGCGCTGATCTGGAATGCGCGCCGGACCCTGCCCTTCAACAGCGAAGGCCGCTATTTCGATCCCGAAACCGCCGTGGTCGTGCACCAGCAATCGGTTGATGCCTATGCGATGCTTGCTGTCGCTGCGGGATTGGTCGGGATGGTCGCGGGGCTGATGGCGCGAAACCGATAGAGCGACGATAGAGCAATGTTCCGCTAATGTTTCACGTGAATCATTAGCGGAAGGTCGCCACCTCAATCGTGCTTCTTCTCGCGCGTCGGTGTGAGCATTTCGGGCGTGATGAAGCCGATCGGCTGCACCTCGGCAGCGCGCTTTTTCAGCTCGCCGCGCATCTTCTTGTATTCGCTCTCCATCGCCTCGGTGACGGTGGCACGCGAATCCTTCAGCGCCTCGTCGAAATCCTGCTGGCTGACTTCGCTCACGTCGCCGCCCACTCGCCGCAACGCGGACAGGCCGGCGCGGCGCACCAGGTCTTCCAGATCGGCGCCGGTAAAGCGCTCGGTCTTGTCCGCGAGCGCCGCCAGATTGACGCCGTTCGCCAGCGGCATCTTTTCCGTGTGGATGCCAAGGATGTGCTCGCGTCCCGCCTTGTCAGGGGTGCCGACATAGACCAGTTCGTCGAACCGGCCCGGACGCAGCAGCGCCGGATCGACCAGCGTCGGACGATTGGTTGCGCCGATCACGATCACCGATTGCAACTCCTCCAGCCCGTCCATTTCGGCAAGGATGGTGTTGACCACGCGGCCGGTCACCTGCGGTTCGCCCTGCCCGCTACCGCGTGCGGGAACCAGGCTGTCGATCTCGTCGATGAACACCACACACGGCGCCACAGCGCGGGCGCGGGCGAACAGGCGCGCGATCTGCTGTTCGCTTTCGCCGTACCATTTGGACAAGAGGTCCGAGCTTTTCATCGAGATGAAATTCGCCTCGGCCTCTTTCGCCACGGCTTTCGCCAGCAGGGTCTTGCCGGTGCCCGGCGGGCCGTAGAGCAGGAAGCCTTTCGCGGGCCGGATGCCCAGCCGCCGGAACGCGTCGGGGTTCTTCAGGGGAAGTTCGATCCCCTCCTTCAGCTTGTCGATCGCCTCGCCCGCGCCGCCGATATCGCTCCACGCGACATTCGGTACCTGCACCATCACCTCGCGCATGGCCGATGGCTGGACGCGTTTAAGCGCGCTGAGGAAATCGTCGCGCAACACGCACAGATCCTCCAGCACGTCCTGCGGGATGGTGCGTTCGTCGAGGTTGAGCCGCGGCATGATCCGCCGGACTGCCTCGATCGCCGCCTCGCGGGTGAGCGCGGCGATGTCCGCACCGACGAAGCCATGCGTGACGCGCGCCAATTCCTTCAGGTCGACCGTTTCTTCCAACGGCATCCCGCGGGTGTGGATCGAGAGGATTTCGCGCCGCCCGCGTTCATCGGGCACGCCGATCACGATCTCGCGGTCGAACCGGCCCGGACGGCGCAGCGCCTCGTCGATCGCATCGGGGCGATTGGTGGCGGCGATGACGACCAGATTGGCGCGCTGCTCCAGCCCGTCCATCAGCGTCAGCAGCTGCGCGACAAGGCGCTTTTCCGCCTCACCAGGCACTTGCGTGCGCTTGGGCGCGATCGAATCGATCTCGTCGATGAAAATGATCGCGGGCGCGGCGCGGCTGGCTTCCTCGAACACTTCGCGCAGGCGCTTTTCGCTCTCGCCGTAACCCGACCCCATGATTTCAGGGCCGTTGATGGTGAAGAATTCCGCGTCGCTTTCATTCGCCACCGCCTGCGCGAGGCGGGTCTTGCCGGTGCCCGGCGGGCCGTGCAGCAACACCCCCTTGGGCGGTTCCACGCCGAGGCGGATGAACAATTCGGGATAGCGCAGCGGCAGTTCGACCATCTCGCGCAGCTGGCGGATGGTGTCCTCCATCCCGCCGACATCGTCATAGTTGACGACCGCACGGCCATCGCGCGGCTCCTCGAACTCGGCGCGCAGTTCGACCTCGGTGTTCTCATCGATGTGGACGATGCCCTTGGGGCTGGTCGAATGCACCGACAGCCGGATCTGGGTCAGCGCATAGGCGGGCGCGCGCAGCAATTGGCGCACGTCGGACGGCATGTTCTGCACCGGCTGCTGGCCGGTGGTGGCGACCAGATCGCCCGCGAACAGCGGCTTCCCGGAGAAATTGCGCTTCAGCGCCTGAGTCGGCCCCTGCAGCCGCATTTCACGCTGCGCCGGGGCGAATACGACGCGGGTGGCAGGGCGCGATTCGGCGCGGGCGATTTCGACATGCTCGCCCGATCCGGCTTCGGCATTGCCGCGCTGCAACCCGTCGAGCCGCACCACGTCGAGCGCATCATCCTCGGGGTAAGCGGCCATCGCGATCGCGGCGGTGGTGCGCTTGCCGACGATCTCGACCACATCGCCCTCGGTAATGCCGAGCTTCTGGAACGCCGAGCGCGGCATGCGGGCGATGCCCTGCCCCGATTCCTCCTGCCGTGCAGGCGCGACCTGCAAGCGGACGGTGCGTGTGGGCGCGGAGGTTTCTGCTTCGGCCATGGGGTGTTCCTGCGCTTGCCTGTGTTTGCGTGACGTGCACGATTAGCTAGGCATGGCCCCCGGCGATTGCAATCAAGCTTGGCCGGGCTGCCGCAGACGGCAGGTAAGCGAAACCGTGGATGCGCCACAGGTCGCTCTCGTCCGGAAAGACGACGGCGCATCGCGGATCTGCGCCGGGCGAAAAAGCCCTTCACGCCTCACGATTGTGCCGGACAAAAAAAGCCCGGCACGCCTTACGATTGCACCGGGCAAAAAAAGCCCGGCACTGAGGCCGGGCTCATAAGTTTGGGAGAGGATGCCTAAAAGGCACTTCGCATTTGCAGCAGATTCGGAATTTGTGCAAGTGCGTAAAGCGCTTGTGAGGTTGCAACACACGCAACTAGCAGGCGTTGCGGACAGCCGCTGGTGTCAGAAACGCACATTCTCTGCCTAAAAATCGGGCATTCGGTCAACTTGTAGGCAAAAAATGTCATACTTGTCATATTGCGCCGCAACATGAACTAGCTTTCAACTTCGCGTAGCCCCGGTGGTGACAGCGGCGCCCGAACGCACTAATCACCCTCGGGATATCCCGCTGGGATTGTCCGTGCTGAACACAAATCAAGTCAGGCAGGCCCGATGACAAAGCTTTACCCCGATGCCGCCAGCGCGCTGGAAGGCGTTCTGAGTGATGACATGCTGATTGCCGCAGGGGGTTTCGGCCTGTGCGGCATTCCCGAACGGCTGCTAGACGCGATTCGCGACAGCGGCGTGACGGGACTGACCTTTGCCAGCAACAATGCCGGGATCGACAACGAAGGCATCGGCAAGCTGCTGCGCACCCGGCAGGTCAAGAAGATGATCAGCTCCTATGTCGGCGAGAACAAGGAGTTCGAGCGGCAGTATCTTTCCGGCGAGCTCGAAGTCGAATTCTGTCCGCAAGGCACGCTGGCCGAACGGATGCGGGCAGGCGGCGCAGGAATTCCGGGCTTCTACACCCGCACGGGCGTCGGCACCGCGGTGGCCGAAGGCAAGGAACACAAGGACTTTCCCGATCGTGACGGCGTGATGCAGACCTACATCCTCGAACGCGGCATCTTTGCCGACCTGTCGATCGTCAAGGCGTGGAAGGCGGACGAAACCGGCAACCTCATCTTCCGCAAGACCGCGCGCAATTTCAACCTGCCCGCTGCGACCTGCGGCAAGATTTGCGTCGCCGAGGTCGAGGAAGTGGTGCCCGCAGGCAGCCTCAAGCCCGATCAGATCCACCTTGCCGGGGTGTTCGTGAACCGGATCGTGTGCGGCGCGCCCTATGACAAAAGAATCGAGTTCCGTACTGTTCGGGAGAGGGAGACGGCGTGATGAACCGCAGGATCGTTTTGCTACCCTTGCTGGTTTTGGCAAGGACATCGCTTTCCGGGTGTATTGCCGTGGCGATCCCTGCGCTGGCTGGCACTGCAATGGTGGGCAGCCGCGTGGATGGCCAGGGGCCGGACCAGACTGCGCCCAGCAGACCCGTAACCGATATTGCGGCTGCCGCTCCGGTTCCGGCGCCATCGATTACGGTCGTGCCTGCAGCGACAACCGCTGCGGCCCCTGCTGCCGCACCTGCTCCCGCAGTCGCCGCGCCGGTCGCTCCGGTGCCAAGCGCCCCGACCACGAACGCTGCTGCGCCAGCCATTTCAGCCGCCACGGTCTTGCCGAGCGCTGCACCGCGCGCCGAGCGGTTCGGCTTCGCCCAGTTCGTGCGCTATGGTAGCGGCGTGGCAGCGGTCAGCGCGCAGGCCAGCAGGCCGCTTTCCGCGATGCTGGCCGATCCGATCGCGCTCGATGGCATGCGCAAGCGCTGCGATGCAGGCGAACAGCCGGTGGCGGTCGTCGTTCTTGACCCGCAAGGCGGCCTCTTCGCCCGGCCTGCCGAAATCGTGAAGAATGATGGTCTGGCGCTCGGGCTTGCGGTCTTGCGCGAAGCCGGGGTGCAGATCGCCTGGGTATCCGACGTGCCGGTCAGCCAGATCGGTGCCGTGCGCACCACGCTGGAGCAATCCGGCCTCGACCCGCGCGGGGAGGATATCGTCTCGCTGCAACGCAACCCCAAAGACCTTAAACAGTCGCGCAAGGAATCGCTCGCCGCAACGTCCTGCATCGTCGCGATCGCCGGCGACGAAAAGGCCGATTTCGACGAACGCTTCAAATATCTCAAAAATCCCGAAGCGGGGGCTGCGATCGAAACCGCGATCGGCGACGGGTGGTTCCTGATCGAGCCCCTATTCCCTGCGGCCCTCCCCGCGGCCAAGTAAGGACACCAGCACCAATGACCACGCTTCCCGAAGGCTGGAGCCGCGACCAGATGGCGGCCCGCGCCGCGCGCGAACTGAAAAACGGCTACTACGTCAATCTCGGCATCGGCATCCCGACGCTGGTGGCCAATCACATCCCCGAAGGGATGCTGGTGACGCTGCAGAGCGAGAACGGGATGCTCGGCATCGGCCCGTTCCCCTATGATGACGAGGTCGATCCCGACCTGATCAACGCGGGCAAGCAGACCATCAGCGAACTGCCGCACAGCGCCTATTTCGACAGCGCGACCAGTTTTGCGATGATTCGCGGCGGGCATATCGACCTGACCGTGCTGGGCGCGATGGAAGTGGCCGAGAACGGCGACATCGCCAACTGGATGATTCCCGGCAAGATGATCAAGGGCATGGGCGGCGCGATGGATCTGGTCGCAGGCGTCAAGAAGATCATCGTGGTGATGGACCATACCGCCAAGGACGGCAGTCCCAAGTTCATTCCCGAATGCACCCTGCCGCTGACCGGTGCGGGCGTGGTCGACATGATCATCACCAACCTCGCCGTGTTCCAGCGGCCCGACCATGCCTCGCCGTTCCGGCTGATCGAGATGGCACCGGGCGTGACCGAAGCCGATATCGCGGCGACCACAACCGCGCGTTACGTGGCCTGATGCGGCGTGTCCTTGCAGTCGCCGCCCTTGCGCTGGTCGTCGTGATCGGCGGGATCCTTGCCTTCACCTCGCCCCCGCGGCTGCTGTCGCTGTATGACCGGGCGGCGGGCGGCGGCGCGGGGGCGCGGCAGGTGGCAGAGGGAGTCGCTTTCGGCAGCCACGGCCAGAGCCTCGACATCTGGTTGCCCGAGAGCGCGGCGAGCGACGCCGATCTGCCGGTGGTGATCTTCTGGTACGGCGGCGGCTGGGCCAAGGGGGACCGCACCGCCTATGCCTTTGCCGGGCGCGCGCTGGCAAATCAGGGCTTTCTCGTGGTGATTCCCGATTACCGCAAGGTGCCGCAAGTGCGCTTTCCCGCCTTCCTCGACGACGGGGCCGAGGCGGCGGCGTGGGTGGAGGACAACATCGCTCAATACGGCGGCGATCCGACGCGGCTCGCGTTCATGGGCCATTCGGCAGGCGCCTATCAGGCGATCATGCTGGCGCTGGATAGCAAGCGGCTGGTCGCGGCCGGAGCCGATCCGTCCAACGTCAAAGCGGCGGTCGGCCTGTCCGGCCCGTATGATTTCTACCCGTTCGACAGCCCGCGTTCGATCGCGGCGTTCAGCCAATGGCCGCAGCCTGAGGAGACGCAGCCGATCACCTATGCCAGCGCCGACGCGCCGCCGCTGGTGCTGGTGACGTCGGAGGGCGACGAAACCGTGCGGCCGCGCAACACCAACAACCTTGCCGCAAAGCTGCGGGAGCTGGGCGCGCCGGTGGAAGTCATCAATTACGGCCCGCTCGATCACGAAGAGGTGGTGATGGCGCTGTCCAAACCGTTCCGCAGCAAAGGCCCGGTGCTGGCCGACAGCGCCCGGTTCCTGAAGGCGCAGATGGGCGAATAGCCATGTGGTTGACGCAGCCCCGCAATTCCGACGCACCGCTGGCGGGCCTCAAGGTGGTCGAACTGGCCCGCGTACTGGCGGGGCCGTTCTGCGGGCAGATCCTCGCCGATCTCGGGGCGGATGTGATCAAGGTCGAAAGCCCCGAAGGCGACGGCACGCGCATGTGGGGGCCGCCGTGGGTCGAACGCACCGATGCGAGCGGCACAGTCCACCGCGAAGCCGCCTATTACCACGCCTGCAACCGCGGCAAACGCTCGATCATCGCCGATTTCGGCGCGGCGGAGGATCTGGCGCGGGTCAAGGCGCTGATCGCTGACGCCGACGTGGTAATCGAGAATTTCAAGACCGGTAGCCTCGCCAAATTCGGGCTCGATTACGCTGCCTGCGCCGCTGCCAACGCGGGTCTCGTCTATTGCTCGATCACCGGTTTCGGTCTGACCGGCCCACGCGCGCACGAGGCGGGATATGACTTCGTGGTGCAGGGCATGAGCGGGTTCATGTCGCTGACCGGCGAGCCGGAGGGGCATCCGGTCAAGATGGGCATTTCGATCTCCGACCTTTCCACCGGGGTGTGGGCGGCGAACGGGATTCAGGCGGCGCTGCTGATGCGGGCGCGGACAGGCAGAGGTCAGCAGATCGATATCAGCCTGATGGATTCCTCGGTCGCGCTGCTATCCAATCAGGCGACCTATTTCCTCACCACCGGCACCAATCCGCCGCGGATGGGTAATGCCCATGCGCAGGTCGCGCCTTACGGGGTGTTCGCGGTGAGCGACGGTCACGTGATCCTTGCGCCCGCGAACGACGGATTGTTTCACAAGCTGATGGATGTGCTGGACCTCGGCCCCCTGTCCGCCGATCCGCGTTTCCTGACCAATGGCGACCGGACGGCGAATGCTGCGGCGCTGGACGGCGCAATCGCGGCGGCGACGGCTGCGTGGACGAAGCAAGGCTTGCTCGATGCCTGCCACGGTGCCGGAGTGCCAGCAGGGCCGATCAACCGGCTGGACGAGGTGTTCGCCGACCCGCAGGTGGTGGCGCGCGGATTGCGCGTCGATCTTGGCGGGATGGCGGGGGTGCGCAGCCCGTTCGTGTTCTCCGACGCCGAACTCGCGCTCGACCGGCCCTCGCCCCTGCACGGCGAGGACGGTTAGGACAGCACCTTCGCTCCGGCACGCCACAGCCGCTCGAACGGCCCCTGCCCGGCCCGCGCCACCCACGGCGGCGACCACAGCAGCATCGCGGCCACCGGCACCAAACCAAGCGCGAATGCCTGCCACCGGCTGACCTCGCCGAACAGCCCCAGTCCCCACGCAGCGAAGACCGCCGACAGGATCACGCTGGTCATCAGATAATTGGTGAGCGACATTCGGCCGACGGCGGCAAGCGTGCGCGTCACCGGGTTATCGGCCCCCAGAAAAGCCATCGCCAGCGCGGCATAGGCGACCCCCAGCAGCGTATCGAACGGCGCCGACAGCACCAGCGCCGCAGCCCCGGCCAGCGCCGCGGGAAAGCCTTGCGCCACCTGCCACGCCGCCAGCCCCAGCAGCCCAGGCAGCGCCATCAGCGCGCAAACCCCTGCCAGCCGTTGCAGCCGGAAAGTGCGCCATTCGCCTTTCAGCATCCCCGCCTTCCACAGCCCCATACCGAGCGTGATCGCCGCCAGATTGAGCGGTAGCGAAGCGACCAGTGTCGTCAGCTGGGCGGGAATTGCCGCGCCGCGCCGCACGATCCGGTCAGCGAGCCCTTCGCGCCCCTGCTCCAGCAGCGCGGCGAGTTGCGCGGGGTCGCTGCCGAAATTGCGCTCGACAAACAGCATCGCGTCGCTGGTCATGCGTCCGACGTGGAAATCGATCACGGCCCCGCCGAAAGCCACCAGACCCAGCCCGAAATGCACGGTGATCAACCCGATCGCGACCGCGATCAGCCCCCGCGCCGATAGCCCGGCCAGCAGCGGTAGCGCTAGCCCGGCCAGCGCATAGGCGCGCAGCACATCATTGCTGGCAAACACCGTGGCGTGGACAAGGCCGATAGCGAACAGCACCAGCATCCGCGCATAATGCGCCCGCCACGGGCCAATGCGATCCGGCGCGCCGCCCTTTTCCAGCAGGATCAGGCAGCCTGCGCCGAACAGCATTGCGAACAGCGTGCGGAACTTGTCCTCGATGAAGATGACGCTCGCCAGCCACACCCAGTAATCGCCCGCGCTGTCGCCGCCATAGGCCACCGGGTTGTAATAGGCCGGCCCCGGCAGCGCGAACGCGTGGGCATTCATCCCCACGATCCCGATCACCGCGATCCCGCGCAGCGCATCGAGCGCGAGGATCCGCTGTCCGGATAAGGGGGTGGCGGGCGTCACCATCGCTGACGCCCTAGCCCGGATGTCAGCCCAGCGCAGCCTTCAGATCATCGACCAGATCGAGCCGTTCCCACGGGAAGAAATCACCATCCGGCTGACGGCCGAAATGGCCGTAGGCGGCGGTCTTCTGGTAGATCGGCTTGTTGAGGCCGAGATGCGTGCGGATGCTGCGCGGGGTCAGCCCGCCCAGCTTGGCGATGCCGAGCAGCGCCTGTTCGATTGTGTCGTCACCAACCGTGCCGGTTTCATGCGTGTCGACATACAGCGACAGCGGCTCGGACACGCCGATGGCATAGGCGATCTGGATCGTGCAGCGCGTCGCAAGGCCGGCGGCCACGACGTTCTTCGCCAGATAGCGGGTGATGTAGGCGGCCGAACGGTCGACTTTGGTGGGATCCTTGCCGCTGAACGCACCGCCGCCATGCGGAGCCGCACCGCCATAGGTATCGACGATGATCTTGCGCCCGGTCAGGCCCGCGTCGCCGTCCGGCCCGCCGATTTCGAATTCACCGGTCGGGTTGATGTAATACTTCGTCCCGCGCAGCAGCACCGGGGGGATCACCTCCGAAATGATGCGCTTCACATAGGTTTCCAGCTCGCGGTACTTGGCCGGATCGGCGTGCTCGCCGGTGAGGCAATAGCCTCGCTTGTGCTGGGTCGAAACTACCACAGCGGTCGCTGCGACGGGGAGCGATTCTTCATACCGCAGCGTCACCTGGCTCTTGGCATCGGGTTCGAGGAACGGGGCTACGCCCGAGTGGCGATCGGCCGCCATGCGCTGCAGGATCTTGTGGCTGTAATACAGCGTCGCGGGCATCAGATCGGGGGTTTCGTCGGTCGCGTAACCGAACATGATACCCTGATCGCCTGCGCCTTCATCCTTGTTGTCGCCCGCGTCCACGCCCTGTGCGATGTGCGCAGACTGGCCGTGCAGGTTGTTTTCGAAGCGGAAGGTTTCCCAGTGGAAGCCGTCCTGTTCGTATCCGATCCGCTTCACGGTTTCGCGTACCGTCGCTTCGATCTCTTCCTCGGCGCCCGGCGCCCATTCGCCGTTCTCGAACACGCCCTTGCAGCGGATTTCGCCGGCCAGCACGACCAATTGCGTCGTGGTCAGCGTTTCGCAGGCGATGCGCGCTTCGGCGTCCTTCGACAGGAACAGATCGACGATCGCGTCGGAAATCTGGTCGGATACCTTGTCGGGATGGCCTTCGGAGACGCTTTCGGAGGTGAAGAGGTATTCGGTGCGCATGAGTCCCCCAGGGGCTGTGATGATCGGTTATCCGCCGGACGCGGCACCTTATGCAGATATAAGGAAACCTTTATGTCCGGCTTCGTGCCGAACCGCCCTAGCTGCGCGCGCGGGCCAGCGCAAGCGCTCTTGGCAGGGCCAGTCCCAGCGCGATCAGCAGCGCGGCCCATGCCAGCGTCAGCCAGTGGCCCGCCCGCGCGAACAGCGTCGGCGGCTTGGCTGCGGGCACGAAGCCTTCGAGCGCGTCGGCCTTGCCCCGCGCGATAGCGCCGCGCACGATCCCGTTCGCATCAATTACCGCGCTGATCCCGGTGGTGGTCGAACGCAGCACCGGCAGCCCTTCCTCGATCGCCCGCATCCGCGCCTGCGCCAGATGCTGCGGCGGGCCCCAATGGCCGAACCAGCCATCGTTGGAGGGATTGAAGACATAATCCGGGCGGTTTGCATCATCGACCACTTCGCCGGAAAACACGATTTCGTAGCAGATCTGGATGCCCGCCTTGCCGTGTTCACCCAGATCGAGCGTGCCCGGCCCCGGCCCCGGCAGGTAATCGATGCTGCCCGCCACCAGCCGCGAAATGCCGAGCGGTTCCAGCAGCGGGCGCATTGGCAGATATTCGCCGTAAGGCACCAGATGCGCCTTGGCATATTGCGCCTTGATTTGACCCGCACCATCGATCGCCATCACCGAATTGCGCGCGCTGACCGCGCCCAGAGTACCGTGCGCCAGCGGAGCAATGTCGAGATTGACCACGCCGGTCAGCAGCGTCGATTGCGGGCCGATCACCGTGCCGATGCGCCGCCGGGCAACCACGGGATCGCCGCCGGCGGTCATCTGCAGATAGAAGCGTTCGGGATAGCCTTCCTCAAGGTAGTCGGGAACCGCGCTCTCGGGCCACAGCACGATCCGCGACTGGTCGCGCGCGCCCGCGCTCAAGGCGGTCAGCCGGGCGAACTGCTCGTCGAATTTGGCGGGATCGTTGATCTCGCTCTGCGGGAGGTAAGGCTGGACGAGAGTGTAGCGGATGTCGCTGTTCGGGCGCGGAGCGCTTGCCGGAAACAGCATCCCCGCCGCAATCAGGGCCGCGAAACCGCCGGTCGCCGCGTAGCGCCGTTCGGCAAGTCCGAAGGCGAGGCCCGCAGCAAGAAACACGGTGAGACCGGACAGCGCATAGGTACCGAAGAAAGGCAGATAGCGCGCCAGCCCCTGCGTCTCCCATCCGCCCAGCAGCATCAGCCCCAGCGGCGGCCACGGATAGCCGGTGAAAAACGTCCCGCGCGCCCATTCGGTGAGCGTCCACGTCCCGGCCAGCACCAGTCCGAACGCCCACGATGGTGCACGCCGCGCCAACAGGTGCGAAGCCAGCGCCGCAAGTGCGGGATAGATTGCCAAATAGACGCACAAAAGCGGCACCGCCGCCCAGCCCAGCACCTCGGGCATCTTGGCCTGATGGGTGAAGGCGGTGGCGATCCAGTTATTCGCGAGCGTCAGATGCGCCCAGCCAAACCACCATCCGCGCCACAGCGCGCCACGCCAATCGGGCGCGGTGTGGATCAGCCACACGAACCCCGCCAGCGCGACCAGGCCCAGCGGCCACAGATGCAGCGGCGGATAGGCGCAGGCGGCAATCAGCCCCAACGCAATCGCCGACAGCGCCGGTCGGCGTTGCATCAGCGCCAAGATCGGGTCGAACCAAGCGCCCAGCCTTGCGGAAAGCGTCACGGGATTACGCCGTGCCAGCAATCAATCAGCCGACCGCCTCGAGCGTGCCGTCGCTGTCGCCGGAGCCATTGCCGGCCTTGCTGTCCGAATCGTCGCTGCGAATCGAAGGCGGCAGGATCGAGCTGTCGATGCCGCCCTGTTCGTTGGCGCGGCTATCATCGGCAGGTTTGCGCGGTTTGCGAGCGCGCGGCGCGGGCTTGGCGTCGGGCTTGTCAGCCGCTTTCTCGGCGCGCTTTTCGGTGCGCGGAGCCTCGCTGCGTTCCGGACGCTCGGCCCGTTCGCTGCGTTCTGCGCGGGGAGCACGTTCGGGGCGTTCGCCGCGATTGTCCTCACGGGCTTTGCGCGGCTGACGGCGGGCGCTCTGCTGGCGCTGCGGCTGCCCGCCGCGATCATCGCTGCGGTCGTTGCCCCGGTCGTCGGACGCGGAGGATTCGCCCTCCTGCCCCTGCTCGCCTTCGGCCTGATCGCCGCGCGAATCATTATCCTGCTGTTCGTAGCGGGTGCGCGACGATTGCTCGTTGCGGCGGCCGCGGTCGAAATCGAGATCATCGTCGCCGTATTCTTCGGCCTGATCCCGGTCGTCATTGCGGCGCGGCCCGCGCGTTTCGTCCTGACGCACCTTGTTGTCGGCGATCACGCGGAAATAGTGATCGGCGAACTGCAGATATTGTTCCATCTGCACGCGGTCACCATTGTGATGGGCGTCCTGCGCAAGCTTCTTGTACTTTTCGAGCATCTGGGGGGCATTGCCGCGCGCCCGGCTGTCGATCCGGTTAAGCTGGTTGCCATTGCCGCCCTGCGGACGGTTCCCGCGCCCGCGGCGACGGTTATTGCGATTGTTATTCAAGGAAATTGTTCCTTAATCAGCGGCCCGGTGCGAAATACGAATGCACGCGCGGCCAACAGACCCCTTGTCCTTGCACCTCACCGTTTTGGCATTGCCGGTCCGGCCGTGCCAACGCGTGAAGCGCGCTCCGCGCTGACATGACCGGGGACGTGCCCAGACGGCCGTTTCAAGCGAAAAGTGGAGCTTGGCTCAGCGATTTGCGCCCTTCGCAATTCGTCTGTCCTGAGATCGAAGTAGCGATGGATAAGCGCTTTGCCAAGCCCCACGCGGTTTTTCCTTCAACGAAGTGTCAAAACGCGCGGTCGCCCGGCAAGATCATGACGCAATTCGGGCGTGAAACCGGCGGCGGAGGCAATGGCGCTGACCGCGTCGGCCTGACCCGCGCCGATCTCGAACACTGCGACTCCGCCGGGCACAAGCAGCTTGCCAAGCTGCGGGATCAGCACGCGGTAGTCGTCAAGCCCCTCCGGCCCGGCGAACAGCGCAGTGGCGGGTTCGTGGTCGCGCACCTGCGGCTCGAGCACGGCCTCGGCCTCGACGTAAGGCGGGTTGCACAGGATGAGGTCGAAGGTGCCGAGATCCTCGGCCCAGCCGCGCTTGCGCCAGTCGCGCTGGATAAATCGGGCCATCCCGCGATCAAGCCGAGGCATGGGAAGGTCGGCCTCTCGATTTCCCATGACCCCGATCGCCGTATTGGCGTGTGTTTGCGCATTGCCAATCGCCACGACCAGCGCCGCGGCTGATTGATCGAGACCCACTCCCTCGGCGGACTGCCAGATCGACATCGCCGCCAGCAGTAACGCCCCCGATCCGGTGCCGAGATCGAGGATGCGTCGCGGAGCGGGGCGGTTGGCGAAAGCCTCGCGCGCCACCTCGATCAGCGTCTCGCTGTCCCCGCGCGGGATCAGCGTGGCAGGCGTGACGGCAAGGGTGAGGCCGTAGAACTCGGCGGTTCCGGTGATGTAGGCGACCGGCTCGTGGCGCTCGCGGCGCGCGACCAGCGCGGCAAAGGTTTCTGGCACCGATTCGCGCATCGCCCGCAGCAGCATGTCCGACCGGCTCACCCCCAGCGCGTGCGCCATCAGCAGTTCGGCATCGAGCCGCGCGGTATCGCTGGTTTCGGCGAGGCGCGTTACGGCGGCGCGGATGGCTTCGGCGACGGTCATTCCGCCCTCGGTCACTCAGCCAGCGCCGCCAACCGCTTGCCCTCGTCTTCGGCAATCAGCGCGTCTACCAGTTCGGCCAGCCCCGGCCCGGCGAGCACTTCTTCGAGCTTGTGCAGGGTCAGCCCGATGCGGTGATCGGTGACGCGGCCTTGGGGGAAGTTGTAGGTGCGGATGCGTTCGGAACGGTCGCCGCTGCCGACCATCGCCTTACGCGCCTCGGCCTCGGCGCCCTGCGTGGCCTCGCGCTGGGCATCATACAGCCGCGTGCGCAGCACCTGCATCGCCTTTTCCTTGTTCTTGTGCTGGCTGCGGCCATCCTGACACGTGACGACGGTATTGGTCGGCAGGTGAGTGATGCGCACGGCGCTGTCAGTGGTGTTGACGTGCTGCCCGCCCGCGCCGGACGCGCGGTAAACATCGATCTTGAGGTCTTTTTCCTCGATCGAAACATCCACGTCGTCCGGCTCCGGCAGCACCGCCACGGTCGCCGCGCTGGTGTGGATGCGCCCGCCGCTTTCGGTGACGGGGACGCGCTGGACCCGGTGGACGCCGCTTTCGAACTTCAGCTTGGCGAAGACGCCGGTGCCGGTGACGTTGGCGATCACTTCCTTGAAGCCGCCGATGTCGGAGGCGTTGATGCTGACCGCTTCGACCTTCCAGCCCTGTTCGGCGGCGTATTTCTCGTACATCCGATACAGGTCGGCGGCGAACAGCGCGGCTTCATCGCCCCCCGTCCCGGCGCGGATTTCGAGCATCGCGGGCTTTGCGTCGGCAGAGTCGCGCGGCAGCAGCGCGATGGCGAGGCGGCGTTCGAGATCGGGCAGCGTGGCCTTGATTTCGCCGAGTTCCTCCTCGGCCATGGCTTTCATTTCGGGGTCAGCGAGCATTTCGGAAAGCCCCGCCATTTCCTCCCGCGCCGATTTCACTTCCGCTGCAATCTTGGCGACGGGTTCAAGCTCGGCATAGTCGCGGGAGGCGCGCACAAAGGCCTCGCCCTCGAGAGTGCCCGAAGCCATGCGCGCTTCCAGCTCCGCAAAGCGGTGCGCGATCTGGTCAAGGCGTTCAGGGGGGATTTGCATTTCGATCTTCTCTCACTCGTCATGCTGAACTTGTTTCAGCATCCATTTTGCCGTTGCGGGCCGCGGTAAATGCGGCGCGATGGACCCTGAAACGAGTTCAGGGTGACGAGGGAGGCTAACGGCCAGTCAGAATAAAGCTCTCGACCGCTGTGTGGCATTCGCCGCCATCGCCCATAATGCGCATAGGAGAGCCTTCGTCAGTCACTACGAAGGACACAAGGGCGTGCGCCGGGATCTTCTTGGCTTTGTCGAACCGCTTGCGGGGCGAGCCGCTGGCAATCATTTCAGCCGAGAAACCACATGAGCGAAGCTTGCCGAGCAACGAAATAGCATCATCCAGACGCTCATCGTTCTCGACCACGATCACAGCATCAGCCTTAGCCTCCTCCCGCGCCCCCACCAGCATCGCCAGCCGCTCAATCCCCGCAGCCCAGCCCACCGCAGGCGTAGCCGCGCCGCCGAGGCTTTCCATCAGCCCATCATAACGCCCGCCGCCCAGCACCGTGCTCTGGCTCCCCAAGGCCGCAGCCGAAGCACTGCCCTCGTCGGGGATGAATTCGAACGCCGTGTGGCGATAGTAGTCGAGCCCGCGCACAAGGCTTTCCGCGCGCACCCACTTCACCCCCGCCGCATCCAGACCGCTGGTGACAGCGGCGAAAAACGCCCGCGCCTCGTCAGACAAAAACGCGTCGATCTTGAGCGCATCGGCGAGGAACGGCTTGTCGCGCGGATCCTTGGAATCCAGAATCCGCAGCGGGTTCTTCTCCAGCCGATCCTGCGAGTCCTTAGACAGCTGATCCTTCACCGCGCGGAAGTAATCGATCAAAGCCGCCCGCCACGCGTCCCGGCTCTCCACATCGCCCAAGGTGTTGAGGTGCAGCGTCACGTCCGCGATGCCCAACTCCTTCAAGAGCTGATCCGCCATCGCCAGCAGCTCCACATCCGCCTGCGGCTCGCCCGCGCCGATCACTTCGGCGTCGATCTGGTGGAACTGGCGGTAGCGGCCCTTTTGCGGGCGCTCGTACCGGAACAGCGGGCCGTGGGTCGCCACCTTCAGCGGCGCATATTGCTGCCAGCCGTTGGTAAGGAAGGCGCGCGCAATCCCGGCGGTGAATTCGGGCCGAAGGGTCAGGCTCTCACCACCGCGATCGTCGAAGGAATACATCTCTTTTGACACCACATCGGTCGTCTCGCCCAGCGAGCGCGCGAACACCTCGGTCTTTTCGAACACCGGCATTTCCACACGGCGGAAGCGGTACAGCCGCCGCACGCGTTCGAACGTCTCGACCACAAAAGCGAACGCCTCGGCGTCGCTTCCGAAAATGTCCTGGGTGCCACGAATAGCTTGCGGGGTTTTCTTGCTCATATGGCGCGCGATTAGGCTTACACAGGGTCTTTCGCAATCCTGCGCGGCGCATTAAGGGGCGTAGCAAGTTTCATCCTCTCCGCCGACAGCGAACACGCGCGGCCCCAACAGAAGAGACCATCATGCGCATCGACAAGATCCCGACTGGCGTAAACCCACCCGAAGATCTCAACGTCATCATCGAAGTGCCGACCGGCGGCGAGCCGGTAAAGTACGAATTCGACAAGGATAGCGGCGCGCTGTTCGTCGATCGTATCCTGCACACGCCGATGCGCTATCCCGCCAATTACGGCTTCGTGCCGCACACCCTCAGCCCCGATGGCGATCCGCTCGATGCGCTGGTGATCGCGCGTTCGCCCTTCATCCCGGGCTGCGTGGTGCGCGCCCGTCCGATCGGCGTGCTCAATCTGGAAGACGAACAGGGCGGAGATGAAAAGCTGATCTGCGTGCCGGTGAAAGAGACCTTCCCGTACTACGCCGACGTGGTCGAAACGAGCGATCTGCCCTCGATTATCTTCCAGCAGATCGAGCACTTCTTCACGCACTACAAGGATCTGGAAACCGAAAAGTGGGTGCGCGTGGGCAAGTGGGGCGACGCCGCCGAAGCGCGTCAGATCGTGATCGATTCGATCGAGCGTTACGCTTCTTCGAAGTAGCGCGCACCTCCGTGCGCGCATCCTCGGCGCTATTCCCGTTGCTGCGCAACGGGGCACCTGCGGCTCGGGCGCGTGCCCTCACGGTCGCTGGCGCGACCGAAGATCGCAGCAATGCTAAAAGTTGAGAGCTGATCCCAATCGCACCAGGGACCGCAGGGCCGCTTGCAATCAAAAAATGCTCAGCAAACCCTTGAACGCCAGCGCCAGTGCGAAGGGTAGCCCGATTGCCAGCGTCCACAATCCCGCCACATCGCGGCGGAAGGCGGCGGCATAGGCTTCGTCTGCAGCCTCATCGTCGTTCAGGCCGATCCAGCGACCCTCGAACCAGCGCAGCGCCGGGATGATGCCCGCCACCAGAACGATCAGCGCAAGATAGGGCAGCAGGCTGGAGGTGCCCTCGCTCAGCGCCTTGACCGTCACGAAAATCTGCAGGCCGGTATAGACCAGCAGGCCGTAGGCGACATGATCGCTCATCGCCTTGCGCCAGTCGCGCGCGCGCGTTCCGGCGGAGGCCATGCCCTGTCGCTGTTCGGTTGCTTTGCCCATCTTTTGCCGATCCCCAACGGTGTGATGCAATAGCGGCAGTATCGCAAAGCGCGCCGAAGGTTGCAATAAGGCGAAAAAAATCGTCATTTTGTTGCGTTATGCGCATGATCCGCATGGCAAGCATCGGAATTCGCAGCTAGTTTGCGCGCGCGCTTTCTCCGGCAACCGGTCGGCACCGTGACAAAGCAAAAAACCTGCCAAACGCGTTGCGGGTCTTTTCTGAACCCTCAAGGCTGCTAAAGACCGCTGAGATGAACGACTCCCTTTCCCCCGACGCGGTGGCCGACACCGCCCCGGCAAGCCACCCGACAGGCAGCGGGCTGGAGGTGATCTCGATCGCCAAGAGCTATGACAAGCGCGCGGTGCTGACCGATATTTCGCTGACCGTGGCGAAGGGCGAAGTGCTCGGCCTGCTCGGCCCCAATGGCGCGGGCAAGACCACCTGCTTCTATTCGATCATGGGTCTGGTCAAACCGGATTCGGGCCGCATCCTGATGGATGGCGAGGATGTGACCAAGCTGCCGATGTATCGCCGCGCGATCCTGGGCCTGGGCTATCTGCCGCAGGAAACCAGCATCTTTCGCGGCATGACCGTGGAGCAGAACATCAACAGCGTGCTCGAACTGGTCGAGCCGGATCGCACCACCCGCGCCGCCGAACTGGAACGGCTGCTCGACGAATTCGGCCTTGCGCGCCTGCGCGAAAGCCCGGCGATGGCGCTGTCGGGCGGGGAACGGCGGCGCTGCGAGATCGCCCGCGCGCTGGCGGCCAAGCCTTCGATCATGCTGCTGGATGAACCGTTTGCGGGGATCGATCCGCTGTCGATCAGCGACATCCGCGAGTTGGTGCGCGATCTGAAGGCGCGCGGCATCGGGGTGCTGATCACCGACCACAATGTTCGCGAAACGCTAGACATCGTCGACCGCGCCTGCATCATCTATGGCGGACAGGTGCTGTTCGCCGGTTCGCCGCAGGAGCTGGTGGCGGACGAAAACGTGCGGCGGTTGTATCTCGGCGAGAGCTTCACGCTGTGATGGAGGGGGCGACCCCCTTCCCCGTTTAGGGCCTGATTGATGGCTCTCGGCCCCCGCCTCGACCTACGGCAATCGCAATCTCTGGTGATGACGCCGCAGTTGCAGCAGGCGATCAAGCTGCTGGCGGCCTCCAACCTCGAAATCGAAAGCTTCATCGCCGAAGCGCTCGAGGCCAACCCGCTGCTCGACACCGGCGGGCCAGCCGACGGCGCCGAGCCGGAACGCGGCGAGATCGCGGTTGTCCTGCCTGAAGATGCGCCCGCGGATCAATTAATGGCGCTGGGCGGCGGTGAGGGCGATGCGCCGCTCGATCTCGCCTCGGTCGACCGCGACTGGGACACCGGCGACGGTGACGGCGCGGGCAGCAACAGCCGGGATGCCGAATGGGGCGCGGCCGCATCAAACGGCACCGATTTCAGCGATATGCCCGATTGGGAGCAGCTGCGCGCCGCCGAAGTGACGCTGGCAGAACATCTCGAATCCCAGATCGGCGCTGCCGCATCCGGCCCGCGCAGCGCCTTTATCGCGCGCCACATTATCGGATTGCTCGACGATGCGGGCTACCTCGCCGCCCCGATCGACGAGGTCGCCAGCGATCTCGGCGTCGATCTGTTCGAAGCCGAAGACGCGCTGGCCGTGGTGCAAACGCTCGACCCCAGCGGCGTCGGCGCGCGCAGTCTGGCGGAATGCATCGCGATTCAGGCGCGCGAGGCGGATCGATACGATCCGTGCATGGCGGCGCTGATCGCCAACCTCGAACTGGTGGCGCGCGGCGAGGTGGAGCGGCTGAAGCGCCTGTGCCGGGTGGATGACGAGGATTTCGCCGACATGCTGCGCGAATTGCGCAGTTACGACCCCAAGCCCGGCCTCGCCTTCGCGCCGTCGGCCACCAGCACCGTGGTGCCCGATATCCTGATCACCGCCAACGCAGCCGGCGGCTGGGACATCGCGCTTAATGAGGAAACCCTGCCCAAGCTGATCGTGAATCGCGGCTATTTCCTCGAACTCACCACGGGTGCGGCGGACAAATCGTCACAAGGCTGGCTCAAGGAGAAGCTGGCCGATGCGCATTGGCTGATTCGCGCGCTGGATCAACGCCAGAAGACCATCCTCAAGACCGCTGCGGAAATCGTGAAGCGGCAGGACGGGTTCTTCCGCCGCGGTGTGGCCGAACTGCGCCCGCTGACCTTGCGCGAAGTGGCCGAGCAGATCGAAATGCACGAAAGCACGGTGAGCCGGGTGACCAGCAACAAATATCTCGCCTGCGCGCGCGGGACGTTCGAGCTGAAATATTTCTTCACCAGCGGGGTAGGGTCGGCCGACGGAGAAGGCGCATCATCCGCGGCGATCAAGGCGCGAATCAAGGCCCTGATCGATGCCGAGACCGTGAAAAACATCCTGTCGGACCAGCAATTGGCCGAAATGCTCCGACACGAGGGCTTCGACCTCGCCCGGCGCACCGTGGCGAAATATCGCGAGGCGATCGGGCTGGGATCGAGCGCCGAGCGGCGCAGGGCGAAGAAGCTGGCAGGGCTGCGTTAGGAGTTTTTCCGGCGGCGCAGAGCAGGTATGAAGGCCCGCCGCCCCTGCCCTTTGCGACCCGCCGAGGTGTGACTCGAAAGACTCACTTCGAAAAGTTAACGGCCTAAACGTCTTATTA